>CAWEAR010000030.1:0-405877 GCA_963806835.1 uncultured delta proteobacterium
CAGCAAATTCAAACATATAATCATCGGGAACCCCAAGTGTGCTTTTAACCATTTCCGACGGGTAGTTCTTCTGTGAAACAACCTTGTCGAAATCATTTGCCATCATAAAACCTTCAGCGTTATCAAACTGTCCGTCGTAAGTAGTAACATAGATATTGAAGTATCCATTTCCCCTTAAAACTGATGAAATACCTTTGTATTTTTTAATTTCAACAGCCTGCATCGGATGTTGCCTGAGCAATGCGGGATATCCGAAAACAGTACTATAAATACCATTAAAGGTATGTATGCCCGACGAATAGATATTAGTGAAGAAGTAACCGCTATTTGCCAGACTATCGAGATAAGGTGTGTGATAATCGGTATTGCCCAGAAGACCCATTTTACGTATAGTCATGCTTTCCATTAAAACGATAACAATATTTTTTTTCAGGATACTGTCATTTGTATTCCCTATTATTCTGGCAATCGGCGAAGCATTACTATCAGATATAATATTAAAATCGTTCCTCACCAATTCAAGTGCCCTGGAGGGATCCATCAGGTTAATTTTTTTATTGCTTTCGTCGGTTTCATCAAGGGCACTTCGTAAAAATGTAAAGACGGGGTTAAGCCCCAGTTTATTGATAAATGCATAATTTGAAAAATAGGCAGTACCAACCCTTATCGGCGATTTTTTTGTTATCCGTCCCCTGATACCGACAAATATAAAACCGGCGAAAAGAAGTGTGATACAATGATTTTAAATGTTAATGATTTCCATGAACTGAAAGTGATTCGTCTATCACGAAGGTTGAGGAATATCTTTTTCGAAATAAAATAAAACAGTATGCAAATAGCTGTAAATGGAATTATATACAACCAGTAAGTTGGTTCCTGTATTATCATTTTAAAAACAAAACCGGGGGTATTCATCCACTCAAGCGGCAACAACCGTCAGACGCGAAAAAAACTGACCGAAAAAAGGTATATCAACAGCACAAAGTAAAAATGCCAAAGTATAAGCTATAAAGACAACAAAAATACTATCCGGTAAAATCGAAGGTGTTTTTCTAAAGAACAGTCCAACACTTATCAATACATAAGGTAATAATAAAATATAACCGGAAATAACAGTATCAAATCTTATCCCCATCCAAAAAGCACCCAGGATATTCGCCCATTTTTCCGATTCCGGGATTTCGCCAATGCGCCCAATTTCTGTTAAGAATAATGTGAGCCGGAAAACAAAAAACAAGGCCAGCCCGGTAAAATAGATAAATAAGACTGAAGTTATGTTTGGAAAATTTTCTTTGAATCTTTTCATAATGTTTGATACCGTATAGTAAAAGCGGTTACTAATCTGAAGGTTCAAAGATTGTATTTTATTATGAAATCGTAAATACTAAATTAAATAATATATCAAATGGCCATTAATAAGTGCGTGATTCAAATACTTTTCATTCAAGATTTTTTCGTGAATACATTATAGTTAAGTGGCATAAAACATATTGGAAATCGAATAAAAAAAACAAAGGTAATTTTTTTAGCTTTATTTTAATCAAGCAACCATTATGAAACAAATTGCATCTTTAAAAAGATCAATTAATAAGAATATGACTACCTCTAAATTCAATTGTATTGCAGTTTTCATATTAGCTATTGCTTTAATTGCTTGTGATAAGGATGTTGATATAGTAAATAATCTTAAGCCTATTGAATCAAATACAGGGTTATATGATTTATACCTGTATAATACTAATAGTTATACAAATACACGAATAACTGATAGTCCGGAGAAAACAGAATCCAAATATTCATTTTCTCCCGAAAGCAAGAAAATATTATTTAATAGTGAAGGAGCCGCTTACATAATGAATATAGATGGTTCTGAAATGACTCTTTTGACTTCTAAATTAACATATGCTGACTGGTCTCCCCATGATACTGAAATAGTATATGTGAATGATGGTGAACTTTTTCTGATGAACTTCGATGGATCTAATGAACGTCAGCTTACAAATGCTGATATCGGTTTTTGGAAACCTATCTGGTCTCAGGATGGACAAAAAATTGCCTGCTGTTCAGACAGTGGATTATGCATCGTTACAATGGATGGGAATGTCAAAATAATCTCAAAGGATAATACTGCTAGCTGGTATGACTGGTCATTTGATTCAAAAAAATTGGTTTATAGCAAATATATTTCTAATAATTATGCTCAGATTTTCAAGTATAATATAGATGAAAAATCAGAGTACCAGCTAACCTTTTTTGAAAAATATAGTTACGACCCCTATTGGAATCCAAAAAAAGATGAAATTATTTTCACTTCTTCACTTGCCGACTATGGAAGTGACTTAAAATTGATGAATTCGGATGGTTCAAAACAAAAAACCATAATTCATAAAAACAATATTAATTCTCCTTGTTGGTCTCCTAATGGAAAACAAATTACATTTATTACCGATAATTCAAATTTGGCCATAATAGATATAAATGGGAACAACTACCGAATTATTAATGAAATACCAGGTGCCTGTATGGAGCCTCTTTGGTCCCCAGATGGTAAATACATATTATATTACAGGGCTGTTTTTTATAATTAGTTATATAAAATTATAGCCTTACCTATTCTTTAATTGTCAACAAAATAAGGAATGAGAAATATTTTACTGATATGCATAGTTTTAATTTTTTCATGTAGTAAGGATGATTGCATCTGGTATTCATATGCTGAAACAGGTTGTCTAGACAAGTGGATGTCATATCCTCATACCACAGATGACGAACTGGCTGGTGCTGTAACTAAATACCTTAAGGAACAGAATATCAGAGTAAGCAAGTTAAATATTAGTTTTGATTCTGCAAGGATGGACTATTGTTTTGCCTGTTATTGTGAAACCGGAAGAATAATTAAGATAGTATCTTCCCGGGAAAATGAAATGGTTTTAAAGGAAATTGGATTTAATGTCGACCCCCGTTGAGTCTATCGCATTGCAGGACCAATGGAATGTGATTCACCTGCTTTTGGTTCTTTTTCCCTTTCTATATTCACAAACTTTATATTCGAACTTCGTCTGTATCTCAAAGCAGTTCATACCATCATCTGCTCTATCTATACCCTTTCCTATATAATCCCAGATAAACACCGTTTGTCCAGCCAAACCCGTCCTGACCTGGATATTCACCACCACCGGCTTCGAGTGTTGTATCTGACACGTTGTATTTTTCCATCATTTTACCGGTATTGTGGTATACCTTCTCATTAAGTGCCATCCACCGATGGGCAATGCTGTCGGCTAGACTTTTAAATCCATAGTTTTCAAGCCCGACAATAGCTATCCATTGCAGGGGAGCCCATCCGTTAGGTGCATCCCATTGTTGTCCTGTATTGTTAAGGCTGGTCACCAAGCCTCCATCCCGAAGGAAATCTTTTCCCAGTTTGTCTGCCACCTGTTTGGCCATCGATGGCGTGGCTATTTTAAAATAAAGCGGTAAACTGCTGCAAGACTTTCGAGTGTGGCTTGCTTGCGGTTCTTTTAATCATAATCGTAGTAAAAACCCTTTTTTGAATTCCAAAAATATTAAGAATCAGCTGTTTTCTTTCGATGGCCTTATTTATGTATAAGGAAGAAAAGTTGATATTTCCGGCCTTTTTGTAAAGCTCTGCTAATGTATATTCCATATTATACAAAAGACAATTTAAATCGACAGGCAAAATATCAGTAGTATGAATGGTTGACATAGATTTACCATCGGAAAGCCATCGACTGCTGAAGTCCCATCCCGATTCGCACGCAGCCCGCACATTCCAGTTCATTTTATAACGGTCAGCAGGGGCCAGGTTTACGGTCAGATTATAATCCTCTTTATAAGCTTCAGGTCGGGGTGTATTATTGTCATCGTATAATGGTTCAGATATCCGGTTTCACTTCCAATTTTTCTGATATGTGATGAATTTGTCCAGAATTTGTATTCCTGTTCAAGAACCTGTATAAACTTAATTCCATTTGAATCTGATGTTTCCTTCATATATAATTTGATCATTTCGGCGAAAAACGGAGGTTGAGAACGGCCAAGGTAATAGGTCCGGTTGCCATTGGGTATATATCCAAACTGTTGAATCAGGCAGGCGAAATTTTCAAGCATAGCTTCAACGAGGTCAATTCGACCTGAGGCAGCCAATCCTTCCATGGTAAAATAGCTATCCCAATAGTAAATTTCAGTGAAATCGCCCACCCGGGACAATATATGGATAGGATAATGGTAATAGAGTACCCGTACTATTCGTATCCGGCTTTCTTTGAAGAACATCCCACATCGAATTCAGATAAGCCAGCTATGTTTAATTTGTATCAATCCTGTTGCTTCGGGATGGTCGATTTGCACTGGTAAGCTGAAATAATGTTTTATCAGGGTATCCAGATTAAAATCAGTTTCGTTTTTTTTGGTCAGGTATATTTGATATATACTGTCAGCTTTAATTAATGGAATGCAATCGACAAAAGTCTTTGAATCGGGAAAATTGGAGATAGCTGAACTTCTTTAAATAAAGTCATTCAGATCCAATGGTGGGATTGTAAAAGTCTGAGCTATTAGATGAGCATTTTAGATTTAGTGAGGGTTGAGCATTTATTATACTCTGGGAGACAATAAATATGACTATAAGTAAATTGCTAAGTCTAAAAGAAATTTGATAAAATGAGTAGATTTCATAATTAATTCGTTCTAGATGTGGTCAGGTACAAAATAATCAATCTTACATTATAATGCAATATCTGAGTTTTGCCAGTATCATGTTTATGTTGAAAGTTTACGTCAAATTGGAATCTGTTGATGCTATATTGCAAAAAAAATGTTTAAATTCGGCAAAAATTAGCCAAAATGAAAAAATTCCTGTGATTCGCTTTGCATATCATTGATCACTTTAGTGCAATTATTTTGGCTTTTAATCGTGTGCGGAATCAATGAAAAAAAAATACAAACAAAGGAGTACGCCAGTTTCAATTGGTTCGAATATAAAGGGAATGACCCGGTATATAAAGAATTAACGGATACACAAAATCAATATCTCAATCCAATACTGGCAGGGTTTTATCCCGACCCAAGCATTGTAAGTGTTGGCGATGACTTTTACCTGGTTAATTCATCTTTTTCATTTTATCCGGGCATTCCGATCTTTCACAGTAAGGACCTGGTAAATTGGGAACAAATAGGGCATGTACTCGATCGTCCATCTCAACTGAATTTAGACAGTCTTGGAGTATCACGTGGAGTATTTGCTCCTGCTATCAGCTATCATGACAGTACTATTTTATGTTATTAATACACTGGTTGATGGTATAGGAAATTTCTTTGTCACTGCTAAAAATCCTGCAGGTCCATGGTCTGATCCTGTTTAATGGATTTTGACGGTATTGATCCTGCATTCTTTTTTGAGAATAATGGAAAGGCATATGTTATCAATAATGGCGCACCTGAAGGAAGCCTTTATATGACGGGCATCGTGCAATCTGGATTCAGGAGTTCGATATAACTATCACAGAAATTGATTGGTCCACGCAAGGTTATTGTAAGCGGAGGTTCGGATATATCTAAAAAACCTATCTGGATTGAAGGTCCACATATTTATAAAGTAAAAGGTATTTATTACCTGATGGCAGCCGAAGGTGGAACGGGCGAAGATCATTCAGAGGTTATTTTCAAAAGTAATTCCCCCTGGGGACCATTTGTTCCCTATAAAAACAATCCTATACTAACACAACGACATCTTGATAATACCAGGCTTAACCCGATTACATGTACTGGTCATGCTGATCTGGTTGAATTAAAAAATGGCGAATGGTGGGCGGTTTTCCTGGGATGCAGGCCTTATGAAAGTAATTTTTATAATACAGGACGCGAAACATTTATGTTGCCGGTCAAGTGGGTCGATGAATGGCCTGTTATACTTCAAAGTGAGGAAACTGTACCTTATACTTTAGCAAAGCCAAATTTACCTCAGCAATCAAAAGCAACTTATCCGTTAAATGGAAATTTTACTGTACGAGATGAATTCAATGATTCGGTTCTGGCTTTTCATTGGTATCAATTGCGAACACCGCGTGAAAAATGTTATGAAATAAAAGATGGGGCTTTGAATTTAATACCCAGACCACAACCTATCGATAAATTGGTTCAGTCCTCATTTATTGCCAGACGCCAGCAGCATGCTTATTGCACTGTCTCCGTATCTTTACAATATGATCCGCAAAATGCAGGCGATAAAGCCGGATTGGTAGCATTTCAGAATGAATCAAGCTATTATTTTGTCGGTACTCGTTAAAAGCGATTCAGGTCTGGTTGTTCAACTGGAACAGGGAAATCACGATATTCCGGGTGCTGAACCTATTCTGATTACTAAGATCAAAAATTACTTTGCCAGAGAATAGCACACTCTTTTCTAAAGATTGAGGCAAGCGGTAAGTACTATGATTTCTTTTATTCTGTAGAACCGGATGAATGGACCATGCTGAAGGAAAATATGGATGGAACTATCCTTAAGTACAATAAAGGCCGGAGGATTTGTCGGTGCTTGCTTTGGAATGTACGCATGCTCGATTAAATAGTTTTCAGTTGCATTAAATAATCTAATATATCTTTTATTGGTTTGCGAAACTTTGTGGTTTATAAATAGTAAACCACATAGAAGCCAATGTGCATACAGAGTATATATTAAGGAAAGATTCGATGATTCTATTGTACATTGTAATTATAATTCATTTGACGCAGCTTTTTTGAAACCAAAAACATCAATGATTTTTAACCTGAATATTTAATATGATTAAGAATCTTTTTTGGCCGATCATTCTACTAGCAGGAATATTGACTGCTATATCTTTAAGTTGTGCCAAAGAAAAAAATGAACACCAGGTTGAAGGTGTTGTGGACCTTTATCTGTTAAATGTTTATGAAAAATTAAATGGTTCCTGTCAGATTATTGAATCAACTGCGATAACACAAACTTTCCCATTGATTAAATATGCGGATATCCTGGAGTACGACCCGGACAACCACACATTTAAAGTGTCAGATAATGCTAAAAATGATATTAAGAATTTAGAATACCCGGTAACAGGCACTGCATTCGCAATAAAAGCTGATAATGAAGTGATATATACCGGATACTTTTGGCCGGGATATTCTTCACTCGGATGCAATTGGGTGGTTATTGACCCGATTTTTATTGACTTTCATAATGAATTAAAAGTTGAATTAGGCTATCCTGGACAAATAGAGGGATCTGAAATACCCGATAAGCGCAACGATGAACGAATTTTGGATATTTTTAAGAGAGATGGAAAGTTGCGTATTTTTTAGGTGAAAAAAGCTAATCAATAGATCCTTACTTTCTTAACAGCTATATTTAACCAGAGCCAATCTTAAAATGGTGATTGTAGTTCAATTGTAATTCCTTTATATTTACCCCGACCTTAAATACTTTTTAGTTCATGGACCGGGAAACCCTTCATAATATTTATAACGAAAACATTCAGACACTCTATGACTATGGCATTAAACTGGGTGGTGATAAAGATTTGGTTGAAGATGAAATCCATGACCTTTTCCTTTATTTATTCGAGAAAGAAATAAATCTTGGTGAAATCAATCATCTGAAAGCTTATCTTCTCACATCGCTGAGACGGAGAATTTTCAAACGATTAGCTTCTCAAAGAAAACGCAATTCAGGTGAGGATTTACTGTACGATTTCGCAATCGATTATTCAGTTGAAAGCCGGATCGTTGAAAATGAGATTAGTATCGAAATTCAAAAAAAAATAGAAGAAGCCTTTAAAAGCCTGAGTGCAAGGCAAAAAGAAATCGTTCACCTTAAGTATTTCGAAAATCTCTCAAACGAAGAAATTCAGACGACCATGAATCTAACCGACCAGGCAACCCGCAACCTTCTTAGCAAAACGCTACACAAGCTAAGAAAAACTTTCCCCGATACCCGTGTCATAACCTTTTTGCTCCTCTCCTAAAGAATATCTGAAATTATTTTAAAAAACATGGTTACATTTTTATAACCATCGACTCTTTATTATAGAATTAAAAAGCTTTCGCTTTAATTCAATTAATTTTTAAAAAACCAAATATGAATCTTTTAGAAAAAGAATCATTCCTGAACTGGCTAACAGGTATCCCGGACAAGGAAGCAGAAAGATGGAAGAAATGGAGTGAGGCCTCGGAAGAAAATCGTCAGTTTGTACAACAGGCAAAACTATACCTGTCATCAATGCGAAACAGGAAAGCAGAGCTTGAAACCGATAAGGTTGATGACCTGTGGCAAAGAATTGAAACAAGTATGGGCAAGCATCTTCAGAATAATAAAACTTTAGCCATAAAGTCAATAAAGCTCAGAAGAAGACTCAACATAGCTGCTGCAGCTTCCATTTTATTGTTTATGGGTCTCGGTACATTGCTCTATTTAAATCAGGTTAAACTAAATGCCAAGGCAGGCGAAAAAACCTCTTATATCCTGCCCGACGGATCAGTAATATTCATGAATGCTGCCAGTAAAATCACATATAATAAGCTGCTTTGGAAAATTAACCGAAAACTCTTATTACAGGGAGAAGCCTTTTTCAATGTCAACAAAGGAGAAGAATTCACAGTAAAATGCCCGACTGCTAGTGTATCAGTTCTCGGAACATCCTTCAACATTAAAGCTCACGACAATTATTTTAAAACTGAATGTTATACAGGCCGGGTCAGGGTAGAAATTCCTGACGAGAAATTTGAAAGGGTAATCACACAAAATGAAGTAATATCTGCTGGCAGAAATCATAAAGCTGTATTCTCGAAATTGAATAATCCACAATCGACGCCCTCGTGGCTTGATGGAGAGTTCTATTTCAATAACGTCCCTTTCGAACTGGTACTACAGGAAGTTGAAAATCAATTCAAAGTGAAATTTATCAACCAGCCATCAGATGAAAGGTTACTGTTTACCGGCTATTTTAATACTAAAGACTTGCATCAGGCATTGGAATTTGTTTTACTTCCAATGGGGTATAAGTACAATCGTAATGAAAATCAAATTGAAATCATCAAAGTTTCGCCTGAACAATAAAACTAATTTACAGGATCATTATCAGACTCCTTTTCCGGAGGGGGAGAATGAGAAATGGTGTTACTTAATAATTCGCCTTAATTAAATTGAAATGATTTACATAATGACAGATTTTAAAAACTTATTAAAATGATAATACTTCGGATATTCTATATCTCAGTATTGTTATGGAACGTTGTTTCCATGCAATGCATAGCCCAGACAGAAATCAGGATTACTGAAACATTTACCAACACCCCGGCTAAGATTGTATTTAAAACACTTTCAGAAAAGTATAATTTTCGTATTAACTATAGTGAAAGTATTCTAACCGACGTGGTTATTAATTGCACTCTTGTTAACGAAGATGTTTACAAGGCTTTTGCCAAAATGCTAAAAGATACCCGGCTCGATTACACATATAATGCCGATAACCGCGTGTTGCTAATTTATAACCGTGTTGTCAATAAAAACCAGAAAACCACCAGCGGATCAAACAAAGAAAAGATCCGTAAGCATACACTGAGTGGTTACCTGGAAGATTCATTGAGCCTCGAGAAACTAATTGGAGCGGGTATTGCGGTTAAAGGAACTCAAATAGGAACAACTACTAATACCTATGGTTTCTACAGTTTGACTCTCGGAGAAGGGATTTATGATCTGGTATTCTCCTATGTAGGGTTCAAGCAAATTTCCAAAACAATAGCCCTAAAAAAAGACACCTTTTTAAATATTCATCTTTCGGATGTAATGCAGATCGATGAAGTAACCGTGGTAGCCAATAAAAACCAGATCATTAACTCTACGCAGATGAGCTATAATAAAATATCCATTAAAGATATCCATAAGATCCCGGTGGTATTTGGTGAAGCTGATGTTATTAAGACTATGCAATTATTGCCGGGAATCAAATCGGGGAACGAGGGTTCATCGGGATTATATGTGCGCGGGGGAAGCTCCGAGCAAAATCTTGTACTTCTTGATGGAACACCGGTTTATTACCCCTATCATCTTTTTGGCTTCTTTTCAGTATTCAACACCGATGCCATCAACAATATCAGCATCATTAAAGGAGGATTTCCTGCACATTATGGAGGCCGGCTCTCGTCGGTGGTCGATATTCAGATGAAAGAAGGGAATATGAAGGAATTCAGAGGCAACGCAAGTATAGGACTAATAGCCTCAAAAATAAGTCTCGAAGGACCTATTGTCAAGGATAAGAGTTCGTTTATTATCTCTGCCCGCCGAACCTATGCCGATTTATTTTTAAACTTATTTTCAAAAGACAAATCATCATTGTATTTCTACGATGTGAACCTGAAACTCAATTATAAGTTCTCTGACAACGACAGGCTCTATTTCAGCTTCTATCATGGTAAAGACAAGATCAACAAAAGCATTCCGGTGATTTTACCTTTCCAGCTTAGTTCGTTAGATATTAACTGGGACAACACCATCGCGGCCATGAGGTGGAACCACCTGTTTACATCAAAGCTATTCCTCAATACCACACTTACATACAGCAGATTTAACTATAATGTTGTAACACTAAACGATACTTCCGGAGGTAAACAGGAAACTGACGTACGCCACCTGACATCGTACCTTAACAAATTCCATTCAGGCATTGATGACTATACATTGAAAACCGATTTTTTCTGGATTCCCAATAAAAGCAATTACTTTAAATTTGGTGCCGAAGGAATACTTCATAGTTTTGTCCCTTCCGAAAATCAGTATAACCTGGATGCAAGTTCTAATCCGGAAACAAACGACAAAACCTATTCTCAGAAAGCCCGGGAAATCAGGTTTTATGCAGAAGATGATATTTCGATTGCAAACTTTCTGAAATTTAACTTAGGTGTACAATATTCTAATTTTTTTACTCAGGATGTTCGTTATCAATCGTTTGAACCACGTTTATCAGCAACTATGCTAACGAGCCCTGTCAATGCATTCAAGTTTTCATATTCCAAAATGTCGCAATATATTCACCTTCTATCCAATTCTTCGACCGGCATACCCATCGATATCTGGGTCCCGTCGTCTTCACTGGTAGCTCCGGAATATTCAAATTCCTATGCTATTGGTTTCAATCAGGTATTTAGAAATCTGGAACTAAGCATTGAATCGTATTACAAGGACTTCGACCAGTTAATCGAATATAAGGACAATGAAATCATAATCGGAAATAACAAACGCTGGGATGAAAAAGTAGAAGAAGGAACCGGATTTAGTTATGGAATTGAATTTATGGCTGAGAAAAAAACCGGTAAAACAACAGGTTGGTTGAGTTACACATGGTCAAAAACGAACCGCCAATTTGATAACCTTAATAATGGTAAGGAATTTCCATACAAATACGACCGCAGACACGACATTTCAATTGTTATTAACCGGGAATTATCGAAAAGATTTAACTGCGGCATTACCTGGGTATATGGAACAGGTTATGCCTATAACCTGGGGGTAAGCAAATACCAACCAGTTGATTATGATCAGAACTCTCTTTTTAATACCAGTGGGCGATTTATCGTAGATAACAACGTCCGCAATAATTTCAGGCTTCCTGCCTATCACCGGATGGACCTGAATATTAATTATGTAAAAAAAATCCGATGGGGAGAACAGATAATCAGTCTGAGCATTTATAACGTATATAACAAGCAGAATCCGTATGCATTTTACGTTGATTCAAAGAATAATAAAGTACGGCAAATTAGCCTATATCCTATTATTCCAACGCTTTCATACGAGTTAAAGTTTTAAAAATGCAAAAAATAAACTATGAATTCACTTTCAAACTGTCATAAAATGAAAATATTATATATAGTCCTTATAAGTCTTCTGATACATTCATGTGAAAAAGATATCGACATTGAAATACCTGAAAAAGAGCCGGTATTGGTTGTAAATTCAATATTTAACACTGATAGTATCTGGTCGGTACAAATCAGTCAGTCGCAACCCATTAAAACACCTGATTCAACGATAAGATATATAAATAATGCAACTGTTAATCTGCTTGATTCGACTGGCAATCTGATCGAAAAACTTGAATTCCTGCAGGGAAATTATATTTCTCCTTCCGGTAAAAAACCACTAACAGGAAGAAAATATCAATTATCAGTTGAAGCTTCAGGATTTGAAAAGGCCTCAGCAATAAGCTATATCCCCGACACAAACAAACTCAAAAGTATAAAGCTCAGTAAAGGCAAAAGTAACGATAAACGTTATAATCAAATGGTTGATTATCTTTTATTCGAAGCTACATTGTCCGATAATCCATGTTCAGATGATTATTATATCATTGAATTTATAGGCTTAAATACCTATGATATTGTAGCCAGCAAATATGTAATTGAAGGCAACGACAACTATTTTGAATCCTTTTCATCGACTGTAACAGAACAATACAGGGTTTTCTTTACAGATGAAACCTTCAATGGACAGGAAAAACTGATCAAATTAAAAACAAACATAAGTTCCTCAGGTCTCGCCGGCAATCCAGCTGAATTTATGCCTGTCTGCTATTTAAGGCTTTACTCTGTTTCAGAACAACTCTATAAATATCTTATTTCATATTATCGGCAGGCCGAAAGCTCCGAATTTGAATACACCAACAACCCCATTCGTGTTGATAATAATATTATTAACGGATTAGGGATATTTGGAGGCTATACCTATAAAGATATTCCTATTGATAAAGATGCCCTATCCTATTGTCTCCAATAATTTGAAGGCTCTATAAAATAAATACCTATTATCTTTTAATTAATACTATATAGTACTATATTTGTCCTATATAGTACTAATTATTAGTAAATTATTATGGAAAAAGAATGCATCGCACTTGGACTGGAGTTGGTTAAGCGGTCGGAAAATGCTTTTCTGACAACGATTGACCTTAAAGGATATCCTTCAACCCGGGCTGTATTTAACCTGAGAAACGTGAACAGATTTCCCTGGGTGGAAGATTTCATGAAACAGTATGAAGATAGTTTTACATTGTTCTTCACAACAAATACCTCATCGACAAAAATCAACCATATTCATACTAACCCTAAAGTATCAGTATACTTTTGCGATACAAACATGTTTAAGGGCTTTATGTGCCAGGGCGAAATTGAAATAGTAGAGGATAAAACGATTCAGAATGCCATCTGGTGCGATGACTGGGACATGTATTACCCGGGAGGTAAAGAAGGGGGCGACTTTACAGTTTTAAAACTTAAACCCATTTACATTAAAAGCTATTTTAATTTACATCAATCCGACTTACAATTAAGCGTATGAAAAGTGAAGGAGGATACCTGATATCGCAGATACATCAACTATCAGGAAGAACTTTTGCGAAAAAACTTAAAGAGTTCAATATTGATATCAACCATGCACAGGGCCGGATCATTTTTGCCCTATGGAAGAAAGACCAGATACCTATAAATGATCTGGCGAAAGAAACTTCATTGAGCAAATCATCATTGACGACAATGCTCGATCGGTTGGAAAAGTCAGGACATCTGATCCGTAAGCAATCAGAATCAGACAAGCGAAGCACTATTATTTGCCTTACAGAAAAGAGCAGTTTGATGAGAACAGATTATCAAAAAGTCTCAGAGGAAATGACAGATCTGTTTTACACAGGGTTAACAGATGATGAAATATCTGAATTTGAGTTATGTCTAAAAAGAATTTTAAAAAATCTTAAATAATCAATTATCTATTTTTTTTCTTCTTAATCAGATCTAATACACCATTAATAAAGGTAAGCGGATGAACCGGGTTTCCCGGAATATAAAGATCAATCGGATATCGGTTCAGGAACGACCTGTCCAAGGCTTTGCTTCCGGCGAATATTCCTCCACTAATGGCATCAGTACCAACGAGAATAATAATCTTTGGATCAGGAACTGCATCGTAACAAATCTGAAGTGGCTCAGCCATATTTTCTGAAATTGGACCTGTAATTACAATGCCATCGGCATGCCGAGGTGAAGCTACAAATTCAATCCCAAACCGGCCCATATCAAAATTGACATTACTGGTGGCATTCAACTCCCACTCACAGCTATTGTCGCCGGCAGCGGAAACCTGGCGTAATTTTAAGGAATCACCGAATAATTTTCGGATTTCTTTTCGCACCTTTTCCGGATTCAATAGAATTGGACTATCCTGTCCTTCTTTAATTATAAGGCTTTCGCGTTCATTAACCGACATCTTATAATCCTTGGTGAATTGTATTTTGTCGGGAAAAGCTATGGCACATTCGCCGCAGAAAGTGCACTTCCCCA
The DNA here is from genome assembly GCA_963806835.1 of uncultured delta proteobacterium. GTDB lineage: Bacteria > Desulfobacterota > Desulfobacteria > Desulfobacterales > CAWEAR01 > CAWEAR01. The sequence continues at coordinate 14,365 of CAWEAR010000030.1, forward strand.
GATCGATACTTACCGGGTTATTACCAATAGCATCTACCGGACAGATATCTTTTAACAGTTCAATATTGACAGGTGCCTGATCAATTACAGGTCTGCCCCTGAATATGCCAGCAACTTGGGCTGTTGTAACATCAGGTATGTACTGTTTACCCTGATGAAATAATATTTTTACTTCTTCTATCATAGATTCAATTTACAAATCACTTTTTCCACATTTTCAAATTACAAATCGTGTCCGCAATAAGATAAATCAAAACTTTTATTACAAATCGGGAAATCCGATATTTCGTTATTCCTTACTGCCAATGCAAGCATTAACCAATTATGGAACGACGGATCTTTCACCTTATAATGAATCAGGTTGCCATTATCATCAGTCACAGCACAATGACAAATCTCTCCGCGCCAGCCTTCAACCAGAGATATCACAAATGAACCGGGTATTGGATTTTTTGTTTCTCCCTTTATGCCATCAGTTCGAGGTATTTCAGTCAACATTGTCTTAATATAACCTATTGATTGCATAATTTCTTTATACCTGAGCTGTGCCCTGGCCATCACATCTCCCGATTCCATTATTATAGGTTCATGTTTCATCGTTTTATAATATCCATGAGGATGAGAAGATCGTATGTCGCGGTTAATATTGCTCATACGTGCTGCCATACCTACTGCACCAATAGCAGCGGTATTTTCTTCTGAAACAACACCTGTTCTTTCAAACCTTGCCAGTGCTGATGGCAGGTCGAATAGTTTATCAGCCATCTCAGTAAAATGAGGCAGGTAGGCATCAAATACTTCTGTCCATCTTTTAGCCAGGTACTCATTATATGGTAAATTAGTATGAAAGGGACGTATAAGGCTTTTGGCAAGGCGGTTACCGCACCATTCCTGAAAATAATTAATCACAGGTGTTCTCAGTCTTCCAAACACAGAACTTCCAAGTTGATAGGCAATATCAGTACAAAGCGCACTTAAATCACCGGTATGTATTGCAATTCTTTCATGTTCTAATGCCAAAGTCCTCATATATTTCAACATAGGAGTAGCCTGATAATTGCACAAACTTTCCCAGAGATTAGAAAAAGCCGTAGTATGTCCAACCACCGTATCACCGGCAATTGATTCGGCTAATGTAACAAGCTGTAAAAGCTTTTTCTTTTCAAGAAAAAGCTGCTCGATACCCCTGTGCTGATAGCCGAGTTGAATTTCGAGGTGTAGTATTTGTTCTCCATTGCAGATAAACCTGAAATGTCCCGGTTCAATTACACCGGCATGTATAGGACCCACACCTACTTCATGCAACTCTTCACTTCAGATAGAAATCTGAAATTTCAGTCCCGTAAGGGACGGCTGAAAATAGCCCGGCAATTTATTGCCGGGAAAGATTTGAATCACGGATTTAACGGATTAACCGGATTGCACGGATTTGTTTTATCAGCTCCGTTAGGAGCGACATATTTGTAGCATAGCAGGCATAAATTCAGAAAATAAGCTCCGTTAGGAGCGATATATTTGTATATAACATCAGAAAAAGAGGCAACCAAATGGATCCCTTTACGTCAACCATTTGTACATTAGGCTCGGCTATTTCCCTCATTATCAGTAACCCTGCTGCGACCATTTCAAATATCGCACAGGGTACGATTGGCAGTATGATTGCCAGTCCTGCGGACAGAACACTCTGCTCGGTCATGAAATCCTTATCCGAAAGGCTGCAAAGATGCGGAGAGCCACTGAATCATGACCTACAGAAAGCCGTGCGTCGGGCGTATCTGGAGGCAACTCTGTTTATATCTGAAGTCTGCAAAGACTTCGTATCTTCGCGGGATGAAATCAAATCCCTTGATATTCTTTGTAAAAAGCTGAATAAAGAGATTGATAACCTGTCCAAAGCAAAGTATATCCCGCCGAATAATGCGGCTCTCAGAGAAGTGGAACTGCTTCTTCAGCCCGGAGATGTTACGCCTTTGGAACGCCTTAAAGAATTTCAGGATAAACTGAAAAAGAGCGTAATCAGTGAAATCATGCTCTGGCATAAAACAGAAGGATGGCAATATGCAATTCCTGACAAATTATTGGAGATGATTGAAACAGACTGGTTTAACAAGATGTCTCTCTATTTTTCCGAAATCCTGAAAACAGATCAGAAAGTACAGGCGATTTTCCAGAGCGGATTATTGACAGATGTATCATTCAGACTGGAATCTTTAACAGAGGCGTTTGAAAATTTCGGAAAAACCGCACTTGAAGGAATACGCAGGATTAACGGAAAAGTTGACAATCTGACTGATCTGTTTAAAAAATTACAGGATGCTACACCGGAGCAGTTTGCCGCTATAAGCAGGCAGATTGAAAGATTGCAGCAGGCTTTGATTGAAGAAGGGCGTCATCGTCAGACCTCGCTTCGTAAATCAGTCGGCAAGATCATGCTGGAAAAGCATTTTGTGGATCGGGAAGCATATCTTCGAAAGGTTGGCAGGTTATATTGCTGATGATTCAACATCCCTGATTCTGGTGGTGGGACAGGGGGGAATCGGCAAAACCGTGCTGGCGGCAAAGTTCTGTGACGGGTTGAAAAAGCAGGATACCGTCTCTCCGTTCCCACGCAGGATCGTGGGAATGAGGATTTGCCGGTTCATGCAATTGTCTATGTCAGCAAAACCGAAATGCAGTCATTTTCAATGGATCGCTTATTTGATCAACTCGTTCAAATCCTTGAACTTGAAAAGAAAAAACATCTGGAGCCGATCTTAAAAGACCCGCAGGCGACTGCTGCATTGAAAACCGAAAGATTTTTAGATGCTCTTGAAGATAAGACTGCTTTGCTGATTATGGATAATTTTGAGGTGATGCTGAATGAAACCGTGATTATCCATGAGGATTTGGAGCTTTTTCTGAAAACAGTCTGCAATACTGCCCACGGATTGAAAGTGATCATCACCAGCCGGAATGAGATAACGCTGGATACAACAGGCGTGAGGGAGCGTATCCGTCTGAATCACGGGCTGGAGGCGGATCATGCTGTTGTTTTTCTGAAGAGACTCGGCAAAGATATACGGCAGATTCAGGATGCGGATAATGAACAGTTAAAAGCACTTGCTGAAAAGGTCTATGGCGTTCCTATGGCATTGCGTTCTCTGGCAAGTTTTCTGTCAGACAGGGCAGGAAGGCGCGTTCCTATTGATGCTTTACTGAAAGATGAGACCCGGTTTGAAGATTTCAGAAAGCATGATTATAATAAAGGGTTGCGGAAGCTGATTCAGGAGCAGTATAACAGTCTGCCGGATGACGCAAGGCTTGCTTTGCAGGTTTTAGCAATCTTTAATGCGCCGGTAAAGCCGGTTGCTGTGCAGTATATTCTGCCGTCATTGGATGCCGAGGGAGTGCTAGACGTGCTTGCATTTGATTATCTGCTGGCTCAGGAATATCAGGATAATTTTGAACTTCATCCGTCAGTTCAGGAGTTTGCATATAAACAGATTCCTGAAAATCCCCCCTGCCCCCCTTCAGAAAAGGGGATAGAAGAAAGTCCCCCTTTTCTAAAGGGGGATTTAGTGGGATTTTTCACCCGTGCCGCTCTCCACACCCGCGCCGCAGACTTTTTTGCACAACTGAAAAAGCCTGAAAGTGAATGGAAGAGCCTGCCGGATTTGCAGCCCCATTTGAATGAATTTGAGCAGCGGGTGAAAGCAGGGGAGTATGACCGGGCGGCAAAGTTGCTACAGGAATTTGACTTTTACTATCTGCTGACGTGGGGACATGTCAGACTGATGGCGGAACTTCATGAATCATTGCAGGGAAAAATCAATGCCCCGTATTTGAAAAGAAGAAGCGTGGGGAATCTGGGAACGGCTTACAGGGAAATGGGACAGGTTCGCAAGGCAATCCATTGTTATGAAGATGCCCTGTCTATCGCCCGTGAAAGAGAAGACCAGAATGGTGAAGCTGCATGGCTTGGCGGCATTGGTAATTGTTACTATGCGTTGGGAGAGACCGCCCGCGCCATTGAATTTTACGAGCAAGCTCTGGCAATTTACCGGGAAATCGGCTTTCGTCAGGGGGAAGCATCAGTACTTGGCAACATTGGGCTTTGTTACTCTAATTTGGGCAATACCGTCCGCGCCATTGAGTATCACAAACAGGCTCTGGCAATTGCCCGGGAAATCGGCTTTCGTCAGGGGGAAGCAAATAATCTTGCCAACATTGGACTTTGTTACTCTAATTTGGGCGATACCACCCGCGATATTGAGTATCACAAGCAGGCTCTGGTAATTCACCGGGAAACCGGCTTTCGTCAGGGGGAAGCATCAGACATTGGCAACATTGGGCTTTGTTACTCTAATTTGGGCAATACCGCCCGCGCCATTGAATATCAAGAACAGGCTCTGGCAATTGACCGGGAAATCGGCTATCGCCTGGGGGAAGCTATAGCTCTTGGCAACATTGGCAATTGTTACTCTGCTTTGGGAGAGACCGCCCACGCCCTTGAATATCAAGAAAAGGCTCTGGCAATTAACCGGGAAATCGGCTATAGACTGGGAGAAGCAGATAATCTTGGCAACATTGGCAATTGTTACTCTGCTTTGGGAGAGACCGCCAGCGCCATTGAATATCAAGAGCAGGCTCTGGCAATTCACCGGGAAATCGGCTTTCGTCAGGGGGAAGCAAATCAGCTTGGCAACCTTGGGCAATCGCTACTTTGAGTTGGGCGATACCGCCCCGCCATTGAATTTTACGAGCAGGCTCTGGCAATTGACCGGGAAATCGGCTATCCGTACTGGAGAAGCAATTCAGCTTGCCAACATTGGGCTTCGTTACTCTGAGTTGGGAGAGATCGCCCCGCCATTGAATTTTACGAGCAGGCTCTGGCAATCTTCCGGGAAATCGGCTTTCGTCAGGGGGAAGCATTAGATTTTGTATTTTTAGGAGATGCTCTTGCCGCACTTGAAAAATGGGATAATGCCATATCCGATTATCAGCAGGCAATTCAGATTGCCGATGAAATTGCAAATGTTCAGGGACAAAATGAGGCGCGTTATGCTCTTGCAAATGCCTATCTCTGCACCGGCAAATTGCCTGATGCCCGCGCCGTCATAGAACAGGCACTGCAATATGATTATCCGCAAAAAATGCCTGATGTGCATGCCCTGCACGGCATTATTGTCCTGCGTCAACAAGACCTTGACACTGCAAAACAGGTATTTACCAACGCCATTGCCAAAGCAGACGCCCTGTTAAGCAACACCCCTAAGAATTACAGCGCACTGGACGCCAAAGGATTGGCGTTGTATGGTCTTGCCCTGTGCGAAAAAGATCAAAACCCAGCAGGTCTTGTGCAGGAAGCAAAAAGAGCATTTCAGGCAGCGCGGAAAATCACCGGCGCAAAGGGGATTGTAAACCGTGTCAAACGGCTGCTTGATGAACTGAAGCGTGCAAAATGAATTGTAGCTCCGATAGGAGCGATATATTTGTAGCAATACATCTACAAGGATTATTTATAAGAAAGGATTTTCAGGTGCGTTAATCAAATCCTTTCTTATACGCAATCCTTGTAGATGTAAGGATATACCGCTCCTATGGAGCTATGATTCACTTTGATAATCCGGTTCTACAAATATTACGCTCCTATCGGAGCTATGATTTAAACAAATGGAGATGTGGCAGTGTCTGAACCGCTGATAATCATGATTGTTATGAAAAAGGCTTTTCTGGATACATCATCTTTTTTTAAGATTTATTCACCTTACGCACATATCAATAAACCCTTAGGGTTTACTGAATAATGGTAAAATCATGTCTGAAAATGCTCATGTAACACGGGCTGCCGGGGTCGTGGGGGCTGCCACATTATTAAGCCGGATATCCGGATTTATCAGAGACGTTGTAGTTGCCTGGTTCTTCGGAGCCGGGCTAAGTTCAGATGCTTTTTTTGTGGCATTCAGAATTCCGAATCTGCTCAGACGCCTCTTTGCAGAAGGCTCTCTCAGCATAGCCTTTATCCCGGTCTTTACTGAATCTATTGAAAAAAATGGAAAAGATGACGCCTTTCATCTTGCAAGATCAGCTATAAAAATATTGACAATATTGCTGATCCTCATTTCCATTTTAGGAATTATTTTTTCCCCCCTTATTATAAAGATAACCGCACCAGGATTTAGCGATATACCGGATAAATTTTCCCTGACAATCATGCTGACCCGCCTTATGTTTCCCTATGTGATCTTTATCTGCCTTGCGGCTCTCTGCATGGGGATTCTTAATGTGCTAGGTTATTTTGCTGTCCCTGCTCTTGCGCCTGTTTTTTTAAATATCGCCATGATATTTTCCGTCTTTTATATTACCCCTTATATGAAAGAACCAGTAACAGGACTTGCCATAGGCGTATTGATCGGCGGCTTTCTGCAACTGGCTCTTCAGATTCCTTTACTTATAAAAAAAGGTATCTATTCCCGAAGCAAAAAAACAGAAGATGCCCCCTGCAAACCTAATCCCCGTTCGGCTGAGCTCACGTCGAAGCCTGCCCCTCCTTTCCACCCCGGCTTAAAGAGAATAGGTATTCTGATGCTTCCGGCTGTATTTGGAGCAGCAGTCCATCAGATTAATATCCTTGTCGGAACCCTTCTTGCATCTATGCTTCCGCAGGGGAGCGTCTCTTATCTTTATTATGCAGATCGTCTGGTAGAGTTCCCTATGGGTATTTTTGCCATTGCAACTGCAACCGCTGTTCTGCCAAGTCTCTCAAGACAGGCGGCAGTAAAAGATTTTGATGCGCTCAGGGATACTTTTGCTTACGCCATGAATCTGATCTTTTTTATAACGATTCCTGCGATGATAGGGCTGATTGTATTAAGAGAGCCGATTGTTGCCATGCTCTTTAAAAGAGGATCGTTTGATGTTCATACCACCCGCTTGACTGCTGATGCACTTTTATATTACAGTGTCGGTCTATGGGCGTTTTCAGGGGTGCGGATTGTGGTCTCTACATTTTATGCGTTACAGGATACAAAAACCCCTGTAAAAATAGCAGTTGTATCTGTTGCCGCAAATATTTTATTCAGTATTCTGCTTATGGGTCCGCTGAAACACGGGGGGCTTGCATTGGCAACATCTCTTTCATCAATGCTTAATCTGATACTTCTTATATCGGCATTAAGGGTGAAACTCGGATCAATCGGATGGAAAAGCATATTTAAATCTCTTTGCAGGTCGGTTGTATGCTCAGGGATAATGGGTATCGTGGTATGGTTTGTCTCATTTATGATTATTCCTTCGGGATACAATTCTTTAACCATCCTCTTTACAGGGGTTGTTGTATCAATTATTGCGGGGATTATTCTTTACTGTATCTCTGCTTTTTTTATGAAAAGCCCGGAACTGAATACGGTTTTGGACGTGGTTATCAGAAAAACTCATGCCGGATAAACTAAGTAGGGGCAAATAATTATTTGCCCCTACAGCGGATTGTCAACGGATTTGATCACCACCGTTTTTATACATAAAATAAGGATTACCAGATGAATTCAAAACAGAATATTTTGTTATCTTTTGCAATTCTGTCACTTTTTTTTATGTTGCTCTTAATAGTCTTTGGCGACAAGGGACTTGCGGATCTTAATCTCATGAAACAGGGGCGGGACGGATTAATAGAGAAAAATACATTGATGATGCAGGAGAATATTTATCTGTACAATTCCATAAAGCGGTTAAATAAAGATCTTGATTTTATTGAAAACATAGCAAGACAGGAGCTTGGCGTGGTTGCCAGAAACGAGCTGATATTTAAGATGGAAGATCCCGGAAGCTGGAAACCGGGAACCGGAAAGTGGGAATCAGCATCAGGTAATAAAGACTCAGAAAACATTAAATAACAAAGATTTAAGAAGCTAAGTAGTACTTCATTTCATCTAAAATTGTAGGTCGGGTTAGCGTCAGCGTAACCCGAGGCACCTGCCCCTACGTTTAAAATTACAAATTATGCCCTTCACGAGTATAATATTCTTTTATAGGTTTTATATAATTTTATACGTGGTGTGCAACTTTAAACCGCAAAGAACACAAAGAATGCACGAAGGACACGGAGAAAACTTTGTGTTCTCCGTTGTTTAAAAAGATTTCAAATGTCGTAAAACCTAAAACTTAAAAGTTCGTAAATATCCGTGATAATCATTTCAGAAACTTTTGACATTGCCTTGCTCATTGCCTCGGCAAGGGATTGCGGAGTCTTTTCTTTGCATGGTTCTGCGGCGTGATATTTTTTTTGCAGAAGAATCCGTTTGCTGATGTCCGGCTCATTCTCCGCCATCAGCGTAATATTGAGAGACAACACAGCCTGCCATGAATCCGGCGAATCTTCTTCAAGGAATTCTTCAACCAGCCCTTCTATGGTATGAGAGGCGGAAAGGCTTTTGTCAATTGCAAATACCGCTTTAAAAATTCCGGTTTCTTTTATGTCCCGCGCCAGAAAATAAGAGAGCATATCTCCCGGATTTACCCACCATTTATGATAAATATAAGCGTCTTTTTTAAATGTGTTATCTCTGAATACAATTTTGTCTGAATCATAAAATGGGGCAACCCGGAACCGCTCCACGCGGATAATCACCGGGAGATTCTCCTGTGCCGCAATCTTCGGCGGATCATACTCAAGGGAATAATAACTTATCTTTCTTGATTCCGGCTTCAGACTGGAGCATCCGGTTATCAGCAGAATAATAAAGAAGGTAAATAAGATTTTTTTTATCATAGGGATAGAGAAAGAAACCCTAATGGTCTTCAAGACCCTTAGGGTTTTATATTTATAACCCAAGTTGCGACCTGTTGAAAAAATAGCCTCCCACGGCTCGGTGGAAGATTGCCAAATCCGAACCCCTGCCGGATTTGTCAATCGTTCGACTGAGCTCACGCCGAAGTCCGGCAGGAGCATAGGTGGCAACTTGAGTTATTTATATTACTTTTTCTCCTGGGATAAAGGTTTGGATGTCGTTTGTTTAATCGCTTCGGTCAGTCCGTTAATATCTCCTCCGCCGCTGATTCCCACTTCTTTCAGCAGACTGTCAATCAGAGGAGCCTGACTGCGGTAGCGCAATGCGCTGCTGACCAACTGATCCGCCAGATTACCGCCCCCGTCCTGACTATCTCCTGCATTACCGCCGCCGCCACTGCCTGAACCTCCGAATCCGCTTACCTGAATAATCTTGATCCCTTCAATTGCTTCCATAGGTTTGACGCTTTCACGGATAATTTTATCAAGATTCTGAATAATTGCCATTTTAACCTGCATTTCAATAATTGCTGGCGAGAGAATATTCTCTGCTTCATGCAGGGCGCGTTTTCCTTCAGCTTCAACCTCATACCGCTTTTTAGACGCTTCTGCCCTCATCATTTCAGCCTCTGCATCAGCTTTTGCTGCTATTTTGATCTTATCCGCTTCGCCTGTGGCAAGAATACGCATAGATTCAGCTTTATCCGCGGCAGCTTTTTTATCCGCCTCCGCTGCAATCGTAATACCGATAGCTGAACGCTCTGCCTGCTTACGTGCCTCAACCAGTTCAATCGCTTTCTGACGCTCCGCTATCTCTGTTTCCCGTGATGTTACAACCTGCTCTTCAGCCTTGACTGCCAATGCAAGTGCCTTATTCGCTTCAGCCTGTGCAACGGATTTTTCTTTTGATTTTTCAGCAATTGCAATTGCCCGATCCTGATTCGCCAGTTCAACGCTCTTTTGCTGTTCAATCTCTGCGGTTTCAATTGATTTTGCCCGTGCAATATCCTTTTCCCGGATCATACGTTCTTTTTCAATCCGTTCCTCTTCAACCGCCCTTTCGGACATGAGCTGCGTCTGATCCACCTGCTGCTTTGCCTTGATTTGAGCCTCTTTTGCCTGACGCTCTTTTTCCGCCTGCTCTGTTGCTATATTTGACTGCTGATCTGCCCGGCGGATTTCAATCTCCCGCTGCTGTTCAAGATTCGCATATTCCTCCTGCTTGGCAATGATAATTTTCTGCTGCTCGGTCTCCAGATTCTTCTGCTGAATCATTACTTCTGTATCCCGCTCAATATCATTGCGCTGTTTTTTCCGGGCTTCAATCTCCTCGGTCAGACGGGTTAAGCCTCTTGCGTCAAACAGGTTCTGAGGATTAAAATGCTTCTGGTCTGTCTGATCCAAAGCAGTAAGAGATACGCTTTCCAGTTCCAATCCGTTCTTGAGCAGGTCTTCACTCACAGCAGTCTGTACTTTCTGGACAAAATTCACACGCTGTTCATGAAGCTCCTCCATTTTCATCTCCGCGGCAACAGTGCACAGGGCATCAACAAATTTACCCTCTACCAGTTCTTTAAGAGCTTTAGGATCCATTGTCCGTCTGCCTAAAGTCTGAGCAGCATTGGCAATAGATTCGGTGGTCGGTTTGACCCGGACATAGAACTCTGCCTGAACATCAACGCGCATACGATCCTGAGTAATAAGCGCCTGTTCATTGGCTCTTGTTACCTCTAACCGCAAGGTATTCATGTTCACGGGAATGGAATCATGAAGCACCGGAAATACCATTGCCCCGTGATTCATGATCACCTTCTGACCACCCCAGCCTGTCCGTACAAAGGAAATCTCTTTTGAAGCCCGTTTATAGAGCTTTGCCATAATCATTCCGCATGTGATAACGACAAAAACAGATCCCCCGACCCAAAAAAGAATCGTCATAACTGTTGACATAATGCTACCTCCTTTTTGTTAGGATTTTTCCGAATCATACAGGAAGCCAAGTTTTTTTAAGAAACTTAACTTCTTAACAGAGTTCCGAAATTTCTGAAACTTCTGAAGTCTTTGAAACCTTTGTCTTCTTTGAATACAAAGTATTTTTTCAATCCTTTTCTTAAACGCAATCCCTGTAGATTGATTAATTTGTCAGACTCTGCACCGGTGCCGGGATACGCCCTCCTCTGCGGATAAAATGGTTAATACCGCTTGCATTATTCACAGGAATAATTGTTGCCTGCCCAAGCAAACCCCCGAAATACGCATTATCACCTGCTTTTTTCCCCGGCACAGGAATCAGGCGTGTTGCTGTTGTCTTTTTGTTAATCACGCCGATTGCCATTTCATCTGCAATAATCGCCGCAATTGTATCTTCTGTTGTATCTCCCGGAATTGCTACCATATCTAAACCCACAGAGCAGACGCTGGTGATCGCCTCTAATTTTTCAAGAGAGAGATAACCGGCAGCCGCGGCTTCAGATATATTCAAATCTTCACTTACCGGCACAAATGCACCACTCAATCCGCCGACATGGGAGCTTGCAAATGCTCCACCTTTTTTTACCGCATCATTAAGCAGAGCCAACGCCGCAGTTGTTCCCGGTACGCCGATTGCGAGCAGTCCTAAGCTCTGAAAAATTTCTCCAACGCTGTCCCCTATATTCGGTGTCGGCGCAAGGGAAAGGTTTGCCACCCCGAAACAGATTTTCAGCTTTTCCGCCACTTCTCTGCCGATTAATTCTCCTACACGGGTTACTTTGTATGCAGTTCTTTTGATAATCTCTGAAATCTGCCCTAAATCAATATTCGGATTTGCTTCAAACGCCCGGTCAATAGCTTTTTTAACCACACCGGGACCGCTGACGCCTACATTTATAACAGCATCAGGCTCTCCTATACCAAGATAAGCACCTGCCATAAACGGAATATCCTGGGGAATATTTGCAAATACGCAGAGCTTGGCACAGGCAATTCCGTCTTTATCTCTTGAAAGTTCCGCTGCCTGTTTTATAATTTTACCCATCAGAAAGACCGCATCCATATTGATGCCTGCTCTTGTCGAAGCAACATTCACTGAGGAGCAGACCCGATCAGTCTCTGCAAGGGCGTGAGGAATCGCTTCAATCAATGCCCGATCACCTTTGGCAATCCCTTTTTCAACCAGAGCAGTGAATCCGCCGATAAAATCCACATTCACCTCTTTTGCAGTATCATTAAGCGTCTTAGCCAATTCAACAAGCTGAGATGAAGAAAAGGGCGCGCCCACCGCCGCCATAGGACTCACGGCAATTCGTTTATTAACCACCGGAATGCCGTATTTATCCCCTATCTGATTGCAGACTTCCACCAGATTCCCTGCAAGGGATATGATACGCCGGCGGATATTATCTTTTAAGATATGAATATCATGGCTAACACAATCAAAAAGACTGATACCCAATGTGATAGTACGGACATCAAGATGCTCATTCTGAAGCATCTCCAGAGTAGAGAGAACCTCTCTTTCAGTCAGCATGGTTATTTTTACTCCATTTTTATAAAAAAACCTAAGGATTTTGGAAACCATTAGATTTTTAGGTTATTAAAACGATTTGTTATATAATTCTTCCGCTTTCTTAACGGTGATTTCAGAAAGATTCTTCAGTTTATTCTTTGCTTTAAATATATACCATGTGGTCTTTCCTTTAAAGCCGAGTATCTTTGACTTTCTGGATAAAGGTTCTCCTGTATCTCCGATAGTGTCATATATCAGCTTTCCGTTATCAACATAAAAGACCACATTATCCTTCATCAGATTTTCATATTCTTTTTCAACGGATATTTCCAGAATAATCACTATACTTCCGTTATCAGCCTGTTTCAGTTTCTGAGATTCAATTTTGCCGATTTCAAAACCTTTGGAAAAGACTTTTTCATTTAATATGACTGGTCTATCTTCAAAGATTACATAATAGGTTTTATCCGTAAAAAAACAGGATAACGGCATGAGCATCAGTATAATAAGCGGTAATAATCTGATTTTCTGCTTCATTTTGCACCTCTTTTCTTTTTCTTTTCTTCATTTTTTTTCTTTTCCAGTATCTTAATCCGTCTCCCCATTTCTTCATATTTCATCTGATCAAAAGAATCAATAGCATTTGATTTAAAAGAATATATTTTGCAGCAGAAATTTGCCTCATCAACCCAGCCTTCTTTCAGGCATGCCTCAAACCATTTAAGAATATTATCAATAGATTTATGATATATCTGTTTCCTGAAATCATCATATACTGCCTGATCAAATGTACCGGCATCCTTTGCATTGCTTCGCCAGACATTTAATGATCCCATAGCTGATGAGAATCCGTCTTCTTTGAGCGATTTTTTCAACTGCGCCAAACTCTGAGCCTCACTTTTCTGCAAATGTTCTTCAGTCTGCCACGGCATTATCTGAGCGTTTGTATCTGATATGGCAATGAAGAGTATCAGGAGAGAGATAATCCGATATATCACCTTTAGTCTTATAATCTGTTTATCTGTTGTTTTCAGCATTTGAAATCTTAACTCCTAATTCTCAATTATATTCCTATTTTATCATAAACATCTGAAATGTCAAGCGAGCATCCGATTTTTTCCAACGGGATAACAGGATTATCTTTGCTGCTCTCTGTCAGTTCCCATTTATTATCTTTATTTCTGGAATATATTTCTATCTTCCTGCATTTATGTGAAATTAACACATATTCTTTCAAAGAATCAAGTTTTCTGTAACTGCAGAATTTTTTTCCCCTGTCATAACTTTCAGTTGAATCGGAAAGAACTTCAATAATAACATCGGGGTTAAGCAGAGTATTCTCTTTTTCATTGCTGAATCTCTCCTCTCCGCATACAATCATAACATCAGGATATGTATATAATCCTGTTTCTTCAATCTTCAGACGCATATCACTCGGATATACTCTGCAAGGTCTTTTTTTTAATTGAATATTCAGAGTTGTTATAACATTTGCTACAATCAGGTTATGATTTCTCGAAGCTCCTGCCATTGCAAATATTTCACCCTGATAATATTCATGTTTTATATCTGAAATCTCTTCTGATTCAAGATATTCATTCTCAAAAATCATTGAAACTGCTCTTTGCTGCATTATAATAAACCTCCTGAAATAAATTTATCAGCATCCGGCAATATGAATCTCTTTATCATTTATACGGCTTGTTTTCCAGAATAATCTGCGAGTCCTGTCTTTGGATAATGGTTTCAACGGCATACTCAACATGCTGCACTTTGATTTATATGGAAAAATCCGACCAGGGATATTTTGCTGTTTAACAGCTAATGAACTAATATCAGCAGATCGAAAATCTGAAAAAATTCGTAGTACCGCATTTATGAGGTTCTTCACTCCCCACCGCCTAAAGGCGGTACTACAAACTTTTGTAGTACCGCATTTATGAGGTTCTTCACTCCCCACCGCCTAAAGGCGGTACTACAAACTTTTGTTCTTCACTCCCCACCGCCTAAAGGCGGTACTACAAACTTTCGCCTAAAGGCGGTACTATGTTCTGTTGACATTTGGTCAAATAATAAATTGATTCAAATTGTTATAATGATATGAGAAAATGTCTCTTTTCCTGACAAATCTTTGTAATCAAACCTGTTTGCCGGATTTCAAAAATGAAATGTCAACAGAACCTAAGAACTTTTCGTAAATCACGTTAATTTTTTAATTGGCATCAATAATACTTTTTACATCAAGGATCAGGCTCACATCTCCGTTTCCAAGTATGGTACATCCTGAAATTCCTCCGGCAGAGGCAACATAACCCGGCAGACCTTTGATAACAGTCTGATGATGTCCGAGAATCTCATCAGCAAAAAGGCATATACTCTGATTATCAGATAAAACATTAACAAGAATTCCTTTTGTCAAATCAGTCTGATCGGGAATAATATTATAAAGTTTATGCAGACGGACAACAGGAATCAAATCATCCCGAATTCTTACAATCTCCTGCCCGTCCATTGTTACAGTTATCTGGGAAGATACAGGACGGAAAGAGAGCTTTACTGAAAGCATGGGAATTGTATAACATATATTCCCTACCCTGATGATCATTCCGTCAATAATAGCCAATGTCAGAGGAATCATGAGCGTCATTGTTGTTCCCTTTCCCTGTATGCTTTTTATATCTGTTCTCCCTTTAAGTTTTTCAAGATTTCTTTTAACCACGTCCAAACCCACGCCTCTGCCGGAAACATTTGTGATCTTTTCAGCCGTTGAAAAACCCGGTTCAAATATGAGTTTGAATATTTCTGACTCTGTTAAATTCTCTCCGTTATTTCTGATCAGCCCCCGCTCAATTCCTTTTGAAAGAATCTTCTCTTTATTCAAACCCCTTCCGTCATCTGAAATGCGGATAATAACCTCCCCTCCTTCATGTTTTGCCTCAAGCATAATATTTCCGATTTCAGGTTTGCCTGCGGATTTCTCTCTTCAGGAGATTCAATACCATGATCCACACAGTTGCGGATAATATGAATCAGAGGATCAGTAATATTTTCAATAACGCTTTTATCAACTTCAGTATCCTCCCCTTTAATCTCTATATGGCATTTTTTTCCGGTTTTATTTGATAAACTGTGGACAATACGGATGGTCTTTCTGAAGGTTTTTGAAAGAGGAATCATCCTTATAGAAAGAGCGACATCCTGAAGCTCATTGATAATTCTGTTTAAATTCCGTATGGCATGATCAAAATTCTCCGGTTCAAGTTTTGCCGGATCAGGATTGTCTGTTATCATAGATTTTGCAATTACAAGCTCTCCGACAAGGTTAATCAGTGTATCAATCTTTTCAATATTAACCCTAATATCATAATGCTCTTCATTTGATGAAGTTGTTGAACCTGTTGCAGACTCTGTTTTAGCCGCTTTCGGCTTATCTGTTATCTGTTCCGCCGGATTTTTATCATCAGCATCTTTTTTCGGAACTAGTTTTTCAGCATAAATTTCAGGCTCTTTTTCAGTATGAATTTGGCATTTAATTACCGGCTCTTTATGTTCCGCAGAACTATTTGATATTTTCAGAGAACTGATCTCAAATGAATCAGCGTTCGGATACGACAATTTTGATTTGTCAAGAAGAACAATATTTTTTTCTGATATTTCAAGAGATTTACACAGAATATCCGTAATCATATCTGTTGCATATAAAACAAAGTACATCAGAGGACCTGTGGGTAATCCCTCGCTTAAATCTCTGGAACATGCTTCAATCTTGGCATCCAATATCTCTCCGGTATCCAGCATGTTGCAGATAAGCTTCACAGGACTTTTTTCATGTTTTTTTGACAGCTTCACCAGATCATATTTTAAAATATAAAGAAATCTGTATGTTGAAATCAGATTCTTTAAACTTGCAGGGCTGATTTTAAACCGCGTTCCGCATCCGTCAATATTTTTTAAATAAATATCAGATTTTAAATTATTTTTTTCATATTCCCGCTTTTTTTCCTCCAGCAGTTCTGTAATCTTATTATACACATCTGAAATATCAGATTCATTGCTTTTTTCCACATTGTTCAGCATAGAAGTGAGAGAATCAACTCCGGCAAGAAGTCCGTCAATAATCTTTTTTTCAGGCTTTGCCTCCCCTGCTCTGAGCATGGACAACAATGTCTCCATAACATGAGCAAGTTTCCCTATTTTTTCCAGCTGGAGAAAACCGGCTGCACCTTTGACGGTATGGATTGAACGGAATATTTTGTCAACCAGATCACGGTCGGGTGATTCCTGCTGTTTAAAAAGCTGTAATATATCTTCTTCAATTGTTTCAAAATGTTCTCTGGCTTCGACAACAAATTCCTGAAGAATTTCAGTACCGAAATCCATCATATATATCTCCTGTTCTTAAAACCCTGAGGGTTTCTCAAACCATTAGGGTTTTTTATGAAATTTTGTAATTCTGATCTAAGCGGGTCATGCGGAACAAATTGACAATATCTTTGCTCATATTGATAATTTCCAGTTTTGCATCCGGAAATCTGTCTGACACCATATTTGAGAATATTACAAAAATACTTAAAGCAATTGAATCTATATCCTGAACATCAGAGAGGTCAAAGCAATACATGGAATGCCCTTCATTCAGCAAATTCAGTAAAAGAGTGCGGAACTGTTCGGCTGTTTCAGCAGTAATATCACCTGTCGGCTTTATGATTTTCTGTCTGCCGTCATCAGTAACATTGAAACCGGTTTCCGGTCTGATGGTGATATAAGCTGTGATACGGTTCCCTTTTTCATTGAATTCAAGCTGATCTGAAAAGGCATTTGCAAGCCCCAGCCCTCTGTTCCTGATCTGGCTCGGATCATCAGGCATACTCAGTTGTATATCCTTAAAGTCAAATCCTTCACCTTCATCCTCAACAACCATTTTAAAACGCATATCGCTTATACGCTCAATACTGACAAACACATTTAATTCCTTATTTTTTTTATTTCCATGCTCAATGGCATTATTCAGCAGTTCTCTCAATGTGATTATCAGTCCGTTACCATCTTCAATTGAATACTGCTTTAAATAGCTTCTGACATTATAAATGACATTATTGACGATTTTTATTTCTGAAGAGAGCTTAAACTGAATAGTCTCTTCATTCTGAATAATATTAAGCATAATTCCCAATTCTCCATTTCAATTCCTGATTCTTTCAGGTATTTCCAGAGCAAAGAGCAGCATATCGTCAGAAGGTTTATATCTGCAAAACTGCATAACCTCTTTCCATACATGCTCAACATGGCTTTCAAGGGGAAGTCCGCTGTATTTTATAATAAATTCCTCAAGCCCTTTTTCATAAAGCGTATGCCTTTCTCCTGAATGACCATCCACATGATATGCATTGATGATACCGTCTGTATAAAGAAAAAGCCGCTCTCCCGGAGTCAACTTGAATTTCTTGTTCTCAAAAGAGACCTCTTTATAAAGCCCCATAACTGTTCCGCCGGAACCGACTGAAATTGTTATCGGCATTTTTTCTGACAGCTTAATTACGCCCGGATGACCTGCTGAAACGATTTCACCGCACATATCTTTCATATTCAGCCGGAGAAAAAGAGCTGTAATCATTCTTTCATTTTTGCCGTTATCCAGCAGAGCGTGGTTAAGGAGATGAAAAAAAGTTTTGCCGTCTTTACCTGTCCGGCAGTTCTGATCAAAAGAGGCTTTAAGTAAAATCGTGTGATAAGAGGCTGCCATATCATGACCTGCCACATCTGCAATAAGAATATCACATCCGTTTGAAGTATTGCGAATATCTGCATAATCTCCGCCCAACTGGCTTAACGCCTTTATATGGTAAGCAATAGGAAGATTATATCCATTTTTTTTTATACTTATCAGATCATTATAAGCGATAACAGCTGTATCAAATTCTTTTTGCATACGCTTGAATATCGTTTTGTATGTTCTCTATTTCACGCAGCATATCATTCTGTTTTTTCAGAAGATCAGCATGTTTCTTTTCATATACTGCTTTTATATAACTCTGCTTTTGTAAAACCCCTGCAACCTTGTCGCGCAAATCAGTCGGATTAAAAGGTTTATCCAGAAAATCATCGCATCCGATTTTGATCAGCTCTTTAAGCACTTCTCTTTCTCCGTAGCCTGTTATAACAATTACAGGTATATTGAATCCTGAGTTTCTGATATGCTTAATTAATTGAAGACCGTCCAATTTCGGCATGTGTAAATCTGTTATCAGCAAATCAACCGGCACACTTCCCTTGTTTGCATTAAATACGGTCTCTACAGCGATATTTCCGTCTGATGCTGTTGAAACCATATATCCTTCATTCTCCAATATAAAAGATAAAGAGATGAGACAGGCTTCATCATCTTCACAGATAAGTATATGTTCATTATTCATAAATAGTTATCTTCACGGTATTAAAAAATTTTTCAGGGTTTCCGATATTCAAAAAAAGAGATTTTACACAACAACAATTATTTTGTAAAGAATTCTGAAAAGTGAAAGATGACGTTCATATTAGTATATTGAAAAATAGTAGGTTGGGGTGAATGAAATGAACCCCAACAATAAACTACGGAGCCGGAATTTTATTTATCCGGCTTTCAAAGGTCATAATTTGTGATTTTCGTAGGGGTAAGCCCCTGTGCTTACCCCCGTGACTACGAAGCCGGAATTTTATTTATCCGGCTTTCAAAGGTCATAATTTGTGATTTTCGTAGGGGTAAGCCCCTGTGCTTACCCCCGTGACAAGGGCAACCCTTATATCCGTGACAAGGGCAACCCTTATATCCTGACAAGGGCAACCACAGGGGGTTGCCCCTCAATGCCGTTAAGTTAAGGTATAATACCAAATCGCAATTGAAATATTCAAAGACCTACGGGGTTTTGGAAACCCCGCAGGTCTTCGGAATAGTCGGGCATCTTGTAGTTTCATAAGCGACTTGGTATAAACCAACCTGACCCCTTCCCAAAGGGAAGGGGGAATAAAGCGGAATAAGGTCTCCCCTTCCCTTTGGGAAGGGGTCGGGGGTCAGGTCAGGTCTTAACTTAACGGCATTGGGGTTGCCCCTACATTAAAAAATCAAAAATTATGCCCTTCATAAGTATAGTTATCCAAAAACAAAAGGGGATTAACCTTTTCAGATTAATCCCCTTAATATTTTGTATGGAGGCGGCATCCGGATTTGAACCGGAGAATAACGATTTTGCAGACCGTTGCCTTACCACTTGGCTATGCCGCCAAAAAAAATGGAGCGGGAAACGGGATTTGAACCCGCGACTTCAACCTTGGCAAGGTTGCACTCTACCACTGAGTTATTCCCGCTCAGAAACGACAATCTATCTAACTTTTTCCGCCCTCGTTGTCAACCTCTTTTTTCAAATCATCGTCTGAAGAAGTTTGACCAGAAACCGCTTAAAACGGTACCCATAATCAAGTCCTGACCAGACCGTATAGATGAGCGCTCCCCACAGAAAGAACATGCCGATGCCATGAAAATTGATTCCAAAATAGGGATAATGAATCAACAAAGGGATGATGGCGGCAATCTGAAATCCGGTTTTATATTTTCCCAGATTTGAGGCGGAAATATCTTCGTTGTTTCGGCCATCACATTCCGCAGTCCGGTAATGGCAATCTCCCGGCCGATGATGATACAGATGATCCATCCGGGGATCCATCCATGGGAAACAATCATGATAAAGGCGGATGAGACCAGCAGCTTGTCGGCAAGAGGATCCATCAGCTTTTCCGAAATTCCGAAGTCAAGCCCCCGGCTTCGCGCAAAAAAACCGTCAAAATAATCGGTGATCGCCGCCGCACTGAAAAGAATCGCCGCCAGGAAGGCACAGAGCCGGTTTGGGACACAGCATGAGCAGAATAATTCCCGGTATGGCGCGCAATCCGGCACATCGTCAGAAAATTCGGGTGGCTCAGATATTTTTCAGTCCGTTTGCAGACATTTTTTTTATTCAAATTCGAAGCCTAAAATTTCAGTACCCCATTCAGGATTGGGATTTATTTTTTCGACTTGTTCCAATCATTTAAAAAGGATTGAATCCCTCTGTCCGTCAGCGGATGAGCGGCCAATTTTGCCAGAACATTAAACGGAATGGTCGCAATGTCCGCGCCCAGCAAGCGCGGATTCCAGCACATGAAGCGGATTGCGGACGCTGGCCACAATAACTTGCGGTATGAAACGTATAGTTCTGTAAATATTGAACAATCTGCTCGATCAAGACCATGCCGTCCTGAGAAACATCATCCAGCCGTCCGATAAACGGACTGACATAGGTAGCGCCGGCCTTGGCCGCCATCAGGGCCTGAAGCGGCGAAAAAACCAGTGTGACATTGGTGTCGATGCCTTCCTGAGAAAGCATGACGGGTGGCTCTTGATGCCGTCAACCGTCATCGGCATCTTCACCACGATATTCCGATGAATCTTCTGCCAGATGGCGGGCCTCTTTCAGCATTCCCTCCAGTATCCAGGCTGATCACTTCCGCGCTGATGGGACCATCAACAATTTCGCAGATCTCCCGAATAATGGTTTCAAAATCCCGTCCTTCTTTGGCAATCAGAGCTGGGATTGGTGGTAACGCCATCCACCATGCCCATGCTTTGCTTCTTTTATTTCATCGATATTTGCCGTATCAATAAAAAATTTCAAGTTGTTATCCTCCAAATCAGATGTGGCATATTATGTGAAAAACCGAAAATTTAACGCAATGTGCAACTTTTAATTTTTTTAACCACAAAGGACACAAAGGTTTCACAAGGTTCACAAAGTTTTGTGTCCTTTGTGGTAAAAAGTTGCACAGGGAATCACAGTTCAGACAGGGTCGGGAAAAAATTTCCTGATCCCTTATTCAAATTTTATATCACAAAAAAAATACAAAAGACACGAAAAAAACATATAAACGTAAAAGAAAATAATATTATGAAAGATTTCAAATTTTTTCCGTTTTTGCAGCAGAATACTCATGGTTAAATTATTATGATGTACAGCCGTTAATTTTTGTGGTAAAAAAATACCCGGACTTTAGTTCTTAAACCGGACTTCCGAAGTTTTGAAAACTTCGGGAATCTTTCTAAAAGGAGGTTGTGCCATGCTAAAAGTTCAGAAAAAGAGGGAAATGTATAAAAAATTATTTTATACGGCTGTTGCAGGTGTGATATTTATCTTTATATCTTCCGGCTTTATCCATGCAGAGGATAAAGATAAAATTGAATCAGTTAAGGGATTATCTATGTCTCAGGCGTATTATTATTCTCTTCCTGCTGAAAAAGGGGAAGAGAATAATAACAGCCCTGATATAAGTAAAATTAAAGAACAGTTGCATGAATGGGTTGACGGAGTAAAGAATAATAATAAAGATTCACAGCAGCGTTCAGCCGGTTACAAGGCAGAGCCTCGTAACAAGTCAGATGAAACCGGAACAGAGTCGCTAATCAAAAAGATACATTATCATCCTGTAACAAAGACACCGCGACAGATAAAACTTGATGTAACAAGCTCTGTAAGCCGTGCCAGATCAGCTTCTGACAAAAAAGATACAGTCGCAACCGCCCGTGAATTTCTCAGGGATATTCAAGGGATTCTCCGTATCAAAGATACTGACACGGAAATGAAACTCTGCCGTGAAGAGTCTGATAATTTAAACCGTAAGCATATCCTATTTTCTCAGATTTATAAAGATTTACCTGTTTATCCCTCTGAACTGATGATTCATCTTAATTCACAGGGGGATGTGGAGATGATGGACGGAGCTTTTGTTCCGACTCCTTCAAAATTGGTTATCAAGCCGGTTTTGGATGCAGATGATGCGGTTCAAAAGGCTCGCAAAAATGTTCCTGACGGTGAATCAGGGATTCCCGGAGTAGCCTGAACTGATTATTTATGCTCCCGGGAGACAGGCTTCCCCGTTTGGCATGGAAACTGGAAATCTCTCTCTCTATTCAGTCCAAATGGCTGGTGATTATTGACGCATTAAACGGAGCCTGTCTGACATCTTACAATCAGGTAAAGAGCGGAAGCGCATCCGGCTCCGGCACAGATCTTTCCGGTGCCAGATATTCATTAAATTTGTGGGATAAATCCGGTACATATTATATGGTAGATACAAGTAAGGCAATGTATAATGCTGCATCTTCTTCTCCTCCTAATCCTGATAAAACTGACGGGGCAATCATTATTCTGGATGCACAAAACCAGCCGGCTACGTCAAATGTCCAGAGTCTTCCTTCAGTGGCGTATGTTACTTCAGGAAATCCGAATTCAGGATGGCTACAGGATGCGGTCAGCGCTGCTCATAATATTTCTGAGACTTATGATTACTACAGTGAGCGCCATAACCGGAATTCTGTTGACGGAAAAGGCGGAACTATACTTGGGATTGTCCGGGTCGGCTTGAATTATGAAAACGCCGGGTGGGGATCGGATATGATGATCTTCGGGGACGCCATGCCGTTTGCCGGTGCATTGGATGTGGTGGCACATGAAATGACTCACGGCGTAACTACATACAGCGCCAATCTGATTTATAAAGATCAGCCCGGTGCCCTGAATGAAGCATTTTCAGATATTTTCGGTGAAGCTGTTGAAGCATACAGTCAGGGGAGCGCAGACTGGATTAACGGCACAAAGGTTGACGGAGACAGAAATCTGAAGAATCCGTCTTCTGTAAGAATATCAAATACCACGAAATATTATCCTTCAAATATGAGTCAGTTTATTGATCCGAAGGATTCATTTCTTAACCGTTTTTCTGACCGTGATAACGGCGGGGTACATCTGAATATGACGATTATATCCCACGCCTTTTATCTGCTGGCTGAAGGGCTGAACGGCGCGATTGGAATAGAAAAAGCAGAGCAGATATTTTACCGCGCATTGGCATATCATCTTGTTTCAAATTCACAGTTTATTGATGCCCGGCTTGCATGTATTGCCTCTGCTGAAGAGCTTTTCGGAGAGAATTCCAGTCAGGCATTAAAGACGGCTGATGCGTTTGATGCTGTTGAAATCTCTGATGATGAAGGAACGCCAAACGGGACGCCATCTTCAAATCCAATCAGCGGAGATGATGCAGTCCTGTTTGTTTATTATAATTCTGATTATGGAAAATATTTTATGGGACGCAGAGAGTCTGATGATCCGGAAGAAGGGGTAAAACTGTCACGTTACGGCGTTAAGCTGTCCCGTCCTTCAATAGCCCGCGACGGTACATTCGGAGTTTTTGTAAGCGAGAAGGATGACCTCTGTTTTATTGAAACCGGCGGCATGAGTTATGAAGACTGTCTTGAATTTGAAGGACTTATAAAATCAGCCGCCATGTCCCCGGATGGGAATCTTTACGGATTTGTCTTTTCAGATAAAACCGGCGAAGCAATGAATTCAATTTCAGTGATTGATCTGAAAACAGATACAACCAGGACTTTTACACTGGTATCTCCTACCCTTGACGGTGTTTCAACAAATACGATTCTTTATGCAGATGCCATGAATTTTACATCTGATAATAAATATATTATTTATGATGCCTACAATGTTGTTACCCTGAATGACGGAACAGAATACGGGGCATGGAGTATTTACGCTATTGACCTTGAGACTGAGCAGACTCTTGCCCTGATGCCTCCTGTTAAGGGGTATGATATAGGATTTCCGGCTTTAAGTCAGACCAATGACAGCTTTATCACATTTGACGCGTACAGCTCAGATACCGGCGTTTCCACTGTTTATGCCTTTGATATGATAAACGGAGAATTAAAAGAGGTGGTAAAAACAGACGGTGAATGGGGATTCCCTTGTTATACCGGCGATGATAAAGCAATTATTTATTCAGAGAGTGATTCCGATCTTAACGGATACTCAATTTGGCGTCAGCCGTTGAATAATGACAGGCTTACTCCTGTGGGAAATCCGTCATTATTTCTGAGCGGTGCGGAATTGGGAATTATCTATCGGAAAGGAACATCAGAAGAAGATGATGATAACGGCGGAGATAATGTTGATGAAAATAGCGGAGGCGGGGGAGGCTGTTTTATCAATACAGCGGCTTCTGATCCGATAAAATCTCTGTTTCTTATTATGTTGTCGGCAATTGCCATAAGCATTCCCAAGTTTTGGAGACTTCGGAAGTCTTGTCCCCGAAAATAATCCAAACTGCCGACTATCAGCAGATCAAAAAAATTTGTAGTACCGCCTTTAGGCGGTTCGCAAAAGTTTGTAGTACCGCCTTTAGGCGGTTCGCAAAAGTTTGTAGTACCGCCTTTAGGCGGTTCGTAAAAGTTTGTAGTACCGCCTTTAGGCGGTTCGTAAAAGTTTGTAGTACCGCCTTTAGGCGGTTCGTATGAAATCAGACGGTTATCACAGCACACCAAACCGCCTAAAGGCGGTACTACAAACTTTTGCACACCAAACCGCCTAAAGGCGGTACTACAAACTTTTGCGGTACTACAAACTTTTGTTATCACAGCACGCCGGACCGCCTAAAGGCGGTACTACAAACTTTTGCCTAAAGGCGGTACTACAAACTTTTGCTGAGCCTCGTAACCAGACAAATCTTACCTGCCCGGAGTAAAAAGAGATGAGCATTGTTGACAAAAAGGGTTCTCCTTTTGAAGTAAAAAACTATAAACAGGATGATTATCAATATCTTCTGGATATGTATGATGCCTTTGCCCCAAAAGGAAGATTTCAGGGAATGCCCCCGATAAATAAAAATGTCCGCTATAAATGGATTAAAGGACTGACCCTTGCGGGTGAAAATTTTTTGGCATGGCAGGAAGGAAAAGTGATCGGTCATGTTGTTATTTTGCCTGATTTTGAAAAAAGTGATGCAGAGTACCTTATTTTTGTCAGTCAGGTAAGCCGGGGGCTGGGTGTGGGAAAAGAACTGACATCCAGTGCAATTAAGAAAGCCGGAGAACTTGGACTCCGGGTTGTATGGCTTACAGTTGATTCCTATAATTTCAGAGCGATAAACCTTTATAAAAAATCAGGTTTTCAGCTAAGGGGGGAATGCAGCTCATCATCTGAGCGCGTGATGTTTCTGGATTTATAGAATTTAAGTTTTAATTTAAGAAGCGTAGTCCGGGGTGAGCGCAGCGAACCCCGACATTGTAATCGGCGGCGTATTTATGCCGGTGCGTACTTAGCTTCTTTTTACATTGGCGGGAACAGATGAAGAATATGGGATTGAGAATAGGGATTGTCAAGGATGAAAGATATTTGGAGCATAAAACAGGACATATTCATCCTGAAAATCCGAATCGGCTCAGATCTGTTTATCGGATGTTAAAAAACGATTTTGAGGATCTCTTTATTCATATTCATCCTGAACCGGTACCGCTGGAATATCTTGAACTTGTTCATACTCCTGTCTATATTGAAAAAGTCTTAAAAACAGCGGAACATAATTTTACAAGCCTTGCCCCTGATACCCCTGCAAGTGCAATGAGTTATCTTGCCGCATGGCTTGCTGTAGGAGGATGTCTCACAGCTCTTGACACCCTGATTTCAGGTAAATGCGACCTCTGTTTTGCTCTGGTCCGTCCCCCCGGACATCATGCTCTGGCAGACCGGGCAGGGGGGTTTTGTATCTTCAATAATCTTGGAATTACTGCCAAATATGCTATAGAGCATTACGGATTTCAGCGTATCCTGATTATTGACTGGGATATTCATCACGGCAACGGTATTCAGGAGTTGTTTTATGATAAAAAAGAAGTACTTTATTTTTCTTCTCATGATATACTCTTATATCCATATACCGGAGATTGGCAGGAGACAGGCAAAGATGAAGGGGAAGGCTATACAATTAATATACCGATTTCCCGTGAATTAAGTGATGCGGAAGTTCTTTATCTTTATCATAAAATGCTGACACCGATTATTAAGAATTATTCTCCTGAACTGATTCTGGTGGCAGCAGGATTTGATGCACACCTTGATGATCCGATTGGCAGATCCCATTGGAGTGAAAAAGTCTATTATGGATTGACCCGCCTGATTCTTGATCTGAAAGCAGACATAAGCATTACAAGATTTCCCTGCACTCCGGTTCTTTTCTCTTTGGAAGGAGGATATAATCCTCACGCCCTGTCAGGCTGTATAAAAGAGGTATTCAAAGCATTCATTTCATCAGAAAATCAGAAGATTTTATACGGTGAAAAGACCCAGCGCATAAACCGGCTTATAGAAAAAGCACGGAGAATTCATAGTAGGTTGGGGTGAATGAAATGAACCCCAACATTTTTATTTTCAGGGTTGTCGGGGTTCATTTCATTCACTCCAACCTACTCCGCACAAAGCGTGAGAACAAGGGAAAAAATACTGTTTTCACCCCATTGACAATTTTTTCTTGACTTTTCAACATACTTATTATAGCTAATAATATCTGTAATAAATCATATTGTCAAAAAAGGGTGCGCTGTCATGAAAAAATCATTTTTATTTTATGTGTTTATGGTGTCGGTGATAACACTTATTGCTGTTCCGGCAGTTTATTCTGCATCACCTGTTATTATCAACGAATTCAGACGCGCCGTAGGTGGTTTTATTGATCATGAATACATAGAATTTGTGCTAACTCAGGATCAGACTGCTGCACAGCTTGAAAGCCTTTATTTCGGAGATTCAACAGCAGCAACAGCGGCTAAATACGGAATTTACAAATTTCAGAATCTGTCAACTATTTCTGCTGCTTTTAAAGCAGGCACAATAATTGTTATCGGCGGAGGAACAACTCCGATTCCTACGGAAGATATTGTCTACAATCCTATTCCAACCGGAACTGATGATGATTGGAATATAAAATTGCAAGTCAGCCTTCCACGTACATATATTAATTGGGTTTCATCATCGCCTGCCAAGCCCGGTGATTTTGCCGCTTCAGATATTGTATGGATAGATAGCAGTAATACCGGAACTACTTCATTAGATTCAATTAATTGGGATAGCACACCCGGAGTATTCGGAGCAGCAGCCAAAGTAACTATCTCAGCACCATCTGAACCAGAAAGTATTGAATTTACAGGTAATATTTCAGGACTCAATATAACCGCAAATTATGCAGCCGACAGCACTGGTTCAATGGGCTTGCCAAACGGCGGTGATAATACCACATGGATTAAAACAATGCGTAATCCTGTTGTCGTTACTTCCAAAGCCCCTTCTGCAAACGCAATGAACATTCTGAAAAATGCCGATATTGTTGTGCAGTTTGATGAAAACATTGACGTTGCAACCCTTACAGATTCTACCTTCAATATAGACGGCTCTATTTCAGGAAGGCATACCTCGGCTTTTTCAGGCGGGGGAACAGACACTATTACAGCAAACCCTGACAATGATTTTGCAGCCGGTGAAACCGTAACCGTAACTTTGACCACAGGCATAAAAAGCACAGGCGGGGCAGGCATTGCAAAGCCTGTAACGTGGCAGTTTACAGTAAAATCCGCAGTAGCTCCCGCCAATTTTGCCGGCGTGTCAAAAAATTTCGGCACAGGCAGTGATCAAACATTGTCTGTAGCCTTCGGAGATGCTGACGGAAATGGAGATTTAGACATAGCTGTGGGAAATTTAGGAGAGCAACATGCAGTGTATTTGAATAACGGTTCAGGTAACTTCTTAACAGCAAAAAATTTTGGAACCGCAAGTGATAACATCTTTTTCGTAGTATTCGGAGATGCTGACGGAGACGGAGACTCGGATATCGCGACAGGAGATTTCGGGGATCAGAACGCTGTGTATCTGAATGACGGTAACTTTACAACAGCTAAAATTTTTGGAACAGGAAGTGATGGCACTAATTCTGTAGCCTTCGGAGATGCAGAAGGTGATGGGGATTTGGATATTGCTGTAGGAAATGTTAGTCAGCAGAATATGGTGTATCTGAATGACGGAGCAGGCAATTTTACCGCAGGCACAAGAAATTTCGGCTCGGGCAGTGATGCGACATATTCTGTAGCCTTCGGAGATGTGAACGGAGACGGATACTTGGATATTGCCGCAGGAAAATTTAATCAACAGAATGTGGTGTATCTGAATGACGGAGCAGGCAATTTTACCGCAGGTACAAAAAATTTTGGCACAGGCAGTGATGCAACATATTCTGTAGCCTTCGGAGATGTGAACGGAGACGGATACTTGGATATTGCCGCAGGAAATTATAATCAGCAGAATGTGATGTATCTGAATGATGGTTCCGGTAATTTTACAGCAGCAAAAAACTTCGGAACAGGAAATGATAAAACCTATTCCATAAGTTTGGGAGATATAGACGGAGATGGTGATTTGGATATTGCTACAGGTAATGAGAATCAGCAGAATGAGGTGTATCTGAATGACGGATCAGGAAATTTTACAACAAGTAAAAATTTCGGCACAGGAACTGACAGAACTCTGACTGTCGGATTAGGAGATGCAGACGGTGACGGGGATTTGGATATTGCCGTAGGGAATCATGGTCAGCAGAATGTGATATATCTGAATGTTCCCGAAGTTCAATTCACTACAGTCAGCCAGAGTTATCCAGAAAATACTGCAACAATGACAATAACAGCACAGTTATCCGCAGTATCATCTGTTTATGATGTTACAGTTCCCTTCACGGTTACAGGCACAGCAGCAAACGGAACAGATTATACCATAACTGCAAGCCACGTAACCATTCCTGCGGGTTCGCTTTCAGCAGATATTACAATTACGGTGAACAATGATTTGACAGATGAACCAGATGAAACCGTGATTATTACAATGGGAACTCCGACCAATGCGGGAAAAGGAGCAACAACGGTTCACACTGCAACCATAACAGATGACGACCCTGCGCCTGCAATTTCCATAAATGACGTAACCGTAACCGAAGGCAATTCAGGCACGGTAAATATGGATTGGACAGTATCGCTTTCATGTGCAAGTGCTTTTACAGTAACCGTTGATTATACCGCCGCAGATAACACCGCAACAATAGCTGATTCGGATTATACCGCAATTTCAAACACACTTACATTCAATCCGGGGGATACAACCAAAACTGTAAGCGTTTCTGTGAACGGTGATATTTCTGCTGAAAACACCGAGACTTTTTATGTGAATTTAAGCAATCCTTCAAATGCAGCAATTTCAGATAATCAGGGAATCGGAACAATAAACAATGATGATAATTTCACGCCGACAACATCGGGCATTTCAAACATAACTGTAAATGAAGATTCTGCAAACAGCACAATTAACCTTCTGACTTCGTTTAATGACACTGAGGACGGAACAGGGCTTACTTATTCTGTTCAGTCAAACAGTTCAGGACTTGTAACTACGGGCATTGCGGGCGGCAATCTTACTCTTGCTTATACTGCCAATGCAAACGGAACTGCAAATATCACAATCAGAGCAACAGACACAGGTACGCTTTATGCTGAAACAACATTCACGGTTGCGGTAAATGCTGTAAATGATAATCCTGTTATAAATTCACAGAATCCGAATCCGTTAAGCATAAATGAAGATACGCCTCTGACAATTGCTTTGTCCAGTCTGAATATCACTGATGCCGACAGTTCAGGTTTCACGCTCACAGTTCAGAACGGTTCAGATTACACAGTTTCAGGAAATACAGTAACACCGTCTGCAAACTTTAACGGAAATCTCACAGTTCCGGTTAAAGTGAATGACGGTTCTGCGGATTCCGCTGTGTTCAATCTTTCGGTCACTGTGAACGGCGTCAATGACGCTCCTGTTATAAATTCACAGAATCCGAATCCGTTAAGCACAGATGAAGATACACCGCTGACAATTGCTTTGTCCAGTCTGAATATCACTGATGCCGACAGTTCAAGTTTCACGCTCACAGTTCAGAACGGTTCAGATTACACAGTTTCAGGAACAACAATTATACCGTCTGCAAATTTCAGCGGAAATCTCACAGTTCCGGTATTTGTAAATGACGGTTCGGCGGATTCCGCTGTGTTCAATCTTTCGGTAACAGTAAATGCGGTAAATGATGCGCCTGTCATCACGGGACAGAATCCGTTAAGCACAAATGAAGATATGCCTCTGACAATTGCTTTGTCCAGTCTGAATATTACTGATGCTGACAGTTCTTCTTTCACTCTCACAGTTCAGAACGGAGCAGATTACACGGTATCAGGAACAACAATAACACCGTCTGCCAATTTCAACGGAAATCTAACAGTTCCGGTTAAAGTGAATGACGGAGGCATTGACAGCAATATTTTCAATCTTGCAGTCAATTTAATTCCTGTAAATGATCCGCCTGTTGCAAACAATGACACATACAACACAAATGAAGATACGCCGTTAAACGGCGATGTTCTGTCAAATGACACTGATATTGAAGGCAGTTCTTTAACCGCAGTTCTGATAAACGGCACTTCTCACGGAACGCTCAGTTTAAACGGCAACGGCTCATTTACTTACAAGCCGTCTGCAAATTATAACGGCTCGGACAGTTTCACTTACAAGGCAAATGACGGTTCTGTAGATTCAAATACCGCATTTGTAACAATAACCGTGATTTCTGTAAATGACGATCCTGTTGCAAATAATGACGCTTACACAGTTGCAGAGGATGAAATACTTGAAATGACGAGGCTCGGCGTCCTGTCAAATGATACGGACTCGGATGGAAATTTTTTAACAGCGGTAAAAGTTGCCAATCCGTCTCACGGAACTCTTGATTTCAATGAGAACGGATCATTCACTTATTCGCCGTTCACCCATTACAACGGAACAGACAGCTTCACCTACAAAGCAAATGACGGAACGGCAAATTCCGAAACTGCGACAGTATTGATAACCGTGCTTCCTGTAAATAATTTTCCTGTTGCAACAGATGACAGTTATGTTCTTGCAGAGGATACGGCTCTTGCTGTCAATGCAGACAACGGAGTACTGTCTAATGATGCGGACATTGAAGAGGATGCTCTGAAGGCAGTGAAAATAACCGATCCTGCTCACGGAAAACTTGCGATGAATGATGACGGCTCTTTCACTTATACGCCTAATTCCGATTATTCCGGATCGGACGCCTTTACCTACAGAGCAGATGACGGAACATCAGATTCAAATATTGCAAAGGTTTATCTTACAGTTGACCCGACAGATGATGCGCCGTCTGTTGCAAATCCTATATCCGATGTCATTACTGACGAGGATTCGGAAGATACGCTTATTGATCTGTCAAATGTTTTTGCAGACAAGGATTTGAATTATACAGGAATTTACTGTTTTATTCAGAACAACAGCAATACAGGGCTTGTATCAACTGATATTGAAGGGGATAATCTGATTCTGACTTATCCGTCTGATAAAAACGGAACAGCGGAGATAACCGTAAGAGGCGTATCCAACGGAATATCAGTTGATGATATGTTTGAAGTTACAGTGAATCCGGTCAATGATCTTCCTGTGATTTCTTTAATACCGGATCAGAATACTGATGATACAGTTTCTACAGAGCAGTTGAATTTCACGGTAAGCGATAAAGAAACTCCTGCTGAAAAATTGACAGTAACCGGCAGATCCTCAAATCATGAATTAGTTTCAGATGATGATATTCTGATTCATGGAACATTGACAAACCGGACAGTTACTGTAACGCCGACACCTGATACAGCAGGTACTGCAATAATCACGCTGATGGTTACGGATGAAGACGGCGGAGAAGCAGAATCTTCTTTCATGTTGACCGTTACAAAGGGACCTGATATTGATTCCTCTGTTATCACTGTAACAACTGAGAGCGGTTCTGATGAAACCGCTCCAGGCGGTATAATCCGTTATACGGCTGTTATTTCCAATACCGGAGACAGACCCGCGGAAGGAGTCATATTCAGCAATGCAATTCCTGAACATACTACCCTGATCGCTTCAGGCATCAGAATTGAACCCCCGGACTCAGGAAAAATCGTAAGCACAAATCCGGTTTCAGTTACGGAAATAACAGTTCCTGAAAACGGAGAAGTGAGTATCATCTTTGAAGTCAGAGTAAATGATGATGTTCATCCGGGAGATGTTATTTCAGATAACGGAATGATTCTTTATGATTCGGACAATGACGGCATAAGCGATGCGGAATGGAAAAGCGGCGATATTCAGATAACCGTAAGAGAGAAGGCATATCTTACAGCGGCAAAGAGTGTTGAAAATCTCAGCGGAAGCCATACAGCATATAACGGTGATACACTTGAATATAAGATTATCCTGAAAAATAACGGTGCCTATGATATTGACGGAGCTGAATTTTCCGACACAATACCAGTAAATACAGCGTATATTCAGGGAAGTGCTGAAGCACCTGCCGGAAGTACCGTAAAAGAAGAATCATCCGTACTGCGTATTACCAATATCTCAGTTCCGGCTCACGGAGAGGCAATTATCAGTTTCCATGTTAAGATCATGTTATATGACTGTTCAACGGAAATTGCCAATCAGGCTGAGATAAAATACGATTCAGACGGTGACGGAATAAACGAAACTGTTGCAGAGACAGCGGGTAATTCTGTTATTAACCTTATAATACCTGTTGCTTCCTGTGATCCGTCAGGAGTCGGCTTTACAACCGCAACGCTGAACGGAATTATTAATCCTGGCGGAACTGCCGCGACATATTATTTTGAATACGGAACAACACCGGATTACCGACTGACAACTCCGGTGCAGAGTGCAGGCTCAGATCATGACAATCTTTATGCAGATGCTTTTATTGAAGGACTTGATGAGGGAACAGAATATCATTACCGATTAGTAACGGTGACCGGCGGCGGAATACTTTACGGAGAAGATACTGTATTTACAACTGAATATGCTGCTCCTGGCATTGACGGAATTCATAAAAACAGCACTTCGTTAAAAGCATGGGCAACCGGCTGGGCCGATCCTGTAAATTACGGCGCACTCTTTTTTGACCGTTTCAAAAAACCGGAAAATGCACTCGGAAAGCCGGATGCTCTTGAATCTTCAGGATTTGTCTCTCTCGGAACACGCGGAAGCATTGTTCTGACCTTTGACAAGCCGATAACAGACGGCTCCGGATATGATTTTGCGGTATTCGGAGATTCTCCCGAAGATGACCGGCTTGAGCTTGCCTATGTTGAAGTCTCATCAGACGGCGTGAATTTTGTCCGCTTTGACAACGAATCGCTGAATAACGGCAATACTTACGGAACATCGGATCCCTCCCTTATCGCAGGATTTGCCGGAAAATACAGACTCGGATACGGAACATGCTTTGATCTTTCATCTCTGAAAAATAAAAATGAAGTAAAAGACGGAACCCTTAATATCCTGAGAATCACCCATGTTAAAATCACCGATGTTCACGGGGGCTTTGACAGGGACGCACAGGGGAATATGATTTACGATGCGTATTACAGCCTTGAATCAAGCCGTGCAGGATTTGATCTGGACGCTGTCGGCGTGATTCACGAAGCCTGCGCCGCCGGAGATGTGAATAATGACGTAGATGTGAATCTGAAAGATGCGGTGCTTACGCTGAAAATTCTGTCAGACATATCTGCCGGAAATATCTGTATCAGCGCGGATGTGAACGGCGATATGAAAATCGGAATTGAAGAACTGCTGTATATTCTGCGGAAGACATTGGATTTGTAGTCATTAGGTCGGGTTAGCGGAGCATATAACCCGACTACTACTTACTACACAAGCGAGTAGATTGGGGTGAATAAAATTAACCCCGACATCTTCATTTTCAGGCTGTCGGGGTTAATTTCATTCATCCTGACCTACGGGCTATTCTGACAAAGGCAACCACAGGGGATTGCCCTACTTTTTACCTGCTGCCATAACTATTCCCTTCCCTGTCCGTATAAGCTGAACCAGCGGAATACTTGCCGGGCAGGTATAAGCACATGAGCCGCATTCAAAACACCCCATAATATTATATTTCTTAGCCAGTTCCACATCTTTGCAGCGGGATGCAAGAGCAATCTTTGTGGGAACCAGATTCATGGGACAGACATCAACACATCTGCCGCAGCGGACGCAGGATGTCTCTTCTGTTTTACGCACATCATCCTTTGTCAGAATTGTCAGACCGCTTGTCCCTTTTGTTACCGGCGTTGTCAGATCATTAAAAGCAAATCCCATCATAGGACCTCCGGCAATCATCCGCGCAGCATCTTTTGTCAGACCGCCGCAAAAGTCAATCATCTCTCCGAAACTGATACCAATCGGAACCAGCAGATTTTTCGGTTTGGCAATCCCTCCGCCGGTAATACTGACAATCCTGTGAGTCAGAGGCTTTCCTCTCAGAACTGCTCTGGCAATTGCCGCAGCGGTGCCGACATTGCTTACCACGACTCCGACATCCAACGGAAGCCCCGGAGGAAAAGGGACTTCCCGCTTCAGTATTGCCATGATTAATTGTTTTTCACTACCCTGGGGATATTTGGTCTTCAGCACTGCAACCTGAATACCTGTCCCTTTTGCAGCATTGCTGATGGCGTTAATCGCGCCCTGCTTATTATCTTCAATCCCGATAATAATATTTTTCGCGCTGGCTGCTCTTCCTGCAAGGATCGCTCCGGTAACAACCGCATCCGGCACTTCTGTCATCAGGCGATAATCCGCTGTCAGATAAGGCTCACATTCACACCCGTTTATAAGCACGGTATCCACCGGCTTTTTTTCATTCGGCGTAAATTTGACATGAGTAGGAAAAGCCGCTCCGCCAAGCCCTACAAGCCCTCCGCCCTGAATTGCGCTGACAATATCCTTTGGATTGTATGTCTCTAACCCCTCTTTTTGCCAAGTTCCCCCGAATATTTCATCCCATAATGCCTGACCTGAAAGCTGCTCCCCCTCTGCTTTTATGGGAATTGCTTTCACATGTCTGCCGTTAGGCAATGTTACCGAAGCCAGCTTCTGAACCTTGCCGGAGATCGGCGAAAATATCGGTGAAGAGACAAATCCTTTCCCTTTTCCGACAATATCCCCGAATACCACATCCTGTTTGGGTTTGACCACAGGTTCACACGGAGCGCCGATATTCTGCATCAGCGGAAGAACCACTTTTTCCGGCGGGGGCATCACTTCAATCGCCGCGTCAGCAGAAAAATTTTTTCTTTCAGGCGGATGAACCCCATGTGCAAATGTTCCACTCCCCATAAATCCTAATAATATCCCCATAATTTTCTCCTTCACATCTAACTGACCGTCTGATTTCACACTGACCGCCTAAAGGCGGTAATGCAAACTTTTACAAAGTTTGTTTGTAGTACCGCCTTTAGGCGGTTCGGCGTGCAAAGTTTATTTGTAGTACCGCCTTTAGGCGGTTCGGCGTGCTACAGTAACCGTCTGATTTCACACTGACCGCCTAAAGGCGGTAATGCAAACTTTTACAAAGTTTATTTGTAGTACCGCCTTTAGGCGGTTCGGCGTGCTACAGTAACCGTCTGATTTCACACTGACCGCCTAAAGGCGGAACTACAAACTTTTTCAGATTTCCGATATGTTGAAACTGTTTAAATAAAATTTTTTTATACTCATGTCAATATCTGTTTCAAGCCCGTAGGTCGGGTTACGCTGCGCTAACCCGATCTACTACATGGCTACATGGTTCTTACCCCTGAAACAAACTCTAAAACATAAATGATCTCTTCAATACTGATCTTTTCATCTTTGTTTATATCAGCATCAAGATTTATATCCTCAATAGCCATTCCCGCTATAATTTTTAATCCAAGTATTGCATCATTCAGATCAGTTTCTCCGTTGTTGTCTATATCTCCGTCATGTGCTGTCGCCTGCCTGATTTCAACTTTCTGCGGAGCATTCTCTGCATCAGCCGCAGTTACTGTAATTGTTCCGATTCTTGAATCACCTGAATTAGTATCATATTTTACAGTAATTACGCCGGTATCTGTACCGGAGATTGGATTCACTGAGAACCAGTCAGCATCTTTTGATACATTCCAGACCATAAGGGTCTTAAAATCAATCTGAAAAGTTACTTCTCCGCCTATTTTCGGAACATCATAAAAAGCCGGAGAGACTATAAGGGTTTCAGAAACCGTCAGAGTCTTAAATGCCAAGTCTATGCCGTAAACAGGTCCGGCGGTATTGACGGCATACGCTCTTACATAATAAGTTGTATCAGGAGTTAATCCGGTGATGTCATCTGTAAACAACCCTGTTGCGGATACAGTTCCCCGGTCTGTTTTTGTGGTAAGAGCAATGGTCGGCTTTGGCTGACTGCTCCAGACAAAGCCGTGATGTGCTGCATTCGGAATCCCTGTATTAATGATATTTCCGTTTGCCGTAACTCCTGTAGCCTTGATATTTGTTACCGGCTTTGTCTCTGCTTTTGGAAATACCGGACTTGTCCTGAATTCAAGCTCATTTCCGTAAGCTGTTCCCGCAGCATTGGTGGCATACGCAACAATATAATACGTGGTATCCGGTGTTAATCCGGTAATTACGCCGCTAAAAGAGCAGATGCCTGATACAGCTCCGAAATCTGTTTTTGTAATCAGGTCAACAGCAGGATTATGCTCTTTACTCCAGACAAAACCGTAATGAGAGGGGTTCGGAACGCCTGTATCTGTAATATTTCCGTTTGCATTAGCCGTTGTTGATTTGATATTGCTGATTCCTTTTGTTTCTGTCTTTGGCAGTACAGCATTGGTTTTAAATTCAACATCCTTGCCGTAAGCTGTTCCCTCAGTATTTGTAGCATACGCTCTGATATAATAAGCAGTCCCAGGCGTGAGTCCGGTAATTGC
The DNA here is from genome assembly GCA_963806835.1 of uncultured delta proteobacterium. Classification (GTDB taxonomy): domain Bacteria; phylum Desulfobacterota; class Desulfobacteria; order Desulfobacterales; family CAWEAR01; genus CAWEAR01. The sequence continues at coordinate 51,403 of CAWEAR010000030.1, forward strand.
ACTGCTAAACGCCCCTGTTGTCTCAACAGTTCCTTTTTCTGTTTTTGTCTTCAGATCCGCGGATGGCTCAGGTTCAGTACTCCAGACAAAACCGTGCTGTATAACGCCGGAATCGCCCGGAGCAGTTATCGCTCCGTTTCCTGTTGCAGTGGTTGTTGTCAGATCGCTTACTGAATAGGTCTCTACTTTTGCCAATACCACCGGCAAGGTTTTAAATGTCATCTCCCCGCCGTAACCTGTTCCGGCTGTATTTGTGGCATAGGCTCTGAAGTAATATGTGGTATCAGGGGTTAAGCCGCTCATTATCCCTGTAAATGTGCTTGGAAATGAAAGAGAGCCTCTTTCTGTTTTTGTGCTTAAATCAACTGTCGGATTATGCCCGGTACTCCATACAAGCCCATGTTGCGTAGGACTCAGAATGCCCAGGTCTGTTACATTTCCGTATCCTGTAGCGGTTGTTGCTGTGATGTCGCTGACCTGCTGGGTTATAACAGCCGGTATATCTTCTGTATCTTCAGAGACTTCAAGTTTGAGCTTCATAGCAGGATCACCGATAAGATTGAACATCTTCATCAGGTCTTGAGAACCTGCTGAAACCCAGCCCGCGTAAAGAGCAATCTTTGCATGAGCCGTGATAATTCCCAAAATATTATTTTGCCCTTTGAATGCTGCTGAAAAGATTTCATTGCTCAGAAGACCAAGCTCCATAGGAAGAGCGCCCCCTGAAGGTGCAAAAGATGCAACCGCCCCTTTATCCGGGGCGGCTACAAATTCTTCTGCAAGGGAATAATAATAAGGCTGTGCAAAGTAACCGCTCAGGCAGTTCATGGAAAGCACAAATGTCAGTTTATCTTTGTTATTCAGTGAATCAATATCTGAAGGAACAGATGAATTACCCGGATCCGAAGATATAAATACAAACTCCCCTGCCCAGTTTGTGATATTTCCATGCCCCAGAAAATTGGTTATCAGCATTCCTTTGTTAATATCGGTTATAATATCCTGTGTAGCATAATCCATATTCCCATACAGCCACAAGTCAACTCTGTCTGTATTAAAATCATCAGGCAAATAGCTGATAATAGAATCATTGATGCTTCTGTCAACATCATCTCCGTTATCCGTAATCAGTAAAACAGTGCGAGGTGAGTAGGTCTGACTCTTTTCATAAGCGATAATCTTGTTTATTTCACTGGTAATCATGCCTGCGTCAGAACCAGGGATCCTGCCGATCATCATATCAGCAAGAAGATCATCTCCGTCAACGCAGACATACCAGTTATCATCAGGGGTGAGTCCGGTCGTTGAGGTAATAGAAAAATGAACCGGCGCATGATTTTGCTTGCCGGTCTGCTGATAATTTCTGTAATCCGCACTGGCGTCTCCTGCAAGCATAACATACATAGGTGCCGGACGTTCCCAGTTTTCATACGCATATTTCAGAAAATCTCTGATAATATCAGGGTGAAAGATTCCATAGTTGAATTCATTGAGAATATCCTCAACACTGACTGCTTTTGCCCGTAATCCCTGACTTTCACGAAGCTGACAGAGCGGTTCAACAGCAGTTAAAAACTCTTTTGCCGTAATCAGAAGATAATCCGCACGGTTTGATGTACTTTTCAGATTCGGGGATTGCCATAGGCTTATGTTGGCGGGCTTTGTTATCTGACTTGCGGATAAAGCATAATATGTTTTGCTGCCGTTAACCTGATCCTCAAATATTGCTTTTCCTGACTGAACAGAGAAATTATTCATGATTTTGACATCATTCTGATCCGTGATGTCGTAAATCCGAATATCCTGCTGAGTCAGATTAAGGATTTCCATCTGAAGCCTGCTGTTATTTCCTTCAACCGTAAAAGCCAACCGATTATTCACTGCCTCAAAACGCCGCCAGTAATGTACTTCAATCCAGTTCAGATAAATCTGATGCGAATTTGTTCCGGTAGCCTCGATTCTTATGGTGTTTGTTCCAATCAGATTTTGAGTAACCGGCATTTTCTGAATATATTCAATATTGCCGTTCCATGATGAATTTCCGATCTTTATATTATTCAGATATACTGATGTAAAATGGTCTGTCGGGAATTTCCCTTGAAAGCAAACCCATATCTCCGCGCCGGTCTGATCTGAGAACGGAGAGGAAAGCGTAACAGAATGTTCGCTCATATAGCTCTGGCTGTTAGAAGTAAGGACTTTCCAGAAAAAATAATCTTTTTCAGGCGCATCGGGAACAAGATCAGATCGTCCAAGATTCTCTTCAAGGTGAAATACATCATAAAAATTCTCCTGCTTAATCGCCTGATTATTTACTGTTCCGTCAACTGTTTTCATACGTTTGCCTGATGATGCTTCTCCCCGGCAGAGCCAATAAACATTGGTTCCGGTGATATGAGTATCAATCCCTTTGCCGAAAAATTCAATGTAATCCCCGGAGATAAATGAATCTCCTTTTGAATTTACGTTGATAGCGACTTCTGTTCCAAGATTTAACATCTGAAATGTTGCCGGATCAATGGATTGAGGATTTAAACCTGCGCTGACCAGATCATCAAAGGTCAGGCGATAAATTCCGTCTGCTTTGATTTCTATTTTCAGACGCTGTGAGGAAGAAGATTCACGGGTTTGCAGAGTTGCGGATCGCGGAATTACGGACTCAGATTGCGGAGTGTAATTAAGAATAGTTTCATTTTTCAACTGACTGAACAGATCAACCTGCAATTTGCGACCTGCGACCTGCAACTTGCTTCCATCCGTCATCTGATTTTCAAATCTTACCTGTATCTGAATTTTCTTTGAATAACGAAGCTCCCCGGTTGCCGGATTCCATTGAAACGGAGAGATGCTCAAACGGGCAACAGATGAGCCCCGTAATATTTCCCGTGAGCCGATCTCTGCAATATTGCCGGGAAAAAAAGCATTGCTGCTGTAACAATCTTTATCTTTTTCAAATTCAAGTGAGGATGTTCCGTTTTCAGATATAATCAGACGAGGCACAGGATAGATGCGGCAGTCAGGAACAGATTCATAATAATTTTCAAGCACCTGAAGCGTAATTTCACCGGACTGTGGGATTTGCAGTAATACCCCTTTAATCGGAAGCTCAGGCATTCCGGTTTCAGAAGTTGTTCCCCAGCCTTCTACCTGAATTCTCTGATATTCACCGTCAGGCGTATTAACCTTTTTCATTTCAAAATCGGGAAGGGTGAATTCAAGGGTTAAGGTGTATTCATCCTGATTGGTAATGTTGACGGCTGTTGACGGCTGTTGGCTGTTGGCGGCAGCCGGAATAGAAAATAAGATTAAAACCGCAATAATCAAGTATAAGACTGTTTTCATTTTTTTAGCTCCTTGTTAATAATTTTCCGCCGCATCCCCTTGATGTTGCTCTTTCCAAGCCTCTGCGGCAAATGCTTTGCCGGCAATTTCACTTTTCCCGATTTTCGGATAGTTAATCGGCATAGTGCAATCATTGTCAACTAATACCGGTGAACAATATATCAATGTAATTGCAGTAAATATATGTATCATAAGATTTCTGTAATTCATGACGCCTCCATTTTTCAGGTCAGCCGGTTTCTAATATAACCCAAGTTGCGACCTGCTGAAAAAATAGCCTCCCCCGGCTCGGTTCGGACTTCGGCGTGAGACTTCGGCGTGAGCTCAGCCGAACGATCAGCCGAACGATTGACAAATCCGAACCCCTGCCGGATTTGTCGCATAGGTGGCAACTTGGGTTAATATACTTCTGTAATTCTGTCAAAGGCATATTGAGCCGCATTAACCAGTGTTTTTAATTCTACAGGTTTGGTAAAATAATTGTCAAACCCTGCTTCAAGACAGTCTGAAAGCTCAAAAACGGATATATATCCTGTTACTGCGTAAATAACCGCTGACGGATTATCTTTTCTTATCTCTCTGCACAATTCAACGCCGTTCATTCCGGGCAATTTCAAATCCAGAAACATCACGGGAAATTGTTCATGTTTTAAAATCTCAAGTGTTTTTTCAGCATCTTCCGCTGTTGTAACAGAATAACCGCATTCACAGAAAATCTCTTTGAATATATGGCGGATATCCACATCATCATCTACAATCAGAATCTTTTTTCTGCTCATAATAATCGCTCTCTTTTATATTTTTTTAATTGTAGGAGTTACGCAGTTGGAGTTTTTGTATCGTAAAAATGAACCGCAAAGGCTTCGACGTGAGCTCAGCCGAAGCCTTTGCGGTTAAATAAAAAAGCGTATTTCAACTGCGTAACTCCTAAATTGTTTAAGGGGTCTTTCCAGCGGTAATCTGCCGAAGCAGAATCACTGATACTTATATCAGGGCATTTTTTATAAAATTATAAAAATCATCTGTATCATCTCCAAAAGAGATGTCAACAGCGATTACAGCAATATCTATGCCAAAAATAATTTTTTCAGGGATCCGGACATAATCTTTCTCTGTTGTTACAATAAAATCAGCATTTAATGATTTTGCAGATTCTGAAATCATCTTCAGATCATCATCCGAATAAAAATGATGATCCGGAAAATCAATATAACCTGCTATATTACATTCAAAACGCTCAAGAGAAGAGCGGAATTGATTATTTTGTGCAATACCGGAAAAGGAAAAAATATTGCATCCTTTCAGAATATTATATTCAAAATCAAAAGTTATTTTCTCTGAAAGTGTCGGGCCGCTCTTAACAATTTTATGGATATACGGAATATGAAACGATTTGAAAACAGGTTTATTCTTTAAAATTCCGCTGGTCATTGAATCTGATTGAAAATCTGTATTATATCGGGTCATAATAAAGGCGTTGCTGCGTAAAAGAGCTGAAAGCGGTTCTCTTAATATCCCTCGTGGCAACAAATGCTTATTTCCAAAAGGAAAACAACAGTCTAACAGCACCAGATCAATATCCCGTTTGAGTTTAAGGTGCTGAAACGCATCATCAAGAATAATCACATCCGGCTTGAAAATTTTATCTGCTGAAATTCCTGCTTTAAAACGGTTTCTTCCTACAACAACAGGAATATTTTTTAATTTTAACGCCATCATATACGGCTCATCCCCTGCCATTTCAGGATTCATAAAAATCGTTTTCCCGTCACTGACAATACCGCCGTTCTTTTCTGCCTTCCCTTTGTATCCTCTGCTGAGAATTACTGTTTTATAGCCAAGACGCTCTGTCAGTCTTGCCAGATAAATTACCATCGGAGTTTTACCTGTACCGCCTACTGTGATATTTCCGACAGATATAATTTTGCACGGAAGCCTCTCCGATTTCAGTATCCCTTTTTTATAAAATATCTCCCTGAGCTTAACAACACCGCCGTATAACAAAGATATGACTGACAAAAAAAAGGAGAATAAAAAAATTTTTTTCCCCTCTTCACCTTTCATAATTTTTTCAATTTTCTGTTTTATATAACTCATAAGTAAGTATCAGCAGATCGAAAAAGTTTGTAGTACCGCCTTTAGGCGGTCAGTGTGAAATCAGACGGTTATCGCGGCACGCCAAACCGCCTGAAGGCGGTACTACAAACTTTTGCGGCACGCCAAACCGCCTGAAGGCGGTACTACAAACTTTTGTCTTGTTCCCACGCTTTGCGCGGGAGCAAGGGAAGATATATTTTAAAACTTTGCGTTCTCTGTAGAAGACTCATTAAATTACGGATGTGAAATATTATACTCACCATGACAGATATTTCAGACAATTCTGGATTCTGTCAGAATAAAACTCAATTTTCTCACTCTCTTCAGAACCCCTTATCCCATGAGCGTTAAAAAAATCTATGGCATTCTGGTAGTTGATTTTGGAGAGTGCTTCAGGTCGTTCAGTCTCTTTTCGTTTATACATACGGTTTCCCATAGACTGAATCTTCTTCATGCGGTTTTTTGAATCAATAAAATCTCTTGGGTACCTCATAAAAACATTTAATACAATCCAGTAAGATTCAAAATACGTTGTAAGAAAACTGGCAAAGAGTTTCAGTTTTCTGAATCCTGCTGAAGTCAGGTTATAAGTATCCGGCAGTGTAGGATGAGGAATAAGGATTGCATCGTCAATAAATGCCTTGATATTCCTGCGCACAAAATACTCAGGAGGTCTTTCAACATCATAAGCAAATTCATTGTTAAAAAATTCCCTGAGAAAATTATATCCATAGTGAATATCAGAAACAGAAAACTGGAACGCATCTTTTTCAAGAATAGAGAGAGCTATAAATGCCGCGGGAATAAAGAATGTTATCCCGTTGTTCTTATAATAATCAAGACTGGCGCGTTTCCCTTCATTGACGGCAAACTGCTCTTCAAAGCTCTGGTCATCCTTATCCTTTGTAACCGGCTCAATAAATTTCCGGGAAACGTACGCATCAAACGCGGAGCGGATTGCATGGGAATAATCAATCAGAAGTGTATCCGCTAATTTTGCATCCTGACTGAACAGGTAATTCATATATATCTCAATATCTGTCATAAGATATTCAAAAGAGAACCGCTGCTTGGGACAGTTTAAAATCGCACTTGCAACCACTGCATGAGGGGTTATAACCGTCTCACGGTCTATGGCATTTAAAAATTTATATCCCAGATGACGGCACAGAGTGTTATGCTCTTTTGAAGACATATCCCTGCTCGACATACCATACTGAGAGAGAAAGGTATTAAATGAAATCGGTTCATGAAACTGAATATAGATTTTTCCATACCGTTTTTTAAGAAACTTTCTTGCCTTTATAACCTGCAAAAAATTTTCAGGATTCTTCTGTCCCCCTTCAAGCTCATGCAGATATGAACTCTCCTCCAGAACCCGGTCATATCCGACATAGACAGGAGCAAATATCAGGTCTTCACATGCTCCCTCTTTATAAGCATTCAGAAGAATAGAGAGGAGTCCGAATTTCGGCTGAATAAGCTTGCCCGTACGGCTCCTTCCCCCTTCAATAAAAAACTCAATATTAAATCCCTCTTCAAGAATTTTATACACATATTCCGAAAAAACTTTTGAATAGAGAACCGCTCCCCTGAACGTCCGGCGGATAAAAAAAGCTCCTCCGTTCCTGAATAGGGGACCCATGGGCCAGAATGAAAGATTTTTTCCTGCGGCAACATGAGGACAGGGCATATTATTATGATAAAGCACATAAGAGAGAACCAGATAATCAATATGGCTCTTATGGCAGGGGATCAGAATCACAGGACCCTTCTGGGACATGGTTCTTACCTTGTTCAGCATATCAGTATTGACGGTAACCCCTTCAAACATCATGCTGATAAGCCATCTTACTGCAATTGAATAAAGCTGAATAATGGACGGGTTATATTTGGCGGCAATCTCATCAATACATTCATCTGCTTCTTTATATACCTTATACAAAGAGATTTTCCTGTTTTCCGCATAATGCTCCATAAAATCTCTGAGCCGGTCATTGGTCAGAATACTCTCTTTTAATTCATCTTTTGATTTTATTATAGGTCCTGTGATACTCTGACGATGGCGGTTAATTTGAATCAGAAGCCTGCGTCTCAGAGCAAGAGAAAGGGATTCAATATCCTGATCCTGATTCTCCGGCATATCCAGAAAATCTTTAAGATTTAACGGCTCTGATATTTCAACAAAGACCTTGCCCGGATTATTGAACAGCATAATCATCCGTCTTATCTTGCCCGGCTTCTCTTCTGTTCCGAAGAGCAGGTCTGTCAGTGTCGGCATTGCCTTGCTCGGATTTCTGCTGAAAAATATCAGCTGAGGGATAATATAAATCGTGCGGTCAATGCTCTTTTGCATCTCAATCAGATAGCGCATCGGATCAGGATTTTCCCGTACAAACCTGCGCTGAAACCCTTCTTTTTCAAGCAGAGAGAGAATCGCCGCCTTTCCTTTCAGCAGCTCTTCCCGGATATATCCGCTTTTATAAGGATCAGGCAATGCAAAATGTTGACAAAGATGATCAAGATGTGCAAAAAGTATCCTGAAAATACGGGAAATAGGCTGCCATATAAATATTTTATAATCAAAGCCGATTTCAGGAGGCTTTATTCCATTCTGCTGATACCGGGTATGATAAAAGAGATATTCAAAATAAGTTTTATATTTTCCGGCATATATGATAACAGCATCTTCAGGCAGGGTATTAAGTTTCTCTGTCTGATCTTTTTCAACAGTTACACCTGAAAAAAAAAGCCTGAATACAGAAGAGGATATAAATCCGACATTTTTGGGAAGATAACAACTGAAGTGATTGTGTGAACCCTGAAGAATCCAGTTGTTACATTTTTTTGTCATCTCTCTGAGCCGTCTCAGTTTCGACTGTACTGTTTTTATTATTTCTGACATATTTTATCCGTTTCTCTCCGGGGAAAGGTTTTTTTTGATTTAATTGCACCAGATAATTTTTATAAAATTTTAGGAGTTACGCATTTGGAATTTCTGCATCGTAAAAATGAACCGCAAAGGGCGCAGAATTTTAAAATATATTTTTGGTAACTTTGCGATATTTGCGGTTAAATAAAAAATAAATTTCAGCTGCGTAACTCATAAAATTTTAACAAAAGAAAAATGTATTTGCAATATTTTATTTGGCTATTATCTGAAAACTTCCGAAGTTTCCGGTTCCGATCCGGCTTTTTTCCGCATTTAAACCCCGGCTTTAGAGTCTGAAATATCTGTATTATATTTTTTTATTTCATCTAAAAAACGGCTCCGGTTGTTATCCTGCCCCTTTCTTGATTCAGCATGACTTAAATATAAATACCGCTCGCTTCTGGTCATAGAGAACATACATCAGCCTCCGCTCCTCTTCAAGCGATGCTGCTGAGTTCTTGGAACGCCAATGGGGGAAAAGGTCTTCTTCACATGCGACAACAAAAACAACATGATATTCCAATCCTTTGGATGCGTGGATCGTGGAGAGATTGACCCGTTCTTTTTTATATCCTTCATCATCATCTTTATCTTCTCTGACCAGAGCCGCCTCCTCCAGATAATCAAGTATGGCATCTTTTTTTGATGCGGAAAAGATCAACTGCTCAATATTCTCTTTTCTGGATATAAAATCATCATCACTTTCTGAATATCCTTTGAGATACTCCATATATCCAACCTGATGAATCACTGTCTGAATCGCCTGATCAGTCGGCATCTTTTTTATATTGTCAAGCATCAGCATCAGTTCATTCAGGGCATTATATACTTTGGCTTTCAGCAGTTTTTCTTTGAGTGCTTTACGGGTTGCCCCCTGAAGACTTATATTGTCTGTTCTGAGATCGTTTATTTTTTTAACGGTTCCGGGACCGATTCCCCGTTTCGGTATATTGATAATCCTTTCAAACGAGGTATCATCTCTTTCAAAAAGAGCCGCAGTCAGATAAGCGGTCAGATCAAGAATCTCTTTTCTGTCAAAAAAACCTTTCCCGCCCAGCATTCTGTAAAGGATTCCGAATTTTCTGAACATCTGTTCAAAATAAAGAGAGCAGAATTTGGTACGGTACAAAACAGCCATTTTATCAAAAGGGATTCCCATTTTATTGAGTTCATGAATCTTTTTTGCCGTCCAGATCGCTTCATATCTGTCATCAGAAAATTTATGAATCTCAATAACCCCGCCCTGTATCTTTGAAAAGCATTTTTTATCCATTTTATACTTGTTAAAAGCGATTAAGTCATTGGCTGTCTGAACAATCTTATTTGCAGATCGGTAATTCTGCTCAAGACGGAATATCTTTGCATCTTTGTATTTTTTCTGGAATGATAAAAAATGATTTATATCGCTCATTCTGAATGAATATATAGATTGCCAGTCATCCCCCACAGCAAAGAGATTTCCGTTTTTTAATAGCAGACTGGTAATCTCTTCATTGATATTATTGGTATCCTGATATTCATCACACAGAATATACTGAAAATAATTCTGATATTGCTCCCTTATTTTTTTATTGTCCCGGAGAATCTCACGTACTAAAAAGAGAATATTATCAAAATCAACCGCATTGTCTGATTTCAGTTGCTGCTCATAAAGCTGATAAACCTCATATAGCCGGATTTGCCCAACGCGCGGTTTTAATTCAAAATATGCGGTAGGATTTCCGAAGTTTTTGGCATTTGAAATATGGGAGAGAACATTCGGAACATGCTTTTTGTCATAATTCATTTTTCCGACTATAATATCTTTTATGATTTTCTGCTGCTGATAACCTGTATAAACCTGAACCGGCTGCGTATAGCCGAGTAAATTGCTGTATTTTTGTAATATTCTGAAACATGCGGAGTGATAGGTTCTGACCCAGGGAAAATCGTCCAAAGGTCTGCCGGTCAAAGCAGTCAGGCGGTTTTTCATCTCTTCAGCGGCTTTATTGGTAAAGGTGATAGCAAGGATACGCGCCGGGTCATACCCCTTTTGAATCAGATAGGCAATTTTTGCGGTCAGGGTTCTTGTTTTCCCTGCTCCCGCGCCTGCAATCACCAGAGTCGGCGTTCCTATATATTCCACAGCTTTTTTTTGTTGAATGGATAATTCCATAATATATATTTATCTTTCATGGTTCTTTAAGGATTTTTGCGGAAATATCAGAATGTAGGGATAAGCCCCTGTGCTTACGAAAGGCTTACCCGTTTTACAAAGGGCAACCGCAGGGGGCTGCCCTTACTGTAATGAGACTTTCTACAAAAAAATTGTAGTGCCTATTTTTTTACTCTTTCTGTATATCTGCCAACACAGACTCCACCAGATTTCTTATTTCAGAAAGCCTTTTTTCTGTCATTGCTTCATACCGCAGAACCAGAGCGGGCTGTGTATTGGATGCCCTGACAAGCCCCCATCCGTCATCAAACAGGACGCGTACACCGTCAATATCAATCACATTGTATTTTTTACGGAAATAATCAGTTATCTTTTCAACCACGCGGAATTTTTTATCATCAGGACATTCCACCCGTATTTCCGGCGTAGTATAAGTTATCGGAACATCTGCCAAAAGCTCGGAGATTCTCTTTCCTGTCTCAGAAAGAATTTCAATAAGCCTGCATGAAGCATAAATCGCATCATCATATCCGAAATAACGGTCTTTGAAAAAGATATGACCGCTCATCTCACCTGCCAATTCCGCATTCTCCTGTTTCATTTTGGATTTTATCAGAGAATGCCCTGTTTTCCACATGATTGCCCTGCCCCCATGTTTTTCAATATCATCATACATGGTTTTTGAGCATTTGACTTCAGATATAAAGGTAGCTCCCGGTTTTCTTGAAAGAATTTCTCTGGCAAATATGATAATCAGCTTATCACCGAAGATAATATTCCCTTTTTCATCTATTACGCCGATCCGGTCTCCGTCTCCGTCATATCCGATACCGACATCAAGTTTTTTCTCTTTGACCAGAGCAATAAGGTTCTGCATATTTTTTGCCACTGTGGGATCCGCTTCATGATTCGGAAATGTTCCGTCCATATCACAGAAAATATCATGAACCTCGCATCCGATTGATTTTAATATAGGAAGAGCTACAACACCGGCTGTTCCGTTTCCTGCATCAATCCCGACTTTAAGCGGCTTGGGAATCTTTATCTCTTTTGATATAAATTCTTTGTATGCAGGAAGCACATCAGCAGCAGATAATTTTCCTTTTCCCTGAACAAATGCTCTTTCATTAATAATGCCAAGTATCTTTTGAAGGTCTTTGCCGTGAACCGAATCCAGCCCAAGACAAATTTTGAATCCGTTATACTCTTTGGGGTTATGACTGGCTGTTACCATGACGCCGCCCTGCTGCTTCAGATGCTCAATCGAAAAATAGAGAACCGGCGTTGGACAGACGCCGATGTCAATCACATCACAGCCGGCTGACATCAGCCCTTCAGCAATTTTTTCAGCATATTTATCTGATGTTACCCGGCAATCCCTTCCCAGTGTCAGTGTTGAACAATTGTGCTGCCTGAGAAATGTGCCGATACCTTTTCCAATAAGCATTACTTCTTCTTCTGTCATATCTTTTCCGGCAATTCCCCGGATGTCATATTCTCTGAAAATTCCTGGATTCATAAAGTTTTCCTTATTCACCAGATCGGAAAAGTTTGTAGTACCGCCTTTAGGCGGTCCCGCCGTGCTGTGATAAATATCTGACCGCATAAATGCGGTACTACGAACTTTATGATCTTTTATCTCCGCAGTCTGTTAATTTGATTTTGTTCATGTATCTGTATAAAATATTAAAGTATTTATTAAATGTCAAGTCTTTTGGAAAGATATTCAGGCTATTCATCCGTGACGAAAAGAACAAAGGGGGTATTTGATAAGGATGTGTTAAACTTCTTACAGGTTTTTATTTAAATTTCAAAATTTTACCGACTGATAAATTTTTTTCCAAATATTCAATACTTTGTTCTTTGTATCTGCTTTGTGTTCTCCGGGGTAAAACCAGCACAAACTTGGATTGTGTGGCTACTTGACTCTCTCACGGTGTTGGGATTCGCTTTGCTCACCCCAACCTACTATACAAATATGAAGCATGACTTATTACAGATTGCCATCTGTTCCAATCTTTTGGCAATTATAAGACCGGGACTCAGCTTCTTGAATATTATGACATGAAGTCTCTGTTACTGTAGCAGAGTTTGACGCTATTTTTCAGGAGATTGCCGAGCCGGTTATGTATGAATTAACAGGGGAGCCGGAAAGAAACTAAGTTTTGTCAAAGAACTTAGTTTCTTATTATTTTAACGTGAGTTCAACATAAAAGACCTGCGGGGATTCAAGACTCCGCAGGTCTTTTAATAAGAGTCGTAACAGAGACCTTTCCGGTTTGAAGGATTCTCCAGACGCCCGTCAATATTAACCCCGAAAAATTCGGCTACAGGCTTGAATATCTCAGGATTTTTCATCTGAACAGTGCGCGCGGCGGAGAGAACTTTTTCCAGAGCATTTTTTGTCAATTTCCCCATAGGCTGCCGGCATCCGCCTGACGGCATACCGAGAATAGACATCAGCGCCTTGATTCCCAAAGGATTTCTTCCCCTGAATACAACTTCGCCGTAAGGCGTTTTTTCTGTGCTTTTCACTGTTACCAGATCAAAAAGCGGCTCCAGCGCCCCCATTATCTTCTGCGCCTCTGAAATCTTCCCCTGAGCCAGCAGTTGAACCATTTTTGTTACCGCAGCCGGAGCAACATTTGACGCAACAGAGATAACTCCAGCGGCTTTTATTCCCGGATCTGTCATCATCTTATAGGTCATGCCGTCATCCCCGGAGAAAATGGTAAAACGATCCCCGCAGCAGACCCTGGTTCGTTTCATATTTTCAGGATTGCCGGTCGCCTCTTTGACTGTCTGAACATTTTCAAATTCTCTGCTCAGGATTGCAATATCTTCAGGCAGCAGCTGGGTTCCTGTTCTGCCGGGAATAATGTATGGAATTATCTGAATACCGGGAAATGCTTTGGCAACCGGTCCGATATATTCCTTTCGGATTTCAAGGGAGCTTGGTCCGTTGTAGTAGGGATTTACCAGCAGTACCGCATCCGCCCCTATATCCGCGGCATGTTTTGTTGCTGCAAGGGATTCTTTTGTGTTGTTGCTTCCGGTTCCCGCAATACAGAGCGATTTATCAAGACTCTTTTCTCTTACCTTTTCAATAACCGCATTATGTTCATCCCATGTCAATGTAGGACTTTCCCCTGTTGTTCCGACTGCCAGTATTCCGGTGATTCCGTTTTTTATCTGAAAATCTACAAGTTTTTCAAGACCTTCATTATCTATGGAATCATTTCTGAACGGCGTTACCAATGCTGTATAGCATCCGGTCTCCATAGTACCCCCTTTGAATTGGAAATTAAAACCCTAAGGATTTATGAAACCCTTAGGGTTTTTTAATAAAACTCACTTTACGCAATCTTTTATTTCCCCCTTTTTTAAAGGGGGATAAAGGGGGATTTTTGTGATGTCAAATCCACCCTGCCCCCTTTACAAAAAGAGGGGTACAAATCTTCTGCGTAAGGTGAGATAAAAATTAACGTCCGCCTGTACTGCCTCTTCCAAATACATCTCTTCCTGCAAGCGGATTATAAAGTTTTGTAATTGCAAACTTCATAACATCCAATGACTTCATATTTACTATGATGTCCATAAGTTTATCCTCAGCCGCTTTGGGAAGAATACATGCTTTTGAAGCATCAAAAGCCAAATCAGGAAAACCTTTCTGAAGTTTTTTCTGATCTTTTGCTGTCATTTCTACCTGAACCGCTTTTTTCCCGCCGATCTCTTTTACCTGACCAGCTAAACCCACAGAGTCAATCTTTTTGAGTTTTTCATCATCCAAAATGATATTAATATAACAATCTGCCATAAAATCCTCCTTTTATCTGTAAAAAAACAATCAATGAAACAAATCAGACCATCTTTCTTTTTATCTGACATTTACGATTAATCTTTTTTCTATATTAAGAAACTCACTTTCTGTCAAGAATCTTATCCGACACATTTTGCTGAGTGAGGGGTATCTCAAATATTCTGTGCGATTAAACAGCCTGTTTTTCATTGTTACCCGTAAAGTTTTACATGCTGAAAGTTTTGTCAGCACAACCGTAGTATATTTTACCAGAAAATTTACTGATATATACAGTAAACAGCCTTTTCTGTCAATATCTTTCAGAAAAAAATCCGGCAATATATATCAAAATCCAATATCTATCAGCAAAGCATTAACAGTTCATGAACCTTCTTTTTTCAATTCATACCTTAACAGCCTTGTTTTTTCTTGACAATAATAAGGCTCTGCCATATTTTCTGAACAGATAATGATGAAAAAATTTTATATCAAGACTGATAGGATAAATTAAATGGTACAAGCAAGAAACGTAGAAGAATTTATTGCAATGCAAAGAGCAGCAGTTGCTTCAAACCCGGAATGCGGAACCTCTCATTATAATCTTGCGATAGGACTGATGGGACAGAAAAAATATGATGAAGCTGAAAAAGAGCTTCATGCAGCGGTTGATTGCAGCCCGAATCTTGCCGAAGCATATATTATGTTAGGCGGAATCTGTCTGCAACGCGGTGATATGGAAGGTTGTCTGACCTATAACCAGCATGCGGTTCACTCCAGAGCAGGATTTGCCGAAGGCTATGGAAATATTGGATTTGTATATCTTCAGATGGGGGATGTTGACAAAGCAATTCCTGCTCTTGAAAAAGCTGTAAAATGGAATCCTAATTTTATTCAGGCATTTGCAACATTGGCAAATGCCTATTTAATGAAAGGAAGGCTCACTGAAAGTATAGAGGCAAATCTGAGGGTTATCCAGCTTGAGCCGAAATTCCCAATTGCCTATAATAATCTGGGGATTGCTTATCTTGAGAAAGGAGAGCATGATATGGCAGTTGAAAATTTTGATAAAGCAGTTGAACTGGGGTATGGAGTGGCACCTGAGATTTTGAAAGAGATTGAAAAATACAGAAAAGGATAGCCTTCAAAATCCTAATGGTTTATTTCAGCTACGCGTCCTGCTGGTATCCCGCTTCACAGGACGCGAAGCGTAAATGCCAATAATGTTGAATAAAGATTGTAATAAATTTAAATTGGTATAAGAGCAGCTTTTTATTATCGGAAAAGTAGGCTGTTTCCCGATCTGAATTGTCTGATCGGAATTTCCGAATCTGTTATTTTATGTTTACATTTCAAAGTTCTAAGAACAGTTCATTTGAATATCCTGACTGATTGTTCTGGGATACAGCACCATTTCACTGTTAAATATCTGATCACTCAGTATTTGCAGCAATTCAGGATAATACGGATTTGCAGAGTCAAAAACATCTTCAGCCAAAAATTCCTCAGGCTGAAATGACTCAAAATCATTATGCAACCGTGCAAAGCGGACTTTATCAGCGCCAAGTCGCATCCCAAGCTCTGCAAATGCTTTCATCTCTCTGAAATTTCTCTTCTGAACAACAAAATTCAGATCAAAAAAAGGGATTTTTCCCTGACGATGAAGCTCTGCTAAAAATTCCAGATTCTGCATTAATTTTTTCCAATCCCCGCCCCGGCGGATTATATGATAAGTTTCAGGGGTTGCCGCATCAACAGAGACAGAAAGACTGTACAGCAGATCATTAATATTTTCAAAGTATTTCCATTCTTCTTCAGTAAAAAGAACCCCGTT
Organism: uncultured delta proteobacterium; assembly: GCA_963806835.1. Taxonomy (GTDB): domain Bacteria; phylum Desulfobacterota; class Desulfobacteria; order Desulfobacterales; family CAWEAR01; genus CAWEAR01. The sequence goes on from CAWEAR010000030.1 coordinate 67,559, forward strand.
TGTCAGGATAGAGAGATACAGGTTGGGAAATCTCTTTTTATCCAATATTGCCATAATGCTCCTGTAATGAGGGCTGGCAAAAGGGTCTCCATCGCCTGAAAGGAGTAATTCATGAATATACGGCAACAAAGGAATAATCACCTGATCCCGAACTTTGTCAAGTTCTTTTTTTCTTTTGGAATCAGCAAACTTTATCTTATCTCTGCATGAAGGGCAGCTAAGATTACAGGTAAAATCATAAGCAAGATTGACAAAAGAGGGTCCTTCTGTCATCTGGGTTTCATGCTTTTCAATATATCTGATCAGAATTTTTATCAGATGCAATGCCCGTTTATATACAGTTATTCCCCATAATCCCTGATATTTTTCCAAATCCCCTTTGAGTGCATCTGATTTTTTTATCAGCAGCCCGTTCCGAATCAGAATACAGGATGATCGGTTACAATATTTAAAATCTCCGTCCAGCATGGATCGCCTCAGTTCCCTGACAACCGGGGAATTCCATATCTCTTCCGCAGATTGTTCAAAAACATTGCCGATACTCACAGGTACCCATGTTCCGCAGCAGATATAAACATCGCCTGTGCGCCATACTTCAAAATTTGTAAAAGGTTTCATGCAGATATAATCAGTCAGATCAAGAATCAGCCGTTTTTCAATATCATTAAAGATCACCTCCTGATCCTGATTTTTTTCAACAATCTTTTTTAATATCTTTTGAAGCAGATATTCTGCAAAAGGGCATCCTTCCCTCATTTTAAAGGATATTCGGGCAGTCTCCAATGCCTTTATATAATTCTGATTTTCAAATAATATTATTGCAAGAAGATTGAGAGCAAAACGCCATGTCGGAAAATGCTGAATCAAATCATTAAGAAACCTGATTCTTATCTGAACCGGATCCGGGTTATCATCTGCTCCGATTCCCTCTAAAAATGTTCTCAGAAGCTCACAAGCATCAGATTCTATTCGGAAGCCCGGGCGTATGTCATCACTTGGATTATCAAGCAGATCACTGAGTTGCTTTGTTTCAATATAAAGCTCACTTATTCCCTGAACAACTTTTTCACATGCGGCTTTGATATTGCCCGTTTTATATAGTTCTGAAAAATCTCTCCGGTAACTCTCGGCTTTTTCTCTTCTGTTCAAACTTGCCTTCCCCTTTTATAAGGTGATATGACCTGTCTGTTTGCCCGACAGCCCTGCATAATTCAATTATATCAGTTCAGCAAAAAACGGGCAACGAAAATATCGGGAGCATAATGTCAGCCCGTCACTCTCTTTTTATCAGATAAAAAATAAATGTCAAAGAAACTATAAATTATTCCATCCTGAATTTAAATTATTTTTCTGACCTGACTTATCAGCACTTTTCAGTTATTAAATCAAGAAGAAAGGGAAGGGGTCGGGGGTTAGGTCAGGAACTTAACAGCCACAATGACTGAAGGCGGTACCACGAACTTTTTAATTTACCAAATCTATAAACAGGTAATCAGAGTTCCGATATATAAAAAAACGGAACTCAGAGTTCTTTTTATTAAAAATATTTTCTATTTCAGATATTTCTATTTCAGATACTTAGCCGGTTAAAGAACAGAAGCTATATGATTTCAAATCATAGGAACTATCAGTTCTGATATTTATTTATAATAATTATATAAATCTTTAAATATCAGGAGATTGACAATATGGCACAGATGTTGCTATAAGCTCTTTAAAGATTTTTGAATGAAGAAAGTTTGGCGTTTATCAGGAGATAATCAGGTTTACTATTTGAATCAGTAAAAAATATTTTAAGTAAAGAGGAAAAACGAAAGAGTCAACGACCGCTACCCTAAAGGGATAGCGGCTTGTAAGGAAACTTGCAGGCTCTGTTGACCGGACTGAGTTCTCAGGAGAACTACGTTATTTTGGTCATAACACCATGGGATGCGTGCCAGTTCCATGCTCTGTTGTCCGGTATTAAACAGGCGTAAGGGTCTGAAGCCGGTGTGCCGGGCGTAAAAAGCCATGATAACATTGTCGAGGCAAACATTACAGTCGTAAGACTGATGCTCATTAATTTGAGTAATTTTTACTTATTTTGTCTGATGATATTTTTTATTGAAATCATTATCAGACAAAACCCCAATTCCTCCCCTACCCTAAAGGGATAGGGGTTTCCGTGAGGTAATTTATGAAAAAATGGATGGTAATGCTTAGTGTAGCTTTGGCAATATGTGTATTTCAGTTTGCCGGCTCTGCTTCTGTATCTGCAACAGATACAGAGGCTGTTATTGCGGCTGCTGAAAATCCTACAGCGGCTGTTGAAAATCCCACAGCGGCTGTTGAAAATCCCACAGATGAAGCAGCTCCGGCACCGGTAGAAGAAGGTGCCGCTGTTGAGGAAGGTACTACAGGCGAAGAAGTAAAAGAAGGTGATCAGCCGGCTGTAGAGCAGGAAGAAGCTCCCGCGGCAGGTGAAGCAGGAACAACAGAAGAAAAGCCCAAATCCGAATAGAAACAGGGATTTGAAATACTGTCAAAGGTTATTGAGCGCCTGCATTTATAATTTCAGGCGCTCTTAATAAATTACGAAATAATAGTTACCGATTTAATAGAATTTGACAGAAATTCTGCTGAATCAGTTTTTTTCAGGATCAGGGCTGACAGGACCGGAGTCGCCGCCTGTATTTTCCGGTTATCCGCAAGTCTCTTAAAACTGTCGGACACCCTGAAACTACCGCTACCCTGAAGGGATAGGGGTTTTACGCCAAGTTTATAAAAACTCTTACTCAAGTAAACCAATATCCTCCCTCCATTATATTAATATAATACCGGGATAATCTTCACAAGATTATCCCGATTTTTTTGTATTTTCCGCTGACAAGGAAACCCCGCACTTCGCAAAACATTTCTGATACCCTTACTTATGCCGGTTTATCTTATTTCAGATTGACATCTTTCATATCTATTGATAAATAATTTGATTTTAAGTTTCCAAAGCTATGGATTCTTATTTTGTTAAAGTCATAACGGTTCAGGAGATACCTGGACAAACCATAAGACATAAAATTATGAACAGAAATTCTGCCGGAGCTTTTTCAAAAGATTTGACAATCATCAATGAACTGGGACTTCATGCAAGGTCAGCGGCAAAAATAGCAAAGATTGCAGAAAATGCGGCATCAAAGGTATGGGTGGTAAAAGATGGCGAAAAAGCTGACGCCAAAAGTGTGATTGACATTCTGACTCTTGCCTGCGGAAAAGGCTCTGAAATTACTATAAAAATTGACAGTCATACGGATATTGACATCTTAAACAGCATTACGGACCTGGTTGAAAACGGATTTGGGGAATAATATATGTTAGATACAATGACTCATGAGATTGTTTTAAAAGGTATCGGCACTTCACCGGGGATATGTATCGGAAAAGCATATCTGGTGGATAAAGAAGGGGTAGATATTGTAAAGAAATATCATATCCATGAGTTTCATTTGCATAATGAAAAAAACCGCTTTAAAAATGCTGTCAAAAAAGCAGAGAAAGAGCTTCATTCTATTATAGAAGATACGCCTGAAGATTTCCGGGATCATGCCAAAATTCTTGAAACCCATATTGTATTGCTTAAAGATAAGATGCTTTATGGAAAAACTATTGAAATTATCGAGAATGAACAGATAAATGCAGAATGGGCGCTCAAGAAAGTTGTGGCGGATCTGAAGATCATCTTTAAAAATATGTCTGATGCTTATTTCAGGGAACGTGCAGATGATATTGTTCATGTATCTGACCGTATTCTGCGGAATCTTGTCGGAGCTGAACAGGTTAATATCAAAGATATTGATAAACGGGTTATTCTGGTGGCAAGCGATCTCTCTCCTGCTGAGACAAGCCAGATACAGCTTGAAAAGATAATGGGATTTGTCACTGACGGCGGCGGAATAACATCTCATACCGGTATTATTGCCCGGACAATTGAAATTCCGGCTGTTCTGGGGCTTGAGAAGGTAACAGACCTGATTAAGAGCGATGATTTTATCATTGTTGACGGCACAACCGGAGAAGTCATCATTCATCCGAAAGATAATACACTTGTCCGGTTTGTTAAGAGAAAAGTAAAATATGAAGCTCGCCGTTCTGCTACTTTACGCGGAAGTCAGTTGCCTGCCAAGACCTCTGACGGCTTTCTCATTCGGATTATGGGAAATATTGAACTGCCTGAGGAGGTTGTTTCAGTAAGAGATCACGGCGGAGAAGGGATTGGTCTTTACAGAACAGAATTTCAATATCTGAGCCGTTCTGAATTTCCGGGTGAGGATGAGCTGTTTGATAAATACAGGGATGTGGTTGAAATAATGTCGCCGAAACCTGTAACAATCCGTACCCTTGACATCAACGGAGACAAAGCGATTATCGGTCATTCTGATACCAGTGAAGAGAATCCCGCACTGGGGCTTCGCGGCATCAGGTACTGTCTGAAAAAAAAGGATGTATTTAAAACTCAGCTCAGGGCAATTCTCAGAGCCGCTGCATTTGGTAATGTTAAAATTTTATTTCCTATGATATCAGATTTTAATGAATTATTTGAAACTAAAGAGGTATTAGATGAAGTAGCTGAATCTCTGGAAAAAGAGGGGGTAAAATTTAACAGGGATATTGAGATTGGGATTATGATTGAAGTCCCCTCGGCGGTTGTTCTGGCAGATGTTCTGGCAAAAGAGGCGGATTTTTTCAGCATCGGCACCAATGATCTGATTCAGTATGCACTGGCGATTGACAGAGGAAACAGGGATGTTGCCCATCTTTACCAGCCCCTTCACCCTGCTATTATCCGCATGGTAAAGTATATTTCAGATGTGGCAAAAGATAACGGCATAAATGTTTCTATATGCGGTGAAATGGCTGCACAGCCGTTTAATATTCCTGTTCTTCTGGGGCTGGGAATGGATGAACTGAGCATGAATCCGCAGTCCATGCCTGCTGTCAAAAAAGTGATCAGGTCTCTTAAAATGGCTGATATTCCGCCATTTATGAATGAGATATTCAGCAAAACAACCGTAAAAGGGGTTCTTGATCTGGTCAAAGCAACTTACGGGAGTATTCTTTCTGATAAAATTTAGGTAGCGGTTCAATATTATCTCGTTCCCACGCTTTGCGCGGGAACGCAAGTTAAGGACGCTTTGCGTCCTGAGATTTATCACTATTCTGCCGGACGCAGCAAATCGTCCGGGCGGCATTCCCACGCAAAGCGTGGAAACGAGGAAAAACTGGAATAAGTTCATATGGTTAGATAATCAGCGCTAAAATAATAGGCTGTCTTCTGAACTATAATTGAAATAATTAAATGATGACTATGAGTTAATCACAGTTCAGACAAAAGACCTACGGGGTTTTAAAAACCCCGTAGGTCTAAAACAGATACAGGAAAAATATCATGGAAAACCAGAAATATAAAGTTGTGTTTAACGGCGGTATTGCAGAAGGGCAAAAAGTCGGAAGTGTAAAAGAAAATCTCGCCGCACTTTTTAAAACCGATTTGGAAAAGCTGGAGAAATATTTCACAGGCGAATCTCTGATTGTAAAAAATGACATTGATTATCAGACAGCGGCAAAAATTCAGGAGACTTTTCAGAAAAAAGGAGCAGTCTGCATAATTGAGCCTGCCGGACAAAAAGAACTTGTCCCGGCAAGTCAGAAAAGTGAGACAAATCCTGATCCGCAAAACCGGCAGCCTGAGAACGATGTAATAGAAGCCCAAGTTTCTGAACCTCTGACTATCCAGCTCATTATTCTGAATTTTATTGCAATATTGGTGAGAATAGTCTGGTCTCTCACAATCGGGTTGCCTTTTTTTATTATCGGACTGGTTTTATTTCTGATTATTGATATATTAGCTCCCAGAATCCGATACAAGCTACAAAGTCCTGACCAATATGTACAAATGGGGAAGCTGCCACTGGTTTAAAAGGTTAAAACTGGAAACAGAGCATTTTGATGTTGATGTAAAAAAGAAAAGAAAATGAACTATGATTAAAATAATTCAATGATGACTGTGACTTAATCGCAGTCATCATAATAATCACACGGAAATCATAGTTCAAACAATGGGTGGGAGTTCACAAATATATCGTCCCTACAGGACTCATGGTTTTGCACGGTTCTTTTTGCTACAAATATAACGACTTACCCCCTGACAGCAGAAACCATTGTGTCAACAACCCTTGAAGCTCTTTCCCAGATAATCTCAAACATGGTTGTCGGAATCGCATTCTGCAACTGGGAGTGCATAAAGCCTGACCGATCTTCAGGGATTTCAGGTATATGATAGAAAAACACCCTGATATGTCCATCGCTTCTGAGAGACTCCATTTTTGTTATAAATTCCCGCTGCTTTGCCATTATCCGTTCATCCAGTTCAGGATTATTGGTCAGTTGAGGCGTAGGATAGAGAAAAATAATCTGCCCCTCTTTATTTTTGCCGAAATTCTTTATCACATCTTCAGGAAAAGGATTCTGACGCGGGCAGTCACTGTCGTCATTCATCAGATCTGAAAAAATAAGGATCCGTCCACCTTCCCATTTGGGAAGAATATCTTCTCCGAGCAGATAATTCAGCGGAGTTGTCAAAGGGGCTGATGTTCTGCCTGAAGGAGGTATCTGGGCAATCGCCACCCGCTGAATTTTACTCTCAACATCCCGTTTAAATGCCTTGTCATCCTTTGGCGACTCTGTTGAAACAACACGCCGGACAGAATTCCGTTCACATCCGGGATTTCCGAAACTGTCAATCTGATATGAGACTGCCTGATCCCCGATAAAATTTTTTAACCGCTCTATAACATTCTCTTTGAAATCAGTCAGTGTATCAGGATCAATGGTTGCAGATACATCAATCCCCACATAAAAACGGTTCGGTTTAGGCTGCTGAATCTGTCTGAATTCAGTTGCAACACCTTCATCTGTAAAATAAAGAAAAACCGACCCTATGACAAGTCCGATAAATAAAGTACAAATGACGTAAAAAATTTTTGATCTGAAAATATTCATTTTTTTCACCATGTTGGTTCAAGTCTCAGACTTGAACCTGAAATCAGATAAAGCATTGTACTAATTTTTAGTGATCAACTGCATTTTGGCAGAACCTATTTCAATCACGTCAAACTGATTCAGCAGAACAGATTCTCTTACAACTTCACCGTTAAGACGGGGTTTGGACAAGCCTCCCACATAACTGAGATAATATCCGTCAGGGCGTTTGCTGACGGTGGCTGCGGTCTGTCCTACAGTAAGCCCGCTGATAACAATATCTGAAGAGGGATTCTTTCCTATTTTGGTAAGCTTTTTAGTAAGCTCTACCTCTCCCTCGCCGCCTGAGAGAAATGACAGAACAGCAACCTGCTCTTTTTCAACAGCAGACTGAGCCGCTGCCATGCTTGAAATATTTTTTGCCAGCATGCTCCGATATTTGCTTGTATCCATCACCATTGTCTGGCTCATTGTCTCCTCTTCATTATGACTTTCAGGCGGGGTCTCTCCCTGTGCATAATTAAAAAGAAGAACATGCTTTCCGATTGTTATAACATCCCCGTCTTTGAGCCAATGCGAGATCGTCAACTGATCATTCACAAAAGTCCCGTTCTTGCTTTTCAAATCTGTCAGCAGAAATCCGTTCCCTGCCCAGTCTATCTTTGCGTGATGACTTGACACAGCAAGGTTTTCAATTAAAATATTATTGCTCTCCAGCCTTCCGATAGTCAGAGACTCTCCTCTTTTAAGCTGATATTCTCTTATTGTTGTTGAATCTTTTTTAAATTTAAGCGTCAGTACAGGCATTATTTCCCCCTCATAAAAATTAGGAATGAAGAATCAGGAATTGATTATACAATGTTGTTTTTATAAGTATTTCAATTCCTGATTCCTGATTCTCCATTCCTAATTTATTCAAAATTTATTCAAAAATCTTTGATATTAATCCGATGATTCCGCTTTTTTTACATCTGACCGTTTTCACTTTTAATATAATAATCGTGATATTGTCATCTCCACCCCGTTCATTTGCCATGTCAACCAACATTTTACAGGTTTCTTCAGGGGTTCTGTTTATCGCGACTTCGAGAACCTCTTCAGGAGATAATTTGTCTGTCAGACCATCAGAGGCAAGAATCAGAATATCATCTTTAAAACACTGAATTTCACATACATAAGGCTCAACATTTTTTTCCACTCCCATGGCGCGGGTAAGCATGTGGCTGAATTTTTTTGAAGGCTGTCTGTCCCCCGGATGATTCGCCTTATGATGCGCCAATAATGTATGAGGTTCGGAGAGCATCTCTATTGTTCCGTTCCGTATAAGATATATGGGACTGTCACCGACATTCGTTGCGATCACAGTATCCCCTGTAAAATAGACGGCTGATACAGTTGATCCCATCCCCTGATAAGAAGGTTTGCCTGCGGCTTCCTGATAAACTATCCGGTTGGAGAGATGAATACCGGCAGTCAGCCGATTTGCCTCTTTGGAAAGGGATTTATCAATATTGGCAAGCTCTTCCACATCTTTGTTATCTCTGAAGCGATTCATATACTCTTTGATTGTTTTAACGACCAGACCGCTGGCAACCTCGCCTGCCCGGTGTCCTCCCATACCGTCAGCGACCACATAAATCCCTACGTCGTTATCAAGGTACAACGAATCTTCATTCCCTTTCCGTTTTTTGCCTACATCTGTTATACCTGCTGATTCAACGACTATCATCAAAAAACCTCTTATCCTTTATTTTTTTTGACAATTTCATCCAGTTTTTTTCCTAACATTCTTAAATGTGCTGACATCTGAGATGCTTTCTGGTACCGCTTCTCACGATCTTTTTCCAAAGCCTTGTCTATGATTGTTACATGAGGTTTTAATAATTTCGGATTAATCGTTCTCGGATCCGGATGCGGCATATTCATAATCTGGTGCATAAGTGCAGCCGGACTGTCTCCATGGAACGGAACATCTCCTGTTAATAACTGAAACAGCATTGCCCCCAGTGAAAAAATATCTGAGCGTCCGTCAACTCTCTCCCCTGAAATCTGCTCCGGCGACATATAATGTGGCGTACCTTTTACAACGCCGGTCTGAGTCTGAGAAGATGCTGTTATCCGGGCAATACCGAAATCTGTAATCTTTATTATGCCGGTTTTCAGCAGCATGACATTTGCAGGCTTGATGTCCCGGTGAACAATCCCTTTCTGATGTGCATAATCAAGACCGTCAGCAATATCAGCAACATAATCAAGAACTTTTCTCATGGGAAGCATATTGTTCTTTTTTGTGTATTTCTGCAGATATCTTCCCCTTCAAGAAACTCCATTGAGATATATGCAAGGTCCTGCTCTTCTCCCGCGTCATAAATTGTAACAATATTCGGGTGGGAAAGGGTTCCCGCGCTCTCCGCCTCCCGGAAAAATTTTTTCTTCAGCTCTTTTGCATCTTCAGGATCAAACCCCTCTCCGAGACGGAAAGTCTTGATAGCTGTTTTCCGGTTAATAGTCGGATCTTCACCCAGATAGACAACACCCATAGCGCCTTTTCCCAACTGTTTTATAACTTCATATCTTCCGAGTTTGGGACGCTCGGCTCCTTCAGTAATCTGCATTCCGTCATTCTGGGTTCCGCCTCCGAGAAAACCGTCTCCGAAGATCATTGTTTCAGATGCCTGAACCAGACGTTTTTTCTTCTGAGCAATATCTTTATATTCTTTGTCATATTCTTCAATATATTCATATACGGAGACTGCTTTGTTAAACAGACGCTTTCTTTCAAAATCTTTGGCAAGATCATAGAGAATTCTTTTCATCTCATCATCAACCGGAACTTTGCGGAATTTTTCAAACGCCATATCAAGCATCCCCTGACTCTGATATGCAAGCCCAAGTGATTTGTTGTTTTCAGCAGATTCTCCTTCCATTTTATCTTTGCGGGTCTCGGTAACAAAATATTTTATGCTTACAACACTTATATAACCGAAGAGAAGATGCAGAAGCGGATATGTTATCTGAACCCATAATCCTTTTGATACAAAAAAGAAAATTGATCCGCCGATAAGAATCCCGAAGAGAATAAGAGATGCCAGCGCTGCAAATAAAGCCTTCAGACGGGGCAGGAGAAAGGTGATAACACCGCCGACAATGAGTGTCATCACAAGCCATGCAAACTTGTCCCATGAAGGCTTCTGAACAAATCTCCTGTGCAGCATTGACCATACTGCATTGGCGCTGAATTCTCCTACAGACATGCTCCGTGAGGTCGGAGTGCTGATCGGATTAAATATTCCTGCGGCTGTCGGTGTGATTAACACAATTTTCTCTTTCAGCATATCTTTTAATATATTTGACGGAATCTTATCATAATGTATATCAGCAAACGAAATACTTTTAAAGCCTCCCTGCTCCCCTTTAAAGCTGACCAGATATTCTGCTTCGGGATTCATAGGAATCTCCAGATGGCGGAGGAGAACCGAGTCTCCTTTAACTTGTATCTCACTGCTTTGAACATCATGATAAAGTGCTGCTATTCTTAAAGTAAATGACGGAATATAAGCTCCCTTGTATTCATAAAAAAGCTGTTCACGGCGGACTTTGCCGTCCATATCGGTCGCAAGATTTACATGCCCCACACCTTTTGAAGATTCAAGAAATCTGCTGATCGGAATTACAATATCATCTCCGGACGGCGGATTGAAATCTCCGGGATTTTTTATCTGAACGGTCTGATTTTTATTTTTAAGGATTTGCAGCTTTTTTTCTGTCTTTTCCTTATCGGTAATCTGTGTTTTCTTAAAAAAGACCGGCAGGACAACTTTATCTGAGTTTATAAGGCTTGTCTCAAGATTTTTATCATTATCCAGATTCAGCATAGTCTCATTGATAAGCTGAATCGCTGTCGGATCAGATATTATTTCGGTAAGACGGTCTGACAGATATTTAAGCTCCCTTAATGATTCACTCTCTTCAGGTTCGCTGTAAATCACATTCAGCCCGATAACTCTCGGTCCCGTCTGGCTGATCTTATTGATACATTTGGCAATATAAGAGCGTGACCAGGGCCATCTGCCGATTTTTTCTACTGAATCATCATCTATGTTGATTAAAACAATCTGGTCCGGTTCTCCTTTTGTCTGACTGTTTTCTCCTCTTAAATTCATTCTGAGGTCATAGAGTTTCAGTTCCAATGAATCAATAAACTCCATGCGGAAATGTCCGATTATGAAAAAAAGGAGCGTTATTCCCACCCCCAGAAAAATTGCCGGATATTTTTTTAACACAGGTTCCCCTTTAGTTTTAAGTTTTAGATTTTAAGTTTTAGGTGCTTATATAGTTTTTTTATCACAATCACTTAAAACTTAGTACTTAACACTTAAAACCTTATTTTATATATCATTGAACAAAGATAATTCTTTGAATCCGCTATTTTTATTCTGAATATATACGGAAGTTTTACCGTTCATGGAAACAATAGCCGTATGGTCAATATTCTTTGCAGATTCAGGAACAATATAATATTTCGCCAATTCTTGCCAGTCTTTATCGCGCAAAGTAGCTATTTCATTTAAATAAAAGCTCGCCCATATATTACTTATTTTAGAGGATGATTCTTCCAGTTTCAATTTACTTTCAGATATATTAACATATTCTTTATCAAGTTCAAAGCCTATAAATCTGCGTCCCAGACGTTTAGCCGCTATCGCACTTGTCCCTGTTCCTGAAAACGGATCAAGCACTGTATCCCCTTCATCGGTTGACATAAGAATAATTCTTTCAAGCAGATGAACCGGCAACTGACAGGGATGATCATCCCGATATTTGTTATGCTTTACACGGTGAATATCTGTCCACACATCAGAGAGCAGAGGACCGAAGGGATGCAGCAACGGTTTTTTCCCGCCGTAATCTTTCTGAAGATAACCGCATTTCCTGCACCTTTTATGCGGATAACGGATTTCGTAAAATTTATTCTGTTTTAACTCTTTAGCATAAAAAAGAATACCGTAATTGGACGGCTGTAAAGTTTTTCCCATAGGTGATGTCGGAGCATCCCATGAAATCCAGTGCTTGAAATAAGCGGTTTTATTCAGAAAATATGTATAATAAGTCAGCCATTCGGGTATATTGTGAACAAATATTGAACCTGTCGGCTTTGTAACCCTCACCATTTCATTGATCCACTGCTCACACCAGTCAAGATATTCTTTTACAGCAAGACTGTCTTTGCTGCTGTTGTATTTTTTCTTCAGGTTAAAAGGCGGATCCGCAAAAGTAATATCAACACTGTTGTCAGGAATATCCTGAAACAATGTCAGGCAATCGCCTTGTGTTATGCAATTTATATATTTCTCAAGCACTCTTTTCTTCAAACCAAAAGTTTGTAGTACCGCCTTCAGGCGGTCAGTGTGAAATCAGACGGTTATCGCAGCACGCCGAACCAAAAGTTTGTAGTACCGCCTTTAGGCGGTCAGTGTGAAATCAGACGGTTATCGCAGCACGCCGGACCGCCTGAAGGCGGTACTACAAACTTTTTCGATCTGCTGATACTATATCTGTCAATATTTTATTGCAGATGTCAAATAACATAAAAATATTACCCAAAACAGAATGGTATGTCAAATTAAAAACAGGATAAGCCTAAAATTTCCTGATTTTAAAAATTTCAAAATAATAAAAATAAGTTCCGTCTTCTTTTTACAATAAATCATCTCATCTGTAATTACATCAAATTATTATATTCTTAATACAAAATAAACTCAACAGATTTTTTTCTTTTAAATTTCAGCAGAATTTTTCTATATCAGAAATACACAATTCACCCCATTGACTTATCTTATGTTTATCGTATATTATATATATCATGTTTAGTTATGTTTCAGGACAAAAAAAGACCTGCGAATATCCGCCTAAAGGCGGAACTACAAACTTTTATACAAAAAACTTATGTCCGTGTATTTATCTGTTAATGATTTAAGCTGTCCTGGAGTAAAATTCAATGAGTGCATATAATTCTCCTGTCAGAGTGAAAAACGTGAATATTCCTGAAATAAATGAAAATCTGCTTTACCAGAAATTAATGGGATCGTTGAAATCATGCGATACAGGCGGATTGTCGCTGGCATTATATAATGACAGAATCATTGTAAAATTAATTATCAGCTATCTGAAAAAAGATCTGCCGGATCATAATATTTTTGCATTGCAGATAAATTCTGCAATAATTGATTTTCCGGCGATTTTAAAAAAGATGTGCAGCCAAACAGATAAAAGTATTAATATCTTTCATTTTATAGGAATAGAGACTCTCTCCGCAGAATCAAGATTAGACTTTATTGCCTGTTACAATTATGCAAGAGAGCATGTTAAAGCATCTCCGCCTCTTATTATCCTCTGGATTCCTCCTCACCTTGAAAAAGAATTATATTTTTCGGAGCCGAATCTTGATAATTGGACAGCAGGAAGTTATGATTTTTCTGATATAAGTATCAATTACAAACCCCCTGTTAAAAAATGCTTATCTGTTCAGAAATTTTATGCGCCGGTTCAGAAACAGAACAAGCCGTCTGTTTTACATAAAAATATAAGTAGTTATCTTCAGAAAATTTTATGGCAGTATGAAAACCGGGAAGAGGTAAAAAAGAATAATGAGCCGTTTCTTATCAAAACAATGGAAAAGATAAATCTGAAATCTGCATCTGTGCCGTTATATTGTACAGATACGGATGGAAAAGAGGCTCCTGCAGATGATTTTTTTAAAGAATTCCTTGCAGATAATAATTTAAGTTTTCTGACGGTTATGGGTGATACCGAAGCAGAAAAAACAGCTTTTGCTCTTTACAATTTTATCTGTATGGCAAAAAAATATATTCAGAATAACGAAGGAGTCCGTATTCCGCTTTTTATTTCTCTGAAAGATTGTCAGGGAAAACCGGATATTGAAGATTTTATTGTCAGAGAATTCCGTGAAAAATATAAGATAGGATTGTCTTATGCTGTTTTTCAGAAACTGGCTTTGTACGGTAAATTTCTGATTTTTGTAGACGGCTTTGATGATATTCTCTCCCCTGATAAAAATGAAGAAGAGATTACAGAGAAATTTCGGGGAGATGTTCAGACTGGCATTTGAAGATGAAGTATCTGACAAGCAGAACAAGGTTTTTCTGACCACCTCTCTTTATCATCCTTATATCATGAAAAAGAATTGCAGAATTATCAGAATAAACCCGCCTGAAAAATCTGATAATAAAGAAACTGAAGGATACGAAAAACATACACCTGAAAAGATTTCAGATATTCTTAAAGAGATTTATCTTGCTGAAAAATTATCTCAGCCTGAGATTTTGACAGAAATGATTTTAAAAGCCATTCCGGTTCTTACGGATAAAAAGGATGTAAATCTTTATGATTTGTATAATGCTTATACAGATATATGGATTAACGGCGATCATCATCTTACTCCTCAGATAAAAAGGGGATTCCTGTGGCAACTTGCCCATAAGATGTTAAAAAGAAATGAGAATGCTTTACATTATACAAAGATAAGCGGATCCGGAGCATCAGGTGAAGATGAGCCGCAAGATTATTACAGAAAAGACAGCATATCCTGCAGTTTTTTAAAGCATGATGAAAACGGGAATTACAGCTTTGTTCATCAGTCTTTTATGTCATATTTTCTGGCGGAATATTATTTTGATCTGATAAAAAATCAGATGGAAAAGCTGCTGTCATACTCTGATCTTGACAGAGAGACAAAATTCTTTTTAAAACTGATTATATCGTCAGAAAAGCATAATCTGAACAATCTTAATTTAAGCTGTCTTGACCTTGAAAAGATCAGTCTGACAGGTGCAGACCTTACAGGTGCAAATCTTCAGAAAGCAAAACTGAATGAAACAGATTTCACAGGAGCAGATCTGACTGAGGCTGATTTGACAAAAGCAAATTTAAGGAGAACAAATTTTACTTCAGCAAAGCTTATCAGATCCAAACTGGTGCTGGCAGATTTTTTTGAGGCAAATCTTACTGCCGCTGATTTTACTGAAGCGGATCTTCAGCGGGTTATTCTGAATGAGGCAAATCTTACAGAGGCAAATCTTCAAAAAGCTAATCTGAATGACGCTGATATGACAAATGCCAATTTTCAGAGAACAAATCTTACAGAGGCAAGTCTCAGATGGACAAATCTGCAAAAGGTCAATTTTAATCAGGCAAATCTGGCTGATGCCAATCTGCTGAAAGCCAGACTGAATAAAGCGGATTTTTCTGAAGCAAATCTTGAAAGAGCCAATCTTAATGAAGCGGATATGGCTGAGGCATCTCTGAATAAGGCAAATCTCAGATGGGCAAAAATGAATAAGGTTAATCTGAAAGAGGCTGATCTGAAAGAGGCTGATTTGAGGGAGGCAAGTCTGTGGAAAGCAAATCTTCAGAATGCAGACCTTTCCGGCGCAAATCTGCAAAAAGCAAATCTTATAAAAGCAGATATCCGCTGGACAAATCTGAATAAAACAGATTTAAGAGGGGCTGATCTCTGGCAGACGAATCTGAACAAAGCAAATCTTGCTGATGCTATTTACGGAGCTGATGATCTTCAGAAGGCTTTTATTGAAGGATCAGGCAGCAGAGATAGAGCAGAAAACCAAAGAAACTAAGTACATAACAGCGTAAATACGCCGACTCTTAAAAATCCTAAGGGTTTCTGAAACCATTAGGGTTTTGGTGGTGGTGCATAATTTTCTGAGAAATAATTTTATTTTCGGGTTCGTGACAAACTGTATGCGGCACTCTCTGCACATAAATTTCTGCTTTCCGTTATGAATATGACCGTTTTTTACGGTATTTTCGGAATTACATTCCGGACAAATCATAATTATCCGTCCTCCTTCATAAATTTTTGGAAAGCATACCATAATTATCAGATCGGAACAGGCTGTTTTTCGGAATCAGATATGAACAAATATAAAAAAATGAATGTAATTCATCACTACCTATGCACCATTCAACTATGGAAAATTGTAAATCTTCTGTCAGAAAATAACCTGACTGTAAAGACTTCTGAAGTTTCCAAAACTTCGGAAATTATTTAATCTCGGATCATAAAAATTTCTGTTGACGAAATAATCGGATAAAGGGAATATCCAAATAACATATAAGCGGTCAGAAACGCTGCTTCTGACAACCTTTATCATCAAACTTTTTCACTCAGAGGAGGAAATCATGGATTTCAAAGATGTTATTATACAAAGACGATCTGTTAATTTTTTTGATTCTGCAAGATATGTACCTGAATTCTTATTAAAGGAAATGATTGAATTAGCCGCAAAATCTCCTTCAGGATTTAATATTCAGCCATGGAGCCTGATCATCCTGAAGGACAAAGAAGAGAAACTGCAACTTCAGAAACTCGCATGGAATCAGCCCAAAGTAAGCGAAGCCCCTGTTGTTCTTATTCTTCTGGCTGACAGGGATGCGTGGAAAAAAGATCATCCTTTTCTGGAAAGAAATTTTAAAGAGATGGTTCAGGCAGGATCCATGAAGCAAGAACAGTATGGATGGTTTACAGATGTGTGCAAAAATCTTTACGGATTAACAGCAGAGCGTCAGCAGGCATTTGCATGTAAAAATACCGGATTTTTTGCCATGTCACTGATGCTCGCAGCAAAACATCTGGGATTGGACACTCATCCAATGGACGGATTTGACCATGACGGGGTTCGTAAAGAATTTCATATTCCTGAAAATTACTGGATTCCTCTTCTGATTGCAGTCGGTTATTTTCAGCAGGATAAAGAGCTTTCCATCCCGAAATGGCGGAAGACCTTTGATGAGATTGTGGTAAAATTTAATTGAAATGATGTATAATACCAAATCTCTATTGCAATTATCTAAAAAATGTGCTATGAGGATTATGATTTTTCAAATGACAATTTTTAAAAAGGAGAAATGCGGAAAAAAAATTACGTAATATTGGAAATCGCCGAAGAACTTTTTGATATGATTAAAAATGAGAAAAGAGGACGTTTCCGTGATCGTCTCCGTCTGCTGTGGTTTCTGAAAACTGGAGAGGCGGAAACGATGACCCGTACGGCGGAGCTTTGCGGCGTTTCCCGTCTTACGGCAGCGGAATGGTTCCGCCGTTACGGGATCGGAGGAATCGCGGAACTTCTTTGTCTGAAAACAGTGCCGGGTCGGCAGCTCGCAGTTTCCGCAGAGGTCGCGGAAGATCTGAAAAAACGTCTTTCCGAACCGGAGGGATTCGGCTCCTACGATGAGATACGGATATGGCTTATGGAGAATTATGATCTTGATATTCCTTACAAAACAGTACACAAAACTGTCCGTTATTATCTCGGAGCCAAGCCTAAGATGCCGCGTCCGTCGCATATCAGAAAAAATGAGGATGAAGTACGCGGATTCAAAGAATCGTTTCCCGCAACAGTATCTGAAATTATTGATAATAATAATAGTCCAGTGAAATTTTTTTCCTGCGATGAAACAAGACCATGACTCATAACGTCAACCGGAAAAAGAATCACTCTCTCCGGAGTCCGACCGGTCGGAACGATACAGAGAACTTTTGAAAATTATTACATTTACGGCGAGACAGAAGTATCATAATGATCTGTCGCTGACAAGTTTAAGCTCGCTATCCATTAAAACAAGGATTGAAACACATAGTAAAAAATAAAGAGTAAGATGTTTTTAACGGTTGCCATTTTATTACTCATCCTAATCCGGGTTACCTGTAAAGCATTGACTCAAACTCGGCAATTTTGGTTTTTAATTTCCTTCTTAAATCAGAATCTTCATCAGATTTTTTCAATACATAATAAGCAGTTTCCAAAACTTTCATATAATCAGGATTGTTTCTCGGAAATTTACAAATATCCAGATATTTATCCATTGTTCGGGTTCTGAACGCATCTACATCACGCTGGACATGCCATATTCTGCTTTCTTCAGCAAGCTGTAATTGGTAGTGGGTCAAATCCGTTGATCAGGCAGTTTCGGAATAGTTTCCCCTTTCAGAATAATAACGGTTGATATACATTCCGGTAACATTGTCATGTATCTTTTTATTCTTTGAAAAACAGATCGTTCTGCGGCTCAGACGTCTGATATGCGTTCTGAAATTCAGGTTTTTTCTTTCTGTTTTCCATGTGTCGGCTTTACCGATGATGTGCTGCCCGGACGGAATATCTTTACTGTAACTCCGCCACTCATCCGTATAATAATATTTTACAGGAAAAACAGACAGTCTGTTCATCAGCCGGGCGCAGCTTTCATCAGTCCGTCTGCCGTTATGCCATGCAGGTATTATTCCGCTGTTTCTCTCAACCGCATATCACGTCCGCCTCTGACTGCTTTTGTTCCCCGCAGAACTCCAAAATTCATCGCCTTCCGCATCTGCCCTTATTTCAACTTCCAATTCAGGTAAAAACGAATTATTCAGGCATTTTATGAAGTAAGGATTAATTTCCGCCGGAGTTTTTTTTCAGATCGGAAATTACCGTATTTTTGGAAATTCCCGGATTTCTGCCGATGTCTCTGATTCCGCTGCTGTTAAGGGTCTGTGTTTCAATCTGTTCTTGCAGGACGCTCCTCTCTTATAAAGTTAAACTGATTTATATTCTCACCTATAATAGATTTTTTCTATAATAATCATAATAAATATAGATATTATCGAATTGACAATCCTCTACAACTGTTATATTTATTCTTTCTTTTAAAATCTTATCATTCAGGATGAATATAAGGTTCTTGTTCCCATGCCTTGCGTTGGAACAATTGAATTTTACAGAAAAAGGAGATTGAAAAATGAAATACGGTGCAAGAAACAAAATTACGGCAAAAGTAAAGTCTGTCAAAAGCGATGAAATCATGTCACTGGTAAAATTTGATATTACCAAAACTCCGGTTGAAATGGCATCTGTACTGACTACTGAATCTGTCAAGGATCTTAACCTTAAAACAGGGGATGAAGTCCAACTGATTATTAAAGCAATTCATGTACTTCCGATTAAAGAATAAGATTAGATGAAACCTTCAGGGTTTTTAAAGCCTTGAAGGTTTTTCTTAAAGAACATCATAAAATGATGCGGATTTATAAAAGAATTATAAATTTATTATATCATATCAGATCACCTTATGGAGAGACTCATCATTTGCGCCTGCAAGAGTCGGAATACCTGTTTTCCGGCTTCACCTGAGATCGCTTAACTTTATCTACCCGGGTTTGGTAGGTAAGCTCAGGCGACTGTATTACCTTCTCTTACCTTAATTACCTAATTTTTTATCTGAAAATTCCATAATTTCCTATTAATTACAGGAGAATAGCATGAAACTGAAAAATATTGCCATCTGTGTAATCTTCTGGATGGTTTCGTTTATTATGATTCTGCCTGTTTTGGCAGAACAGAATCCCCCAATCACGGCAAGCAAAGCAGATTTGCCGGTTATCTTTGCGCCGGAACCTAATTTTACATTTAACCCTGTAGCAGATGGAACTGAGGTTCTTCATGATTTTATCATTGAAAATACCGGCGGAACATCTTTAAAGATTGAAAAAGTAACAACTTCATGCGGATGCACTACTGCGGATTATACAAAAGAAATCCCTCCCGGAGAAAAGGGAAAGATCAGCATCAAAGCAAATACAAGAGGATATGGCGGTTCAAAATTTGCAAAAAATATAAGCGTCTATAGCAATGATCCAAATCAGAAAGCTCTGAATCTTACCATATCAGGAGATGTTGAGAAATTTGTAAAAATCAATCCTGAAACCGTTAAACTGGAAGGGGTTGCAGGTCAGCAGATCAGTTTATCTGTAACTATTATTCCTGAAGGAAAATATCCGTTTAACATTACCGGGACATCTGCAAATGACGGAAAAAATATCCGCTTTAATCTTGAAAAAAAGACAGACAGATATGTGCTGACAGTTGAAAACCTTATGGAAACAAAAGGAAAATATTTTGATACGATCAACCTGAAAACAGATAATCCTGCAAAACCTGAAATCAGTATAAGGGTTTACGGGAATATATCATAGTGTAGGGCGGACTAAGCATAGCGTGTCCGCCTTTGATTGTAATATGGTGGACACGCTCCGCTTTGTCCACCCTACCACATTATATTTTTTAAATAGAAGGAGAATAACATGGCTGAAGCAGCAATAAAAATTTCAAAGGAAAAGAAGAGTATCTTTATGGATACGGTCAGAGAGATACTTCCCGGATAAAGGGAATCTGAATCTCTGTCTGACCTGCGGTTTATGTTCTTCAGGATGTCCTGCCACTGGTCTTGGAGGATATGGATCCGCGCAAATTTCTCAGAATGGCATCGCTTGGTTTGGATGATGAAATCGCCGGACATCCCTGGGTCTGGATGTGCAGTATTTGTGAACGGTGTATGTATGCCTGTCCCATGAAGATTAATATTCCGCGATCTGGTTTATGAAGCAAGAAAACTCTGGCCCCGTGAAAAAAGACCCAAAGGAATCCTTGGTTCATGCGATATGGCGCTGCGTAATATGAGTTGCAGCGCAATGGGAACGCCTGAGGAAGATTTCCGCTTTGTTGTAAATGATGTTCTTGAAGAAGTAAGAGAAAATCAGCCCGGATGGGAAAATCTTCAGGCGCCTATAGATAAACAGGGCGCTCAGTACTTCCTGAGTCAGAACTCCCGTGAACCGGTGACAGAGCCGGATGAGATGGTTCCGCTCTGGAAAATTCTTAACCTTGCAGGCGTTGACTGGACTTACAGTTGCACAGGATGGGGCGGAGAGAATTACTGCATGTTTCTGGCAGATGATGAAAACTGGAAAAAGATCGCTGAAACAACATTAAATTCCGCCAAAAGTCTCGGATGCAAATATTATCTGAACACTGAGTGCGGACATTCGACCTATTCAGTATGGATGGGGCGGAAACGTCATGGCATTGACGCCGGTGATATAGACGTTATCCCTATGGTGCCTTGTTACGCCAAGTGGATCCGTGAAGGAAAATTAAAGGTAAGTTCTGATTGGAACAAAGATCGCAAAATCATATTTACAACACAGGATCCCTGTCAGCAGGTTCGTAAGAGCTTCGGCGATCCGCTTGCGGATGATTTGCGTTTTGTAATCAAATCCTGTGTCGGAGAAGAGAATTTTGTTGATGTATATCCGAACAAATCAAACAATTACTGCTGCGGCGGCGGCGGCGGCTATCTTCAGTCCGGTTATACTGAGCAGAGATTGGCATACGGAAAACTGAAATTTGATCAGATTATGGCTACAGGAGCAAAATACGTTGCAGTACCCTGTCATAACTGTCATGCACAGATTCACGAGTTAAGCGAGCATTATAAAGGCGGATTTCACGTCATTCATTTGTGGACGCTGATTGCTCTTTCACTCGGCGTGCTTGGAGAGAATGAACGGGCTTATCTGGGAGATGATTTGAAGGAAGTCAATTTACCGTAAACCCTAAGGGTTTCTGAAACCCTTAGGGTTTTAAAAGGAGAATATCCGTTATGTCAAAAGATAAAATCGGATCCGTCATGGTGGTCGGCGGAGGAATCGGCGGAATACAGGCTTCTCTTGATCTTGCAAACGCGGGTTTCTTTGTGCATCTGGTGGAAAAGTCCCCGGCTATCGGCGGAATTATGAGCGCACTGGATAAGACCTTTCCGACTAATGACTGCTCCATGTGTATCCTCTCCCCGAAATTAGTCGAGGTAGGAAGGCATAAAAATATCAATCTGCTGACGCTTTCCGAAGTAGAATCTCTTGAAGGAGAGGCCGGAAATTTCAAAGTAACCGTGCGTGAAAATCCGCGTTACATCAATATGGAAAAATGTATCGCTTGCGGCAAATGCGCTGAAAAATGTCCCGCGCAAAGCAGAAGATACATATAATCAGGGATTAAGCCAGCGCAAAGCCGCTTATGTGCTTTATCCCCAGGCAGTTCCCCTTAAATACGTGATTGACAAGGATCACTGTATATATTTTGAAAAAGGTAAATGCCGTATATGTGAAAAATTTTGTCCCGCTGATGCAATTGATTTTGAACAAAAAGAGAAGATTCATAAACTTGAAGTCGGTTCTGTCATAGTTTCACCCGGCTTTAAATGTTATAATCCTTCAGGCGTGGATCGGTATGGCTACGGCACGCTTCCTAATGTTGTTACAAGCATGGAATTTGAGCGGATTCTGAGCGCATCAGGACCCTTTGAAGGGCATCTTGTCCGTCCGTCTGATCATCAGAAGCCTGAAAAGATTGCATGGCTGCAATGTATAGGATCAAGAGATATTCGTGAAGATTCTCACGGATACTGCTCCGGTGTCTGCTGTATGTACGCCATAAAAGAGGCTCTTGTTGCAAAAGAACATGCAGGCGGAAACCTTGATACTGCTATCTTTTTTATGGATATGCGGACTCACGGAAAAGGTTTTGAGCAGACTTATAATAGGGCAAAGGATAAAGAAGGAGTCAGGTTTATCCGTTCAAGAGTGCATACAATTGAACCTGTAGGAGAATCCGGTGATTTAAAAGTAATGTATGCAACAGAAGACGGAAAGATCACTACGGAAATATTCAATATGATTGTGCTTTCTGTGGGTATTGAAGTCTCAAAAGAGATCAAAGAACTTGCAGATAAGCTGGGAATTGAAACAGATTCAGACAAGTTTGCTTTGGCAGGCGGATTTGAGCCTGTTGCAACATCAAAACCGGGCGTCTTTGTATGCGGAGCATTTGCGGGACCCAAAGATATTCCTCAGTCAGTAATGGAGGCGTCTGCCGGCATCCGCCGCGTCTGCGGCTCTACTCTCTTCAGCACGTAATACTCTTACTACGGCAAAGAGTTATCCGCCTGAAATTCCTGTGATGGGAGAAGCTCCGAGAATCGGAGTATTTGTCTGCCATTGCGGAACAAATATCGGCGGAGTTGTTGACGTTCCCTCTGTCAAGGATTATGCGGCTACATTGCCGAATGTTGTATTTGCGGCTGATAATCTTTTTACATGCTCTCAGGATACACAGCAGATTATACGCCAAAAGATTAAAGAGAATAATCTGAACCGCGTTATCGTCGCGGCGTGTACTCCACGAACTCATGAACCGCTTTTTCAGGAGACAATTCAGGAAGCAGGATTGAATCCTTATCTTTTTGAATTTGCAAATATCCGGGATCAGAATTCATGGGTTCATCAGCATAATCCTGAAGAGGCTACCAAAAAGGCAAAAGATTTAATCCGTATGGCGGCGGCAAAAGCATCTCTGCTTGAACCGATTGAACCTATTCAGATTGATGTCAATTCCAATGCCCTTGTTATCGGCGGCGGAATCGCGGGAATGAGTGCGGCTCTGAATCTTGCTGATCAGGGCTTTAAAACATATCTGGTTGAACGGGAAACTCAACTTGGCGGTCATGCTCTTCATATCCATCAGACATGGAACGGCAAAGATGTAAGTGCATTTCTGACCGAATTCAAAAAACGGGTTGAATCCCATAAAAATATCGAGGTATTGCTCGGAAGCGAAGTTGCATCTATTGACGGATTTGTAGGTAATTTTATCAGCAAAATTCAGGCAGGCGATATTCAGCGCGAAATCAAGCATGGTGCGGTTATTCTTGCAACAGGCGGCAAGGCGTTTGAGCCGAATGAATATCTGTACGGAAAAAGCAGCAGAGTGATGAAATGGCATGAGCTTGATTATATGTTTGATAAAGAACCGGATAAACTCAATAAAGCTAACGGTATTGCATTTATTCAGTGTGTCGGTTCACGCGAGCCGGATCATCCTTACTGCTCAAAGGTCTGCTGTACGTCTTCAGTTCAGAGTGCAATCCGCATAAAAGAGAAAAAGCCGGATATGCGGGTTTATATTCTTTACAGGGATATACGCACCTTCGGACAGCGTGAAGAGCTTTACCGCAAGGCAAGAGAACTTGGCGTTATCTTTATCCGTTATTCTCTGGATAAAAAGCCGGTTGTTGAAAAGGACGGAGAGAACGGGCTGCTGATTACAGTCAAAGATCATGTTCTTGGGCGTATGATTCAGATTCCTGTTGATTATCTTAATCTTGCCACTGCAATTCTCCCGACTGACGGACAGAAACAGATCGCTCAGATGCTGAAAGTGCCTATTAACAGCGATGGATTCTATCTTGAGGCTCATATCAAATTAAGACCTGTTGATTTTTCAACAGACGGCGTATTTGTCTGCGGGCTTTGCCATTATCCCAAGCCGATTGAAGAATCAATTGCTCAGGCGCAGGCTGCTGCCGCACGTGCGGCAAGTCTGCTGGTGAAAAAGAGCATTGATATTCAGCCGATTGTCTCCGTTGTTGATGAGAAAAAGTGTATCGGATGCGGATTATGTGAACTTTCATGCTCTTTCAGTGCAATACGGCTTAAAAAGGTTGTCGGAAAAGGATTCCGTGCTGAAAACTTCTCTGCATTGTGTAAAGGATGCGGTGTATGCGCGGCAGCATGTCCTCAGCACGCCATTGATATGAAACATTTCCGTGAAGAGCAGATCCGTGCGGCGATCCATGCAGGAAGCGCGAAAGCGGCATAAGGGAGTGCAAAAGTTGTACTTTTGCTTAAAGGAGAAAAAAATGAGTGATTTTAAACCGAAAATTTTGGCGTTTCTTTGTAACTGGTGTTCTTACGCCGGAGCTGATCTTGCAGGCGTCTCACGGATTCAATATCCTCCGAGCATCCGTGTTGTTCGGACAATGTGTTCAGGAAGGGTTGATCCGCTCTTTATAATTCAGGCTTTGCAGGAAGGCTTTGACGGGGTATTTGTCGGGGGCTGTCATATCGGGGACTGTCATTATCAGGACGGCAATCTTTATACCCTTCGCAGAATGAATATGCTTGCTGATCTGCTTGATATATCGGGCATCGGAAGAGATCGGGTTCATCTGAGATGGGCAAGCGCAGCAGAGGCACAGCCTTTTGCAGATTATGTTACTGAAGTTACTGATATAATAACAAAACTGGGTCATTTTGAAAAAGATAAATATGAACTGCAATTGGCAGGATTGGCGAGATCTTTGGCAACCCGGCGTCTGCGCTGGTTAGTCGGTATTGACCGGCAGATCACTGAAAAAGAGAATGTCTATAAAGAGAAGACTGATCCTGAATATTTCGGAAAAGTTCTGCAAGAGGCTATTAAAGCAGAATATTATAAAGGGCTTATTCAGGAGCTTATTACCAGAGGAGCGGTAACAGTAAGAGAAATGTCGGAAAAAACAGGACTTCCGCTTTATACTATCTCTCTCAGACTGAATGATCTTGAACGAAGCGGCATTGCCTCAATTGAAAAATGCAAAGGAAGAACTCCGAAATTTGTCGCTGCGGCAGCGTAGCTGGCTTCGACTCCGCTCAGCCAGCTTGAATGGCAAACTGAGCGGAATCAGCAGACTGATCGGAATCAGCAGACTGAGCGGAATCAGCAGACTGAGCGGAATCAGCAGACTGAGCGGAATCAGCAGACTGAGCGGAATCAGCAGACTGAGCGGAATCAGCAGACTGAGCGGAATCAGCAGACTGATCGGAATCAGCAGACTGAGTGGAATCAGCAGACTGAGCGGAATCAGCAGACTGATCGGAATCAGCAGACTGATCGGAATCAGCAGACTGATCGGAATCAGCAGACTGAGCGGAATCAGCAGACTGAGCGGAGTCAGCAGACTGAGCGGAATCGAAGTCAGACTGAGCGGAGTCGAAGTCTGCTAGCGGAGTCGAAGACAAACAATAAGGAAAAATTATGGCAAACGAAAATAAAAAGATCGGCAGTGTCATGGTGGTCGGTGCAGGGGTTGCCGGGATTCAGGCGTCTTTGGATATGGCAAATGCCGGATATTATGTTCATCTGGTGGATAAATCCTCAAGCGTTGGCGGACTTATGCCTCAGTTGGACAAAACCTTTCCGACCAATGACTGCGCCATGTGTATTGTATCCCCGTTTCTTGTTGAAGTGGGGCGTCATCTTAATATCAATATTCTGTCAAACAGTGAACTTGAATCGCTTGAGGGCGAAGCCGGAGCGTTCCATGCAACAGTACGGAATAATCCGCGTTACATTGATATTGAAAGATGCACAGCATGCGGACAGTGCCGTGATGTCTGTCCTGTTACGGCAATCAATAAATTTGACTGCGGACTTGATCTGCGCAAAGCAACTTATATCAAGTATCCACAGGCAGTTCCTTTGGCATACAAGATTGACAGGAGCATCTGTATAGGCTGCGGGCTTTGTGAAAAAGCATGTCTTGCACAGGCGATTATCTATGATGATAAACCACGTCTGACAACAGTTGATGTAGGTGCTGTTGTGCTTGCTATGGGAAATGAAGTTTTTAATCCCAAGAATATAGATATTTACAATGCAAATCATCCGAATATTGTTACAAGTCTTGAGTTTGAACGGCTTTTGAGTGCATCAGGTCCCTATAAAGGACATCTGATGCGTCCTTATGATCGTGAAACTCCTGAAAAGGTTGCATGGCTTCAGTGTATCGGTTCGCGGGACATAAATAAAGTGGCAAACAGTTACTGCTCTTCAGTATGCTGTATGTATGCAATAAAGCAGAGTATTATTGCAAAAGAGCATGTTGAAACCCCGCTGGATACAGCAATATTCTTTATGGATATGCGTACTTACGGCAAGGATTTTGACAAATATTATACCCGTGCCAAAGATGAAAAAAAGGTCAGATTTATCAGGGCAAGGGTTCATACTATTGATCCTGCTGCAAACGGTGATCTGAAACTCAGGTATGTCAATGAGAACGGCGAGATAAAAGAAGAGCTTTTTAATATGGTTGTGCTTTCAGCAGGTCTTACACCCTCTCAGGATGCAAAAGATCTTGCAAAAAAGATCGGGGTTGAGCTGAATGCTCATCAGTATGCAAAGACAAAGGATTTTACGCCTGTAAGCACAAGCAGAAAAGGGGTTTACGTCTGCGGTTCTTTTCAGGGACCAAAAGATATTCCCCAGTCTGTTATGGAGGCGTCAGCCGCTGCATCCGAAGCAACCGGAAGCCTTTCAGAATCACGCTGGACATTGACTAAAATCAAAGAACTGCCGCCTGAAAAGGATTTTACAGGAGAGCCGCCTAAAATCGGCGTGTTTGTCTGCAACTGCGGTATCAATATCGGCGGAATAGCAGATGTTCCGGCAGTCCGTGAATATGCAAGAACTCTTCCGAATGTTATTCATGTTGAGGATAATCTCTTTACCTGTTCTCAGGATACTCAGGAGAATATCAAGAAAGTTATTGTTGCAAAAGGGATTAACCGGGTTGTTGTTGCATCCTGTTCACCGCGTACACATGAGCCGCTCTTTCAGGAGACTATCCGCGAAGCTGGATTGAACAAGTATCTGTTTGAAATGGCAAATATCCGGGATCAGAATACATGGGTTCACATGAATTCACCGGAAAAGGCAACAGCAAAGGCAAAAGACCTTGTAAGAATGGCGGTTGCAAAAGCCGTTTATGTTGAGCCGCTCTCTCAGGTAGTTTTAGATGTAACGCCTGCTGTGCTTGTTGTCGGCGGCGGTGTCGCTGGTATGGAAGCTGCGTTAGGTGTGGCGCGTCAGGGTTATCAGGCGTATCTTGTTGAAAGAAGCAATCAGCTTGGCGGCGTTGCGCGTCAGTTGTATTCAACTTGGCAGGGTGAAAAAGTTGCCCCGTATCTGAATGATCTTATTGAAAAAGTCAAGAGTAACGATAAGATTAAAATTTTTATTGAGACCAATGTTACGCACACAACCGGAACTATCGGAAGTTTTGTTACAACGCTTACCGGAAATGACGGCAAAAGTACGATTATCAGGCATGGAGCAGCAATTCTTGCAACAGGCGGAAAAGAATATAAGCCTGATGAATATCTGTACGGCAAGCATCAGAATGTGCTGACGCATCTTGATTTTGATCAGGCGATTACAGAGGGAAGCAGTCAACTGAAAAATGCAAAAATAGCTGTCTTTATTCAGTGCGTAGGCTCCAGAACAAAGGAGCGTCCTTATTGCAGCCGGGTCTGCTGTACTCACAGCCTTGAAAGTGCGTTGATCTTAAAGAAGATGAATCCTGAAATGAAGATTTTCATTCTTTACCGTGATGTCCGTTCTTACGGATTCCGTGAAGACCTTTATAAAGAGGCTCGTGAAAAGGGTGTGCAGTTTATCCGCTATGATTTGGAGAATCCCCCGGTTGTTTCAGTTGATAATTTTAATTTGCTTTCACTTACGGTAAAAGATCATATTCTGCAACGTCCTGTTGAAATGAATCCTGATCTGGTGGTTCTTGCCACTGCAATTCTTCCGAATGAAAACAAAAAGCTGTTTGAAGTCTTCAAAGTTCCGACAAATGCAGAGGGATTTCTTGTTGAAGCTCATGCAAAATTAAGACCTGTTGATTTTGGTTCAGAAGGTTTATTTCTTGCCGGATTAGCTCATTATCCCAAGTCTTTGGATGAGAGTATTGCACAGGCAAGAGCCGCGGTTTCAAGAACCATGAATATTGTCTCCAAAGAGGGGATTCTTGTCGGCGGAGTTATTGCATCTGTTTCACCTGAGCGTTGTGCGGTATGTCTTACCTGTGTCAGGGCATGTCCTTACGGCATTCCCAAAGTTGATTCGGAAAAAGGTCATGCTGTTATTGAACCGGCAGAATGTCACGGATGCGGAGTCTGTGTTTCTGAATGTCCTGGCAAGGCAATAACATTAAAGCATTTTACAGATGAACAGATCAATGCAAAGACTGATGCGTTGTTTCAGGCGGCGTAGGGGCGAATAATTATTCGCCCCTACGGTAACGGAGGAGGAATATTATGTCAGAAGGTTTTGAACCGAGAATACTTGCGTTCTGCTGTAAATATTGCGCTTATGCAGCAGCAGATATTGCCGGTTCTATGAGGCTCTCTTATCCCACTAATATTAAGATAATTCAGATACCATGCACGGGGCGTATTGATATTGTTCATCTTTTGAGAGCAATTGAGGACGGAGCAGACGGGGTTTATGTGGCAGGCTGTCTGGAAGGGGACTGTCATTTTGTTACAGGTAATCTGAGGGCAAGAAAACGGGTCGCTTATGTCAAAAAGACTTTGCAAGAACTGGGAATAGAACCCGAGCGTGTTGAAATGTTCAATCTCTCTTCAGCAATGGGTCCCCGGTTTGCAGAGATTGCCAATGAAATGGCGGATAGAATCAAAAAGCTGGGTCCAACCCCGGTAATAATAAAGAAAGCGGCTTAACTCGTAGGTCGGGGTAAGCAAAGCGAACCCCAACATTTTATTGTTGTGTCGGGGTTCATTTCATTCACCCCGACCTACAAAAGGTGGATTTATATGATAATTGCAGATAGAAAATCTCTTGCTGAGATACAGGATATGGTCAAGAACTGTAAAAAGTATCCTTGTGCTGGGTTGCAAAGGATGTGTTACAGTCTGTAATGTCGGCGGGTTAAAAGAAGTTCAGGTGCTGACATCCTCTCTGAAGATTGCCCGGAAAAAAGAGGGAAATCCTTTGGAGGTAGATGAAAATGTTATAGAAAGACAATGCGATCCTGAATATATCGAACAGATTAAAGATTCTGTCGGAAATTATGATGCAGTAATCTCAATGGCTTGCGGTGTTGGACCTCAGTTTCTTTCTGAAGCATATCCGAATCAGAAATTTTATCCTGCGGTCAATACAAAATTCTTCGGCGGAGCAGTTGCTCACGGAATATGGGAAGAGCGGTGTGCAGGATGCGGAACCTGTATTATTCACTATTTTGACGGATTATGTCCGATTGCCCGATGTTCCAAGAGTCTTATGAACGGACCATGCGGCGGATCATCTGACGGAAAATGTGAAATTTCCAAAGATGTTCTCTGTATATGGGATATGATTGTAAAAAAGAAAACAGAACAGGGGAGATTAAATGACCTGCTGTATGTTACACCTGCCAAAGACTGGAGAACCGCCAGAGACGGCGGACCGAGAACAAGTATAAGGGAGGAATTGACAAAATGAGCAGCCAAATTGAGCAGAGTCAAATTGAGCAGAAGAGTCAAATTGAGCAGAAGAGTCAAATTGAGCAGAAGAGTCAAATTGAGCGTAGCCGAAATTTAAAATCAGGAAGCAATCTTGAAAAAGTCTTAAAAGCAGGGCATTTTGCATTTACCGGAGAATGCGGTCCCCCAAAAGGCGCAAATGTTACGGAACTTAAAGAGAAATTTCATCATCTCAAAGGAAATGTTGATGCTGTAAATATAACGGATAATCAGACTGCTGTTGTGAGAATGTCAAGTTGGGCGGCATCTGCCCTGATGGTTCAGGAGGGGATGGAACCGAATTTTCAGATGGTATGCAGAGACAGAAACCGCCTTGCAATGCAGTCGGATATTATCGGAGCATACTCTCTGGGCGTTCGGAATATGCTCTGTCTTTCAGGGGATCATCAGAAATTCGGAAATCATCCTGAATCAAAGAATGTGTATGATATTGATTCCATGCAATTGATTTCTTTAGTTAAAAAAATGCGAGATGAAGAGACATTTCTGAACGGTGAAAAACTTGATGTTGCTCCTAAAATGTTTATCGGAGCTGCGGCAAATCCGTTTGCGGATCCGTTTGAATTCCGTGTTCACCGTCTTGCAAAAAAGATTGAAGCAGGCGCAGGATTTTATTCAAACCCAGTGTATTTACAACATGGATAAATTCAGGGAATTTATGAAGCGTGCTGTTGATATGGGGCTGACGGAAAAATGCTATATTCTTGCAGGAGTTACGCCTATGAAAAATGTAGGCATGGCAAAATATATGGCAAGCTCAGTTCCTGGAATGGATGTTCCTGAATCTCTTATCAAGCGTTTACAGGGCGCAGGCAAAGGCAAAGCCGCTGAAGAGGGTATTAAATTCGCTCTTGAGCAGATTGCTGAATTCAAAGAGATGAAAGGGGTTGCAGGCGTTCATCTCATGGCAATTGAATGGGAGCATAAAGTCCCTGAGATTGCAGAAAGAGCCGGTGTGCTGCCGCGTCCGAAAGTCTAATTTTTTAACAAAAGACCTTCAAGGTTTTGGAAATCTTGAAGGTCTTTATTTTTAATCTAATTGTAGGGTGGATAAAAGCGATAGCTTATCCACCAATGAAAAAAGTGTTTTGTTGGGGTTCGTGCCTCACCCCAACCTATCGGGCTACGAATTGAGGCTATCAGATTAGAGGGCGAGCGAACCGGCTATATTGTGGTCGGATACGAAATCTTGCCAAAGTCTGTGCGGAGGGATATTTGAAACAACGGGAGGCAATGGGGTATCCGTTGATGAATTAGAATCGGATTTTTGTGGGGTGGGCATGAAAGGCTCACCCCACAAGGGTATGACATAACGACAAGTGTAATCATTCCCGTAAAGCAGAGTAAGAAATGAACACCACTTTCTTTATCGGATCCGAGTTTATTTACTTGTTAAGATTAATAACTTACAGTACATTTAAAGCCATTCTGCGGAATCCATTCGACTTTTATTACGTCACCGCTTTTCATTTCATCAACTATCCCGTATACTTTGGGTAAAACCGACTCTAAACTTATAATTTTAGGCGGTAGTTCTATCCCTACCCCAAATAGTTCAATCTTCTCTCCAGCCTGCTGCACTATTTTTATAAAGATTGGTTCTTTTATCTGAGATAATATCTTTGCATTATTGCATTCATCATCAACTATTAACTCGCATGTGGCATTACTTGATATATTGCTTTCTCTATAGACTTTCTTGCCATCAATAACTTCCGCTACATCAGCAACATATCTATGCTCTTCAGAGGTATAAGAGATATTGAACGTGTAGCTAATATTGTGCTTAAATGCTTCTGATATGATTTTGCAGCAACTAACGTAATGTAAAAAGCTATTGGTATCTAAAACGTATTCCCAACTATCTACCTTCATTCCTACGCTTGATAGTATTTTAATTCCCTTAATTTCCAGAGATGTAAATACTTCCCATCCCCGGGACATTTTTGAAAAAAGAGATAATATCTTATCAAAATATGGAAGAAATGTTAAACTTACCCCTTCCCACTGGTCTAAACAAAGAGATATTTTGATATCAGCTTTATTATTACTATTATCTAATGATTTGCTGTAACTAAAATTAAAAATACCATTGCACGCCGTTCCCTCAAAGGAAAATGACCTCGTTCCAAAAGATATACTCCCCTGAATATCATCAAACGATTCAACTAAATTCGTATCATTTTGAACCAGCCATAGTTTCTGAGTCGCCTGTGGTTTCATCGGTGAAAATCTTAATACACCTTTGATATTGCCACATATTTCATTAAATAGCTTGGATCCCTCGATTGATACACCACCAGTTTTAATTTCAATGTCTTTGCCATGCTCCAATAACTGACGGTGCTTTTCACTATATTCTTTAGCACTTTCCCCGACCATTTTCATTGATAGCTTAACATTTTCTTTTGCAAAAATTCCAATTGATGTTTTTCCGTTTTTATGCGTGGTTTTTACTAAGAATCTTGGATCAAGAGACTCAAGTGCTTTCCCAGAGGCTTGATGAACATTTGCGATGGCATTCGCTATAAAACTCTTTGGAAGTCCAGTTAAAGCCTCAGCTACGGTGTCAATTATTTCACCGTTACTTGGAAGTTTTTTTCCAAGTTCAACGCGAGCTGTTTCTTCAGCCTCTCTTTTCCATAATTTTAGAAGACTAACAGTATATCTATCTGCATCCCTATCAATTTCAATAGAACAATTTGAACAAAGCCATATAGCATTATCTATAGACTTCCTCTCTGTAGCGGACATTGATTCGTCATATCTAGGACCGCCTTGTGATGCGGCACAAATATGAGCAGCTATTCCTATATTATTTACACCATTGTTAGATGATGGTGCAGACGTTGGAACACGGCAGTTAGGATTCGAGCAGCGATGTGCGACTCGTGCCTTTAATTTTTCTATAGTAAATTTAGTAAAATCATCCCGTGCCAAGAGAAATCTCCAGTTGAATCTTAACCAGTACCTTATTTATCAGCGTGTAGGGTTAGGCGGAGCAATGATATAATACCGATTCTCTATTGTACTTACATAATAAGTGCGTCCAAAATATAAGAAAAACCCGTGAGAGATGCTATTGTTTTCTTGGAACATTTTCTCAGAATATCTGCCACATAATCTTTCATTTCCGCGAGGTCCGGAAAAAATTTTTCCTTTTGTATCTGCCTTTATATATTGCCAAAATCTCTCTATAGGATTTAACTCCGGGACTGTACGGCGGCAAAAATATCAGACGGATATTTTCGGGAATGATCAGTCTTTTTGCCTTATGTACCGCTGCGTTATCAATCAGCATAATATTCATACTGTCCGAAAAGACTTCTGAAAATTTACTGATAAAACACTGGAAATTATCCGTGTTCATATCCGGAAATTCGGGAAAAAAATTTTCACCGTCTGATACCTCCGCCGCACCGTAAATATAATAATTTTCAAAAGTTCTCTGTATCAGTCCGACAGGTCTGACACCGGGAAGAGTTATTCTTTTCCGGGGGATGTTATGAGTCCGGGTCTTGTTTCGTCGTAAGAAAAAAATTTTATTTTAATATCATTATTATCAGTTATTTCAGATATTTTTTCCGGTAACGACTCTTTGAATCCCGCACTTCATCCTCATTTTTTTTATGTGCGAAGGGCGCGGAGTCTTGGGCTTGGCTCCGAGGTAATAACGGACAGTTTTGTGAACAGTTTTATAAGGAATATCAAGATCATAATTCTCCATGAGCCATATCCGTATCTCATCATAGGAGCCGAATCCTTCCGGTCCGGAAAGACGTTTTTTCAGATCTTCCGCAACCTCGGCGGAAACAGCGCTCTGCCGCCCCGGCACTGTTTTCAGACAGAGAACTTCAGCGGTTCCGCCAGTTACGTAACGGCGGAACCATTCCACTGCTGTAAGACGGGAAACGCCGCAAAGCTCCGCGGCACGGGTCATGGTTTCGGCCTCTCCGCTTTTCAGAAACCACAGCAGACGGAGACGATCACGGAAACGTCCTTTTGATTCTTTTCTTATCATATCAAGAAGTTCTTCCGAACTTTCCAATATAACGCAAATTCTTTTTTTCGGCATTTTCCCCGTTTCTCCTTTTTAAAAAATTGTTATCAAAAACTATCATCCTCATAGCACATTTTTCAGATTATTGCAATAGGGATTTGGTATTATTGCAAGATATAAAGAAGCCAAGTTTTTTGAAAAAACTTGGCTTCTTCTTTCTTTTTATTTTTTACCATCCGGCTATTTCCCCGGAGCATAGAATATCCCGAAAATTCTTAACCAGAGGTCTGACAAAGATTTTCTTAGGAGAAGTTATATATTTTTTTCCTTTGCGGACAAGCCCTTCTCCGCTTGTCATACCGATACATTCCCAGTTTGCCGCTTTGTAACAGGTTCCCCTGAACTTTTCAGGATCAACAAAGGTTTCCATTAAAACAGGGCGATATTCCCAGCGTTCTTCCCAGTCCTGAGCAATCTGTTTTTCAATCAAAGATAATACATAGCTTGCTAAATAAGGTACTTTTACCCAGGGAAAAATCAGAAACCGTGAATTATTGATAACCCATCCATGATTTCTGAGCCGCTGTTTTTCGGTCCATCCGATCCACTCCTCTCTCTCTCCAATATTCATGGATGAACCTGAAAATAAAATACATCCCAGTATTCCCAGTTCGCTTTTTATAAAATACCGGATATAACATCCGAAAGGTTTTTTATATCCCAGATAGTGATAACGCATAATATATTCTTTCCATAAATCAGCATCGTTTTTATTTTTAACAACTTCTATGTATATCTTTCCAAGTTCTTTTAATCTGCATTTTATATCCTCCGGCGGCGGAACAGTTATATCTGTAATCTCAACAGCATTTTCATGTCCTGATTTTAATGTAAAATGTTTTTCCGGCAGATTGATAACTCCTTGTTTTTCCAGTTTCTCCAACAATTTGATACAGGCATCAGCCTTGTTTTTGCCGGAAGCAGAAAACCATCCCATATTTTCACAAATCGTCTGAGCCAGTTCTGTCCGGCTTAACCGCCAGAACATATCAAGCATCTCCTGAATATCTACAACTTCCTGAGGAGTTATATCACGTCCGCTTTGCGACAGCGGGGGAATCTTTTTTTTAGCCATCTGTTTTTTTTGTATAATCCCTTCATAAGACCTGTAGGGTTTCCGAAATCCCGCAGGTCTTTGTAACGGAAATTTTCTGACAGGGTAACTTATTTTGACTGAAAAAGTTAAGCATCGGGGCTTACCCACAGTCAGCAGAATAAAAGAGTTCGTAGTACCGCCTTTAGGCGGTCCGGCGTGCTGTGATAACCATCTTATTTTACACGAACTGCCTAAAGGCGGTTACAGATTTTCGATCTGCTGACAGTGACAAGTCTTATAACAATCTTTAACGATCACCTCTGCTGCATCAGGTCTGCCGAATTTTTTAGCCTGTTCTGCCATGATTTTAAGCGAATCAGGATTTGAAGCATAATATTCAATTCTCTGAGCAAGGATTTCACCAGTAAGCTCATGCTGAAGAATCATTTCGGCTGCTCCCTCATTAGCAAGCGATTGGGCATTCAGTACCTGATGATTATCCGCAGCAAACGGAAAAGGAATAAAGATAGCAGGCTTTCCGACTGCTGTTATCTCTGCTACGGTTGTTGCTCCGGCTCTGCATATAATCAGGTCTGCCTGCTGATATTGGTGTGCCATATCATCAAAAAAAGGTTTTACGACACAGGCAATGCCATGCTCTTTATAAGCAGATTTTACAGCTTCAATATCCTGACTTTCCGGTCTGATGGATAAAGAAGAATCTCTCTTTTTTGTTGATATGTTTCAACGCCTCGGTAATTCTCATGTTGATTGCATGAGCGCCCTGACTTCCGCCTGAAATCAGTACTGTAAAAAATTTTCCCTCATTTTCATGCTCCGGTGCGGGAACAGAAGAAGATAAATTTCTGATCTCTCTTCTTACAGGATTTCCTGTAACAAGAACTTTTTTCTGATTTAATCCGACTGTATTCTTAAATGATACATAAATCCGATCCGCAAAACAGGATAATACCCGGTTTGTGATTCCCGGCAGAATATTCTGTTCATGAAGAGCAATCCTGATTCCCATAAGCCATGCCGCCATGATAACCGGACCTGATGAATAACTGCCGACACCGACAACCAGATCACATTTGAAATTCTTTAAGAATAAAGAGAGAATCAACGATTCCTTTCGGTATCTTCAAAAGAGATATAATCTGATTCCATACCCCGCGCCCTTTGATCCCTTCTGCGGTAATACGCCTGTGAGAAAATCCTGATTTTTCCAGAATTGCCAGTTCAACAGGTCTTCCGGTACTGACAAAGAGAATTTTGTTATTCGGATCCTTTTCCGTAAATGCCTCAGCAATAGCAATCCCCGGAAAAAGATGCCCGCCTGTGCCGCCCCCTGCAATGATAATATTCATTATTTATAAACATCTTTCGGATCAAAGACCGGCTTCCCCATGATCTTTATTTCCTCTTTTTCAACTTTTCTGTAAAAACAGCTTTTATATCCTGTATGACAGGCGGCTCCGCCGATCTGTTCAACTTTCAGCAGCACAGTATCATTATCGCAGTCAATCCTGATCTCTTTTACCTTCTGCACATTCCCGGATGTTTTCCCTTTTATCCATAGCTCTTTTCTTGATCGGCTGTAATATGTTGCCAATCCTGTTGAAAGAGTAGCTTCCCATGCTTCCTGATTCATAAATGCAAGCATTAACACTTCACCTGTTTCATTATCCTGAGCAATCGCGGGAATCAGCCCGTTTACTTTTTCAAAATCAAGTTTAATCATTCAAACCAACCTCACTCTTTTGGATATTTATAATATAAATTATTCTGATTCAATAACGATAACAGCGTGCAAAGTCAATTTCTTTTTTTCAGTTTCAAAAAAAACCGGATTTTGCACCGATAAGCCGGTTTCAATGAATTTATATTTTAATATGAATAAATTATATAAATATTGACAAAGAGAGAATCGGGTGCTATTTCTCAGAAAAAAATAATAAATTTAAATATAAGGGAGAACATCTCATGGAGATCAGAGAACCGGAGATCAGACGCGAGGATATATTATTTTTGGATGATGAATATTTTAATCCCAATCATGTCTGTATTGTTACAGGTTCAGGAACCGGCATAGGAAGAGCAACTGCTGTTGTCGCGGCTGCAAATAAGCTGAAGACAGTGGGGTTAGATATAAATGAAAAAGAGGGAAGAAAAACTCAGGAGATTGCCGAAAAATTAGGCGGAGAGATCATCTTTATAAAAACAGACCTTTGTAAAGATAAAGATATTGAGTATGCTGTTTCAGAAGCCGCCAAACTGGGTGAGATTAAATATCTGGCAAATATTGCCGGTCTTCAGCATATTGACTTCTGTTGATAATTTTCCTATGGAAAAATATGATCTTATGCAGCAGATTATGCTCCGCGCTCCGTTTTATCTTTCCAAACTGACTATTCCGTATATGAAAAAGAGTAAAGAGGGAATCGGCGTTATCGGAAATATGGCGTCTGTTCACGGACATATCTGTACAAAGAATAAACCTGTTTATAATATAACAAAGTTCGGTCTCCGTGCATTAAGTCAGTCCATATCTGCCGAAGGAGAGGGGAAGATTCGCTCTTTTACAGTCAGCACCGGATTTGTAAAAACACCGCTGGTGTTAAATCAGATCCCGGCGCAGGCCGAACAGCGGGGAATCTCTCCTGAAGAAGTGGTCAGGGATGTGATGATGGGAAAATCCCGGATAAAAGAGATGATGACTCCGGCGGATGTGGGAAATCTCTTTATTTTCGGATTTTCCCGGTTTGCACGTTATCTTATCGGCGGTGATCTTCTCTTTGACGGGGGAATGGTGCTGACATATTAAGAGAACTGAGAATTGGGAAGATAAGGAGCTAAGAATGAAAGAAAAAATAAGAGCTTTACTGAAAAAAAGAAATGCGGTTATGCTTGCACATAATTATCAGCCCCCGGAGATTCAGGATGTTGCAGACCTGTGCGGCGATTCTCTGGAACTGAGTATCAAAGCCTCTCAGACCAATGCAGATGTTATTCTTTTTTGCGGAGTTCATTTTATGGCGGAGACTGCTTCTATTCTGTCGCCTGATAAAACAGTTTTACTTCCCCGTAAAGATGCAGGCTGTCCTATGGCAGATATGATAACCCCGGAGGCATTGAAGGCAAGATTAAAAGAGCTTCCGCGGATTCCGGTTGTTACTTATGTTAATTCAGCAGCTTCTGTCAAAGCTCTTTCTGATATCTGCTGTACATCGGCAAATGCGGTTAAAGTTGCCAACAGTCTGAATGAAAATGAAATCCTGATGATACCGGATCGGAATCTTGCCCGATATACTGCATCCCGCACCGATAAAAAGATACATCTGTGGGAAGGATACTGTCCAATTCATAATAGTCTTACACCTGAAGAGGTTATGACAGCAAAAAAATCTTACCCGGAAGCATTGTTTATGGCACATCCTGAATGCCGCCCTGAAATACTTGATTTGGCGGATGTAATTTTAAGCACTTCAGGAATGATCCGGTATGCCGGGGAATCAGATCGCAAATCATTTATTGTCGGTACTGAAATAGGGATACTTTATCCTTTGAAAAAAGCACATCCTGATAAAATATTTTATCCGGTTTCTGAAAAAATGAAATGTGAGGATATGAAAAAGATCAGTCTTGAAGATGTTGTAAGAAGCCTTGAATATATGGAGGGAGAGGTTAAAGTTCCTGAAGATATTCGTAAGAATGCTCTGAAAGCGGTTCAGCGGATGACAGAAATCAGGAATTGAGGAATAAGCAGATTGGAAATTTGTAAAAGTTCGTAGTACCGCCTTTAGGCGGTTAAAAAGTTTGTAGTTCCGCCTTTAGGCGGTACGGGTGAAATCAGACGGTTATCGCAGCACTCCCAACCGCCTAAAGGCGGTACTACAAACTTTTGCACTCCCAACCGCCTAAAGGCGGTACTACAAACTTTTACGATATACTGCCCAACCGCCTAAACAACCGCCTAAAGGCGGTACTACAAACTTTTCGCGTGGGAACAGAGGAGATATCCGGGATTAAATAATTTCCGCATTCAGCGGGCAGGACTTCCGAAGTTAATGAATTTTATATTGCCGTCAATATAATTATGTGGTAAAAACAATATAATAATTAATGATAAGAAACCAGGTTTTCTTAAAGAAACCTGATTTCTTATCCCCTGCAAAAATAAAACCGAATTTATTGCTTTGTATATAAGAGAAAAATCATGCTAAGTAAAAGAATTATACCCTGTTTGGATGTCCGTGAAGGAAAGACCACCAAAGGGATCAAATTTCAGAATAATGTAGATATTGGCGATCCGGTTGAAATGGCTCGTTTCTATTATGAAGCCGGAGCAGATGAACTTGTATTTTATGATATTACAGCATCCTATGAAAAAAGAAACATCATGATAGATGTGGTACGGCGCGTAGCAGAGACCATATTTATCCCCTTTTCCGTAGGCGGAGGGATCCGTAATCTTGAAGATATGAGAAATGTTCTTCTTGCCGGGGCTGAAAAAGTGAGCGTCAATTCTGCTGCTGTAAAAAATCCTGATATTATCTCACAAGGGGCAAAAGCATTCGGGAATCAGTGTATTGTTCTTGGAATGGATGTAAAAAAAGTGGAAAAGAGTGAAAAAATCCCTTCAGGATATGAGATTGTCATAAACGGCGGAAGAACTTATATGGGAATTGACGCTCTGCAATGGGCAGTAAAAGCTCAGGAGCTTGGGGCAGGAGAGATATGTTTAAATTCAATTGATGCTGACGGAACTCAGAACGGTTATGAACTGACCTTGACCGCCCTGATCTCGCAGAATGTTGATATTCCGGTAATTGCATCAGGCGGAGCAGGCAAGCCTGAGCATCTTTTTGATGTTCTGACTAAAGGAAAAGCTGACGCCGTGCTGATCGCCTCAATGACCCATTACGGAACATACACAGTTTCAGAGATTAAAGATTATCTTGATGATCATGGGGTAAAAGTCCGAAAACGGTGGTAAGGGGAATTGAGAATTAGGAATTGACAGTGCGTTTATAAATCTGCTGAATATTAAGCAGATTATAAATTTTTGAAAATCCAGTTGAATCCTTCTTTACAAAATAAGATGCTTTTATCTTGTATAGGATGCTTTCATCTTATACAAGATACGTGATTGTCTGAATTTATTGCAACCAGTGAAGATGCTATTTTAGATGCAGGCGATAATGCCATGATGGATTTCGCAAAAAATAATTTGGGTTATAATCATAATAAAGGTCTTTATTTTGTTGCGAGATTTAACAACAAATACATTATCGGAGAAGCAAAATTTCTTACAGATTTTGGCGGTCATCAAAACGCACAATTCAATGATGCCATAAGTACAGTTGAAGCACAAGGTGTAAATGCAATACAACTTGCTATTTTGGATGGTGTTCTTTATATCAGAGGTAATAACAAAATGTATAAGTCAATAACCGATACTTATAAAAATTACAATATTATGAGTGCGTTAGTATTACGTGAATTTTTATATCATTTATAGGAAAAAATTTATGAAGAATTTACTAATTAAGGGAAATAATATTCAGGGTCTTAATTACCTTTTAGAGAACAGAAAGCTGAAAGGTGGAATTGACTTGATATATATTGATCCGCCATTTGCAACAAATGGGACTTTTACAATTACAGATGGACGGGCATCCACAATTAGTAACTCAAGGAATGGGCATGTAGCATATTCTGACAAACTTATAGGCAAGAAGTTTATTGAATTTTTAAGAGAGAGGTTAGTCCTTCTTAAAGAGTTATTATCTGAGCAAGGCTCAATTTATTTACACATTGATTACAAAATAGGTCATTATGTGAAAGTAATGATGGATGAAGTTTTTGGAACAGAAAATTTCAGAAATGATATTACAAGAATTAAATGCAATCCGAAAAATTTTGATCGACTTGGTTATGGCAATATTAAAGACCTTATCCTATTTTATACAAAATCATCAAAGCCTATATGGAATGAACCGAGAAAAAAATATAGCGAAAAAGACATTCAAAAATTATTTTCTAAAAAAGACGAACAAGGGAGACGATATACCACAGTTCCAATTCATGCCCCCGGTGAAACTGAAAATGGAAAATCTAATCAACCGTTCAAAGGGGCAATGCCACCCAAAGGCAGACATTGGAGAACAGATGTTGAAACTATTGAACGGTGGGATAAAGAAGGACTCATAGAATGGTCTTCAACTGGAAATCCCAGAAAAAAAAATTTTGCAGACGAAAGAGAAGGCAAAAGAGTTCAGGATGTTTGGGAATATAAAGACCCACAATATCCTACCTACCCGACTGAAAAAAATTCTGAATTGTTTGATTTAATAGTTCAAACTTCTTCGAATCAAGGCAGTGTTGTTTTAGATTGTTTTTGTGGCTCAGGCACAACATTGAAATCAGCCCAAATTAATGGGAGAAAATGGATTGGGATTGACCAATCGGAACACGCATTGAAAGCAACCATTGAAAAACTCAATACAATTAAAGACGATCTTTTTGTTTCTATGCCTGAATATGAGGTTATAGATATTACGGAAAATATTGACTGAATAAACCGCTAACCCGTAGTTCAGGCGGACGGCTACCGCCGCCGCTTAATTCGTTGTTATATTTTTTCCGCTATAGATAATATTATTACAAATATGTCGCTCCTGCGGAGCTAAAAACAGGGGGCGGGCATATTGCTCCATAAAATCTAAGCATTTGAAAAAACATCAGGGGTTCATCGTTCCAGCGATATTACATGAACAAACAGGCAAATAATGGCGATAAAAATCAGAGAACTGAAAAAACTGTTGAAACAATCAGGATTTATACAAAAAGCTGCAAAAGGCAGTCATACAAAATGGATTCATCCTAATTTTAAAAAAGCTGTCATCATATCAGGTAAAGATAGCAGCGATGCAAAGCCATATTTGGAAAAACAGATAATTGAAGTAATTGAACAACTGAAAAATCAAGGAGATATACAATGAAAAGCAAGGTTGTAATTCAATGGTCAGAAGAAGACGCCTGTTTTGTCGTGTTTTTGCCTGAATTTGAAGATACTGTCATGCAGCCTGTAACTTACG
Organism: uncultured delta proteobacterium; assembly: GCA_963806835.1. Taxonomy (GTDB): domain Bacteria; phylum Desulfobacterota; class Desulfobacteria; order Desulfobacterales; family CAWEAR01; genus CAWEAR01. The sequence goes on from CAWEAR010000030.1 coordinate 109,837, forward strand.
GCGATTCTTATGAAGAGGCTCTTGACAATGCTGAAGAAGTATTAGAACTTCTCTCTGAAACCTCAGATTACAGGACGATCCATTCAGGCAGCATAAAGGATAAAATCAGATTTCTCAATATGTCTGCCTTGTAACGAAAAGACCTGCGGGGTTTCCAAAACGGTTCGACTGAGCTTACCGAAGTCCCCGCAGATATTTTAACAATATAATAGAAAAAATATGTTCGCACAAATATTTGGTATAAGACACTTATCCCCGGCTGGAGCGTGGCATGTCTGCATGTTTCTGGAGCAGATTCAGCCGGAAATAATTCTGATAGAAGGATTGTCAGACGCAAATGAAGAACTGCTCCGTTATATCACTGATCGCCGGACAAAATTGCCGATTGCAATACTTGCCTATACAAATGCACTTCCTGTAAGAACCCTGCTCTATCCCATAGCCTTATACAGCCCTGAATATCAGGCATTACAATGGGCAAAAAAACATGATATTGAAGCCCGGTTTATTGATCTCCCTTCAGATATTTTTCTTGCATTGCAAGGCGTGAAAGAACAGCCTGAAAAAACGTCTGATCAGAATAAAGATGATAATTCAGAAGAATCGCATCTTTTATTTCCCCATGATAACCGCCTAAAGGCGGAACTACAAACGTCTCTTTATGACCGCTTTGCACGTCAGGCAGGAGAACCGGATTATGAAACCTACTGGGAGCGCAATTTCGAGCATAATCTGAATCTGAACAGCTACCGCTTTGCGGCTTATGAGTTTGGAAAAGGGTTACGTGATATGGCGGATGATACTCTTATCTCAACTGCTGAAACTCTGGTGCGTGAAGCATTTATGCGCCGTCAGATTCAGGCAGTAATTGATGAAGGTTATAATCCTGAAAAAATTGCTGTTATTGTCGGAGCTTATCACGCTCCGGTCATGACACAGAACGCGCCGGTTATGACAGATGAAGAACTGGCAAACCTTCCCCGGACAGAGAGCAAACTGACTCTGATGCCGTATTCGTATTTTAAATTATCTTCACAGTCAGGATATGGAGCAGGGAATCATGCGCCCTTATATTTTGAAATGCTGTGGCAATCACTTCAGAATCAGGATTTGGCAAATCTGCCTGCTGAATATCTCTCAAGGATTGTCCGTCATATCCGTGAATCAGGCACTTCAAGATCAACCGCCGAGGTGATTGAAGGCGTTCGTTTGGCAAATACCCTTGCTGCGTTAAAAAATAGCTCTGCTCCTACCCTTTATGATTTAAAGGATGCAGCAATTACCCTTATCGGATATGGTGAAAAATCAGTTATTGCAGAGGCAATGGCAAAAGTGGAGATCGGCACAGCAATCGGTGAACTTCCCGAAGGTGTCAGCCAGACTGCTATTCAGGATGATTTTTATCGTCAGATCAAATTGTTAAAGCTGGAAAAATATCGGACAGGCGTTAAACAGGATTTGGAGCTTGATTTGCGTGAAAACCGGCGAGTTAAATCCGAAGAAGCCGCATTTCTTGATTTGAACCGCTCTTTTTTTCTGCACCAGTTAAATATTCTGGAAATCGGATTTGCCTCAAAGCAGCAGATAAAACAGGATTCAGCAACATTTAAAGAAAGATGGAGCCTGCAATGGACACCTGAATCTGAAATCGCTCTTGTAGAGGCTGTTCTCATGGGAGAGACAGTTGAACTGGCAACCGCATATCGCTTTAAAATGACTCTGGAAAAATGCACGTCAGTCGCAAATGCTGCGGTGATTCTCCGTCAGGCTTGGGAATGCGGGATGGCTGCCATTATGGATCAGGCGAGACAGAATCTTCAGCATTTGGCAAGTGAATCTACTGAATTTACGGCTGCTGCTCAGGCGGCAAATGAACTTGGAATGCTGGTTCGTTACGGCGATGTCCGGCGGATTGATCCTGAACCCCTGAAAGCGATTATTGAACAGTTGTTTCTTCAAGGCTCTCTTTTACTCATGAATGCGGCAAACTGTGACAATGATGCTGCCAAAACAGTTTTAAACGGTATATCAGTACTTAATCAAATATCTCTTGAATATGATCAGATAGTTGACGAGGCTCTCTGGATAAGTCAACTTCATAAACTTTCTGATGCGGATCATCTGAATCCGCTTTTATCAGGGTATGCGTGTGCGATTCTTCTTGAACGGCAATTGATAAAAAATGATGAATTGGCAAGGGAAGTATCGCGGCGTTTATCTCCCGGTATTTCCGCGGATCTCGGGGCAGGGTGGTTTGAAGGATTATCCAAAAGGAACCGTTACGCCTTGTTGGCACGGCTTCCGCTATGGGAGCAGTTGGCTATTTATGTCTCTTCAATGGATGATGAACAGTTTACACGCGCGCTGGTCTTTCTGCGCCGTGCATTTGGCGGATTCACCCCACGTGAAAAGCGTACTATTGCTGAAAATCTCGGCGAGATATGGGGAGTCAATTCAGATGTTGTCAGCGAGGTTATAAACACTCCTTTAAGCGATCAGGAGGAACAAAAAATCAAAGATTTGAATGAGTTTGATTTTGATGATATTTAGTTCCCACACGAAGCGCGGGAACAAGAGCAAAGCGGATTGAACGGATTTCACAGATTGCATATATCTACAGGGATTGTGTGTAAGAATAGGATTTGAAAGATGCTTCCTTAAAAATCCTTTTCTTAACCAAAATCCTTGTAGATGTTACAATGCAATCCGTGATTCAGACTAATCATTCAATATTTTTACAAATCAGATCATAAGCAGGTTATTTCTACCTTCAAATACACCTCATTCCCCATTGACTTTTCTCCATGTTTTATGAAATGAAGTAAACAGTATGTATAGATTTACCTGTTCCAACGCTTTGCGCGGGAACAAGACTTACACTCTTTTCTATCATTCCAAAACTCTGTTTGGAAACGAAAAAATCAGGAGGAAAAAAATGACAGAACCTGTTATTCTTGAAGAGATTATATTGGAAGATGCCCCTTTGTGCCTGTCAGACAAGTTGACAGAAAGTGATATACCGTTTACAGTTATTATCAAATCTGATGAAAAAGCTGAAGTCGGAGCCGAAGTATTTTTCGGAATAACACTTCCGATTGGTGATATTGCTGAAGTCAAAGGAAAAATAATCTCATGTAACAATCTTGACAATGATACTTATGAGATCAAAATTGAAATAACTGGCTTTAGACAGCCGCTATACAGACCTGCTGACCAGAATTTTAAGCGGTAAAATTCCCTCAGATGATGGTCCTGTATGGGGTCTGGGACTTAAACAGACCAACGGAGCATTTGCCGCAATTGTGAACTGCCCCGGAGGTCTTCTCAATGGGGAGCAGCTTGCAAAAATATCTGAAATTACAAAAAAAGGAGCAGGAGTTGCAAAAATCACACATGCACAGCGGGTTGTACTGCTGCTTAAATGCTGAACAGCTTGAAACAGTTCAAAATGAATTGGAATCAGTCGGACTGAGTATCGGTATCCTGCATCGGGGTATCCGTAATATCAGAGCCTGCTGCGGTACGCTTTGCAGTATGTCTCAGGGGCTTGACGGGTTGTCGCTCTCTCTGAAGATTAATCAGGCAATCTTCGGGCGTGCCGCCAAATTTGATGTAAAGATTGCTGTTTCAGACTGCAACACGGAATTGTCTTGAATCATTCTGTGTTGACATCGGACTGCTCGGAAATAACGGTGCTTATGATATTTATGTCGGCGGAGTCGGCAGTTCAGTTCATTTTAAAGGATTAAGACTGACAACAGGGGTAAGTCCCGAAGATAGTATCAATTTTATGAAAAATATTCTGGAATGGTATGAAAATTCTGCTGAAGAAGGAGAGAGATTATATAAGACTCTGGAGCGTCTCGGACAGAAAGAGATAAAAACAGATAACCGCATCTTTGCCGAGGCAGGAGCAGTATTTGAAAAAATGAATATCGGAGATGATATATTTTCCCGGCTTGAGCGGACTCTTGCCCGCAGTTACGGATTGCTGAAGATGCGTAAAGACCTGAATTTGTAATCATAAAAAAAATTATGCCTATCGGAAGCCATAATGATGCGTTCAAAGCTTATCAGTCTGTTAAAAAACTTGCCGGAAAATCGGCAAATCCGGTTCTTGCACGTCTGACAGCAGATATTCTTCTTGATTTTGTCAAAAATATCCGTCAGATAAATCCGACTTTTATGTTGGATAATCTTCCTGATGATTCAACGCCGTATGAGAGTCAGAAACTTGACAATGCACTGGAATCCGTTGAATCGCTTTGCGGAAAATGCCGTGAGAATCATGATAACGCCTGTTTTGTCAATCAGTCCCGCAGGATTCTTATCTTTGCAAAGACCGGCGCTGATCTGGGATCCCAGTTTGACGGAGCAAAATCTCTGGCGCAGCTTCTTGAAGATGCTTTTTCATGCGGATCGTCTGACAAAAAGATTTGTCATGATTCTCAGGATAATTCATGTGAAGAAAAGGTTACACCCGAGGCTTATGCGGAACTGAAAAGAAAATATGAAGAGCTGCGGGATAAAGATGTATTCCGCGGAACACTGATTGATGAGATTGTTGATACAATCAAGTCGGTTTCCGAAGGCAATCTTGAAGCAGAAATGCCTGTTCATGATGATCATCAGCTTGGCAATCTTGCTACCGCGTTTAACATCATGCTTAAAACTATTAACAGGAGCATGAGCCATCTGGATCATCTTGTGGCAGAGCGGGTGGCGGATTTAAATCTTGCAAATCAGAAACTGCATGAATCACTTGGAAAACTGCAAAAAGAGATTACAGAACGGGAGCGTCTGGAGGAATCTCTCCGTGAAACCAATGAAAAGATAATGGAGAGTATTCATTATGCAAAGATGATACAAAACGCATTGCTGCCGAATTTAGATAAAATAAAGACTTATCTGCCGGATAGTTTTTTTCTATGGATGCCCAGAGATGTAGTGGGGGGTGATATTTTCTTTGCTGAATCCGTTGAAGACGGATTTGTTATTGCCGTGATTGACTGTACAGGACACGGGGTTCCGGGTGCATTTCTTACTATGATTGCTTATACAGGGCTGAGACGGATTATCATCAGTGAAGAATGTTATGATCCCGCCCAGATTTTAAAACGTCTTAATACCATTGTTAAAAAAACGCTCCGTCAGGATACAGAAGATACTCTCTCTGATGACGGGCTGGATGCGGCAATTGTGAGGGTTCAGTTGTCAGTGAACAGTGAACAGAAAATGAATAATGTGATAACTGATAACTGTTCACTGATAACTGATGAACTGACTTTTGCAGGAGCAAAATTGCCTTTACTTATTGTTCATAACGGCGAAGTACAGATAATCAAAGGAGACAGGCAGAGTCTCGGATACAAACGTTCTGATTTGGATTTCAATTTTACAACTCATACGGTTGCTGTTGAAAAAGGTATGTCATTTTATATGTACAGCGATGGCTTTGCAGATCAGATGGGCGGACATGCTGACCGCCGCTTCGGAAGTACGCAGTTTAAGGAACTCTTAAAAGGTGTTGCTGTTAAGCCTTTTGATGAACAGAGGAATATGCTGGTTGAAGCATTTGAAGCATACCGGGGAGAAAATGAAATACAGGATGATGTTACCGTGGTCGGATTCGGGTTTTGAAATTCTGATAGTCGGGATGCTCCTGAAAAAAATTGAAATTTCTATGATAACGTGAGTTCAATTAATAGTTGTTGATTAAAAAAATGATAACATATAAATTACATGAAAAGCAGAAAACATTACGTTTAGAAAAAGCCAAGTATTAAAAAACTAAGTACACACCGGCATAAATACGCCTCCGGTTATAAAAAGGCGGACACGCTGCGCTTAGTCCGCCCTACAATTTTTAACAGGCGGTGTAATTATGCCGCTGTGTACTAAGATTCTTCAGGAAACTTAGTTTTTTTGATAATACAAAAAATTATATTGGGCAGTAGGTCAAATCCGTTGATAAAAAAATACAACGATTTATAAAAATATTGACTAAAATCTGATTCATCAACAGGTTTGATTCACCACCCAAAATTAAATATTAAATCAAAAAATATGAGAGAAATTCTTTAAATATGAGAACTGTTATGAACCGGATGATTGAAGTAATATATGAAGATAATGTTTTTAAACCTCTTTATCCAATAGAAGAATTGGGAAATCATCAGAAAGCATGGATAATTATTTTTCCTTCTTCTTATAAAAAGGTGGTGGGTCAAATCCGTTGACAATCTTCCGTAGGGGCAAATAATTATTTGCCCCTGCAATTTTTTTCAACGGATTTGACCCACTACCTAAAAAAGGATTGGATGATTTAATCGGAACGTTTTCTTCAAAAGAGGCTGAAGATATGCAACTGCTTATTGACAAGGAGTTTTCGCGTATTGAAGGTGAATGGTAAAAAAGTCGTTGATACTAACGCGATGATTGCTTACAGAGCAGGAGTTCCCGAAGTTTGCAGGCTGATAAATGAATCTGAAATTATTCTTGTACCTGCTGTTGTTATCGGAGAATTGCTTTACGGCGCATTGAACAGCCAGCGAGTTAAAGAGAATCAGGATGCGGTTTATAAGTTTTTAGAACATTCGCTATTTATTCCGCTTGATAAAAATATAACTGCCAGATATGCGTCTATACGTTATGAACTGAAGAAAACAGGTCGTCCTCTTCCTGAAAATGATATTTGGATTGCCTCTGTCTTGTGCCTTTGCTTACAAGAGATGCTCATTTTGAAAATATTCAAGGTTTGCATATAATTAACTGGACAAAAAATTAGATATATATATGATTTAATATAGTTAAAATTTATAAGATAAAGAGGTAATGAATTTGAAATATAAATCAAGTAAAAAATTGATATTTCTCTATTTCCCATGTTTTGGTGGTAATAAGAAAAAAACTATAAAACAGAGATATTTATATGAAAAATAAAAGTTCCAAAAATGATATGACCATTAATGAGAGCATCCGGTTTCGGAAATTGGAGAAATCTTTTCTCAGCCGATGCTCTCACTTCGGTTATAATGAAATCAGGACATCAACCATTGAGCCGCTTTATATCTTTACTGCTCCGGGAGCGTTGAGCGAAGATAAACTCAGGCGAATCTATTCCTTTATAGACTGGGACGGATGGAGCGGTGAACGTGTTGCACTCAAACCGGATTCAACCGCGTGCGTGGCACGGTTTTACAGGGATCATCTTTTTGCTGAAAATCCCAGACAGAAACTCTGTTATGTGGAGAACCATTTTGAATGGGCAGATTCAGGAGATGATATTTCAGAGCGCTGGCAGTGCGGGGTTGAGAATATCAGAACTGATTCTTATCAATCAGATATTGAAGTGATTTATATGGCGTCTGATATTATCAGGGAGATCGGAGTTAAGGAAAATTATCTTTATCTCTCTTATCCTTCTATTAATGCAGAGATTATCCGGGCTGCTTCATCTGATTTGACCGGAAAAGAATCTGAATATCATTCAGCAAACTATCTGAAAAATATCAGAAATAATATTCAGCCGTCAGATTATGAAAAGATACGTCTTAAATTTGAAAATTTTGAATCTGTCTGCGAGCGGTTAGACACTCTTGAATGTCCTTATCGTTTTGATTTTTCATTTTCAGGAGATTTGGAATATTACACAGGGATTCAGTTTCAGATTCTATCTGTCCGTAAAAGAAGATCAGGCAGCAGCATTCTCTGCTCCGGCGGTCGTTATGATAATTTTATCAGAGATATATGTGAATTATCAGAGCCTGTTCCCGCAGTCGGTTTTGCTTTATATGCAAAGAATATTATCGGGCTGACAGAGGCTCCCGCTGAAACTCCTGATAACCGTCAGAATATATGTATTTATATCAGCAATATAACAAGGTATAATGTTATCACCGGACAGCGGCTTTGTGATAAATTATCAGGGCTTGGATTTATATCCCGGATCAGATTCAGCCGTGTGGAGCAGGGGGATTATGAAAAATACGGACTGGTAATTGAAGTGGATCATGAAAGATTTACAGACGGTTATCAGGTACTTTACAGTCAGAAGATCGGCAAGCCGCTTCTGATGAATCTTTTTGGTGAACTGAATGACAGATAAAGAGATAAATATATCCTTTCCCAAAGGAGATGTAATGTTGCCTTTGGGAAATCTTCTTGAAGAACTCAATTTTCCAATAGAAGAATATCATTCCAAAAACCGCACATATCGCCCGACTGTAAAGATCAACTGCGAATCTGATATACGGGCAAAGATTATGGCGGAAAAAGATGTTGCAATTCAGATTGCCGCGGGAAATTATGATATTGGCTTCTGCGGCATGGACTGGATACAGGAGCATACTGTCAGATACAGAGCCAGTCTGCTTCATATATTCAGGCATTTGGGATTAAACAGAAAAGGATTATACGCCTGCACCGGATTAAATTCAGATATGAAAAATATCAATGATCTGAAAAAAAGAGAAGATTTTGTTGTGATTGTGAGTGAATATCCGAATATGGCGGAGTATTTTGCGATTCATAACCGACTGAAAAAATTTAAAGTATTTTCTGCATGGGGAAGCGTCGAGGCATATCCGCCTGAACATGCAGATGTTGTTATTCTTGCAGTGGATGATAAAGAAAAACTTCATGAAATGGAATTGCATCCGATTGATAATCTTCTGGAGTCAGATACTTGTCTGATTGTAAACCGGAAAAGTTTTACAGAGAAGAATCTCTCTCCGATACTTGAATTTTTAAAACCCTAAGGGTTTATAAAACTCTTAGTACATAAAACAGTAAACAGACTTTGTTTTTTCTGCTATTTCGTGTCTTTGTGCCTTTGTGTCTTTGTGGTAAAAAACACAAAGGCACAAAGGCACAAAGGCACAAATTCACTTAGGTTTTTTCGGAAAACAGATCAAATATGACACGAGATAAAGAAAAACTTAATTTTGCCATTCCTGACGGTCATTTAATGAACCATGTCCTCCCTTTTATAAAAGGTGCTGGAATCGGCTTTGACGGATATGACAAATCCAATCTGAAACGCAGACCTGTAATGAGATTAGAGGCAGAACAGGCAAAAAAAATCATAAAACACCCTGATATGGTTGCGGCAAAAGTGATTCGTCCGCAGGATATGCCGACTCAGGTTGCAAACGGGAATTTTGATCTGGCAATATCCGGCACAGATTGGCTGAATGAACATAAAAAACGGTTCCCCGCCTCTCCTATTGATAAAGAGCCGCTTCTCAGAATGGGATTCGGGAAAGTCAGAATTGTGGCGGCTGTGCATGAAGATTTTGTTAATGAAAATGATAAGCTCTCTGATTATGTACGGAGATTTCGTCTGAAACGCGGAAAAGAGCATCTGAAAATCGCATCAGAATATGTTTATATTGCGGATCATTTTGCACAGCAAAATCATCTTCACCCTTATCGGATTATCATGACTTACGGAGCAACAGAATCTCTTATTCCTGAAGACTCTGATATGATTATTGAAAATACTGAAACAGGTAATACGCTGCGGAAAAATCATCTTACAATTATTGATACTTTAATGGAATCTGAAGGATGTATGATTGCAAATCAGGAGAGCATGGAGACATCCGCATTGAAAAGAGAGCTGATTGAAGGGATAAAAAGCCTTTTTAAAGCATATATGGATTAAGCTCAAGAAACCAAGTTTTTTCAAAAAACTTGGTTTCCTAAATCTTCTAACCCTTTACCCCTCTAATCCTCTATTCCCTAATTCATCAGCGGATACCCCATTGCCTCGCGCTGTTTTAAATATCCCTCTGCACAAGTCCTTGCAAGATTCCGTATCCGGGCAATATATCCGGTTCGCTCTGTAACACTGATTGCGCCGCGTGCATCAAGAAGATTAAAGGTATGAGAGCATTTCAGGCAATATTCATACGCGGGAAGAACCAGCGGTTCTTTACTTACGTGCAGGGATTCTGCTTCATATTTATTAAAGAGGTCTAAAAGCATATCCACATCTGCTTTTTCAAAATTATAGGTTGACTGCTCAACCTCCTGCTGATGATAAATATGCCCGTATTTTACCTTTTCATTCCATTTCAGATCATAAACATTGTCTATCCCTTGCAGATACATGGTAATCCGTTCAAGACCATAAGTTAATTCAACAGAAACAGGATGCAGTTCAATGCTTCCGGCAATCTGAAAATAGGTAAACTGAGTAATCTCCATACCGTCAAGCCAGACTTCCCAGCCAAGCCCGGATGCTCCCAATGTCGGTGATTCCCAGTCATCTTCAACAAAACGGATGTCATGCTCAAGCGGGTCTATTCCCAGCACTTTCATACTCTCCAGATATAGCCCTTGAACATCAGCCGGAGATGGCTTCAGAATAACCTGATATTGATAATAATGCTGTAGCCGATTCGGGTTTTCACCGTAACGCCCGTCTGTAGGTCGGCGTGAAGGCTGAACATACGCCACACTCCAAGGTTCGGGTCCCAATGCTCTTAACAGGGTTGTGGGATGAAATGTTCCTGCACCGACCTCCATATCATAAGGTTGAGCCAGCACACACCCTTTGCCAGCCCAGAATTTATTTAAAGACTGTATAACTTCCTGAAAATACATTTATTCTCCCTTTATTATTAATCCTTCAGTATGTAGTAGTATGTAGATCGGGTTAGCGCAGCGTAACCCGACTGATTAATCCTTCCGAATCTATTTTAACATCCAGCAGACAAGCTCCTTCTCTTTTTAAAAGAATCTCTTTCCATATTTCTTTGAGTATGTCAATCTTTTCAATCTCACCGATTCCCCATATACAGCCGCCGCCGCCTGCGCCTGTGAATCTTGCTCCGCAGTCATATTCAACAGCGGTTCTGACTAATTCATCACCGATTTCATCCAGCACATCCGGCGTCATATTCTTTCTTATAGCCGTCTCTTTATTCATCAATTCAGCAGCGGTTTTATAATCCCCTTTTTTTAAAGAATCAGCAAACTTTTGAGTGCATGATATAATCTCTGCCCATAAGTTACGGTTTTTACCTGAAAGAAACTGATTGATCCACCGCTGATTAATATTCTTTGATTCATGAGGAATACCGCAGTATGCCAAAAGAAGATGCTTTTCCAAAGAATCAGATGAAATTATTTCTCTTTCAAAGATAGCTCCTTCACCCTCAGCACGCCAATGCCAGAGATTCACCCCTCCATAGACCGCCGCCAACTGATCCTGAATTCCGCATGGAACACCTGCAACGCTTGATTCAAGAGCATGGGCAAGCATGGCAATTTTCTGACTTCTGACTTCTGACTTCTGACTTCTGACTTCTGACTTCATTAAAGCCGCTATCAATGCAACAGCCGCGACTGATGACCCTCCTAATGCACTGCGCGGCGGGGATGATGAAGCGATCTGAATATGAACACCTTCGGCTCTGAAATAGGCGGCAACCGCGAACATCAATCCAAGAGGATGATTAAACGGAACTTCATCAATCGGATATTCCACAGATTCAAATCCTCTTGAAGAGACCTTTACCATGCCCCTTTCATAAGGGGAAAGCGTTACTTTTGTTCTCAGTCCTATGGCAATATTAAAGGTACATGGGTGAAGATGACGCAGCGGATAGTAAAATGTACTGATGTCAAGAGTTCCACCCATGTCAATTCTGCATGGCGCAGATGCTTCAATCTGTTTTGATTCAAAAATATTTTTTATCATCAAATAATCCTTTAAACCATTGATTTTTTGGTATAAGATGAATATTAAGAAATGTATTTTTATTCAAAATTGTTTTAAAAAAAGGTCTGTGATTAGGCATCATAAAAAATAAGCATATAATACAAACATAAATCAGGAGAGTATTTTTTAAATCTTTAAAACTGACCAATTTTAAAGCAGTTCCCAACGATGATTTTATCCGTCTTCCGCCAAAATCAATGCTGTTCATTTCATCCAGAATAAGATGAACTATAAATCCGAAAAAGAGGAAAAAAACCGGCTGTCCATGCAGCAAAATCCGAAAAAGAGAAGATTCTGTAAAGCAGAATCGTTGTTATAAACCAGAAGATCACACCCGCTGGTATTGAATGAATCATTCCCCGATGTGTTGTAAAACGGGAAAAAATAATAAACAGAAGATATTTGACTATAATAAACGTTGTCAGCCAGATAATCAGCAGTTCCGCCAGAGAATAGCCGATATTTTGGCTGAACATGACAACAAAGGCAGCCACCGGCGCAAGGATATTAAAAGTCAGGCTTAAAGGCACTGATGTATCAGAATCTATATCAGGCAGGATACCGCCGATAATCCCCAGTAAAAAGCATAAGATCACCGCGTCAGATTTTACAACGCCTGCGGCAAGCATACCGGTCGCTGCTACGCCGCTTGCCAATGATGCTACAGAAAGATGGGTTTTAAAGTAACTCATAATAATGAATAAAATTCCAAAGGATTCCTCAAATTCTTATGGTTTTTATAAGTCCAGATTAAATCTTACTTTTTTAAACTGCTTTTGAACTGCTTCTGATATATTGGCTCCGATTCGCGCCATAAAGAGATTTTCAGGACGCAACAGAATATTCGGTTCATTGGTTTTAAAAACCTGAAAACCATGCCGGGAGAAAAGAGCAGTCATCATCTCCCTGTAAGCAGCAGCAGAAATAACCGTTCCATTTAAATCCCAAGTCCATGAATATCCTACCATGTAGAAGATGCGATCCTCTTTTAACGGATGTTGCATCAGCGAATGAAGAAGCTCTCCGGCGATCCCCATAGACCGCCATCTTCTGCTCACTTCAATAACAGAGACCTCCATCATAATCCTGTCCCCGACTCTTAGCCATCTTTCAGAAGAATCAGAATATTGTAAAATACTTAAAGCGATAATCTCTTTATTCTCTGTAAACGCCAGAGTTACATTGGCATCCGGCTGTGAGGCGGCTTTTATCAGACTCTCTTTTTTAGCAAGAATCGAATTATATTCTATCCCTTGCTCCCATGCCGGAGCATTAGAATGGGAAAATGCTTCAAAAGACAAATTCCTGATTTTATCCGGGCTGCAAAATGAAGATATGGTAATATTTCCATGTTTTGTAAGCAATTCAAGTCTTTATGAATCATATTGCAGTACCGTAGGTTGGGGTTCATTTCATTCACCCCAACCTACGGGCTGTGAATAGGGCAACCACAGAGGGATTGCTCCTACAACTGACCATCCATAGCCATCTTCATAAAATCAGCATTAAAGCGGAGTCTGATATTTGCTTTATTCCCCATAACGCTGCTGTCAGGGAACTGAATACCGACAAAATCTTTTGAATCAGCATCTCCGTAAAGACCATGACTGAAACAGAAAGTGCGGACATATTCCATAGTCTCTTTCAGCTTTTCACTACGGGTAAAATTAAACGCTTCTGCTGCGTTATAAAACATGGAGGTGGTTCTGAGCTGCGCTCTGAATTCCGCCTCGGTACCTCCGGCGAATTTTGCCATATACAGAATCGCCTCTTTTCCTTCTTTGCTTTTACCGGAGATAAGCGACATAGTTTCATACCACGCTCCTGCAAGTGCTTTTTTCAGAGCATCCGGTGTATCAGTACGAACCACCATCAGATCAATGATTTCACCCGGAATCTGGCTTGAATCAAAGATCATTTTTGCACCTTTGACATTGCGGCACTGAATCAGCGGCGGATTCCATGTAACAACCGCGCCATTGGAATCAGCCGCAAAGATCGCGGCAATATCTGCATCTGAGGTATTGATAATCATCATGTCCCGCTCAGTGAGAATATTCTTCTCCAACGCTCTTGCCAAAAGATAATGGGAAACCGACAACTGAACCAGCTTGACTTCTCTTCCTTTCAGATCAGATACTTTATCTCCGTTCTTCATGACGATCCCGTCATTCCCGTTTGAAAAATCACCGATAATCAGAGCCGTAGAATCAACTCCGCCGACTGCGGGAATGGTCAGGGAGTCCATATTAGTCATAACACAGCCGTGATATGTTCCGGCAGTATAAAGGTTGATGCTTTCAATATAATCATTAATAAGCTCCAGACTGATCTCAATTCCGTTCTTTTTTGCCCATTTATCAAGGATTCCGCTATGCCGTGCAAGCTCCCACGGCTCCCACCCTGTGTAATGAGACCATGCAATACGGAATTTATCCGCAGCCATTCCATTGCCGTTAATAAAACTGATACAAATCAAAACAGCGATACAGAAAACACACATTTTTTTTGTCATAACCTTTTTCCTCCTTTATTATTTATTTGTTTTTTATTGTATAACAATAAGTTAATTGCGGCATTAATCATATACACTGCAAGACGGGTTATGCCCTCTATCTTCTCCGATTTATAATACTGACTCATCTTACGCACAAAATTTGTAAACCCCTTCCCTTTAGGGAAGGGGGCAGGGCAATGCCATTAAGTTAAGATCCGACCTGACCCCCGACCCCTTCCCAAAGGGAAGGGGAGACCTCATTCCGCTTTATTCCCCCCTTCCCTTTGGGAAGGGGGCAGGCTTCGGCATGAGACTTCGGCGTGAGCTCAGTCGAACGCTCAGCCGAATGGGGGTCAGGTTTCCAAAAACTAAGTTTATTAAATCAATGTGGGTATGACTGTTCTGAGGAATCTTCTGTCATCTTCATCTATGCGCCTTAATCCTTCAATTAAGAGATACATAAAATCGCCGACTTCAGGCGCTCTCATATCCTCAGGGGGAAGCCCCGGCGTAAACTTGAATCTCCCCTCTCTTAGCTTTAAAAGCTCAAAAAAAGCATCTTCACCTCTCATATTTCTGTATCTGACATTCACCAGCCTCCCTTTTCTGAAAGATAGATATGCAGAACCCTGCGGAAGTTTTAAACTTAATACTCCTGTTTTCTGATTTATATTAAATGTCTGAAAGAGATCAGAAGGAGGCATTTCAGAAAGTTTCCCTGCCAATCCTGATGCAAACTCTTCAGTGCGTGTCAGATTTATCTCTGCCATGCGCCGGACAAGCAGACGGCTGACACTCATCTGAAGAAAAGGGAATTTATCCAGAACTTTTTTAAAATTATCACCGCTGATTTGCAGAACCACTGCTGACTCTATAACTTTTATTGTCGCACCTACGGGATCACCGCTCAACAGACTCATCTCCCCGAAAACATCCCCTTTTAGCATAGTGGCGATCTGCATTCCGTCATCACTCAGCACATCTACTACACCGGATACAATCAGGAATAAATTTCTGCCCGGATCTCCTTTTCTCAGAACAAAATCGCCTCTGGCAAATTTGTCAATTCTCAGATAAGAGACAAGCTCTTTGAGATCGTCTTTGTCAAGACCTTCAAATATTTCAAACCTGCTCAAAAGACTGACAATAGCATCAATATAATTGTTCTGCTTATTAAGCAGAGACGCCTTGTATCCGAATTTTATGGAACCGCTGCACCCGCTGCAATTAAAGATAACATCGGATTTGCTGTTGCCCGATTCTCTTTTTTTTCAGATTCATGAAGAATCTTTTTTACATCTTTGACAAGAATAAGACAGGGCGCTTTGTTATGCGGCACCAGAAAAATATTATCTGATAACTGAAATTCATCTCCAAGGCGGTAAAGCGGACACTCTTCTTCTTCAACAATTGAAAATATAGGAGAGGGTTCTGAAGAATTTTTTTTCTCCTTAACCTCTTCTGAAACATCCGGTTCAGATGTAGCCGGATAAACTCTGAATACATGCTTACATTTTGAGCAGCGTACCATTGACCCTTTCGGCTTGATAAGATTTTCATCTATATGAAAAAGGCTTTTGCATTTTTTACATTTTATATTCATAACTTATATATTTTTTATTTAAAAGTCGTTGAAATTTTGAATATAGCAGGGTTCCATGATACCCCTTCCTCTTTTGAAGCAGATATATTCAGCAGAATTCTGGGTTTTCCTTCAGAGACGCCGAGTCCCAGAGTTATCCCTTTCGGCACAGTCCATGGTATTCCGGTTATACTTAATAATTTGTTTTCCCTTGTGTATCTGATAAACAGATCCAGCTTTGAAGCATCACCCAGATAAATCACTGAAGGCTTTGATGACGGCAGATTCTCCCCTTCAGTCACATCAGATAAAGTTGCTTTTCCGATTTTTTTTCCGATCTCTTTTTTCATTTCAGCCGCAAAATCAGGGCTTCCGACAACATAAACAGAAATTTTGTCACTTTCGCTTATATCTTTATTGAAAACAAGGAGTTTCAAAAAAAGAGATGCCTGTATATTTACAGGCACATCTCCGAAATCTTCGGCAGACATCTCTTTTTTCAGGATAAACAAAAAAAATACAGATAAGCTGAAAATAAATAATATCTTTACTGCTTTGTCAGATTTATACATTTTTCCCCGCACACCTGTAAAAACCCTAAGGATATTCAAAGACCCTTAGGGTTTTTATAATCAAAAATCCTCAAAATTATCATTATTGTCAAACGGAATGAGCTGGTCAGGACGGACTTCTTTTACATCCGGCTGAGATGAATAACGATTTTTTTTCAAAGGAATAAGAGGTTTTCCATTCCTGTGCGGAACATCGGGATTGGCTGTCGGCTTTGGTCTGTAGCTTGCTGAACGAATAATATTCCCCTCACCCCTTTCATCCTGCCTCTCACCCCTTACCTTTTCCTGAATATTCCCGCCAACCAGATCAGTCAGTTCTCTTACCAGTCTTTTTATCTGTTTTACCTGCATATTCAGTTTTTCAGAGGCAGAGGCTGACTTTTCAGCACAGACTGTGTTCTGCTTTGTGATTTTATCTGTTTCTGCCACAGCTTTATTCACCTGATCAGTTCCTTTTGACTGCTCCTGAGACGCCTCGGTAATCTCTTCTATCAGTTCCCTTACTTTCCGGGTTATAGCAACAACTCTTTTAAAAATTTCATCGGTTCTGGTGACAATCTCTGTTTCATCTTTGACTCTTTTAACAGTATTTTCAATAAGACCGGATGTATTTTTTGCGGCTTCCGCCGAACGGATCGCAAGATTTCTTACCTCTTCGGCAACCACTGCAAATCCCGCGCCGGCTTCCCCTGCTCTTGCCGCTTCAACTGCTGCATTCAGGGCAAGGAGATTTGTCTGAAATGCTATTTCATCAATAGTCTTGATAATCCTGAATATCTCTTCGCTTGCTTTAGATGTCTCTTCTATGGATCTGCTTAATTCAGCCATAGATGTATTTGCATCTTCTACTACCTGACTTGTCTCCTTCATCAGAGAATTTGCCTGACCCGCATTATCAGCATTCTGTCTGATCATTAAAGACATCTCTTCAAGAGATGCTGAAATCTCTTTAATAGAGCCTGCCTGTTCACAAGTCCTTTCTGATAAAGAGCGGCTGGCAGAAAATACCTGATCTGAGATTGAAGCCACCTGCTGAGAACTTTCATCCATCTGCCCGGAGACTTTTTTTAACACAGTAACAATCTGCCGGGCAATCAAAAATGCCGCCAGCAAGCCTATGAAGATCACCCCGCAGCCTGAAGCATATATTATCTTTAAAAAATCTCCGGTCCTGCTGAGGAGAGATTTTTTGGTAAAAAGAATCTCCACAAATCCGAGTGTATTTTTATCTGCATCTTTTATAGGAGAAAATAGAGCTAACCGGGTTTCACTCTCTTTTACAACAAGGTTATCTGATTTACCATAGGTTCCGATATATTCTTTTCTCGCTGTATTCCCCCTGATAAACTCCAGTTCAGCATTGAAAAGAGAGACAGATTCAATCAGATTATTTTCAGAGCCTATCTTCAGAAGCTCAATGGTCTGATCAAGTGATTTTCCTTCATCCAGAGACATCACCTGCATACCGAGTGCCAAATTATCTGACAGAAGCCGGACAATAAATCTGGCATTATCCGTCATAATCTCTGCGGACAGTTCTCTGATCTTCGGAGGAATAACGAGTATGACAAAGATGAACATCAGTACTCCCATACCAGTTACCAGAGTCGTCAGTTTAAACATGATGGATGATTTTCTGATCTGCATATTATTTTTCCTTATCAGCTAAAATCATTAGATCGAAAAAGTTCGTAGTACCGCCTTTAGGCGGTCTCTCCTAAAAGTTTTAGTACCCAGTTAATTTAATTATGAATGATAAAACTGTAGGGGCAACCCCCTGTGGTTGCCCTATGATGTAGGGGTTGCCCTATGATGTAGGGGTTGCCCTATGATGTAGGGGTTGCCCTATGATGTAGGGGTTGCCCTATGATGTAGGGGTAAGCACGGGGGCTTACCCCATACGCATCAAGCTAAGGAAATAACAGTCTGATTTTATTATCCGGGGACAAATGGCAGCCGGAGGGTTGATTTACCGGAGCTGAGGGGTGAGCGTAGCCGAACCCCTCCGGTTCCGGGAATCATAAAAATCCTTAGCTTGATGCGTATGGGGCTTACCCCTACATTATTTGTCAGCAGCGTAGGTTGGGGTGAATGAAATGAACCCCCAACAGAGCAAAACAAACCCAACGGTTTATTTTTGTCGGGGTTCATTTTAAACGTATTTGTTGGGGTTCATTTCATTCACCCCAACCTACTCATCTGATTTCACAGTAACCGCCTAAAGGCGGTACTACAAACTTTTCTGATTTCACAGTAACCGCCTAAAGGCGGTACTACAAACTTTTCTGAAACCTGAAACCTAAAACTCATCCTCCGGAATTTCAACATAAAAAGTGGCTCCCTTACCCGGTTCGGATTCTACCCATATCTTTCCTCTGTGCTTATCAATAATCCCCTTGACAATAGAGAGTCCCAGACCTGTTCCTTCAGCCTTTGTTGTATAAAACGCATCAAATATCCGATCTTTTGCCTTCTCAGAAATACCGGGGCCTGAATCCTTTACAGATATAAGAACCTTCCCGTCACTCTTTTTTCCCTCTATCCGCAATTCCCCGGTTCCTTCCATTGCCTGAGCAGCGTTCAGAATCAGATTCAGAAAAACCTGATTCATACCGTTGATATCGCACCATGCAAAAAGAGGGGATTCCCATGATTTATGAACTGTTATCCCATGCTTTAAGGCATTATACGCCAGCATCAGCGTATTCTCCAATGCCTCACCCACATCCTGGAATTTCGGATCAAACCTCTCTGTATCTTTGGAAAAAGATCGGATATTCTCCATCAGGATACGGATCTGCTCCACTCCATGTCTGATAACAGAATGATGATCGCTCATTTTTCTGTATATTCTTCCGGGATCAAAGCGTTGGTGCGATTCCTCAAACCTTTTTACAATATGTTCCGGGAGAATCTCTTTGCCTGAGTGCATGGCTGTCTTACATTCATTTAAAATATCTGTATAAGAATCAAAAAGACGCCGCATTTTCTCCCCTTCCATTTTGTACAAATCAGCAGTGCCGACAATAACCATCAGAGGATTATTTATTTCATGGACAATACCCGCGGCAATCTGACCGATTGTTGCAATCCGTTCATTTTTCAGAAACCGCTCCTGTTTGTTGACACTCTCAATCACTTCCGAAGAGGTCGCCAGCAGCAGTCTTAACAGCTCAATCTTCTCTTCAGGAATCGGGGGCTGAAGATCAGAAACCAGAATAAAGTAGTTTCCGAATCCGTTTCTCAGCGGAAAGATCATAACCTTATCAAACCATGAGATATTATTTATCCTGAATAAATCACTTGAAATATCTTTTATCAGAAAATCAGTCTCTTTATCGCTCACCCCTTCTGATTTTATCTCCATACTGATTTTATCCTGCTCCAGTCTGGCAATAAATCCTTTCCGGGCATCAACAAAATACAATACCTCATTAAGAATAGCCGACAGAACATCTCTGACAGAGGATATGTGAAGGGTCTTCAGCCGTCTGACAGAATCAAGAAGACGCTCCAGATATTTTCTGTGCTGTATAGCCTTCTGCTCCAGATTCCATTTTCTGGTCAGAGCAAGTGCCAGTTGTCTGATCTCCTCAGGGTCAAAAGGTTTTTTCAGATAAAGCAGTTTTTCCGGCATTCCGACATTATCCACCATCTCCCGGCGATTTCTGTCAGAATATGCTGTAACAATAACTATTTCAATATCAGGATCAATCTCCCGGATCATTTTGGCGGTCTGAACTCCGTCCCAGCCAGGTGGCATTCGTATATCAATAAATGCAAGAGCTAAAGGAGTTCCGTTCTCTTTAAATTTTTTAACTTTTTCAAAACCTTCTTTACCCTGAAGTGCGGTGACAA
Organism: uncultured delta proteobacterium; assembly: GCA_963806835.1. Classification (GTDB taxonomy): domain Bacteria; phylum Desulfobacterota; class Desulfobacteria; order Desulfobacterales; family CAWEAR01; genus CAWEAR01. Next base: position 130,077 of record CAWEAR010000030.1, read on the forward strand.
CCTCATAATTTTCAGGTATAAAATGCTGTTCAGGGGATGAAGATTCCCCGAATAATTCAGCCTCCAATGCCTCTTTTTCCCTCTGCCTGATAATATCGCCCCGGGGCGGGGATAAAATCATCAGATAATCATTTAATATAGATTCTTCGTCATCAACTACAATAATTCTGTTGTTATTCATCATTTTTATAGACGCGGAGACTCGGCCTTCAGGCGGGAGAAAAAAATGCCGTCTCCTTTTTTGATATTTTTTTAAGAAGATGAGTAGTGGCGAATAATTATTCGCCACTACATTTTCCCCATTCCTTTCAGGGAAGGGGCAGGCTTCGACATGAGCTCAGCCGAATGGGGGTCAGGTTTCTCTCAGCTTACTTTGAAATCGGCAGCCTGATAATGATCTGCGCCCCTCATCAATTCCTTTACTCTGAAGTGTGACAGTTCCGTTTCGGGCATTGATATAATTGGCAGCATCATGAAGCCCGAAGCCTGTTCCTCTCTCTTTTGTGGAATAATTGAATCTGAATACTCTCTCTCTGGCTTCGGATGAAATACCGACTCCTGTATCAGCAATCACAATCTGAACATACTCTTTTCCATCTTCTTTTTCAACTGAAGTTATTAACCTTATCTTTTTTTCATTTAAAGGATCAGCCATTTCAATAGCTTCATAGGCGTTTTTAATAATATTTATAAAAATTTGGAGCATCTTGTTCCGGTTGACAAGAACATTCAGACCTGGCGTCAGATCAGATTCAACAGTGATGCCCCGTTTCTGAATAGAATCCATAAGCATTTCTATGGAGTCTTTTAATATTTCACTCACATCTTCAAGGGTTTCAGTTCCCTGAACTCCTGCATACTTCTGCTGCAAAGAGATGATCTCCATAAGATGATCAAGCCCTTTTTTGATAAATTCACAGTCAGCCTTTAACATCTGCCTGTCTTCTTTAAAAGATGAAATAATAGTTCCGAAATATTTTAACAATTTCTCTTTCCGGTCAGAATCTGTGAATATTTTATCATCTGACTGTAATAAGGTATGTATCTTTTCAAGTGCGGGAATCTCTCCGTTATTTAAGCGATCTTCATGATGATAGATTCTGACATTGATTGAGTTTATAGCATTTCCGATATTATGAAGAACAGATACAGCAAGCTCTGCCATCCCTGCCTGATGTGCCTTGAACGCCAACTGCTCTCTTGTCTCCTCAAGGTTTGTTATTGCATCAGAAAGCTCCTGATTTGCCATTCTCAGTTCAAGAGTTTTCTCTTCCACCATCTCTTCAAGATTTTCAGCATAATCTCTGAGCGATTCTTCCATCCGTTTGATGTGGCTGATGTCCCTGATAATAGACTGAATACAGGTTTTCCCTTCATACTGAATCAGCCGGGAAGAGAGACTGGCAATAAAGGTTATCCCATTCTTATCTTTGAATTTTACCTCATAATTTTCAATATGTCCGTCAGAGAGTAATTTGTGGACCAGATCATAGCGATCTTTCACCGGATCCTGATAAAAATCTATTGCAGATATTTGGGAGAAAAGATTGGGATCATCATATTTGAATATCTTAATTGCAGCGCTGTTAAAAGAGAGGAGTTCCCCTTTAATGCCGGTAATAAATATACCTTCAGGCGCAAAGTCAATCAGGTTTCTGTATTTCTCTTCAGATTCCCTTAACTGTGCTTCAGCCCGTTTTCTTTCGTTAATTTCATTTTCAAGTTCAACATTTGTCCGGTTTGTCTCCTCAGCCATACGCCGTGCTTCCATGAGAGATTCCTCCGCTCTTTTGACAGATTTGATTAATGCTGTATCACGGAACATAATCTGATCCAGCATGTTGTTGAATATTTCAATCAGAATATCCAATTCATCTTCTCCCTGATAGGGAAGCCGCGCTGAATAATCTGCTTTTTCTGAAAATGATTTTGCCGCATAAGCCAGATCAAGTATCGGTTTTGAAATCATGTATTGGAATCTTGAGAGGAGAAAAAGAAGAAGAATAAAAGAGAAACCTCCGATAAGTATTATCATCCCTATATAACACCGGATAAAGCTCTTAATTTTTGACAGATCAGACTGGATAACAAGCATACCGGCGATCTCTTTGTTATCTGAGATAATCGGCTGAAATATCAGCAGAGCATTATTTTCAAACCGCGAGCCTGCTTTTACTGTAAAGAATTTCGAAGTTTTGGAAACTCTCAGACGATTTGTTGGTTCAAGTCTCAGACTTGAACCAACCGCATATTCGGTAAAGAGCTTACCGTCCGGGTCAAAAATATGTGCGGATAGAATTGCCGGGTCTGATTTCAGAGCAGACAAGATTTCTGTTGTCAGTATTTTGTCAGAAGAGAGCATAGGAGCTTTAATTCTTTCTGCAATTATTTTTGCCGAAGCAGACCGTTCACTGACCAAAGAACTTCGGATACTGACAACTCCGAAGATTCCCAGCGATGTACAGGTGAATAATAAGACTGCTCCGCTGATGATCATAACAATCGCCCGCAGTTTGTCTTTTATGGATAGGGATTCAAGAAATTTCATGTTGAAAATCCATGTAGGTCGGGTTAGCAACAATGCCATTAAGTTAAGATAACCTAACCCCCTGCCCCTTCCCTGAAGGGAAGGGGGGCAGGGGGTTAGGTTTTTACTCAGCTTCTTTTTTATTAATCCTGATAAATTACAAGCCGCATTCCCGGCTGTATAGGTTTTCTCGGACTCAGGCTGTTCCAACTGGCAATGGACGCCATAGAAACATTGAATCTGGCAGCGATTCTGGCAAGCTGATCTCCTTTTTTCACTACATAAACATATTTTTTCGGATCATTACTTGCCGGTGCCGTCCTGCTCGCCGTAAATTCTTCAACAAGATTATTATATCTGGCATGAAATTCTTTGGCGGCACCTTTTGGAACAGCAACATAATATGTACCCTGCGGAAGATTACGCCCCCTGATTTCAGGATTCAAATCTTTGATGGTCTTGAAATAAGTTTTTGCCGCCTCTGCAATCATCTGAATAGGAATTTCATCAGGAGCTTCAACCTGAACCTGATCAAATATCTCAGGCTGATACAAATCATCCTGTGTAAAATGAAATCCGTATTTTTCAGGATCGGACAAAATCAGTTTTGCCGCAACAATTTTGAGAATATGGCTTTGAGTCTCCATTGGAAGATACAGATGATAAAAATCACCGGTTTTCTGGAAATCAATATTGGATCGAAGCCCTGCTTCTCCCATATTATAGGCAGCAACAGCCAGAGTCCATGAGTTAAAGTCATCATAAAGTTTTTTCAGATAGCTTACAGCAGCCTGGGTAGAATTGACAAGATTTCTCCGTTCATCAATATTTGAATCAATTCTCAGATCATAACGGTTTCCTGTAGGTCTGATAAATTGCCAGAATCCGACAGCACCTTTGGATGATCCGATGTGAGGAAGCAATGAGCTTTCTATCACGGCTGAATATTTAAGATCATCCGGCATCTGATTCTTTTTCAGCTCTTTTTCAATATACGGAAAATAGCGTCCGCTCCGTTTTATCCAGAGAAAAACCTGAGCCCGGTTACATACAAACATCAGAAGCTCTTTTTCCAATGATTCATAAATATTCCGGTCATTCAGGGGAACCGGTTCTCCGCAGAAATCAAGCGGGGGAGTGATTTTGATGCAGGAGAGAATGGAAGGAGAATTCGCGGGGTCAGACTGACCCCATGCGATGGGGATTCCAAAAAGCATAATACTCAGACAAATCAAAACAATTTTCTTCATACAAATACCTCCGATTTTATAAATTTATAGTTAAAACCATAAAGTTTTTTTTCAGCGTTGGAACAATAATCTCACAGTAGTGCAAAAATACCGTTAATTTCAAAGATTCTGTCATTGTCAGATAAGAACCGGATTTTTTACAGCTTTCACATAACAGAAAAAATTATATTCAACTATACTATCAGCAATACAGACTTTTTATCAAGCATAATATGAATTGTTATTTTTTACAAATGATTTTCAAGGGCAAATCAGGTATAAGCAACAGTTCATAAATTTTACGCAATATGCAACTTTTTATAATTTGCTGATTTTAAAAGAAGCTAAGTTTTTTTAAGAAACTTAGCTTCTTAACTTGCCCGTCAAATGCGGAATTTATTTAATCCCTGATCCTGAAAAGTCATGTATTACCAAATCTCCATTGAAAACATGCTTCTGAAAAAACAAATTTCTGTAATCAATCAGAAAAAATGACAGCATTGTATAAAATCAATGAAGATTTAGTATATCATATTTTTATGAAAAAGAAAAGACCCTAAGGATTTTCAAAAAAACCGAAAGAGTTTGTAGTACCGCCTTTAGGCGGTCCGGCGTGCCGAAAAGTCTGTAGTAACGCCTTTAGGCGGTCCGGCGTGCTGAAGAGTCTGTAGTACCGCCTTTAGGCGGTTGCCGGCGTGCTTGCGATAACAGTCAGTCTGATTTCACACGAACCGCCTAAAGGCGGTACTACAAACTTTTTAAAACTTTCGATCTGCTGAAAACCATTAGGGTCTTATAATGGACAAAAAAACCCTAATGGTTTCTAAAAACCATTAGGGTCTTATACCGGATAAAACTATTTTATTCCCGCGGCTTTCTGGATATTGTAAATCACTTCAGGAAGACCTCTCTTTCCGTCATAATTGACATCTTCGACAGATGAAAGATCGCCGACATCCATTCCTGTCATTGCCTGCAAAAGCAGTACAGCGTCTCTCAGATAATACTGATAAGAGCCGGTTGTGAAGCTCCATACAGGACCTGAGGATGTTCCCATGACGTTTTTCGCAGCAACCTGCCAGTTATATGCCGCTCCGTATTCCAAATCTGGTAGTGGTATTTTTTTAACTGATAAAAATTTTATTGACATCTGTTCTTTTTATTATATTGATTAATAAATATTCTTATGCGTTTTTCGTGCATCTCCTCATTTTTACTGAAAGAAAGCGTTTTCCTCACCGGTCCGGGGCATCTTTGGCGTAACGTATTGTTAAAACGCTCAATATGTGATGTTCCGCCGCTTTCTTTTCGGACTGACGCAGACGCTTTGACGGGAGAATATTTCCGTACGATTCCCAGAAATCTGTATAAATAACAGCACGTTTCCGGTAATCAGGCGGAAGTGACCGCCATAATTTCAGACATGTCACATCAGAACGGTCTCCGAAAGCAATGCCGACGATTTGCCTTGTATTACGGTCTATTGCAATCCAAATCCATACCTTGCACTGTTTTGATCCGGCAAATGACCATATTTCATCCATTTCGACAACCGGACGTTCCTCTGTTTTTACAATCCCGGATGCGGCAGGCGGAATTTCTTTTTTTTTATAATTAATATCACTCTGTTACGGCTGACACGGGCAAGCCGCGCTGTTCCGCGCTGAGAAACCCTTTCACAGAGAAGTTTTTCTGTAAGTTCCTCTTTTTTCTTCTGTTTTTCTTCCTGAGTAACGGGTGTTCCGTAAAAATTACAGTCTTTGCAGTGATATTTCTGATCACCGTGTTTTGTTTTGCCGTTTTTACGAATATTTATACTTCCACATTTTCTGCAAGGTATGCCTATCATGATTTCCCCCTTTTTTCTTTTTTTATATATTATAATAAAAAAATTTTTATAAGTCAATAAAATACCACTACCCGAATATAAAGCATCTCCGGCTTGAGAATACTGATTCAGATTATTTACAGCATAATCAGAAACTCCGTCAGATGATGTTACATTTAAACGGTTTCCCGCTCCATCATACATATAGACTTCTTCTTTGCCGTCAGGATAAGTAACGCTAATCAGTTGACCAATATTGTCATACTGATATTCTGTAAGATTTTCAGATGTCCGGTTTCCGTTTTCATCATATTCATAAGCAAACTGAGAGAGAACAGCACCGGAACCTGCATAATGAGTGATCTTCACAACCTGTCCCGCGGCGTTATATTCATAAACAGTCTGAGTTCCGTTTCCTTTTACTTCTTTTTTCAGCAGACCGCTTGCAGAATATTCATACTGAATCAGACTTTTGCCTGTTCCGTCTGTTATCTGTTTCAGCCTTCCTGCTTTGTCATAAAGATAATTCAGCACATAACCGTCATGCCCGGTTCTTTTTGTGCGCTGTCCTGCATTGTTGTATTCAAAGGTAAACCAGAAACCGCCCGGATAAGCTATCTTTGTCATAAAATCACGGGCATCATACTGCATTGTAATTGTTCCGGTTACAGGATCATTTGCAGAGATAAGATTTCCTCTTGCATCATACTGATAAGTTAAAGCTGTTCCGTGTGCAAGGATTTTCTTTGTAACCTGCCCTCTTGTATTACGCTCATAAGTAATCTCCTGATTTCTCCGGTTGGTGAAAGAGCTTATATTTCCAAGATTATCCCTTCCGTATTTTTCAGAAGTAAAATCAGGATAAGTAATGGAAGTCAACTCTCCTTTGTCATAAGCAAAACCAGTTGAGTTGGAAAGCTGATCCGTAACTTTTGTTACTTTATGATGAATAGGATCATAAGATTTCTTTATAATTCCGTCCAAAGCATCTTGGACGCCGACTTCATCGCCGATTGAATCAAACGCGGCCTCTGTTTTATTGCCGTCTGGAAGTGTAAAACGGGTTGCCTGAAATCTGTCATTGTATGCAATTTTCATCCGGTTTCCAAGAGGATTCCGAATATCAAGCATTTCACCGTTTACCCCGTAACGTATTGTTGTGATATAACCCTCTGCATCAGCGACTTTTACAATTCCCGGCTCTTCATAAGTATAAGTAACTGTTTCTGTATTTTCATCCCGCCATTCCTTGACAAGACGAGCTTTGGCGTCATAAGCAAAATACTCATGAGTATTGTCCGGGAATGTAATTCCTGTCAATCCGAATTCAGGGGAATTCATATCAGTATTATAAGCATACTTTGTAATAATTCCGCCTGTTCTTTCAACTTCAGAAAGCAGATCGCCCTGATAACGGTATATCACGGTTCTGCCAACAGGATCAGTCAGTTTCTGAATATTTCCTGCTCCGTTATATTCCAGAGTAATGCTCTGACCGTCAGAATGTGCGATGATGCTGATATTTTCAAAAAAGACCGGATAAATTATGCTCACACATTCAAACAGCCCTCCCCCGGACAATCCGATAATCCCGATCAGTACTGCGCCTGATTCATAATATTTTTTTCTGTAAGCTGTAACTGCGAAATATAAAGCGGTTCCTATTGTTGCCAGAAGGGGAATTATCCATAGCATAATCAGAAAATTCATAAACTTATATGAAAACGGAAAAAGCATTAAAGACGCTATAAATGCAAAGAGGATGGTTATGAGCTTTGTCCAAATCCGTAAAGGTTCTTTGCATATATGAAAAATAAAAATAATCGCGACTCCCGGAAGAGACATATATAAAGCATTTATAATCTTCTGGATAAAAGCGGTTTTCATGCCGGTTTCATAAAATATCAGAGTATCCGGAATAAATGTAATCATGTAAATAAAAAGAAAAAATCCAAAGGAGAGATATTCAGACTCTCTTATCCCTGTCATATAAAGAAAGATACAGCAGAGAAGAGAGATAAGAAGAAGAAAAAATATTGCCATTTCAGAAGTTTTTCTTGAAAAATCACTCTGATATTCTTCATCCACCAGATCGCTGTATAATCCGATACAGACAGGAGTGTGAAGAATTCCCCCTGAGCGGTATGTATTCATCACACGGATTGCAGGCAGATTAACCTGATTTGGTTTTAAAAGTTCTTTTGGAATTTTATAAAGCCTGAATTTTAATTCCATTTCAACATAATTATCGCCGATAATACCGTGTCCGCCGATTTTTACGCCGTTTAAAAATACCTGATCAGCATTGCCGATTTTGCCGAAACTGATCCCAAGAGATTGAAAATTTGCTGAATTATGAAAGTCTGAAACAGAAAAATATATTCTGTACCAGCCGATATTATTTTCAGATTTTATTCCCTGAGACTGCCAACTGACGGGGACAGAGATGTTCTGCCAATCATTGTCATCATAATCAGGCAATGCCCATGCAGAATTATCCCCGGCTTTGAATTTGTGGAATCCGTTAAGAGAGAGGATAGATAGATTGTTTTTTGCAGAGGATATGCAGAATAAAAAGAGAAGAAAAATAAGAACTGTTCCGAATTTTTTCATTGTGAGTCCGATATAATAGCACTATTTTATACAGCATGGATGTTAAGTTTTCCGAACGTAAAAGGGAAGGATGAAAACGCGGAATGATAAAGAATTCCCCTTCCTTTTAGGAAAGGGGCTGGGGATAAATTTTTTGAAAAAACTTCCGTAGGGGCAAATAATTATTTGCCCCTACTTAATGGTATTGCGGGTTACGCTGCGCTACAAACTTAGTTTCTTATGATACTCCTGGATTGTTTTCACTGAAAGTTTTTTTTCTTTTAATGCTTTTATCCCCTTGCACATTGCCATCCCACCTGCAATGGTTGTGGCATAAGGAATACAGAATTTAAGAGCCGCACGGCGGATAATATATCCGTCCCGCCTTGCATCAACACTCGGTCCTGTATTTATCATCAGCTGAATCTCCTTGTTCTTGATCGCATCAACAACATGGGGACGACCGAGTGAAACCTTGTTTATCATGGTATTTGGAATGCCACGTTCTTTTAAAAATAAAGATGTTCCCTGGGTTGCGACAATTTTAAACCCCATTTGATGAAACTGCGAAGCTGTTGAAAGAACTGCGGCTTTATCCCGATCTCTTACGCTGATAAAGACCGTGCCGGAGGTCGGCAGTTTCTGTCCTGCTCCTATCTGGGATTTAGCATAGGCGATTCCGAAATCTGAATCAATTCCCATTACTTCTCCGGTGGATTTCATTTCAGGTCCCAGAAGAGTATCAACATCAGGGAACCTGTCAAACGGAAGAACCGCTTCTTTGACAGATATATGAGAAGGGATCACTTCACAGGTCAGTCCAAGTTCTTTCAGCGTCTTTCCCAACATTACCTTTGTTGCAATCTTTGCAAGAGGAACTCCTGTTGCTTTGCTGACAAACGGGACAGTTCTTGATGCTCTCGGATTTACTTCAAGAACAAATACCTGTCCGTTCTTTATCGCATACTGGACATTCATCAGCCCCACAACATTTAATTCAGCAGACATTGCTTTTGTCGCCCGGATAATTTCATCTAAAACAGTCTGCTTTATGCTGTAAGGCGGAAGCACACAGGCGGAATCACCGGAATGAATCCCCGCCTCTTCAATATGCTCCATGATACCGCCGATAATTGTGGTCTTTCCGTCTGAAATCGCATCAACATCAACTTCAATAGCATCCTCAAGAAACTTGTCTATCAGCACCGGATGATCTGAAGAGGCAAGAATCGCAAGACGGGTAAAATTTTCAAGCTCCTCCCGGTTATAAACAATCTTCATGGCTCTGCCCCCCAGAACATAAGAAGGGCGCACAATAACCGGATAGCCGATCTCCTCTGCCACGACTCTTGCCTCTTCCACATTCATTGCTGTGCCGTTTTCCGGTTGAATAAGCCCCAGCTTCTTCAGCACCTCCTGAAAAAGTTTTCTGTCTTCTGCTCTGTCAATGCTCTCCGGCTGAGTTCCTAAAATCGGAACCCCTGCTCTAAACAAAGGAACTGCGAGATTCAGCGGCGTCTGCCCCCCGAACTGGACAATCACGCCCAACGGTTTTTCCGTCTCAACAATATGCAGCACATCCTCTTTGGTCAGCGGCTCAAAATAGAGCTTGTCAGATGTATCATAATCAGTACTTACGGTTTCAGGGTTGCTGTTGACCATGATGCTTTCAACACCCTCTTCTCTGAGAGCAAAAGAAGCATGAACACAGCAGTAATCAAACTCAATCCCCTGACCGATTCTGTTGGGTCCACCGCCAAGAATCATTACTTTTTTTCTCTCTGAAACCCTTGCTTCATTCTCTGTTTCATACGTTGAATAATAATAAGGTGTTGAAGCTCTGAATTCTGCGGCGCATGTATCCACCAGTTTGTAAACAGGACGGAGATTAAGCGATTTCCGATATGCTTTTATATCATCCTCTTTTTGTCCGGTTAAATACGCCAGTTGTATATCAGAGAATCCGTAAGATTTTGCCTTGAAAAAGAGTTCAGAGCTGAGAGGTAAATCTCCTGACTCCTGACTCCTGATCTCCTTTTCTACATCCACAATCTGCTGAAGCTGACAGATAAACCATGGATCAATATGGGTTAATTCATAAATGGATTCTACTGACATCCCGCTTAACAGGGCGTAACGGATATAAAAAATCCGCTGAGAATTCGGGATTGCCAGCTTTTGTCTGATCTCCGACATTTCACACCCCGTATGGTCTTTTCCGTCTGCGCCGAAGCCGTCTCTGCCGATTTCAAGAGAGCGCAGCCCTTTCTGCAACGCCTCTTTAAAGGTTCTGCCGATAGACATTGTTTCGCCTACAGATTTCATGGATGTGGTGAGAAAATCTCTGGTTTCAGGGAATTTCTCAAAAGTCCATCGCGGAATCTTTACTACACAGTAATCTATGGTAGGCTCAAATGAAGCATAAGTCTCTCCGGTAATATCATTCGGGATTTCATCTAATGAATATCCGACCGCCAGCTTTGCGGCAATTTTGGCAATCGGATAGCCTGTTGCTTTTGATGCAAGTGCAGAGCTGCGCGAAACTCTCGGATTCATCTCAATAACCACCATTTCACCGTTTTTCGGATTGACGGCAAACTGCACATTTGAGCCGCCGGTATCAACGCCGATCTCGCGCATAATCGCAATTGCGCCGTCCCGCATCATCTGATATTCTCTGTCCGTAAGAGTCTGGGCAGGAGCAACTGTTATGCTGTCGCCTGTATGAATCCCCATGGGATCCATATTTTCAATGGAGCAGATAATGCAGACATTATCATTCTTATCTCTCATAACCTCTAATTCAAACTCTTTCCACCCTAAGACAGATTCTTCGAGCATCACCTGCCCGATGAGACTTGCATCTAATCCTTTTTGTGAAATCTCTTCCAGTTCTTCAGGATTATAAGCCACACCGCTGCCGGTTCCGCCTAATGTAAAGCTGGGGCGGATAATAATCGGGAAACCGATTTCAGCGACAATTGAGCGGACTTGATCCATATTAACCGCTATTCCGCTTTTGGGAACACGAAGCCCGATCTTTTCCATGGCGCGGCGGAAAAGATCCCGGTCTTCTGCTTTATTGATTACATCAACATTCGCGCCGATCATCTCTACACCGAATTTCTCAAGCACACCCATTTCTGCGACTTTTACGGCAGTATTCAGACCTGTCTGTCCGCCAAGTGTCGGAAGCAGGGCATCAGGGCGTTCTCTTTCAATGATCATCGCAACGATTTCAGGCGTAACCGGCTCAATATAAGTGCGGTGTGCTGTTTCCGGGTCAGTCATGATGGTTGCCGGATTGCTGTTGACAAGCACAACTTCATATCCTTCTTCTTTCAAAGCCTTGCATGCCTGAGTCCCGGAATAGTCAAATTCACATGCCTGGCTGATGATAATGGGCCGGCGCCGATAATAAGAATTTTTTTAATGTCAGTTCGTTTTGGCATAATTTTTTATAGTTAATTCTCTCTGAACCGGTTACGAGGATCAGCCTTGTAACCGGATAAAATTAGTAATTATTTAAAAGAAGCTAAGTTTCTTTAAGAAACTTAGTACACACCGGCATAAATACGCCTCCGGTTATAAAAAGGCGGACACGCTGCGCTTAGTCCGCCCTACAATTTTTAACAGGCGGTGTAATTATGCCGCTGTGTACTTAGCTTCTTCGTGAATCGCAGGAAGATTTGGAATCAGTATATTTTTTCTTCAGCCGTTTTATCTCTTCTTCAGTCAGCCCTGTTGCCCTGCTGACAAACTCTGTATCCATTCCCATATTCAGAAGGTTTAAGGCAGTCTTTTTTATTCCTTTTTGTAAGCCCTTCTTCTCTAAGCTGATCTGCTACACTCGTTGCCATTTTTTTAGCTCCTGCTGAATTTAACCTGTTTATTTCTCTGTCAATAATTCCTTTCGAAGTTTCTTTATCCTCGGTACGGGCATGATAAAAATATCTTAACGCCCATTCCAGCAATCCTGGAAATGAAGGGCTTTCCCGCAATTTTATCAGCAAATCTCCTGTTATTCTCCATATAACAGAAGCATCCCCGTCATAGATGTGTCTGAACATGCTGAGTACCAGCTTTAATGCAAGCTCTCCGATCAGTTCTTCATCACTGTATTTTCCAATATCAATCAGTTTATAAGTAAAATATGGAATATAAGCTGAAAAAATCTCGCCGTTATCAACAATATTGACAAAATTCTCTGATGCTCTCCATTCTGTTATTCCGTGATAAAATACTACAGGAATAATTACCGGCAGCTTTTCTGCCTTAGGATTTTGATCAAGATATTCTTTCCAGATATTTATCATATAACATAACAATCTGAATATCATCCATAAATCTGATCTGCTCTGATGCTCGAACAGGATATAAAGAAACGCCGATTTTCCTCTGATTTCTGTTTTATAAATAATATCAGAATGTTTTTCTTTCAGTCTTTCGTCCACATAACTTTTGTTCACAAGTTTCAGATTATTAAGATTGATCTTTTTTAATATATTTTCAGGAAGATAATTCTGAAAAAAATCATGCGCCAGTTCCTTTCTCTGAAATGCAGACTTGAACGCCGCATCATGCGGAGATGTGATTTCGCTCTTTTTTCTTTAATTCTGTATTGTCGGACTTTTTCATAATTAATTTTCAGATATTCAATATTTACATATCTTTACTTCGTTCTGCACGGGAATATAATTTAATATAAAAAATAGAATACATAAATTGAGATTCGTTATCAATGATTTTTTTTGTATTATCAGAAAAACTACAGGGATTTTGGATAAGAAAAGGATTTTGAATAACAAAGAGCCTGAAAATTTTTGAATACGACTCGACTGAGCTCGCCGAAGTCCTTCAGGCTCTTTGTCATTGTCTGAACCCTGATTTACCTGATTTTTAGGATTGACAGGATTTTTTTATAACTACAGGGATTTTAGGTAAGAAGATGATTTTGAAGAATAAAGAGCTTGAAGGTTTTGAAAACCTTCAAGCTCTTTGATTCTGCTACCGCATACCGGCAATATGCTGAAGAATATAAATCACTTCTTCAAGTCCAATTTTTTCGTCTCCGTCAATATCGCTGAAACAGAAAGGTTCAGGAGCGTTAATTGAAACCTGAAGTTGCAAAGCAATGATAGCATCTGTCAGATCAATTTCAGAATTGCAGTTGAAATCCCCTTTGATGGGAGTGTAGCCTGCTTTTGAGCTTGAGGAAACAGACGACAGGTTGCCTGCCGACCGGATGGCAAAATAACAGACATTATCGGAAATAAGCAATGCCTTTTCAATTCTGAGTCCGGCGACATTCGGCTCTCCAGAAGAAAGGCAGCAGCATTCCGAATTCCGACGGCGTAAGACCGGTCAGAGATATTACGGGTTTTTCCCTGTTTCCGGTTTTTTCATATGTAATCATAATTACCCGGACTCCTTTTTATTATCATTCCGTCTGTTTTTTTCCGCAGTCCGTATTTCCGGTATCAGATTTCGGATGTCCTGTCAATCAGGAAATCCCAAAAACAGATTGCACCAAAATCATAAATGATATATGACTGCTTATTTCCGATAATGTCTATTCTGAAGTACATATCAGGTGAAGAACGTGATCCGGCAGCATTAGAGGATGCATTGGGAGGATCAAAATGATCTCATACCTGACTGACTTAATTACTCACTTTATGGTCTCAGATAGGCTGGTTGATCAACAACTGTCTCGGAAATCGGTTTTCAGCAAGATGACCGCATAACCAGCCGTTGCACCGGACAAGCCCTATCGGGCTTGCCGGTGAACTTTATGTTAGGCGGCGTCTTCTGCTTTAGCAGAGCCGCGTAACTCACCGTTCACCGGAAGATGAATATCTCAAAAACAGGCAAGTTGCATAATGAAAATTCGCTTTTATCTTGATGGGATATGATAATTATGAAAGAAAAAGAATATCCTTATTGTTTTGGAATAATAGAGAATGTTTTCCCCAAAGGGGAAGACGGACTCAAACACACGCCGGAGAACTGTTTTGTATGTATTTATAAAACAGAATGTTTAAGAGCCGCAATGGAAAAATCCGGCGGCTTGAAAATGCAGGAAGAACAGGTGGACAGAGCTTATGAATCAGGAATGATAGGATTTCTTGAACGCTGGTCAAAAAAGAAAAACTTTAATCGTAAAATTAAAAAAAGCGAGGAGAAATGAAAAGAATTAAAGATATTGAACTTTCAAATAAAAGAGTCTTTTTCAGGGTGGACTTTAACGTCCCTTTGGATGAATATCAGAATATCACAGATGATAACAGAATTCAGGCGGTCTTGCCGACTCTGCAATATGCTTTGGATAATCATGCAAAGCTGATTATCGGCTCTCATCTCGGCAGACCCAAAGGAAAAAAAGTTTCCAAGATGAGCCTTGCCCCGGTTGCCAAGCGTCTTGGAAGGATTCTGAAAAAAGAAGTAAAAATGGCACCGGACTGTATCGGACCTGATGTAAAGACGCTTATATCTGAAATGAAGCCTGGTGATGTGGTTCTTTTGGAGAATCTGCGGTTTCATCCTGAAGAGGAGAAGAATGATGATAATTTTGCAAAAGAGCTTGCATCCCTTTGTGATATATATGTGAATGACGCATTTGCTGTATCTCACCGGGTTAATGCCTCGATTGTTGCTATTACCAAATATGCTCCAATATCTGTTGCAGGATTTTTACTTCAAAAAGAGATTGATTATTTTGAAAAAGCAATGGCTGATCCAAAACGTCCGCTGGTTGCGATTATCGGAGGAGCAAAAGTATCAGGAAAGCTGGGTGCTTTAGAGAATATGCTTCGCCATGTTGACAAATTTATTATCGGCGGTGCTATGGCAAATACATTCTTGAAAAGTATAGGATATAATGTCGGAAAATCAATGGTAGAGGATGAACTGACAGAGACCGCCGCATCCATAATGAAACAGGCGGCTGAAAAAGGGATAAAATTTTATTTGCCGGTGGATGCGGTGGTTGCAAGTCATTTTGATGCAAAGGCTGAGATTAAAAAAGTGCCTGTGCAGGAGATTCCTGCTGATTGGATGATTATGGATATTGGTCCTGCCACATCACTGCTTTATGCTGAAGCATTGTATGATGCAAAGACAATTATCTGGAATGGTCCGCTTGGGGTCTTTGAAATGGATGCGTTCAGCAGAGGAACTATTGATATGGTTCATAATCTGGCGAATTCAAACGCCCTGACCATTGTTGGCGGCGGAGATACGGATGTGGCGGTTCATAAAGCAAATGAAACCGACAGAATCACCTATATTTCAACCGGCGGCGGAGCGTTTCTTTATCTGCTTGAAGGGAAAATATTGCCGGGGGTTGGGGCATTGTAGCATCTTTTGAATCAGGGATTTACCGGATTTAAATGATATGCCCGTGAAAATTTTTTCCTTCGATGAAACAAGACCCGGACTCATAACTTCGCCCGGAAAAAGAATCACTCTGTCCGGAGTATCGGACAGCGGAAATTTTTTTCCCGACCCCGCGGAAATGAAAAATTATGCGGCGGATATTCTAAAATAATGTATAAGTACGATAAAGAATTGATATAAACAAGGTCATGCGGTTGTTTAACGAACTCGCAAAAGCAGACACCGGCAGCATACTCAAGGATGTTGAATCACGGATTACACAGATTTAACGGATTGCACGGATTTTCCCTCGTTCCTACGCTTGGGAACGCAGGGGGGCAATGCCGTATAAACCAACCTAACCCCCCTGCCCCCCTTCCCAAAGGGAAGGGGGGGAATAAAGCGGAATGAGGTCTCCCCTTCTGAAGCGGCATTTCCTTTTGATTTTGACGGAAATCCGGGGAATAAAGCGGAATGAGGTCTCCCCTTCCCTTTGGGAAGGGGGCGGGGGTCAGGTCTTAACTTAATGGCATTGGGGGGCGATTTGCGTCCCGTAATGCAGGATCGATTGGACGCGAAGCGTCCAATCATGTGTTCCCACGCAACGATAGGTAGGTTGGGGTGAGCAAAGCGAACCCCAACTGTTTATTGTTGTCGGGGTTCATTTCATTCACCCCAACCTACTCAAAAATTATCAGCGGTTCTTATTTCCCGAAAATATCTGCAAACGGATTGTTAAACGGCTTGTTCTTATCCTGTGATTTTTTTGGACGATTCTCTTTCTGCTTAGGCGATCTCTTCTCCCCTTTATCTCCTCCTCCTTTAGGACTTCCGGGAAGCGTCTTCATAGAGAGCGAGATTCGCTTTCTCTCAATATCAACCTCAATCACGGTTACTTGTACTTTCTGCTGAACCTTTAGCACATCTGCGGGGTTTTTGACATAATTATCTGACATTTCACTGATATGCACAAGCCCGTCCTGATGAACACCTATATCCACAAATGCGCCGAATGCTGTTACATTGGTAACAATTCCCGGAAGTTTCATACCCGGTTTTAAATCCTGAATAGTTGCCACATCACTTGCAAAAGCAAATTCTTCAAATTTTTCTCTGGGATCTCTCCCCGGCTTTGCCAATTCATCAAGAATATCCTTTAATGTAGGAATTCCGACCTTATCGCTGACATATCTTGAAATATTTATCTGCTTTCTGATTTCAGCCTGTTTAATCAGGTCATCTACTGTGCAGTCCGAATCTTTTGCCATAAGATCAACAATATGATAAGATTCAGGATGAACCGCACTGGCATCTAAAGGATTTTTCCCGCTCATGATTCTTAAAAATCCTGCACACTGTTCAAATGCTTTGGGACCAAGACGTTTGACATTTTTAAGTTCATCTCTTGAGTTAAATGCTCCGTTTTCATTCCGGTAAGCAACAATATTCTTTGCCAGCTGAGGACCAAGCCCTGAAACATAAGTAAGCAGTTGAATACTTGCCCGATTCACATCAACACCGACACGGTTTACACAACTGATCACTACGTCATCAAGAGAGTTTTTTAAAGCAGTCTGATCAACATCATGCTGATACTGCCCAACGCCGATAGACTTGGGATCAATCTTCACCAGCTCCGCCAAAGGATCCATTAATCTCCGTCCAATTGAAACCGCTCCGCGAACCGTCAAATCAAGATCGGAAAATTCTTCACGGGCAACTTCTGAGGCTGAATAGATAGATGCGCCGCTTTCATTCACCATAATTATCTGACCGTTATAATCTGACAGAACTTCTTTGACAAAAGCCTCACTCTCTCTGCCTGCTGTGCCGTTGCCGATAGCTATTGCTTCAACGTCAAAATCTTTGCACAGTTTTTTGAGGAGTTGAGCAGATTTTTCCGGCGCATGAAGGTAAATTGTATCATTGTGAAGAAGTTTTCCCTGAGCATCTAAACAGACGATTTTACAGCCGGTTCTGAATCCGGGATCAATCCCCATAACTCTTTTTGAACCAAGGGGCGGAGCAAGAAGCAGTTGACGCAGATTATCCGCAAATACACGGATCGCCTCCGTGTCTGCTCTCTCTTTGGTTGCCAGCCGGATTTCCGTCTCCATAGAGCGTGAAAGAAGCCGCTTGTAGCAGTCATGAATCGCGGCATCCACCTGTCTGGAATCCTCTCCGTCTCCTTTGATGAACAGGGATTTGAGAATTTCAACCGCATCTTCTTCAGGCGGCGTAATGCTGAGATTCAGCACATCCTCTTTTTCGCCTCTCCTCATTGCCAATATCCTATGAGACGGCGCAGATGTAACAGATTCTTCCCATTCAAAATAATCTTTGTATTTAATCCCCTCAGTTTCTTTACCCGCAGCAACACTGCATTTGAAGACTCCTTTGGATGCAAAAAAACTGCGTAATTCAGCCGCGCCTGCTCATTTTCATTGATCATTTCAGCAATAATATCTCTTGCACCTGAAAGAGCATCTTCAGAAGATTCAACACCCTTTTCATGATTAACAAATGCTCCGGCGGCTTCAAACGGATTTGTTCCGGTCTGTTCAAAGATCGTCAATGCAAGCGGTTCAAGACCTTTTTCTTTGGCAATTGTAGCTCTTGTCCGGCGCTTCGGTTTAAACGGGAGATAAATATCCTCCAATACCGCCATTGTATCTGCGGCTGTAACTTTCTCTTTTAATTCATCAGTCAGATGACCATGCTCTTCAAGTGATTTTAAAACCGCATCTTTGCGTGCATCCAGTTCTTTGAGTTGAATCAGCCTGTCCCGGATTGATGTAACAGCAACCTCGTCAAGACTTCCGGTTGCCTCTTTTCTGTATCTTGCAATAAAAGGGATTGTTGCCCCTTCTTCAAGAAGAAGGGCAACCGCCTGTATTTGGTGTTCTGTCAGAGTGAGTTCCTGAGCTATCTTTGATATATGTTTCTCTTCCATTATCTCCTTATATTATACGGTATGCAGTTTTAAACACAAAGACATAAAGACACTAAGATCGCAAAATTCCATAGATTCTCAGTCCTTTGTGTCTTAGTGTCTTTGTGGTAAAAATTGCAAATGTTTATATGTTTTAAACATTAAAACGGAAATTGATAATATCCCCGTCCTGAACTTCATAGGTCTTTCCTTCAAGCCTTACCGTGCCTTTTTTCCGCGCCTCTGTATAATTTCCGGCATCCATCAGGTCTTTATACGAAACCACCTCTGCCCGTATAAATCCTTTTTTAATATCAGAATGAATCGCCCCTGCCGCATCAACCGCGGAACTCTTCTCTTTGATAGTCCATGCCCTTACCTCATCATCCCCTACGGTGAAAAAAGAGATCAGTCCGAGAAGTTCATAAGACTGACGGATAACTCTGTCTGTTGCAGACGCGGCAATATGAAACTCTGAAAGAAAATCCTGAGCCTCTTCATCAGACATCTGAGCAAGTTCATGCTCAAGTTTGCCTCTGATAACAATACAGTTTTCTTTGAATTCTCTGCTTTTATCTTCTGAAGTAAATGCCGGTATTTTTTCATCATCATCTTCATTATTGAATAAAACCAGCATCGGCTTTGCAGATACAAACGCGTATCCTCTTAAAAGCTGTGAAGAGGCGATTTCCGGGAATTTCCGCAAAGGGATTTCATTTTCAAGATGTTTTAAAGATTCTTTTAAAACAGAAAACTCTTCAGGATCAATAGGCTTTCCCCTTTTTTTATCCATTTCTATACGCTCAAGACGTTTCTCCGCCACCACCTGATCCGCAAGAATCAGATCCTGATCAAAGGTAAGAAAATCATGATAAGGATTCGGCTTTTCAAATCCGTATCCGCCAAAATTCCGGATCACATGAATCAGAGCATCACAGTCTCTTACAGGCGTCCATGTATTCTGATCCTTTTTTTTTCCTGACCCAAAGTTATACCCGGCAGAAAATATTCTACCTGAGTAAAGATAGTCTTTTTCGGTTTATACATTTCACTTAGCACATTTACCCGTGAATCAGGAACCGCTATAGTACCGATACGGTTTTCACTCTTATTTGCTCCGTCAGAAATATTCCGGGTTAATGCTTCAAATACAGTGGTCTTTCCTGCACCGGAAAGACCAGTTATTCCAAGTTTCATTTTTTTTATATTCTCCTAATGAACGGTTTCAGTCAAAAAATATTCCCCCGTTCCAAAACTCCTGTGAGGGAATTAAGGGATTACCATGACTGCTTCAGCCTGTCAAATCATTGTCTGAACTGTGATTTCCGTATGATTATTATGATTGACATGATTCTCTTTAAACCTTAACCCCTTAGGGTTTTCCGTAAATCACGGTAATCACATAAATCATCTGAAAATCACAGTTCATGAGAGTTACGTGATAATCCTGAACTGCTGATAATCATGATTTACCTGATGACCATGATGTTTTATCAGCGGTATCAGTAATATCACGGCACATATTCCTGTGCATCTTCCCCTTTCCAGATTCCCGAGCCCAGCCCGTAAAGCTCTTTCCAGTCAAGGTGATTATCCAAATATTTCAGTTTCCGGTTCCGGTAAAAATGAATTATTCAGGTATTTTATGAAGTAAGGATTAATTTCCGCAGGAATTTTTTTTCATATCGGAAATTACCGTATTTTTGGAAATTCCCGGATTTTTGCCGATGTCTCTGATTTTGGTAGTGGGTCAAATCCTTTGATGAAGTATGCAACACTCCAAAGATATTGGCTTAAATTTGGTTCATCAACAGGTTTGACCCACTACCCAAAAATTTATGGACAGGTAGTCTATGTAATTCTTTAAGGCATATAGCGTTTCCCGTTTGAATACGGAACAAATTTTTGCGGGCTATATTGCATGAACAGATTTATGAAATAAAACTGTATAAGAATCAAAAGGGAAATGCTATACACTCCATCTTTATGACAAGCTCATCAGGTCTGACTCCTTTTTCAGCAGAAACCTCTTTGAAATAAGGGATTTTCTGATATGTCTCAACGTAATAGCGGGGGTCTAAAGTTTTTCCCTGTTCTGAATGTGATTCTTTTAAGGTAAATGTAAGTTTTCCCTGATTATAATGCCATTCCGCAAGGCGTGTATTCTCGGAAAGATTATCTGCTATAACCTTCATCATGTTCAACTGAGAAGGATAAGCGTTCAGACAGAGCAGTTTTTCTATATTATTTTTATATTCGATTGCGATGGACCGGGCGTTCAGAAGCGGATCCGCATCCTGAGTCAGCCGGGAAATCTTTTCATTCAGTATCTTTTCGCCATGATACCAACGTAATATCCCCGTACCTTGCCAGATCAGAAAGAATATCAATACCGCTGTTGTCATCTGAAATACGGCTTTCGGAATCTGAAACTGAGAATAATTATCTGATGATTTTCCCCATGGCTGATTAAGCATCTGAACTGCTTCAGATTCAGGCATCTGTATTGACGGATTCAGATCATGTGCCAGCAGAAATCGCACCCATTCTTTCGGTGATATATCCCTGTTCCAATAATGGCTGGCGACAAGGATTTCTTCTCTCCATATCTGTGCTTCAATCCCTTCTGTACATGAGAGAATTCTCAGGATAGGCTCACTCTCCGGCTTCGGAGGCAGATATAATACAGGTTCCGGGAATATACGTGATATATTTACACCGGCAGAGTTCATAGCAGTGAACAACGCAGTTTCATCCCATATCCAGACCTGAGCAATCTCTTTAACTTCCTTATTCCAGACCACGTAACGCCCTGTATCATTGAACGGAGACCATTGCTGAATACGGATATCCAAAGCATTTTTCCGTTCCGCCAAAGGAATGTCCTCCATGAAAAACAGGCGGTACAGACAGATGCCTCGGGAAATAATCCACTGTTTTGGTCCCGGAAATAAACCCGAGCCGCTGGATGACGGCGGTAATATATTATTCCGGGTCTGAATATACCGGCGAGGTAAAACAAGGGATTGAAAGATATGATAATTTAGCATGTTCCTGATCTTTGGTTATAGGTAAAGATAATTCATAATCCGTAAGCCACGGAGCTTTTTTATCCGCCTTCGGAGTCAGACGCAAATGAATCTCTTTTATATGCTTCCCTCCTTGATACCAGAGGGTTATGCGAAGTCGTGAGGATGGAAAAAAAGGAAGTCCCATAGGATCAAGAGAAAGATTTTTCCCTGCGGCAAGAGAGACCTCATTAGGATAAGAAAACGGCTTTTTTTCACGGGCATCAATAATCCTTCCGGCGGTTTCATCATCTATATCGGCAATTGTTTTCAGCAGAATCTTGGGAGCGGTATTCGGATTTGGAATAACACCGCTTGCTGTTGTTGTCAGACGGGGAAGCGACAAATCATTATCTCCCCATAATTCAGAATATTCATTCCATCCAAGCACATTCCTGATCTCCCAACCGGTTAAAAGAAAGCGGTTCGGAGGGGGATTCAGCCCAAGTTTCTCATAATCTTTTGCCTCTGCTCCGTTTAACCTGTGAAGATCATCTTCATCTGTGTAATCAAGGAGCTTATCTATCAATGGACCCCGCTGGAGAGCAGGAACTCCCATCAACCCCAGCAATCTTTCAAAATAAGGGGATGTCTGAAAATAATTCAGACTCAGGAGTCCGCCTTCATCCTGAATTGAAAAACAGGCTTTTCCGATTCCTTGATACGGGCGGTCATCCAACGGAAGTTCTCCGCCAATCGGCAATATTGAGCTTTTCATCGGGTCAATGAATCTTTCTGCTATATTTGCAGACTCTTTTTCAGGATTGCCGGGAAGCGTCAGTCCGGCGATTGTTATATGCTGAGTTCCCAAAAGATACAACAGAACAGATCGGGTATTCTGCATATCTGTTATTCCTTGCAAATCATCCTGTTCCTGACGGGCAATTTCAAGAATATTCTGTGTCCACAGGGCAAAAAAACCGGCTCCCAAAGTAATGGCAGCCAATATCCAGAGAGTTGCCACAAGGATAAATCCGTTTGATTTAAAATTGATAAGTTTCATGAAAAAGTTGTCTGAACTGTGATTCCCTTATAATCAAGGATTTACCGGATTGCACGGATTCACGGATTGCACGGATTGAAAAAATAATCTGTGAAATCCGTGATTCAAATTTGTTTTAAGGAACTCCTTTGTTATATCAACCCAATCAGGCAATTTATTGATGTGATTATAATCTGATCGTATCATGCCAAAATCTTTTAATATCTTTTGTCAAATGAATTATGGGTTCCTATCCAGAACCATACATAAACATCCTCATCAATAAAATATGTGGCGCGGTATCCCATGCCGACGGTTACTTCATATATTTTCAGAGCCTTTTTTCCGGTTGACCCGATCTGTTTTGTCCTCAGCGAAGGATGTCCCGGATTCTTTAAAAACAGTCTGTACTGTTTACGGGCATTTTCCCTGATATGTTCCGGCAGTCTCTCAAACAGTTTTCTGAAATTTTCTGTTCTTCTTGATTTCATTGTTGAATTACATCCATCTCCTTTGTATTGCCTGCTTCATAATCAGCAACTGATTCCAAAACTGTTTGCCTGAATTCAGGGCTGTTATAAAACTCATTTTCTGTTTCAGGCAGATATTCATTTTCAACGCCTATTCTGATATAATGAACAATATTCAGAAGCCGCGGGATGATAAAATCAGGCAGTATGCTTATTTCATGAATAAGCTCTTCTCTTTCGGTCATAAGTTTTTTCCTTATTGTAAAAACGGTGTGTTCATCTTGTTCCCACGATTTGCGTGGGAACACAGGAGAGGACGCTTCGCGTCCTGTGTGTTTATTCATGGACGCAAAGCGTTCCGGCTGCGTTCCCACGCGAAGCGTGGGAACGAGAAAAAATCCTTTCTTAAACACAATCCTTGTAGATTATAACTATAACCCCTCATGCCATTGTCTGAATTCTTCAGGTGTTATTTTCAAATCTTTGGCAACTGTTTCGACCAGACGGGAAGAATATTTTTTTGAACTGCCGTGTTTTACATGAATTGTAAACGGTTTTCCTTCCCGGTTAAGTCCCACCCATTTGTTGTTTCGGAATTTCAGCGTGCCGGAAAGAGTGAATCTTTGTAAAAACTGTTCAAATCCGTTTCTGTTCAATTCTGAAAATCTGCTCATACAGCACACTCAAGAATACGGAGTTCTGTATTCGGATAAATATCCTGAAAAACCGCATCTTCTCCAAATTCATTTACCATGTCGGCGATGGATTCATGAAGGTATTCAACCGCTTCTTCAGGAGTGTCCCCGACAGCGGTGGCTCTTACTGATTCGGAATTCGCCATATAACTGCCGTCTTCCAGCGGCGTAACAGTAACTGCGATTTTGTATTTTTTATTCATTGTAAAGAACTCTCCTTTATTCTTATGCGTCCTGCATGGATGCTTTTTAGCTCCGTAGGAGCGGTATATTTGTAGCAGAACGGTTAATTTTTTATAAAGCCCCGCACGGGGCGATATATTAAAAAATATACCGCCAAATATAACGCTCCTACGGAGCTTTTCCCGTTACAATCTACAGGGATTGCGTGTAAGAAAGGATTGCTGTAATTGCATAGAACCTGTAATATCCTTTCTTAAACACAATCCTTGTAGATTTATGGCACAATCTACAAGGATTGCGTGTAAGAAAGGATTGCTGTAATTGCATAGAACCTGTAATATCCTTTTCTTAAACGCAATCCTTGTAGATTTATAGCTCAATCTGTTTAATCCTATATCTACAAGGATTGCGTGTAAGAAAGGATTGCTGTAATTGCATAGAACCTGTAATATCCTTTTCTTAAACACAATCCTTGTAGATTTATGGCACAATCTACAAGGATTGCGTGTAAGAAAGGATTGCTGTAATTGCATAGAACCTGTAATATCCTTTTCTTAAACGCAATCCTTGTAGATTTATGGCACAATCTACAAGGATTGCGTGTAAGAAAGGATTGCTATAATTGCATAGAACCTGTAATATCCTTTTCTTAAACGCAATCCTTGTAGATAGTATGAATCCTGTAGGGCGGACTAAGCGGAGCGTGTCCGCCTTATTCACGCTGTGAAATCCGTTTAATCCGTGTTTTAATTAATCAGGTATAATTACATCAATATTTTGTCTTTTATTCTTCCGGTAAATTCTGAAATCACTGTCAAGCGTTAAAATAACAGAATCAGAGTATTGTTCCGACATACGGACCAGACAGGCATCGGCAAAAGACATAGGCACATTTGAATAACGCATCATAAGTTTTTTTATTCTGCTGATTTCACTTTCCAGATTAAAAGAGATAACAACAAGTCCGGTTTCAAGAAGTTCAAAAATTTTTTCATTTCCGAATCTGATATTTTGCAGCAGAAAACAGGATTCTGCAATAACTGCCTCACAGGTTATAAGAGGCGGGGTAATCTTATCAAGCTGTTCTTTTGTCCAATTATGGAATTTCTCATTACGGTTGAGATAAGCGACAAAAATGCCTGTGTCGGCAATAACTGCTTTTTTCATAAAAATCAGCAGGAAACCGCTGTCCCTTTAGGGTAGCGGAGGAATGCGTCCTACTTCTGCAACCTCCTTTCACATACATTCTTTTTCGGGGAAGGCAGTTTTTACAACAGATAATGTCTGTTCTGGAACTGCCAAACCAGTAATGTAGCCTTCGCCAATGTTATCCTACGGTTTTAAAGCAGCAACACTGTTCCTGCCCGTCAGAACTGTTTAATCACTGCACACAGAGCTGCAAACTAGGCTAAACATTCGCAGGTGTCTATATATTCGTAAGTAACGTAGTCAGTTAAGACTCAGGCTAATCAATAAGAGCTTTTACAAGCTCCGACCCTTCAGGGTCGTGGGTTATTGACTTTCCGAATTCCTGCATATATTTTTTATTATGAGCCAAATCAGACGGTCCCTCAACGCTTCCGGCAAGATGTTCTGTAAGCTGATAAAATGATTTATTTTTATCTGTTTTTTTCAGTTCAAGATGTTCAACATAGAATTGCAGGGCGTGATTTAATATCTCCTGCTTTGTTTTTAATCCTGAAAGTGTTTTGGCTCTGCTTATAAGTTTATCCATTATTTCAACCCTTTGTTTTCATCTTGTTCCCACGCTTTGCGTCCTGTTTGATTCTGCGAAAACCCTAAGGGTCTTTAAGACCATTAGGGTTTTCTTAGAACTCGTTACGAGGGGAAAATCCTTTCTTAAACGTAATCCTTGTAGATATGCAAACCCTAAGGGTCTTTAAGACCCTTAGGGTTTTTCTTAGAACTCGTTACGAGGGGAAAATCCTTTTCTTAAACACAATCTTTGCAGATAGCATGAATCCTGTAGGGCGGACTAAGCGGAGCGTGTCCGCCTTATTCACGCATGGCGGACACGCTATCGCTTTGTCCGCCCTACATACTAATTTGGTTTATCTGAATAAATACATATAAATAGCCTGAAATAATATGTAAATATTTTAATAAAACGCTATACCAGTCTTGAACTGTGATTTGTCTGATTATTTCGGCTTTTAATCAGATAAATCATAATAATCAGACTAATCAGAGTTCAGACAGTAACTTATGGGCATTTATGCTCCACTGCCACGCCCCTGCTTTGTAATTGAGGTATATAAACAGTACATGAAGTTGTGCTTAATGGGTTACTGTATCCCCAGTAATCATACCAACTAAATCGAACTATATCACCGCTATCAATTCCACTGTTATCAACTAATGGCTTTATATCACTGATATTATTACCATAAAGTGTAAGTCCTTTCAAATTTATAAGCCCAGCAAGCGGACTGATATCGTTAATATAATTTTTATGAAGGCAAAGCTCTGTCATGTTTATAAGACCGGCAAGCTGACTGATATCGCTTATCTCATTGAAAGAAAGCCAAAGCACTTCAAGATTTGTAAATGTAGCAAGCGGACTGATATCTTTTATCTCATTGCCATAAAGTCCGAGTAATGTCAGATTTTTTGTAAGCCCAGCAAGCGGACTGATATCGCAGACATTGCCATCACCTAACTGAGTAGCCCCAATATCTAGCTGAGTCAGATTTGTAAGTCCAAAAAGCGGAGTCATATCGCTAATGAGCAGTGGACGGTTATTGTTAAGATCAAGTATTGTCAGATTTGTAAGCCCGGCAAGCGGATGAACATCGGTTATCTTGTTCATATTAAGGCGAAGTTCTGTCAGATTTGTAAGCCCTGATACCGGGCTTATATCACTTATCTTATTGTAAGAAATATCAAGTATAGTGAGCTTTTTCAGGTTAACAAGCGTACTGATATTATCTATTTGGTTGCTGGAAAGGTAAAGTTTTACAAGATTCGAGCAATGTTGTATTCCTTCAAGATTTGTAATTCCGTTACCAACCGCATCCAACTCGGTCAATCTTAGCAAATCCGAGACACAAATATTTCCTACAAATCTGTTTATTACCTGTCTTATCTTTGTCTCAAGATTTTTATCAGGAAAATAAACAACAGAACAGCCAGCCTGTGTAACTGTAAATGTATTACCTCCAACTGTCAGAATACCTGTTCGTGTTGCTGAGTCAGAATTTGAGAGAACAGAATAAGCAACCGTGCCATTTCCATTGCCGAAAATTCCTGATGTTACACTTATCCAATTTACATTACTTATAGCAGTCCAATTACAGCCATTCAAAGCGGTTACACTCACATTGCCTGTCCCGCCTGACGCATCAAAAGAGTTGTTTAAAGGCGTAATATAAGAACTACATCCTGATTGAGTAACTGTGAATATCTGTCCAGCTATTGTCAAAGTTCCTGTACGTGAATCTGTGAGTGTATTTGAGGAAACCGAATAAGTAACCGTTCCGTTGCTGAATGTTGAGGTTATCCACCAAGGTGCATTGTTTGTAACATACCAATTACAGCCATTCGGTGCGGCTACACTCACACTGCCTGTTCCGCCTGCTGAATCAAATGAATTGCCTGCCGGTGAAATACTGTAAGTGCAGATTATACCGGATTGCACGACCGTAAAAGTTCTGCCTGCTATTGCTATTGTTCCTGTGCGTTCACCAGTTCCTGTGTTCTGAGAAACGGAGTAATTCACAGTTCCGCTTCCGCCGCCGTTATTGCCTGATGTTACAGTTATCCAATTCGCATTGCTTACCGCAATCCAGTTACACCCGCTTTGTGAGGTAATGCTGACATTGCCTGTGCCGCCGTCTGAATTGAAGGAATTGCCTGTCGGTGAAATGCTGTATGTGCAGATTATACCTGTTTGAGTAACCGTAAATGTCTTGCCTGCGATTGTCAAATTTCCGGTTCTGTCTCCGGCATCAGTCTTTGCAGAAACAGAATAAGCAACAGTGCCGCTTCCGTTACCGCTTGCACCTGCGGTTATTGTTATCCAGATTGGAACGCCTGAAACAGACCATGTGCAGCCGTTAGGAGCGGTTACGCTTATACTGCCTGTGCCGCCGTTTGAATCAAAAGACTTTTCCACAGGTGAAATTGTGTAAACACAACCTACGCCGTTCTGTGTAACTGTGAAGGTTTTCTCAGCAATTGTCAGGGTTCCGGTTCTGATTGTTGCATCAGGATTTGCAGAAACCGAATACTCAACTGTTCCGCTTCCATTGCCGCTTGCGCCTGATTTTATTGTTATCCATTCAGGATTATTGCTTTTTGCACTCCAGTTGCAGCCATTCGCTGCGCTTACACTTACATTGTATGTTCCTGCCTGATCATTAACCGTCTGACTTGTTGTAAAGCTGTAAGTACAGACAGTTATGCCAGTCTGTGTAACTGTAAAGGTTTTATCTGCTATTTTCAGATTCGCGGTTCTGGTTATTGCATCAGGATTCGGAGCGACCGAATAACTAACCGTGCCGTTTCCGTTCCCGCTTGCTCCCGCTGTTATTGCTATCCAGATTGGAATCTCTGAAACAGACCACGCGCAGCCGTTAGGAACGGTTACGCTTACACTGCCTGTCCCGCCGTTTGAATCAAAAGTCCATTCCGAAGGTGAAATTGTATAAACGCAGTCCACGCCTGTCTGAGTAACTGTAAAAGTCTTGTCTTCAATTTTCAGAATAGCGGTTCTGGTTATTGCATCAGGATTGGGATCAACCGAATAATCAAACTTTCCATTGCCGACAGTTATTTTTATCCAGCTTGGATTACCTGAAACAGACCACGCACAGCCGCCCGGAGCGGTTACACTCACGCTGCCGCTGCCTCCGTTTGAATTAAAAGACTTTTCCGTAAGTGAAACTGTATAAGTACAAACCGCGCCTTTCTGAGTAATTGTTACTGTCTTGTTTGCGATTGTCAAACTTCCTGTTCTTATTGTTGAATCAGGATTTGAGAGAACCGAATAATTGACAGCGCCGTTTCCTGATCCGGTATTTCCTGATGTTATGCTTATCCAACCTGCATTGCTTGAAACAGTCCAATTACAGTTGTCAGTAGTTTTTACACTGACACTGCCGGTTCCGCCGTTTGACTCAAAAGACGTTTCCAAAGGTGATACCGTATAAACACCCGGACATTCAGCAATTTGCGTAACTGTAAAGGTTTTCTCTGCAATTTTCAAAGTTCCGGTTCTGGTTATTGCATCAGGATTTGCAGAAACCGAATATTCAACAATTCCGTTTCCATTGCCGCTGATTCCTGATGTTACAGTTATCCATGTTTTATCGCTTGCCGCAGTCCAATTGCAGCCGTTCAGAGCGGTTACACTGACACTGCCTGTTCCGCCTGTTGCATCAAAAGATCTTGCATCAGGTGAAATGGTGTAAACACAAGGCAAGCCTGTCTGAGTAATTGTAAAAGTCCTGCCTGCGATTGTCAGATTTGCTGTTCTTATTGTTGCATCAGGATTTGAAGCAACCGAATAAGTAACTGTTCCTTTTCCCGTGCCGCTGCTCCCTGATTTTATCGTTATCCATGTTGCATCTGTATCTTTTGCCGCAGTCCAGCCGCATCCGTCAGGAGCAGTTACGCTCACACTCCCCGCGCCTGCTTTTTCAGAAAAAGACTGATTTTCCGGTGAAATGCTGTAAACGCAGGCTATCCCTGCCTGAATAACTTTAAAAGTCCTTTCCCCGATTGTCAGAGTTCCGGTTCTTTCCGTTGTATAAGGATTTGAAGCAACTGTATAAATAACTGTACCGCTTCCGTTGCCGGTATTCCCTCCGGTTAATGTTATCCAAGTTGCATTACTTACAGCAGTCCAATTACAGCCTGCGGGTGCGTTTACAATTACACTATTACCTGCTCCGCCGGTTGATTCAAATGATTTTTCTTCAGGTGAAAGTTTGTAAGTACAGGGGACGCCGCTCTGCTTGACTGTAAATATCTTGTCTGCAATTGTCAGAGTTCCGGTTCTTTCTACAGCGTCAGGATTTGAAGCAACTGCATAATAAACCTTATCTGCTGTTATTATTGTTTCTATCCAATCTGTATTGTTGTTTGTAACGCTCCAGTTGCAGCCCTTTGGTGCAGTTACTTCTACAAATATGCCTGTGTGGCTTTCACTATCTTCAAATGAAATACTCTCAGGTGAAATTTTGTAAGTGCAAGGCACGCCTTTCTGCGTAACCGTAAAAGTCTTGTCTGCAATTGTCAGAGTTCCGGTTCTTGTTATTGCGTC
The DNA here is from genome assembly GCA_963806835.1 of uncultured delta proteobacterium. GTDB lineage: Bacteria > Desulfobacterota > Desulfobacteria > Desulfobacterales > CAWEAR01 > CAWEAR01. The sequence continues at coordinate 160,246 of CAWEAR010000030.1, forward strand.
AGTATTTGAGGAAACCGAATAATTTACAGTTCCATTTCCGTTGCCTGTATTTCCTGATGTTATGCTTATCCAGTTTGCATTAACTGAAGCAGTCCAATTACAGCCGTTAAGAGCAGTTACACTTACACTGCCTGTGCCTGCATTGCCGGAAAATGACTGACTGCTTGGTGAAATGCTGTAAGTACAAACTCCTGACTGTGTAATTGTAAATATCTTGTCTGCAATTTTAATTGTTCCTGTGCGTTCACCTGTTCCTGAATTTGAAGTTACTGAATAATAAACTGTTCCGCTTCCATAGCCATTAGTACCTGATTTTATCCAAGAATCATTGCTTATAGCAGTCCAATTGCAGTGATTAGGTGCGTTTACACTGATACTTCCTCCTCCGCCTGATATATCAAACAATTTTTCAGACGGTGATATGCTGTAATTACAAACCGGACAGTCATACATCACCCTTACGCCCCGGCTTTGCAATGCAGGAATATAAACGGTGCATGATGTTGTATTTAACGGATTGCTACTTCCCAAAAAATCATCAAGATAAACTGTATCACCCGTGTTAATTCCGTTGTTATCAACAAGAGGCTTTATATCACTGATTTGGTTTCCATAAAGGGCAATGTAATTCAGATTAGTCAGCCCTGCTACCGCAGTGATGTCGTTTATCTTGTTTCCAGAAAGATAAAGCCTTTTGAGATTGGACAGGTTGGCAATCAGGGTTATATCGCTTATCTGATTTATTCCGAGAGAGAGTGTAGTGAGATTTTTCAAGTTGGCAATCGGAGTCAAGCTGTTTATCTGATTCATATGAAGTAAAAGACTTATGAGATTTGAACAGTATTGCAATCCTTCAAGATTTTTAATTCCCTTCACATTGCCGTTCAATGTTTTCAGTCTCCATACATCTGAGAGCAGAATATCGCCTGCGGTTTTACCGATGGCTTGTCTTACAACTGTTTCAAGATTTATATCAGGAAAAGAAATAACTTTATGTTCAACCTGAGTAACTGTAAATGTCATTCCTGTAATTGTAATTGTTCCTGTGCGTGTGTCTGTGCCTGATAATGGATCAACCGAATATTTCACGGTTCCGTTTCCTGTGCCTTTGTTTCCTGATGTTATGGTTATCCATGTATCATTGCTTTTTGCAGTCCAGTTACTGTCAGATGTTGCTGTTACAGTTATACTGCCTGTTCCTCCGAATCCGTCAAATATGGCATTAGTCTCTGAAATATAATGATAACAAGGCAATATATTCATTTCAACAGCATTCAGAGCATTTTTTACCTGTAGGCAATCATCCTCGCTGTATTTAAGATTGCCACATGCAAGAATCAGAGCATCATATAAATCAGCATAACTCGCAGAAGAAGTAAGAAGATTTGTCTGAACCTCATAAAACAGATCGGCAACTTTGGCATAACCTAAACCTTTGACTGTATAACCGTTAAATGTATCACCGTCTGTCATAAGATAAGCGGCTTTATTACCGACTCCGCTGTTGTAATGAACACCGCCGTTATCCCACAAGCCGCAATAGTAAAAAGAAGAAGTAATTCTGTCCGGGTGTTTAAAAACCGTAGGGTCTTTCAAATCCCTTATAGCACCTAAGCCTGTAATATCTTCCCCGCATTTCCAACGGACTTCTGATGTATCAGTTCCTTTTCCATTTGTCAGATCAACAAATTCTCCCCAAATATCTGAAAATGATTCATTTATAGCACCTGACTGGTTTAAGTAAATAAGATTGGATTCGTACTGAGTAACGCCATGAGTAATTTCATGTGCGACAATATCATCTGCAACAATTCCGCATCCGTCCTCCATAGTTCATACTATAACCGTCCCAGAAAGCATTGCAGTAACCCTCTCCTAAATGAACATAAGAAATCAGTTCCATTCCTTTATTGTCAATACTGTCTCTGCCATGTTCATTTTTATAAAAGTCATACGTATTGCCAGCATATTCATGCGCTTTATTGCAATCCGGATTATCATCTGAAGCACTCTCATTTTCAGAACGGCATAAAGTATTTGTCTGTATGGATAGTATAGTCGTATGTTTCACGGTTTCTTGCTGTATCAACCTGATTAAAATTAAGAACAACTTCACCTGAATTTGCATCAACAAGAATAAATTCCCTGAAATCAGCTATAGTTTTATCGGGCTTTACTTCAATATGCCATACCAGCATATCTTTATCTTCTGAAAAACCGAGCATAATCGGGTTGTATATCAGAAGTTCAGGCTCGGAAGCAGTAAGTTCATTAACATTTCTTGGATAAATTTCAGCAACTTTTGCTAAAGCAGTTTGACGGGCTTTTTCTGCTGTAATCAAAGGTGCAGTATTTACATCTATTTTTCTTATAACTCTCTGACGGGTTTTATCAGTTGTGTAAATTGACCTTGCGGTTACATCTGAATTCGGCAGAATCTCTCCGTTCACAGACATCACATTCTTTGCAGAATCCATCTGAACAATTAGTTCACCGCCAAGTACAGGAATATTATTGTATTTCTGCTGAAAACGGACAAAACTTCTTTCCTGAGTTCCTTGCCCTGTGCTGTCTGGGTTTTTATTACATCAAGTTCTGTTTCCTGATTTTTTATACTGAAAACAGTACCGTAAACAGATAAGAATGAACGTGCCGCATCTTCTGAAGTAGCGGAAGAATCAAGCGGAATCGGCTGTTCAATGGAATAACCGGGTTCTGCGTTCAGAAATCTTATATTTCCGGTTTCTTCCTGATATGAAATACCCAAATCACTTTCTTCAAAGATTTTGCAGGTAACCTTGTTAATAGCTCCGGCTGTATACTGAAGCCCGTAAATCGCCTCTTCCAATCCTATTTTGCCGTCTTTGTTTACATCTGCGTCAAGATTTGCAGACTGTTTTAATTCCCGCGCTGATTTGAAGAGCGACAACCGCATCCTTCATGTCAACATTGCCTGAATTGTTCACATCACCTTCAACTGCTCCAAAGGAGCTTGCAGAACATACCAAATACCAAACAAAAAAGTACTGCCAAACACCAATAATTCCCCTTTTTCATGATACCCTCCCCTTTCCCGGCAAGCCGGTTTTTATTTTGTTTATTTTTTTAATAAATCCAAACTCCATTATATGTCAACAAAAAAAACAGATATTTTTATATAAATCCTGAGGGTCTTAAAGACCCTCAGGGTTTTGAATCATTGCGGGACCGCCTGAAGGCGGAACTGCAAACTTTTTCGAGCTGCCGATAATACAGCAAAGAATATGCCAAATTATCTCAAAATCGTCTCTATTTTTTTAATCAATTTTATTTATTATAAAAAATATTTTTTTGATTCTTTGAGGGATATGAAAAATACTTGAAAAGTGACAAAAAATGTCACACCCGTGACAATTTTTGTAACGGCGGGTATGTTATTAGTGCATTGTTTCATTTAAAATTACGGATTATAATAAGCAAGAAGCTAAGTTTCTTTAAGAAATTTAGCTTCTTTATCAGCAATTTTAAGTGAAATTATGTATTAGTAGAATAAGCTATAATTTACCTTTTATTTTCCGAACTATGACTGAAATGATTCAGTTATGACTATGATTTAATCACAGTTATCATAATAATCATACGGAAATCACAGTTCAGGACAACAGGCAAAAATCCCTTTTCTTACACACAATCCTTGTAGATGTAAAGAGTTGCTGATTCGGGACGCAAAGCGTCTTTAATCCCAAAACTGAAAAAAATGATGCACCGGACCATGACCCTTGCCGAGAGTGTATTTTGCTCCTGCCTGAATTGCTTTGGTAATATATTCCTTAGCATTTTTTACAGCCGTTTCAATCCCTTCCCCTTTTGCAAGATAAGCGGCAACAGCCGAAGAGAGCGTACAGCCTGTGCCGTGATTATTCATTGTCTTTATAAATTTTTCTTTAAAAAAAAGAAAGCGTTTTTCATCTGTAAGATAAAGAATATCTACAGACTCTTCAGCATCTTCAAGATGACCCCCTTTTACCAGCACACTTTTACACCCGTAATCGGCAATGAATTTTGCCGCCTCCTTCATATCTTCATATCCGCTGAGTTTCTGACCTGTCAGGACTTCCGCCTCCGGCAAATTAGGCGTTACCACGTCTGCCAAAGGAATGATGAATCTTTTCAGGGCGTCAATTGCATCATCCTGAAGAAGCCTGTCTCCGCTCTGCGCCACCATCACAGGATCAAGAACTATCTTCTTTATATTGTATTTTTTCAGTTGCCGAGCTACAGTTTCAATAAGCTCTGCTGAATACAGCATACCTATTTTAACCGCATCTGCACCAATATCAGTTAAAACAGCCTGTATCTGCTCTTCAGCAAAAGAAGGGGGAACAGGATGAATCCCTGTAACGCCTGTTGTATTCTGTGCTGTTAAAGCTGTGATAACAGAGATTCCATAACATCCGAGTGCAGAGAATGTTTTTAAATCTGCCTGTATCCCTGCTCCTCCGCCGCTGTCTGAACCGGCAATGGTAAGAACTTTGCAATAAGTGAATTTTTTATTTGCCATTTTTATCAATACCCTTTATATTTAAAATTATCCTCTTTTTTCATTACAGATTTTAAGAATCTTTGTCAATTATGAAATGAAACCCTAATGGGTTTTGGAAACCATTAGTACTTAAAAATACTTATAAAAATTATGTATGCAGAAATAAATCTGAATGCCATTTCTCATAATGTACGTGAATTAAGAAGGCTTACCCATCCGAAAGCCCGCCTTATGGCGGTTGTTAAGGCAGATGCTTACGGACACGGCGCTGTCCGAATATCGCAGCAGGCTCTGCAAAACGGTGCCGAATTATTGGGCGTGGCAAGAATTCGGGAGGGTATTCATCTGAGAGAAGCCGGTTTTGACGTTCCGATTCTTATTTTCGGTTATACTCCGCCTGATCTTGGCAAAAAACTGATTGAATTCAGTTTAACCCAGTCAGTTTATTCCTATAAATCTGCTGAATTACTCTCTGATATTGCCTCTTCATCAGGTCATAAAATAAAGATTCATATAAAAACAGATACAGGAATGGGGAGAGTGGGTTTGTTACTGACTAATCCGCATTCATCACCTATTCATGAAGTTGAATCTATTGCAAAATTGCCGGGGATTGAATTGGAGGGAATCTTTACACATTTTGCAAAATCTGACTATTCAGATAAATCTTTTACAAAAAGGCAACTTGAAATATTTACGGATTTTATATATAAGCTCCGTATCAGAGGGATAGATATTCCGATAAAACATGCGGCAAACAGTGCCGCAATTATTGAAATGCCTGAAACACATCTGGATATGGTAAGAGCGGGTATATCTCTTTACGGTTTGTATCCTTCTGAAGAAGTTGATAAAAACCTTATTGCTCTTAAACCGGCAATGGAATTAAAATCAAAAGTGGTTTATCTGAAAAAAGTTCCCGCTGGATTCAGAGTCAGTTACGGCTGTACTTATGAAACTGGAAAACCCTCTGTAATTGCTACCGTTGATATTGGATATGCAGATGGTTTGAACAGACGGCTCTCTTCTCACGGATATATGCTTGTTCACGGATACAGATCGCCTATTGTCGGGCGTATATGTATGGATTTGACTATGCTGGATGTAGGGCATATTCCTGATGTCTGTATAGGGGATGAGGCTGTTATCTTTGGCAGACAGGGGGATTCAGAGATAACAGTTGATGAGATAGCGTCAATGTTAGATACTATCAATTATGAAGTTGTATCCGGTATAGCAGATCGTGTTCCAAGAATTTACAAACAATAATGGAATCAGGAATTGAGAATTAAGAATCAGGAATGAGGAATTATTTTCTAATCATACGCAAAAATTCTTCAAATAATTCCTCATTCTCAATTCCTAATTTCTAATTTTTTTAAAGGAGGTTATTATGAAAAACGGTTTTAAAAAAGTATTTTCCGCAATACTGATAATTGTATTATCATTTCTCTTGACAGTCTATTTGCCTTTACCTGTAACTGCTTTGAATCAGCAGGAATCAAAGAATATATCCGCAGAAAACAGTATGCCGATATATAATCCTCCGATCAAAAATGCAGAGATACGCAGAAGAGAAGGTGGAGACGCGGGAGGCTCAAGCAGAGGGCTTTCAAGAGGATTATCCAGAGGACTTTCAAGAGGATTATCCAGAGGACTCTCAAGAGGATTATCCAGAGGACTCTCAAGAGGATTATCCAGAGGGCTTTCAAGAGGATTATCCAGAGGACTTTCAAGAGGATTGTCCAGAGGACTTTCAAGAGGATTATCCAGAGGACTCTCAAGAGGATTATCCAGAGGGCTTTCAAGAGGATTATCCAGAGGACTCTCAAGAGGATTATCCAGAGGACTCTCAAGAGGATTATCCAGAGGACTCTCAAGAGGTTTGAGCAGAGGGCTTTCAAGAGGTTTGAGCAGAGGACTTAGCAGGGGTTTAAGTCGCGGGCTTTCAAGAGGATTAAGCAGAGGACTCACCAGAAGTTTAATACCCGCAGAAAATCTTCCCCTTAATGAAAAATTTGAAGCTCTTGAAAAAATAGGAGCGGAGACTGAAAAGATAACTCCGGAAGAATTAGCAGAGGAAAATATTATTACAGAGGCTACAGATCCGGCGGAAGATAAAAATTCAGAAATACCCGAGGCTGAAGCTCCTGAAGATGAAGAGTATGCTCATTCCCCTGATCTGATGGCACCGTTTGCATCAGAACAGACAGGTTTTACAACAAAGAATCAGCCGACATTAATGTGGTATATATCAGGTACATGGAGCGGAAAGATTGAGTTTACTCTGAATGAAATCGGAAATGTGGAGCCTGTTTTTGAAACAAACCTTGACGGACCAAATGCTGAAGGGGTCTATCAGATCAATCTTGCTGATTATAATATTACCCTTAAACCGAATGTTGAATATGAATGGTTTTTAGCTATTCTGCTTGACCCTGAAGAGCGGTCTGCCGATTTTCTTGCAAGTGCGACCATCAAGTATGTTCCGCCTTCGGAAGAGCTGAAAAAGCGGTTATCTGAGACGCCAAAAGAGAGATTGCATTATATTTATGCTGAGGAAGGCTACTGGTATGATATGATGGAGATTCTCTGCAAGATGATTGATGCGGATCCTCGTAACAGCAACCTGAGGTTACAGCGGTCATCTTTGTTAAAGCAGGTAAAACTGCCTGTAGCCGCAGTTTATGATGATAAGATGATTAATGCCAATTAAGAATTGGGAATTTGACTTGTTATGAGGCTCTGCGATTCGGTTGAGCGTTCACGCCGAAGTTCTCATCGAAGTCCTCGTAACAAGTTGAAAAAATGAAGGAATAAAAAAGATGAATTTCAAAAAACATCTTGAACTTGCATGGAATTTGACGCTTCAGTTTATCGTTCCGCTTATGCTGATGACGCTGATTATGGTTCTGGTAAGCGGCATTACACTGGGGATCCTTGCGCCGGTTGTTCTGGCAGGATATATGCAGTCTATTCTTATGATGATAAGAGAAAGACGTGAGCCTGTAATTCAGGATCTCTTCTCTTATATGAATCTGTTTCTCCCGTTGCTCTGCTTTGGTATCGCTCTTTTTATTTTAATCACCATAGGTGTTGTTCTGCTTGTTCTTCCCGGTATAATTATCGGAGTCGGCGCGTCTTTTGTATGTCTTTATATGCTGCCTCTCATGACAGATAAAAAACTCGGTCTGGTTGAAGCTGCTAAAGAGAGTTTTGCAATGGTCACACGTCCTCCGGTTCAGGAGCATATTGTTGTTCTGCTGCTCTTTATGGGTATTTCAGTCATAGGAAGCTCTGTTTTTGTCGGATGGCTTTTTACACAGCCGATAGCAACTATCTTTCTTATGTCTGCTTATGATGAACTGATTCATAAATCTCCGGTGGATGATTCCCGTTAGAAAAGTCAAAACCATAAGGATTTATAAAACACCTTATGGTTTTGTCTGATAAAGATGAAACGAGGTCTGACGCTCGGAAAATTTGCTCCGTTTCATAAAGGGCATCAATCAATCATTGAGACTGCACTTTCAGAAATGGATGAAGTGATTGTTATTATTTATGATTCACCTGATGTAATCAATATTCCGCTGAATATCCGCGCACAATGGATAAGAGAATTATATCCGCAGGTAAAGGTTATCGAAGCATGGGATGGTCCAACAGAGGTCGGTTATACACCGGAGATAAAAAAATCACATGAAGATTATATTCTGAACAGATTAAAAATCTCTGATATAACTGCTTTTTATTCAAGTGAAGAGTACGGAATCCATATATCTGAAGCGTTAAATGCCAAAAACCGTCAGGTTGATCCGCGCGGGAAAATATCAGAATTTCAGGAACACAGATCAGAGAGAATCCGTTTAAATTTAAAAAGATGTATGCATCCTTTTGTATATAAGGATTTTATTACCAATGTCGTATTTCTCGGCGCACCATGTACAGGCAAAACAACCATTACAAAAAGATTGGCGGAAGATTTTCATACTGAACGGATGCCTGAATATGGCAGAGAATATTGGGAAAAATACCAGAAGAACCGAAGGCTTACTCTTGAACAGCTTGTTGAAATTGCTACCGGTCATTTGGAGAGAGAAGATCGGCTTATTCAGGATTCAGACAAATATCTGTTTACAGATACCAACGCCATCACTACATTTATCTTTTCCCTCTATTATCACGGGAAAGCTGACCAAAGGCTTACAGAATTGGCAAACGCGGCTTATCTGAGATATGATATTTCTTTTTCTGTGTGATACTGATATTCCTTATGACGATACATGGGATCGTTCAGGGGATATGAACCGGAAAACATTTCAGAAACAGATTATTGCGGATTTGAATGTCAGAAAGATACCTTATTTTATTCTCAGCGGGGATATTGAAAAACGGGTTGAAACTGTCAAAGCGGTATTATCCAAATATCGGAAATATGATAATATTTTATCTGTATTAAGCCGTAAAAATTTGTAGGTCGGGTTAGCGTCAGCGTAACCCGACATTATAGTCTTATAAGATAAGGAGATAAATGTTAAATCAGATTTCCGCTTTTTTCAGTATTGAAACCATTGCATTTACCATATTGGATTATCCGATGAGTTATATTGAATTTATCGGAACTATATTTTATTTGTGGTCTGTATGGTTAATCGCAAAAAAGAATATTCTCACATGGCTGATTGGGATTATCTCTGTTATCATCTATTTTTTCCTCTTTTACCAGATCAGGCTTTATTCAGATGCCATAGAACAGATTTATTATTTAGGCGCAAGTATTTACGGATGGTGGTATTGGAAAAAAGGATTGATAGAGGATGACAACACTCAGATTATTGTCAGAATAAGCAGTAAAAATGCTATTCTCTTATGGGCGGCTGGGACGCTGATTGTTTCAGTTATAACAGGAATATTTATGTCGCGGATTCATCTGATATTACCAACGCTTTTCCCGGTGCCTGCTGATTATCCGTTTTTGGATGCCTTGACCACAATCATGAGTTTTTCAGCAATGTTCTTAATGGCTCAGAAGAGAATTGAAAGCTGGTTATACTGGATCATTGTTGATGTTATCGGAATATGGCTGTATTATATAAAGGGAGTCAAATTCATCTCACTGTTGTATGTGATTCTCCTGATTATGGCGGTAAACGGGCTGATTACGTGGTATAAAGGGATTATGATTCGTAAGGCGGATTAAGCGGAGCTGATTTGAATCACGGATTCAACTGACACATGAAAATCCTTTAAATTATCTGAATCAGGATTCAATCTGCAAGGATTATTTGTAAAAATAAAGATTATTCAGTCATTTACGGCAATGAAGCGATAGTATAATATAAAAAAGGCGGCATCATGATTTCAAACCGTGTAAAAGAGATGACATCATTTATTGTGATGGATGTTCTTGAAAAAGCACATGAAATGGAGCGGGATGACATCCATATCATTCATCTGGAAGTAGGAGAGCCGGATTTTGACACCCCGCAATGTGTCAAAGAGGCTGTTATCAAGGCGATTCAGGACGGAGATACCCATTATACCCACAGCCTCGGCATGATTGAACTGAGAGAGGCTATCTGTGAATATTATTTTAATACTTATCACGTTTCAGTAAATCCGGGACAGATAGTTGTCAATTCAGGCACATCCCCCGCCATGTTCACTCTGTTTGCCGCACTTCTGGAGCCGGGAGATCAGGTTATTATCTCAGACCCTCATTATGCGTGTTATCCCAATTTTATCAGATTCATGCAGGGAGAACCTGTTAATGTTCCTGTTTATGAAGCAGACGGCTTTCAGTACAAGCCCGAGGCGATCAGAGAGAAGATAACAGATAAGAGCAGAGGGATTTTTATCAATTCACCGTCAAATCCGACTGGAAATCTTCTGTCAGCAGAGCGGATGAAAGCAGTTGCCGGGCTTATCAAGCCTGATTTTCTTTATATTATTTCTGATGAGATTTATCACGGTCTGGTCTATGAAGGAAAAGAACATTCAATTCTGGAATTTACAGATAATGCTTTTGTATTGAACGGATTTTCAAAACTTTATGCAATGACAGGACTTAGGCTCGGATACCTGATTGCACCGGAACCTTTTATCCGTCCAATACAGAAGCTGCAGCAGAATTTTTTTATCTCTGCAAATTCCATAGTTCAGAAAGCAGGCATTGCCAGCGCTGAAATATGCAGGGGATGACGTGGCACGCATGAAGCAAATTTATAATGAACGCAGAAAATACATGATCCGGCGTCTCAGAGAAATGGGATTCGGCATTACTGTTGAGCCGACAGGCGCGTTTTATCTCTTTGTAAATGCAAAGCATATTTCTGAGGATTCTTATAATCTTGCTTTTGATATTCTGGAAAAAGCTCATGTAGGGGTAACTCCGGGGATTGATTTCGGCAAAAACGGTGAAGGGTATCTCAGATTCTCTTACGCCAATTCCATTGATAATATTAAAGAAGGGCTTGACAGAGTGGAGAATTATCTTAAAAATAAAGGAACGGTAAGATAAAAAAGACTTCCGAAGTTTATAAGACTTCGGAAGTCTTATATTTTAACGTCTGTAATACCGCATAGCTTCAGGCATTGTCTCCTGAATTTTTCTGATTCTTGTTGTATCAGACGGATGAGTACTCAGAAATTCCGCAGTGGTATTTCCGCTTTTCTGCTGTGCCATTCTTTGCCAGAATGTTACAGCTTCATTCGGATTATACCCTGCCATTGACATAAATATCAGTCCAAGCCGGTCTGCTTCATTTTCATGAAGGCGGCTGTAAGGAAGAACAAGACCGACCTGCGCTCCGATACCAAATGCCTGCATCCAGAGCTTCTGAGTCTCTGCGGGTTTATCTTTTAATGCCGCAGAGAGAGCCGTACCGCCCAACTGGGCTATTAATCCCTGACTCATTCTCTCATTTCCATGACCGGCAACAGCATGTGCGATCTCATGTCCCATCACCACTGCCAAACCTGTCTCATTCTGAGTTATAGGCAAAATTCCTGTATAAACAACAACTTTTCCTCCGGGCATACACCATGCGTTTACTGCCTTATCCTCTACCAGATTGAATTCCCAGTTATAATTTTTCAATTCAGCGGACATATTATTTTCGACAAAATATTTTTCCACTGCCTGCTGAATCCGTTTTCCTGCTCTCTTAACCATCTGAGTCTGCTGCTGATCATTACTGAGCTGATGGGATTGCAGAAACTCTCCGTACTGCTGAAAACTCATTGAAAGCATGGTAGTACCCGGAATTATAAGCATTTGTCTCCTGCCGGTTATAGGAACCGTACCACAGGCGGATAAAGATAAAGCGACAATAAGAAAGAAAATAATACCTGATCTTGAAAATTTCATGATAATTCCTCCTTGCAAAAAGCGTGAATTTTTTTGTTAAATTTACATAAAAAAATATTTCTCTCTTTTTTTCAATTTATAGGTTAAAATTGCAGATATGTCAATATAGCCTGAATAATTCATGTTATTTTTACTTTATCAAGAGGTTTGTAGTACCGCCTTTAGGCGGCTACAGATTGTTAGAGGTTTGTAGTACCGCCTTTAGGCGGCTACAGATTGTTAGAGGTTTGTAGTACCGCCTTTAGGCGGTTACAGATTGTTAGAGGTTTGTAGTACCGCCTTTAGGCGGTTACAGATTGTTAGAGGTTTGTAGTACCGCCTTTAGGCGGTTACAGATTGTTAGAGGTTTGTAGTACCGCCTTTAGGCGGTTACAGATTGTTAAGCTGAAATGAGAGACCGCCTGAAGGCGGTACTACGAACTTTTAACGCGGAGAAAACAGGTTTGCGATATTTGTGTCTTCTTATCATCCCGCTAAACTGGTTCCGGAAATTTTCCGACCCCATATCGCCAGTAGCCCGGATGTGCTGATACAGAAGGGAACTTGTCGGCAAGTCTGTGATAAAGAGAGCGTGTTACCATCCGTTCTTTATTTATCATAATATCCCATATTTCTGCTTCATTAGCCTGAGACTGCCGGAAAACATGCTCCGGATCAAATTTGGATAAAGCGACATGCTCCCGCATCAAAGGTATTTTTAAATCTGATTTTATTCCGGCAAAACGCCTGAATACATCTGTCCCGTATTTGTCATACCATAAAAGAGTATGGGCAGTTGATAGAGAGCCTGCCCATGGATAATTGTTAAGCCGCCAGAAACAGGATAGTTCATTAATTGAAATATCAAGTTTCTCCTGTTCTTTATGCGTTTTAGAAGGAGAATTCATTGTATAAAACAGCCCTGTGCCAAGTTCATCCCCTTTCACCTGCCATATCTCCTGTATACCGTATTTTTCAGGATTCTGCGCAACACGGAAACCGTGACAGAGAGCAAAGCTCCCGCAGATAAACAATGAAATATGATCTTTCAATTCTCTGATAAGATTAATTGTAGATAATGCTTCTTTGTAAGTTTCTGTCGGAAAATCCGTAAAGCACATCGCTTCAACGCCGATTCCTGCTTTGGCAAGATTCTGAATTACTGATTTTACATTTTTCACAGATACACCTTTATGAATAAGAGAGAGAATACGGGTTGATCCTGATTCAATCCCCAATGCAAGAGAGATCGCTCCGCCGTCTGCAAGAGATTTACAGCACTCCGGCGTCAGAGAAGGCTCAGGGCGCATATCACTTCCCCATTTAAACGAAATTCCCGAAGACTGAAAAGCATGAGATATTTTGAGAGCAAAATCAGGCGACATTGTATCCTGTGAAAAATAGATGAGTCGGCATTTATACTGCTGTATCAGGTATCTGATATGCTCGGAGATAGTTTTCAACAGGGCGTTCACGGTAACGGGCGGTTCCGCTCTCTGTGAGTCCGTAATGACAGAATGTGCATTTTCCCCAGTAACAGCCGCGTGTCGGATCATAAGGGAGAACAGAATTCGGAGAGAGATATTTTTTCATAGGCAGACCTTCAAAATCAGGAGCAGGAAGGGACGCCATATCTGTAAAAGAGTTTCCGTAAATAATCTTAGGCGGTTTTATCCTTTTTTTCAAAGAATTAATCAAATCAAGAAGAGCCTCCTCCCCTTCAAAAAGGATAACAGAATCAAAAGGAGCAGACGATTTAATCATCTTATCTTCTTCAAGTTTCGCTATAACTTGAGTGATAGCAGGTCCTCCCGCGGCAATATAAATACCGGGTATCTGATTTCTTAGAATAAATGCAAGAGAATATGCAGGCTGAATCTGTCCGGGGAATGCTATGGAGATTCCCGCCAAGTCTATATGCTCTGCCTTCAGACGCTGCGCCAGATTATTGGCAAAATAATCATAAAATGGATTTCTCTCAGGAGATGCATCCGTCTCTATTTCCGACATTGTAAGCAGAGAAAACGGAGTACGATAACTTATAAAATCAAGAGACAGAGGAGTATATGCAGAGCTGATCAACTGCAAAGCACTTTCAACTGTCAATATTGCACTCTCATATTTAACTGGATTAAAAAAATTTTCTCCTGACTGATCCCTGAGAATTGAAACTGCTGATTCAATTGCATCAGGTGTTTCATGAGCAGCGCCTCTCCCTTGCCACAGGGATGAATATACCATTTGTTCAACATGGGTGAGCCTTTTTTTCTTTTCAAATTTTGCCAACCGCTCTTCAAGACGGTCAGCCAGCTTTTTAAGCGGATATCTCCTAAGCATTGAATCATAATATTCAATATTTGCATCAACAGGGAGAACCTCAACATCATGGGAACGTAAATATCCTGTCAATGCAGGCACAGAGAGATACGGCGCTGTCGGATCACAGGTCGGGGGATAAATCAGGGCGATTTTCATAGTTAATATTTTTTTTCTTGTTCCCACTCAAATCGTGGAAACAAAAAAAAATTTTTAATTGACATTCTTTAAGTCTTTAAGGACGAAAATCAATTGCCGGATAGAGTCCTTTACAGGTTCCTTCAGAATAAGGCTGAATAATATTAAAAGAAATATCCTGTGCTTTCTGAGCATGTCCTTTTCCGTTTTTACCGTCAAAGAATGCGCCGTTCTCTTCAAGAATATGCTGAATACGGTGCTGAAATACTTTAACAAATTCCGCTCCTGATCCTTTGAATGTCATTGCCGCTCCGATACGGATCTGATCTTTCACTTTCATAAGTTTATCCAAATCAATGCTATGATCTTTCAGATCCTCTTCATTCCTTATATATCCCCATACAAGATGTCTCGGCGGAATGATAAACGGTTTTTTCATTTCAATAATGGTATGTGGCATGACAATGCTATCCTCTCCGATAGTCAGATGATAATTCAATGTTCCCTGTATAAATGAATTAAAACCGACAAATACATTTTTTTTCAGGTGAGCATAAATAATGGTTGCCCCGTGAGCAGTTACATTGTTGCCGTCAAGATGAGAATGGCTGATATAACAGTTCTCCTGAGCATTTGCACCTTTTCCGAGCCAGGCTTCTTCCAGAAATGCCCGCTGCGCCACCAGTACGTTTTCACTGATATGACTCTCTCCTTTAAAGACTGAATATCTGTTGATAGAGGAACCCTGGGGAATCTTCATCGGCGGCGGAAGATTAACCACATCATATAAACGCTGAAAATCTGTTTTCCTGTCTTCAGCAAAATCAATAAACATCCCCGCAGCATCTTTCCCCGGCTCAAGTGCAACATATTTTGAGCGCAGAAGATTTGGCGGAAAGAGGTAATCAAAATCAAATGCCCCTTTCTCTCTGATCCAGACATGTCCTGCCGTCACCTCCTGATGCGAAAGTTCTCCTACCTGAACATAAGAATAAGGACCGATAATGCAGTCGTGCAATGTAGTCATATCTACCGTGCTGAAAGGACCCAGAAAACAGCCTTCTACACAGGAACCGTGAATATTTGCATAGGGTGCTGACACGGTATTTTTTATCAGAAATAAATCGGGCATTTCAAGATCATGGGAAAAATTATGAACAAGAGTTTTAATCAGGAAGCTGTCTTTGATTCGGATGGTTTCATCCTCATCCATAGTCATTTCAAAAATTTGGAAACGGGATATATCCCCTTTTTCTTTTAATTCATCCCCCCGTATATCACATTTATAAAGGATTGAATTGTCAACTTCGCATTTACCCAGAAAATAGCTCCCTGCAAGATTGGAGTTGTTAAAATGAAAGTAAAGCGGATGAATCGGGGAAATGCCGTAAAACGCATAAAATTTTGTCAACTGGTTGATAGGTACAAGCACCGGAAGATACTGCCTCATATCAATCGAAAACTCCCGCAGATTGATATTTACCCGTTGAATAATCCGATTGATAAGTTTCTCAAGATTTTTCATAGTCGCTCCTTTAATGTCAATTATATACTGATTTATAGTAAGATTAAAAAGGATTGTATGTCAAGAAAATATATTATTTTAACCCAAGTTGCCACCTATGCTCCTGCCGGACTTCGGCGTGAGCTCAGCCGAACGATTGACAAATCCGGCAGGAGGTTCGGATTTGTCAATCGTTCGACTGAGCGTTCGACTGAGCTCACGCCGAAGTCTCACGCCGAAGTCCGAACCGAGCCGGGTGAGGCTATTTTTTCAGCAGATCGCAACTTGGGTTATTTTATTAAATCAGGTTAATTCCGTATTGATAAAAAAAAGCAGTTGTATTGTTCAGAATTATATGATTAAATATATATTAATCAGATATTAGTACTAAAGCAGGTTGTTTTCTTGATAAATGGATAACTCTTCATTGAAAAATTCAGAGATGTCCTTATTTTTAAAATAAAATCCAGGGATTTTTTATAAGAACAGAATGATAAGTAACTTATACGACTTCCGAAGTTTAAAATATTCGGAAAAATAACACTTAAAAACCCATATATTGAAAATTATGAAAGCATTATTAGCACTTGAAGACGGAAGAACATTTGATTGCCGCTCCTTTACAGGTTCAGGAGAAACCAGCGGCGAGGTTGTATTTAATACCGGCATGACAGGCTATCAGGAGATACTTACCGACCCTTCTTACCGGGGGCAGATGGTTACTATGACATATCCCTTAATCGGTAATTACGGCGTCAATCCTGAAGATATTGAATCAGATCGGATACAGGTATCAGGTTTTCTTGTCAAAGAATATCAGCAGTTTCCAAACAACTTCAGAGCAACAGCTTCGCTGGCTGAATATCTGAAAAAATATGGAATACTTGGAGTAGAACAGCTTGATACCCGCGCCTGACCCTGCATATCAGAAATGCAGGCGCTATGAGGGCGGTTATCTCAACAGAAGAGCTTGATCCGAAATCTCTTGTGAAAAGAGCAAAAGAAATTCCAAGCATGGCAGGGTGTGATCTTGCAAAGGAAGTAACAACAAATCTTCCATATTACTGGATAAACGGAAAGCCGGTTTTCTTTGAACCATCCTTTGTTAAATTGGATAAAACTTTCTGGAAACGCAGAGGAGAGAAATATGCGGTTGTGGCGTTTGATTTCGGAATAAAATATAATATTTTAAGAAATCTGGAATCAGCAGGATGTGAGATTATTGTTGTTCCGGCAAAAACTGATGCTGACACAATCAGAAGAATGGATCCGGACGGAATTTTTCTCTCAAACGGTCCCGGTGATCCTGAGCCTGTTACTTATGCAGTTGAGACGATTCAATCTTTGCTTGGAAATCTTCCTATTTTCGGAATATGTCTTGGACACCAGATTTTAGGACTTGCTTTAGGAGGGAAAACATTTAAGCTGAAATTCGGACACCGGGGGGCTAATCAGCCGGTAAAAAATCTGCTGACCGGAGGGATTGAAATTACATCACAGAATCATGGCTTTGCTGTAAATGCAGAGAGTCTTAATCCGAATGAATTTGAAATAACCCATATAAATCTGAATGATAATACTCTTGAAGGATTCAGGCATAAAAAATACCCGGTTCTTGCAATTCAGTATCATCCTGAGGCATCACCCGGACCTCATGATGCGAGGTATCTTTTTGATGAATTTGTAAAGATGATGCGTGAAAGGGATTGAATAAAACCTAACCCCCTGCCCCCTTCCCTGAAGGGAAGGGGGGAAATGTAGGGGCGAATTAAGAATTGTAGCGCCACTATCTTTATTGACATGAATATTATATCTGAAATATTGTCAAATAATGGTATTGCTACGTTTGAACATGGAATCTGCGGTCAGATCAATCATCTAGACTGCTTTTATGTATCGCTTTCAGGTTCAGATGCAGTCAGAGCTTGGGAAATCCTCCGCAACGGCTTATCTGATTATTATCCGGTTATCATGCCTGTTAATTTCAATGACGGCGAAATCATATCCTCAGAAATAAATCTGATAAAAGATGATATTGATAAATATCAGTCTGTTAATTTGGAAAGCTGGTTTCCATCACGAGTAGGAGATTATGATTTTGACAATGAAGATGATGAGATGCCGGATTTTTATAAAGAAACCGAAGAGGAACCGCCTACAGACTCTGAACCGTACCGCCGTTTTACTGTTCCGTATGACATATTAACAGGTAAACCGTTAAAAAAAATATGGATTACAGCATTTCCCGCTGCCAATTTTTATGAAATTCCGATTTATACTCAGTACGGCGGCTGGAACGCCTGCCCTTGCCCTTCAGAACATGCGGCTGTTATGAAATACTGGAATAAGTTATACGGAGCAGAATTAATCGGAATAAGCAATGATGTGATTGAAATGAAGGTGAGCAATCCGCCGAAAACATATCAGCAGGCATTTGATTTGGCAAAAGAGCAGATGGCATACTGTGATGATATTGTTTTTCAGGGAACAATGACAGTTGAGCGGTTGGCAAAACTCCTTGTTTCAGGTACTTCATGGTTTTTCTGGTGGGATTAACGGATAATATAAATATCAATCTCTTCAAGGATTTTTGCTATCTGCTGATCAATCGTCTGAAATCCTTTCACGCCAAATCCCCGGCTGAAAGCAATAATATCAAGAGCGGCAAGCTCCAGAGCTTTAAAACGTATCGGTATCATAGGATGGGTGCGTATCCAGCTAAAAGGATTTGTATTCTTCTCTTTAAGCTGAATCTCCAGATCATCATACTGTTTACGGAAGGATCGGAGAATCCGGTCTTCATCTGTATTGGATAATCCGCTGGATGTCTTAAAAAGGGCAGTTACCGCGGCAGTCAACTGTCCGCAGCATAGCAATCCTATCCGGTCGGCAGAAATTTCCGCTGCTCTTGACCATCGGAAAAGAATATCTGCTGTATCCGGGCTGATTTGTACAGTGGAAAGGATTTCATTTACTGAAAACCGGGAGTGATCAAATACCACATGCCCCAGTTCATGCCCTAAAACAAATTTCAGTTCATCATGGGTAAAATCATTTAACAAGGCTGAATGGATAAGGAGATCAAACCGCTTTTCATAGGCAAATACACCGGCGTTATATTCTCCACTGTGCCGGACAAATAAATCTCCGCTGAGACTGCCGCCAAGCATATCCAGAGAGGACTTATATATCCTGTGGATTTCAGGGAGCAAATCATCTGTTACCCTGACAGCATCCCCCAGAAGATCCCGTTTTCTGTTATTCAGCAGATTCTGTGCTTCAACAGAACTCCGGGAGAATACGGATCCGATCTGCGCTGTAACAACCCTGAAAAGATGCGATTCATAGCTGAATCTTAATCGTTCAATATCCATTCTGAAAAGTTTATACAAATAAAAAAGGCTGTAAGAATTTCTTATATTCTTACAACCTTAATATTCTGTTGGCTCCCCAGCACGGACTTGAACCGCGGGCCCGATGGTTAACAGCCATCTGCTCTGCCAACTGAGCTACTGGGGATCGTTGACTTCAATGAAAGACTTCTTTTAATCTAAAAAAAAAGAAAAGTCAAGAAAAAAATTCTGTAATATTAAAAAAAATGTATCTATCTGTAACAATTAAAAAATATCTGACATTCTTAGAACTTGCATGGGGATATTAAAATCATTTTTCACTCCTTGAATATCAAAAACTTTCTTCTGATTGTCATTTGGCAATAGCAGAATTTTATGATAAAGTAATCATATTTGTGAAGTTCGCAAGAGGAGACTCTCACTTTTTACACAGAATATAAACGAAAGGTAAGCCATTGTGCTGATCTTTATGACACAAAGGAAAATACCATGTATGTTCAACCTGATATACGTTATACACCGGAAGAATATTTGAATATGGAGCGGGAAGCCGAATATAAAAGTGAATATTTCAACGGTGAAATATTTGCCATGAGCGGCGCAAGCAGACGGCATAATCTTATCTCTTTGAATATTGCCGCTGCTTTTCACCGCCAACTGAGAAACCGCGGCTGTGAAGTTTATATGAATGATATGCGGGTAAAGGTAAGCTGCACAGGACTTTATACATATCCTGATGTCGCTGTTGTATGTGATTTGCCTCAGTTTGACGATACGCAGAATGATACGCTTCTGAATCCGGCTGTACTTGTTGAAGTACTGTCAAAATCCACTGAAGGCTATGACAGGGGAACAAAATTTGAGATGTACCGGAAATTGGATTCTCTTGCCGAATATCTGATGATTCATCAGGATAAATATCATGCGGAGCATTATATCCGCCAGCCGGGTAATCAGTGGCTTTTTTCAGAATATATAAATCCTGAAGATATATTTTATATACAGGCAGTTGAATGTGAATTAAAACTTGAAGATATTTATGAAAAGGTAAATATAAAAGAAGAATGATTTGAATATTTTTAATGAAAAATCTCACGCAAAGACGCAAAGCCGCAAAAAAAAAAGAAGTCAGAAATCAGGATAAATTTTTTTCTCTGCGGCTTTGCGTCTTTGCGTGAGATTTTTTATTACGGTTTTTAGGAGATAAAGAATAAGATATGAATATACTTACACTTTTGGATCTTTCCAAAGAAGATTTTACAAAATACTTTGACCGTGCTTTTGAGTTAAAAAAACGGCATAAACAGGGGATTGTTGAGACATCCCTTGCCGGAAAAACACTTGGGCTTATTTTTGACAAGCCATCCACAAGAACACGCATCTCTTTTGAAGCCGCAATGGTTCAATTAGGGGGAGTTCCGATTTTTATCAATGCCAAGGATACACAGATTGCCCGGAATGAACCGATTAAAGATACTGCCAGAGTTCTTTCCCGGTATTTGGACGCATTGGCAATCAGAACCTATTCTCAGGATTTGCTGGAGGCATTTGCAGAATATTCAACAATTCCGGTTATCAATGCCCTGACAGATATGCATCATCCGTGCCAGATTTTAAGTGATCTCATGACTGTGATTGAATATAAAGGCAGATATGAAGGTCTGAAATTTGCATGGGTCGGAGACGGCAATAATGTTGCCCATTCATGGATAAATGCGGCTGCGGTTTTGGGGCTGAATCTCTCATTAGCCTGTCCCGAAGGATTTTTACCGAATAAGCGGATTATGGAGCAGGCATTAAAGAGAGGTGTCGGCAAGATTACGGTTACATCAGATCCGGCAAAAGCGGTTCAGGATGCTGATGTTATTTACACAGATGTGTGGGTCAGCATGGGGCAGGAGAGTGAACATAAAGCAAGAAAGAATGTATTTAAGCCGTTTCAGGTGAATGCCGCTCTTTTGGAAAAAGCCTCCGAAGATGTGATTATTATGCACTGTCTTCCGGTTCACAGAGATGAAGAGATAACAGATGAGATACTTGAGGGACCCAAATCTGTTGTATGGGATCAGGCGGAGAATAAGCTGCATATGCACAAGGCAATCCTTGAACTGCTGATAAATAAACGCAAAAATCAGTAAGTGTAGGGGCAACCCCCTGTGGTTGCCCTGTTCCAAAAGAGTAAGCACATGGGACCACCCCTACCGAGGTTAAAAAAAATAGGTGATTAAATGGAAAAAGAAATGATCTACTATGTTGCACGGGATCGGCAAACAGGTTATATTGTTGCGATTATCACAGATAACAGCATCATGTTCAGTATGGATAAGGCAAAAATGGTGAAAAGATGTATTGCCGCAGGATTTCAGGTTGACAGAATGAATAACAAGGATATTGCAGAGCTTCTGGCAAATCAGAAAGAACCTCCTGATTATCCTGATGATAAATATAGAGATGGTGATAATGAAATTCCGTTTTAAAAGGTGAATTATATGGCTGATAAGATAAAAAAAGTTGTGCTTGCCTATTCAGGCGGGCTGGATACATCAGTTATTTTAAAATGGCTGATTGAGACTTATGATTGTGAAGTAATAACATTTTCAGCAGATATTGGTCAGGAGGATGAGCTTGACCCTATTGAAGAAAAAGCAAAAAAGACCGGGGCGTCAAAGGTTTATATTGATGATCTGAAAGAGACCTTTGTGAAAGATTATGTTTTTCCGGCATTCCGGGCAAATGCAATTTACGAAGGGCAGTATCTGCTCGGAACTTCCCTTGCCCGTCCTCTGATTGCCAAGCGTCAGATGGAGATTGCGGCAATTGAAGGCGCTGATGCAGTCAGTCACGGAGCTACCGGCAAGGGAAATGATCAGGTTCGGTTTGAACTGACCTATTTTTCTATGAATCCTGGTATAAAAATTATCGCTCCATGGCGAGAATGGAATCTGACTTCCCGGACTGCTCTTATGGAATTTGCCAAAAAGCATAATATTCCTGTGCCGACAACACAGGCAAAACCGTACAGCAGCGACAGAAATCTTCTTCATATCAGTTATGAAGGCGGGATTCTTGAGGACCCGTGGAATGCTCCGCCTGATGATATGTTTACTCTGAGCGTCTCGCCAAAAGATGCGCCGGATAAGCATGAAGTGATTGAAATCACATTTAAGCATGGGGATCCGGCTGCGATAAACGGAAAAGAACTCTCTCCGGCAAAATTATTGAAAGAATTGAATGTATTGGGAGGAAGGAACGGCATCGGCAGGTCCGATATTGTTGAGAACCGTTTTGTGGGGATGAAGTCCCGCGGTGTATATGAAACCCCGGGCGGAACGATTTTAAGAGCCGCTCACATGGCAATTGAGTCCATTACTCTGGATCGTGAGGTAACACATCTTCGCGATTCTCTGATTACCAAATATTCTGAACTGGTTTATTACGGATTCTGGTTTTCTCCTGAAATGAAGCTGTTACAGGGGATGATTGATGAGAGCCAGAAGAATGTCTCCGGTGTGGTGCGTCTTGAGCTTTATAAGGGGAATGTCCGCGTGCTTGGCAGAAAATCGGAGCAGTCTCTTTACAATGTTGATTTTGCCACATTTGAAGATGAAAAAGTATATCAGCAGAAAGACGCTGAGGGGTTTATCCGGTTAAATGCTTTGCGGCTGCGGATTCAGAAGATGCTGAACAGGCTGTGAACTTTGCTCCCGTTACGAGACTCTGCCTTGTAACGCATAATCTGAGGCTCTGCCTCATTATCACAACATATCCGTGATGATTTCTTGTTACGAGGCAGAGTCTCGTAACAAGGTTAAAAAAAAACCCTTAGTAGTAGGATGGACTAAGTCGCAGCGTGTCCACCGGAAAGGCGGACACGCTGCGATTAGTCCGCCCTACATTATTTCAGGAATCAAATTTTAAATCTCCAGGCGCAGAACCATTCATCAGGGTGTCGATCAGGGGGACATCCAATACATTCAGTATGGATTCGGGAATCTATAGTTGCGGCAAAAGTTGTATATTCTACCATACCGCCGGATTTACAGGGATAATCATCTAATCCCTTACTTTTTCTCGCCGCCTGTACCCGACAGTTGTTCATACGGAAAATAATGGTATTTTCATCTGTATCTTCAACAGACTGCTCATTAATCAAGGCATAAATACGGAAAGCAAGAACTTTTTTCAGCCCCTGAATACCGCTGTTATCCCCAAGATTGAGCAGTTCTTTGATCCGGTTTGCCTCAAACGGAGAGAAACGGGACCAGCATGTATCATTACAACGTTTTGCGTCAAACATGCCGTAAGTATTTTCAACAGCCTGAAACCAGATACCATCGTTTGCAAGCCAGTTGATGCCGATTTTTTCTGTCAAATCAGTCAGAGTCTCTCTTGACATGGTTCTGAGAATCCCCGGAACTCCGTTCTCTACAGGAAATCCGAGTTCTTTTCCAAGCCGGTTCATCTGATTTGTCATGCTTGATTTCCAGACTTCCTGTTCTATAATCATTGCTTTTTCCATTCCGAGCCGGTGTTGGACTTCAGCAAACCAGAGTCCGTAATGAACCATAATCCGATGAAAAGCATCTGTCACCAGATTAACCAGCAATTCATTATCCGCGTGTTCCATCTCTTTTCTGAATGAACTCAAATTATTCTCCTTGACAGACATCCGAATTTTCTAAAACTTCGGATGTCTTTACAATAATTTCGATGTATCAGGAATAAGAATTTTTCCGTATCAGTTTTTAAAAGCACCGGGAATTTTTCCTTCTTTAAAATAATTCCATGCGGTGCGATACTGTATCCGGTTTTCTTTTGCATATTCTTTTAAAGTTTTCATAATATAGCCTTTTTTATGATTCCCCTATCATATTATGTTCAAAGCGTCAACAGATATTCTCTTTTTTTCAGTATTTTGTATAGGAATAAGAACTAATATTTTTTTAGTATAAAATCCTGTTTACAAAAAGCCCGTTGGTATATATATTTTAAGTAAATATTTAAATTATTCATTAAGGAGCTATTTTATCTATGACCAGACAGATTGCAACCTTTCTTTTAGGAGATACTCTTTTGGGAGTAGATATACTCCTTATCAAAGAAGTATATCGCCACATGATTATCAGCCCGATCCCTGATGCTCCGCCTTTTCTTCGCGGATTAATGAACCTCGCGGGAGAGTGGTAACAATTATAGACCTTAATCTCTGTCTGAACCGCCCTGCGATTTCTGAGATTAATGACGGAAGACTCCTTATCTTTAAAACTCAGGATGAGATAATAAATTATAAACAAAAAGGAGAGCTATTGGAAAATGTCAATCTGGGGGAAGATATTTTCGGCTTTCTGATAGATAAAATGGATGATGTATTAACTGTTGAAGATGATGCAATATTTCCCCCTCCGCCGAATATTGCCGATATTGAAGAGAACCTTATCAAAGGAGTTATCAAACATGGGGAGCGTCTGGTTATTCTTTTAGATGTAAGCGCGGTTCTTGAAAGGGTGATCTCTGTTACTAACGAGGCAAAAGAAATTAAGAATTAAGTATCAGGAGTAAGACAAATGAAAAAATTTTTTAATAACTTGCAGATAAGAACAAAGATAAGTGTCGGATTCGGAATCCTGACAGTCATTATTCTTTTCATGGGAATATGGACAATTATCACTATGAACAAGGTGCAGTCAGAGGCTCGCCGTCTTATTGAAGAATATATGCCTGAATCAAATATCGCCCATGAGATTGAACGGCATTCTTTCAGCGCCATGTATGAAATCCGCGGCTATGATTTAACTTCTGAAAAAGATTTTCTTGATCGGGGAAATTTATATATTAAAGAGATAAAAGAATATATTATCAAAGCAGAAAATTTGGCGGAAAAATATAACCGTATTGATCTTAAAGATAAAACCGATATTATCCGGGAAAAAATAAAAGAGTATGAGTCATTGGTTTATAAAACAATGACAAAAAAAGAGAGCATACTGAAAAACTACAAAGTCCTTGATGATGCCGCCGCAGCATATATTAAAAATTGTTCTGATTATTTAGAGACACAAAATCAGGAATTGAAAAATGAGGTGACACACGGCGTCAGTCAGGATGATTTTCTTAAAAGAAGCAGAAAAATCTCTCTGATTAATGAGGTGATTAATATCGGCAATTTCATCCGCATTGCCAATTTTAAAGCTCAGGCAATGCGTATTCCGCAGACGGCTCAGGATGCAATGTCATCTTTTTATAAAATTCATGAAAAAATAAAAGAACTTCGTTCTGATACACGGCAGGAGAGCAATTTAAAACATCTTGATGAAGTCAGCCGTTCTGCTGACGCCTATAAAACTGCAATGACAGAACTTTTCAGTGCATGGCTTGAACTGGATGATATAAGAAAAGTAAGGAATCAGGTTGGACATGATGTTCTGAATATTGTAAAAACCGTATCTGATGCAGGTACACAGCGGATGACAGATATAACTCATACCACAATTGCTTCCCTTTCAAAAGTCTCAGATATAATGGTCATCGGATTTTTTATTGCGGCAATTATTGCATTAAGTGTTTCATTCTTTGTCAGACGGAGTATTACCGGATCAATTAAAAAAATCGGAGCATTTATAAAAGAATTCGGAACCGGAGACCTGACTGTCTCTCTTGAGATCAGAAATAATGATGAAATCGGACAGATGGCAAATGAATTAAACGGCGCTGTCATTAACCTGAGGAAAATTATGCAGGATGTGGCAGTGACCATGAAAAGACTGAGCAGTTCATCTGAAACTCTTTCATCTGTCTCATCGCAGATGGCTTCCTCTGCCGAGGAGATGAGTTCGCAGTCAGTTATAGTGGCATCGGCTTCGGAACAGGTTAATGCAAGTGTAGCGACTGTGGCATCGGCTGCTGAGGAATCAAACGCTTCAGTATCAAATATCGCTTCAATGACCGAAGAGATGTCCTCATCATTTAAAAATGTAGCGGGGTTCGGCAAAAAAACATCTGATAATGTTGACAATATGGCACAGTCTGCTGAAAATATGTTATCTCAGGTAAATACAGTGGCATCCGCGATTGAAGAGATGACCTCATCCCTGAATGAAGTTGCGAAAAATACGGCAAAAGCAAGCCTGACTTCGCAAAATGCAAACCGGCAGACAGAACATATCAATGTCAGACTGAATGCTCTGATCTCCGCTTCAAAGCAGATTGGCAAAGTGGTTGCTGTTATCAAAGATATTGCGGATCAGACCAATATGCTGGCGCTGAATGCGACCATTGAAGCCGCCGGAGCAGGAACAGCCGGAAAAGGGTTTGCTGTTGTTGCAAGCGAGGTCAAAGAACTTGCAAAACAGTCGGCTGAAGCTACGGATGAGATTGCGGATCATATAGAAGAGATTCAGCAGGCTGTGAAGGATGTAGTTCAGGTAATCGGAGAGATTAACACGGTTATATCTGATATTGCGGATATAAATGAAATGATTGCCGCTTCTGTGGAAGAGCAGACAGCAACGGCAAATGAAATATCAAAATCTGTTGCTGTTACAGCAGTATCTGTCAGAAATGCAACTGATAAAGCCAATGAATCAGCCCGGCTGGTAGGAGAGATCGCAAGTTCTACAGATGAGACATCAAAAACAGCATCTGAGATTGCAAAAAATATTGAAGAGCTTCATAATGTTATTAAATCTGTTGCACTCTCTTCAGGAGAAGCCGCCCGTGGGGTGAATGAAATCTCCAAAAATATTCAGGGGATCAGTACTGCATCGCGGCAGGTCGCCGAAGGAGCCTCCAGTACCAGTGAATCATCAAGAGAATTGGCTGAAATGGCGAATGTGCTTATGCAGATTGTCGGGAAATTTAAAATTTAAGGTTAAAACCCTAGTAGTAGGGTGGACTAGGCGATAGCGTGTCCACATCCTACATGACTTAAAACCCTAAGGGTCTTGAAGACCCTTAGGGTTTATCCGGTAACATCATTTCGGTTAATGGAAAAAGATTTAAAAATACTTGTGGTAGATGATGCTGTTACTTTCAGGCGTATTCTTTCAAGGATTCTGTCCGGTTTTGAAGGTGTTGATTTAGTAGGTACAGCCTCCAACGGAAAGATTGCCCTGTCAAAAATAGAATCAAAACAGCCTGATCTGGTTCTTTTAGATGTTGTTATGCCTGAAATGGACGGATTAGAGACATTGGAACGGATCAGAAAAGAGCATCCTCATATTGATGTAATCATGATCAGCGGTATGGATCAGGAGGCTGCAAATCACACACTGAAGGCTCTTTCTTCAGGCGCTCTTGATTTTATTCCTAAATCTCAGGGAACATCTGCTGATGAAAATTTTACAGAACTGAAAAATACGCTTTCCCGTCTGATTCAGGTGGCGCGGACCCGCAAATACTCACGTCAGGCGCGTGGACTCTCGTTGGTTCAAGTCTCAGAGCCGGTTCAAATCTCAGACTTGAACCCGCAGAGAAGCCGTATTATAACCCCTGATCTATATACGCCTACGGAGAACCGCCTAAAATTTTCTCCTCTTTTCAAACCCTCTGAATCCGACAAAAAACTTTCAATTCCCATGCTGACAGAAATAAAACCTCGTCCCCGTAAAAAAGCGGAGCGGATTGATGTGGTTGCCATCGGCGTTTCAACCGGAGGTCCCAATGCTCTTCAGGAGATAATTCCGAAAATTGAAAAAGATTTTCCTGTCCCGATTCTGATTGTTCAGCACATGCCCCCTATGTTTACCGCATCACTGGCTTCGCGGCTGAATAATATTGCTGCGATAAAGGTGATAGAAGGAGAAGAGAGGCAGATAGTGGAAAAAGGGATAATCTATATTGCTCCCGGGGGAAAACACATGGTAGTAAGAAAAGAGAAATATTATTCCGTATCAATAGGATTGACAGATTCTCCGCCTGTAAACAGTTGCCGCCCTTCTGTTGATGTGCTGTTCAGATCTGTTGCCATGACTTACGGGGGGAATGTGCTTGCAGTGATTCTGACAGGTATGGGGAATGACGGAGTTGCAGGCGTGGCAGCCATACGCAGGAAAGGCGGTTATTCAATTGTACAGGACGAAAAGACAAGTCTTATATGGGGAATGCCCGGCTCTGTTGTCGCGGCAGATCAGGCAGACGCCATAATACCGATTGATATGATAGCGTATAAAATTATGGATATTGTCAGAAAAGGATATTTTCGTGCTGAAAATCAATGAACCGGAATATATCCTGATGAAGCAGTTTATAGAAGAGCATTGCGGTATTCATCTTGAATATGACAAAGAATATCTGATTGAGTCAAGGCTCTCGGATCTGGCTTCTGAAAATAACTGCAAATCTTTTCAGGAATTTCATTTTAAAGCAAGAACAGATAAATCCGGTCTGCTGCGCGATCAGATTATTGATGCCATGACCACCAATGAAACCTCATGGTTCAGGGATAAAAGCGCGTGGGAATATCTGAAAGAAGTCTCTGTCCCGATGCTGCTTGATCAGGCTGACAGATTCGGCAGAGCAAGTGTATGGTCAGCCGCTGTATCCACGGGACAGGAGATTTATTCATTGCTGATGCTTCTGCATGAAGGTGCAAAATATCGGAGAAATCCTTCTTTGCTGAATAAAATTGATCTTATTGCCTCGGATATTTCAACCTCTGCGCTGGCAACCGCAGTTGCCGCCAGATATGATGTAATTGCTATGAACCGGGGACTGCCGGATGATAAAAGGGATAAATATTTTGTCAAAGCGGATCAGAACTGGTTCTTTGATCAGGAACTGAAAAAAAGGGTTCAGTTTAAAAAATTCAATCTTCAGGATCGGCTTATTTTTCCGTATATGTTTGATCTGATTTTATGCCGTTATGTTTCAATCTATTTTTCAGACAGTTTTAAACGGGAAATATTTTCAAAGATGGCAACAGTACTAAAACCCGGAGGAGTTCTGCTCCTTGGGGCAACTGAATCATTAAGAGAATTTTCTTCGGATTTTGAGATTTCATATTACAAGAGTGCGGTGATCAATAGTAAAAAATAATTCATTTCATTAACCCCAACCTACTCGCTGATTTCATAAAAAACCTCTTTGAAGAATGGCTTTTTTTACTTGCCACCTAACAACAAGGTCAGTGGCAGCCCGATAGGGCTGTCTTCTCCACTGCACTTACGGGTTAGCTGCTTTCTTACCTCTTACTGAGTTCAATTTCATACTCTTTCAATATCCGGCGTATTTGTGCAGGCGTAATATCTGACTGGTCTGTTTTTGAATAAATCATTACCAGTATTACTTCATTATGTTTTTTCAGATAATAGATGAACCGATAGCCTGATCGTTTTCCTTTTGGAATATTACTGTTTTTTATCCGAACTTTAAACACCGTAAAGCCTGTATTCGGCACCTATCTGAATTTCTTGAATAATCAGTTCAACATCTGATCGGATACGGCGATATTTTTTGCTAATAAACGAATATTACGTTTAAATTAAGGAGTATATCTTACTCCAACAGCGGTATTTTCATTCATCATCAATGCCAACCCATAATTCGTCTATCGGTATTGTCTCACCGTTCACAGCTTCTTTTCAGCCTTGTCTGAAGCTGTCTTCAGCAGATTTCAGGGTTATTGTATCCCGAAAAATACGGACAATGCTCAGTAATGCAGGCAAATATTCTTCAGGTGTCGCTTTTATTTCCTGCACAAGCAACTTTGTGTATTTAGTCTGATAAGTATCCATAAATTTTTTCTCTGGTTATTTGGTTAGACTTGTCAGTTTGATAGCTTCATAGCACATTTCCTGAAAAAAAGTCAACAGGTAAGTATCTGTAATCACGGAGTAATTTATATTTAATACCTTTGTGAACCATTGAAAACCGTGCATTTACAGAGGCTGATCAGTATAAACAGTTTAATGTCAGGGAACCGCATAACACCGAGCTAAGTGGCGGCGGCGATAGCCCGTCCGCTTGAGCGCCGGGTTAGCTCAGGCTTTTATCCCTTCCGGTGATTCTTTCCTTTCTGATAATTTTTTCCTTCCGGTGTATTCTCTGTATTCTCTGTGTTCTTTTGTATGCTTTGTGTCCTGCCTGAGCCAACCACTTATTTATCATAATTTGTTTCCGGTTCAAGGTAAATATGATTTAAGACAACCTGAACGGTTTCATCTGTCAAATCCAGGTCAGTTTCTTTAAAATGAAAGTATCTGTCTTTGTAAAATCTTACTGATAACATTATATCAAATGACATATCAGGATCCTTTTTACAAAATATGCCGCCCTCATATCCCCATCGGTAACAAAATTTCAGATTGATTCTTCCGAAACTCTCACTTTCACCTATTTTTATCGGATATGGATTTTCGGATAAATATGAATCATAACCTGTATCAATGAAATATAATGAAACCTTCTCCAAAGGCTCTCCGGTCAGTTTGTCGGATACTGTTCCTCTGACTGAGAAACATGTCAGATAATCCGCATGATATGTACCATAATAAGAACAACCGCAAAATATCAGAATGGGTAAAATCAGAATTAATACTTTTATTTTCATTAGGCAGTATTCTGAGTATGTATTTTTTTGTATAAACCTTGTGAAAAATCTGCGAGGTTTCAGAAAACCCCGCAGATTGTCATATCAGAAAAAATTCTGAACGCTTTTATTTAGAGCGGAATAACATAAAATTCAGTGGCACGGCGGTAGCCGTGTCCACTGCAATGATGGGTTAGGCGGTTCTGCATACATCAGAACACAGCGCCTAACCCGGCGCTCAAGCGGACGGCTGTCGCCGCCGCTTAGCTTGTCGTTATGCCTTTTCCTATACTCCGTCATTTACAATGCTCCCTTTCGCATCATACTGATAATTCCTGACATCCGCGCCGGAAGTACCATGCTGTCGGGTTACGGTCTGACAGTCAGTTTTACCGGCTCGGTGGTCAGTTCGTACCTTTCCGGTCTTTCTGTTTCAATCAGAATAATAGTGGCAGATATGATGTAATCACCTGTTCCCGGAAGAAGTATGACATAACTATTCAGAGGATGATATATGGAAATCCCCCGGGGCAGTTTTACAAATTCATCTTCGTGAGTGGTATAAAAAGAACTAGTAAAAATTTTTCTGATTCTGACTCCGTAAGGGCGGCTGACATCCAGATAAATCGGATTACATAATACAGGATATTCTTTTTCCCGGAATAATACAGAGATTCCAAGTTCTTTTTTGCCTGAGTGAGTTATTTGTATCCTGAATTTCGGCTTAAATTCATATCCGTTATCTGTTTTTTTCAATTCTTTAAGTGATATATCTGCCGGTATCAGTAATCTGACTTCCGTTCCGGTTTCTGTTCCAATCGGTATGCCGCCCGCCTTGGCACAATCAGATAATAAAAAAAAACTGAAAACGGTGCAGATAATGCGTATCATTATACCCTCCTATTCTTCGGACAATATAAGTCGATGAAAACTTACGACTGTCCGTTTTCTGAAAAACATTGATAACTAAGAGACATTATTTGGAAATAAAAAAACAATCCATTGTTTTCACCACAGAGAGAAAGACAGAATTTGAACCTTCTTTATCTCTTTGCATTTTTGCGGGTTACAAATCACAAAGTCTTTATTTCCAATAATGTCTGATATTCAGTGGACGAATGTTGTTTATCATTACACCAAAATTACCCTTTACATGCCTAAAAGTTCTTCTATCACACCCGGAGGAGTTTCATTGACCGCAATGATAGACAACATTACGCATTTCACTTTCTATAAGATTTTCAAGTTCGATCTGAAAATCGGAACAGTTCTCTGTTTTTTCTTTTGGATTTGGGTAGTGGTATTTTATTGACTTATAAAAATTTTTTTATTATAATATATAAAAAAAGAAAAAAGGGGGAAATCATGATAGGCATACCTTGCAGAAAATGTGGAAGTATAAATATTCGTAAAAACGGCAAAACAAAACACGGTGATCAGAAATATCACTGCAAAGACTGTAATTTTTACGGAACACTCGTTACTCATGAAGAAAAACAGAAGAAAAAAGAGGAACTTACAGAAAAACTTCTCTGTGAAAGGGTTTCTCAGCGCGGAACAGCGCGGCTTGCCCGTGTCAGCCGTAACAGAGTGATATTAATTATAAAAAAAAAGAAATTCCGCCTGCCGCATCCGGGATTGTAAAAACAGAGGAACGTCCGGTTGTCGAAATGGATGAAATATGGTCATTTGCCGGATCAAAACAGTGCAAGGTATGGATTTGGATTGCAATAGACCGTAATACAAGGCAAATCGTCGGCATTGCTTTCGGAGACCGTTCTGATGTGACATGTCTGAAATTATGGCGGTCACTTCCGCCTGATTACCGGAAACGTGCTGTTATTTATACAGATTTCTGGGAATCGTACGGAAATATTCTCCCGTCAAAGCGTCTGCGTCAGGTCGGAAAAGAAAGCGGCGGAACATCACATATTGAGCGTTTTAACAATACGTTACGCCAAAGATGCCCCGGACCGGTGAGGAAAACGCTTTCTTTCAGTAAAAATGAGGAGATGCACGAAAAACGCATAAGAATATTTATTAATCAATATAATAAAAAGAACAGATGTCAATAAAATTTTTATCAGTTAAAAAAATACCACTACCTGGATTTGAAACATTCCAAAGAAACTTGATACGCTTCGCACCCACACTTTCTGACTATGCTCGGATACTGATGGATTATTATTCCGGCTGACTTTCCCTTACACACATCAGGACAGGTTGCGTCTATAAAAGTTTTATGTACATTTTCATGCAGCCTCACACAGTCTTTATATTTAAAATCTTCAGGCAGTCCTAATTGTATCTTTATACCGCCGGCTCCGTCACATACTGTGGTATTTTGCTGCGGATGTGCTTTTTCACCCGTGGTCCAGCAGGTCGAATTTGACAGCGGAGCCGAGGGGATCAGACCCGGAGGATCCGTAAAATTTATCGGATTGTTCAGAACATATCCGTACAGACTGACTCCGCCTTCCAAACCAATAGGATCAGATGTGACATACCGCCCCGTCCCCGCATTATAATACCGATGCCAGTTGTAGTGCAACCCGGTTTCCTCATCAAAGTACTGTCCCGGAAAGCGGAAATTATTTTCCACGGCAGCGGTAGTCAGCGTAACCTCTCCGAAGGGCTTATAATCAGCTTTCCATACCACATTTCCGTTCTTATCAGTTATTGCCTGCGGTGTGCCGAGGTGGTCGCAGTGAAAGTAGTAAACCGCTGTTGTCTCCGCATTGTTAAGAGCATCGGCAGTCAAAGGCGTTCCTGCGTTCTTCCCCTTGCTTTTGCCCTCGTCAATCACCCGGATTGTGTCCGTGCCGGTGAAACGCACACCGCCTGCCATGCCGTCAACCGTGATGAACAACCTCATCAGCAGGTTCGAGCAGGCTCACGACATTATCCCGGTCAAATTTGACCATCATATCCGGGATTCCGTCTTTGTCGTAATCGCCGATGTCGCTCTTTTCGCATGGGACCACGCCGTTCAGCATCACCGTATCGCAGAGAATCTCTCCCGCATCATATTCTTCGGGAAGCTCTATATAGCATGTAACCCATGTTCCTTTATAACTTTTCAGGTTGAGAGTATCCGGGTCAAAGTCAACAGTCGCTTCTACGGCACTCACACCCTTTTTGACCGCAGCCAGCAGAGTGCTGCCGAGATAAATATATTCACTCATGATTTCGCCGCTTCCGTCTGCCTCTGCGATCAGATTGCCTGACAGGTCATAGAGAAATACAGTTGTCTCTTCCCCGTTTTTTTTGATTGCCCGCTGTACGAGGCTGTTGTAGATATACTCTCCTGAAACAGCGCCGTTTTCAGCCGCCCGGACAAGACGGCTGTTCTGACTGTAAGAAAATTCACGCACTCCGTCATTTACAATGCTTCCTTTTGCATCATACTGATAATTCCGGGTCTCACCGCCGGAGGTTATGCTTATAAGGCGGTTGGCATTGTATGCGTAGGTGTCAGCTGAGGTTCCCCGTGACTGTGTAAGCCGGTTTCCGTCTGCATCATAAGTCCATGCAAGATTTCCCCATGAACCTGATGCGGATGCCAGCCGGTCCGCAGGGTCATACGCATAATGCCTTGACAGAGCCGGATTCAGCCGGTCTGTTATTCCTGTGATATTTCCCGCAGGGTCATACGCATAAACGTATTCCGCAACCCCCGGCACAGTTATTGCCGCAATCCGGTCTGCCGCATCATATGCCCGTGTCTGCGTCAGTCCGTTACCCGCTCTGAAAGAGAGCAGATTCCCCGCCCGGTCATACACGAAATTTTCCGCAAGTATTACGGATTCTCCATCCGGCGCGGTCATTGTTACGCGCACAGGGCGGTTCAGGGCATTGTAAGCATAAGTAATTTTTCTGTTATCATGGTAAGTTACGGATTTCAGACTGCCGACATTATCATATTCATAGGATACGGTATATGCAGCATCATTTACAGTCCTGATTTCCCTGACAGTCCTTCCGGGAATATCATAATGGAAGACTGTTGTTCCTGAGGCGTCTCTGATATTTGTCAGACGGGCTTTTCCGTTTTCCGAATCAGGGGAATCATAGGTATAAAAAATATCCTCCGCGGAATCAGGAAATGCCGTTCTGGCAGGACGCCCTGCATTGTCATAATAATATGCTGCGGTTATCCCCCGGGCATCTGTCTCCGATTTCAGATTTCCGTCAGCATAATACTCATACAGGGTCTCACCCGCATCCGGCGAAACAGTGCGGAGCGGCTGTCCCGCGGCATTGTATCCGTAAACCGTCGTATTCCCGCCCGGATCCGTCAGACCTGTGAGCAGGCTGTGAAGATCATAAGCATACCGGGTCTTTCCCTGCGCTGGATCTGTCATTTCCGTGAGCCTTGAGAGCGGGTCATAGGCATACGCGGCAACATGCCCGTCTGCATCGGTCTTTGTCATGATATTCCCCGCGGCGTCATAAGTATAAGACACTGAGTTTCCCAACGGGTCGGTCTCTTTAATCCGTCTTCCCAGTGCATCATACTCATAAAAAACGGTATTCCCGTCTGCATCGGTAACGGAGGCTGAAAGCTCTCCGCCGCCGAAACCGCAGGCGGAACACCCGCCGAATGTATAAGTGTAAGCCGTGCTATTTCCGAGCGCATCGGTCATCTCCGTGAGATCCCCTTTGCCGTCATATCCGTAAAACGCGGTATTGCCGTCTGCATCGGTAACAGCAGTACGGTTGCCCTCCGCATCATAAGTATATGCAGTTTCATTGCCTGTCAGCCGGTTCAGCAGATCATATTCAAACCGCGTAACCGCATTGTCCGGGTCTTTTCTTGAAACCATCCTGCCTGCGGAATCATATTCCGTTGTTACGGCAAATCCGTCCGGTACTGTAACCGAAATCAGATTTCCTGCTGTATCGTAAGCATAAGCTGTTATCCGGTTTCCTGCGGGGTCTGCGAATGCGGTAACTCCCGGCGAATCATAGAAAATATTCCGTGTATTTCCTTCCGCGTCTGCTGCACTGATCAGTCTGTCATGATTATCATACTGATACCGGCTTATTCTGCCCGAAGCACTGCTTTTCTGTATCAGATTATGCACCGCATCATAGGAGAAACTCCGGCTGTTTCCTGCCGGATCCGTAATCACTGCCAGATTGCCGTTTTCATCATAGGCAAAAGAAAAAGACCTTCCGGGTGAATCGGTGATACCTGTGATATGAACGCCGTCATCGGAAAAGATAAGGGTTCTGCCGTAAGGTCCCGTAACAGAGGAGAGCATCTCTCCGGTGTAAGCGTATGTCAGCCTGCTGCCGTTCCGGTCTTCCGTGACGCTCAGTCTTCCGTCTTTGTCAAAAAAGAGCGTATCCCCGTTTTTCCGGGAAAGCCGGTAACCTGTCCCGCCGGTGACTGCGACATCGTCAATGTACCAGCCGTCATCCCGGATACTCGCATCCGTAATCACACGGAACCGGAGCAGCAGTTCCGGCAGTCCCGCATAACCGTCAAGACTGATGCGTTGAACCGCCCAGTAACCATGCCTGCCGGTATAACTGTTCAGCAGGGTCCATGTCGCACCCCCGTCATCGGATATCTCGATATATCCGAAATCATAATATGTTTCAAATGAAAAAAGATGCGAGAAGGTCAGGGTTGCCTCCCCGACCCGGGAGAGGTCAAGCGGAAGCGTCAGGACGGTATGCACACTGTCCGCATAGTAGCCGGAAGGGCTGTCTGTCCAGCATGTGTACAGGACTGTTCCATTCCCATGAAATCTGCGACCACGGATACTCCGGAATCCATGCGCCGATGCCCTTTTCCATGTCATCTGAAAAGAGTAATCCGGTATCTGCGGTAAGAATGTCATGATTTCCGGGAGGGGATGAAAATGTGCCGTCAGGATTTTTTGTGAAAACCTCTTCTCTGCCGTCAGGTTCTATAAGAATCACGGAACCGTCTTTTTTCCGGATAAG
Source organism: uncultured delta proteobacterium (assembly GCA_963806835.1). Lineage (GTDB taxonomy): Bacteria > Desulfobacterota > Desulfobacteria > Desulfobacterales > CAWEAR01 > CAWEAR01. Next base: position 196,909 of record CAWEAR010000030.1, read on the forward strand.
CCGGATATCCAGCGAATCATTCCAGCCGTATCCGAACCGGCTCTCTCTTGCCGACCGGCTGTTGTAGGCAATGCTGACCGGCCGTTTCAGGTGCGGAGACACCGCATAGGAATCAAAAAGATTTCCGTCTGCAATATTGACAGCGGAGCCGACCTCCGCAAGGGTCATGACACATGCGCCCTCGCCAAGCCCAGGTGTCTCAGTCACTTTTGTTTCCACTCTGAATGTTCTGCTGTCATACCAGTGTCCGCACCATTCGCACCAGACATCCGAATAGATATTAACAAGATCGCCTGCTTCCGGATTCTGCCCGTCAAAAGTGAAATTTCCTGTGCAGGTAACACCCGCAGGCGTGTTATACGTTGTCTCTGTTCCGATGCCCGGTATGTTTACCTTTACATAATTGTTGTACGGGCTGCAGAACGGACACATGTGGACATTCATGGTAACATGAAGCTGTTTCTCCGTATCCAGAGCCGCTTCGGAAATACTGTACGAATAGACTGTGTTGTGCTGATCCGCCTCGGGTCCCGGAACAGAATGCGCCAGCACTTTCCCTGCCTGTATTACACATAAGCCGGACAATACAAAACAGACAAGCCAAAAACAGGAAACTCTCCTGAAATTAAACATTTTACTCTCCTTTACCTTTTTAAACGGTTAAGCATCACACTTTTACATAAAAAATATGTAATTATCTCCGATAACAGAAATTATTACACGCACCCTGTCAATTCCGAATCTTATAAAACATGATACCCTCCTTTCCCTTTCTTTAAAGGCATAACAACAAATTCAGTGGCGGGCGCGATAGCCCGTCCACTGCAATGACGGGTTATGCGTTGTTTCATCTTACATAATCCGTAATCTTTTTTAGAATTAGCGGTGCCCTTGCTGTTATGAAATCCTCAAATTTATCCTCTATCCATATACTTTCATCACTTGGAATTAAATGCTTTGTAATAAAAGCTGTCTTATCCGCAACATGTTTGTTAACCCATTCTTTGAAGGGCTTACCGTTCTTTACTCCCCTGTTCGTTCCGTAGTCCAAAAGCTGATAATTCTTTACGCTGTTTATTTTTTCCCAATCGTATTTTTTTGATTCCAAGATTGATTTAGGCATAACATGGTCAATATCTTGAACTCTGATAGTTTGCTTTCTATCATACATAAGATAAAATAAAAACGAAGTTTCCAATTGTTCCAGTTTTGAACTGTCAAAAGTATTGGAGAAGATTACTCCATGTTGTTTATAAACATCAAAAAGTTCATTTATAGGAAAATCTTTATTTTTGTATTCTTTGATTTTCTCTAAAATTTTCCGAATACCTGTTTTGTATGGTATCCAGCCAGCCCCTTTTACTTTTGAAAACTCCGTTTATTAAAGAATAATAAACCCATTTGTATATTTTGGGATATTCAGTATTACCTGTATCATAATTATCAAAAAACTTTTCAATATCTGCGTTTGCAATCTGTTTGTGAAAAAGATGATAACATACAAAAAACAACGGAATGAAAGAACGGTTTCCTTCCTTGTAATATTCATAAAGTTCTGAACAAGTTAGAAACTTTTTTAAACAAATTAGAATGCTTCTAATTCTGTCCTTGTTTTTAATGGCAAATTGTGCGTCTGTAGCTTCAATAGAAGCCATTTCTTTTCTGTGATTATCTTGAAGAAGAAATATAAGTTTACAGCGTTTTTTGATTGAATAGAATACAGTCATCAGTTATAATCAGCATATGAAACCTTATTCAAATGACTTAAGAGAGCGTATTGTTGAAGCATATGAGAACAGAAAAGGCTCATATCGCAGTCTCGCTGCCGTATTCATGGTAAGCCTGAGTTTTATTCAGGATATCATTAAACTGTATCGGCAGACGGGAAGTGTCAGCCCCAAACCCCACGGCGGCGGTGTTCCCCCGGAGATCAGCGGAAACGGGCTTGAAACAGTCAGAAAACTCTGCGGAGAAACACCTGATGCGACACTGACGGAACTCTGCGGGCAGTTTTATGACAGAACCGGTGTTCAGGTCAGTCAGTCCGTGATGCATAATGCACTGAAAAAACTTGACCTGACCCGTAAAAAAAAACTTTCAGGGCGGCTGAACAGGACAGGGAAGATGTGAAAAAAGCCCGCGAATCCTTTCAGAAGGAAATCCCGCTTCTTCCTGCCGAATCCCTTATATTTATTGATGAATCCGGAGCGGCGATGAATATGGCCCGGAGTCCGAAAGGGGAAAGGGCATATTCGGAAAAACCCTTCATCCGCGGGGAAAGAATCACTCTGATTGACGCCGTGGGACTGAACGGGGTCAAAGCCTCTCTCTCTGTTGAAGGGGCGGTAAACGGCGATATTTTTCCGACTTTTGTCAGAGATGTTCTTTCACCGTCACTTCGTCCGGGACATATTGTTTTTGCCGATAATCTGAGCTGTCACAAAGTGAAGGGAGTCAAAGAGGCTGCAGAAGCCGCCGGAGCGGTGTTCAGATTTTTACCCCCTTATTCTCCGGAGTTTTCACCGATTGAGTTATATCGGTCAAAGATCAAATCGGTGCTGAAAAAAGCTGCTCCGCGAACGGCGGAGCAGATGCATGAAGCTGTCCGGCATGCTGCTGAAAGTGTCAAAGAAAAAGATTTTGCAGGATGGTTTAAAAGCTGCGGCTATTGTATTCCATCCGGCTAAAAAACGCTGTAATTAACTCATCTTACGCAAAAATTTTCAGCGGCTGCAATTTTTGCAGTTCCGCATAAGCGGACTGCAATGAACTGATATAAATTTTTGTTTTCAGTGCAAAGTGATTAAGATTGTCTGAAATTTTCAGCATTTCAGGTTTTACATAACCGCATAAGGATGCGGAAAAATGGTTTTTCTGTGTTGTAACGGTCTGTGCCGGTGATTTTTCCGGAGAAACATTCTGTTTAAGCGGTTTATGATAACATTCCGCGTTCCGCCGTTTGCGGCAGAGAGCGGTAATCTGCCCGTATGTCAGTGTTGTATCGCCGGTTGCCGGGTACAGAATACCCGTACTGCCGTCTTTGTTTACAAAGACCTGTTTTACCGGAAGCATCGGAAAATCAACATCTTCCGGAAAAATTTCTGCCGGGATATCTGTCCTGAAAACCGCCTTGTCTGTTCTGACGTATCTGCCCTGCCGTTTGTCATCATAACTCAGTGCAATTTTGCGGTTTGTTTTCACAGGCATGACAAAATCTTTTTCCGCATCATGTCTTATGAACATCATGTTTTCCGCAGACGCAAACCATACATCTGTAAGAACATAACGGAACAGAATCTGATTGACCGCCGCCTGTTTTATCAGTTCACGGCAATACCGATTTTTCGGAACAGGGCATCGCCGTTTCTCTTTTCCGTCTTTCGGATCAGTGTAATATTCTGTTTTTGCAACAATCTGAAAACCGGCGGGCAGAGACGCATTCTGACCGTGATACAGAGATGTCATAAAGTTGACACCTCTGACACTTCTGCCCTGAGAACGGTCATAATGCCAGCAGATAATGGCATTTTCATCTGTGAAAGGTTTCTCCGAAATGCTGCCGTCAATAATCAGAACGCCGTCGGGACTTTCAATCCGGCGTATCAGCGGCCTGACTGTATGCCAAAGGTCCGCGGAAGTCTTTTCCGAACCGGACAGCATACGGGTGATTCTGTCATGACTTATCTGTTTTTCAAGATACGGCTGACAAACCCGTTGCAGTTACCGCTCCGAATGAACTGAGCAGATAGTCAACATATAAGTCAAATATGTTATCATTCATTTTTTCACCTTTTCAGCTGTTTTTCCGACAGAATGATATTAAACTTTTATTAATTTTTTTTCAACTGCGTAAGGTGAGTAAGTAAGATAATACTTGTCCCGATGTTGGAAGATAATTGGACGCAGGATAAATGGATACAGGCAGTTCATACGATTGCCGGACAGCTCGAAAGCGGGGAAAAAGTATATTTTCGCCGTTCTGCCAATTCTTCGAGTACATCGCTTCCACCATCCAATATATACACAAACCTCAAGAACGGCTCTTCATATACGTTTACCGCAACCAGACTCGAATCGCATAATATTTACCATAGCGGTGCTGCTCAAGTGATAAGTAACGATGGGGGCCTGGTATATCAGGATAAGGCAATAAACGGAAAGTACGAGAATAAAACATCTTGGACTAATGCCCCTGGTGGATACCGAACAATCTCCGAGTGGACGGCTGGTGCTAATACAACTACTAAGGAGGCTATTCAAAATAACATGAACAACTTATTTTTTATTTACCTTAACCGCTGATAAACTGTAATGGGTAAACATCAGAGGAAATATCAGCGGGTCAGATGGTACTCCATTATGTGCAATGGTTTTGGCGAATGGTCAGTATATGTTCACCTGTGATTCATCATTAGGTGAATATAATCTGACCGTGCCTCCGGATAATAACGGTGAAATAACCCTGTTCGGTTTCTGTGACGGACTTGCCTCTTTTAAAAGGGTTTTAAAGCCGGAAGAGGCAGAATATTATGATATTGAAATGGTTTCCGCTTCTCCTGACAGTAAAAAGATGACAGTAACTTATGAAATGACACCCTTAGCAAACGGATGGATAAAAATAAGCGGAAAGATTCTGAGCGATGAAACACCTCCCAGTACAGGAGCTATACAACCGTTGTGTGCAATGGTGCTGGCAAACGGTCAGCATATGTTTTCATGCGGAGAAAAATTTCCTCTCGGTGAATATGAACTTACTGTTCCTCCGGATGCAAACGGCGAAATTACCCTGTTCGGATTCTGTGACGGTCTTCAGCCGTATAAAAAGATTTTGAAGCCGGGCAGTGATATTGACAAAGATAGCTACACGGAGAATGAAGGTGATTGCAATGACACTGACTCCGATATTCATCCGGGAGCAACTGAGATATGTGGCGATGGAATAGACCAGGATTGGACGGAAAAGATTCAGACTGTGTTGTTTCCACTTCGGTTGTTGCAAAAATTACTGACCTTCAGACTGATTTAGGGGTGATTATTGTTGATAATCAGCAGCAGGAATCCATAGCGGTATTCGGAAAAAAAGACGGAACGGGCAATTTGACCTCTGTAGATGATATAGTGCTTATTGACTCTGCTTCAGGTGAGGGCGTAAATCTGTATTTAAGTGGTGATACAACAAGTCCTGAGTGGACGCTGGAACATTCTGACGGTAACAAAGCGAAATTTACAAACTACAATCCTTCAAGCCAGACAGCTGATGTGTCTTATATCAAAAAGAACGGTGACGGCGAGGAAGAAATCGTTCAACAAAGTCAGGGAGTGAATGTCGGAACAGAATTTGCCTATCCGGATACTTTTGTTCAGGAAATTGAAAAGTTTGCTATCAAAAGCATAAAAAATATCATGGGGTTAGCGTGCGATAATGCTCCTCCAATAATACAATGGTTTATATGTGATTCCAAGATTGCGAATAAATTCGGATTTGAAGATGTTTTAGGCGGAGATCCGATATGTATGGCAAATAATATAGGTACAGCCACCTCAACATCTCTTTCCTGTATGAAAAGTATCAGAAGGTTTAATCCTCTTCCTTGTTTTCAAGGATTATGGGACTCAGTAACGTCTATTTTTCAGGAAGTTACCAACGATGGTTGTGTAAATGCTCAGACAACATGTAATCAAAACGGATCCTACGGGTTACTGCCAGGCACTGAATACTTCTGACAAATGTTGCCCTGTAGGTTATAACTATTATTGGGCTGATGATAAATGTCATGAAACAGATCCAACTGTCACACCTTCGACGTGTCCAGATTCCTGGGGATGTTGAATGTACTTGTCCTGATAAACATTCTTGTATAGGTTATATGTGCAATGGCAAACGGTATCACCCAGATGGAATTCTCTGTAAAGATTTCTCCTGTAAATGAGATAATAGTTAAGCATAACCCGTCATTGCAGTGGACGGGCTAACGCCCGCCACTGAATTTGTTGTTATGCTTCTCTGAAATAAAAAATTGACATAAAGGAAGATATAATATATGATAATTACAGTAAAAGTATCCGTCATACTGCTGTTGTTATTCACTCTGACAGTCTTCGCCGGACATGCGGATACGGTAACTTATATTTACGGTAATCTGAACTGTCTTGAGAAAGCTGAATACAGCAGCGGAGCGTATGCGGAATACAGTTATGACGGTACGGGAAATATGACGCGGAAAACTTTTTATGAAACGCCTCTCCTTGTCAGACTGGCGGAATTTACGGCGGAGGTCTCGGACGGATGTGTGATTCTGACGTGGGAAACACTTTCCGAGATTGACAGTGCAGGTTTTCACATTCTCCGGAGAGATACGGAAAACGGAGAATATTCCCGTATAACCGCGATGATGATTACGGCGCAGGGCGGAGCGGTTCAGAGTGCGTTATATTCTTACATAGACTGCGGTGTGAATGTGAATACAGGACAGACATATTATTACAGACTCGAAGACGTTGATTATAAAGGCGTCAGCAGATACGCGGAATCTGCTTCACTGCTTTCAGCGGGGACTTCACAGGGCGTAAACACAGCGTATCTGCGGGATGTGATTCTTATTTTACAGATAAACGCGGGAATGGAACTCACCGCACCTCTGAATCTGAAAGCGGATGACGGAAAAGCGGGAATTGAAGATGCCGTTTATATTCTTCAGATAATTTCAGGCATAAGAGAGGAAAAATGAAAAAAAATACTTTTTTTCTGATAACAGCCGTGCTGACGGCGGTATCCGTGCCTGCTCCGGCGGATGATATTTTTATTCTTCCCTGTGTTTACCGTGTCGAACTCACGGTAAGAAATCTCACGGCTGAGGAGACAAGGACTGATTTTGCCCGCGCAGGCAGTCATGTTGTGGGCAGTGATATTCTGTATTTCCGCACGTGGGCGGAGTTTGATATAAGCCCCCTGAAAGGAAAAAAGACAGCAGGTCTCGGACTCGCGGTTTACAACGAATGGGCAGGCACAAAGATAAGTATGCTGAAATATACGTCTGTCAGACCGTCGGTTTCAAATCAGTATCAGCTCCTTGCACAGCACAACCTCGCTCTGAATCTTTATGTGAATTTCAGCTGGACAATAAATGCTGGTAACTCATGGACTCCCTCTCAGGAATTCTATACACCCGACTGGAATAACCACAGAAGATACGGTAATCAGAATACCGTAATTGACGATTTGCAGGCGCATATTGACGACCCCTCGAAGACGTGGTTTGCCCTTGAGTTTTCCTATAACGGCTCCGGCAGGGCGAATCTCCGTTTTCCTTCGGATATATATAATCCCGCATCGGTTCTGCTGGCGGTTATTACGGAAAGTGCGTTTTCAGATACGAAAAATCAGGGAGACGGCGGAGGTTCATGTGAAGCAAAGCCTTCTGCCGGCGAGCCGATAAATTTTTCGACAGGAAACGAACATTTCACAGATAAAGATTTCATACTGACGGGTCCCGGACTGCCGCTGAGTTATGTGCGGCATTATAACAGCAGAAGTCGGCAGAGCGGTTACATCGGCTACGGATGGACGGGGAGTTTCTCGGAGCATCTCACCGCTGAAACAGGCAGAATCATTCTGACGCAGGCGGACGGAGGTGAGGTTTATTTTGACGATGACGGTCAGGGAAAATATATTTCGGAGGCATATACGGCGCGGGTCATTGTTCCTGACGGCAGCGGCGGACACATACTCACAGAGCCTGACGGAAAAACGCTTTTATTCGGCGGCGGCGGAAAACTTACACGGATAAGAGACCGGAACGGAAATACGCAGAATATTTTTTATACCGCCGGAAAGCCGTCTTATATTGAAGATAACTTCGGAAGACGCATTGAATTAGCTTATAATACAGACGGGTTTCTGGAAACTCTGACAACGCCTGCCGGAATTTTTACATACACTTATGACACGCAGGGCAATATCACCGGCGTTGTAAAACCTGATATGACTGTTAAAACATACTGTTATACCGATATGAATGACCCGCACAATCTTACAGAGGCTGAAAATGAAAACGGTTCTGTATACCGCTTTGAATATGACGCACAGGACAGAGCAGCGCTTTCCGAATCTGCCGGAATGAACAGAATCACGGTGAATTATCAGGGCGGAACATCACGGAAAATAACAGATTCACTCGGAAGGGAGACGGTTTTTGAACTTCAGGCGTCAAAGGGCATCGGCAAAGTGAAATCCGTTACAGGTGCCGGATGCGGTCAGTGTATATCGCCTTCAGGCGGAAAATACACGCTCAATAACCGTGTCCAGACAGAACAGTCCGAAGACGCGGAGGGAAATATCACAAAATACACCTATGACAGCAGAGGCGGCGTGCTGACAAAAACCGATGCCTTCGGAACTCCGCAGCAGAGAACTGTAACTTATTCATGGCATCCTCAGTACAGCCTTGTTGCTTCCGTAACCCGTGAGAGCATTCCATACCCCGGACAGAACTCTGTAACTTCTTTCACTTATGATACAACCGGCAATCTCCGTCAGAAAACGGAAAACGGATATTCAGGCACAGCTCCTGTGAGCAGGACAACCTCGTTTGATTACAACGCTTACGGACAGATTACGTTTATTGACGGGCCCCGCACAGATGTGAGCGATACACTGTCTTTTGAATATTATCCGAATGAAGCGGGGCAGGGATTAAACCGCGGAATGCTGAAGAAAATCACAGACGCCGCGGGGCATGAAACGCGGTTCAGTCAGTATAACGCATGGGCAAAACCGTGTCAGATAACTGACATAAACGGAGTTGCAACGGATTTTACATACGATGTCATGGGCAGAATGAAGACAAAGACTTCCGCAGGACTTACAACCTCTTATGATTATGACAACGCCGGAAATCTAACGGCGGTTCATCTGCCGGGCGGAAGAAACATCTTCTATACCTATACGCCTGCCGATATGATTGAAAAAATTCAGGATAATGAAGGCAATTATATAAAATATTTCTATGATACGGAAGGCAGCCGCACAAAACAGGAGATTCACGATAAAAACGGCGTTCTGAAGCAGTTCACGGATTACGAGCCTGATGACTACAACCGTCTGAAAAAAATCATTTATCCCGGCGGTGCGTATGAGGAATACGGTTATGACGGAAATGACAGTCTGACGCAGGCGCGGGATGCAAAGGGTGAAATCACAGCATACACCTATGATGCCCTGAACCGCCTGAGTGCTGTTACACAGCCCGGAAACAGGGATACGGATATGACGGGCATGACAATCTGAAAAGCGTAACTGATGCGAAAAGCAGTGTAACATCTTATGTTTATGATGACTTCGGCAGAGAGGTCTCCGTTATTCCGCCGGATTCCGGGACGGCGGTTTATCAGTACGATGCCGCAGATAATGCCGTATCAGAAACAGACGGCAACGGAATAACGGTTACATATCAGTATGACGCGTTAAACCGCCTGACCGCAATGCAGTTCCCTGATTCATCTCAGAATATCACATTCGGATATGATGCGGGGAGTTACGGAAAAGGGAAACTCACGTCTGTCAGCGATCCCGCAGGCACAACGTCATACTCGTACAGTAACAGAGGACAGCTCACTCAGGAGACGCGGATTGCAGACGGCGTAACGTACATTACGCAGTATCTTTATGACGCTGCATCAGGTGAACTTTCGGGCATGGTTTATCCGTCAGGGCTGACGCTTACATATCAGCGTGACATAAACGGGCGGATAAGCGGAATCACGGCTGACGGGCAGGATGTAACAAAAGCTGTGACGTATATGCCTTTCGGTCCTGTGAACAGCATGACATTTGGCAGTGACGTACTGACGCTTTCAGAGAGCTTTGATTCCCGTTATTTTCTGATCCGGATTCAGGCAGGTACGGTGCTTGATTATCAATATACTCATGACAGCAACGGAAATGTGCTGACAATAAGCGGAATAAGCAAGCCCTCTCTTTCACCGGGGACAACGGATTACAGCCACACCGCAAACCGGCTCACACAAAGCACCGGATCTGAGGCAAAGGTTTATTCCTATGACGGACACGGAAATATTGTCTCAGACGGCACAAAAACCTTTGTTTATAATCAGAATAACCGTCTGGTTCAGGTGAAACAGGGTGAAACGGTTCTGGGAGAGTATTTTTATGACGCATTCGGAAGACGGGTGAAAAAGATTGTTTCCGGGATTGTTACGGTATATCATTACGATATTGCGGGAAATCTGATTGCCGAAACATCGGGAGGCGGAACGCCGTCAAGAGACATCGTTTATCTCAACGGTGAGCGGGTGGCAATGAAGCTGTACGGTTATCAGGCGGGCTGGTACTTTTTTATAAACGACCATTTGGGAACTCCGCAGAAGATTGTAAACGAAGCCGGTGAGGTCGTGTGGGCAGGCTTTTATCAGCCTTTCGGAAAGGCATGGGCTTATCCTGCTGACATTATCAATAATTTCCGCTTTCCGGGGCAATATTATGATGCGGAAACAGGACTGCACTACAACTGGAACAGGTATTATGACCCTGATACGGGGCGGTATTTCACGGCTGACCCGATAGGCTTGGAAGGATGGATAAATCTTTATGCGTATGTTGAAAACAATCCGGTTAACTTTGTGGACTATTCTGGTTTAATAAAACAGCGGGAAAACGAAATTCACAATAACCCGCTCCGTACTTTGGATGACGAACTGCTTGATGATGTCAAAGATTCGTTAAACCGGGGTGATAAAGATGGTTTGGACAACGCTCTGAAACAACTTGAAAAAGATATTGCTAAACTTCGTAAGGAAAGAAACATAAAACGAGCCAAAGATTTGCAGAAAGCTCTCAAATTGGGCAGAGAAGCCGGAAAATTTTTGAAAATCAGCGGGATCGGAATCCTTCTCGATATTCTTTTGGATGAATTTCTTTTTCCAGAAGAACTTAATGCCAATGAACCTTGCCATTAGGATATGGAACTAATGAAGACAAAACATAATGAATCCATTACGTCCTTAGCAGAAAAAAATTACAAACGGCTTCTTCATGACGGAGGCGGAGATATATTTGATACTGAAAATATGCTTGAATCTGTTAATGAATTTCTGAACAGATTTCCCCATTACGCATCAGCACTCCGGCTACGTGGTCTTCTCATAGATTACCAAATTTCCAGAGATAGGAAGAATGGCATTCCCGTAACTCCGGAAGACAAACGATTTCGGATAATTCTGGAAAGCTACGAGTTAGCTTCTGCTATTGATCCGAAATATACTTTGGTACTGATAGACCTCGGAGATTATTGGTCAGATCATCAGAATTACAATAAAGCAATTGATTATTATAATCAGGCAATTTTGCTTTTAAAAGATGGACACTATACTGATAATCGTGATGAGGAATTAGAATTGGCGTACATAGGTAAAATTGACGTACTAATGGCTTTGCAAGATTTTGAGTTAGCTGGAAAATGTAAAGAAGACGCAATCAATGATTGTCCGGAATGTGAGTATTTTCAAGAATTAGAAATATAATATATTGGTTATGCGGTTCCCTGCCAATCACGGATTTACACACATCAGCCCTCTCAGATACACAGTTTTCAGCCGATTACAGTAATAAGGTGTGTAAAACCGGCGGTGATTACAGATACCTGCATATTGACTTTTTGGTCAAAATGTGCTGTGAAGCTGAATCAGCAGAAGCTTCACAGCATCACTGTGCTGATTACTGATTTGACCGCATAACCCGTCATTGAAGCGGACGGCTGAAGCCGCCGCTGAATTTGACGTTATGCGGTTCCTTTACAGTCATGAATTTGCACACACCGAACCACGCAGCTGCACGGTTTTCAAGGCATGACAGTAATAAAGTGTGCAAAATCTGCGGTGATTACAGATATTTACATATTGACTTTCCGGTCAGAATGTGCTGTGAAGCTGATTCAGCTGACTTCACAGCAGCACTGTGCTGAAAACATGAATCCGCATAACCCCGCATTCAAGAGGACGGCTGTCGCCGCCGCTTAGCTTGTCGTTATGCTTCTCTGAAATAAAAGAAACTGACATAAAGGAAAATATAATATATGATAATTATAATAAAAGTATCTGCCGTGATGCTGTTGTTATTCAGTCTGACAGTCTTCAGCCGGACATGCGGATACGGTAACTTATATTTACGGTAATCTGAACTGTCTTGAGAAAGCTGAATACAGCAGCGGAGCGTATGCGGAATACAGTTATGACGGTACGGGAAATATGACGCGGAAAATTTTTTATGAAACGCCTCTTCTTGTGAGACTGGCGGAATTTACGGCGGAGGTCTCGGACGGATGTGTGATTCTGACGTGGGAAACACTTTCCGAGATTGACAGTGCAGGTTTTCACATTCTCCGGAGAGATACGGAAAACGGAGAATATTCCCGTATAACCGCGATGATGATTACGGCGCAGGGCGGAGCGGTTCAGAGTGCGTTATATTCTTACAGAGACTGCGGTGCGGATGTGAATACAGGACAGACATATTATTACAGACTCGAAGACGTTGATTATAAAGGCGTCAGCAGATACGCGGAATCTGCTTCACTGTTTTCAGCGGGGACTTCACAGGGCGTAAACACGGCGTATCTGCGGGATGTGATTCTTATTTTACAGATAAACGCGGGAATGGAACTCACCGCACCTCTGAATCTGAAAGCGGATGACGGAAAAGCGGGAATTGAAGATGCCGTTTATATTCTTCAGATAATTTCAGGCATAAGAGAGGAAAAATGAAAAAAAATACTTTTTTTCTGATAACAGCCGTGCTGACGGCTGCGGTGCTGACGGCGGTATCCGTGCCTGCTCCGGCGGATGATATTTTTATTCTTCCCTGTGTTTACCGTGTCGAACTCACGGTAAGAAATCTCACGGCTGAGGAGACAAGGACTGATTTTGCCCGCGCAGGCAGTCATGTTGTGGGCAGTGATATTCTGTATTTCCGCACGTGGGCGGAGTTTGATATAAGCCCCCTGAAAGGAAAAAAGACAGCAGGTCTCGGACTCGCGGTTTACAACGAATGGGCAGGCACAAAGATAAGTATGCTGAAATATACGTCTGTCAGACCGTCGGTTTCAAATCAGTATCAGCTCCTTGCACAGCACAACCTCGCTCTGAATCTTTATGTGAATTTCAGCTGGACAATAAATGCTGGTAACTCATGGACTCCCTCTCAGGAATTCTATACACCCGACTGGAATAACCACAGAAGATACGGTAATCAGAATACCGTAATTGACGATTTGCAGGCGCATATTGACGACCCCTCGAAGACGTGGTTTGCCCTTGAGTTTTCCTATAACGGCTCCGGCAGGGCGAATCTCCGTTTTCCTTCGGATATATATAATCCCGCATCGGTTCTTCTCGCCGTTGTTACGGAAAGCGTATTTTCCGATACAAAGAATCAGGGAGACGGCGGCGGTTCATGTGAAGCAAAGCCTTCTGCCGGCGAGCCGGTAAATTTTTCGACAGGAAACGAACATTTCACAGTTAAAGATTTGGTAGTGGTATTTTATTGACTTATAAAATTTTTTTTATTATAATATATAAAAAAAGAAAAAAGGGGGAAATCATGATAGGCATACCTTGCAGAAAATGTGGAAGTATAAATATTCGTAAAAACGGCAAAACAAAACATGGTGATCAGAAATATCACTGCAAAGACTGTAATTTTTACGGAACACTCGTTACTCAGGAAGAAAAACAGAAGAAAAAAGAGGAACTTATAGAAAAACTTCTCTGTGAAAGGGTTTCTCAGCGCGGAATCACGCGGCTTGCCCGTGTCAGCCGTAACAGAGTGATATTAATTATAAAAAAAAAGAAATTCCGCCTGCTGCATCCGGGATTGTAAAAACAGAGGAACGTCCGGTTGTCGAAATGGATGAAATATGGTCATTTGCCGGATCAAAACAGTGCAAGGTATGGATTTGGATTGCAATAGACCGTAATACAAGGCAAATCGTCGGCATTGCTTTCGGAGACCGTTCTGATGTGACATGTCTGAAATTATGGCAGTCACTTCCGCCTGATTACCGGAAACGTGCTGTTATTTATACAGATTTCTGGGAATCGTACGGAAATATTCTCCCGTCAAAGCGTCTGCGTCAGGTCGGAAAAGAAAGCGGCGGAACATCACATATTGAGCGTTTTAACAATACGTTACGCCAAAGATGCCCCGGACTGGTGAGGAAAACGCTTTCTTTCAGTAAAAATGAGGAGATGCACGAAAAACGCATAAGAATATTTATTAATCAATATAATAAAAAGAACAGATGTCAATAAAATTTTTATCAGTTAAAAAAATACCACTACCGTTCATATAAACAATGTCTCTTGACGGCGTTCCGCCTGCCGATGTCTCGGCGATCATATTTCCCGCAATATCATAATGATATACCGTTGATATTCCTGAAATCGTCTTTTTTACCCGTCTCCCGAAAGCGTCATAAGAATATTCACCGAGTACAGCCGCACCCTTTTCCACCCGGACCAGCCGGTTGTTCTGATTGTAAACAAATGTGCGTGTGCCGTCAGATATGATGCTGCCGTTACTGTCGTAGGAATATGTTTTTGCTTCTGTGCCGGTGCTTTGTGTGAGCCGGTTTGCGGTGTGGCTGTAATCCGTTGTTCCCGGAGAAAGAGAGGGCTTGCTTATTCCGCTTATTGTCAGAACATTTCCGTTGGCATCATAAGTATATTGATAATCAACCACAGAACCCGCCTGAATACGGGTCGGAAAATAACGGCTGTCATACTCTTTTGAAAGCGTCAGGAGATCATTTCCGAATGTCATGCCGTTCACGGAACCGAACGGAAGATACGAAACCGACTTTGTTATATCCTGCCCGTCAGCCGTGATTCCGCTTATCTGCCCGTTTATGTCACGCTGGTATGTAAGCGTCAGCCCTGACGGATAAACCATGCCTGAAAGATCGCCGGTAACAGAATCATAAAGATACTGAGTAATATATGTTACGCCGTCTGCGACCCGTGTCTCCTGAGTGAGCTGCCCTCTGTTACTGTATGAGTATGATGTTGTGCCTGCGGGATCGCTGACAGACGTGAGTTTCCCTTTTCCGTACTGTCCGGCATCATATCCGAAAGAGATATTCTGAGATGAATCGGGGAACTGCATTGCGGTCAGGCGGTTTAACGCGTCATACTGATATGCAGCCGTTATTCCGTTGCCGTCTGTTTCTGATACGGCATTATCTGCGGCATCGTACTGATAAACCGCCGTCCCGGAATCCGGCGGAATAACGGAGACCTCTCTGCCGAAGTCATCATAAACATAAGATGTTACACTGCTTTTCGCATCAGTTACGCTTTTCAGATTGTCATGCCCGTCATATCCGTATCCCGTAACCCTGTTTCCGGGCTGCATAACCGCTGTTGCTGCGGATTAATTTGTAAAAAGTCGCTCGCTCACCCATCAATAGCAACTTCTAAAGAATTACAATAAAAAAACAAATAACATTGGTCATCTTCTGAAGCCACCCGAAATTTTTTTCCTTCCATCTGATAACTTGAAATATCTTCAACTTGTAAACCTACAAGTGAAAAGTTGTCATATTGCCCTGTACGAATTTCGGCACTTACAACGCCATAAAATTTTAATACAAAATCTTTTGGTGCATCTTGTTTTCTAGCTGATATGACAATAGAATTCACCTCCCATAATAATTTATCCACGATTATATTGCCTTGTCCAATTGTTGACAGCATTTTAGAAATATTTGAATTCATTCTGTCTCCTTATTGACTAAGTGGTCCAACACCTTCAACATGGTCAATACGAGCAGGTCCATGATGAAATGAATTTGGTACATATTCTTTTGTATGATGATGTATATCCGGAATACTTTGAGCAGCATTCTCAGCATTCCAATCTGTTCGCTCTATTTGCCTTCCAAATTCGTCATAATGCGCTTCCCATGGCTGAGTTCGACCGAGATCGTCAACATATTGTCCTTCTAACTTACGTATCCCTGGCGTAACTTGTTCCGGTGCTTTTGCACCTAAACCTCGTCCTTTTCCAGGTGTCATGACAGGTAATCCCTTCTTTGAGATCAAATACCTCATACCTGCCTTTTCAGCCCCGAAATTCAGAACCATTATCAGAGAATCCGTAACAGGAATGAAATTTTCAACACGCTGGTTTGGTCCCCATTGGTCGGGATGAGCAAACTGATGTGCGATAGTGTAAATGCTGTCCAATATGCCGGAAAAAACCGGGATTGTTGCGTATGGCTTCTTCCATAAGTCCGAATATATCAATTTGGTTTACCGGATTCCCCATCACATAAGCATATAAATTTATTCCTCCTTCCAGCCCAATCGGATCTGCCGTTATATATCTTCCCGTGTCTGGATCATAATACCTGTGCCGGTTATGTCGGCTTTATGCCCTTGAAAGCAGATTCATAACCGCCGGATTGGGCATGTCCGAGTTTCTTTGCAATTGCTTTTGCTCCCTCCGTTGCTTGCCCTTTTATCCGTGTTGAACTGGATACTACATTACCTATCAGACTGCTGTCAAACTGTGGCAGCAGTTTCGTTCCAGTCTTTGAAGTTATATTTATAAGACATTTCCCACCGAGTTTTCCGGATACTGCTATCACATTTTTAGTCGCTGATATTACACCGACAAGAAGTCCCGGATCAATAAACGGATCTGATTCTATACCGATAATATCCCCGTTTTCATCAAAATCACCTTCCGGCTGCAATCCGAGAAGATCAAACATATTCACCGGATTGTTCATCACATACGCATAAAGATTAATCCCCCTTTCAAACCTATCGGGTCGGCGGTTATATACCGCCCCGTTTCCGGGTCATAATACCTGTTCCAGTTGTAATACAGCCCTGTTTCCGCATCGTAGTATTGCCCGGAAAACGGAAATTATTGATAATGTCAGCCGGGTAAGCCCACGATTTTCCGAACGGCTGATAAAACACCGCCCACACGACCTGACCGGATTCGTTTACGATTTTCTGCGGCGTGCCGAGATGGTCATTGATGAAATAATACCACCCCGCCTGATAATCATACAGCTTCATGGCGACCCGCCCGCCGTTCAGATCCCGCAAGATTGCCTGTAATATCTTTAAAATATTATTTTTTCAAAGATTTTATAAATTCCACGGCGCGTTTGTGTTCCTTAAAAAACTCCGCATTCATTTCCGCATAAAAGAGAGCATTTCTCAGCGTGGCGCCTTTTTCATATAAAAAAAGAATTACTTCGGTGCTGTTGGATATTGCGGCATTTTCCATCATTGTTCTCCCATATTCATCTGTAAATTCAATATCTTCAGGTAACAATGATTTTAAAACATCCACATTGTCATCTCTGATTGCTCTTCTTATTTCGGATTCGTCAGGATTTATCCACTCGAACAGGCTGCCGCAGAATTCCGTAAATGAATCAGAAATAAGGGCAATATCCGCAAGCTCTGTTTTTACTGCCACTCCGTCATTATCCCAGAAATAGATTCTGCCGTATTCGTTCCCGCGGATGCCGATACATACATGACTGCCGAAAGGGTCGTCCGCAAAGCAGATCAGATTCTCAGGAATATACCCTGAATACAGCTCATATATTTTATCCAGCGTCCGAGTTTCCGGGTCCGTTGTGAAGCCCGTAAAAATGATGCAGATGACTCGCTTCTCCTTTGTCAGAAGGAAGGTTGTAATAATTCGGAACAGGCTTGCCTCCGTTATACTTCAGCAGATAATCCCTGAAGTCTTCCGGCAGCCGTGCATTGATTTTTTTCTCAAACAGTACAAGATGTTCAGGTTTCAAACTGCCGTATTCATTCGGATGAATAATTTTGACAGCCATAGCATTAACCTTTCATCAGAACTTACACACCCGGTTTTTTTACTGCCCGGTCTGATAAAAATATCTAAATGTATATAATATCAGCATGTTAAATCCGGCTGCATAAGTTCTGATTATTAAGAGTTGTCCCGTGCCTACAGCAGTTGAAAAGCGGGACACAGGATAAACTGTTATTTACATCCTCCGTCTTTAATCCATGTACCGAAAGGACCTTCTCTGTATCCGGGCGGAGGTTCCATATCTCCCGATGTTATCCATGAAAACGGATCCGTGAAATCCAGTATTGTCCCGATAAAAACAATGATCGCCCCTGTTTTTTCCAGAATACCGGCTACGCCGCCGCTGTGTCCCGTAAGAGTGTGTATATCTTCAGGAACAAGCTGCATGGTTTTTCCGTCTTCGACATGGTGCCATGTATAACCATCCGGCGTACCTTTGTCAAAGCCTGCTTTGAGATTGGCAGCCGCATCATCAAGAGTCCGATTTCCGGTCTGAGCAACATCCACGGTCTTTTTGGCATAATCTGAAAAATCCGGATATCCGTCAGCTTTAAACGGGACTCCTGTTTTCGGATGCTTTTTTCCGGCAAGTCTCCAGTTTTTCGGCATCCGTCCGTTTACTTTCTGTATGCCGGATGCGATAGCCTCCGCTATTTTCTTTTTACCTGCCAATCCATCTGAATCACTCAGATTCATCGGATTCCCCGTCACATACGCATAAAGATTTATCCCCCCTTCAAGCCCTATCGGGTCAGGCGTGAGATACCGCCCCGTCTCCGGGTCATAATACCTGTTCCAATTATACTACAGCCCCGTTTCCGCATCATAATACTGCCCCGGAAAGCGGAAATTATTTGTTATATCTGTACGGGTATGCCCACGATTTTCCGAAGGGCTGATAAAAGCCTGCCCACACGACCTGACCGGATTCGTTTACAATCTTCTGCGGAGTGCCGAGATGATCATTGACAAAGAAATACCAGCCAGCCTGATAACCATACACCTTCATGGCGACCCGCCCGCCGTTTATATAAACAATGTCCCTTGACAGCGTTCCGCCCCATGTTGTTTCAGCAATCAGATTCCCTGCAATATCATAATGATATACCGTTGCAATACCGGAAACAATCTTTTTTACCCGTCTTCCGAAGGCATCATAAATGTACGTTTTAGAAGAACTCTATATCAATTCTGTCTATATTTACTCTGATTATTTTTCCGTTCAGATATCCGTATTTTTCCGTAAAAATTTCGTCTTCTATTCGGATTCCGCAATCAATTGTATTACCGGTAAGTTTACCGGTCAGAGTATACCTGAAACTATCATCTTCCCGGATTATTGACGGAAATGCTCTTTCCCTGACTTCATACGGAGAAAATTCGTCTGCTACGAAAAGATAAAATCCGACTTTGTATTTTCCACCTACCCTGATCGGATATGGACAAACAGATGCAAAACCTGTGATTTTATACCCTTCCACATCAAGCAAAACCTGCTCCTCGATATCTTTGTCAATATCCAATACTACTGCATCATAGATTATACCAAATCTCTATTGAAATAATATAATAAATGTGCTGTAAAAATTCTGATTTCAGAATAACATTTTTTATAAGGACAATAAAAAAATGCCTGAAAAATACTACGAAATATTGGAAAGTGCGGAAGAACTTCCTGATATGATAAAAAAAGAAAAAAACGGACGTTTCCGTGATCGTCTCCGTCTGCTGTGGTTTCTGAAAAGCGGAGAGGCCGAAACCGTGACCCGTGCCGCGGAGCTTTGCGGCGTTTCCCGTCTTACAGCAGTGGAATGGTTCCGCCGTTACGTAACTGGCGGAATCGCTGAAGTTCTCTGTCTGAAAACAGTGCCGGGGCGGCAGCTCGCTGTTTCCGCCGAAGTCGCGGAAGAGCTGAAAAAACATCTTTCCGGACCGGAAGGATTCGGCTCCTATGATGAGATACGGATATGGCTCGTGGAGAATTATAATCTTGATATTCCTTATAAAACTGTTCACAAAACTGTCCGTTATTACCTCGGTTCCAGGCCCAAAACTCCGCGTCCTTCGCATATAAAAAAAAATGAGGATGAAGTACCCGGATTTAAAGAATCGTTGCCGGAAAAAATATCTGAAATAACATATAATACTGACATAAGAGTGAAATTTTTTTCCTATGATGAAACAAGACCTGGTCTCATAACATCCCCCGGAAAAAGAATTACTCTTCCCGGTGTCAGACCTGCCGGACTGATACAGAGAACTTTTGAAAATTATTATATTTACGGTGCAGCAGAGGTATCGGAAGGCGAAAATTTTTTTCTTGAATTTCCGGACATGAACACGGATAATTTCCAGTGTTTTATCAGTAAATTTTCAGAAGTCTTTTCGGACAGTATGAATATTATGCTGACTGATAACGCAGCGGTACATAAGGCAAAAAGGCTGATCATTCCCGAAAATATCCGTCTGATATTTCTGCCGCCTTACAGTCCCGAATTAAATCCTATTGAAAGATTTCGGCAATATATAAAGGAGGATACAAAGGGAAAAATTTTTTCGGGACTCCGGGAAATGAAAGACTTTGCGGCAAATATTCTGAGAGAATGTTCTAAAAAAAGATGGCATCTCTTACAGGTTTTTCCTATATTCTGAATGCAATTATTGCATAAATACAATAGAGAATCGGTATTAATCCCCCGGAATTCAGTAAATCATAGTACGACTGCTTTGATTTATACAGAACCCCGTATTCCTTCTCAATATAATCCCTTAATTCTTCAACACTCAGATATTCCCTCGTTTCAAGATATTTTATTATCTCATCTTTCTGAGATTTATTCAGATACCCTTTACTCCCTTTATATCCTGATCGCAAGCCTTCTGCTCCCTTATTCTCATAAACAATCTTCCATTTACTTACAAAAGCATCCGAAACATTCAATATTTTACATACTTCTCTGAGTTTCAGTCCTGCTTTGACCATATTTACCGCTACCGCTCTTTCAACTTCACTCACAATTTCCGAATTACTGATAATTGTTTCCGGAATTGTCATGACAAATCCTCCGAAATGAGATATGAATACAGTTTGTATTTAACATATATTTTCCACAAATGAAACAGGAAAGCTATAACATTTATGTTGGTTATGATCATTTAAGAAAGATGGGATTACCCGATAAACATAATGTTTTTGTTATGACAACAACTGAGTCCGTATCTTCTGATAAAGATAAATTGACTCGTTGGTGGACTAAATATGAGTATCATAGCCAATGGGAAGAATGGTGGACATCTGAAAGACGTCAACTAGGAATGAAACTTCCCCAGAATGCTTCATTTATAAATCCACAAAATCCATCTATAGGAGGATTCATAAAAATTATGAAAACATTAATAAATCCTCTATTAAGTAATAATTCTTCTGTAATAGATTATAAGCAGGGTTTATCTATTGATAAACTAATTGGTACAAATGATTTTAATAAGTTAATCAGAATTCGGGATAAAGTGATATAGCGGTGCAATGCAGCGCATAGGGTCTGACCAATTTAATTATCCTACTATTGACTTTCTGACGAAAAAAATATGGTATTTGATAGTAATCTTTCAAACGAAAACCGCATAACCCCGCATTCAAGAGGACGGCTGCCGCCGCCGCTTAATTTGACGTTATGCCCATTTTCAAAACGTAAATCAAGCGAGGTAATAAAAATGGCAGACGAAAGCATAGTTAAATTTGTTACCGGTCTCGTAAAAGGATGTGCTATGGGTGTTATCACTGGTCAATTTAAGCATGAATATGAAACAGATTGTGAAGAACATCCTACTGAAAGTGTAGACGGTCACATTGGACATGCAATAGGTGCGACTGTCCATAAGATATTTAACCCTTTTTCCAATGACAATACCTAACAGGAGAATACTGTTAAACTGCGTAAGTTGGGTTGCGTGAGCAACCCAACAAACAATATTCCCACCTAATTCAATGTCATACTCATTAAGGGTTAGAATCAGATTTTCTTAAAGTACGCTTCTGGACTGATAATACACATGATTCTCCAATTACAAAAAGCTGAAATTAAGCCTTAATGAGTATAGACTCTTGATATTAACCCGTAATAAATTTTGAGGATAAAAATGATTACCCTTGATTATGCAATTGATACGGTAAGGCAACTGCCGCCGGAACAGCAGGAAATACTTATTGATATCTTTTATCGTCGGCATTTGGAAAAACGCCGCAGGGAAATTGCCGATGATGCAAGAAAATCAATCGCTGATTTCCATGCAGGCAGATTAAAACCGAAATCAGTTCAGGAAATCATATCGGAGTTGTGCATAACATCAGATGGAATAACTGAATCATGAGAGAGCTTGTTCTGACTCCGAAATTCAAAAGAATTTTCCGCAAATTTGTCAATCGGAACAAAAAATTACAGAAGCATATCGGAGAAATACTGGAACAGATGCGGAAAGATGTGTTTGCGGCACATTTGGGAACACATAAGCTGGATGGCGAGTTGTCCGGATTATATGCGTGTATATGCGGATATGATTGCAGGATATTTCAATTGAGAGGAACAGCGAAATCAGCAGTGAAGTTATTGTGCTGCTTGATATAGGCACACATGATGAAGTGTATTAATTGAACCATATTTAGGGATGTAATGTTTTTGATTGTGATTTGACCGAATCAGTTTACAAATACGAGGATGTAAGAAAATTACGCGGTATCGGTGTTAAGGCGGGGCGGACTCATCTGTCTTTTGAGTTACATTGACTGATACCTGAAATGAGCCATTAACGGATTTATCAATAACGCTTCAGAAGGCACCCGCCATCGCAGTGGACGGGCTAACGCCCGCCACTGAAAAGGAAAAAATCTATGAATAATGAAATCTTTAAGTTGGGTGACCATATTTGGATTGTCTGTTCTTCATATCTTGAGTATGATCGAAATAGAGACATTCTTTATAAATACAGAGACAATGCATTAATGTATATGGGAATTTGGCGAGGAATTTTTATAGGTTTTGATATAGATGATAACATTTATGTTGGTTATGATCATTTAAGAAAGATGGGATTACCCGATAACATAATGTTTTTGTTATGACAACAACTGAGTCCGTATCTTCTGATAAAGATAAATTGACTCGTTGGTGGACTAAATATGAGTATCATAGCCAATGGGAAGAATGGTGGACATCTGAAAGACGTCAACTAGGAATGAAACTTCCCCAGAATGCTCCATTTATAAATCCACAAAATCCATCTATAGGAGGATTCATAAAAATTATGAAAACATTAATAAATCCTCTATTAAGTAATAATTCTTCTGTAATAGATTATAAGCATGGTTTATCTATTGATAAACTAATTGGTACAAATGATTTTAATAAGTTAATCAGAATTCGGGATAAAGTGATATAGCGGTGCAATGCAGCGCATAGGGTCTGACCAATTTAATTATCCTACTATTGACTTTCTGACGAAAAAAATATGGTATTTGATAGTAATCTTTCAAACGAAAACCGCATAACCCCGCATTCAAGAGGACGGCTGCCGCCGCCGCTGAATTTTATGTCAGGCTTTTTCACTAACAAGGAGGAAAGCAATGAAAAGGGTTTTTGTAACGGGTTTGCTTTTGGCAGTGGTATTCATGATGGCAGGTGCAGGTTTTGCTGGATTGAATGACGGATTGGTGGCATACAGTAACAGTTTGGATATCGAATATAGCGATAATAATACTGTAAATTCTCTTCAGAGAATTTGTAATCTTCCGGCAGGTTCGGTTGAAAACGGCGATATTCTACCGGGAAAGACTATAACGGTTACTAAGCCTGGAACTGAAATGTTAGTTGTGTTCAATACGGAACACTGAGAGGAGATTTCGATGGCAACGGCACACTGGAACGATCTGTAGATATAGGATATTCTTCCAACCTTAACGGTGGAACAGCAGTTTTTATCGGAATATCCGGAAAAATAGAGTTTAGTTCTTCAAGCTCAGGTAACGGATGTTATGCTGTTTATACCGGAACATTTCCAGATACCATAATCACAAACAACAGCGGCGGTTTCGGAGTTCTGAGCAACAACTATTCACAGCCTTTCATAGTTCATTCAGGTATGACATCGGGATACGGAACTCTGAAGGGGGATTTGGATAACAACACACTGGAACGGTCTGTAGATATAGGGTATTCTTCCTACTCTAAGGGAGGAACCGGGGTTTTTGTAGGAACAGCCGCTGAAATAGAATTAAGTCCAAGTTCTTCGGCTCAGGGAAACGTTGATTTTTATCCTGTACTTCCAAGTTATATACAGGGTGATATTAACGGTGATTCCGGTGTTCTCGCAAATCCGGTCAGAAACGGGGTATTTTCAGTTAATTTAAGTTACGGAGATGGTGATTTGTATGTTTATAAAACATTATCCACTTCCTATGATACTATATCTACGGATTCAAACCGCAATATAACTTACTCCGGCAGCTTTGTCAAACTCCGCTTCGATGCAGACACCAGTTCAACACGGGGGACATTTAATTTCAGTTTATCCGGTACAACTCAGAAAGGCTGGCTACAGGCAACAATAAGCCCGACAGATGCTGTAACCGCAGGCGCTCAGTGGTGTGTAAACGGTACCTGTTATAACAGCGGAGCAAAAGCAGAATTAGCAGCCGGAACTTATACTGTTGAATACAAAACCCTTACCGACTGGATAAAACCGGCAAATCAGACTGTAACCATCACAAGCGGACAGACAGGCACACTGACAGGCATTTATGCACCTGTTACAACACAGAAAGGATATTTACAGGTTACAATCAGTCCTGCTGATGCAATATCAGCGGGTGCCCAGTGGTGTGTAAACGGCACCTGTTATAACAGCGGGGCAAAAGCAGAATTAGCAGCCGGAACTTATACTGTTGAATACAAAACCCTTACCGACTGGATAAAACCGGCAAATCAGACTGTAACCATCACAAGCGGACAGACAGGCACACTGACAGGCATTTATGCACCTGTTACAACACAGAAAGGATATTTACAGGTTACAATCAGTCCTGCTGATGCAATATCAGCGGGTGCCCAGTGGTGTGTAAACGGCACCTGTTATAACAGCGGGGCAAAAGCGGAATTGGCAGCAGGCACTTATACTGTTGAGTTTAAAACAGTAACAGGCTGGACAAAGCCTGCAAATCAGACTGTAACTATCTCAAGCGGACAGACTGCGGCTGCAAACGGAATTTATACAAAGATTTCCGGCAGCAGTTTTGTTTCAAGAACTTTATCCTGTTACATTGCAGGCAATAAACTTACAGTATCTCTGAATGCATCACCTGCAACATCGGTATCATCGTATGTAGTCGAAGATACACCGCCCGCAGGTTGGACAGTTTCAAATATAAATAACAGCGGAAGTTACGATTCTGTAAATAACAAAGTTAAATACGGTCCTTTCTTTGGTCCTTTCTATACAGCCCTTGCTCTTACCTATGATGTAACCCCGCCGTCAGGACAGACAGGAGATAAAATCTTTGCAGGAACAGCTTCCGCAGACGGTGTGAACAGCACAATCGGAGGGGATTCAGTTATCAGCGTATGTGCAAATACTCATCCTGCTGATACTGACAAAAATTTTGCAATTTCAGGCAGCGAAATTACAGCTTACGGATCTGCATGGAAAAAAGGCGCAGCATGGGCAATTCCGCCAAATCCCATTCCATCTGATTATTTAAGCAAGGCAGGCGCTATTTGGAAAGGCGGAGAAAAATACAGGTATGATGCAGGTTCGGGAAATTGTCCTCTCTGCTGGGTAAATACTGCTTCAGTAAAAACAAAAAGAATGATTCAGACTGCCGGTTCATCCGCAGTCTGTGATATGCCCGCGTATTACACTCCGGGTCAGGCATTTACAGTTTCAATTGCTGTAACTCCGTCATCAGATGCTACGGCTTATATAGTTGAAGACTCGGTTCTGCAGGCTGGACAGTTTCGTCAGTTGACAATGCAGGTGCTTATGAGTCGGTAAATAACAAAGTCAAATACGGTCTTTTCTTTGACAATACAGCACGGACTCTGACATATCAGATTACACCGCCTGCAAATGCCAAAGGTTCATATACCTTTACCGGCATAGCCTCATTTGACGGTTCTGATATTGCTGTTACAGGAGACAGAACCGTATCAGACGGAGCAGTTGTTGTAAAAGGCTATCTTACAGTTACAATTACGCCTGCGGAAGCAGTAACAGCCGGTGCAAAATGGTCTGTTGACAACGGAACAACATGGCAAGCCAGCGGAAACAAATCGGAACTGACTCCTAATACTTATATTGTTCAGTTCAAAGATGTTACAGGCTGGACAAAACCGGCAAACAAAACAGTAGCCATTGCCGCAGGCGATAACAGAACCGAGTCAGGAGTTTATACGGCAGTTGCACAGAAAGGCTATCTTACGGTTACAATTACACCTGCGGAAGCAGTAACAGCCGGTGCAAAATGGTCTGTTGACAACGGAGCAACATGGAAAGACAGCGGATATAAAGCAGAACTTGCTCCTGCTTCTTATACTCTGATATTCAGAGATATTACAGGCTGGACAAAACCGTCAAACAGAACAGTAACCATTGCCGCAGGCGATAACAGAACTGAATCAGGACTTTATACAAAGAGTTCTGTAACTATACCGGGCGATGTAAACGGAGACGGAAAACTTGATTTGACCGATGTTATTTATATCCTGCGGATTCTTGTTTCAGCAGATACCAAGTAAAGTTTCATGAATTTTCAGAACAAAGCCTAACCGAACAGTGCAATGGACGGGGTTATCGCCCCGCCGTTGCATTACATATTCAATTTAAAATACAAAGGATAAAAAAATGCGGATCTATGTTGTTATTTCACAAAGTGAAGACGGCTGGTTTGCAGCACGATGCCCGTCATTGAAAAGCTGCTGGTCCCAGGGCAGAACAAAAGATGAAGCTGTCAAAAACATCCGTGAGGCAATTGAACTGTATCTGGAGCCTGAACCTGAAGAAATCATTGATCAATATGAAGAACTTGTTGAACTGACAGTATGAAAATACCTCTGTTATCAGGAAAGCAGATTTCAGCAGCACTGGAACGCATGGGCTTTGCAAAGGTTCATCAGAAAGGCAGTCATATCAAAATGACTCATCCTGACGGCAGAAAAATTGTTTTTCCGTATCACGATGAAGTCAACCGGTATACACTGAAAGGTTCTTTACGGGACGCAGAAATTGATATTGATGACTTTCTGAAAAATATCAAATAAAAGCCTAACCAGTCATTCAACCGGACAGGGCTATCGCCCTGCCGCTTAATTCGTTGTTAGGCTTTTATAAAACAAAAAAAGAGGATTCAATGAAAAAGGTTGTGTTTTTTACGTTGCTTATCTTTGCGGTGATGGCTTTCAATGTGTATGCAGGCAAGATAGCGGTTACTCTGGTTTATGAAGACGGGTCAAAATGTGCGGGCTGTACGGTATCCAATGACTGGAATAACAAAGATTCTTTCACGGATAAAAACGGCACAGCCCATGTTGATGTAGGGAATGCTGACAGAAATGTGCAGCTTTATGTAGGCGGAACTGCCGCCGACTGTGCAAAAGCCGGTGAGAGTGTTACAATAAAGGTTAAAGATTCTCTCTCTTCGACATATCCTGTAAAAGAGAAGAAATGCAGATAGTTTTTAATGATGGAAACTCTCAAGTCGGGTTTTCAAGGGATTTGGGGCTGATAACAGCCCCAAACTACGCAACCGTGTGTGATTTCAAAAGGAGAATTGAAGAAAATGAAGAAAAAATATTGTCGTTGTTTTTGGGAATATCAATGTTTTTTGTTTTTGAATCCGGTGCACAGACAATATACAGTATTCTGGGTAGTGGGTCAAATCCGTTGATCAGGCAGTTTCGGAATAATTCCCTCTTTCAAAATAATAACGGTTGATATACATTCCGATAACATTGTCATGTATATCTTTGTTCTTTGAAAAACAGACTGTTTTGCGGTTCAGACGCCTGAGATGTGTTCTGAAATTAAGATTTTTTCTCTCTGTTTTCCATGTGTTGCATTTACCGGCGGTGTGTTTGTCAGACGGAATATATTTACTGTAACTCCGCCATGCGTCTGTATAATAATATTTTACAGGAAAAACAGAGAGTTTCTTAATAAGAGCGGCACAGCTTTCATCAGTCCGTCCGCCGTTATGCCATGCAGGTATTATTCCGCCGGTCCTCTCAACCGCGTACCACGTCCATCTCTGACAGCCTTTGTTTCCGACATAGCCCCGTAATCCGTCAATTTCCGTATCCGTTCTTATTTCAATTTCCGGTTCAGGCAAAAATGAATTATTCAGGCATTTTATGAAGTAAGGATTAATTTCCGCCGGAGTTTTTTTTTTCAGATCGGAAATCACCGTATTTCCGGAAATTCCGGGATTTCTGCCGATGTCCCTGACACCGCTGCTGTTAAGGGTCTGCGTCTCAATCTGCTCTTTTACGCCGGGCTGCCATGCATTATAAGAATATTCCGTCTGAAAGGTTTTTTTACAGTGATTACAGCGGTAACGCTGTGTTCCGTTCTCACTGTGACCGTTTTTCACAAGATCATCTTTTCCGCAGTAACGGCATAAAATTTTTATGTACTGTTCCATAAAAATTCTTATAACATATTTCTGATCACAGATCAACGGATTTGACCCACTACCAAAAAGTTTATGCGGGAAAAAATAAAGTTATTGATTTCTGCGGAAAATGCAGGCATTATAATATCTGTCACGGAGGGTGTGCCACTTCCGCATACATGAAACGGCAGAAACTGGACGACCCTGATTTTTACTGTGTCAGCTATATGGCATTGTTTGACCATATAAAAAATACTGTAAAAGAAAAAATATCTGATTAAAGGAGGTGATTTTATGTTGATTGAAATTTTGGGGCAGTCGGCAGATGTTTCAAAAATTGACAATCCGGCTCTTTATGCAATCTTCAGTTCAGAAAGCAATGCGGAGGGCAGACGGAACATCTGGGGCGATTACGGTGACTGGAGCAATTGGAGCTACAGTGACTGGAGTAACTGTTATACTCCGCTGGTCGGAGATGTTCAGTAATTTATAATTAAGGATTATTTACAATTCCGAAGATGAAAAAACGGATTGTAAATAATCCTGAAAACAGGAACTTATATGACTGAAACAAATGAAATTCAGACTACTGTGGTCAGAACAGAGCGGGGGCTCTCGGTTGCCGGCACCCGTATCACTCTGTATCAGATTATGGATTATGTTAAATCAGGCATATCTCCGTCTGTAATCAGGGATCATTTCAGACTTACAGTAAAACAGACATCTGATATTCTTAAATACATTGAAACTCACAGAGAAGAAATCGAAACCGAATATGAAGAGGTTCTTGCTTATGCCGAAGAAATCCGTCAGTACTGGGAAGAAAGGAACCGGGAGCATTTTGCAGAAGTGAAAAATGCTTCACCGGAGCCTGGCAGGGAACATCTTTACGTCAAACTCCGCGCTGCCAAAGCAAGATTAGGGATGATATGATAAAAATACTTTCTGACCATAATATCGAAGGTCAGTCGGCGATACTGTGGGATACTTTCATAACTGAAGGGTGGGCAGAACTGATTCGGGTTGAACTGCTGATGTTTGCCGATGTGGGACTTACGGCGGACAGCAGTGACCGGAATGTATGGCGGTTTGTGCAGGAAAAAGGTATGATTCTGCTGACAGGCAATCGTAATATGAAGGGTAAAGACTCATTGGAGCAGACTCTGCGGGATGAAAACAGACCTGATTCCCTGCCTGTTCTGACCATAGGAAATATAGATTTAATAACTATCCGTGAATACAGAGAAAGATGTGTTACCAGTATAGCTGAAGTCGTTATGAATTTGAAAAACTATACGGGAACAAGACGTGTTTTTATTCCATAAAAGGAAAGAGCCTAACGCAAAGCTAAGCGGCGTAAGCCGTCCGCTTGAGCGCCGGGTTAGGCGGGGTCTTCTGCTGTAGCAGAACCGCATAACCCCGCATTCAAGCGGACGGCTATCGCCGCCGCTTAATTTGACGTTAGCTGTTTGAGGTAAAGAGATAAAAACGGAAACGGAGGCAAAAAAATGAAAGTCGGATATAACCGTGCAATTCAGATACTTTTTGATGAATACAGACGCCGGAAAGACAACTGTGAGAGTGAAGAGGTTCTTCAGAGCATCAGAGAGGGAATTGAATACCTGTGTTATCCTTTCCGTGAAGACCTGAGAGAAGATGTCCCTTCTCCTCTCCAATGTTCCGATGATCCTGAATTAAATCCCCTGAAAGCTGACCTTTCAACAGTGGAAAAGAGTATTGCATTCGACAGAAAAATGTCCGAACTGTCCTCAAGGCATATACAAAATCAGGCAGTTGCATTAAATATTCTGGAGAAGCTGAAAACCTTATGAAACCGACATTATTTATATTGGCGGGTCCGAACGGAGCGGGGAAAAGTACCTACGCAAAAATTTATGGTAGTGGTATAGAGGTAGTGATAAATCATGCTCATTTTTTATATTGCTGTGATCGGACATCCGTGATATGCTGACGGAAATTTTTATGAGGAGGAAAAAATAATGGAATGTCCTGCGTGTCAGTCTGAAAATATTGTAAAAAACGGTCATATTCATAACGGAAAACAGAAATTTTCCTGTAAAGACTGCGGAAGACAGTTTGTTGAACATCCTGAAAACAGAACTGTTTCCGATGAGACAAAAAATTTTGTTGACAGACTTCTCCGTGAAAAAATTTCCCTTGCGGGAATTGCAAGGGTCACAGGCGTCTCTGAAAAATGGCTTCAGGATTATGTAAACAGAAAATATGCCGATGTTCCCCGGGAAATTTCCGTGACGGAAAAAAAAGAGGACGGCTTACCGTGGAGTGTGATGAAATATGGTCTTTTATCAGCAGTAAAAACAATAAGATATGGCTTTGGTTCGCAAAGGACACGGAGACAAAGGAAATTGTCGGCTTCCATGCGGGAAGCCGTGACCGTGAAGGCGCGCCTGGGCTGTGGAATTCTCTGCCCGGTGTTTACCGTCAGTGCGCCGTCTGTTATACGGATTTGTGGTCCGCATATGAAAAAATATTTCCGTGGAAAAGACACCGCCCTGTAATCAAAAAGAGCGGAAAAACAAATAATATAGAATGGTTCAACAGCATGATACGGCAGAGAATTTCCCGGCTTGTAAGAAAAACGCTCTCCTTTTCCAGAAAAATTGAAAATCATATCGGGGCGATATGGGATTTTATTCATTATTATAACGCATCCCATGCATAACGGTAAAGAATCCGTATTTCAGTTATCTTACTATTTTAACAGGATAAGATTTTTTAAAATCATAAAAAACGGAAAAAAATGACGGAATTTTTCTTTTTTCCGCCGTCAGATATACGATAAGAATAAAATTATATGAAAATAACAGTTGTTCAGACATTGAATAAAATTCATCACTACTTTTATACCACTACCAGAATTTGATTCAGAAACAATTACTCCTGAAATAAGGCAGCAATTGCAGAAAATAGAAGAGAGCAGCGAACTTGATCTTTATGCGTTTCCTGTCTATAATTTTGATCATCCTTCCACACCCGGAGATTGGAAAGAATATCTGTTGAAACATTGTGTTCCTCTTCAGGAAACATCACGTATTATTTGGATTTATAAAAAAAATGAAAATAGCAATCCTCACAACTGACTCAGTTCCAATGCTCGGCGGCGTTGCGGATTATCTGCATAATCTCTGTATTGAATTATCCAAAGCAACTCAGATTTCTGTTTACAGCACTGTCCCATCAACACCGGAGTTTGATGCAAGCCTGCCGTATCCCATGTACCGCATATTGGAAACAAGAAGGCTGGGGCAGCGTTTCGGAGACGGATTTCCGCTGTCAAGAAAATTGAATACACTTGTATGGCATTTAAAAAGACCTTATGAATCGGGAAGTCTGTTAAAAAAAGTGCAAAACCAATTCAATCCTGATATTGTTTTCATAGGGCGATGGGAAGAACGTTCTCATTTTTGGTGCTGTGCCTGCCGTGCTTTTGATATTCCTTATATTCTTATAACACATGGTATGGAATTAACCGAGGAAAAATCAGTTAGTTGGAATAAAAAACGTCAACATGATTTATGTGATGCGAAATTATTGATTGCAAACAGTTTGGCTACTAAAAATCTGCTTATTAATTCAGGATTAAAGGAAGAGCAGATTTTCTTACTTCCCCCCGGAATAAAACCTGAAAAACTTGAGAAATTGCCGCCGGAAATTTTTAATACGATATTGTCAAGGATCGGACTTTCTCAAAAAAGATATATTCTTACATTATGCCGTCTGGTTAAACGGAAAGGGGTTGATTTGGCAATACAGGCTTTTGCTGAAATTGCCGATGATTTTCCGAATCTCTGTTTTGTCATAGCAGGGAACGGACCTGAATTTTCCAATCTTCAGTCATTGACAAATACTTTGGGATTAGATAAACGTATTCTGTTTTTGGGTGAAACAGACGATTTGACAAAACGCGCACTTTTTCAGGGATGTGAGTTCTTTGTCATGCCGAATCGCCCTCTTTCCGGTGATATGGAAGGCTTCGGAATTGTCTTTCTTGAAGCTGCTATGTTCGGAAAGGCTGTTATCGGCGGAAATAACGGCGGCGTGCCTGACGCTGTATTAAATGGAGAGACAGGATTGCTTGTTGATACTTCAGATTCTCATAAACTGATTAAAGAAGCAATGTCAAATTTTCTTCAACATCCTGAAACAGCTTATGAAATGGGGAAAAGAGGAAGGGAACGGGCTTTAAGGGATTTCTCATGGGAGAGTCTGGGATTGAAGTTGAATAAAAAATTAAAATAAATCCGGTAATATATTTTTAATAACAAAGGAAACAAAGGTTTCACAAAATTTTTTTTAAAACTTAGATTTTTAAAACTGCTGATTTATGAATAATTTTCCGACTGTTTCTATTATCATTCCTAACTATAACAGGGGTATCATGCTGGCGGAAGCCGTTGAATCATGCCTTGATCAGAAAAATGTTCGGGTTGAAGTGATTGTTGTTGATGATGGCAGCACGGATGGATCGCCTGATTTGTTGTCTGAAAAATTTCCAATGGTAAAAATTTTCAAACAGCATCATCGCGGTGCCTGTGCCGCCCGAAATCGTGGGATTCAGGAGGCAACAGGTCAGTTTATCAAATTCTTAGATTCAGATGATAAATTAGTCCCCGATATATTATCAGAACAAATTGAATGTTTCAAAAATTTCAAAGCTGATGTAGTTTACGGTGATTTCGAGATGTTCGGCAATCTCAAAGACCCCCGCGTTGGTGGGAAGCCTTATCGTGTAACCGGACAGGTGGATAATGCTGTAAATGCGCTGCTTGGCGACTGGTGGTGCGCTCCGTTTTGTTATCTTTATAAAAAAGAGGCTATTGCTAAACAATTTTGGGATGAAGATTTGGAATGTCTTCAGGATTTTGATTTTATCCTTCAGTTTGCACTGCGCGGGAAAAAATTTGTTTATCATAAGGGGGTTGTAGGCTATTATCGGATACATGAAGGACAGATTACAGGCAGTTCAGCCTATCGTTATGCTGTGAATCGCTGTAAAATACTTCATAATGTCTTAAAAGAATATCCTGAACTGACAAACAAACAGAAATTTCTCATTGCTCAGGGATTTTGGACTGCTGCACGTATATTTTACAGGACAGATTTAATAAAGTTTTATGAAACAGGAGCTTTAATCCGCAATCTCTCACCCGGATTTTATCCCAAATTATGGGAGCCTTTGCCTGTAAGAATGCTCACGGGGATTCTGGGAATTGAAAACGCAGAAAAAGTTCTTGGTTTCCGAAGATATATATTAAACCGGTTTCGATAACTGAAAAAGAGGCTGACTTAAAAAGTTAAGCTGCTAAAATTTAAGATAATTTATGACCAAAGCAGAAAAGCTGTTATCAAAAGCCGGAAATAACCCTTCCGGTTTATCATTCAGAGAATTTGAAACACTTTTATCTCAGAACAGATGGATGCTGATCATCAGAAGGGTAGCCACAGGATATGGCTATTCACCTGAAGGATTCCGCCTTCCTATCCAGCCTCGTCCTGACGGTAAAGCAAAGGGTAAGTAACTGTTGACATAAATCTCAACATATCTGTACAAATCTATACAGATGATCAGATTTGCGGGGTTGACACATGGAAATCATACTGACTCATAAAATAAGGCTTGATCCGGACAGAGCGCAGACTGAATATTTCTGCAAAGCCTGCGGTATTGCCCGTTTTGCATGGAACTGGGGACTGTCCGGGTGGAAAAAACAGTACGAAGCAGGACTGAAACCGTCCGGGCTGTCGCTCAAAAAAGAGTTCAACGCCATCAAGGAAAAAGAATTTCCGTGGACATACGAAGTCACTAAATATGCGTGTCAGCAGCCGTTTATTTATTTACAGAAGGCGTTTGTAAATTTCTTCAGCGGCACGGCACAGTATCCTCAGTTCAAGAAGAAGGGCGTTCACGACAGCTTTTATGTCGGAAATGACCATTTTGATATTGACGGCAGGAAAATCAGATTTCCGAAGCTCGGATGGGTGAAAATGCGGGAATACCTGAGGTTTGCAGGAGAAATCATAAGCGCAGCGGTGTCGGGCATTGCCGGAAATGTGGTCCGCAAGCATAAGCGTCAGAATAAATCATACCCCTGCAATCAGTGAAAACCAAGCGGTTGCAGGCGTTGATCTCGGCGTGAAAAACCTTGCAACCGTTTCGGACGGCGGTACCGTTGAAGGTCCCAAAGCATACCGGAAGTTGCAGAGAAAACTTGCAGGACTGCAAAGATCGCTGTCCCGGAAAGTGAAAGGTTCAAAGAACCGTGAGAATGCAAAACGCAAAGCTGCACGTCTCCATTACCGTATTTCCTGCATGAGACTGGATGCGGTTCATAAGCTCACGACAGGACTGGCAGAAAATTATTCAACCGTGGTCATAGAGGATTTGAACGTCAGAGGCATGACGGGCAATGAAAAACTCTCAAAGGCGGTTTCCGACATGGGATTTTATGAGTTCAGACGGCAGCTTGAATACAAAATGAAAATGTCCGGCGGAAGACTGATCATCGCTGACAGATGGTTTCCCTCTACAAAAAAATGTTCAGGGTGCGGGAATATCAACGCCGGAATAACACTGTCGGACAGAATTTTTGTCTGTCCGTCATGCGGTTCCGAAATTGACCGTGATCTCAACGCCGCCCTAACCTTAAGGCTCTTGCGGCGTAAACATAATCTACCGTCAGACGGGACGTAAAGCCTGCGGAGAGGATGTAAGACCTGAGCAGTCAATACGGGCAGCCTCTGTGAAACAGGAATTGAATGATGATCAACTTTGATCAGATTTCAAGGAGCGGATATCAGGTGAGACAATTTTTGGAGCAGTATGGGAAAGAAACACAAAATGGATAAATTTGACGGATTTAAAATAAGTCTTTATAAAGATGAAGAGGGTGACTGGTTAGCGTATTTTATAGAAATGCCAAATATATCAGGATTCTCAGATACTCCTGAAAATGCGATCCAAGAGCTTGAAACAGCATGGAAAGGCGTCAAAGAAAGCTATCATAAACATAATGAACCAGTACCGCAGGCTAAAGCAATGTCTAATAAAATCATCTTTGCATTGCAAAAATAACTGATAAGACTTTGGCATCAAACATAAATAATATTCAGAATTTGCAGAATCCTATGGATGTTCATATTCTCATGTATCATCACATTCTCCCACGCGGCGAAGCAGATGCTTTACGCCCTTTTGTTGTTTTTAAAGAAAATTTTCAGCAGCAACTGCTTTTTCTGAAAAAATCAGGATTCAGATCCTTGCATCTCAGCGATCTGTTTGATGAAGCTGAAGGTAAGAATTCAATTTCCGGCAAAAAAGTTGTCATTACTTTTGATGACGGCAGCATGAATCTCTTTGAACATGCTTTTCCTCTGTTAAAAGAATACGGTTTTACTGCTACTTTTTTTATTATTTCAGGTATGTTGTCAAAGAGAAACGACTGGGATATTCCTCAAATGCCTCGTGTTCCATTAATGGGAAAAGATGAAATCCGTGAATTGATAAAAGAGGGATTTGAAATAGGTTCTCACGGGGTTAATCATATTAATCTTTCAAAATGCTCTGAATCTCAGGCTTTGGCGGAATTAACAGATTCACGGAAACAGATTCAGGATATGTTCGGGGTATCATCTGATTTTCATGCTTATCCTTTTGCAGAATATCCGAATAACTATTCAGAATTATGTTCAAAAGCAGGTTATCGCGGTGCAATCGGAATCACTTCTCCGGCAAGATATGCTTTAGACTATCGTTATGCCGTTCGCCGGGTTCTTGTTCATACAGGGGATAACATGCTGCGGTTCCGTTTGAAAATGACCCAGTTATTTCTCAGATTTCTGTCTGTAAGGGAAAGGCGTTTGTATTGTATTCTTCGGTACAGGGATTTATTATAAGAAGAGGATAATAAGAAAGGATTTATCCTTTCTTATAACAAATCCCTGTAAAGAAACGGAAAAGGATAATAAGAAAGGATTTATCCTTTCTTATAACAAATCCCTGTAAAGAACAGGAAAAAAGATAATAATGAAATCAGGTTATTGATATGAAGAGTTCTATTCAGTTTAAAATTAGCTATGATAAGGCAACCGAAATTATTATCTGGTTGGCAAAAATGAAGCCCGGTATAGATATTTATCATGTTGCCAAAGTTTTATTTTATGCTGATAAAACACATATTAACAGATACGGAAGACCGGTAACCGGAGATACATATATCAGAATGCCTTACGAACCAGTGCCTTCCGGAATCCGTGATCTGATAACGGAAAATTCATGGCTGGCACCTAAACAGTTAAACCGGATTAAAAATTCGCTGATTATTGATAAAAACAATAATTATAAAATTGCTGCAACCTGTGAACCTGATATGAATTATTTTTCCGAAAGCGATATAATATGCCTTAAAGATTCGCTTACTGAATACGGCGAATTATCTTTTGATGAACTGTATAATCTGACTCATTCCGAGAGATGTTATTATGAAACAGAACCGAATGAAAAAATAGATTATTCGCTGCTGATTGACGAAGATAACCCTTTCAGAAATGAAATTCTGGAAAATATGGAAGAAATTTCACAATATATACAGGTATGAATATCTCTTTTACCTGCGGAAATGTATATCTGATAAAGTTCCGGTTTACGAAACCCGAACCAAAAGAAAAATATGCAATATGCGTCTGTAATGATAAGCCGTTATTTTTCCTTATCAGCTCAAATCCGAGAACAAGCCATGTAGGCTGGACAAATCGCAGCGTGTCCACCTGTTCATTCCGGCGGACA
This sequence comes from uncultured delta proteobacterium, assembly GCA_963806835.1. Classification (GTDB taxonomy): domain Bacteria; phylum Desulfobacterota; class Desulfobacteria; order Desulfobacterales; family CAWEAR01; genus CAWEAR01. The sequence continues at coordinate 234,274 of CAWEAR010000030.1, forward strand.
CGCTGCGCTTTGTCCGCCCTACTGACTGAGGAAGCGGTCTGAATAATTCTTACCACAAAGACACAAAGGCACAAAGATAAAAGAAAAACATCTTTGTGTCTTCGCGTCTTTGAGCCTTTGTGTCAAAATTAATTATGCGTATCTGTATAATCAGCAACCAGCATATCAGCTATAACCCCCGTGTTCTCAAAGAAGCAGACGCTTTGACAGAAGCCGGATATAACGTCAAAGTGATTACGGTCTGCAATAATTCTGAACAGCACCGCTTTGATCAGGAATTGATGGCATCCCGGAAATGGGAAATCAAAACCGTCAATTATCGGCGCGGTTACGGAGCAGAAACAGTAAGATGGTTCTGGACAGGATTCCGTAAAAGACTGTTTGAAAAATTGTCGGAAAAACTAACATTTTCATACAGATTTGCCGAACGTGCTCACGGTCGGGAATATGATGAACTCACTCATCTTGCCTGTCAGTATCCTGCGGATTTATATATTGCCCATCATGCTCAGGCTTTAGGTGCGGCATATCGGGCATCCAAAAAATATCATGCCTCTTTTGCATTTGACGCAGAGGATTTTCATACAGGCGAGTTTCAGGATGCAAATTCTGCAACAGTAAAGAGAATTGAATATCTTGAAAAAAAATATCTGCCGCATTGCAATTATATTACAGCTGCATCTGAAAATATTGCTCAGGCTCTTGCACAGAAATATTCTATTCAACAGCCTGAAACAATTCTCAATGTTTTTCCGTTGGAATCTTTGCAGGTCGCAGGTGACAGGTCGCAGGGCGCAGGTCGCAAACCTTCACTTTACTGGTATTCTCAGGTCATCGGACCCGGGCGCGGGCTTGAACAGGTTGTTCTTGCAATGAATCAATTAGATACGCCCTGTCAACTCCATTTAAGAGGAACATTGTTCAATGATTTTGATAAAAATTTAAAATCATTGACAGATAACACAAAACACCCGAATTTTTTTCTATCCGCCTGCCCCTCCTGAACATTTGATTCAATTGGCGTCAGAACATGACATTGGCTTGGCTTTGGAAACAGGAGACTGCTTAAATCGTTTATTGTGTGTTACCAATAAATTATTTGTTTATATGACAGCAGGTCTTGCTATTGTTGCAACAGATACGCCGGGGCAGAAAACAATTATGGAGCAGGCTTCTGAAACAGGAGTTACCTGCAAAATGGCGGATGTTGAAAGTCTTGCAATTGCTCTTAAAGAAATGATTTCAGATCCCCTGAAATTGGCAAATACTAAAATTGCTTCACGAAAAGCCGCGGAAAAGCGATTTAACTGGGATATTGAAAAGAAAAAGCTCATCCGAATTGTCAATGATTATCTGAAGAAAGGATAAACAAAAAATAATCAAATGGAATCATGCGAAAAAAAGAATAATTATAAAATTTACTGTTTTTTGATGCTTTTTGTATCTGTATGTTTTATACTTTTATCTCTTGAACTGATGACGCGTTATTTTATGCCGCAGTTAACCTCTCCGCGTTTTTTTTCACCGGATCCCTTTATTATCAAGGTTGGAACTCCTGATACAGATGGTATTATTAATTTGCCGGGTATTTACCGTTATCGTGTAGTGAACGATTCTGAAGGATACAGAATTCCGCAGGAAAAAAGATTTACAGGAGTAAACCGTGTTGTATTTCTGGGAGATTCCTTTACATGGGGAATGGGAGTAAATGAAGAAAGAACCTTTGCAGGACTTACCCGTACATATCTTCAAGGCGCATTTGAGGTGATTAATGCTTCATTGCCCGGATCATGACCGACTTATGCGCTTGCCGCTTATGAACGGCGTATTCGAGCTAAACATCCGGCGATTGTATTTTTCGGACTCTTTCTTGCAAATGATCTGAGCGATGTCATTGTTGAAAAATTATATGATTTTGATACAGACGGCAAATCCTTAAAGTTTATTTCCCGTAATCGTGATTTCAGAGGAGCTTTCAGGCGATTCATACATGATCTGGATATTTACAACTGGCTTGGAGAACATTCTCATTTATTTTCATTGATACGAAAAATAATCATGGCTCCGCCTGATATATTTCAGGCACCTGCAAACATCAAAGATGATAATACCAAAGAGCGTGAAGAAAACAGACCGGGCTTGGAACTATGTAAAGCGGCTTTGCTTGAGTTAAACAATGCCTGCAAAAAGGATGGATGCAAACTTGTTATTATTCTGATTCCTCATTATTATGAACTTGTAAATGGAGATGCCCGTCATTGGCGGGTGCCCCGGACAGAAATATCTGAAATGGCAAAGCAGAATAATATTGAATTCGTTAATCTGATAGAACCGTTTCAGAACTTACTCCTGACACGCAAAGAATCAGATATTTACTTTCCAAAAGACGGTCATTTTAAACCATTAGGTCATATTCAGACATTTCTTTTTATAAGACCGATTTTGGATGAGTTGCTGCAAAATTACATAAAAAAATAAATAACTCTAAAAAGCATTGAAAACTCTCGGTTTTAAAAATGTATCTGATACGATTCATTGGCAGGAGCTTTTCCCGGAATACGCTGAAGAGGAACTGCCCGGCATTGTTCTTGCAGGTTCCCGGATAAAAGAGGGACTGACTCAGAAACAGTTGGCAGAAATAACCGGAATTCCTCAGAGCCATATTTCAGCAATGGAAAACGGCAAGCGTTCTATAGGAAAGAAGAGAGCTAAAATTCTGGAAAAAGACTTTGAATGTCGGTTATAAAGTTTTTCTGTAAATAATAGGACAAAGCGAGCGTGTCCACCTTTTTGCTTGTAATAACTTTGATCATGCAAACGGAACGGAAATCAGAAAGGAGACATATATGTTTGAAACTACGGTTACAAAGTTAAAAGAAAATATTGAATCCGAGGTGGAACGGTGCATTGACAATCATGAGACACTGAAAGTGAAACGTGATAAAGGAGAAGATTTTATTATAATCGGAGAAACTGACTGGAAATCTATTGAGGAAACAATTTATCTTAACAGGTTTCCCGGACTGGTTGAAAGTATTATAGAAGCCTCAAAAGAACCTCTTTCAGAAGGAACGCCTTTGGAGAAGATTGACTGGTGAGCTGGATTGTTATTCTGTCCCGAAATGCTCTGAAAGATGCAAAAAGACTATACCGAATCTCTATTGAAATTATATAATAAATATGCTGTAAAAATTCTGATTTCAGAATAACATTTTTATAAGGACAATAAGAAAATGCCTGAAAAACACTATGAAATATTTGAAACTTCGGAAGAACTTCCTGATATGATAAAAAAAGAAAAAAAACGGACGTTTCCGTGATCGTCTCCGTCTGCTGTGGCTGCTGAAAACCGGAGAGGCGGAAACCGTGACCCGTGCCGCGGAACTTTGCGGTGTTTCACGTCTTACGGCGGCGGAATGGTTCCGTCGTTACGGAATAGGGGGAATTGCGGAACTTCTGTGTCTGAAAACAGTGCCGGGGCGGCAGCGCGCTGTTTCCGCCGAAGTCGCGGAAGAGCTGAAAAAACATCTTCCGGACCGGAAGGATTCGGCTCCTATGATGAGATACGGATATGGCTCGTGGAGAATTATAATCTTGATATTCCTTATAAAACTGTTCACAAAACTGTCCGTTATTACCTCGGGGCCAGGCCCAAAACTCCGCGTCCTTCGCATATAAAAAAAAATGAGGATGAAGTACCCGGATTTAAAGAATCGTTGCCGGAAAAAATATCTGAAATAACATATAATACTGACATAAGAGTGAAATTTTTTTCCTATGATGAAACAAGACCTTGGTCTCATAACATCCCCCGGAAAAAGAATTACTCTTCCCGGTGTCAGACCTGCCGGAGTGATACAGAGAACTTTTGAAAATTATTATATTTACGGTGCAGCGGAGGTATCGGAAGGCGAAAATTTTTTTCTTGAATTTCCGGACATGAACACGGATAATTTCCAGTGTTTTATCAGTAAATTTTCAGAAGTCTTTTCGGACAGTATGAATATTATGCTGATTGATAACGCAGCGGTACATAAGGCAAAAAGGCTGATCATTCCCGAAAATATCCGTCTGATATTTCTGCCGCCTTACAGTCCCGAATTAAATCCTATTGAGAGATTTTGGCAATATATAAAGGAGGATACAAAGGGAAAAATTTTTCGGGACTCCGGGAAATGAAAGACTTTGCGGCAAATATTCTGAGAGAATGTTCTAAAAAAAGATAGCATTTCTTACAGGTTTTTCCTATATTCTGAATGCAATTATTGCATAAACACAATAGAGAATTAGTATTAGTACTACGTGAAAGAAATGAGAAACGGTTATTATCTGGCTGTTCTTCATTTTCTGGATAAAGTACGAACATGAGCAAATGTTTTTCATCTCTATCACGAACAAGCCGAATGGCACTTAAACGTTGTTGTCCGTCAAGAAGATAACCGTAAAAACTATCTAAGGATTGTCCAATCTTTATAGTGCTTTTGTCTTTAAATTTCCCTTGAGCTACTGCAATACTTGTTTTCCATATCAGCATGAAACCGATTGGGAAACCTCTATAAAGAGAATCAAATAATTGTAACACATTCTTCTTGTTCCATACAAATTCTCTTTGTATTTCAGGCAAAACTAATTTACCAGAATCAATATATTCTAAAAGAGCTTTTATACTGCTGTTTGAAGTTTTTGTACTCATACTCTCCTTTGATAATACTAAGCTGTTATTAAACGCTTAACTTGGTCGTTAGGCTGTTAATATGTTTTTACGTGAGAATTTTCTGCCGGCTTCAATGCCGGTTTGGTCGGGGAGATCAGGAAGATTCGGAATTGTAAATATTTCTCCGGCATCCTTCGGCAATTCGGTAAAAACAAAGCATGAAGCAGGGTATAGATAATCCTCGCCTGTCTCATCAATGATTCTGACATAATTGCTTTTCTCGGCGGATTTGTCAGGCAGAACTTTATACACGGTTCTGACTTTCAGATCGTCTGTATATCCGCCGTCATTTACACAGATTGCAATACGCATATTTTTTCCAATCCTTTTCTAATCCAGAAAATGTTTTATTTTCATCCTTTTTCTGCCGATTCCCGATGCTTCGTACCAGTGGATTTCGGCAACCCTTACCGTACCGTCAGACAGCCGGACACTTGCAGCACCTTTGAGTTTTCTCCAGCGTCCCTTTCCGAAACGTTTCCGCAGCGACTGCAATTCCCGGATTGAACTGCTGACGGCAATTTTCTGAATACCTCTGACTTTACCGATGATTTCAAAATCTGTTGCTGACACACAGATTTTATTACACTGACTGAATCTGTATATCAATAACAGTATAACAGATTTGACTTTCCCAGTCTGCAAAAATCAGATGAACTGAATCATCTAATTTTTAAACCTGATGATGATATTGGTAAATTCAAAATCATCATAATCACAGGAAAACCACCCGCAGTTTAATGCAGATACAATTTTCAGAACATTACTCCCTTTTGACCAATATACTGGTCTCAAATGTCCAGCTTAAAGTGCCGAAAGAGCCGTCTGAAGGTGAAGAACTCATATATCCGATAAGATTTCCGTTGATGTTCAATCTATTACCGGCTTGCAATCCTTTGGCAAAAAGGGAAATTTCAGCTTTTGAAAAACTGAGATGGAAATCATTGACATCGAATGTTTTTGTATAACCTGTACCTTCCGCTCCTGACTGAAACTGGGAATTTATTGCTCCTTCATAAGCACCATCACCAAGATGATGAAGAGCCGGTTCAATTTCCAGTATTATCATGTCAGGCGGAATTTTTTCCATACTGAAATCAACGACATATTTATAAGTATCAGCGGTCTTGGTAATATTCCGGCTGTCAGGCACATATTCTTCTCCTGAAGCGAGTATTGCAAAAGAATCAGGAAGTTGCTTATCAGGTACGGATAATTTGTATCTGCCGTCTTCACCGGAAAAAGTCTCCTGCGTATTTTCCGTTAAAGGCACTTTGATTTTGATACCCGAAACAGGTTCCTGAGTTTCATTGTAAGTAACCAGTCCGGTAATATGAATATTTTCCGGCTCTGCACATACACAATATTCACCGCAGTTATCTTTTTCTATTACCGTATTACCGTCTGTATCGGATATGCAACCAAATTCACACAGTTTCTTCTGTTCATTCTGTTCCGAATTGACACGTGTACCGGGGGAGCGAACAGCTTTGTATCCGTATTATCGCCTGTATTGCCGCACTGGTAAGGTCCCCATGTAACTTCCCACTGTCGCGGCGAATTCATTACAGAACTGCACGATGTATTGGCAAAAGCCTCTTTCCATTCTTTACAGCAGTCCTCGTCATCATTGCAGAGAAAATTGATATTATTACCGCACATGGCTCCATTAGGATGTTTAAGACAACATATGTCATGAAGAATACTGCCTGCTGACATAAAACCTGTAACCTCACAGGTGTTATAATTTTTTCTCATAGGAGCAAACAGAGGTACACCGTCAGGACTGATAAACCGATTAATACCATCGCACTTGGAACCTACACCGCCATAACACCGTTGTGCCTGTTCAGAAGAAAATTGACAGACGCAGCAGATGTCTTCCAGTAATAACGTATGGATTGCCGGGCATCCCAGATTAAGCATCACATAACCTGCTATTTTCAGCCATAAATTCCGATTACTTGAAGCCAGACTGGAAGAAGTCATACAGAGTAAATCTGAATTTTCAGCAAACGCCTTGCATTCTTCTTTAGAAAAATTCACGGACTCACGGGCATCTCTACTCCCTGATTCTACAGTCTGAGGACATGGCAGAAATCCGTCTGCCACGCTTATTGTCCGGGTTTTCCAATCAAATATGATAATCTTTCCGTTGCCGGTGCCTGCCTGAACAATGCGTCCGTAATCATCCAGGCTGTTTGTTATGGTGTCTCCCTCCGGAGTTTTGGAACAGATGAAATTTACAGATTTCACAGTTCCGTCTGCATTTTTTGTACCGAAATACTCAATCACCCAGCCGTTATCCGTTTTTATTACAGCCAGAAGCGGATTTTCATGGTCTGTATTTAACGAAAAATCGGTATTGTCATTATAAGCGGGTTCGGAACCCGGATCGTATGACGGAATATCACCTGCAACAGACCAGATGCATTCAAAACCTGTTATTATCTTTGCATCAAACTCCGCAATCCTGAGAGCGTCAAAAATATCAATTTTGCCGTTGCAGTCCGTATCACCTGACGCAAGATAGAGAAAATCATATCTGCTTTTCAAGCCTGCATCGTATTTTGCCACAGTAAGCGCATCAAAAATATCGGCACTGCCGTTACCGTCCGCATCGCCTATGATATAATAATCATCACTCCATGCGGTACTGAAAAGACTCATAAGAAACAGTGAAACTGCTGCCATAATTCTTAAACTCTTACCCATCATTATACCTCTCTTTTATCAGCTTTAAAAGCCTAACACCAAGCTAAGCGGCGGGCGATAGCCGTGTCCACTGCAACGCTTGGTTAGGCTTTTTTCAGTATTCAGGAAGAAAAAAATTCTTGGCTTTCAAATCTTCTTCCAGCTTCAAAGCGTTTGAAATATAATGTTTTTCTTCCTCAATCTTCAGAACGGCTCGTGTAGATACTGCCGTAAGACCCTTTTCTCCGGCTTCATTGCAGGCTTTTCTGTCATCAAGAAGCACAATATCTGCTTTTTTCTGAATTGCCAGCGTCAGCACCTCCTGTTCTCCTTTATCCAGACGGCGGGAAAACGAAGGAATATCAGAAACTCCGACAACTTCAATAAATTTCTGACACGCTGAGATAAACTGTTTCTGTTCGGCTGATGTACCGTTCTGTAAAAATTCATCATATACAGTACGGGGAATGACAATTTTTCCGAACAGTTTCTCAAGCAGAAACATCCGTTCAATTTTTGACAGGGCAATCAGCGGGCTTGTATCGGAAATTACTTTCATCGGCTGTCAAGAATGATGCGGAGAGATGACACCTGCTGTTCCAGTTCGGATTCACTCAGTCCGTCAACGGGGATACCTCTGCTCCACAGCAGTTCCAGAAACCCTCTGTAACTGATATTCAATATTTTTGCGGATTCCCGTAAAGAAAGATGTCCGTTCAGGTATTCCCATATGACAAATCCCCGCTGTATTCCGTTTTTCATACTCTCTGAATTATGCTGATAAGACTCTGAAATAATATCAGGAATTTCAATAACGACTGCTGACATTATACCACCTCTCTGATGATATGATTTTTAATTTACCGGTCAGTTCAGAGGCAGATATGCCTCTTTCACTTTCTTTTCAATTTCTTCTTTTTCTGAAAGACTTAATTCATGTGATTCATGTTCAGGTCTTATTCGTGCCGATTTTATGCGGTCAACCGATTCAATCAAATCTTTCAGTCTGATTCTTTCCCTGTTTTCATAGGCGGCTTTCATAGCCGAATCAATCACGGCATTTTTAATATCTCTGCCGCAGACATCTCCGATTTTAGCAAGTTCCTCAACAGATACATCTTTTGACAACGGCAGTTTCTCAGGCAGATGCACTTTCCAGATTGCCTTTCGGCAACTTTCATCGGGGATTGGAAAATGAATATTGCGTACTCTTGTTTCAAACGCTTTGTCATAATTTTTGACAAGATTTGTTGCAAAAATTACGATACCCTTAAATTTTTCCAGACTGATAAGCAACTGGCTACGCAACGCATTGAGTTGATTGCCTGTTAAGAGCCTTGAGTAACATTTGTAAGACGTCTGGAAAGCAGAGAATCGGCTTCATCTATGAACAATACAGCATTATTCAGTTTTGCCGCTGAAAAAACAGCTTCGACATTTTTAGGTCCCTCGCCGTGATACATACTTTCAATATCGGCATAACTGCAAGCCATAATAGGACGTTCTATCCTGGATGCAACCGCATGGGCGGCAAGTGTTTTCCCTGTTCCCGGCACACCGTGAAAATTCAAAGCAGTGCGGGGAAAGGGTTCTATCTTTCTGAGTCCCCATTCATCGAAAACTCTCTGTTCCAACTGAATCAAAATGAGACATATTTATTTTCCTCAAATGATGTGGTCAACTATTCTTGTTCTGCCATAGTTGTGTTTTCTCTCCAATACAGAGTCAACGCTTTTACATTTCACTGATTCAGAACTGATAAAACTGTCTGTGCGTTTATTGAAAACACCGTACCTAACACCATAATTGCCATCTGAATAGCAATCAAGAATAGTACGGGCAACTTTATCCTTGTTATCTATTTCCGATTTATGAGAATCAAACCATTCTTCAATTTTATCCCAATTAAGAATAGCAATTATTGCTCCGCCAATCAATAAGGCACCTGCAATAGCCGCAGCTAATTCAATAAGTTGTTTTAACATTTTTTCTCCTTTCAATCAACAGGATAAATCACAAGTCCGTGTTTACGGCGTGCATTTTCTATTTCTGAATCAAGAGTATCATATTTAATGACTCTCCCTGCTTCCAAGCTTCCGGTCTTTTTATTAAAAACACCTTGAACCATAACATACTCTCTCTTTTCTATCGCAGTTTTAAGCGTAAAAGCAATGTTGTCTTTCTGACGGGCTTTAATTTCAATTTTAGGATCCGTAAACCAATTATACTCAAGAAGGTCATAAATTGTGATTTTGTATTGACTAAATATTTAGTTTGTATCATCTTACTTTTCAGGTTTTTTGTCAAAATTTTTTAAAGGAGATGATTTCCGATGGTACATATCGAATTTACCGGAAAAGAAATTGAAATCTTAAAATATGAACGTTTCCATCACCCCCCTCGTGTTCAACAGAAGATGGAAGCTGTACTGCTGAAAAGTAAGAAATTGCCTCATCGGCAAATTGCTGAAATTATAGGGACATCTCCCGATACAGTAACCCATTATCTTAAAGACTGTAAACAGGGGTATTGATAAGTTGAAAGAAATTAATTTTAATAAACCCGAAAGTGAGTTGAACGGTCACATTTCCACGATAGAAGCCTGTTTTAAAGAGCATCCTGCTGCTGCTGTCAAAGAAGCCGGGAGTAAAATTGAAGAATTAACAGGACCCGGACGCAGTGTAACACAGGTACGCAAGTTTCTCAAATCAATCGGATTGAACCGGCGTAAGGTGGGTATGATCCCATCCAAAGCGGATTTGGATGAACAGAAAAAGTATAAACAGAATGAATTGGAACCTCGTCCTGAAGAAGCAAAAACGGAAAAAGGAAAGTCTGCTGTATGGATGCGGCTCATTTTGTATCAGCTCCTTTTTCGGGATATTTACTGGCCGTTTACGCGCCTTTTTATAAAAGCTCCTGCAGGAAGAAAACGTTATAATGTGTCAGGGGCATCGGATGCGGTAACACATGAACTGATTTCCGTAACAAATGATACCTGTATTAATGCCGAAAGCGTCTGTTCTCTGCCAAGGCTGCTTTACAATCAGAACATCGGGATTCCGGTTACAGTAATTTCAGACAATGCAAGATACCGGAAATGTAAAATTGTTAAAGAGTCAGCTGAACTGCTCAATACCGGACTGCTTTATTTGCCTGCTTATTCTCCAAATTTGAATCTCATTGAGAGACTTTGGAAATTCGTAAAGAAAAAATCATTGTATTCAAAATATTATGATGACTTTGTAATATTTAAAAATGCGATTGATGACTGTTTAAACCGTACTCACACCGAATACAGGAAAGAACCTGATTCTTTATTAACTCATAATTTCCAGACATTTGAAGAATCGCAAATTATGACCTTTTAGAGTATAATCATAAGTTTTCTGAAAATTTCCGGTTTCGGAGAATGGAGGCGATAGTATGAATATTGAAAAAACAAATGCGAATTGTCAGCATTCTTATGAACTAAGAACCATAGGTGCGAGCGGCGATGTTTCCGAAGTAGTAAAATTCATACAGGATGAATTCATCGTATCCCGTCAGACTGCAAAAAAAATGCTCATGCCCGGCACTTTGCTGGTTTATCATCTCAGCAGATTTGAAGCCGAAGAACACATCGTAAGATACAGGGCTAACGGTCTGATATGTGAATATGTCCGGATGGACTGCAATGAAGACTAAGCCATTTGTGGTTGTAGTGAGATAAAAAGGTTGCTTCCGGTGTAACAACCGTATGATGTTGCCGGAAATCTTATAGCCGAAACAACGGGAGGCGGCACGCCGTCAAGGGACATTGTTTATCTGAACGGTGAGCTGGCTGCCATGAAGGTGTATGATTACCAGGCGGGATGGTATTATTCTATAAATGATCATCTTGGCACTCCGCAGAAAATCATTGATTCAGCCGGTCAGGTTGTATGGGCTGGCTTTTATCAGCCGTTAGGAAAAGCGTGGGCATATCCTGCAATATTAACAAACAATTTCAGATTTCCTGGTCAGTATTATGACGCGGAAACTGGATTGCATTATAACTGGAACAGGTATTATGACCCGGATACGGGAAGGTATATAACCGCCGACCCGATTGGGCTTGAAGGGGGGATAAATCTTTATGCTTATGTGATGAACAATCCTGTAAATCTGACCGATCCTTACGGTGAAAGTCCGGTACCGGTTATATGGGCAATTGTCAGAGCCGCTCTTCTGCTGTATGATACTTATACTACAGCCGAAACAGTGACTGATCCCGCGATGCAAGCCTTTCCGAAAAAGGAGCAGCAGTCGGACTGTTTATAATCGGGATGGCTGCGCCGGGGGCAAAAAGGCTTGCAATGTTATCTCAAAAAGTACAAACAAGATTGTCAATACCACTGCAAAACAATTACAAAAGAAGTTTAAGCATGCAAGTGACTTCGGAGTCAGCGGAAATTACAGTAAGGAGGCTATTCAAAATAACTTGAACAGGTTTTAAAAGTTTGCTATAGAATTATGTATGTCAAATGAGCTGATGTTAAAAAAGAAATACGGGGCATTAACCCCCTCCTTTCTTGATGAACGTCCGTTGCGGCTATGTATGGCAGCCGACGCTATAGCTTTGGGTTACGGAGGCATAAGCTGCGTAGCGGAAGCTGCAGATGCTTCACGGACTGCTGTTCATAATGGTATATGTGAATTAAAAAATCAGTTGAAATCTGCGGCAGATGATCCGGCTGAACCGTCAGGACTCAGGAAAAAAGGAGGCGGACGTAAATTAAAAAAGAAACAGGATGAGACTTTGCTGCATGACCCGGATCTCCTGCCTGATCCGATCACACGGGGTGATCCCATGAATCCTCTTCGGCGGACCTGTAAAAGTACGGCCGATTTGTCAGAAGAGTTATGTTTAAAAGGTCATGATGTTTCGCAGGCTGCAGTCTGGAGGCTGCCTGATGAACTTGGATACAGTATGCAGTCAGACCGTAAAAGACGTGAAGGCACTGATCATCCTGACAGGAATGCACAATTTGAGTTTATAAATTCATGTGTCAAAGATTTTTTAAATCGTGGAAGCCCCGTAATTTCAGCAGATACAAAGAAGAAGGAACTGATCGGAGAATTCGGAAATAATGGGAAAGAGCGGCAAAAGAGAGGTGAGCCGGCTGAAGTTGACATGCACGGTTTTCCCGATAAAGAACCTGGCAAAGTAATCCCTTACGGAGTATATGATATTGGACGGAATGAAGGCTGGGTGAGTGTCGGTGTTACTCATGATACATCTGAATTTGCGGCTGAAACAATTCGCAGGTGGCGGTATCATATGGGAAAGCAGGTTTATCCTGAAGCCGAAGAAATGTTAATCACTGCTGACGGAGGAGGAAGCAACGGAGCAGGGGTCAGACTCCGGAAAGCTGAATTGCAGAGACTTGCAAATGAATTGGAAATGACCATCCATGTCAGACACTTTCCACCCGGAACCGGCAAACGGAATAAAATTGAGCATCGGATGTTTTGCCATATCACTGAGAATTGGCGGGGTCGTCCTCTGACAACCCGAATGACAGCGGTAAATTTAATTAGCAGTACCCGTACCGGCAAGGGTCTTACAATTAAGGCAAATCCTGATGAAAATATGTATGAAACAGGCAGAACAGTATCGGAAGAAGAAATGAAAAGTTTAGCAATCAGCCGATGTGACTTTCATGGAGAATGGAACTACAGTTTATCAGCGGTTAAGGTAAATAAAAAATAAGTTGTTCATGTTATTTTGAATAGCCTCCTATGTGCATATCCATTCCCGTCAGTCGTGGTAACGAACAGATCAAATCCTTTGCCTATCGGTTCATTCCACGAATACTTGGAAAAAATAGGCATCCCTCTGCCCGCTGTTGATACCCAGGCACTGACTGTATATTGCTTATCAAACTTCTGAGTCGGATTTGTGACCCGGATGTAGCCGTTTGCGCCACCATCAAATTTTGCGGACTGACCTACTTTACCGTCAACGTAGCTGACACCGCTGAACGGTGTGCCATGATTACCATTTCCGCTTTCATCATTAGCATTGCCGTTAAACGGATAGCAGGCGACCAAGCCGTCTCTGACAAGATCACAACTGCCTGCGTGAGCGGTGGAAATTGCTATGACAGACAGAATAAAAGCCGTTGCCAGTATAGTTTTACTTCCGAAATATTTCTGCCAGCTTTTCAGACTCATTTCATAACCTCCTAACAACAAGCTAAGTGGCGGGCGATAGCCAGTCCACTTGAGCGCCGGGTTAGGCTTTTTTTATTGTGATTTTTTATATTCCTTTATCTCTTTGGCTATATCATCAACCGTATAATTGGCGAAAAGTTGTTTGCGTTCTTCGGTATAGTCTCCGAAACCGACTGAAAAATAATTGATGAATCTCGCTGTGTTTGCAGTACCGATTTGAGATGTCAGAATATGTATCGCATCGCTTATGACTTCGCACATGGGTCTTTGTTCAATAATCATAATTCAAGCTCCTTTATCATGTCTGTCGGTGAAAGCACTTTCATTCTGCTCACTTTTTCTGACTTTGCCTTTTTAATAATTCCGTCATCACAGGTGCAGAAGAAATCGGCATCAGCCGCTTCCGCAGAAGCCAAATGCAAAGCGTCAACTCCTCTGAATCCGAATCCTTCCAACTCAGCCGCATGTTTTCTGATTTCTTCCGTAAGAGATACATCCACTTCGGCTTTTTTCAGGACATCCTGAGCATATTCCCGTCTGATGACGTTCTGACACTTTCTGATTTCAAATCTCAGAATATCCGACGCAATCAAATCAGCCTTGTTTCCTTTACAAAACTCTATCAGTCCGAGTATTGAATCAGCTTCAAGTATAATTCTCAGTTGATTTTTTGTATCTAAAGGTCTCTGAATACCGCAGGTGTCAATGTATATTCTCATACAGGTCTAACTCCGCTATCTCTGTAAGTTGCTCACGCCGGTAATGAATCTTATTCTCTGAATTTTCTTCATCACCCGGTGCGTGAGCTGTATTCCCGTTTCTCCTAACATTCGTTTAATGCGATTTGAATGTTTTGAATATATAATGACCTTTGCGGAGAACCAGACTGTACTACTCTTCCAAGCAGAGATAGTAAAATTTGTTTTCTCACAAACGAAGGCTCTACATACCAAAGCGGATTTCCCCCTTGATTCGGAAAACTTTCATTCCAACGTACACCTAAATATCGTTGAGGATCACCATCATAGCTTCCCCATATCGCTGAATAATCCCCATCATCATAAAGATCAATAACATTACTCCATTTTTGAGGACGAACTGTATTACCTGCCGGCATTTTTCCTCCTTTTGTTTTTTATCACAGCCTAACGACAAGTTAAGCGGCGGCGATAGCCGTGTCCGGTTGAATGACGGGTTATGCCTTTATGTTTTATCAATTTTTAATTTACCGAATCAAAGGGGATTATTGCTGTAAAAACTCCCGTCTTTGTCATCTTTCTCCGAATGTCAAATGACCCGAGACATGCAGGTAAATCAATTTCTTTTAAATTTCCAAAATTTATTTTTTCCCATTCTTCCCGTTTAACTCGGACACTGAATAAATATTCATCATTAATTTGTCCGCTTGCTTTATCAGGACGTTGGGAATAGCCAGAACAAACAACCTTTTCAATCGTGGGTAAAGAAACAAAAGTTTGACCGATAACACGAAAAGCAATACCGTGTATATGATTCATATAATTCTTCCGCAACTGGCTTTCCGAACGATTTTTGATATTCAGTTTTATTCCGTTTGCAGCTATAGACGCTTGCTCTGTAGGAAGGTCTTCAATTTCAGGCAGGTCAACATCAATCATTACGCCTTTGCCATCTGGTTCTACCTGAAAAGAAAAAGAGTTTCTCTTGGAAATTCAATTTCTGCAAAAACATATTCCAGTAATTCCTGCATTTTTTCTGTATCAGAATAGCGTCCCATTTCAATAAGCCATTTTCTTTTATTTTCAGACTGTTCATGTTCATGACGTGCTTTTTCCCATTTTTCAAGTTCACGTTCATATTTTTGTTGCACTATTTCATTTTCACGCTGAATAGCTTCTTGCCTTGACTTTATAAATTTATCTAAAAATCCGACCTGTTTTTGAGACGGAGATACAGGTTTACTGGTATCAAAAGGCTTGGGGATGAAAACAATCTGTCTTTTAGGAGAAGGAGTTTTCAAATGAATGTTTAATATTTCATCAACTCTTTTGTTCCATCGATCAGATTCCGATTCAAGAAATGCACGGATTTTTTCACCGCTCTGCTCCAAAGCCAGTTTCTTTATTTTGGGCGGAAGCGGATTTCCGTTATTATACTCTAAAAGGTCATAATTTGCGATTCTTCAAATGTCTGGAAATTATGAGTTAATAAAGAATCAGGTTCTTTCCTGTATTCGGTGTGAGTACGGTTTAAACAGTCATCAATCGCATTTTTAAATATTACAAAGTCATCATAATATTTTGAATACAATGATTTTTTCTTTACGAATTTCCAAAGTCTCTCAATGAGATTCAAATTTGGAGAATAAGCAGGCAAATAAAGCAGTCCGGTATTGAGCAGTTCAGCTGACTCTTTAACAATTTTACATTTCCGGTATCTTGCATTGTCTGAAATTACTGTAACCGGAATCCCGATGTTCTGATTGTAAAGCAGCCTTGGCAGAGAACAGACGCTTTCGGCATTAATACAGGTATCATTTGTTACGGAAACCAGTTCATGTGTTACCGCATCCGATGCCCCTGACACATTATAACGTTTTCTTCCTGCAGGAGCTTTTATAAAAAGGCGCGTAAACTGCCGTAAATATCCCGAAAAAGGAGCTGATACAAAATGAGCCGCATCCATACAGCAGACTTTCCTTTTTCCTGTTTTTGCTTCTTCAGGACGAGGTTCCAATTCATTCTGTTTATACTTTTTCTGTTCATCCAAATCCGCTTTGGATGGGATCATACCCACCTTACGCCGGTTCAATCCGATTGATTTGAGAAACTTGCGTACCTGTGTTACACTGCGTCCGGGTCCTGTTAATTCTTCAATTTTACTCCCGGCTTCTTTGACAGCAGCAGCAGGATGCTCTTTAAAACAGGCTTCTATCGTGGAAATGTGACCGTTCAACTCACTTTCGGGTTTATTAAAATTAATTTCTTTCAACTTATCAATACCCCCCTGTTTACGGTCTTTAAGATAATGGGTTACTGTATCGGGAGATGTCCCTATAATTTCAGCAATTTGCCGATGAGGCAATTTCTTACTTTTCAGCAGTACAGCTTCCATCTTCTGTTGAACACGAGGGCGGGGGTGATGGAAACGTTCATATTTTAAGATTTCAATTTCTTTTCCGGTAAATTCGATATGTACCATCGGAAATCATCTCCTTTAAAAAATTTTGACAAAAAACCTGAAAAGTAAGATGATACAAACTAAATATTTAGTCAATACAAAATCACAATTTATGACCTTCTTGAGTATAAATGGAAAAGAGAATCCGCAGGATACGGATCGCATACTCGGGTCCCGGTCTGATTTTGCTGATGCTCATCTCTCCGAATACTGACTGCGAACACGCCTGTATTTCTGCTGACGGAAAGAATATCTGCTCTGACAGCCGGAGAGATAACTGTAAGAGTAGCCGGAATTTCCAGCAGAGCTGCATCGGTCTCTATCATAACCGGATAATAATAAACTCCCGGTTTGAGTCCCGCAGTCTTTGCGGATACGCTGATTTCATCAGCTTCTTCCTCCGCGGAGCCTGATGTCCTGCTGAGAAAGAGCCATTGAGGAATAGGCGAAAATACAGCATTTGTCAGCCTGACTCCGGTTTTTGCTCTTTGTCCGGATCCGGTAATACTGAAGAATTCAAGTTCCCATAAACCGGATTCATTGACTGAATCTGAAGTATATCTTTGCGATCCTGATACGGATCTTGCAGCAGAACCTGTATATTCAAGGCTTCTGATGATTTCCCCTGTCTCTGCATTCCAAACACTTACACTGCTGTCATAATCCGAAGTAACAATCTCTTTTCCGTCCGGACTGAACATAGCAGTTCTGACAGAATTTTCATGGCTGAAAATTCTGATAATCTCTCCGGTCTGAATATCCCATATTACAGCTTTGCCGTCATATCCTGCGGTAAGAATTTTTTTTCCGTCAGGACTGAATACAGCATATCTTACAACATCGTCATGGCTGAAAATTCTGATTATCTCCCCTGTTTCCGTATCCTGTAAGATTGCCGTTTTGTCAAAGCCTGCGGTAAGAATCTGATTTCCGTCAGGACTGAATACAGCGGAACATACTATATGCGTATGTCCGCCGAATATTCTGATTTTTTCTCCGCTTTCCGTATCCCACAGAATTGCTTTGGTATCATAGCCTCCTGTAACAATATATTTGCCGTCAGGACCGAAAGATGCGGCATACACATATCCGGTATGTCCCTTAAAATCCATGATTCTCTCTCCGGTCTCAGCATCCCACAGAACAGCAACATAATCATTGTTTGCAGTAAGAATCCGTTTTCCGTCAGGGCTGAATTCCGCTGATAAAACAGAATGATCATGATTCAGCGTTAAGAGTCTTTCACCTGTCTGAATATCCCATACAACCGCTCTTTTGTCCCAGCCAGCAGTAACAATTCTGCTTCCGTCATGACTGAAAGCCGCCCATGTAACGGGATTGCTTTCCGAATGTCGGAATATTCTTATTTTTTCTCCGGTCTCCCCGTTCCATAGAACTGCTGTTCCGTCTGAACATGCGGTCAGAACAGGCGTTACCGGCTGATATTCCCAGTTCAGAGTTCCGTCTCCGGTATTGACAATCTTCAGAATCTGCGGTTCAGGATCGCTTTCTCCTTCAATAACAGTGAAATTCAGAAATTCAGGTTCAGCTTTTGCAGAAACTTCAATCTGATTGACAATATCAATAACAAACCGTTTTGAAAGAATTCCCCCGTTTCCGTCATCATACCTTACACGGATGTAATATTTATTCTTAATTTCATAATCAAAAACATCTGCGGTTTTCAGTCTATTGCCGTCAATAAGAAATGCGGAATTGTCATCAGAACTTGTTCCGGCAGTCATGGTGTAAGAATATTTATCTTCATTATCAGAATCTGTTACGCTAAAGATGCCGACTTCCGTTCCCACAGGCGAATTTTCTGAAACAGACGCATTGCTGAGACTCATGGCAATCGGGACATCATTAACGGATATAATGATAACATTGACTATAACCGAATCAGTGGAGCTGCCATCACCGACCTGAACTGTAAAACTCTCTGTTCCGTTATAATTGCTTTCAGGTGTATAACTGACTGAGCCTGAATTGCCGACATCTGCAATTCCATTCTGCGGTTTGCTTATAATTTGCCATTTCAGTGTATTATTATCTGCATCTTTTGCATGAAGTATCAGACTGAAAGGGTTTGGAAATCCGTCTTCGCTCATCTCAACAGATACAGATTCTCCTTCGGCAATAACCGGAGGATCATTAACAGCATTGACTGTAACAGAAGCGGATTCTGTACTGATACTGAATGCTGTTGTTCCTCCGTTTATGGTAGTGTCCGCAGTTGTACCACCTGAATTGCCTAAGTGCCTATCCCATGCTCTGAATGTAATTCCGTTTTCTATTGTTCCGTTGTAATCAGGTGTAGGAACAAACCTTATAAATGCTGTATCTTCCAGCAGCATGGCATTATTTTCCGCAAGATCATCAGGGAAATATTTCCAGAAATCCTGAGTATCTGTTTTATATTGCCATTTTCCGTTCTCATTTTTTACAGCAATAACTGCAATTCCTTCTTCATCAACCTCATCATAATCTGTAATCCGATCACCTCCGGCGCTGGCAATAATGTTAGCAACTGACGTGCCAATATTATATGTATTTTCAATATCTTCATCAATCAGATTCAGCATCATATTGCCGGTATTATCCAAAACAGGCGCATCATTGGTGTCTTTTACTGTAATAACAAAGGACTGGTTTGCTGTATATGTTCCGTCAGAGACCTGCAATTCAACATTGTAAGTACCGATCTGATTATAAACGGGTGTTCCTGTTAATACTGCTGTTCCGTCCCCGTTTTCTGTAAAAGAGAGCCATTCAGGTTTGACAGAAACATTTATTACAATTATATCTCCGTCAGGATCATCAGCAGTAATATTATAAAGATACGGAGTATCCTGAAATCCTCTTGTTAAAGGGCTGCTGATAAAATACGGCGGATCCGGTTCAGGCAATACGGTCACAAGAAATATATCCTCTGCTGTTTTGCCGCCTGACTTTCCTTGAACTGTTATTTCTGCTATGCCGTTTTGATCCGGCTGATAAACAAGCGTCAGAATATTGCCGGTTATTGTATCGGATACCATTGCCGGATTTGAATTTGGCAGAATGGTTTTGATAATTTCTGTATTGTCAACATCTTTAAACAGATTGCTCAAATTTATGACTGTATTTGGTGAATCTTCATTTACCGTCACATCAGCAATCGGATTCGTAACAGTCGGCGGATCATCAACCGGCTTTACCGTAACCTTAAAGGTATCATCTGCTGTCTTCTCGTTTGATGTTCCCCGAATTGTTATTTCCGCCGTTCCGTTCTGATCCGGCTGATAAACAAGCGTCAGAATATCGCCGGAGATATTTGCAGATACTACAGAAAGATTGGAATTTGGCGAAATGGTTTTGATAATTTCTGTATTATCAATATCTTTGAATACAGAGGTTAAATCTATGACCTTACTCGCGGCATCTTCATCCACTGTAACATCAGCAATCGGATTCGCGACAGTCGGCGGATCATCAACCGGATTTACCGTAACAAAAAAAGTATCATCCGCTGTTTTTCCGTTTGATGTTCCCTGAATTGTTATATCTGATGTTCCGTTCTGATTCGGCTGATAAACAAGTGTCAGAATATCGCTGTTTATTGATGCTGATACCAGTGAAGGATTGGAATTTGTAAAAACAGTTTTGATGATTGCTGAGTCCTCATCGTCAGGATCGCTGAATACCTTGCTTAAATCTATGGTTGTTTTTTTAGCATCTTCATTCACTGTAACATCTGCAATAGGATTTGCCACAATCAGAGGGTCGATACCAGAATTAACCTTTACGATGAACGTATCATCCGCGGTTTTTCCATTTGATTTTCCACGAATTGTAATTTCCGCTGTACCGCTCTGATTCGGCTTATAACTCAGAGTCAGAATACTGCCGGTCAGATTTGCAGATACCAGTGCCGGATTGGAATTTGACGGAATGGTTTTGAAAATCGCTGTGATGTCATTATCAATATCTGTGAATACATTGGTTAAATCTATTACGGTATCAGGAGCATCTTCATTTACCGTAATATCTGCAATCGGATTTGCAACTGTAGGCGGATCATCAACAGGATTCACTGTTACGGAAAGATTAAAAAGATTACTTTCTGCAACTCCGTCTTTTACTTTTACATAAACCGTCAATGCTCCGTTAAAATTCAGATTCGGAGTTATTGTATTGCCTAATACAGTGTAATTTGTACCGCTCGGAATTATAAGTGTAAAGCCTGTTGGATAAGTATTGTCAATATCGCTTACTGTCAGATTGGATAAAGTAAGCGTCAATGAAGTATCCTCATTTGTGCTTAAAGGATTTTGTCCTGTTATAACAGGAGCATCATTGACAGGATTGACAGTTACGGTAAAGGTCTGCCCGTCAGATACATTTGATCCGCCGTTAGCTGTTCCTCCGTTATCACTGACTATGACAACAAAGGTTGAAGTTCCGAAGGCATTAACAGCCGGTGTATATTTCAGAGTATAAGAACTGTCAACCATTGGCGGCATTTCAAATAAAGCTGGATTGCTTACATAAGGGACAGTAGCGGAAAGAAACATCTGCCCTGATTCATTTGCGGGACCCGGTGTAAAACTTGTAAGCCAGCCTGAAATGGTCTGAGTTCCCGCATCTTCATTTACCGTAGGCGGATTGCCCAATGCTGTGAAAGACGGCTTGTCATTTATCGGATTTACCGTTACATTCACGGTAATTGTATCATTGCCGTCAATATCCGATACACTGACAACAAAACTGTCTGAACCGTAAAAATCAGGATTGGGTGTATAAGTGAAGTTAGTCGGAGACGAGCCTGATCCGCTGACTACAGCAGTTCCATTTGTTGGCTGTGTGCTTATATCCCATGTCATTACATCTCCGTCATCCTCTGCCGCGTGTAAGATCAGGCGGACTCCATGCAACAGGCGTTTCATCCTCATCCATTGTAACAGAAAGCGGGGAGGTCTGAGCAATTATTGGAATAGCTCCGGTTTTAAATGAAATTCCACTGCCATAACTTGTTCCGGCTGAATTGGTTGCATACGCCCTGACATAATAAGTTTTTGAAGAAGTCAGCCCTGAAAGTGTGGCGGTAAATGAGCCTGTTCCGGTACCTTCATTGGTGCATGGAGTTACCGGCTCCCAAGCTGTGCCGTAGCATACACCTCTTGCTGTTACGGTTCCTCCTCCGCCTTCACCTGTAATTGTTCCGACAACAGAAGCGGTTTCTCCTGTAACCGCTGATACGCTCTCAGTCATGACAAATGGCGGCAAAGGATTATTATTATATATGACTAATCCGAAATCATAATTTGATCCGTTATATACAGTCCCTGATACAACAATTTTTCCGTCTTGCAGAAGTGCTACAGACGTGCCGTAATCATTGCCGATTCCAAAGTCTTCGGTTATTTTTCCGCCTGTACCGAAGCCTGTATCCAAAGAACCGTCAGTATTGTAACGTACAGTTGCAAAATCATGATTTGAGCCGTTATGAGAATTTCCGGTTACAATAATCTTTCCGTCCGGCTGAATAACCATAGAACCGGCTAAATCATTGCCTGCTCCAATGGCTGTGATTACTTTTCCGCCTGAACCAAAGCCTGTATCCAAAGAGCCATTGCTGTTATAACGTACTACTGTAAAATCATCTAAATTTGAACCATTAATCGAATGTCCTGCAACAACAATTTTTCCGTCTGACTGAATGGCTATGGGAGACTGTAATCATTGTTGATTCCGGTTATGGCTGTAGTTACTTTTCCGTCAGAGTCAAAAGTTGTATCCAAACTGCCGTTGCTGTTGTAACGGACTAATGCAAGATCATAATTAGAGCCGTTCCATGTACTTCCTGCAACAATAATTTTTCCGTCTGGCTGGATGGCTACAGGGATAACCCCAGTCATGACCGCTTCCGAAGTCTGTTATTACCTTTCCGTCAGAATCAAATGTTGTATCCAAACTGCCGTCTATGTTGTAACGGACTACAACAAAATCATAATTTGATCCGGTATTTGTATAGCCTGCGGCAACAATTTTTCC
Organism: uncultured delta proteobacterium; assembly: GCA_963806835.1. Classification (GTDB taxonomy): domain Bacteria; phylum Desulfobacterota; class Desulfobacteria; order Desulfobacterales; family CAWEAR01; genus CAWEAR01. Next base: position 257,075 of record CAWEAR010000030.1, read on the forward strand.
GTCCTGCTGAATCGCTACAGATCGGAGGTTTGCGCTTCCGACGGCGGCAGTTACTGTAGTTGCTATTCCGTCAGAATCAAATGTTGTATCCAGACTGCCATCCGGGTTATATCTGGCTAATGCCAAATCATCATGTGAACCGTTATTTGAAAATCCTGCGCCTACAATTTTTCCGTCTGTTTGAATGGCTACGGAACAAGCCGCATCATTTCCGGTTCCGAGTGATGTGGTAAGTTTTCCGTCAGAATCAAAACTTGTATCCAAACTGCCGTCAATATTGTAACGGGCTAATGCAAAATCCCTGTATAAACCGTTATATGATTCACCAGCAACTACAATTTTTCCGTCAGGCTGAATAGCCGATGAATAAATGCTTTCATCGCCGGTTCCGATAGGCGTGCTAATGGGTTGTGAAATCCAGAGTGCAATGTATGTGGATTTTTTGCCCCCGGCTGCGATAAAACTTCCCCCTGTGTAAACATTATCATTGCTGTCAAATTCAATTGCACTTGCCCAATATCCGTTCAAACCTGTTCCCAGAGCTGACCATGCGCTGCCGTCCCATTTGGCAATCCGGTTTACAGTAATGCCGCCCGCTGCGGTGAAATCTCCTCCGGCATAAAGATTGCCTTTGCTGTCAAAATTAATAGCCCTGACAGTATTATTCATTCCGGTTCCAAGCGGCATCCAGTTAGTGCCGTCCCATTTGGCAATTCTGTTTGCACTGACGCCGCCTGCTGTTGTAAATTCTCCGCCTGCGTACAGATTTCCATATCCGTCAATTGCAAGCGACCAGATATTATTGTTCATACCGGATCCCAGAGGCAACCATGTACTGCCGTCCCATTTGGCGATCCGATCCGCACTGACGCCTCCGGCTGTAGTAAAACTTCCTCCAGCGTAAACAATATCATTATTGTCAATTACAATTGCCCTGACCATACCATCTGTACCGGATCCAAGCGCTGACCATGTGCTGCCGTCCCATTTGGCAATTCTGTTTGCACTGACGCTTCCCGCCTGGGTAAATGTTCCTCCGGCATAAAGATTATCATTGCTGTCACAACCCAGAGCAAACACGATGTTATTTGTACCTGTCTCAAGAGCAGTCCATGAACCGCCGCTCAATTTGACAATATTATCAGTAAAAACTCCGCCGCCGAAATCAAAGTCTCCTCCTATATACAGACTGTCATGACTGTCCAATGCCAGAGTATATACACGATTTCTGATATATCCGATATTATTCCATGCGTTCCCGTCCCATTTGGCAAGACTGCCCGCAATAATTCCGCCTGCTATGGAATAGTATCCCCCGGCGTAGAGATTGCCGTTGCGATATATCATGGCTCTGACTTCGCCGCTCATTCCGTTTTTTATACCCCCCTCGCTCACACCAATCCACTCTGCGCCGTTCCATTTTGCGATATATTGCGTTGCTTTGTTATTACCGGCTGCGGTAAATTCCCCTCCGGCGTACAGATTATCATTGCTGTCAATTACTGTCGCCCGGACAATATTGTTCATTCCGTTTTCAAGAGCATTCCATGAACTGCCGTTCCATTTGGCAATATAATTTGCACCTAAACCTCCGGCTGTGGTAAATTGACCGCCTGCGTAAATATTGCCGCTGCTGTCACACGATAATGCTATGACATTATTGTTCATACCGCTTCCAAGAGCAATCCAGTTACTGCCGTTCCATTTGGCGACTCTGTTTGCGCTGACGCCGTCTGCCATTGAAAAATTTCCTCCGGCATACAGGTTGCCGGTATTATCAACCGCAAATATAAAGATATTACTGTTCGTACCGGTTCCCAAAGGAGACCAGTTAACGCCGTCCCATTTGGCAACATATTTTGCAGTAACGCCGCCTGCTGTATCAAAGGCTCCTCCGGCATAAAGGCTGCCGCTGCCGTTACATATCAGTGCATAAATACCTCCGTTCACACCTGTTCCCAACGGAGACCAGTTACTGCCATCCCATTTGGCAATATAATTTGCGGTGACGCCGCCCGCTGTTGTAAAATTTCCGCCTGCATACAGATTACCAATGCTGTCACATGCCAGTGCAAAGACAAAACTGTCCATTCCTGTTCCCAACGATGACCATGAAGCCCCGTCCCATTTGGCAATCCGGTTTACAGTTATACCGCCTGCGCTTGTGAATTGTCCACCTGCATAAAGATTGCCGCTGCTGTCAAATACCAGTGCATTGATACGATCATTCACACCGGTTCCTAAAGGCGACCATGAATTGCCGTCCCATTTGGCAATCCGATTTGCACTGATTCCGTCTGCCACTGTAAAATCACCGCCGGCGTATAAATTGCCGGAGTTATCCATTGCCAACGCAAAAATTTTGCCGTTCAACCCCGGAAAAGCAAACCCGTCGCTCCACTCAGCTTTTACTGAAGAAGCCACTGTCATGATAAAGCCAAAAATCATCAGTGCTGTAAAATAAATTAATAGCGACTGAAATAATCTTTTCTTTTTTGCAAATTCAGACTTTGACATCATTTTTTCCTTCCTTTCTTTTGTTTTGAAATGATTAATTCTGATTTATTTTTTATTTCCTTCAAATATCCTGTGAGATCATTATAAACAGAAAGCTGAATATAACCTCCTGTATAAAAAAAATTAACAGAACAACGAATTGTGCAATCTTTTATAACTTATTAAAAAATAAGATTTATCCACAGAAAATGATCTGTTTCGGATCTGCTGAATTTTTACTTAAAAGAACAATGTAATTTTGTCGAAATGCTTATTTATTACCGCAAAAATCATGCCATAATATTTATTCAGGAGGATTCTTTGATAGGCTTATTTACTGGATAAACAGAGATAATCCGCTTTAGACCTCTGAAATCTTTAAATTTCAGAAGTTATTAGCGGACTTCTAATTTATTACTTAGTATATAGGTAAAAAATTCAGGTATTCAGAGAGAGGCAAAATTCCGAGTATTTAAGGAGAAACTAAGTTTCTTAAAGAAACTTAGTTTCTTATTTCATTTATACAACTGAACGACTGTTCAGTTGTATATATTCTGCCAATGCGATTAAACTTGAGAATACTTTTGCCCCAAGTTCTTTATTATCTATGACAATAGAATAATCTTTTTCAAGCATCATCACCAGTTCAAGGACATCTATAGAATCTATTCCCAGATTCCCCCCGACTAATTGTTCATTCTCATCAATATCCTGAGGTTTCATATCTTCAAACCCCAGGGTTTCAATCACCTTAACTTTAAGCTCTTCTATTAATTTCTCCATATTCTCTTTTCAACCGGAATTTCTGTTTGGTCGCTGAAACACCGGATCAGGCTTTTTTGCTCCACCATTGTTTTTAATATGCCGACAATCTTGTTTGGCTACTTTATAACATAATCGTCAAAATCAATAAAAATCTGACTTTCAGCCTTATGCGGAAATTTTATAAACAATTATGATCACTTGCTTAATCAGAGCATACAGCGGGCAAGACTTCCGAAGATTCTGAAACTTCAAAAGTCTTTGCAGTTACTTAAAATTTTTCGGGTCATCTTTTTTTATACCTGACCTAAGCAGGATTTCTTCAAGTACTGCCCCCGGCTCACCGTGATTCTGTAATTCTGTGATCATCCATCTTGGAAGACACCCCGGTACAGGTATTTTTTGCAGATCATAAGGAATCCGTTTTATTTTCCGATATTTTTTGCCACGCGCCGGATAAGCTCTTGCAATCTTTCTTTTCTCAAGGAAAACAGGTTCCGTCTCAGGAGTCTCTTCCCGCCATGCCATTGTAATAAAGAGCGTTCCATCTTTTGTAATACAGTCTGATATTTCCTGTTCTGTTAAAAGACTCGGATCACCCCCCATCAGTTCTATTTTATATCCCTGATCAGAATGAGCAAGATAATCAATTGCCCGATCAAAGCTTTCTCTGGTCAGTCCTGACTGCTCCCTTACTTTGTGAATCAAAGCAAAATCTCCGCCCTCTCCTTTTATGGCTTTTTTGATAATTTCAGATATATGATGTATTATCATAGCTCCTTTTCCAATTCCATGGGAAGAAGATATTTCTTTTTGTTATTACACTCTCTACAACATGGAACAACATTCCCTTTGGTGCTTTTCCCTCCGCGTGACAGAGGAACAATATGATCCATTGTCAGTTCTTTCGGCGGGGTAGGATTTCCGCAATAATGGCATTTCCCCTTTGCGCACTGGCGTTTCCACCACTGGGACTGCTTCAGTTCCCTTGCTATCCGGCGCTGCTTTTTTAATTCAGTATCGTCAAAATCAGATAAAAATTCCATTATTATAATTAAAATGATGGTTAGAGGATGGATCCTCTAACCCTTTACACTTTTACTCCTTTAATCCTCTTTAATCCCCTTCACAATCGCCTCACATAACCCCGGTATGGTAAATGATTCGGCAACAATATGAACATTAAAGCCAAGCTCTCTGGCAGTATCAGCAGTAATCGGTCCGATGCCTGCTATCATAACATCACGAAGCAGATTTTGCAATTCATTATCATTTTTCGGCAGAATTGCTCTGAAATTTTTTACCGTAGATGAACTGGTAAAGGTGATAATATCTATCTCCCCTTTTCTGAGCTGCTCCGTCAGAAGCTCTGCATTATCCCGGACTTCTTTTGTACAATACACGGTGATCTCATCTACTGCCGCGCCCAACTTTGTCAATTCAACAGGGAGAACAGGTCTTGCCTCTTCTGCACGAGGGAGCAGAATCTTTTTCCCTTTTATATCCTCTTTTTGAAACGCCTCGACAACCGATTCTGCTCTGTAGCTTTCAGGAATAATATCGCTGTTAAGTCCGAAATCAAGCAGCTTTTTTGCAGTTGCAGGACCGATAGATGCGGTTTTCAAATGACCCAACGCCCGCACATCTTTTCCATTTGCAAAGAGTCTTTCAAAAAAGAATTTAACCCCGTTGATGCTGGTAAAGACTATCCAGTTGTAATCAGAAAGATTTTCAACAGCAGTATCAAGAGGTTTCCAGTCATCAGGCGGAACTACTTTGATTGTCGGACATTCAAGACATTCCGCGCCAAGGTCTGAAAGTAATTTGACTAAATCGCTTGCCTGTTCCCGGGCACGCGTAACAAGAATCCTCTTTCCGAATAAAGGTCTGTTTTCAAACCATTTCATTTTTTCCCTTAATGTGACCACGCCTCCGACCACAATAATCGCAGGAGCTTTTAACCCGGCGGCTTTTACCCGCTCTGCAATATTTTCAAGGGTTCCGCTCACAGTCTCCTGCAATGGTGTAGTTCCCCAGCGGATAATCGCCACAGGCGTATCAGGCTTCATGCCATGCAAAATGAGCTTATGAACAATATCCGGCAAATTTTTAACACCCATGAAAAACACAATAGTCCCAATCCCTTTTGCCAGAGATTCCCAATTAATGCCTGTTCCTTCTTTGGTCGGGTCTTCATGACCTGTAACAAATGCAAGGGTTGATGTAAAATCTCTATGTGTGAGGGGAATTCCAGCATAAGCCGGGGCGGCAATCGCAGATGTAACACCCGGAACAATCTCAAACGGAATCCCTTCATCAATTAGGACTTCAGCCTCTTCTCCGCCTCTGCCGAAGATAAACGGGTCTCCTCCTTTGAGCCGGGTTACAATAAGCCCTGCTTTCGCCTTCTCCACGATCAGCTCATTGATCTCGTTCTGGGCAAGGGTGTGATCGCTCCCTTTTTTGCCTACATAGATCATTTCAGCCTTTTGTGAGGTATGTTTTAACAATGTTAGGGATGCAAGATAGTCATAAATAATGACATCTGCTTTTTGGATACATTCCAATCCCTTTACCGTGATGAGTCCCGGATTTCCTGGACCCGCTCCTACTAAATAAACTTTACCTTTTGTTGTCATATTCTTGCAATCCGATTGAATTTTCAGGTAGCGGGTCAAATCCATTAATTCAACCTTTAATTAGCATTATCAACAGATTTGAACCATTACCTAAAATTATTTTGATTCCCAATTATCTGCAATATATTTTTCGATTTCTTCAATAACTTCCGAAAGACTGACTCTTTCGGAATCAATAATTCTCCCGTCTTCTGTATGCTTATGATGCGGATATGATGTCAATTTTTTTTTAAGCCTTTTCAGAGTTTCAATTTCTCCTTCCCACTCTAAAATCTCCATATCATCAACTTGTCCATAAAGAGAATCCATGTCAGATTTTCCATATCGGTGTTTATAATTTTCTATCTTATCCTGAGTACTACGGATTTGTTTTTTAAGAAATTCTGTTTCGAGAAAAAGTAATGATTGTATCTTTCTTAACGTCCTGATTTCATTTGTTTGTGCGATAATTTTTATCATCTTTTTTATCCTTTTTTGCATTAGAGGGCTTGTTTCACGGGTTATGATTACTCTAACTTACCATATTCCTCTGATTCTTCCTGTTTTCCGGCAAATTTTTTGATTAACGGAAGCTGTCCCAACACCAGACGCATTAATTCCAGAAAAGATTTTTCAGAAAGCCGCTTATCCTGACGAAGCTGCAATGCTCCGATAATCGGTACAATGAGAATACAGGCGATGATGATAATGGGTAATATGTAAGGCTAAATATTTCCGGCTAAAAATCCCAATCCCCAGATGATTATAACAAATGCAGACAGATAAAATGAACCGTTTGTCCATGAGCTTGTAATTTGAAGATTCTCTTTTTTTATTATTTTTCATATTTTCACCTTGCTGAATAATGATTTGGTCAGCGTGTCTGATGACATTTAACTGAAAATTTTCATCAGTCAAACCCTGTTTCTGAATATCCCTGAAAAATCGTTCTTTGTCAATAACATCATCAATCAAGTAAAGTGCATTGACCTTTTCAAAACTTCTCTCACATTCGACCTCCGGCCGTCCTTTTTCAATACGGCGTTTTAAAACTTTGTATTCATAAAAATAAGGAGTCTCCGCGATCTTACATTCATCACAGTTGCACGGTATCAGTTTTTCCCATTTCATTTTTTCATATTGGGCATTGATCTGATCAAACTGCTCCATAATAATAATCATAAAATCCCGGCGGTTTTTACCGGCTATTCTGAGATAGTGTTCCGTTCATCTTTTTCCAATGATTCATGCACCTTTGTCCATTTGGCGGGAACAGTGTTTCCGATATGGGGCAGTTGGGAAACATAATATCGGACTGCCCGCTCCACCCTGTTCAGACGGGTTTTATCTGCTTCTGCAAAATCCACATCCGGCACTTCTTTTATATTGGTGAATCGTTTTTGCATTGCCGGAATATCCAGACAGCGTTTGCGCTGATATTTTTCATTGAGAAGAATCACCAGCGGACTGTCAGAACCGAATGTTTCTATGATATTAAGCCAGTAATTAATAAAATCTGTATCTTCATTACGGCTGTCGGCAACCAGCGCATATAAAGAGCGTTCTGAGAGAAAAAGCGGTGCGTGGCTTTGTATATCTCCTGCCCTCCGAAATCCCAGAAGATTGACAAATCCGGCAGCGGTTCGGATTTGTCAATAGTTCGGCTGATCGTTCGACTGAGCTCACGCCGAAGTCTCGCGCCGAAGTCTCACGCCGAAGTCCGAACCGAGGGAGGCTTTTTTTCAACAGGTAGCAACTTAGGCTAAAAATAGGTTTTCTCAGTCAGAAAGAACTTCTTCAAGAGTACCGGCATCAAGCAGGCGGATACTCCATTTTTCAATGGCAGATATATCAGCCTGTTCAATTCTCTTTTCCGCCCACCGGGGAATTTTTCCGAAACGGGCATCTATCTGACGGAGAAGGATTTTAGCCTGTCCCTGACGGATTCCCTGCTGTACACCTTGCTGTAATCCCTGATTAATATATTTGTCAATAAAGGTTTGCATAATATCATCTCCTCTGAAAGTCTTTTTAAGAAATATCTTTTATACCGCCTTCGTCAAAATCTCCGGTTGCCTGAACCACATATCTGAGAAGGATTTCAAGAACACCGATGGCAGTATCCCTGTTTTTCACATCATGGAAAAGAGAAAGTATTTCAGGCAGTTTTTCATGTAATTCAGGTCGGAAGATATATTTGAAAATAAGAAGCACAATTCTCCCCAGCACCTCGCCTTTTATTTCTTTATCAGATAAATAAAAAATTTTAAAGAGCTTGTAGTGAAATTCAGGAATATACTTTTTCAGATATTCACAGCCATAGTCTTCAATAATATTATAAAAATTTTCAGATATTTTCCATGTTGTCCTGCCGTGATACAAAACCATCGGGAAAACCGCGGGAATTTTCTTTGATGCGGGATTCTGTTTAAGATACTGTTCCCATATTTTCACCATATAACGCAGTATCTGCAAAGCAACCAGCGGCTCCGGCTGGCTTTTGTGTTCAAAAAGAAGATAGATATAAAACGGAACTCCCTGAAACCGGACAGTATAAAGAATGTCAGAAAAATGCTCCCTCAGTTCTTTGTCAATAAAACTGTCCTTTGCAATGGTCAGAGTATCAAGGTCAATCTTTCCGCTTATCTCTTCCGGCAGATAATGTTTCAGAAAATCTGCCGCAATCTCTTTCCGGGTAAATGTCTCCTGAAAAAATTTGTCGTGAACATTGATGATTTCTGTCATAAAATACTCTGATTTTTAAAAAACTTCAATTTGAAGATAAATAACAACTCACCTTTAAACCTGTCTCCCCTTCCCTTTAGGGAAGGGGTTGGGGTTAGGTAATTCACCGCACCCAATCAGGATGATCCTCCATCCATGTATGAACCGTATCAGGCAGCCACTCTTTCAGTTCATTGACCATATAAAACTTTGGAAAAAGAAGATTATCATCAGGTTTTATCATTCCCTCTTTAACAGCGGTCTGAGCCAGAGACGTATAAGGATAAATTCTGATTCCGACTGTAATTTTAGTTGTTTCTGTATCAAGGGAATTTGCAAACTCCAGACTCTTTATAACTGTCTCTTTTGTCTCACCCGGACCGCCGAGCAGTAAAAATCCCATTCGCTGAATCCCATGTTTTCTCAGCATTTCAGAAATTCGGCGGACATCATCCGGCTTAAATCGCTTGTTCATACGTTTCAGTATATCTTCAGAACCGCTTTCACAGCCGAGACTCACCTCTCTGCATCCGGCTTTTGCCATTTTTTCAACAAGTTCATCATTAACTTTCCACGGATACAGAATAGCCCGCCAGGTAATATTTAATCCTGCGACAAGAATCTGGTCGCAAAGCAATTTTGCATAAGAAGGGGGAAAATTGAAAATATTATCAACAAAGAAAAAATGATCAATCCCTGCTTCTGCATACTGACAGAGCGTCTGAACCGCCTGTTCCGGTGAATGTTTTCGCATTATACGCCCTTCAATCGTTGCAGTAGAGCAGTAACTGCAATTCATCGGGCATCCCCGCCGGGTCTGAAACGGCATCCATATTTCTTCATTTTTTAATTCAGAGGGGATTGTTATATGAATATTCGGAAGAGGCAATATAAATTCATCAAGATTTTCTGATCTCCTTATCTCCCGCTGAAGTCCTGTTCCTGATACCCATAAACCGGGAATTTCTGAAATATTCCCTTTCTGCTCAAGCTGTTTCAAAAGCATGACAAATGAATATTCACCTTCCCCCTGAATCCCCATATCTGCTCTGAGATAAGCCAATGCACTTTGTGGAAAGATGCTGTATCCTGCCCCGCCCAGTACAATAGGGGCGTCTGAAAGGCTTTGACATTCAGCGACAATCTTTTTAACTGAATCAAGAAGAAAACGGGGAAATTCCATAGACTGATCATCAATATTTCTTACTGAAATACCGATAATTTCAGGTGAAAATCTTTTTACGGTATCACTTAAAATGCTTCGGGTATCATCTTTTGTAATAAGATTCAATGTTTTGACTTCATGACCTGCATTCCGGGATGCAGCGGCAATACATGCCATTCCCAGCGGCAGCACCGGCATATTGATCTGTTCTGTATTGACAGAGATTAAAAGAACTTTCATCTATTTTCCTCCGGCGGGCTTAGTTACAAACGGCGGGTTATGTTGCGTTTTCTGGTTACGAAGCAGAGCCTCATAACCAGAAAAAAATGTAATGATCATTGTTGACTGAGCCGTCTGTTCTCCTTTCATAAAAAACATTCAGAGAAAATTTCAGAATATATCAGAAAAACATTTTATATCCTAAAATCGAACATTTTTTGATATTTTTATACATTTTCTCCGGCTATATTTTTCCTCTCTATCATGGGCTGTTTAAAACCGGCTCATAAAATCAAACTTGACTGTGGATTAACGTGAATTCAACATAAAAAATTAAAGTTTGAAATCAGTCTGTTTTATCATCTCTTTACAAAAGGGGGAATTTAACCGTTATATCGAACCCACGTTATTTAATGTGAGGAATTTTAGCTGAAAAACCGGCTTTCAGAAAATTTATTATCCGTTCTCCTGTGTAAAACGGATCAGAGTATTCAGCTTTTCTATTGCCTTCCCTTTATCAATAGATGCCTCTGCTATCTTAATTCCTTCTTTGAAATCAACGGCTTTTCCTGCTGCCACAATCGCAGCGGAAGCGTTCAGCAGCACGACATCCCGCCGGGGTCCTTTTTCTCCGTTCAGAATTTTTTTTGTTATCTCTGCATTCTCATCCGGCGTCCCGCCGACAAGTGCTTTTGATTCTGCCTGTTTTCCGAAAAACTGTTCAGGCTGAATATTATAAGTACGGATAAAACCTTCTTTCAGTTCAGAAATACGGGTAGGAGCGCAGACAGAGATTTCATCTAATCCGTCATGTCCGTGAACAACAAAGACCCGTTTTGCTCCTAATATTTTAAGGGCATTGGCAAACATCTCTGTTAATTCAGGAGCATAAACTCCGAGCAGCTGGCAATCTGCCCCAGCCGGATTTGTCAAGGGTCCAAGCATATTGAATATACTTCTCAGTCCGGTCTCTTTTCTCGCTTTTGCCGCATATTTCATGGCTCCGTGATAAAGCGGTGCAAAAAGAAATCCTATACCGATTGTATTAACCGCCTCCTCCACAATCTCAGTGGCAGTATCTATTTTTACGCCTAATTTCTCAAGAAGATCAGCACTTCCGCACTGACTTGACACAGAGCGGTTTCCGTGCTTTGCAACAGTAATTCCGCAGCCTGCCACGACAAATGCGGTTGTAGTGGAAATATTAAAAGTACGTGCCTTATCGCCGCCTGTTCCGCAGGTATCAACAACAGTTTTTGCCGAAGTCTGAATCCGTTTTGCTTTCCTGCGCATTGCTTTTGCCGCACCTGCAAGCTCTTCAAAGGTCTCTCCTTTGGTAGCAAGAGATCCCATAAACGCACCGATCTGGGCATCTGTTATTTCACCTGAAAAAATATCGCTAATCATCTGAGACATCTCTTCTTCTGTGAGATTCTTCCGTTGGACTATTTTATTTAAATTTTCCCGAAACATTATGATAGTTTCTCCTTTTATTCCTGATATTTGTAATATTAAGATCGGGTATAAAATAAAGACTTCCGAAGTTTTCTGAAACTTCGGAAGTCTTGCCCGCTGAATATATTTTATATTCCTTCTGTCAGATTATCAACAACTAAACCGTAAAAACTCTTCTCACCTTTTGACTGATAAAACCATCCCAAATGGATATTACATCTTGAACAAAGGGAGAATCTCCAGCTAAAACCTTCAAACCATGTGAATTCTGTTGTCGGAACGCCTCTGTTGATACATCCGTCTGCTAAAGAAAAGCATCTGATCTGATATACAATTCCCGCAGGATTTGCAAAAGCATGCTGATGCTGTCCGCTGATTTCAATACTGTATTTGTGTGAAGTGATTCTGTTTTTACAGTTTTTACAGAGAATAACACGCTCTTCTTTCTCCTCTTCTTTCACCTGATCCGATGTTTTTCGGATACTCTTTAATTCTCCTTTTTCTGATTTTTGAAATGCAAAAAAAGGATACAGATGAAATTCTCTTTGCCGGAGTACGGACATTATTTTCTCCTTCAGACTTCATCATCTTTTCGGGAAAATGGCGGAAGAAAAGAGAACGGATTAAAAAGAGAAGAAAAATTCTGAAAAAGGGATCTCTGCAAATTTTCAACCGCATTATCATACAGATTTCCGTCCGTCTGTACCTTCAAATTCTTCAGTCTCAAATTTTCCGTTTTCAAACCGCTCCTGTTTTGCCTTTATATGAGTCTTTCCGCCGAAAGAAGAGACAGACTTATAAGAATATCTGTAGCTGATAAAAGAGTTTTCAGGATATGATTTTTCTGTAATGATCTCAGTATTATCAGATTTTTTTATCTTTTTTACCGGATAATTGCTCATAAAGCCTCCTTTTATCTTATCAGACTTATGACTTGCAGAATAAAGCTCACGTCTTCCATTCCGATCTTTTTATCTCCGTTGACATCATTAAGGAAAACGCCCTTTGAATCTGCCAATGCAATCAGAATCTTGAGTCCTGTAATAGCATCTTTGAGATCAACAACTCCGTTGCCGTCTATATCTCCGGGCTTGATCTTATTCAGCAATACTTTATTAGGTTCTCCGAGATTGGCAATAAAAAGATCAAGATCGCCGTCTCTGTCAAGATCTCCCATAGCCATACCCCAGCTTTTATCATTCTCTGTAAAAGCCTGTCCTTTATAAAATTTTCCTGTTCCGTCATTCAGCCAGACTTTATTCGGCTTTCCGTTATTGACAACAAAGGCATCAAGATCACTGTCTCCGTCCAGATTACCCAAATATACAGAATGACTCTCTGAATATAAATCATATTCAGGATTATCATCAGTTAAGACCTCAAGAGTCTGAATTTTTTCAAATATGCCCTTTCCGTTATTTCTCCATACTCTGTCCGGGGCATTCTCATTGACTACAAAAGCATCAAGGTCACTATCTCCGTCTATATCTCCCAATGCCACACCTGTGCTTATATCATCTTTCAAGGACTGCCCGCTGTTTGTAAATATTCCTTTTCCGTTATTCAGCCAGATTTCATTGTTTCCTTCAGTTGCAATAAAAGCATCTATATGCCCGTCATTGTCCAGATCACCCAACGCAACATATAATCCGGCTGCACCTGTAAGAATCTGTGATTCAGTAAATTTGCCGGTTCCATTGTTCAGAAGCACGGTGTTTCCAGTCATGCCGACAACAAAAGCATCCAAATGACCGTCTCCGTTAATATCCCCCAATGCTACAGCCCCAAAAGCAAAATGATTTGTTCCTATTGCCTGATTTTCTGTAAAATTCCCCTTTCCGTCATTCATCAATATTTTATCGGGTCCACTTAAACTTACAGCAAAAATATCAATATAGCCGTCTTTATTAAAATCTCCGAATGCTGCATGAAAACTGTCGGAATTTTCCATACTCTGCCCTTCTTCAAAGACCCCTGCTCCTTTATTTTTCCAGATTTTATTGGCTCCGGCATTGGTAACAAAGGCATCCAGATTGCCATCATTGTCAATATCACCCAGAGCAGCAGAGAAATTGCCGACATTCCCAAGACTCTGATTGCTGTCAATAAAATAGCCGATTCCGCCTGTTGTTGCAATTGTAAACTGTGATGCAAGAGGCGCGGCAAGAGATAAACCGCCCGTGCTTTTTATTTCTGTTGTCAGAATAATTGTTACTGTTTCACCTACAGAAAAATCCTTTTCAGGATCAAATATAATCTTAGCTCCTGAAACGCTGAATGTTCCTTTGTGAAAACCTGAAACAGAGCCGTTTACGGTAAATGTATTCACAGAAACTGTTGCTGAATTCAGAGATGTGTCAAATTCAACTGTTATATTGCTGTTGGCAGAAATATTAATTGCATTTGCCTTGGGATTTACGGATTTCACTGTTATTGCCGCATAAGATTCCGAAATAATCATGATACTCAGCAGCAATATTACTGCAAACCATATCTTTCTCAAAATACTGTCAAACTTCATAAAACCTCCTTTTAATGGAACTTTTGATTATCAAAAAGCTAAGTTTCTTCAAGAAACTTAGCTTTTTTACACATTTAACATTTCACGGCGCAGCATGTCAAGGGCAGTCATGGCAAAGATTTTTTTATTCATCATTCTGCTGTCAAATGTAAAATTAAATCTGCGGGACTTTGAACCATAAGGCGATGCGACCCCGATGCAGACAGTCCCCACAGGCTTATCAAATGTGCCGCCTGTGGGTCCTGCAATCCCGCTTGTAGAAAGCCCGTAAGTGGAACCCGCAATCCGTCTCACTCCCTCTGCCATCTCTTTTGCAGTCTCTTCATGGACTGCCCCGTATTTTTCCAATGTTTCAGGAGATACACCAAGCACTTTTATCTTGGCATCATTGGAATAAACAACCCCTGAAAAGAGAAAATAATCAGAACTCCCTGATACATTGGTCAGCCAATGAGAAATCAGCCCTCCGGTGCAGCTTTCTGCTATCGCCAATGTTGCATTCTTCTTTTTCAGAATTTCACCTATAACAGCCTCCATTGACTTGTTATCAAAAGAGAATACCTTATCCTCAAGTCTCTCTGAAGCCCATTCGGATGCTTCATTAACCAATTTATTCAAAGCATATTCATTTTCCCCGTCTGCATAAAGTTTAACCTGAATTTCAGGAAACTTGGCTCTAAGCCCCAGCCTGATTCCGGGAAATTTTTTATTTACTTCAACAACATAAGATTCAGCCAAAGATTCTGACAACCCAAAAAGGGATATAGTTTTAACTGTATAAAATTTTCTGTTATTACCCTGAATATTTGCAATCCGGGGCAATACCTGTTCAGAGAGCATCTTTTTCATTTCAAACGGAACTCCGGGCATAAAGAAAAAAAGGCATCTGCCAATCTTTAATTGAAAGCCGGGAGCAGTTCCAACCGGATTATAAAGCGGCTCGGATCCTTTGGGGAGCATTGCCTGCTTCCTGTTGGATTCACTCATTATATATTTCCGTTTCTGAAAGAATGCCTCAATCTGACCGAGGGCAATTTTATCCAGAACCAAATCTGCGCCGACAGCTTTTGCAGCGGCTTCGGATGTCAGATCATCTGTTGTGGGTCCAAGCCCTCCGGTTACAAGAGCAATATCCGCCCGGTCGCCGATCTCTTTAAATACAGCAACAAGGCGCTCCATATCATCACCGACACAATTATGCCGGACAACTTCAAGTCCGGCTTCTTCAGCCTTCTGGGCGATATATGCCGCGTTTGTATCTGCCAGCGCACCGGAACGGATTTCATCACCTGTTGAAAGAATTTCTGTTATCATTTTATTCCTGTTGAAACTGTAGGGTGGACAAAGCACAGCGTGTCCACCCGTTCATTCCGGCGGACACGCTGCGCTTTGTCCGCCCTACATTTTTATAACTTGGAGAACATCAAACTTTTCGCGGGCGACAAATCATTCCCGCGAGCCAGAGAAGAAACAAAAGTACTAATCATAACCATGTATATTGTTTTTCCCTGTGATTTGACCAATTTTCTACGCCATGTTCTCTTATTATCCTGAGATTTTTTATCGGAGCATTACCGCAAAATGGTTTAAGAAAATCAAGTTTGGCACAGTGTTCAAATTCATTGCAATCCCAACAGCCTTCAATGTTTCTGTCAGTGTTGCATACAATAACTTCACACGATGCACCTCTGCCGCCTCCCAGTCTGCAAGGCAATTCACATTTTAAGACATTGATTGTTTTCAATAAAAAAATCATTTCATCATACTTTTTGAATTTATCATTTTTCGTTGCAATTATTTTTACGAGTTCGGAAAAATGACTTTTTTCAAATTCATACAGCAGAGCAGCACACATATCTGAAAATTCCGCTTTATATCGCGGACAATCTCCGCAATAAATACCGCAGTGAGTGGTCAAATCTTTATCTGTCATTGTGCCTCCTTAAATATCACCTAAGAGCAAATTCAGTGGTACGGCATTAGCCGTATTTGCTACGCTAAGTCATGTATTCATGTAGGTCGGGTTAGTGTCTTAGTGTTTATAATATTTACCACAAAGACACAAAGGCTCTAAGAGACCAAGTTTATAAAATATTGAAGAATTATCTATAACTTGGAGAACATCCAACATTTCGCAGGCAACAAATCATTCCTTCTTGCCAATGAAGGTTCATTGACTGTTGATAATTTATTAACCGTTGTTAACTTTTATTAACAGAAACCTGTAAAATTTTTCCGGATATCTTAAATTTCTTGACAGAACCGGCAGCTTCTGTTATACATTAAGGCAGTTCTTTGGCAAAATATACGGTTGTTCCGGCAGATTCCCCCGGAACGTAAAATTTTGCGGGTACAGCGAGAACCAGGCTGTCAGGCGCACGGGATACTTCCCGTGCTTCGGGAGATACCCCCTCACTGAATGAAAATCCAGTGTGCATTTGTTAATAAACAGCAATGTCTGTTAGCAAAAATGTATCGGAACAAGAGAAACAGCGGCTCTTTCTGATGAACTCTCATCACTCATATTTGCCGCAAAGACTTTTACTTCCCCGGTCTCAGGATTATAATACATTGCAGAAACATATCCAGGAATCCCTCCTGTATGCCCGATAATATTCCGCTGACTGTCATACATGACTCCAAGCCCGTATTTCATATCAGGCTCTTCCGGGGTGTCAATATAAGTAAGCATTTCAGCCAGAGATTCTTTGCTGAGAACCTCTCCGCTGTACAAGGACTTTGCCCATTTTCCCAAATCTCCGGCAGTTGAGATCATACATCCTGCTGCCCATGAAAAAGAGGGGTGAACAAAAGTGGCATCTACTGTTTCTCCTGCATACTTCATATAACCGTGTGCATAACTGCCCGGTATATTTTCATCATTTGGAACAAAAGTATTTTTCAGTCCCAGCGGTTCAATCAGACGGGTACGAATGACATCCTCATAGTTCAAGCCCGTCACTTTTTCAATAATCATTCCAAGTATGATATAATTTGTATTGGAATAATAAAACTCTGTACCCGGATCAGATAATAAATCAGGTGATACGGTCAAAGCAATCTGAACAAGCTCTTCAGGCTTAAAAACATGAGTCTGATCCTGAACCAGAATGTTAAAAACATAGGCGGTATCAAAATAATCTGCAATCCCGCTTGTGTGATTCAGCAAATGCCGGATAGTTATAATATCATCAGAAGGAATCTCCAAATCAGGCAGATAAAGATGAACCGGATCATCCAAAGATAAAAATCCCTCTTCTGCCAAAAGAAGCAGAGATGCGGCAGTAAAGGTTTTGGTAATACTTGCAATTCTAAATCTGTCGGTGGGATTCATAGGAGTTTGAGTCTCGTTGTTTGAATACCCGGTTGACAGATAAAACTCTCCGTATTCAGGATCACTTACATATAAAATACCGCCGGGTGCGCCGAGTTCAGCAATATTTTCATCCACAACCGCCTGATATTGATCTGAAATATCGGATAAAGCAAATGTTTCAGTATAGTTATTTTCCAGAGGATTGCCGTTCATATCTTTTACGCCGGTTGTCATAGTAATGCTATAGTTCAATTCCGGGCGTAAATCTGAATAAGGAGTAAAGATTACAGTATCACCGCTGCAACTGACTGTTCCGCTTACAGTTCCGTAACCTATCCCCGGTATATGAATTTCAACAATGAATGTATCTGCTTTAATTGTTGACGGATCCATCTCCTGAGAAAAAACAAGGCTCAGTTTTGTCTTTGTCAGATTTTTTTCAATAAGTACCGGATTATCTACTTCAATTGGTAAGATATAAGGAGAATGAGGCAGACTTCCGGTATCTTCTTCAAGATAAGGGATCCAGAAATTATATGATTTCTGAATTTCCGATCCTGATACATGAACCCTTACAGTAATCTCTGCCTCAATCCATGCTGCGGAGTTTTTCAGATAAACCAGATCAGCATTGGCAACACCGTTTTCATCTGTGATAACAAAAGCAGGCAGATTTCCGGCAGCAGATAAAGGGGGCGTCAGTTCACCATCTTTATTTATATCTTCTCCCGGATCCAAAATCAGGTTCCGGTTTGTATCTTCATTGGAAAATTCTTCTGTATAAATAGGCTTTCCATCCTGATTCCAATAGCCTGTAGCATATTTTACAGGAAATATACCAAGAACGATCTCCGCATTCGGAACAGGATTTCCATTATGATCATATACTATTACAAAGAGAGGAAGAGTGTATGCTGTATCATTATTAACTGATTTTAATGAACCTTGCGAAATAAAGACAGAATTCCCGATCTCTCTTTTTTTGACTTTGGTAAACCCATAAGCATAATCATTCAGATCTTCAGATAAAACTCCGTCAGGCATTGTATCATATATCCAATATCCTCCGGATATGTTTGTATATTCTTTTGCAGATAAAAATGCCGGATACCCTGATAACAGTATCAGCAGACAGATAAATAATAAGCATTTTTTTGCCTTCAACCTTTTATCCTCCTTTCAGGTTCTTCAGGGATTTTTGTGGAAATGACAGGATGTAGGGGTAAGCCCCTGTGCTTACCCCTTTGTTTAAGGGCAACTGCTCCTTTCAGGTTCTTCAGGGATTTTTGTGGAAATGACAGGATGTAGGGGTAAGCCCCTGTGCTTACCCCTTTGTTTAAGGGCAACTGCATCAAGTTCCGCGATGATCTCCGGCGGAAAATTAATTTTTTTATCATACAGCCCCTTTTCCGGTTTTAAAATTTTGAGCAATATGATATAAATGATTTGGTAGTGCCATACAAGTAATGGTGAACGTGATTCAGCAGTCCGTTATTTAAAGAACTGAATGAGATTTACCATTATTTGTAGGCACTACCCATGATTTTATAAATGTCAAATTTTCAACCGTTCACAGTATATCAGGATTATCAGCGGTTCAGGGTAGTTCAAATCAGATGAATCAGTCTGATTTCACACGAACCGCCTAAAGGCGGTATTACAAACTTTTACAAATTTTCGATATACTTATTATCTTTAACATAATCAAATTCAATCATTCGTATATAGTTACCAAATGAATAGTATTTTATAGTATTCAGTCGGTTTTGAAACCGGCACCATATCGTCCGGTGAGAAAACGGTCCCGAATGTTAAGTGAGCCGACAAAGTCAGCCTGCTCCGAATACCCGCATTTCAGACACTTAAATTCTTCACCCCTCCGGTTCTCCCTCTGCGTATGGGTACAGCGGGGACACCGCTGACTGGTCTTATACGGGCTGACAGACCGGAAGGAAACACGGTTTTCTTCACAGCGCATCTGAATTATATTCAGCAGTTCCCGGTAATTCCAGTTACCCAGAGTCTTACGGAATTCTTTTGTCACGTCTTTTTCTTTTGTGTCAGTTTTCAGATCTTTCAGTTTTTCCGTTACGGCAAGTCTCAGATTATTATTTATAAAATAATCCTTTACAGTTTTATGAATATAATATGATAATTCTTTCTTCGCTCTTTTATATGCTTCCGAACCCTGACGTTTTCTTTTTATTTTTGAAATAAGCGGCTTAATATCATTGCCGAGGAATTCCCTTTCCGAAGTCGTCATAAGATGATTTATTCCCGCGTCAATTCCTACGGCTTTTCCGTGTTCCTTCTTCTCTCCTGTTTCAACCTCAAAAGAAATCTGGACATATTCACGGTGTATGACAACGGAAGATGCTCTTTTTCCGCTGTTTTCCCACCTGAGAAACTGTTTGTGTTTTTTCAGCGGAATAAACAGTTTTATATCTTTTCCCACGGAAGATAAAATCAGCCATAAATCAAAGGAATTACGCCCTTTTTCAATTCTCACGGTCTGGGATGAGAGCGTCATTTTCTTCCCGTTATGAACGGGTTTTACCGGATCACTGAATATCTCCTTTCCCAGCAGTTCCTCAACCTCACGTTCCGCGGAGCTTTTTCTTCTGTTTTCAGTATTTTCCGCACCGAGAACCATTGAAAGAGCCTCTCTTGCCGCACACTGGCGAATTCTTGCGGTGAACCATGTTTCCGGCAGACCGTATATTTCTTTTTTTATCTCATCTTTTGCTCTTATTTCAGGATGTTCCCAAAAATAATCGATGAAAAAATTTGCGGTGCGGGCATATTCATCAAGAATTTCATTCAGAACCGCCCGTTTTTCCGCGGTGGCAAATTTCAGCGATGTTTTTGACGACCTTGTTATTTTCATTTTCAGATTTCTCCGTCAGTCCGGTTCACTGAACAGACAATATATTTATATATTTTTATATAAAATTATATAAAACCTATAAAAGAATATCATACCTTATTTATCGCCTAATGCCTCTTTTGCTGCATCATGTATTTTTTTTGAATCTATTGCTTTCTCTTCTGTGGAAAAAGGTGTGTCCAACCAGGGAATAGAGATAACTTTAAAATAGTTAAGCGTCATTGCAATGATAAAAATGATAATTATATAAAGAAAATATTTCATGGCGTATCACTCCTTTCTGTTTAAAACCTTCCGAAATTTCAGAAGGCTGCGTCTGAAGATTTATGTTCCGTTAATTATCTGCAAAAAGCTATGTACAAAATAATTCTGTATATTATAAACATATATAGAAAAAAATGCAAATTAATTTCCTATTAATGTAAAAGCATTGTTTTTGAATTCCTGAATATGATATGTTAACTCAAGTTGCCACCTATGCTCCCGCCGGATTGACAAATCCGGCGGCTGGTTCGGATTTATCAATCGTTCGGCTGATCGTTTCGGCTGATCGCTCACGCCGAAGCCTCACGCCGAAGCCTCACGCCGAAGTCCGAACCGAGCCGGGGAAGGCTATTTTTCAATAGATCGCAACTTGGGTTATGTTAAGAATGTCAATTAGGAATTGATAAAGGAATGGAGAGTATATTATGAAACGGACAGAAATATCTGAACTCTTAAAATCAGAATCCCCTGAAAAAAGAGTTCTTGTAAAAGGATGGATCAGAACACGCCGTGATTCAAAAGATTTTTCTTTTATTGAATTAAATGACGGATCATCTCTTAAAAATATTCAGATCATTGCAAATGCCGCATCAGAAAATTATGAAGAGATCAGAAAACTTACAACAGGTTCCGCTGCTGCTGTTACAGGAAAAATCGTTGAATCACCGGGCAAAGGACAGCGATGGGAGATTGAGGCGGAGAAGGTTGAGATTATCAGCATCACACCTGAAGATTATCCGTTGCAGAAAAAACGTCATACAGATGAATTTTTAAGAACTATCACACATTTAAGACCCAGAACAAACAAATATAGTGCAGCTTTCCGTATAAGATCCGAATTATCTTATGCAATCCATAAGTTCTTTAAAGAGAGAGGATTTTTTTATATTCATACGCCGATTATCACCGGATCCGACTGCGAAGGCGCGGTGAACTCTTTAAAGTAACGGCTCTGAATCTGGAGAATCTGCCCCGGCAGGACGGAAAAATTGATTATTCAAAAGATTTTTTCGGAAAAGAGGCTAATCTCACAGTATCCGGGCAACTGAACGGAGAGATGTTTGCTCTTGCACTTGGAAAGATTTATACATTCGGTCCCACGTTCCGGGCTGAAAATTCCAATACGCGCAGACATGCGGCGGAATTCTGGATGATTGAGCCTGAAATGGCGTTTTATGATTTGGGCGATAATATGGAACTGGCTGAAGAGATGGTAAAGTATCTGATAAATTACGTGGTGGATAATTGTTCAGATGATATTGAATTATTTGCACAGTTTGTTGATAAAAATCTGATACCGACTCTTGAAAATATCAGATCATCCGAATTTGTAAGACTTGCGTATGAAGAGGCTGTCAGGATTTTAAACAAATCCGGCAGGAAATTTGAATATGAGATTGAATTCGGAAAAGATTTGCAGGCGGAGCATGAACGGTATCTTACAGAAGAGTATTTTAAAAAGCCGGTGATTCTTTATAATTATCCTAAAACTATCAAGCCGTTTTACATGCGGTTAAATGAAGATGACAGAACTGTTGCGGCTATGGATGTGCTGGTTCCGGGTATCGGAGAGATCATCGGCGGAAGCCAGCGGGAAGAACGCCTTGATATTCTTCAATCCCGCATGAAAGAGATCGGATTGGATGAAAAGAATTACTGGTGGTATCTTGATTCCCGAAGGTTCGGAAGTGTTCCCCACAGCGGTTTCGGACTCGGATTTGAGCGGCTGATAATGCTGGTAACAGGTATATCAAACATCAGAGATGTTATACCTTTTCCAAGAACACCGGGCGGTATTGAATTTTGAAAATATGAGTTTGTAGTTCCGCCTTTAGGCGGTTGGTGTGAAGAACCGCCTAAAGGCGGAACTGCGGGAATGCTGAAATCCTTTTTTTTCCTCTTGAATTTAACACCTAATATTTATATAACTCATGTTACACAAACCCTAATGGTTTTGATCACAAGAAACTTAGTTTCTCATATAACAAGGAAAAAAACATGAATAATGATAATATAAATAAAATGAAAATCGGTGTTATCGGCGGGGGAAGCTGGGAAACCGCCCTTGCCAATCTCCTTGCCACAAAAGGATTTAAAATTTCATTCTGGGTCTTTGAAGAAGAAGTCAAAGAGCAGATTATAAAAGAGAGAGAAAACAAGATATTTCTACCCGGCTTTTCTCTTTCGGAAAATCTTTTCCCGTCAAACAATCTTGCAGAAGTAGTTTCTGATAAAGAGCTTATACTGATTGTTGTTCCGTCTCATGTTATGCGCGAAACAACCCTTAAAATTGCAGATCATATATCAGCAGAAACGATGATTGTATCTGCTTCAAAAGGGATTGAGAACAAAACTCATTTAACCATGTCCGGCGTTCTGAAAGAGACTCTTTCCAAAATTCCTGAAACACAGTTTGCTGTTCTTTCAGGACCGAGTTTGCGCGGGAGGTTGCCAAACAGGTACCGACAGTTGTGACTGTAGCATCCAAAAGTAATGAACTTGCAGCGGTTGTTCAGCAGGTTTTTTCAACGCCGTATTTCAGGGTTTATACAAATAATGATATGATCGGCGTTGAGCTGGGCGGCTCTGTTAAAAATGTTATTGCCATTGCCGCAGGAATCATAGACGGCATGGGGCTTGGATTAAATACACGGGCAGCTTTGATTACACGCGGTCTTGCAGAGATAAGCAGATTAGGCTCAAAAATGGGAGCAGACCCTCGCACATTTGCCGGAATCGCGGGAGTAGGTGATCTTGTCCTGACCTGCACCGGCAATTTAAGCAGAAATTACTCTGTTGGAAAACAGATAGGAGAAGGGAAAAAATTAGAGCAGATACTTGGCGATATGAGAATGGTCGCAGAAGGGGTAAAGACTGCCAAATCGGTTTATAATCTTTCCCGCAGACTGGATGTTGAAATGCCGATTTCTCATGAGATATATCATATTCTTTATGATGATGTCTCACCGAAAGAGGCTGTTTACAGGCTGATGACAAGGGATTTGAAGCATGAGTGGAAATAAAAATGAATACAGAAAATTCTCAACATAAAGGTGAAGGTCATCGGAAGCGGCTGCACGATAAATTCCTTGAATCAGGGCTGGAGGGATTCCATGATTATGAGGTGATTGAACTGCTCCTGACGATTGGAACGCCCCGGAAAGACTGCAAAGATGTTGCAAAAGAGGCATTGAAACGTTTTAAAACCCTTCAGGGCGTGTTAGAAGCATCTCCAAAGGAACTTCAGGAGATAAAGGGGATTGGTCCTGTCAATCTGTTCGGAATCAAGCTGATAAAGGCGGTTGCAGAGCGGTATTTTGAAAAGAAACTGATAGATAAAAACCCAATCAGTGATTCAAAGGCTCTCTTTGATTATCTTTATCATAGTATGTCAAATAAAAGCCGGGAATATTTCAAAGTACTTTTTTTAGACGCCAAAAACAGAGTGATTGCTGCCGAGACTCTTTTTGAAGGAACATTAACCGCGAGTGCGGTTTATCCAAGGGAAGTTGTTCAGGCTGCTATAAATCACCATGCCGCTGCCCTGATCTTTGCTCATAATCATCCATCAGGCGATCCACAGCCTTCGGATGAGGATATTTCTATCACCCGTCAACTGATTTTTGCCTGCAAAGTAATGGGGATAACGGTTCATGAGCATCTGGTTATCGGAGATAACACTTATTTCAGCTTTGCGGATCAGGGGCATATTACCCGGATGAATCGGGAGTGTCAACAAAACACTTAGGATCATAAAGACTTCCGAAGTTTCAGAAACGGTTCGACGATTCGACTGAGCTCATCGAAGTCTGAGCTCACCGAAGTCTTCGGAAGTCTTTATCCGTCTATTCCGGTTTTATGAGGTGATTTATGAAAAATTATACTCGGATAAGACTGATTACCAATCGCTATGAAGATGAAAATATTCCAAAAGATTCTGTGGGGTATATCATTGAAATATATGATGACGGAGAATATGAAGTTGAATTTTCTGATAATGACGGAATAACGATTGCACAGATTAGACATTATCGGAAATAAGCAATGCCTTTTCAATTCTGAGTCCGGCGACATTCGGTTCTCAGATTCTGCAGCCCGCAGGCGGTTTCCGTCACCGGATCGTCATAATTTTTTTTTGTGCTGCGGAATTTTTCTTTTACGATACGGCATCTTTTTACGCCGGAAATTACATGCTCAACTACGATACGAACTCCTGATATGACTGAGTTTTCTACTTTTTCTCCTACGGAAAGTTCTCCGCCGCGGGGTTTTTTCTCCGGCTGTCCTGTGTCTGTTCCTTCCGGTTCGTATCCTTGGAATCCTGTATCTTTCAGAAGTATGATTCCCTCCGGAAAAACAGGATTTTCTCCGTCGCATATCTTCTTATCATGCTTTTTTCCCCCGCAGGTTCCGCTGAGATATCCGGCTTTTCTTTTTCCGGCAGATACAGTCAGACTGTTTTTTACCGTATGACGCTTCTTTTTTCCGCTGCAATATTTTCTTTGCTTCCCGTTATTTACGGGTCGGCATATCTCCCGTTCCGCGCCGTCGGTTACAAATTCCGTCTCTCCGTTTTCTGTAAGAGTTTTTTCCGGCATGCCGGGATTCCTCTCCGGCAGATGCCCAAGTTCTTCCGGGGTTATCCCCGGAACATCCGTAAATCTGTGAATCCGGTAATTCGCCCGGCTCCGCCCCGTTCCGGACAGAAAACCGATCAGTATCCGCAAAGGATATAATTTAAAATAAAACAATATAAACAGTAATTTATCAGATGATGACCCGAACACGGATTTCCGTCCTCCTCCGCATACACGTCCGCGTTCCGTCTCTTCTATTTTCAGCGAAGTCAGAATATCATCGGCTTTCCCGAAGAAAGGCAGCAGCATTCCGAATTCCGACGGCGTAAGACCGGTCAGAGATATTACGGGTTTTTCCCTGTTTCCTATTTTTTCATATGTAATCATAATTACCCGGACTCCTTTTTATTATCATTCCGTCTGTTTTTTTCCGCAGTCCGTATTTCCGGTATCAGATTTCGGATGTCCTGTCAATCAGGAAATCCCAAAAACAGATTGCACCAAAATCATAAATGATATATGATTGCTTAAGTACCTCATCAAAAGTTATGTACCGGTTATTCAGACTCAATAGTGTATTGCGGGCCAAAATTGATCGGAATATCTTCGGCACATTCCGCCGGTGCCTGAAATGATACGCAGGCAGCAGAAGGCAGCCGTTCATATTTTATTTTCTGCCGCAGAATTTCAGTCAGATTAAGTTCAGGATACGAATCTCCGGGACGATTTTAAACTGTTTTTCATCTTTTTCTCCTTATCTGTTCATTTTTATACCAAATCGCAATTGAAATATTCAAAGACCTGCGGGGTTTTGGAAACCCCGCAGGTCTTCGGAATAGTCGGGCATCTTGTAGTTTCATAAGCGACTTGGTATTATACGTTTTCCAATCCTGATTCCTGCAGGACAGACAAATCCGCTTATCAGCAGAATCACTGATGCAGGCTCAGGCACAGGGTCCATACTTATATCATAAACAGCTCCCGCAGTTCCTGTTTTAAAATCATCTGACTCCGGACCGAATGAGAGACTGACGGTTTTGCCCTGATACGGCGTCATATCAATTGCCCATAAGCCTGTGCTTTCTCCACCGATCAGCATTCTGTAATCATAGCTGAACCCGTCATCAATAATTGCCGCAAGCCAGTCGTCGCTGTTCCCGCTGCCCTGTGTCAGATAATAATGACAGGATAACACGAATGCGTTTTCTTCCGCAAAAAAATTGTCGTCATAAAAATATATGGTTCTGTAATCTTCATCCTCGGTGAATGTTATCACATTGTTCTCTATGGTAAGCACCTCATCAAAAATTTTGTGCCGGGAAGAAAAATATGATATAGCCTCCGGTAAAAATAGAACATATCAGTAAGGAGGCTGTAAAAATGAAATATATTTCAGATATTACTGAAGCAGAGCTGAAAACATCGGAAGCTGCTCATAAAAATCATCGGACTGCCGGGCCGGAACCGTGCGCATGTTATAATTCTGAGTTACAAAGGCTTCGGGATGCGGCAAACAGCTGAAATATGCGGTATTGAGCGTCATGCGGTATCCCGTGTGACAGACAGTCGGGAAAAATTCGGAATAAGAGGACTGTATGATGCTCCCCACCGGGCGGACCCGGTATCCTGACACCCGGAGATGAGGAGTCTGTTCATGAAACAGCTGAAGAGGAACCCCGTTCGGCAAAAAAAATTATTGTCACCCTTGAAGATCGGAGAGGAAAAACGGTCAGCGATTCAACGGTCAGGCGGGTAATAAAAAAAAGCGTGTCCGGAAACGCATCCGGAAACCGCTGAAAAACAGACGGAATGAGGAAGAATTCCGGAAAAAGCGGGAAGAAATCAGGGAATCGGAGAAACGGCGGGAAAAGGGTGAAACTGATGTCCGGTATTCCGACGGTGCCGGTTTCAGTCAGACACCGTGTGTTCCGTATGCTTGTCAGCCGAAAGGCGGATATATTGAAATCGCTCCGGCAAAAGGACAAACTCTGAATGTTCCCGGATTTATGGACAGGGATAACGACTTCACCCCTTATGTGTCTGAATGCACAATTGATACTGACGCAGTGACTGCCTGCTCCGGAAATTTTACCGGGAAAACTGATCAGGAGACACATGTTATTACGGATAACGCACCTGTCCATAAAAGTGACAGGTTTCTGTCATGCCTGCCTGAACGGGAAGAAAAAGGGCTGCATGCTGTCTTTCCGTCAGCATACTCTCCTGAACTTAATCTGACTGAAATTCCACGGCAGAAGATAAAATATGGACGGCTGCCTTCTGCTGCCTGCGTATCATTTCAGGCACCGGCGGAATGTGCCGAAGATATTCCGAGCAATTTCGGCCCGCAATACACTATTGAGTCTGAATAACCGGTACATAACTTTTGATGAGGTACTTATATATTCTGTGATGCCCTTGTTTACCTGGGAACATCCGGTGTGAAGCGGACTGAAAAACCCGTCCGTGTTGTCGGATACTGTGCCGCCGGTACCGAATATCTCATTGCCGCCGACCGTCATGACCTGACCGCGGAACAGCTTGCTCCTGTTTATAAACTCCGGCGGGGCATTGAAAAATTCTTTCAAGGCGGAAAAAGCACCTTAAAGTATATCACCTAATTGCCCGGAGTGAATACGGAGTCATGGTTCAACTGCTTTCGGGACTGATTACATATCTGCTTATGGCGGTATACTGCCGGAGACATTTTAACGAACCGGTGTCTGCCGTGCGGTTAAGACAAATCCGCATTGCAATACATAATGAACTCCGGAATCCTTTCCCGGATCCCGCACCCATTTTTATTCTGCTGTTATCAAAGAACGGGGAAAAGACGTATGCAAAAACCTAACCGGACATTACTGCTCCGGAATACAAAATTTAAGTTTATTCTCATTTTTTTTATCGCCGGATATAAACTCCCCGCTCATCAAGTTGAAAAATATCCGGATCAGGCTGCCCTGCAGATTTATTCCAAAATCCGGTAACAGTGATTCCATTACCGCTTATGGGATGCCAGTTTTGCCAATCATAGGTATTCAGAGCATATTCAAGGTTGATTTCTATTATATCAGGAAAGTGATTTTCTGCCAGCATTTTCGGGGTTTTATGAAACATATCTCTGCTCCTTTGTTAATTCCTGTTTTATTTTCTGAAAAGACTTTTTATAGTAGTGATGATTATATGCCAGTCTGTATGAAATGAAATATTTTTTATATAATTTTTTGCCGGATTCAGTTTATCCGGTAAAATAACACAGCGGTAATATTCATCAGGATCAGACTGACATGCAAGAATATCTTCTTCGTTTCTGTACTTGACAGACGCATAATCAGAAAGACCCGGACGGACTTTCAATATTTCACGGAAATCATCAGGATATATCCCAACATACTGAGGAACTTCGGGTCTGGGTCCTGCAATACTCATATCGCCTTTAAAGATATATCAGTTCCGGCAGTTCGTCAATTTTGGTTTTGCGTAAAATTTTACCAACTCTGGTTATCCGGCAACTCTGTCCCGGTTCAAACTGATTATCATAAGAAGTTTTTATCTGCATGGAACGGAGTTTTATAAGACGGAAAGGGTGCATCCCTTTTCCGATTCTCTCCTGAATAAAAAACGGAGAACCTTCGGATTCTGAACGGATAAGAATATATGCAACGGCAAAGAGCGGAAGAAAAAAAGCCATTGCAGAGAGAGAAAGAATAATATCCAGAATTCTTTTGATATACGGATTATAAGGAATCATAAAGACTGCTCCGAAAGAATTTTTCTGACTGCCTGAATAACTGAATTTACATCATCATCTGTCATTTTTGTATAAATCGGCAAACTGACTGCCCTGCGGTAGCAATCAAAAGCAACCGGAAAATCTTCAGGCCTGAATCCGTAACGCTCCCGCCAGTAAGGATGAAGATGAAGCGGAATAAAATGCACGCTTGTTCCGATTCCTTTTTCAGCCATTTTTTCAATAAATTCATCTCTGGTGATTTTCAGCTTTTCCGATTCAAGTTGAATGACATACAGATGCCATGAATGAATATCTTCAGGATTTGCAATAAAAGGGGTTTTAATCGGCAAATCTGCAAATGCCTCTGTGTAACGTCTGGCAATCGCTTCTCTCTGTTTCTGAAACCTGTACGCTTTTTTAAGCTGGTGAATACCCACTGAAGCAGCAATATCAGGCATGTTGTATTTAAAACCCGGAGCAACAACTTCATAATACCAGTTCGGTTTTTTACTTCTGTATCTGTCCCATATATCCCGGTTAATGCCGTGAAGCCGCATGATTCTGATACGTTTTGCAATCTCATCTGAATCGGTGGTAATCATGCCGCCCTCACCTGTGGCAAGCGGTTTTGTAACATAAAAACTGAATACTGTTATATCTCCGATACTCCCGATCATCTGATTCTGACAGGTACAGGGTAAGGCATGGGCAGCATCCTCTATGACTTTCAGATCATACCGGCGGGCTAATGTAAGAATACTTTCCATATCACATGCCTGACCTGCAAAGTGAACCGGAATGATGGCTTTTAGCGGAGCGTTCCGCGATCTTAGTGCTTTGATTTTCTCTTCAAGCAGATTCGGGTCTATGTTAAATGTTTTGGGGTCAATATCAGCAAATACCGGATCAGCCCCCATATACCGGATCACCTCTGCGGTGGCTGTAAAGGTATATGGCGTGGTGATAACCTGATCCCCCTGTCCGATTCCGATGGCATCCAATGCCAGATGCAGCCCTGCTGTTGCAGAATTCACAGCAAGAGCATGAGATGTCCCCGCAAACTTGGCAAAATCCTTTTCAAACTGCTGAGTTTTGGGTCCAGTTGTCAGCCATCCTGATCTAAGCGTATCAACAACTTCGTTTATCTCTTCTTCCCCAATGTCGGGAAGTGCAAAAGCTAATATACTATTTTGCATATATTTCCTGTGTATTATTTCATGTCATACAGAATTTTAATTTTGAAATACAAATGAAATGTCATGTGCAACTTTTTTACCGCAAAGGACGCAGAGAAATCGCAGAGGTCGCAGAGAGACCTTTGCGAACCTTGCGGAAACCTTTGCGTCCTTTGCGGTCAGGAAAAAGTTGCACATGGCGTAAATGAAAGCAGATTTTTCAGAACATATCTGAATAATTTGTAAATATCTGTATTCTGATAAAAGTTTTACATCATGCTATTTTTGTATTTCACGTACCAAAATAAATGGCTCCGCTGCTTTTACACCAATCACACTCCCCCATAAAACTGCTCTGGCACGTAATGCTTCGGGTGAACGGGGATGGGGAAAAGCAGATAATTCTGTATGATATTCAGCCATTGCCTTTATTTTGGCTTCCATATAGTCGCTTATATTTATGAATACATTTGGAATAAAAGCACTCTCCAGATAAGGACCGTTCCATTCTGTTGCTGACGGTGCTTCATAACAAAGAATTCTTTTGACATAAGGTGCGGCATAAGGTCTGGCAGCGGTTAAAGTTGCTTCATGGACGATCTGATGATCCCGATTAATATCTCCGCGATGATGCGTATAAATTATATCGGGCTTAAAATCTTTCAAAATTGCTTCAACCCATTGCGTTATCTCAAGAATAGGCAGTATATCCAGTTTCTGATCTTCCAGACCTCCGAAACGAATATCACTGACGCCTAAGCTATGAGCCGCCTTCATACAACACTGCCGGACATGGGCTATTTTTTCATCCTGATACCGTGCAGTTCCTGCATCAGCAATAATTGAAACAAGCACTTCATCTTTTTGGGAGATGTGCCGGGCAATTGTTCCGCCCAAACCGAGTATTTCATCATCAGGATGGGCAGCAACGACAAGAATATTTTCAGACATCTGTTATACTCCTGACAGATTACTGAAAATCCGGGGTTGAATGGAACGGAATTTATCCTGTGTATAGAACCTGATACAGTTCCGTCTGAGAAAATCGCGTAAATCTTCGGAGAGTTCATCTGTATAACCGGACATTTTCATTTTATTAAGATCAAACAGAGTTATCTGTTCCGAATCAGGCTGAATCTCTGATTCTTTGCTCCAACCGAGAATAATCAGGCGATCCTTCATATTAATATCCTGATATTTTTTCATATCTTCAATATTCGGAAAGAAAGCTATAAGAGAATTATCAACCCTTAACAGTATATTTTTATCTGTTTCATCTTTTTCAACTGTAAATCCTTTAAATTCCAATTCCGGTATATAACGTTCCAGTATTTCCCTCACAATACCAATCTGCTCTTCAAATGACAGTTTATGATCAAATAATCCTTCACGCAATACCTTTGCCGGTACGCCGCCAGCCAGACTTCGGGGAGGCAAATCTTTGGTGACAACAGAACCCATAGCAACAACGGTTCCCTCACCAACCGACACGCCGGGCATGATAATAGAACGCCCTGTTATCCATGCTTTTGACCCTATGTGAACCTGTCCGAAATTAACAGGATAACCTTCCAGAACAGGAGACCACATCCCATGTGTATATATCATCACATGCGCCCCTAAACCGGCTTCATCCTCTATGGTCAAAGGACGGGCTGTATTTAAAACAGAAAACTCTCCCAGATGAACAAAACGCCCGATCTTAAGTTCTGAACAGGGTCCTGTTGATCCGCCGCCTCCGCCGATAATAATACCGTGTTCAGCATAAAATCCCTCATCAATTTTGGCGTTTCGGCAAATCAGTTCACAGGAATGTCCGATATACGCATTTCTGCCGATACGCAGTTGTTCACCGACCAGACACCGCATATCATGCCCTAATGTTGTTCCGCTTTCAAGTATAAGCTGAGTTGCACGAATATCAGACTCTTTGCCGATACGCGTAAAATCCCCGATGACAGCATTATCGAAAACCAGTTTGACACCCTTTTCAATGATGACACCTCTGCCGATTTCAATTTTATTCCCTATAATCTCAACATTTTCACCAATATCAACATCTTCATGATTCAGATTTGCAATTTCTTTCAGAGCCTTGATTTTTTCCTCAGATGAAAGGGTACGTTCCAATTTAAATTTGAATGTCATAAAGTCATCCTCCTGTGAAAAAAGGATTCAAGATCAATTTGAATTCCGAATACAGCAAGGAAAGTGAAAAAGAGAATCAGCAAATCTCCAAAAAAAGATGCTGTCTTAACATACAGAAGATCAAGATCAAGTTTATCTCTCATGTGTCTGATATATCCGGTTTCATTTAACTGATTCCCTGATAAAAGAGCCTGTTCATTCGGATACCTGATTTGAGCAATACATGCGATTCCGGGTTTTACATTCAGTACCTGTGACTGTTCTGTACTGTATTGCTGAACCATAACAGGCGATTCAGGTCTTGGTCCAACCAGACTCATATCTCCCCAAAACACATTGAAAAGATTGGGCAGTTCATCTAATTTTGAACGCCTCAGAATCTTTCCCGCACGGGTGATTCTTTTATCCTCTTTAGTTGTTACTGGACTGCCTATCTGATCCGCATTTTCAATCATTGTCCGAAATTTGTAAATAAAGAACGGTTTCCCATTTCGCCCGGATCGCTTTCCTTTATAAAATACACTTCCCGCAGAGTCATATTTGATTAACAGGGCAATGATAAAAAGCAGAGGGCTTAAACATATTAATGCACATCCTGAAACAGACAGATCAAAATATCGTTTTATCATTTCATAACCGTTTATGTCAGATTTGTTCAGACATTCATATCTCAGCATATAATGGAAAAAACCGGCTGCTGTACCTGCCGCGTAACTGACGTGCATCATAAAAATCACCGCTCCCGTCAGAAGATAGCTCAAATCCCTCTTTTGCCAGCTTATTCTGACAGCAACTGTCATCAGAACTGTCAGATAAAGAGTAAAGATCAGAATACCCGGCTGTACATTAAAAAATGTAAAAAATATCAGAAAAAGAAAAAACAGAAACGGAGCAAAATGTCTGAATCTCATCGGATCACCTCTGCTATATATCTGCCGTTACCATACATCTGGCTCATCAGGCTTTTGAGTGAATTCCGGCAATAATAATCTGCCTTCATTTCAGAATCCATCCATATTTTCCACCCCGCTCTGCGGAGTCTCTGATTCAAATCATTATCCTGATTACGTTTCAATGATTCATTAAACAGACCGGCATCTATAAGTGCCTCACGGCGATATACCGGATATACTGCTGTATCATAATAACCGGATGAACCGCCTACACGAAAACCCGAATTCCCCACTCCGACACGGGTTGATAATGCTGCCGCGATAATTTTGCCCCAGAATCCATCCCCTTTTGTTATGAGAATGCCTCCGGCTCCGACCACTTCAGGATGATTTTTCAGAATCTCAATTCCCCGGTAAATATATCCCGGATAAAGAAGACTATGAGCATCCGGGCGAACCACGAATTCCCCTTTTGCTGCAAGAATTCCAAGATTCCATCCCGAAGCAAGTATCTGTTTGGGATTATTAATGATAAATCCGTTTAATCCTGACTGTTTTATTGTATCTTCCGCAACAGAAACAGTCTGATCCTCTGACTCTCCGTCAACAAGAATCAGTTCATAATCTCTGATTTCATCAAACTGGGTTGTCAGCGAACACAGGCAGCTTTCTATGCTTTTCACTGCATTCCGCATCACTATGATTACGGTTACAACAGGTTTCATACCCGGTTTCCTTTGATCTGCTTTTTGACATCACTGAATTATAAAGAGAGAGTCCCATTCCCCAAAAAAACCAGACAAAAGGGAGTGTAATAAAATCATTTAATGCCAAAGCAATAACTATTCCGATATGAGCTGTAAAAAAGGCTTTTGCCAGTCCTTTTATCTGATAGTCTTTCTCAATTTTAACAGCCTTTCGGAAGTAAATAAGAATAGTAAAAAGAAAAAGAATAAAAAGCAGACTTCCTGTAATTCCTATCTCTGCCATATTTGTCAGATAAAAATTATGGGGACGCCCTGTAGCTCTTCTGTCTGAAGAAGAGGGATAGTTTGCAACAAGATTCCCCATACCGACACCAAAAAAAGGATTATCTGAAAATATCCTCCAAGATAAAAGTGTCAGATAGACTCGCCGGGCATCAGGGATCCTCGCTGAAGTTTCTTCTTCAGCCAACAGCTTAAAAGGGTTGCTGATGGACTGAAATCGCTTAAATCCTTCCTCAATATAAGTATTTTTGAAGGCAGCAGCAGAAAAGAATACACAGGTTAAGAGTATAAATAAAAACCACATTTTTCTGTTCACGCCAAATAACATGAAAATAATAATTATCTCAGCGAGAACACTGACATAGGCTGTTCTGCTTTTCATGAAAAAAATATTAATCAGCAGAATGAAAAAAGAGATTAAATGAAGTTTTCGTTTTGTTATAAAATAGAAGACCAGAACAAACGGAACCGTCAATAATACAACATAAGCTGAAGCATTTCTGTACAGCATGGGAAAGGGATTCGGGTTATCCCCTATAAAATAACGTATTGTTCCCAATGAATATATTATAGGAACAGTATAAACAAAAATTTTCAGTATATTAAATAAAAGCTGAGTGTTATCAATAAGGGAAATAGTGGGCCAAAGCAGAAGAAAAATATAAAGAAACCACATCGCAGTGTAGATAAACCATTCCCTCTTATCTATTGCCCACACACCTGTTATTACAGCGTAAAGGCTGAAAATAAAGATAATTTTTATAATATTGATACATGGCAGATTCGTCTTCCAAGGCGTAAACCGGCTTGCGAATGATTTTATACAACCCATCAGATTGATTATGATAAAAGGAAAATAGCCGATAGGCAAACCCGCAAGTCTTATGGAAGATTCGCCGGTACTCGGAACAAAAGCAAGGATTATCATAAAAATTGGCCATCCCATTAATAATTTACCGGCGTTTTTATTGCCTGATAAGACAATAATGACTGTAAGAAAAACTATGCCGGCGATAATTAAACTAATTAATATTGTTACCATATTTTTATTCTTAATGTTATGGTTAAATATTCAAATTGCGTGAAGAGGATGCAAGCCTGATTATTTTCAGATATTCAGTAATCTGACTTTTTCGGACATCTGCTTTTTCGTATAGAAAAGAAGTCCCTATATAAAACAGTAACTGAAGATAAATAATCGGGATAATAATGAACCGCAGATATAAATCTGCTTTTTTTCCAAAGTGTTTCCGGTAAAAATGAAACATTCCAGCATACACCAGAGCATTTCTGCGGTTTCCGAATGTCTTTTTTTTACTTTGTTCGCCGATATGTATTATACCGGGTTCATTAATCAATAAAAGTTTCCACCCCTGCTTTGATGCTCTTAAACTCCAGTCTTTATCATCAGGTCCCAGAAAGATAGCATCATCAAACATTCCGACAGTATCAAGCATTTTTCTGCTGGTCAAAAGACATGCGCCTGAAAGAAATTTTACTTCTTCTACTTTTTGAGATAATGTAACAGAATCTTTTGATACATAAGAGTCAATATTTTTTGATAATTTGGAAGCTATCTTTCTGACAGTATCAGATGCTGAAAGTTTTTTTATAAAATTCCAATTCTTAACATCCAATATCTGCAATGTTAACAGAAAAAGATTTGGCTCGGCAAAAGACATGCTCCGTATATTTCCTTTTTCATCCAACATCCTGCAAGTTATGCCCGCAGCATTCGGATTTGCCTCCATAAAACTTACCATTTCAGATATAATATCCCTGATAAGTATGGTGTCATTATTCAGCAGCAGAATATAATTCTGAGCATTGCTTATTCGGATTGCCAGGTTATTTGCACCGGAAAATCCTGAATTTTTGTTATTTTCAATAAGGTTGATATTTGGAAATTTTTCTCTTATAATTTCTGCGCTGCCATCTTCCGAGTTATTATCTATCACCCATATATTTATCTTTACCCCTTTTGTATGGTTAAATATTGATTCCAGACATCGGCAGGTGAGATCAGCGCCTTTATAGTTAATGATAAACAGATCAACTATCGGTAATCCGCTGTTATTATCGGAAAAAGCTATTTTATTCATTATTTTCTCCCTGAAATTTATTAATGCTTTATAATTTTGACAACACGTGCAGGTGTTCCCACAGCAACGCCATAATCCGGTACATCATCCCTTACGATACTTCCTGCTCCGATGACCGCATGTTTGCCGATAGTTATATTCCCAAAAATCATAGCTCCGTCACCAATCCATGAACCTGCTCCGATTTTTACCGTACCCAGATTTTTTATCGGAGCATCTATAATCGGAACATCTGTATCATAATGATTATGCGTGTGATCCGATATATAAACTCTTTCGGCTATCAGAACATTCTCTTCAAGAATGACAGAATTGGAAGCTGTACAGTGAAAAAATCTTCCTATAGCAGTTCCGTCTCCGATTTCCAATCTCGGAACAATTCCTTCAACAAGGGGCTTTGCACTAAGCCATGCGTAGGGAGCAATCCGTACCCGCTTACCTGTATAGATATTTTCAGGAGCATCTATTTCTATGGGAGAACGGATAACTGTTCCTGTATCTGATTTTGCCAAAAAACCATGAATACCATAGCCTTGTTTTTGCAAAGTGATATGCCATATTGAACAGATTGAACCATTCAAATAAAGATCTTTTGGCAAATATTTTTGTTCTGAACATAAACATTCTTAAAACCCTGTTGCTTTAAGGAGTGATTATCAATGAATCCCATAGAAAAATCAATACGGTGAAAAATGTATTCTAAGGTAGTAATCTTCTACTTTGATGATTCTTTGAGAAACATAGCTTGTATATATTCGCATGAATTCGGATTCAAGCTAGGCTGTAGGTTGGGGTGATAACTCTGACATTTTCAGTTTATTATTGTCGGGGTTCATTTCATTCACCCTGGCCTATGGGCTATGATCCTCATAATCTCACATCTTCGGAATATGAATAAACCTCGATTCCCAGTTTTTTGGCAACAGTTTGTGCATATCTGTCAACCATCGGTGAAATGACCATCATAGCTGTTTTTTTGCAATTATGCTGTTTTTCATAAAACTGTACCTTGCGGTGAAATGTGTAAATATCCGAGCGGCTCATGGATGATTTGATTTCACAGATAATAATTTCTCCGTTCTTTATAATGACATCCAGTTCGACCTGATCCGGCTGTCCGAACACAAATCCTTCATGATCATATTCCGTAACATTTAACACCTGAACATCAAAGCGGTTTTCCAGAATCGCTTTCAGAGCATTGCGGAATGACGATTCCGCCGCTATTCCCCATCTTGCTCCCAATGCTCCGACAGAACTCTCCTGTCGGCTGCGGATATCCTTTATTTCCTGAAGCATCGCGGCAAACCGTTCATCAGACTGCCGGATTAAATTATCCAGTCTTTTATTGGTTTCATCCCATTTTCTGTTATTTTCATCCCGATCTTTCTGAAGTTCCTCAAACATCCGCTCAAACCGGTCATCTGTTTTTTCTCTCTCTGCAAAATTCTTCCGGGAAATCAGAAAAATCATTTTCTGAATATTCAGATTTTCTTCAATAATTACAGGAAGTTCTTTTACAAGATACTCATGCAGTTCATCTTTATTTATATATGCTGTTTCCATGATAAATTATCCCTTATTATGCCATTGATTAAGGTTCAGAATGTCAGATTATTTCTACTTTGACGCTTCTTTGAGAAACACAGCGCGTATATATTCGCCGGAATTCGGACTCAACGGAGCCAAGATTTTATCAATACCTTGCAGACAATTCTTAGCGAATCTTTTTGCATAAGAAGATATATCTGATGAATGGTTTGTAACAGCAGAACTTTGACAATCTGCATTTTTTTTAAATTTTCATTAGATATCAAATGATTACAATGAAAAGGATCATAAATCTGAGGAAAATATCTGGTTACAAGCCAGCCTTTGATACCGCTGGGCAGGTCCGTAAGTGCTGACATCCAAAAGATTCATCTGAAAATCATCTGCGATCCTTTGCATGGTTTTTGATGACAGAATCTGAAGATGAACCCATCCGTAAAAATGCCGGTGTCTGAAACCGAGTTTCCCGGCATTGTATGAATTCAGATTAGGTGTTTCTATAAGCAGCATCCATGGCGGTGAGGTCAGAGATGTTATTCCATCTAAAAGTTTTTTAATATCTTCAACATGCTCAATCAACTGACGCATGGTAAATAGGACAGGCGGTTTTAAATGAGATATATCCTTTTCTGAAAAATCCTGAATCAGTGAAGCGGGGATCCCTTTTGATTTCGTAATGCTCACTGCTTTCGGATTAATATCAATTCCAAAAACAGGTATTCCTTTCTTCTTTAAAATATGAAGAAATCCCCCGTTACCGCAGCCAATATCACATACTCCTCCGAAATTCGGAAATATTTTTCCGGCATATTCCAAAGTTTCAATTGCCTGTTCTGTAACCGGATTATGCTCCTGAACTGTATTTTCCAATACATCCAGATGATCAATGGCGCAGGAATATATATCCATTTCATGAAAGTTTTGCGAAAGCGGATTGCAGACATAAGCCATTTGGCACTTTGAACAGGTTTTCCAATGAAAACCCTTCCAAATCATCATCTCATTGTCAGAATGATCACCGCAAAAAGGGCATGGACGGATTTTTGTCAGAGTCTCTCTGATTAACCCATCTCCTGTGATCACAGAGTCAAGAAAGCGATTTGTTTCCTGAATCTGTTTTTGAAATGACGGCAAAGATGAACTTGTTTTTATATTGCCTGATAAGAAGGATGTCAGATATTTTCGCATAGGATGTTCTCCTTTTTTGAGTGATAAATCATATACCAGATAGTCATTCCGAACATAACAGCAACAATAATAAGTTTGCTGATAATTGTAACTTTCAGATTGAAAAAATCAAGTTTTGACAATTCATAAGCCAAAAAGCAGGCTCCGCTGATAATAATGCCGTCAATTCCAAAATGAAAATGAATACCTGAAACCAGCCTTGCAGCAAACAGGGATAAGATTAACATGACCGTTGAAGATATGATTATGCTGATACCGGCTCCGTAAATTCCTATCTGAGGAATCAGGATAAAATTGATTCCGATACTTGTCAAAGCACCTGTCAGAGTAATCAGCGGAAGATAACGGGTGGCATAATTTGCCATAAGACAGCAGGAGACCGGCATGGTAATCCCCCGGATAATCATACCGACTGTAATCAGCGATGTGATTTTAAAACTCTCATGAAAATTCGGGGCTGTCAGCAGCATAATTATTTCTTTTGACAGAATAATAAGAGGACAACCTATCCCCAGCATGATGAAAACCATATATCGTTTCAGGTTCAGCATCCACTGTTTAAATCCCGGTTTGTCAGCCATACGGTAAATTTCAGGTTCCGTAGCTTTATAGATACCGTTGGTCAGAATACTCAATCCGTTTGCGACCATGAATCCTATTGAATAAATGCCTATTTCAGACAAAGACACATACCGCTCCAGAATCAGTCTGTCGGACATATTCATAACAGTTGTAAAAAAAGCAGTCGGACATAAAGGAAGTGAAAATACAAGCGATTTTTTTAAAAGATTCATATCGGGACGCAGAGATGAAATTTTCCATATAATGATAAAATAGCTGACAAGCATCACCAGACCTGCTCCCAAAAGCCCGTAATATCTGCCCAGCACTCCCATTTTCAGGTGAATCACCAGATAAAGACTTAATCCTGTTCCAATCAGAATCTGCAAAAAGGTAAGTAATACAAACGGAATTGCCTTCTGTTTTACCCTGAAATAAGCTAAAGGAACAACTCCGGTAACATCAGCAGCA
The DNA here is from genome assembly GCA_963806835.1 of uncultured delta proteobacterium. GTDB lineage: Bacteria > Desulfobacterota > Desulfobacteria > Desulfobacterales > CAWEAR01 > CAWEAR01. Next base: position 296,890 of record CAWEAR010000030.1, read on the forward strand.
TTGATAAAAAGAGCCAGACGGATATAAGGATCAAAAGGAATCTGAACGCCGAAATATTTAAAAAATATCGGAAAAAAATTTACGGCTATTCCCAAAAGTAAGAGATTATAGATGATCAGAAAAACAGATACTGTTCCGAAAAGCTGCTGTTTCTCTTTTTCACCTGAACATTCAAAATAATTCCTGAGAACATAAGAGTGAACAGAAAGCGTTCCGATAACAAGGAAAAATACGTTCAAAGAGGTGGTATAGCTGAGAATACCGTATTCTTCTTTTGAGAGATATCGGGTGAAAACAGGCAAAAGCAGGACATTTATCAGTTGAGGCAGCATATTCCCCAGCGTATAGATACCTGTATTCTGAATCACCACGTTTTTGAACAGCTTTTTTATCTGTTTGAACATTATATCAGACCTGCTTCTTAGGGTTTAGCCTGTCTAAGAATATAGTTACGGATAAATTCCGAAGTATTAAATGCTTTGGAATTGGCAAAATATTTTTTACGAACTTCTTCCGCCTTCGCCAGTTCAGCCTTGTATTTCGCCGAATCTGTAACCAACTCATTTATAACAGTATAAAACTCATTTTCGGTTTTACATTCGATTGTGTCATCAACATAAGATACAATTTCTCTTACCTCAAAACCTCTGACCGTATTTAATATAACTGTCGGAATTCCGAATCCGATAGACATCCATTCCAGCGCTGGTTATCGTTGTTACGGCTATATCTGTGGCTGCCAGTATCTCAAATAAAGGTTCATTATCAAATATCGGTACATGAGAAGATATATTCAATTTCCTGAGCCATGTTTGATACATGCTTTTATCATCTTTTGCGGGACGCACTTTTATGACTGCATTTACAGGCAAATCAGCTACCTGACAAAAACACCTGAAAAATTCGAATGCTCTTTTGTATGTAAGGATTGATCCGACAATCCCTGATGACAGATAGGTTACCACAGGCAACCCCGGTTTGAGAGCATAACGGGTCTGAAAATCAGTCCTGATTTTATCTCTTTCCGGCAAGTAGTATGAATATACCTTATCAAATTTTGGGTTTCCTGAAATCACGATCTGCTTATCAGGAACACCATGTTGGATAAGATGTTTCCGGCTTTCATCTCCCCATGTAAAGATTTTATCTGACGCAATAGGAACATAACCTGTAGGAAGCGCAAGCCAGCCGTGCTGATTCGTATAAGTTAAAATACCATGCTGTCGGGCTGTTTTTGTTATGACATATTCATTCCACTGTCTGTCGCTCATCGTTATAACGGCTATAATATCAATGCTGTTAAAAAGATTATGATAATAGTCAATGGCAGTTAATATTGAGCAGACTTTGGAAAAGAGTTCCATTTTAAACAGAACATTTTCAGGATTTATACATTGGCATATTTTCCTGTAGTATCTGTAATATTCCGTTAAAGATTTAAAAGAAAAAAAATATATCTGTTTAAAAATATTAAGACAATCAAATGTTTTCCTCAATCTTTTAAATATAGGATACGAAGATGTGAGAAAGAAGAATTCATTTTTTTCAAATTGTTCTGAAAGACACAAAGTCATATCTTCCACATGCCCTTCATAATCAGCAATCACCGCTATTTTTTTACCGCTGTACTTATGATTCTCTTTTCTGAAATTCCATAGAGTTCCGATGAAAATCCGTGCTAAAATAAATACTGCCACCCGAAAGATGCGAAGAATAATTTTCAAAGTTATTCCTTCGTTTTCTTCACGCATCATCAGATAATTAATAAAAGGAATTTTCAGTGCCTGCCCGATTGAAATCCCTTTGTATTGGATATGTTCGCTTGCATGTACCAGACGATCAATTTCATCAGAAAATTCCTGTTTATTCATTAATCGGATTTCCTCCTGCCATATCCCATGATAAAGGAGTTCCCTTTTTGATTTCCCGTTCAGCTTTACGCCCTATAATATCATCCAGATGACGGGGATGCAGTCCGTATCCGGGCGGATGGATCGGACATGCTCCGATGTAAACTTTTCTCCTGCTTTTATATCTTTTACAACAAAGAGTGAACGTCTGAAGACCCGGCTTTCTTTCTCTTTTTCTGTTACTTCATATCTGACCGTACCGAGTGCTTTTTCAACTATGCGGATGGCATTCACCATTTCTTTGAATTCAGCAGGCTCCATAGAAAAAGAACTGTCCTGGACCCGGTTCTGAGCGGGAAAGGGTAAAATGCTTTTCAATAATGGATGCGCCCTGAGCCACAGCAGCTATGGCAACCGTGTTTCCCATTGTATGATCCGATAATCCTGCGGGAACGCCGAAAGCCTGCGCCAAATGAGGAATAGTTTTCAGATTTGCCTCTTCTACAGGAGCGGGATATGCACTGGTGCATTTAAGCAAGGCTATCTGATTTCCGCCTGCATTTCTTATGCTCTGAACTGCTTCATCAATCTCTCCGAGGGTTGCCATGCCGGTGGACATGATGATCGGCTTGCCGGTCTGAGCGATTTTCCGTAGCAAAGGAATATCAGTTACTTCAAATGAAGCGACTTTATAAGCAGGCACATTCATTTTTTCCAGAAAATCAACTGCTGTGGGATCAAAAGGTGTTGAAAAAAGGTCAAGTCCGAGTTTATCCGCTATTCCTTTCAGTTTCGGCTGCCATTCCCAGGGTGTATAAGCCTCACCGTATAAATCATAAAGATTTTTACCTTCCCATATCGTGCCTTTAATTCGGAAATATTCATTATCACAATTGATGGTGATGGTGTCCGGTGTGTAAGTCTGAAGTTTGACAGCATCTGCTCCGGCTTCTTTTGCCGCCTCAATGATTTTAACTGCTTTGTCAAAATCCTGATTATGGTTTGCGGACATTTCGGCAATGATATAAACTGGTTCACCACAGCCGATTTTTCTTTGGTTAATGATAATAAAGGGGTTCATATTTATATTTGATTTCCTCCGTCTCTTGTTTTTGCCTGCCTCATGTCAGGCGGATGCCCTTATTGCGTATGTCAATGAAAAATGACGGCGGATTCAAGGCAATGTCGTCTGAGGAAAATAGATGAACTTCCAGTCTCAGATCAAGCGATCTGCGGTATCTGCTGATTTTCTGAACATCATAATACGGTATTCCGGTAAAATCTTTTGATACAATTGCAACATCAATATCGCTGTCTTCAGTGAACGTATCCGATACGACAGAACCGGAAATATAGGATTCGCACACATCCAACCCGTTTGTTTTCAACAGTCTGATGAATTTTCCGGCAGTTTGAACGGCATTATCTTTGTTTTTTCAAGCACCAAATGGGCAATAAACAGGCACCGGTCATATTTTCCGCTATCAAAAAGTGTTTCAGCAACATCCAAATCGTGTTTTGCAGATTCTGTCCAATAATTGATCTGTCTGAATTTATCCATTGTGGGCATATCTATCCATTAAAGTTAATGTATAATTTCTATTAATGAACCATGCTCAAGGCGTATTTCCATTATATTCCCCGTATCTCCAGCCATCGGAGTTCTGTTTGCGAGAATCTGGAAAGATATTATAACGCCATTCCATGAAGACCCCGGCAGCACATTAACTATTTCAGTAAAACCTTGCGAATTTTTTTCAGTCAATTTAAGTTATACATTATCACAAACCGGATGACCAAATCAATGGGTTGCCAAATGTATTCAGGGATAGGAAAAACCCGCCATTATAACCGGTTTTATCTGATATTATGGAAACATCCTGTAAATATCTTTTATGTGAAGAAACCTGATCAGTTCAGCACGGTTCTCTGTGATTTTAATCCCCAGTCTGTAATCACCTGTCCTTATACGGTAATAATCTGAATATCCCTCAATTTTCCTTATATTTTTCAGATCAGCCGGTGATTCAGCATCCTTTATGTTGCGAATAAGTTCCAAAAGGCGTCTTTTTGTTTTTACATCATGCCTAATGTCATCCAAATCCCTGCTGAACTGTTTTCCGTAAAGCAGTTTCATAAATTATTCCGTAAGTTTGGAAAAAATTTCCGTTTCACTGACATACTCCCCTGTATCACCATTCTCTATTGCAATACCTAATTTAAAGTCCAGGATAGCCTCTGAAACTGCATCTTCCAGTAAATCCTTCCGTTCTGTCAATGCGCTGATAACAGCCTGTTTTATAAGTTCTTTAAGATCCGATCCCGAAATATTCTTTAATTCCATATATTTATTCCTCTTTTCAATTCAAACAGAAAATATATCATATTTTATGAAATATTATCATACTGTCTGAAAATTTCATCTGTAAATAGGAAAGTTATATTTTCAGCTTTTGCCTGTGAATAAATCAGGCGATCAAAAGGATCTCGGTGAATCAGAGGAAGTTTTAAATACCGATACAGATGGTTTTCGGTTATTCGTAATATTTTAAAGCCGTATTCCTGAGTAACAACCTTAAAGAAAGTTTCAAAATCCTCATCTATTTCCAATTTACCGATACTCAGCTTTATCGTAATTTCCCATAAAGAAACTATACTCACCCATATTTCATTTTCAGGATTTTCAATCAGTTGTTTATATTCATGGCTTAAAATAACATCATCTGAAACAAACCATAACAACACATTTGTATCCGGAAGAATCTTCATTCCATATATTCCTTTATATCTTCCAAAGGATCATTAAAATTCTCTGACATTCTTATCTTTCCCTTCAGAAGCCCGGCTTTTCTTTTCAGATTTAAAGTCTTTTTCGGGATAATAATCAGTTTTATCTCTTTTTCAGAAACAGGATATTCATCAAAAAGCCGAATAGTTTTGTTATCAATAAACATTGCATCAAACATATATACATTTTCCATATATCCTTAGCCCTTTCAACTGATTTGGATAGATTTTCCGAGTTTTTTTGCCGGTTCATCCGATCTATGATTCTCTATTTTAAGATATTGATAGTATGCCTTTTTTCTTTAAGTTGGATTCAATATCATCTCTCAAAATTTCCCATTCTGATTTGAGCATGGCAAGAGATACAACATCCGCAAAACGGTTCTCTTTTATAACATGCTTACGGAATAGTCCTTCCTGTTTGAAGCCGAATTTTTTGTGCATATTGATAACCTGTTCATTAAAATCTATAACTTCACAACAGAGTTTATTCAGTTTCAGTTCATCAAAAACATAATGTAACACCGAATATTCAACAAAACTTCCTACGCCCTTACCTCTTACATTTGAACTTGCAATATAAAATGCCCAGTAACAACGGGAGTGCCGATGATCAAGGTTATATATATTTGCCAATCCCACATCCTCATCATCACAGACAATTATCCAATATTTACAGAATGAATGCGTCAATGTTATTTGAAACCATTTTTCATGCTCTTCATGAGTAATATAATGATCAGTGTACATATATTTTGAAACATCCCACATGTTTCGCCATTGACGAACTTTCTCTTTGTCTGCAAGTTGAACGTCTCGAAGCGAAATCATTTTTCATCCTCTCTCTAAAGCATCAGGTTCTTTTGACATTTGGTCAACAGAATAAATAAATTCAGATAATTATAACGATATGAGCAAATATTTTTGTTCCCGGCAAATTTTTGTAATCAAATCGGTTTGCCGGGTTTCAAAAATGAAATTGAAAAAATCTGCCCCGATTTCAACTCATATTTTCAAACTTGACAAAGCACCAGTTAAATAGTTGAGGGGTCGGGGTGTTTTTCATAATATCCTGATAAAATATGTCATTTCCGACGGAGCGATCCCTGTCATTTCGGTCGGAGCAGTCCGAATTTTATAAAATGGGCTTTTCATTCACAGGCGTAAGATTTCTCCTCACTCCGTTCGTCGAAATGACAGTCTCAGAAAAACTCCCCGATGGCTCAAATACTTATAAACTGAGTGTTACTTCTATATTTTTGCCTGAAAGTCAAATAATCAATTTCAGCTTTTCTTCCACTCCGTATAATATTGAGGCTTTTCTCAAAACCGATATTCAAAATCAGATCATAAATGCACATATATGGGATAAATTCACCGGATGGCTGCATGTAATTCGGATGCTCAAAATTATGATAAAACAATTGAATATTATTTTTAGTAAATTCACCTCCATCTGATTTTTCTTCTATATAGTCAGCCGAACCCGCTGGAGATATATAATAATCAGATCCGATACATTTGCATATATTACATAAAAGTGTATCTTTATGTCCTGATATATTTTCCAACGCTGAAGAATTAATAAAAGTTGTTGTTATATTTAATTTTTTTGATATTTCTTTTATGATATAAATATTAAATTCAGAAAGCGTTTCAGGTGTTTTTTCATCATATAAACTTAAAATAAAAGGAAATACTTCCTGAAAATATGGCGATCTTTTGTAAGACAATTCAATACTTTTAACATGTTTTCTTTTCCAATCTTCATCATAACTGATATACGCAGAATTTATCAGCATATCATCCCTATGCTGCTTTTTTTTTATTGGAATTGTTAAAAATAGCTCTCTCTGAACTGTTTTAATTCTATTTCTCACCTGCCAACTCCGTTTTACAAGTTGCACATTATCTAAGAAGACAAAAGTATCCACTCTGTCTATTAAATCAAAATATCCCAGCCATGGAATATAAGTAGGCTGCATGATTGCTGATTTCATATACTATACTCCTTAATGGTTATTTTAAACCACATAATGATATCCGCATTAGACACGATATAATTATTTTGTAAATTATCAAAACGACAATATAATATTACTTTATTTTTTATGATAAAGTATTTTTCTAATATGGTAAAAATATCCCACTCATTTAGAAATGACATAATACAACCTTTTTCTCCAGTCTCATCCGCATCAATAATAAAAGTCTTATCGCCAATCTTTTTTCCCCTTCCATATCTGTAGTCCTGCGGTGTACGAGTACGAATAAAAATATAGGAGTCATTTCCGATTATATTTCTATCAACCGAATACTTAAAAAAACAATGGATATCTTCTATTGAAAGATATTCGATAATATTGGGAAGAAGAAGAACTTCATTGGGAGTTTTATTATAACTTTGCATAAAGCTCAACATATCATTCTTCATAAAAACATAATCATTTTTAAGGCGACTTTCTTCTTTTAATATTTCAAATCTTGCATTAGCGTTTTTTATAGAATCATCTGATATATCAATACCTTGTATATCCCAGCCGTATTGATAAAAAATATCCAGATTGTTGCCGTTAGAACATCCGAATTCAATTACTTTTCCGGTTTTATTTTGAAATCCTTCTTTAAAAAAAAACTTGATAATGTAATCATCCGGATACTTTAAACCTTTGATTTCTGATATGTGCATACCATCCTCCGATTAATTTTGAAAGTTATATAACAACCCAACAATCCGATTAGCCCCTTTGCCATCTACCAATGCTTTTCCGTTTTCACTTATTTGATGATACAAATTATCATCTGTTAGAAGATTAAATATCGTTCTTGAAATTTTTACATCCGAAATCTTATTATGCCAACCCTGATTGATTCCGACTTTATGTTTATCAAGCCCCATAGCAGTATCTTCCTGATTTTCAGCAAGAATGAACATCAGACTCGGCAACCCCATAAACGCCAGTTCCCAACAGGTACTCCCTGCTGCTGAAATTGCCACATCCGCCCATGCCATCAGTTCAGGCATATTTTTCACATTGGATAAAATGGTATAGGCAAAATCCGATTTGGATAATTCTTTTCTGATACTTTCAAGATTCGGATTTGCCGGTCCCACCACAAATCTGACTTCAAGTTCAGCATCATCCATAAGATTCAACGCCTGAATCACTTTAAGCGTTACATTATCCGGGTCTGATCCGCCCATTGTTACCAGTATCTTTGCTGCTTTTTCAGGGATAACACGTTTCCATTCCTGATATTTAATAAACTCACGGCGGAGCATGACATATTTGCAACCCATCAGCAGAATTGTATCCTCATCACAGGAATATTTCAGATCCATCGCATGAATATTCTGATTTAAAAGAATATCCGCATGATAATGGGACAAATGATTCATGTCGTCAATCACAAGCAGCCGAATCCCTTTATCCCGGATCGCTTTCTGAAAAGAAGCGTCAAAATGATAACCGTCTAAAACAAGCCAGCCTGAATTCTCTCTTTCATCTGATAAAACTGACAATGTCTTTTCCAAATCAGAGGTATGAGGATAAGCATATTCAATTGGAATAAACCTGAATCCCTCATCCAAAATGCGCTGACGCAATCCGTCACTCTCGCAATGAGACAGAAAGGTTACATCTCCGCCCTTGTCCTGCCATGCCTGAGCAAGTGCAATGCACCGCATCACATGACCTGTTCCGATTTGTGTTGTTGCATCAGCACGGATAAACAAAGTTTTGCTCATCATTGATATAATCTCATTGAAATTGATATTAAATTATCTTTTCCGATTTTTCCATCCTTCACCTCCGGGCAGGCGGATCAGAAATTCCTGTATAGCCGGAGGTAAAGATTTGCCTGAATAATTGTAAGTTAATTGAATAAAACTCATTGCAGTTTCAATAACTTTATGTTTATCGATTTTCTCTGATAATTCAAAAGGAGTATATACGCCTCCAAACGCTTCGGTACTGGCTTCAAACAAAGCCAATTCAAATGATTCATCTATTAAGTCATACCAATCATCCTGTCGGATATAAAAAGTTTTTTTGTTGCCCTGCTGATTCAGTTTTTGAATATGTACAACAGAATCCTGAATAGATGATGCCCATGAATTGGTTATCCGCTGTTCAGTCTGATTTTTAATGAGGTGAACCAGCATCCGTTTAATAAAACTTTCTATTGTGCTAATGATAGCTCTCCTGCTCATTCCGTCTAATTCCTCAATCAGAGCCAATGCATCAGGTATCCGACCTTCTACTATACTATGCTGTAATTCTTCCAATTCCTGTATCATAGTTATTCCTTCCTTTTCAACACATCTCTCAGATACATTCTTTCAGCCATTTCCCAGTCTTCAGGGGTATCAATATCCTGAACCAGATATCTGGGCAAAATAACCGGCATTGCATCTGATGCAAATATGGTCTTCTCTTTTAAAAATTTTTCAGCATCCATCCAGTAAAACTGTCCTGCATCATGATATGCTTCAGGAAGATCCTGAGACCGTGTATTAAGATGCTCTTTCCAGAACATTTCCATATATCCGGCTTCATTCAGTTTTAATGCCCGGAAAATGGGATAAGGGAATGTGGTAACAGAAAAAACCGATGTTACCCCATGTTTTTGAAGAATTTCAAATCCCTTACAGATATATTCCGGTTTTATAAAAGGAGCAGTGGCATAGATACAGCATAGATAATCAGCAATATAATTATCTTCTTTTAGCCGGTTTACCGCGTGAATCAATACCGGAACTGTCCCTGTCAAATCATCGGCAAGTTCAGAAGGACGCATAAACGGCACTTCTGCCCCGAATGCTTCTGCTGTCCGGGCAATCTCTTCAGAATCAGTAGATACAATAATCCGATCAAAAAGCCCGGTCTCTTTTGCTGCCTGAATTGAATAGGCAATCATCGGCTTTCCCGCAAAAATTTTTATATTCTTTTTGGGAATACGCTTGCTTCCGCCCCGTGCCGGTATAATAGCGACTTTGTTCATAATAAAAATTTTCTCGTAAATCCTAAGGGTTTTAAAAACTCTTAGGATTTTTTCTGAATAAGTTTAACAGCGGTTATAACCTGTTTTACATGATCATCTGTCATTCCGGGAAACATCGGAAGCGAAAGAATCTGCTCATAAGCAGCTTCAGCTACAGGACAAAGCCCATGACGGAACCCGAATCTTTTCATGTAAAAAAGATGCAGATAAACAGGAATGTAATGAACATTTACCCCAATACCCTTTTCCCTCAATGCCTGAAAAAAGGCTTTTCTATCAGTGCCGATAGCCTTGAAGTCAAATCTGACAACATAAAGATGATACGCATGAAAGACTCCCTCATGAACCATGAGCGGTCTGATTTCTGAAAATTCTCTGAAAGCATTATCATAACATTCGGCAATCTCATTTCTGCGTTTCAGAAATTCAGGGAGTTTGCGAAGCTGAGAAAGCCCCAGAGCGCATTGAATATCTGTGATACGGTAGTTAAAGCCCAAATCAGTCATTTCATAAAGCCATGAACCCTGCTGCTCCCGCTGCCGGAAATCTGTAGTGATACCGTGATTCCGAAATAATCTCAATTTCTTTGCAATCTCCGGATCATCGGTAAGAATCATTCCGCCTTCGCCTGTTGTGATATGCTTGACCGGATGAAAACTGAAGACTGTCAGATCAGCTATAGAGCCTACTTTTCTGCCTTTATATTCTGCGCCGAGCGCATGACATCCATCTGCCACAAAAATCAGTCCATGTTTTTCTGCAATAGCCTTTAATCTGTCATAATTGCAGGGCTGACCCGCATAATCCACAGCAATAATCGCTTTTGTCTTTTCTGTTATTGCCCCTTCCACTTTGTCCGGATCAATCAGCAATGTGTCTGCCTCAACATCAGCAAAAACCGGAGTTCCTCCCTGAAAAACAACACAATTTGCTGTTGCTGCAAAAGTCATGGGCGGAACAATCACTTCGTCCCCCGGACCAATCCCTATGGCATACATAGCACAGTGTAATGCAGCGGTTCCGCTGGATACAGCCACTGCGTATTTTGCTCCGACAAAATCAGCTACAGCATTTTCAAATTCAGCGACTTTGGGACCTGTTGTCAGCCAGTCAGAACCAAGCACATCAGCAACAGCCTGAATATCATCTTTATCTATGGTTTGTTTGCCGTAAGGAATCATAGCGTTGAGATCATCCTCCTGAATTCTTCTGTTGAAAGCCACCATGTATTTGTCCCTGAATTATATTCAAAATCTTCTTTGACCGGTTTGCATCCGTTTTCACAGAATCGCCGCCCAAAATATCTGAATTGCGGCTTGATCACATAATAATCATCATATTCAACTGTATTTCTTGCCTCATCACTCGGAATCATTACTTCATGAAGCTTTTCACCGGGGCGGATACCGACAATTTTTATTTTACATTCAGGAGCGATTGCTTTGGCGACATCCATAATATTCATGGATGGCAGTTTTGGAACAAAGACTTCGCCGCCAACCATACGCTCAAAATTTTTCAAAACAAATTCAACTCCGTGTTCAAGAGTTATCCAGAACCTTGTCATACGCGGATCCGTTACAGGCAGAACTCCTTCGGCTTTTTTTTTCAAAAAGAACGGTACCACACTTCCCCGGCTGCCCAGGACATTACCGTAGCGGACAACCGAAAACAGGGTTTCATCACTTCCGACATAGGAATTCCCTGCAACAAAAAGTTTATCCGAACAGAGTTTTGTAGCTCCGTAAATGTTCACAGGGATAACGGATTTATCTGTACTCAGAGCAATAACTCTTTTTATTTTCTGATCAATAGAGGCATTGATAATATTCTGGGCACCAGAATATTTGTATTGACCGCCTCAAACGGATTATATTCAGCCGCGGGAACCTGCTTGATCGCTGCCGCGTGAATAACATAATCCACTCCCCGGAAAGAACGGTAGAGACGATCTTTATCCCTTACATCTCCGATAAAATATCGCATACAGCTATATTTTTCAGGAGAGAATATTTGCGCCATTTCATACTGCTTGAGTTCATCCCGGCTGAAAATAATAAGACGATTCGGTTTATACCGTTTCAGTATGATTTCGGTACATTTTTTACCGAAAGAACCTGTTCCGCCGGTAATTAAGATATTTTTACCATTCAGCATTTTCTGTTTCCTTATAATAGTGCTTTATTTCATCTGAAATTGTAGGTCGGGTTAGCGTCAATGCCGTTAAGTTAAGGTATAAACCAGCCTGACCCCCATTCGGCTGAACGTTCGACTGAGCGTTCGACTGAGCTCACGCCGAAGTCTCACGCCGAAGTCTCATGCCGAAGCCTGCCCCCCTTCCCGAAGGGAAGGGGGATAAAGCGGAATGAGGTCTCCCCTTCCCTTCGGGAAGGGGTCGGGGGTCAGGTCAGGTATTAACTTAACGGCATTGCGGGTTAGCGTAAGCGTAACCCGACATTCCGCTATGTAACAGTTGTTTTCTTAATTATGAATACTTATCTCACAAACGGAGAAATAACACAATAGGATAAAAGCAGTATTCAGAAGGTAGAAATACCCTACTTTTATATAAGCAGTTTTTGTATCATCGGGAATCCGTTGAAGGAGCTGCTGTCATAGCCGCCAATACTGTAAAAAGCATGGCATTTGCCGGAACATGAAGATTAAAATCAACAATGCTGTGAAAAAGCATAGCAGTTATACCGGACATTGCACCTATGGTTATTCCTCTGACCAGACGGCTGCGGCTCTTCATTTTTTTGAATCCTCTTTTATAAAAGGAGATAATTATCCAGATAAATATGGGAATAAGAAATATGCCTGTTTCAGAAACAAAGTGGAGATAATCATTATGCGCCATATTATAATGATTAATTAATCCCGGAGGCTGATATTGAGTAAAAATAAATGCAAAGGTTCCGGAACCGTTCCAAACAGGGGATAATCATATATCATTTTAACAACACCGTTCCATGCTGTCAGTCTGCTATGAACAGATTCTTCTTTTTGTTCGGTTACAATCTGAAGCCTATTGACTAACTGATCATTTGAAAGAGTAAATAAGAGCAGAATCGGTAAAATACCTGTAAGGAGAATAAGATATTTTTTATGTTTAAAATGACGGTTTATTAAAAGGCAGGTTGCCATAAAACTCAGTCCCATAAACAGACTGAAGAGTCCTCCTCTGGAAAGCGACAGTATCAATGAAATAAGCATAATAATTGTCAGAAATATTGTCAGAAGAAGTTTTCCTTCTTTATAGCCGCTCATGGAAATTCCTATAATAAGAGGAATAACCATTTCCATATAACCTGCCAGATGATTGGCGTTGCCAAAAACAGAACTATTAATACCATGTACGGAATCCTTATAATCCCAGCAGGAAAAAGGATTGATACCAAAATTTTTCAAAAATCCGATAATAGAAACAAAGGCTGATATACACATAATGATATAAATCAGTTGCCTGAACTGAGATCGGGTATGAATTGTCTGAATTACAAGATAAAAGATAATGATATAGTCAGCAAACAATATTACAGCTTCTATACTGGTAAGGATATGGACTGAAAAAACAGTTGAGAGCAGCACAAGAACTGATAAAGCAAAAATAGGTTTATCAAGCAATGTTTTAATTCGCATCCACTCTTGAGTAATGCTCTTTTCCAGCAAAAACGCAGATAACGCAATCAGGGTGATAATATGGATCACGCAGACAGCCCATCCTTGGACAGAACCCCTTGCCAGCGGCGTAAAGATGAGTAATGTGTGAATAGCGTAGCAAGGAATAGCTTTTAAAACGGGACTCAACGGAAAATCAGAGATTGAAACCCCTTTGTCATATCCCGCGGTATCTGAATCAGAATTAAAGAATGAAAAAAATTTATTCATATCTCACCTTACGCAGAAAGTTTCATCGGTTGTAATTTTTGCAGCTCCGCATAAGCTGACTGTAATGCATTGACATAAATTTTTGCTTTCAGTGCAAAGTGATTAAGATTTTTTGAAACTTTCAGCATTTCAAGTTTTGGCAGTGGGTCAATCCAGACTGATATTTTATTATAATATCCTAAATTAATAAGGATTATAATAATAGTTTCAAGCCAATTTTGAACCACTACCCCGCAATGAATGATACATTCGGATTCGGAAAAAATGGTTTGTATGGGATTATTCATAACAGGATTCTCATCCAGTTAATGCTGAACAGAGTGATATACAGTTCCTGTTTTTACAGGATCAGCACTTTTCAGGTCTTGTAACCAATCCGAATCTGAGATACACATTACCGGAAACAGTCCGAACAAATCAATAGGTTCACAAAAGTATTCAGCGGTAGGAAAATTCTACCTTTACATGATGTGCAACTTTTTACAATTTGCTGATTTTAAAAGAAGCCAAGATTCTCTAAGAACCTTGGCTTCTTAAAAATGCCTGTATTTTCAGAGACTGAAAAATTAAAGTTGCACATGGCGTAAAATTATATTTCCCCCGCTAGTTTAATCGCTTCCCGGTAGATGTTCCATATTGACTGTTTATTTAAACAATTAAAACAATATATTATAAAAAATAAGTCAAATAATCTTGAAGAAGTATCTTATAAGTATTTGTATTTATTGCTGAATATAAAAATGTGTCGTGTATAAAAAAAACATAAATTTTAAATAGTTAGACTAAAACCAGTTTATATGACAACACTACCAATTTTCCTTTGTTCCCGCGAAAAGCGTGGGAACAAGACCAGACAGATGGACTGCGGGGTTATATTTCTCTTTTTATTCTAACCAATTCAATTGAATATTGATACTTTCTTTTCTTTTAGGTGATATTTGGTTAAATGTTTGCATTTTGGAACAGTCTTTTTCATCAATGCAAAATTTATCCTGCGGACTGTCTGAATAATTTATTTCAATAATATCATTATTTTTGCCAACTGAGATTAATTCATTAAAAATGAGATACTTTTCTTGTTGTGTAACAACAGGAAAATTATAATTTTTATTAATGTGTTTGAATCCCCGATTTCCCTTGCATTTTTCTTTTATAAAATCCAAATGACTTGCTATCCTTTTGCTGATTCGCTCATTTGAATAAGTTACAATCTTATCTGCTCCTGAAAATATCAATTCTCTGAACCCTGATTCCAGTTCATAACCCACAGAGTTTCTGCAAGCAGCCATTGCTGCATAAGCTGTTGTGCCAATACCCAAAAAGGGGTCAAGAATGGTGTCGCCTTTTACGGAAAACATATTTATAAGCCTGTACGGGAGTTCAAAGGGAAATGCTGCACTTCTTTTTCTTGTTTTGCTGTCAAATAAATTCTGAGAAGTGCCTTTTAAATCAGTCCATATATCGGAAAACCAGGCGTTTCTTTCTTCCCAGAAATACGAGCTTTTGCTTCTCTGTGTTTTCTCATTATTTTTTTTGAATTCTCTTTTTTCACCCTTCCTGAATATCAGAATAAATTCATGTTCCAACGTAACATATGCTCCCGCGGGCAGCATTCCGGAACCCATAAATTTATTCGGTGCGTTGGTCTGTTTCCGCCATAATATTTCCGGCAATGGGGTAAAGCCCGTTTTTAGCATATGTGAGACAATCCTTGAATGGTTCGGATATAAGGCAAAATTCCCGTTCAGTCTTCTTGTGGCATCTCCTATGTTAATAGTTACCAAATGAATAGTATTTTATAGTATTCAGTCGGTTTTGAAACCGGCACCATATCGTCCGGTGAGAAAACGGTCCCGAATGTTAAGTGAGCCGACAAAGTCAGCCTGCTCCGAATACCCGCATTTCAGACACTTAAATTCTTCACCCCTCCGGTTCTCCCTCTGAGTATGGGTACATGCAGGGCATTTCTGACTGGTCTTAAACGGGCTGACAGACCGGAAGAAAACACGGTTCTCTTCGCAGCGCATCTGAATTATATTCAGCAGTTCCCGGTAGTTCCAGTTACTCAGAGTCTTTCGGAATTCTTTTGTTTTATTCTCTTTTGTGTTCAGCTTCAGATCTTTAAGTTTTTCCGTTACAACAAGCCTTAACTCTCTGTCTTCAATATAATCTTTCACATTCTTATGAATATAATATGACAGTTCTTTTTTCGCTCTTTTATATGCCTCTGATCCCTGACGTTTTCTTTTTATTTTTGAAATCAGAGATTTGACATCATTGCCGAGAAATTCCCTCTCCGATGTCGTCATAAGATGATTTATTCCCGCGTCAATGCCGACAAGTTTTCCGTCATCCTTTTTTCCGCCGGTTTCAATATCAAAAGAAATCTGGACATATTCACGGTGTATGACAACTGAAGATGCTGTTTTCCCTGTACTTTCCCATCTGAGAAACTGCCTGTGTTTTTTCAGCGGAATATATAATTTAATCTCTTTTCCGACCGAAGAGATAACAAGCCATAAATCAAAGGAATTACGGCTTTTTTCAATTTCCACGATCTGGGAAGAAAGCGTCATTTTCTTTCCGTTATGCACGGGTTTCACCGGGTCACTGAAAATCTCCTGTCCGAGCAGTTCCTCAACCTCACGTTCAGCGGAGCTTTTTCTTCTGTTTTCAGTATTTTCTGCACCGAGAACCATTGAAAGAGCCTCTCTTGCCGCACACTGGCGCATTCTTGCGGTGAACCATGTTTCCGGCAGACCGTATATTTCTTTTTTTATCTCATCTTTTGCTCTTATTTCAGGATGTTCCCAAAAATAATCGATGAAAAAATTTGCGGTGCGGGCATATTCATCAAGAATTTCATTCAGAACCGCCCGTTTTTCCGCGGTGGCAAATTTCAGCGATGTTTTTGACGACCTTGTTATTTTCATTTTCAGATTTCTCCGTCAGTCCGGTTCACTGAACAGACAATATATTTATATATTTTTATATAAAATTATATAAAACCTATAAAAGAATATCATACTTAATCTCATCTTTAAAAGCAAGAATATAATCTGGCAAATTGAAACCCACACAAGACATTTCATATTGTTTTGTATTTTTTAAATATGAGCATTTCTCAATATCCTGATGAATCCAATCAGGAATATATCGTTTTTCCTCAATTATATTACTGATGTTATATAACTCTGAATGCCTGCGTTCTCTTTCAAGCAATTCCATAGTTTCATTAATTTGATTACGTTCATAAGAATATTTTGTCATTTTCTCTACCTTTATATTTATTGCCAGTAAAAACCAAAATTAAACGGTGCAAAGGGCGTATGTCCTGAAACTCAAATAAAACTAAGAACCAGCCCTTTACATCCGTTTAGATATTGGATTATCTGACAATTATGAAAATTGTTATCAGGTTATCATTTAATTCCAATCACAGTTTGCAAAGCTCTGATAGCTTCTTCCAGTCCGATTTTGTTATCACCGTTGGCGTCCCACTTGGCTCGTTCAGCCTTTACAGCTTCTTCTATGGGATTTGTCGGTGTGGCTCCATCATCAATCAGAGTTTTTGTTATATTGTCATCCTTATCTAATAGCTCAATTTTAATGATTTTTACCAGCCAATAAGTAACTTCTTTTCCATATTCTTCAATAACTTCTTTTTCAATAATACAAAGCAGATTTGCATCATTGTGAGAGGGGAGACCCGCATTGACAATATTTGTTGCCAGCCCGCTTGTCATATAAAAGGTTATTCTTGATAAACTGAAACCGCCAGTGTAAACACTGCTATCCTTGCTTAATACAGTAGTTGAATAACGGATATCCCCGAATTTTTCATCTTTAGCTATACTTGTGTAAAATATCCCGCCGTCAAAGAACACCGTTATCCCTTCCCAGTTTTCAGGAGCAAACGCGACCTGTTCCATTGTAGGATTCGGATAATCTTCTCCCCAAGCCACACTTACAGCCAAAAGCATTGCAACAATAATAAAAGAAAATTTTTTCATCATTGCTTTTTTCTCCTTTTCTCCTTCCTTTTATAAGGAATAGTTTTAATTATATAATTTTTCTTATCCACTCTCTTTTTTGTTCTAACGCTTTGCATTGGAACACAGTCAACCGCCTAAATGCAGTACTACAAACTCCTATTGTTCCCACGCAAAGCGTGGGAACAAGATTAAAAATCCTAATTCCCCAATTCCCTTATCTTACTCAGATTAGCCTGCAATTTCTGCCTTTTTTCAACAAGCGAATCATGCTTTTCCTTGACGCTCTTTACAACATCTTCAGGAGCTTTGGAGAGAAAATCTTCATTATTCAGCTTCTTTGATGTTGCTGTCATCTCTTTGGATAATTTTTCAATCTCCTTTTCAAGACGCTCTGTCTCTTTTGCAAAATCTATAATCCCCTCAAGGGGAACAAAGATAGTTGCTCCGTCAACAACAGCAGTCGCCCATGACTTTGGCTTTTCCACTTTCTCTTTGACATAAAAAGAATCAAGTTTGGCAAGGTTGACAATAATATCCTGATAACGCTGAATTATATCTCTTTTTTCTGCATCACGTGACTGAACAAGAGCATTTAAGGATAATGAGGGAGAAATATTCATCTCACCCCTGATATTCCGTATGCCGGTGATAATCCCTTTTATCATCTCCATTTCTGATTCAGCTTTGGAATCACAGACAATCTTTGTTTCAGGATCGTCAGAAGGATATACTGCTTTCATTACAGAGCCTTGAGTTCCGGGCAGTTTATGCCAGATTTCTTCTGTAACAAACGGTACAAAAGGATGAAGCAGAATAATAATATCGCGCAGTACCCGCCACATTACATTCATGGTTGACTGATGCTGTTCTTCCCCTTCTTTACCGTATAATGCAGGCTTTATCGCCTCAAGATACCAGTCGCAGAATTCATGCCATACAAAATCATACAGCAATCCCGCAGCATCGTTAAACCTGTAATTGTCAAGAGCATCAGCGACTCCGCAGGTCACCTGATTTAGTCGTGACAGAATCCAGCGGTTTGGAAGCGATAACTGATTCTCCGTGATTGCTATTTTAACGCTGTACTGCTTTGAGTCATCCAGATTCATCAGAGCAAACCGGGCGGCGTTCCAGAGTTTGTTGATAAAATGACGGTATCCTTCAACCCGTTTTTCAGACATCTTGACATCTCTGCCCTGAGCCGCAAAAGCCGCTAATGTAAAGCGGAAAGCATCTGTGCCGTAAGTGTCAATTACAGACAGGGGATCAATAACATTCCCCTTTGATTTGCTCATCTTTTTTCCATCTTCATCACGGACAAGGGCATGAACATAAACATCTTTAAACGGCACATCACCCATAAAATGAATGCCCATCATCATCATCCGGGCAACCCAGAAAAAGAGAATGTCAAATCCTGTAACCAATGCAGAAGTGGGATAAAATGTTTTCAGCAGTTTGGTATTTTCGGGCCACCCCATTGTGGAAAAGGGCCACAAAGCGGAGCTGAACCATGTATCAAGAACATCAGACTCCTGAACAAGATGATTTTTTCCGCATCTTGGACATGAAAGCGGCGTATCCATGGCAACAACCATATTTTCACATTCCTTGCACGTCCATGCGGGAATCTGATGCCCCCACCATATCTGACGGGAGATGCACCAGTCCCTTATATTATTCAGCCAGTCAAAATAAGTATTTTGCCACATATCCGGAATAATCCGGGTTCGCCCTTCTTTGACCGCGGCAATTGCTTTTTCAGCAAGGGGTTTTGTTTTTACAAACCACTGCTTTGAAAGATTCGGCTCAACAACAGTTCTGCAACGGTAACAATGACCAATGCTATGTTTATAAGGCTCAATTTTTATAAGCAGCCCCTCTTTTTCAAGTGCCTTTACAACCTCTTCACGACATTGGAAGCGATCTAATCCCTTGAATTCGCCTGCTTCTGCTGTCATGTTTCCGTCATCTCCGATTACTTTGACAATAGGAAGATTATGACGTTTTCCGATTTCAAAGTCATTCGGATCATGAGCAGGCGTAACTTTTAATCCTCCGGTTCCAAAAGATATATCAACATATTTATCTTTGATAATCGGGATAGTTTTATTCATCAGAGGAAGAATAACCGTATCAAACTTGAGATTTTTATAACGCTCATCATCAGGATTCACAGCAACCGCGGTATCTCCGAGCATGGTTTCAGGACGTGTTGTTGCAACAATGATTCCTCCGCCCGGTTCATCAGGAAACGGGTATCTTATATGATAAAGATGTCCGTCATGCTCTTCATGCTCCACTTCAAGATCAGCCAGTGCTGTGTGGCAACGATGACACCAGTTGATAATATAATTTCCCCGGTAAATCAGCCCCTCTTCATACAGTTGCACAAATACTTTGCGCACTGCAAGAGATAAGCCTTCATCCATTGTAAACCGTTCACGATCCCAGTCGCATGAGGCACCGAGCCGTTTCAACTGATTTATAATTGCGCTGCCGTATTTTTCACGCCATGTCCAAACCTCTTCGATAAATTTTTCTCTCCCAAGCTGATGGCGGTTCCGCCCTTCTTCAGCAAGTTTTTTTTCAACAACATTCTGAGTGGCAATACCGGCGTGGTCGGTTCCCGGCATCCAGAGGACATTATCCTGACGTAATCTTCTGTAACGGCATAGAATATCCTGAAGGGTATTATTCAATGCGTGTCCCATGTGAAGCACTCCGGTTACATTCGGCGGAGGGATCACAATGGAATAGCCTTTTTGTTCACTCTCTTCTTTTGCTGAAAAGAGTTTCTCTTTTTCCCAGAAATCATACCAGCGTCTTTCGACTTGATGGGGTTCATATCCTTTGTCAAGTAAATCACCAGCCATATCTTGATAGTCCTTAAAATTGATTTTTTAAAATCCTGAGAGTTTCCAAGTGTTTCCATCTGTACAGTACAGCTAAACCCTAAGGGTCTTCAAGACGGTTCGACTGAGCTCACCGAAGTCCCTTAGGGTTTAGCTGTAGTTCACTTTGGCGGACACGCTGACGCTTAGTCCGCCCTACATTACTACATTACTTATTCCTCATCTTCTTTTATAAATAAACTTTGCTTAAACTTCACCATCTCCTTTGCAATTGCTTTTTCAGCCGCTTCAAAAATCATACTCTTAATCTTTTCAGAAAATACTTTTACAATGACCCGCTCAAATATAGCCTCCATACGTTCAGGATGCAGGATAAAATCTTCATCCTCACATGACCTGTCCTTTTGAAGCGACAGTTTATATAGTTCTTCAGATAAATTATCAGCTTCTTTTTTTAATATGCTGTCTGTCTTTGAGAGAACCGGCTCTTTTAAACCTTCCTGTTTTTTATCAAAATTCAATCCCAATAAACTCAGTAAATCTTCTTCACGCCTCTGATCAACCTCATCTAAATCTCCGCCTAAAATATCACGTATTTCTTTATCAGATTTTATTTTATCGGGTGCCGGTTTATCAATCTTCTCATGCTCTATCTGTTTAACTATAAAATCAAATGTATCTTCACCTTTATCAAGTGTTTTATCTGATACAGGTTCTGCTGCAAATTTATTTGCTACCTCATCAAGTCCGATAATTTTATCTTCTTTATCTGATAAATGAAGTGATTCAGCGTCAAGGTTGAAAATATCTTTATCATCAGAATCATCTGCTATTTCATCAATCCCTATGATCTCTTCTATCGGAACAGGCTTTGCATCAAGATTAAAAATATCATCATCAGAATCATACGATGCTTCAGAGGAATCATCCGACAGTTCATCACTTTTAATAATTTTATCCTTTTCATGGAGTGCACGGCTCTTCCTTGCATACAGAAGATTTGTCATCATATTCTGTAAGTCCGATTAATCTGTCAGCCCTCTTTGGAGCAATAACTGTTTCATCAGGCATTTGAGATTCTTTACAGGCTTCATTTGGTTTAAGAGATTTATAATCTATGGCAGGATTATCATCAGCCGCTACCTCAAATCCGGTGATAATATCTTCATCTTCACCCTTTTGAGGAGCAAAAACAGTTAATTCGGCAATATCATCGGCAACGGACTTTTTTTCAGAATCTTCAAGTTCTGCAATATTTTCAAGGGATAAATCATCAGCAGCCTCTTCAAATCCTGTGATAATATCTTCATCATTATCCTTTTGAGGAGCAAAAACAGTTAATTCGGCAACATCATCGGCAATGGACTTTTTTTCAGAATCTTCAAGACCTGCAATATCTTCAAAAGATAAATCATCGGCAGCCTCTTCAAATCCTGTGATAATATCTTCATCTTTACCCTTTTGAGGAGCAAAAACAGTTAATTCGTCAACATCATCGGCAACTGACTTTTTTGTCAGAATCTTCAAGACCTGCAATATCTTCAAGGGATAAATCATCAGCCGGTTCTTCAATTCCTTTGATTGCTTCCGCTCCTGATTCATCGGCAACATCTTCAAGGGATAAATCATCGGCAGCCTCTTCAAATCCTGTGATAATATCTTCATCTTTACCCTTCTGCGGAGCAAAAACAGTTAATTCATCAACATCATCGGCAACTGGACTTTTTTGTCAGAATCTTCAAGACCTGCAATATCTTCAAGGGATAAATCATCAGCCGGATCTTCAATTCCTTTGATTTCTTCTGCTTCTGATTCACCGGCAGCATCTTCAAATCCTGTGATAATATCTTCATCTTTATCCTTCTGCGGAGCAAAAACAGTTAATTCATCAACATCATCTGCAACTGATTTTCTGTCAGAATCTTCAAGACCTGCAATATCTTCAAGGGATAAATCATCAGCCGGTTCTTCAATTCCTTTGATTGCTTCCGCTCCTGATTCACCGGCAAAATCTTCAAGTTCTGTAACAATCCGATCATCTTTACCCTTCTGCGGAGCAAAAACAGTTAATTCATCAACATCATCGGCAACTGATTTTCTGTCAGAATCTTCAAGACCTGCAATATTTTCAAGGGATAAATCATCAGCCGGTTCTTCAAATCCGGTGATAATATCTTCATCTTTATCCTTTTGAGGAGCAAAAACAGTTAATTCATCAACATCATCTGCAACTGATTTTCTGTCAGAATCTTCAAGACCTGCAATATTTTCAAGGGATAAATCATCAGCCGGTTCTTCAAATCCGGTGATAATATCTTCATCTTTATCCTTCTGCGGAGCAAAAACAGTTAATTCATCAACATCATCTGCAACTGATTTTCTGTCAGAATCTTCAAGACCTGCAATATCTTCAAGGGATAAATCATCAGCCGGTTCTTCAATTCCTTTGATTGCTTCCGCTCCTGATTCACCGGCAACATCTTCAAGTTCTGTAACAATCCGATCATCTTTACCCTTCTGCGGAGCAAAAACAGTTAATTCATCAACATCATCTGCAACTGATTTTCTGTCAGAATCTTCAAGACCTGCAATATCTTCAAGGGATAAATCATCAGCCGGTTCTTCAAATCCTGTGATAATATCTTCATCTTTACTCCTTCTGCGGAGCAAAAACAGTTAATTCATCAACATCATCCGCGACTGATTTTCTGTCAGAATCTTCAAGACCTGCAATATCTTCAAGGGATAAATCATCGGCAGCCTCTTCAAATCCGGTGATAATATCTTCATCTTTATCCTTCTGCGGAGCAAAAACAGTTAATTCATCAACATCATCGGCAACTGATTTTCTGTCAGAATCTTCAAGACCTGCAATATTTTCAAGGGATAAATCATCAGCCGCATCTTCAAGCCCTTTGATTTCTTCTGCTCCTGATTCACCGGCAACATCTTCAAGTTCTGTAACAATCCGATCATCTTTACCCTTCTGCGGAGCAAAAACGGTTAATTCATCAACATCATCGGCAACGGACTTTTTTTCAGAATCTTCAAGACCTGCAATATCTTCAAGGGATAAATCATCAGCCGGTTCTTCAAATCCGGTGATAATATCTTCATCTTTATCCTTTTGAGGAGCAAAAACAGTTAATTCATCAACATCATCGGCAACGGACTTTTTTTCAGAATCTTCAAGACCTGCAATATCTTCAAGGGATAAATCATCAGCCGGTTCTTCAAATCCGGTGATAATATCTTCATCTTTATCCTTTTGAGGAGCAAAAACAGTTAATTCATCAACATCATCGGCAACGGACTTTTTTGTCAGAATCTTCAAGACCTGCAATATCTTCAAGGGATAAATCATCAGCCGGTTCTTCAAATCCGGTGATAATATCTTCATCATCACTTTTCTGCGGAGCAAAAACAGTTAATTCATCAACATCATCCGCAACTGATTTTCTGTCAGAATCTTCAAGACCTGCAATATCTTCAAGGGACAGGTCATCAGCCGGATCAGATCCGCCAAGAATCTCTTCATCTTTATCATCAGGCGGAGCAAAGACGGTTATTTTATCAATATTATCTGCTGCTGATTTGTCACTTGTCTCTTCTTTAAATCCGGCTGTACCTGACTCATCATATATCTCCTCAAGCCCGATAATTTCATCGTGATCTTTATCACCTAATGAAGAAAAAGTTATTAATTCATCATTCTTCATTACATCCGCATCTTCAGGTACAATATTTATTTTAGATTCAAAATCAATAATATCTTTATTATCTTCATGAAATTCATCCATAAAACTTTTAATTTTATCTGTTTTTTCCTGATTATTGATATGAGGAACAGTAATCACAGATTGGGGAACAATATATTCGGGTTCAAGTTCAATAATATCATTATCAGAAGATTCATCCTGATTTTCACTATGAAGATTTATTGTCTCTTCAAAATCTCCTGATACAATTACAGCTTTGGCATCAAGATCAATAATATCATCCTCATCAACATGCGATTCATCTACAAAATCTACCAAATCTATTGTTTCTTCAACATCCCCTGAAGGAATATCGCCTTCTTCGTAAAGATCAATAATATCTTCTTCATCCACAGAAGATTCATCAATAAAATCAGTCAGTCCGATTGTCTCTTCAAAATCTTCTGACGGAATGATTGCATCAGTAGAAAGATCAATAATATCATTATCCTGATCAATAGAATATTCACCGGCAAAACTATCAGCTCCGGTGGTATTTTCAAAACTGTCAGACATAATTTTTGTTTTAGAACCAATATCTATAACATCGCCATCCTCTGACGACTTATCAATAAAATTTGTAAGATCGACCACCCCTTCATCCTCATTCAAAAGTTTTTTTCTTTCAATTATTTGATTGGGTTCATTTTTTTCTTTCATTTTATCCCCCTTCTCCCTTTTATTTGGGCAAAGATCGCTGAAAATATAATTTATAAATAAATCAAATTGTTAAGAATATCACGGTATTCATAAGCGGTGCGGAAACAGTAATTCAGAATTTTTGCAGGACTGCCTAATAATCTTTATAAATTTGGCGTAAAACCCCTATCCCTTCATGGTAGGGGATGTAAGCCGTCGTTTGACTCAGGTTTTGTTTAAAAAAGGCAGTTTTTGAAAGGATACTGCCAAACCTTAAACACTCTGCCCGGAGGCAGGTAATGCGTATCTCCGATCTGTTAACAACCAGAGAATCCGTCCTCACCTCGACAATGATAATCAGGCTTTTTGCACTCACAGCACCGAACCTTACCCCGGTTCTTCTTAACTGTGAGCGACAGAGCAGCGGTCTGGTGCGTCAACCGCAGGTGTCATGACCTGTCTATTGTAGTATCCGTTTCTGAATACTGAGTCTGGTGAACTCAGGCTTCCTAAGAAGCCGCTATCCCTTTAGAGTAGCGGTAGTTCACAATTATGAGTATCTGCATATTTTATCTGAAAAAATTACCATATTGCATGAAATGTGTCAAGATATTTGGTTTTTCGTTATATGAATTGACTTATCTTAAAGACTTACATAAAAAAATACAAAACAGAATAGAATTCTTTGATATGACAAAGAATCAGATTTTTTAACCCGGTTTCAAATAAAATATTACAGCGGAATAAAGAATCAGCATCTTAAACAATGGAAAAAGTTTTGTAACCTATTGATAATTCTTTTTGCTTGCGTAAGATAAGATGATATGTTATATATACCTGACTGTATTTATATCCTTTATTTTATTTCATAAAATCAGAAATATATCAATGGAATAATCAAAATCTTTAAAGTGTATCCCGTTTTTTACACAGAACTGCAAAGGAATATCTATGGGTAAGCCTGAAAAAAAGTGGGAGAGTCCTTTATATATTAACAGGATAGCATCCACCTTTGTTGCCCATAAAGATGGTAAAATAGTTATAATCAGGGAAGGAGGAGAGATGATCGAGCCGGAAAAGAAAATATTGACGCCGCTGGAGACTCCGAAAAATCTCGGATCTGACAGCGGAAGCAACCTTCACGGTGCCGGAGGAAACGGCGATATTGCCGGAGGAATAGATAAGATCAGGGACCTTATCTTCGGCAACCAGATGCAGGATTATGAAAAACGATTCTCCCGTCTGGAAGAGCGTATGTTTAAAGAGATGAACGTTTCAAAGAATGAATCAAAGAAGAATTTTGATTCTCTTGAAAAGATTGTGAATAAAGAAATTGAGTCTTTAAAAAATCAGATAACCGTGGAACAGAATACGAGAACCGAATCATTCAGAGAACTTTCAAGACAGTTGAAAGATACTACCCGTTCATTTGAAAAAAAACTTGAACAGATAGGGGAGCAGTTCAGTGATAATTCAAATGACATGCGCCAGCAGATTCTTGAATTGTCCCAGAGCCTGCGTAATGAAATCCGCCAGAAATATGAAGAGACATCCGCAGCAATTGAGCGGGTAGCTCAGGAGCTTCAGACAAATAAGGTAGATCGTTCTTCTCTTTCAAATTTTTTCACAGAAATAGCAATGCGTGTCAGTAATGATAAAGCATAGGAGACTGAAACAGGAAACTAAGATTCTTAAAGAAACTTAGTTTCCTGTAAACCGCTTAAAGGCTGAATTACCAACAAAAACCGCCTAAAGGCGGAACTACCGACAAATCGGCTGAACACTATGGCAAATCTTTTTTTCCGTAAAACACCTGCATCTGAAAAGATACAGGATGGACGCCCCTCTCAGACGGATGATTCCCTGAACGAACTCCGTAATCTTCTGCTGGGACCCATGCAGGAGCAGTTCAGCAGAACCGAACAGTTGGTAAAAATGCTTGAAAATCAGGAACTTCAGGCAGAGGATGTGAGTCAGGTACTGCCGGAAGCGATTATGCTCAGGTTATCCCGTGACAAACAACTGGTCAAAGCAATGGAGGCTGTTACTGAAGAGGCGATTCAGTCTTCTGTGGCAAGGGATCCCCGGGTGCTGGTGAGCGTTTTAGTTCCTGTAATGCTGCCTGCTATCAGAAAAGCAATAAGCACGCTGATCAAAGAGATGATCCAGAGTTTCAGCGCAACTCTTGAACATGGTCTTTCCATGCGCGGTTTAAAATGGCGTTATGAAGCATTTAAAACAAAAAAACCGTTCGGAGAGGTTGCCCTGCTCCATTCACTGATTTATCAGGTGGAACAGGTCTTTCTGATTCACAGATCCACCGGCTTAGTGCTTCAGAGTATGGTCTCCAAAGAGAGCATGGTGGTTCCTGATCCTGATATGGTATCAAGCATGTTGACAGCAATTCAGGATTTTGTCCGGGATTCTTTTGGCGCAAGTCAGGATGACGGGCTTGAAAATTTGCAGTTCGGGGACAGGAGCATCTTTATTGAACAGACTTCTTTGGCAGTATTGGCAGCAGTGGTATGGGGGAATGCTCCTGTAGATATTCAGGATGTTTTACGTGAATCTTTAAATGCCATACATTTTGAACATCTGGATCATTTAAGAACTTTTGACGGAGATACCGCAGTTTTTGAATCTGCCAATGCACATCTTGCAAACTGCCTCAAGAGTCAGTTCAAAGCAAAAAAACAGAATCCTTTTTTATTTTGGACTTCTCTGGGATTACTGACAATTCTCATCGGATACTGGTCATTTTTTGCAATACGGGATCATATCAGATGGGATAATTATCTGGAAAAACTGCATAAAGAGCCTGGAATTGTGGTTACAGAAACAGATAAACGCTCCGGCAAATATTATGTTTTCGGACTCAGGGATATGCTGGCGTCTGATCCTGTTGAACTGCTGAAAGAATCACAGATTGAACCGGATAAAGTAAAATTTGACTGGGAGCTTTATAATTCATCACACCCTGAGTTTATGGTCAGAAGAATCAGAAAAATCCTGAACCCCCCGGAAACTGTAAAATTTGAATTAAAAGACGGAATTCTTAAAGCTGAAGGAGAAGCACCTTATCAATGGATTGTTGAATCTGAAAAACTGGCAGAATGCGATTCCCGGTATTATCAGGTTTGAAAAAGAGAATCTTGTTTCTCTGGAGATGAAACGTATTGAAAATTTAAGGGAACATATTGAAAAAACTTTCTTTTTTTATGATTCTATCTCTATCAGAATTAAAGCTGGTCAGGATGATGCTGTATCAAGACTGGCTGAAGAGATAAAAGAGATGATTCGTCTGGCAAAAATCTTTGATAAAAAGATTCATATTGAAATTACCGGACATACAGACAGTATAGGGACTGAAGAGAGAAATACCGGGATCAGCCAGAAGCGGGCGGATGAATTTGCTTTTATTCTTTCAGCACAGGGGATAGAGAGAGAACTCTTTACTGCAAGAGGAGTTGCATCAAAAGAACCGTTGAAAGAGGAATTAACAGAGCATGACAGGGAATTTAACCGTTGTGTCAATTTCAAAGCAGTGATCACTGATCAGTAGATCAAAAATTTGTAAAAGTTTGTAGTACCGCCTTTAGGCGGTCAGTGTGAATACCGCAGCACGCCGGACCGCCTAAAGGCGGTACAAAAGTTTGTAGTACCGCCTTTAGGCGGTCAGTGTGAATACCGCAGCACGCCGGACCGCCTAAAGGCGGTACTACAAACTTTTTCGGTGAATACCGCAGCACGCCGAGCCGCCTAAAGGCGGTACTACGAACTTTTTCGATCTACTAATGATCAGTGATCAGCAGCCGGCAGCTATTTCAAAATCTTCAAGGTCTGAATGTCATCAGCCCGTTATCTCATCTTTCAACATGCAGCACGCAATCTTATACGCGGGAGTGCCGTCAGCGTTGTAACTGAGATTATCCGGCTGTATCAGCTTATTCATAACACATCCTTCAGGAATAGAGAGTCCAAAGAGATCAGTTTCATTTATCTTTCCCAGCTTAATCAGTTGATTATCTTTATCAATCATCATGCTGTGCAACGGATAATCTTCACATAAAGGACAGCGGTAAACCCTGCCGTTCGGAAAAATAAAATAATTATCTGCCACAATTCCGGCACATTCAAATAATTCATCTTTCTCTAAAAAGACCCTGGGATAAGTAACAGTTATTCCGAGTTTTGCAGTTTTTTCTGCAACCTGCGGAATAATCGTGAGCCAATTTTCCCTTGAAACCTGAATATTCGGAGTGCAAAAATTATATTTTTTGCACTCCGCAGATTTACCACGAATACCGATTACCTGAATAAAAAAACGCTGAATCCCCCATTCTTTTAATAATGGCGGCATCCGGCAAAGTTCATGCAGATTTTCATTGCTTACTGTATAGATAAGGCTTGTGTTAAATCCCTTTTCAACGGCTTTTCTGATACCGGCTGTACACGCATCATAAGAGCCTTCTCCTCTGATACAGTCGTTTATCTCCCGTGTTGCCCCGTCTAAGCTGAAACTGAAATAATTTACTTCATCAGGTTCAACTTTTAAGAGAATATCATGAAACAAATATCCGTTTGTATCAACAGTAATTGAGGCATATCCAAGTTGTTTTGCCTTTTTTACTGCAAAAGACAAATCCGGGTGCAAAGTCGGCTCTCCGCCCAGAAATATGACATTTGCAGAAGAGTCGGCAAAGAGATTCAGCCATGCTTCTATGACAGATAAAGAGAGTGTATTTTTTCCGTGCTGTTCCGGGTTGATATAGCAGTGCCGACATTTAAGATTGCATCCGGTAAGAATATGGAAAAAGATATTTCTTGAATCTTTTGAAAAAGAGACAGTTCTTTTCATTTATCTTCTTTCCAGACAGTCTTTAGATAAATCTTTATCAAATTCAACAGGATATATTCCGTCAAAACATGCCTTGCAGAAATTGTTCTCAGGATTCTCAATTCCTGTTGTCTCTAACAGCCCTTCAAGACTCAGATAATAAAGAGTATCCAGCCCGAGAAAACTTCTCAGCTCTTCAACCGATTTTTTTGCCGCAATCAGCTCCCCTCTGGTTGAAAAATCAATTCCGTAATGACATGGATAACGATGCGGAGGACCGCTTACCCTCATGTGAACCTTTTTCACGCCAAGCTCCCGCAAAGCCTTTACCCTTGTCTTTACTGTTGTGCCTCGTATAATTGAATCTTCAATAATGATAATATCTTTTCCCTTGAGAACATCTTTTATCGGATTCAGCTTTATCCTGACGCCGAAATCCCGCATACTCTGGGTCGGCTGAATAAAGGTTCTCCCGACATAATGATTCCGAATCATCGCCATTTCAAAAGGAATCCCTGATTCTTCCGAATATCCTATGGCGGCATAAGTCCCGGAATCAGGAAAAGGCATTACCATATCTGCATCAACAGGAGCTTCCTGAGCAAGGCGTCTGCCGTGTGCTTTTCTCATCAGATAGACATTTTTCCCGAATATTATACTGTCAGGTCTTGCAAAATAGATAAACTCAAATATGCAGAAGGATGGCTTCGGGCAGACCGAAGGTTTGATACTTTTTATACCGTCATCGTTAATAATGACAATCTCTCCGGGATCAAGAGCGCGTATAAATTCTGCATTGATAAGGTCAAGAGCGCATGATTCAGAGGCAAGCACATACTGATTCCCGTTCATCCTTCCGAGACATAGAGGTCTGAATCCGTTCGGGTCTTTGATTCCTATAACCTCACCGCTGTTTGTAAGTACCACAAGAGAGAATGCACCTTTCAGTTTGGAGACGCTTTTGATAATCGCCTCTTCAAATCCGTATTTCAGATTTTTCACCAGCAGATGAAGAAATATTTCACTGTCCATTGTGGTCTGAAATATTGAACCAGCCTCTTCAAGCTCTTTTTTAAGGATATGAGCGTTGACAATATTTCCGTTATGCCCTACTGCATAGGATCGTTGTCTGTGATGAACTACAAACGGCTGGGCATTTGAGAAGATAGAGCTTCCGGTAGTAGAATATCTGACATGACCGATAGCACTGTTCCCTTTTAAATGTTCAAAATGGGATATATCAAAGACATCCGGCACAAGCCCCATCCCTTTATATGCTGTTATGCTTTTATCATCGGCAACAGCAATTCCCGCACTCTCCTGTCCACGGTGCTGAAGCGCATACAGTCCGAAATATGTCATTTTTGCGGCATCCGGGTGTCCGTGAATGCCGAATATACCGCATGCTTCCCTTGGTTTTTCCGGTTCCTGATGTTGTGTTTGCAATGTTTTAATTCCTGTTTTAAAAATTTATATCCGCCTGCTTATGATTTTTTGATTAATACCATAAATTATAATTAAAAAAAACAGAAAAAATGTGATTGACAATATATAAATATTATATTAAAATTACTGTAAATTATTTTCAATATAAATAATTTGACTTAAATTTTTTAATAAGGAACCGAAAAATGAATCTTTCAAAATTAAAGGCTATGGCAGTAAACCCAATCATAATCATACTTTTTTGTCATAGTACAGCTTTTTCTCAGGTAATATTGGGAGAATCATGCGCCACATCAGGACCCTTATCTTTTATGGGAACAGAGATGAACCGGGGAGCAGATGCGTATTTAAAAAAATATGCAAATGAGATTATTTTAAAAAACCTTGATGACAGTTATGAACCTGATAAATGTATTGAAAATACTAAAAAATTCATTGAAGAGAGGGTTACTGCCCTGTTCGGTTATGTGGGAACCCCGACATCCAAAGCAGCTCTTCCACTTGCCAAAGAAAAGGAAATGCTTTTCTTCGGGCGCTTACCGGCGCAGATTTTTTAAGCGATTATAAAAACAATCCTTATTCATTTGTTGTCAGAGAAAGCTATGATGCTGAAATTGAAAATATCGTAAAGCATTTAAAAGAAGACCTGGGAATTACCAGAATTGCTCTCTTTGTCCAGAAAGATGCCTTTGGACTGGCAGGGGTTACAGGAGCAGTTAAAGCAGTCAGGAAGATCGGAAATGTTGAAATTATACCGCAAATACCTGAAATACCTGAAGATTCATCCCCAAATTATATATGGGACAAATTCTGGGATTCTGTACCGAATTATCCGAGAAATACAGTAGCTATAGGACGAAGCGCAAGACAGATCATGGGAAACCGACCTGAAGCTGTTATTATGGTCGGTGCTTACAGAGCCTGCGCAGAGGCGATCAATCTGTGGAAACGGCTCGGCTTTGATGCTGTTTTTGCCAATATCTCTTTTGTCGGAAGTACTCCATTGGCGGAAGCCTGCAAAAATAATATAAAAAATGTGTTAATCAGTCAGGTTGTTCCGAATCCGTGGGATTCAGGTATTCTGATTGTCAAAGAATATCAGGAGGCAATTGGCGGAAGTAATTACAGTTTTGTAAGTCTGGAAGGATATATCACAGCGAAAGTAATACATAAAGCAATACAGGAGGCTGAGAGTCCGATCAATTCCGGGAATATAAAAAAATCACTTGAAAAAATGTCAGCTTATGATATTGGCGGATTAACTGTATCTTTCAGCCCTTATGACCACAGAGGATTGAATGCTGTATATCTTACAAAGGTTGAACCGATTCCCAAAGGAGAGGGGAATTTTGACTATAAGTTTATATATATTGATAAATTTACAAGGGAATAATTTCGGTAGGGGCAAATAATTATTTGCCCCTACCGCTCTTTTACCATACCATTGAATCAGATATCCACCCTTTTTCCCCGTCAGAATGCTGAACATGAATCCATTTTTCTTTTCGTTCCAGAACTTTGAAGGGAACTCCCTTTCCGACCCTGAAAATTACTTTATTGCTTTCCCCTGGACCTGAACGGACATTACAGTTATCTTTTTTAACAATTACTGATGGCACATTGCTGATAACCGATTCATTGATCCAGCCTTTGTCCCCCTCAAAATCAGTAAATTTACGCCACTGCCCGGATGATTCTGTGACCTGAATGGGATGATATTTTTCTAATTTCCATAGAACTTTATAATCATCACCGGGTCCTGAACGCACATTTGCAATCGGCACACTTATAGAACGGCGATCAGCGCCCAAAGCTATGGTTGTAAAAAAGATTGCGAACAGGATAAGGATAATTCTGATAATATAAGATTTGAATATCGAAAATAATAAAATTTTTCTCATATTTATTCCCCTTATGAATAAATTTCGGGAGCGTTGAGATTGCAAGTTCAACATTCCCATATTTCTCTTATCAGATTTTTATTCTTTTGAAAACCCGAAATCTGATTCCGGAAATGAAAAATCTCACGCAGAGACGCAAAGCCGCAAAAAAATTTTATCTTAATTTTTGCGGCTTTGCGTGAAATATTTATGTATAAAAAGTAAGATGTAGCTGAAATTACAGATAAAACAGAATTGATACAATGGATAGATTTAACATGAAAATGGTGGAGGCGGCGGGAGTTGAACCCGCTGTCCGAAAACATTCCGCATAGGCATCTACATACTTTTCCTGAATTTTAAATCTCACATTTTAAAACTCCTTCAGGCAGGATTCTTAAAATGCCAGCCTGTTAAAGTTTCGCTATTTCGGAATCAGGCTCTCCGAAATTCGCTATCCTGTAAGTCGTCGCCCTTGCCGGATCCACAGGAAAAATCCGAAAGGACGGAAGCTGCCTAAGCAGCTACTGCGTAAGAATAATCATCTGCGATTATATTTATTTTCCCACCTTTAACGAGTGGCAGGTTCTCGGTATGCAGCCGATGCTTCTTTATCCCCGTCGAAGCCGTTTCGCCCCCGGCAGATGCAGATTGCACCTCAAAGAAGTTCCTAAGTCTGTAAAACTTAGGAACTCTTATTCTATAGAGATAGAATATAAACTCTCTTCCTGTATTTGTCAAGATTTTTAATGCTTGTTCCAATGCAAAGCAAGGGAACAAAAAAATGGTGGGTTACGCTATCGCTTTATCCAACTCTACATAATTAGCATTAATGATAATTATGCAGCTTCCGCGGCAATCGCCATCTGCTGATTTATCACTCGCCAGAAAGTTTTGACAGCAATCTCTCTGCCGTCAAAAAAATCTTCAAAAAAACCGATATGGTTCAGTTGCGGCGGATAAGCATATCTTTCTCCATCTTCTCCTGTTTCCCATATCCAGTCAGAAGGCTTATGCGGATCGGTTATTTCAAAAATCAGGGGCGGATAAAGATAAGGAAGACCTTGATCATTCAGCAGACGGAATTCATCCGCTTCAATTCCGATTACTGTATAATTCTGTCCATAGGTAAGATCCTCATATTCTTCGGAATCTTCTTTCAGTTTTACAATCATGGCATAAACACCTGTTTCTTTTTTACTTCCACTCTTCCTATTACGGAATTTTCATACCAGTGATATTCATAAAAAAACCCGCCGTTTTCAAACACCGGGCTGCTCTTTTTTACCCATTCCGATGGTTTTCCGCCATATGTTTCGGTAAGTCTCTCCAGATTCACGGATGCGCCTGCCTTTTGCAATTACTCTTGACTGAGCCAGCATATTGGGTGAAATTTTATGAATAGCCTGATTCCTTTATTTTTTCCCTTCTTCCATTACTGATTTTACGGCATCCTCTTTTTTTACTTTTATCTCCGCATCTATCTTTTCCAATGCTTCCCGTTTTCTTTCATAATCAGTAAGACGATCATTGTAACTTTTTACCCTTTCATTATAACCACTTAATTCTTCAGCCGTGAATTTGCCTTCTTTTTCTTTAAATTCCCTTTCAAGAGCCTCTTTTTCTGATTGCAGATTAACATACTCTTCATACATTACTTCTGACGCCTTTTTTCCGCCTTCTTTTTTTACAGATGTATCAGGCTTTTCTTCTGTTGTTACTTCAGCGTTGTTCCCTCCGGTATTATTATCATCGGAAGAAGCAGATTCGGAAAATCTGCCAGCCGCTTTTCTTTGAGCTTCAGGAACTTCAAGCATATTGTCTGTAAAGCGGACAACGCCGTTTTCATCTGTATAACGGTAAAATTCAGCAAAAACAGGATATGAAAAAGATATAATACATGATCCTGCCAGTATTAAACGTATTAAACTTCTGAAACGCATCAGACTTCCCTCCTAAAAAAATTTTATCTTCACGTAATGTACGCCATGTGCAACTTTTCTTAAACCACAAAGACCACAAAGTTTTTCACAAAGGAGACAAAATTTTCTCTGTGTTCTTTGTGCATCCTCTGTGTCCTTTGTGGTTAAAGTTGCACATGACGTATGTTTTGTAAATCCTGATATGAGGATATTTCTTTTTTGCATATAATTCCACATCAGGAGTAAAATTATAACCGGCAATAAAAGTATAAATATTTCCGGTTATTGTTTTTTTGTTTCAAGCCCTGTTTTAACGGATAGGCAAACCGCCGCTGCCTTCGGCTACGCTCAGGCAGCGGCTGGTTTTAAGCCCTGTTTTAACGGATAGGAACCGCGCCGCTGCCTGAGCGAAACCAGCCGCTGCCTGAGCGTAGCCGAAGGCAGCGGCTGGTTTAAAGAATATCAGAATCTTTTTACTCAATCTCACGCCAGTATATCATCCGCCCTGTACCTGTTCCGCCGGCAGCGGCTGTTTTAAGAGTACCATCACCTTCTATTGTCAAAAAACCCCATCCGGCAGCAGCTTCTGGTGTTACAGTAGCCCCTGACGGTCCGGGTTCTATATGGACATATACTTTGGGTGCCGCTATAATCGGACCTGTAGCAATACCGGCTCCCAGATAACCGCGCTGTCCGATTCCGCCTGTTGATGAACAGGTGCTGACATTTACTATATAAAGATAGCTTGTTCCAATCGGTACATCAGCGCATTGAGACTGATTAGATGCTGCTACCGGCGGCATATATGTGGTAAAATAGACCTTACCCTGAAATACCACAGCATCAGACAAGACCTGTTCCCTTGCTCCTAAAGCCGGTACAGGATCTGCACCTGTTTTCCACTTTATAACAGCGTCTCCGTTCATCATTTTTTCAGGATCATCTTCAATTTCACAGAAATACTGATTTGTTGTATCAGTAAGATTAGCCGCATTGCCTGTTCCGAACAGGATAAACCTGCATTTTCCCTGATCAGGATAATCTGCCATACCGGGCTTGTAAAATATGGGATGTCCTGATTCAGAAGGTTCATAAAGTTTGACAAGTCTCGGATCCCATGTGGTATAGCCGCTATTTTTATTGTCAGGATTTGTCAGTACTGAATTCAGCCCGCCCTCAAATGTCGGAATGCTATCTGCATCCACTTCTGTTACTTCGGTTCCTATTCTCCATACAGCGCCGCTGGTATCTCCGAAATAGACGACTTCAATATTTCCTTTATAATCGTCAGGAAGCTCTGCTTCAGTAAAAAAATCCTTTGCTTTTCCGCCTATCACTCTGTATTTCACAGTCAGAAGCTCTGCCGGAACATTGTTCATGGTTCCGCCTACTGCAAATTCTTTCAGGATTGCCCCGGTTCTGGCATTTAAAATATATACTCTGTTTCCTTTGGAAGCAGTAGTTGGAGAATAGCCTCCGCCTACAAATACTACCGGCGTTGATGTGCCGCCTATATTGATAATCCCCATTGCGGCTCTTGACCATGTATTTCCCATTGTGCCGCCGTTTGCTCCGGCGCCGTCAGCATCTGTCATTTCCCACAATGGATTAGGTATATCAGGATATGTTACATCTAAAGCATAATAATAGGTTCCGCCGTCCCGCAGACCGCCTATAAGAACTGTTTTCCAGCTTGGACTATTTCCGGTAGTCAGAATCAAGATCAGCTACTGTTATAGGTCCGTCCACCATATATCTGTGTCCGCACTTCAGTTCTTTCATTCTTCCCAGCAGGCATTTAGGAATATATGCCCATTTTTCACTGCCGTCTTCATCATTGACAGCATGAAGCATTCCGTCATTTGCACCCACATATATCACCCTGTCTCTGTCTGAAACACCAGTGGATGCTTTGAAGTCACTGTATCCCTCTTTGTCAAAATCAAAAGTCGGAGGTGTAACAACTACAGGCGTTGAATGCCATATATCACCCAGCAGCCAGTCAGGATTACGGGAGCCTGCATACTTTTTATCATCATAACCCGGATTACGGACATAATTTATGACGGTCTCTGCATCTGCGTTCTCATTGGCTGTGCCATTTTCGTTAATATCATCAGTGGCTGTAATCAGAGAACCTTTCAGGGTGCTTACATTTGCAGTTGTAAACGCTGTAAACGCGGTACCGCTTAACCATGTGTATATTGTCCGGCTGGCAAATCCCTGGCTTGTAATCTTGCAACCTGCATCAGCAACCACTTTATCATCATTGCAGTCCGCCCATCCTGTAACAGCATCGCCGATTGCTCCGTCTTCCTGATCGATCAGATATGCCTCCAAATGCCCTGCCCATCCGGGATAATCAAAATATGTATAATAGATTCTGTAATCATCAGTGGTTTTGATTTCCTGTGACATTGTTGCCGAGGACTGGGAAAACGCTCCTTCACCCACCAGAGAATTGATAATATCATCAAGCAGTATTTTTACCAGTTCCTCTGTATTGGATGCAAAATATGCCTGCCCTGTACCGCCGGCAGCGGCAATCTCATTAAGCGTGGTTTTGCTGGCATCATCCAGTCCAAAGCCGATAACATAAGTCTTTACACCTCGTTCAGGATTTGTAACAAACAGCTTGCGTAATTCGTCTGCAACTGTCTTGGGAGTTCCGCCGCAGGATTCCATTCCATCAGTCAGAAGAATAATATAATTGCCCCGGCATCCTTTCTGACTCATTGTATCCTGAGCATAATAGCTCTGGAAATATTTTTTCGCATCATTAAGCGCTGCGGCAAGAGGCGTGCCTTTGCCTGTGATTATTTCTTTGGCGTTCGAGCCAGAGAATTGGTATAAGGCATTATAGTATAATCATAATTTGTGCCTTTTATATAGACATTCTGATCTCCTATATCCGAACCGCTGCCCGACAGATTCGGGCTGTTCACTCTTCCAAGACCGATAAATCCCTTGATCTTTGTTATATTGTTTCCGTAAATATCATCTCCGTAATTGGCATCTGATCCATTATATTTCGGCAGATTAACAAAAAGCACCTGATCATCGCCCCGGTAGTTTGCAAAATCATTTGAAGTATCATCTGTAGCGGCTATTGAACCTGTTGCTCCGAAATCATGGTCACTGTCAGCCGGGAAATACGGGCTTTTCTGATAAGTATCTCCCCATTCTGATTTGTAGGTACTGGTATAACTGGTATCCCAGAAGTTTCTGCTTGAAGCATCCAGTCCGCTTCTGAACATATATTTGTCTTTTGTCCGTCTGTAGCTCCATCCGAATGGTCTGGTGGTTGTTCCGTCAGCAAGCTGTGCAAAATAAGATGCTTCCACTGAATTTGCTTCAACATCCTGTATCGGATATGTTGCAACACCGCTGACAGTCTTCAGAACAGGTACCTGAACAAGAGCAACCCTTTTACTCCTTGTGTCGCTCATACTGCAACTTTCCCATGTGCCGTCTTCTTTCTTACATTGAATTGCCATAGGACTTGTTATATCAGACTCTGAAACGATTCCCTGTTCAATCATCCATATATCCGGAATTATTCTATATGTACATACATTAGTCGCAGAACAGGGTGAAGATGTATTTGTATAAGATAAAGTCGGTCTTACCCTGCCGGTCTCTTTATTCACATACCCCGCTGTACTCGGATCGGTTATTGTATAATCTCCGTGTTTGGTAGAATATACGATATTGTAATATTCAAATGTCTGTCCTCCGGTAGTTGCAGGAGTACAGGTGCATGTTGCCGGGTTGGCTGTATAACAGCCATCGCTTGAATCAACCAGCGCCCAGTCCGCTTTTCCGTCATTATAAGTAGTCGGCAGAGGAGGAAATTGACTTGTATTGCATGTCGGAGGTGTACCCGTACAGAGGGTATTATAATCAAGTGTAAGTGCAGGTGACTTATACCCATATTCAGTACGACCGCCGCCGCCTCCGTAGTTATACTGATTTGCCTTGCCGAACTGATAGACTTTAGGATTCAAAAGACTTACACATAAATACCGTTTCCGGTTCGGAAGAGAATCTGTGGCTGAAGGCTCGATTTCTACAACAGTATAAAGAAGATGCTGCACATCGCATTTGCCTTCATTATACAGGTAGTAAAATGTAAAACCTCTGGAGACTCCGGTATATGTCAGATTTGCAGTATAAGTTCCCCCCTCACTTGTTGACGTTTTCTGTCCGCCGGTGATAATAAAAGAAGTATCTGAATTAGGATGATAAAAAGTCATATCGCTTGCATCAGAGGTTTTCTTATAGTATCCCCTATAAGTTACACTGGCAGCGGTTGCGGGTGTGGTACCCGTAATTTTTGCGTAATATCTTGATGTAACTCTTGGAATTTTTCCTGAAAGATATGTTGCAAACCCTATATTCAGCTTATAATTTCCGGTATCAGCCTTTTGTAATGAAGAACTGTTAAGAACAGCCAGCAATGCTTTTTTTGCCTGATAAAGCTTGCTTGCAGGATGGCTTCCTCCATAAGCTTTTCTATCCAGCGATGTAGCGCCGCCTGTACTGAGAATTCTGTATCTTGTAGTCCGGTCGCAGACTTCAGGAAAACCGGGAGAGGATGTGACATACCAGCGTTTTTCAGGCGGACTTGATGTATTTATTCCTTCAAGCGGGAGTTTCTGTCCTTTATTGGTTCCGTCAAGTATCTCTATTACAGCATATTTATAAACAGTATTCCAGTTGGCAATAACATAAGTCCAGTCAACATTGGCATCATAAATATACCTTTTGGCATACGTGCTGGTATCCTGTTCTCTGTGTGTAACTTCGCCCGGATTGCCGGAAAGGATAGTGTAGGTGTAATTCGGATTGTTCTTATCATATTGTGAATAGTCAATTACAGGGTCAGTATAGCCGTTCAGATAAAAACTGGCACTGTTATTATAGACAGTCCAGCATTTACTGCTGGCACTGTAAGAACCGATTGTACGATACTGGGGTCCGCTTGAATGTCCGTCTATTCTTACTACCCGTTTTAATGCGTCCTGTAGAGCAGTTGTATTTGTCCAATCCAGATTTATATCATAAATACGGTGAGGGTTGGCAAGAATTGTAGTTTCGTTAGTATTCTTATTTGTATTTGATATTATAACGTTTGTAGTTCCCAGAACAGCCTCTTTTATCGGAACATTCAGTTCAATGCTTTCTCCTTCATCAACATACTGATAATCATTTGCTGCGGTAATCTGGTTACTTGAATTAAGAGTATAACCTCTTCGCCATTCTCTGTCAGGTCTTACCGGGTTATTGTTAGTATCAAGATAAGGTGAATCCTGCATGGAGTCTGAGTTGTCAAAGATAAACATAATATTGGGCAGCCCTGTGCCAAGCCCGCTTATTTCAACCGGCGTTCCCTGGTCACCGCCTGTTGTGGTGCAAATATCAGCCGCTATTGAACTCCCGTTCAAAACAAAGATTGCCGCCATAATAAATATAGCGAACGTAAAAATCATCTGTAATTTTCTTCTTTTCATGATTCTCTCCTTTTTTTGTGTACTTAGTGTCTTAGTGTCTTAGTGGTAAAAAACACAAAGACACTAAGTCACAAAGACACAAAACTGCTAATTTTCCATTTTCAATAAACAGTTTGTAGTTTGTAGGTCGGACTAAGCGTGAGCGTGTCCGACAATTGCTGATTAAAGGCGGACACGCTGCGCTTAGTCCGCCCTACAAACTGGTCATTCAGTATATTCTCATCTAAAATATTCATAAAGTCGGCTCTAAGACGAACTCATCCACATGACTGAGGAATGCCTGACGTGCCAATTGTAAAGCTTCTGCAATTGCTTCTCTGGAAATACTGTTATGCCACCCTTCGATAATACTTTCCCATGCCAGACCTTCAGCGATCTGATCAAGCACATCAGCAACCATTATGCGTGTTCCCCTGAAGGTCGGCTTTCCGTGACATATCTTCGGGTCTGCAACAATATAACGTCCTATAATCTGAGGTTCCATATTCACTCCTAACCACGCTTGAATAATGTAGTTTGTAGGTCGGACTAAGCGATAGCGTGTCCGACAATTGCTGACTAATGGCGGACACGCTGCGCTTAGTCCGCCCTACAAAAAATTTATTATTGTTGGGGTTCATTTCATTCACCCCAACCTACGGGTTTATTTTCAATAAACAGTTTGTAGGTCGGACTAAGCGATAGCGTGTCCGACAATTGCTGATTAAAGGCGGACACGCTGCGTTTTGTCCGCCCTACAAACTGAGATTCCATATTAACTCCTTCTTTGCATGTGTCCATCCAGCATTTCCACAAGCGGGACACCGAGTTGAAATACCTGACCAAAACCCTTAGTACACGAAACGCTGAATACGCTTCGGGTTAACCTAACCCCCGACCCCTTCTCTGAAGGGAAGGGGAGATTCACCTTTTTATTCCCCCATTCCCTTCAGGGAAGGGGGCAGGGGGGTTAGGTGGTTAATTATAAACAGCGCCATGCCCCTGCAAACCCGGTCTTGCTCCTGCGGATGGCAACTGTATCTCAGAAACAATAACCACCCTTGAATCATAATCAGTCTCTACTGACTCTGACATTACTGAATATCGCTGTTCTGTACCGGCTGTATCCAGAAGTTTAAGTCGGCTGTAAATTTTCAGTGTAAAAGGAGCACCTGTAGGAACAGGAAGCTCATCACCACTATCTTTATCTTTAACCTCTGATTTTGGAAGTGTTCTCGCATAAGAGATTCCCGCGTCTGCTTTATAAAATCCGCGTCTGTAAGCCGCTTCGTTAGAGGCAATCTTACGCTCCATAATTGCTGTATCAGTCGCCGCCATACCGATAAGAAGAAGGATAACCATAAACATCATCACCGTAATTAATGCCACCCCTCTTTCATTTGTCAATATAGAGAACTTTTCTTTTTTTTTCATATCCTGCCTCCTCTCTCCTCCTGCTTGAACAATCAAGAGAGCTTTCTGTTATTTTTTTTGGCTCTTCAATCTTTTTTATGGATTTGCGTAGGGGCGAATAATTATTCGCCCCTACAGTCTGAAATTTCCACAAAAATCCTTGAAGAACCATTTTTTTAAATTCGGGCAAGACTTCCGAAGTTTCAAAAATTTCGGAAATCTTTGAAATATATATAATTAATCTCCGCCTTTGACATAATCAAGAGAAGACTGCTTTGTCTTTCCCATATGATCGTTCCATTTAACAGTTACACTTATAGCTTTAGAACCTTCAGTCTGATCTGTAACTTTCCATGCAACATTAAAACCGTCTATAACTATAGGATTGCCAGCCTCAGGATGATTGCCTGAGTAAGGTCGGAACTCGTCATCGGCAGATTTATCAGCTTTTCCATTCTGTCGCTTGCAACGGTAATTGCCTGAGACATTCTGTTTGCAGCGCTGTTCCCCTGTATTGCCGCTATCTGCATCTGAGCAACTGCAAGCATCCCTGTTACCAGAAGAGCAATGGCAATGACAACTTCAATCAGCGTCATCCCTTTCTCATTGAATAATCTATTTTTATTTATTATTTTTTTCATTCACACCCCCGATTCCGGAAAAGTTTGTAGTACCGCCTTTAGGCGGTTATTTACAGAAAAGTTTGTAGTACCGCCTTTAGGCGGTTATTTACACGCCGGACCGCCTAAAGGCGGTACTACGAACTTTTTATTGATTCCGGAAAGGTTTGTAGTACCGCCTTTAGGCGGTTATTTACACGCCGGACCGCCTAAAGGCGGTACTACGAACTTTTTACTGATTCAGTCCAAGATTTCTTGCTTTAACTTCCATAGTATATACTCTTCTCATATAATTATCCTGGGCACCCGCAGGATTATCTGCTAATGCGGGTCTTTGTCCGCTATATCCTACAATCGGTTTGCTGGAGCGGGCAACCAGACTGATTCTTACTGATCTCAGGTCATCAAAATCATTGGTGCTGTCTCCGTCACTGTTATCATCAACCTCATCATCTTCACCGCCATCCGCAAAGATATAAACAACCTGTAAATCTTCTATATTTTCAGCAATATATCTTTTTGTGTAATCCCGTGAGTCAGGATCGCTGCCCGGTATAACATTTTCACACAATGCAAGTGAAGCGACTCCGCTGGCATCTTTTTGAATACGAAATGAAAGATATTTGATTTTAAATAGCTGTGTACCTGCTCCGTAATTAGGATCAGGATCCCGGTTTTTATTGGGCCAGCTAATATCTTTTGAAGGATGATGCTGAAGTTTGAGAGCACTGACTGAACTGCAGTTAAATAAACGAGATTAGTATTGACTCCATTTGTAACTATAACAAAATCATTTTCTTTAAAACACTCCTGTGCCTCACACAGCTTACAGTCTGCATCACAGACTCCGCAGTCATCATAGTCTGTGCAATATAGATTATCCTTACAGATAAATTCCGGGCATGTTTCATTGTTATCAGTAGGCATGGAGAACATTCCTACATCTAATTCGGAACTCGGATTCGGCATATATTTTCCCGCATCCTGATCTCCCGGTTTTTTAGCCATAAGCGGCGTATTTGTCTTGAAGTTTGCATAAACAATGTCAATAATGTCGGATCCTTCGCCGTTGTAATTGTTAAATGAATCAATTCCGTTGATAAAATCGAATGTATTGCCGTCAGCACTCCATTGTATTCCCTGAGATGCAATATAACATCCTGCCATTCTTACCTCTTTAAGAAGAACAAACATGGCTGCACGCAGATTTTGCTGCATACCGGCAACCTCTTCCTGAACAATATAAGACTTCTGCTGTGAATCAAATACAGTATATGCACTTGCCATAACAACTGAAAATATGGCAATAACAATCAGAAGTTCAACCATAGTAAAACCTTTTATATTATTTTTTTTCATAGCATCTTCTCCTTAATAAAATATTATTCAATTCTGATTCTTCCGCCAGGTGCAAGAATAACGCTTTTTGTTACACCGCTTTTTGTATTTTTAAGAAAAGCAGTTCCCCACGAATCCGCCG
Source organism: uncultured delta proteobacterium (assembly GCA_963806835.1). Taxonomy (GTDB): domain Bacteria; phylum Desulfobacterota; class Desulfobacteria; order Desulfobacterales; family CAWEAR01; genus CAWEAR01. The sequence goes on from CAWEAR010000030.1 coordinate 340,759, forward strand.
CCATTAGTTTTTGGAAAACCGGTCGGACGAAAAGCAACAGCAGGCTTGTCATCATCATTATTAAAAAATGTTATACCGTCCCCATCGCCTTTGGTTTTATCAAACTCAACATTCATGTAATCAGACAATTTTACTTTAGCAAGAATTCTTTCACCCGCATCATATTCCATATCCTGCTCAACCTTCCGCAGCGTCTTAAAGAGTTTCTGCAAAAATTACATAATCATAAGTTACGCCGTCAATAGCCTGATTAAACACAATGGTGCATAAAACATGCTCTCTGATAGATACCATTCTGGCAAGCTGAAAGCCGTGATAAAGATCCCTGAACCGCTTTTTTAAATCTGTAACTTGACTGCCATGTAAGAAAATTCGGAATGGCAATTGACAGCAGAGTAGAAAGAATACCTATAACAACCATCAGTTCAACCAGCGTAACTCCGGCGGTTCTTTTCTTTTTGTTTGTATTCATTATTTTTTTCCTTTATGAAATGTTTATGGTTAAAAGACTTCCGAAGTTTTGAAAAATTCAGAATGTCTTAATATAATCTTTTAAATATAATCAAGCAAAACTCATGCCATAAAATTGCAATATCAGAAAATGATGTAAAACAAACCCTAATGGTCTTAAAGACCCTTAGGGTTTATCACTTTTTCTATTAAATAACTTAGGATGTATAAAAATAATTTATAGCATTCTGAAATATCCTGATTCCTAAAGCAGACTCTGAATCTTTTTCCCATAATCCCGCGCCGGAGCGTTTCATAATCTCTTTTTTGCGGGTCCAGTTCGGATGATTGACAAAATGATTATACGCTTCAGGATGGGGCATCAGCCCGAATATTTTTCCTGTAGGATCGCATATTCCGGCAATATCAGCAACAGAGCCGTTTGGATTAAAAGGAAATCTCTGATTAGCCTGAGTACCATCCGGCATTGCATAAGATAATACAACCTGATTCTGATGAATCAGCCTGTCAATAACAGATTTGTCAGAATAAAATTTCCCTTCTCCGTGTCTTATGGGGAGTTCCATCTTCTCAAGTCCCTTTGTGAATATACAGGGTGAATCAGTATTCACTTTCAGATGAACCCAGTCATCTCTGAATTTGCCGCAGTCGTTAAAAGTCAGAGCTACAGTCCGTTTGACATAATCGCCGTCAAGACCCGGCAGAAGTCCCAGATTTACCAGCGTCTGAAATCCGTTGCATATACCGATAACCAGATTTTCTTTTTCAATAAATTCAAGAAGTTTATCCCCGATATTGTTTTTCATTCTGACTGCCTGAATAACGCCTGCGCCGTGGTCATCTCCCCAACTGAATCCCCCTCCGAATACCATGATTTGAAATTCATCCAGTCGGGTTGTCCCATCAATCAGGGAATTGATATGAATCCGGTGAGCAACTGCTCCGGCAAGCTCTAATGAATATGCTGTTTCATGATCGCAGTTCAAACCGTATCCTGTTAAAACAATAGCCTGTATTTTATTTATATTTTTATTCATATTAATTTAAATTTAAAAACCCTTAGGGTCTTTTCTCCTTTAAAAAATTTTTGCATGAAAATTTTCTTTATTAAATATTGCCGCTCCGCCGTCAACAGCCTGTGTAAGCACATAAATCCCCGCATCTTCAGCATAACGGGCAACTTCATCCTTCATTACCAGCGCGGCGATTCCCCCTATAAGTCTGTAATCCTGATATTCAGGAAAAGCATCTTGGAATCCGGGGAGTTTTTTGTTTACAAAAGTGTCAATCATTCTTGCACTTAATTTATTTTTGACTTCTATAACCAGAACATTTTTATCATTGACAGCCACAATGTCATATTCCGCCTTTCCTTTTTTCTTTAAATTGCGTCTGACCTGATTAAAAGCGAGATTTCTGTCCCGGAACAGGTATTTGACATTACGGTAAAACAGATCCTCGGCGATCTCTCCCTGAACAAGTCCCATATCTCCCAGATGTTTGCCGATGTCATCCAATTTTTTACCGACATCATCCAATCTTTTTGCAGTTTTTTGAAGCTGTTCGTCAGTCCTCTGAAGCTGTTCGTCAGTCTTTTTCTGGGACTCTTTCAAATCCAAAACTCCCTGAATAAATATATCCAGATTTCTTTCAACCCTATCCATGCGTGTTTCCATTTTTTCACCTGATCCATTTTGCACAGAATAAAATCTTATGATCTTTATTCTTTAAAAAATTTTTGCATGAAAATCTTCTTTATTGACTATCTCTGCCCCGCCGTCCCCGGCTTGTGTCAGCACATAAATCCCCGCATCTTCAGCATAACGGGCAACTTCATCCTTCATTACAAGTGCGCCGATACCTCCGATAACTCTGTAATCCCGATATTCAGGAAAAGCATTTTTAAATCCGGGGAGTTTTTTGTTTACAAAAGTGTCAATCATTCTTGCACTTAATTTATTTTTGACTTCTATAACCAGAACATTTTTATCATTGACAGCCACAATGTCATATTCCGACTTTCCTTTTTTCTTTAAATTGCGTCTGACCTGATTAAAAGCGAGATTTCTGTCCCGGAACAGGTATTTGACATTACGGTAAAACAGATCCTCGGCGATCTCTCCCTGAACAAGTCCCATATCTCCCAGCTGTTTGCCGATGTCATCCAATCTTTTTCCGGTCTTTTTGAGTTGTTCATCAGTCTTTTTCTGTGATTCTTTCAGTTCCAGTATCTGTTCATCAGTCCGCTGGAGTTGTGCATCAGTTTTTTTCTGGGATTCTTTCAGTTCTAAAATCCCCTGAATGAATACATCCAGATTTCTTTCGATTCTGTCCATGCGTGTTTCTGTCTGTTTTGTTTCCATGTTTTCACCTTATCCCTTCAGTACGGAATAAAACCCTATGCTCTTTATTATTTAAAAATTTTTTGCCTGAAAATCTTTTTTATTTACTATTTCCGCGCCGCCGTCTCCTGCCTGCGTCAGCACATAAAGCCCGGCATCCTCCGCGTATCTGGCGACTTCATCCTTCATTACCAGTGCGGCTATTCCTCCGACAAGTCTGTAATCCCTATATTCGGGAAAAGCATTTTTAAATCCGGGGAGTTTCTTTTCCGCAAAAGTGTCAACCATTCTTGCACTTAATTTGTTTTTCACTTCAATCACCAGCACATTTTTATCATTAATTGCAACAATATCATATTCCGCCGTCCCTTTTTTCTTCAGATTGCGTCTGACCTGATTAAACATAAAGTTTCTGTCCCGGAACAGATACTTGACATTGCGGTAAAACAGAATCTTCTGCAATCTCCCCCTGAACAAGCCCCATGTCTCCCAACTGTTTGCCTATACCATCCAGTTTTTTACCTACATCATCAAGACTTTTTCCGGTCTTCTGAAGCTGTTCATCTGTTTTCTTCTGGGACTCTTTAAGTTCCATTATTTGTGCATCAGTCCTTTGGAGTTGTGCATCAGTCTTTTTTTGTGACTCTTTAAGTTCCATTATCTGTGCATCAGTTCTATTTTGGGACTCTTTCAGTTCCATGACTCCCTGAACGAATATATCCAGATTTCTTTCAATCCGATCCATGCGTGTTTCCATTTTTCACCTTATCATTTAAAAATTTTTTGCCTGAAAATCTTTTTTATTTACTATTTCCGCGCCGCCGTCCCCTGCCTGCGTCAGCACATAAAGCCCGGCATCCTCCGCGTATCTGGCGACTTCATCCTTCATTACCAGTGCGGCTATTCCTCCGACAAGTCTGTAATCCCTATATTCGGGAAAAGCATTTTTAAATCCGGGAAGTTTTTTCTCCGCAAAAGTGTCAACCATTCTTGCACTTAATTTGTTTTTGACTTCAATCACCAGAACATTTTTATCATTGACTGCAACAATGTCATATTCCGCCGTTCCTTTTTTCTTTAGATTGCGTCTGACCTGATTAAACATAAAGTTTCTGTCCCGGAACAGATACTTGACATTGCGGTAAAACAAATCTTCTGCAATCTCCCCCTGAACAAGCCCCATGTCTCCCAACTGTTTGCCTATACCATCCAGTTTTTTACCTACATCATCAAGACTTTTTCCGGTCTTCTGAAGCTGTTCATCTGTTTTCTTCTGGGACTCTTTAAGTTCCATTATTTGTGCATCAGTCCTATTTTGTGACTCTTTCAGTTCCATTATCTGTGCATCAGTCCGCTGGAGTTGTGCATCAGTTTTCTTCTGCGATTCTTTCAGGTCCAAGACACCCTGAACGAATATATCCAGATTCCTTTCAACCCGATCCATGCGTGTTTCCATTTGCTGTGTTTCCATGTTTTCACCTTATCCTTTAAAAATTTTTTGCATGAAAATCTAAATATTGCCTCTCCGCCGTCAACAGCCTGTGTAAGCACATAAATCCCCGCATCTTCAGCATAACGGGCAACTTCATCCTTCATTACAAGTGCGCCGATACCTCCGATAACTCTGTAATCCCGATATTCAGGAAAAGCATTTTTAAATCCGGGCAGTTTTTTGTTTACAAAAGTGTCAATCATTCTTGCACTTAATTTATTTTTGACTTCTATAACCAGAACATTTTTATCATTGACAGCCGCAATGTCATATTCCGCCTTTCCCTTTTTCTTTAAATTGCGTCTGACCTGATTAAAAGCAAGATTTCTGTCCCGGAACAGGTATTTGACATTACGGTAAAACAGATCCTCGGCGATCTCTCCCTGAACAAGTCCCATATCTCCCAACTGTTTGCCGATGTCATCCAATCTTTTTCCGGTCTTTTGGAGTTGTTCATCAGTCTTTTTCTTTGATTCTTTCAGTTCCAAAACGCCCTGAATGAATATATCCAGATTTTTTTCGATCCGATCCATGCGTATTTCCATATTGTTTTGTTTCCATGTTTTCACCTAATTTATTTGGTATGGAAGACCCTCAAGGTCTTTAAAACCTTGAAGGTCTTTTTAATTATAAAAGCCCCCCAAAAGGTTTTTTCCACGCTTTTTTCATCTCATCAACCGAAAGATTAAGAATCATATTTCCGTCAATTCCATTGATGATAAAATCAGGTTTATCGGTAACTTTTCCGACACAGGCGAATGGAAGCCCCTTAAAAATTTTTTCAAACCGCTCTTTATTTTTCGGATCAATCGTAACAATAAACCGACCGGGAGATTCAGAAAAAAGAATCAGATCATTCCTCTTTACCTGCTCCGCAGGGACTAAGCTCAGATCAATTGTCATGCCAAGTCTATCTTTACAGGGCAACCACAGGGGGTTGCCACTACTATAATCAGAATAACCCGCCATTGATACCATTGCCAGATGAATCCCCAGCCCCCCGCGATAAACACCGTGTGCAGAAGCAACAATCTCCTGATTAATAGCCTGATGCAATCCCCTGTAAACTGTGCATGAACTGATCCGGAAAGACTTCAGGCAACATTTAATCCGATATATCCGAGATGCTCATAATATTCAGATGCCCCAAGCTCATTTCTTGTTATTCCAAGAACATAGACTAAATCATCAGGTACTTTTGCATCCAATGTAACACATTTGTTTACATCATCAATCACGCCGATAGTTGAAAACTGAATGGTTTCAAGAGCGGAAACCTTATGAGTCTCTCCGTATTTTCCAATAAGATGCCCGTCAACATACATGCTGTCTTTGCCTGAAAGCAACGGAATACCATACGCAAGACATATATCCCTGAGAGCGCGGCATGATCTTACCAACTGCGCTGCCTTGAATTTGCCGTCAGGATTATTTTCAGGGTGATACTGAATATTCGGAAAACAGAAGTTATCAACCCCGCCGATATGATCCGGATTCCCGCCCACAGCAATCACACGGCGCACCGCCTCATCAATAGTACAGCTTGTCATGTGATACGCATCTATTGCAGAATACGCAGGAAGCAGAGCCTGAGCAAATACAAGACCTTTTTCTGAATTCAGAACAGGGCGTATCACAGCCGCATCACCGGCAACATCACGATCTGCCCCGACAAGCGGTTTTATAACGCTGGTTCCCTGAACTTCATGATCATACTGTCTTGCAATCCATTCTTTTGAACAGATATTCGGACGGGAGAGCATATCTGAAAGCAGTCTCCCATAATCACGCGGCTCTTTTAAAACCGGCTCATACAGTCCTCTGCTCTCCGCCGGCTGCCATTCTGCATCAAATTCCCACTGCGGAAAACCGGATTTCAGCAAATCAAGATTAACATAAGCACAGGTTTTTTCATTATATTTTATATGAAGTTTTCCCGAATCAGTATATTTGCCGATAACCGTGCTTTCAACAGCATGTTTTTTTGAAAGCGCCATAAAACGCTCCAAATCATCCGGCTTAATTGCTACGGTCATTCGCTCCTGAGATTCTGACACCCATATTTCCCACTGATCAAGCCCTTCATATTTTAACGGCACTTTCTCTAATTGTATTTCACAGCCGTTGCTGAATCTTGCGGATTCACCGACAGAAGATGAAAGCCCTCCGCCGCCGTTATCAGTGATAAACTGAATCAATCCCTCATCCCGTGCTTCCAGAATAAAATCGTGCATCTTTTTCTGAGTATATGGATCACCGATCTGAACATGACCTGCGGGAGTATGTTCGGAAAAAACTTCTGAAGAGGCTGTTACTCCGTGAATTCCGTCTTTTCCTACTCTTCCGCCGCACATGATCACCAGATCACCCGGTGATGTTTTTTTCAGTTCTGCTGGTTCTCCGTTGACTTTGGCAGGCATAATCCCCACTGCTGTTACAAAGACAAGGCATTTTCCCATATATCCGTCATGAAAAAGCACCTGTCCGAATGTTGTAGGAATTCCGCTTTTATTCCCTCCGTCCCTTACACCTTCAATAACCCCGTCTAAAAGCCTTCGCGGATGAAGTCGCGGTTTTAAATCTCCGTTATAATCTCTATGACCGACACAATATCCGTAACCGCCCATTACTAATTTTGATCCTTTTCCTGTTCCAAGAGGATCACGGTAAACACCGACAATTCCGGTGATTGCGCCGCCATAAGCCTCCATATTTGAGGGCGAATTATGAGTCTCTCCGGTAATCACATAATAATGGTCGTCATCAAATCGTCCTGCCCCGGCATTATCCCATAGAACAGATACAACCCAGGTCTTTTTGGATTTTAATTCAAGAGTCGGATCCTGAATGCAGGTTTTAAAGAGATTGTCAACAACTTCTGTTCCGACAGACCTGCGGGGTTTTAAAAACCCCGCAGGTCTGTCGGAGTAACGGAATAACCCCTGAAATGTATTATGATTGCAATGATCGCTCCGTGACTGGGAAATATATTCAATCTCAATATCTGTCGGATCCGAAAGCCCCACAGCTGCGCGTTCAGCCCGCACTTTTTCATCCAGAAAATATTTCCGTATAATCGGAATATCATTAGGATTTAACGCAAGATTCCGTTTATCGCTCACTCTCTGTAAAGATTCATCGCTCTCAATAGGAATAATCGTTAAAAAAGGGGTATGATTCAGTATTACTTTGGGAATAATTATTCCAATCCCTTCTGACTCATTCCAATCCTCTTTTGAAAAGATTTTCCACTGCTGGATAATATCATTTGCAAGAAGCTCGCCAGCGATTGTATTTACATCTTTTTCAGTCAATCCCCTGCTTTTAAGGCAATACCGCTTGGATGTGTAAATTGCTTCATCCGGGCTGAATTTTATCTTCAGAACATCTTCAATCGCTTCAATAGCAGTACTCCCCGGATTATCCCTTACACCCGGTTTGTAACCGACCCAGATAATCCAGTCAAAAACAACCGGAATGGATGCAAAAGAAGATATTTGCGTTACCGGATTGGTAAATATTTCCGTTCGGATTTTTTCTGACTGCTCAGTTGTCAGGTCAGCATCAATCGTAATAACATATACTGTGCGAACCTGCTCAAGTTCAATTCCAAAATAATCTTCTGCTTTTCGGCAAATTCCCTGCGCCTTCAGCATCAAAAAGGTCTTGTTTCAGTGTGATTTCAAGTCTGTGTGGCATAATGAGTTTTAGGTTTTAAATTTTAGGTTTTAAGATAATTAAACCCTAAGGGTTTTGAATACCATTAGGGTTTAGGATCAGCAGCCTGAAACTTTTTCATTTCAACGACTTCATTAACGTCTCTATCTCTTTCAGATCGCCTGTTTTTTTAACTGCTTCCTTGATCATATTTAACTTGTCGGTATCTTCCAAAGCCTGTATTGCGGACATGAGTTTCAAGCCGTTTTCACCGAATTTCAGGGAAAGCCCCATCTCAATCGCTTCCCGCAGTCCTTCCCGTCTTCCCTGCTGAATCCCTTTCTGAATTCCTATTCTCTCCACGCTGGTAACATACGGCATTTTTTTTTCCTCCTCGTACCGGCTTATCTCCTGCCAGAAATCCCGATCCAGATCGTCCGGCAGTCTCATAAGCCAGTCAATAAAATGAAAAAGAAAGATAATATCATCTTTTTTATAGCCCTGTTCATAAAGTTTTTTTACAAAATAAATCTTCCATTCTTTCCGCCCGTCCCGGTTATTCCGGGTCTCCTGAGTCTTCAGATGCGCCATCACCGCGAAAGCAAACGGATTGCCGCTTTTTTCAAGATATTCCCATCTGTCGGCATAATCGGACAATTTTACAACCGGAAACCGGATACCGGCTTTGCACCCCCATAACTCATAATCAAAATGATCCGGACGCCATCCGGGATTGCTGTCTGTCAGCACCGCCAGACTTGCAACCCGTCTGTCATAGCGGTCGAATATCCGGTAATTATACACAAACATACGTTTGGCAAAACCGGATTCTTTTTTTCCCTGAATTTCCACATGAACAAGCACCCATGCTTCTTCTCCGTTTTTTTTCCATACCTGAACAAGTTTATCCGCAAGCCTTCTCCCGAATTCGGCATCACGGACTATCTGCTGCAGTTCCTTGTCCAGAAACGTATAACCTTTTTTCCGATCCGTTTCTCCGGCAATTACCGGAAAGAAAAACTCTGCAAACTCAAAGAAATACTTTTCAAGAAGCTCTTTCCACGGGCTGTCATAATCATCTGTTTCTATGTTTTTCATAAAGTTTTTGGCGCAGGATACCGCTGTCCCTTCAGAGTAGCGGAGGAAATGCGCCCTCATTTGTAGTTATAGCCATCGCGCCTGTGCAGTTTCCGACAATTTTTGTAGCTGATTCCCTGTACCACACCATGATTTGCAGTGATGTTGAAATAGCCTGAAATCCGGACAGCAGCACGTCCGATATAAATACCGGTCTTCCCGCCTTTTGTTACAACTGCTTTAACCATATCGCCTGTCTGAAATCCGTGAACTGATTTCCGGGATTTTGCGGATGTCCGCGGAAAACTGAACTTATCCATTCTGCACATCTGTCTTTTTCCATGCCCGCAGGCTTTAATGTCCAACGGTTTTATCCCATCAGCTTTGACACCGGAAATTTCAGGATTCTCCGTTAACTGAGTGTCAAATCTGACCAGCTCCTGAGATATAGCCCGAACAGGAGATAAACGCATCAGCCTTTTAACCCATGTCTCAATTTTAGGGTAGGAGTCGTTGACTTATAAGCTCCCGATACATCTCTATCACCTGAATTGCCTCATCTTCCGATGAAATCTGCTTGACAGATTCACGGAACTTGCTGCTGTGGGGAAGTCCCTTGACAAACCAGCCCAGACGGCTTCGCATCATATAGCACGCTCTCTTTTCACCAGAATATTTTACCGATGATTTAAGATAGCGTATCATTGAATCAAATCGGAGAGAAGTTTCAACAGGGATTGCTGTATTTCCCTGAATAACCGAGAGAATATGAGCAAATATCCAGGGATTTCCAATAGCTCCTCTTCCGATCATTATTGCATCACAACCTGTTTCTGCCAACATTCTGACAGCATCATCAGGCGTAATAATATCCCCGTTTCCGATAACCGGAATGGAAACCGCTCTTTTAACAGCTTTGATAACTGACCAGTCCGCTTTGCCGCCGAATCCCTGAGATACAGTTCTGGGATGCACGGTAATCGCATCCGCTCCGCATGATTCGGCAATTTTTGCAATTTGAATCGCCTGAACCCCTGATTTTTCCCATCCGGTTCTCATTTTCAGCGTCAATGGAATTTTTATAGCGTTTCTGACAGCTTTCAGGATTGCTTCGGCTCTTTCAGGCTCACGCATCAGAGCTGCCCCGGAACCGCTTTTCAAAATTTTTCTTACGGAACATCCGAAATTGATGTCAAGAATATCAGCGACTGAATCTTCAACCTTTGCAGCGGCTTCTGCCATTATCAGCGGATCAGAACCGAAAATCTGAACAGAGAACGGCTTTTCTTCGGGCAGACTATCCAATATCTGTTCCGTCTTTTTTGAATGATAAACAAGTCCGTTTGCGCTGATCATTTCAGAACAGACCAGAGCGCATCCGCACTCTTTTGCAAGCAGTCTGAACGGCAGATTCGTTATTCCGGCAAGCGGCGCTAAGATTGTGTTATTATCAAGTATTATAGGACCGATTTTCATATAAATAAGAGTTTTAAGTTTCACGTGTCAGGTTTTAAGTATTAAGATTTAAAATAAAAGCAATTTAAAACTTAAAACCTGAAACCTGAAACTTAAACCTTCTTCCGATTTGCAAAAGATATTATCTTTGCACCAGTTGAATTTTCCGGTTTTTCTTCTGAAAGATCAGGTTCTTCAGGCTCCTGCGGACAGACAACACGCTCCATTCGCATCCTTTTTCCTCCCATTGTAAACTCTTCTCCATTAATATAAGCAGTTCTCAATATCCATGTTCCGACCTGAACCGGAACCTGAAGAAAAAGGAGCTTTACATGATACCAGTCTCTTTTTACATCCGGCATGATTTCTTCGATTCTGGCGAATGTAAAAGGATTATCTTCAAAATATATAAGTACAATGTCATTTTCTTCTGTCATATTTTTTCCTTTTTTGTTAAGATATTTTTATAAATTATTACATAACAGAAGTTTTATGTAAAGAAATTTTGGGTAATCAGGATAAAAATGACTGAATTGACAATAAAAGAATATCAGAAAACGGTGGATGAGTGGATTCAGAAGATAGGGGTAAGGTATTTTTCCGAACTGACTAATCTGGCGCAGCTTATGGAGGAGGTTGGCGAAGTTGCCAGAATTATGTCAAGGGTTTACGGGGATCAGAGTTTTAAAAATCCGGATCAGCGTCATGAACTTGCTGATGAATTGGCTGACGTGCTTTTTGTGCTTGTCTGTATTGCAAATCAGACCGGAACAGACTTGACCGGGGCTGTTCAGAAAAATCTTGAGAAAAAGAGTATCAGGGATAAGGATAGGCATCGGAATAACATCAAATTAAGTACCGGTCGCAAGTCCTGTCCAATGTAATAACGGGTTAGCTTTTTCTCAATAAACGCAGATATTCATCATGATTGCCAATCCAGTACCATATTACCGTATCTCCTTCAAGAAGACCGAGTACACGGTAGTCGTCTCCCACTCTTACAGAATAAACAGGCTCTTCCTCATCAACCCTCTTAAAATGCACACTCGGATGATGGGGATTTGCTTTCCATGTATGATAAGTCTTTCTCGCACGCTGCTGTATATTTCGGGGAAGACTGTCATAAAATTTCCAGAATTTCCGGGTAGCCTTTGATTTCATGCAGGTGCAAGCCGTCCGTCTTCGGTGACCGATATGTCAGTCGCATTTCCTCCGTAATAATCCTCACGAGCCTCTTTTGCCATCTCACGCATAAGACGCTTTGATTCCGGTTCGGCAAACAGTTTATTCCATTTTTCTTCAGTTTCAGTTTTATCTTCATTCTTTCTGACATATTCAGACTCAAGAAATTTTGCAAAATCAACGAGCTGTGTTATTTTATCCGGCGGAAGTCTCCGTATTATATTGATTACTGTATATTCACATGATGACAGATCTGACTGTGTCTCCATATCTTGTTCCTTTCTCCCGAAGAGTTGACAATAAAAGGGATTCATACGATCAATCCGGATCTCCATAAATCCCATAATTCCGCTTCAGACAGTCGCTGCCGGGGATTGAACGGCTAAGATGCTTTTCTGATTTATGGATTCTGAATAGCTTCTCTCATCCGGTTTATCTTTTCAGCAATCTCATCAGAGATAACCTCCATTTTTATCAGATATATGGGATAATTCTTTTTTGTCAATCCGGTTTTCATCTATAACAGCGGTTATGCTTGAAAGGTCTGATGTGTAAGTATAAAAACGATCCAGCAGCATATCATAAAGAATACCTGAAACAGCATCAACAAGTCTGAATATATACTGAAATTTCATATTTTCGCAGTAATCCCTGAAATGCAGTATAAGCGACTTTTCTGTATCCTTTTTAAGACGCGAGATACTCTCTTTTAACGCGGCAATCAGATACTCTTTTTCATCAATCTCTACCCGGAATAGCTTTTTTAAGCTCTTGAACATTCTATGAACCCCGAGACGGGTAAAAGCATGGGTCTTTATCTGAATTCCGTAATTCATGGATGCAGCCGCAGGTAAAAGTGTTAATCCATTGTTATTTTTTATGAAATTCATATCAGGCAGTTCAAGATTATCCTGAATTTTTGAAACAGGATTTATTCCGGTATTTTTCAGTATTCTGTTGTATTCAGCAAGCGTATCACGGATCATATTGTTGTATGAGCCTGCAATCACTTCAAGATTCTCTATGATCTTCTTCTCCTCTTCACGGACAAACCTGATAATCTCAGGGTTTATTGTCTCTGCCATAAACATATCCAGCGACTGCCTGAAATCCTGAAACACCATATAAAGATGATTGGAAAAAATTGAAATATCAGTCTCTTCCTCGGATCTGACTATCATACCTGAATCCGCAATATCATAACTTTTGACAGAATCATCAGGCTCCTCGGGAGCCGGTTCAAATCTCTCTCTTAAATCAGCAATATTATAACTCCTGATAAAATTGGTCAACCTTTTAAGCACGTCTCCGTATTTGGGATCGAAAAAACGATCTGCATCACTTTTAAGCTCCTGTTTTATTGTATGAACCGCGCCGTCAAACGTGCTTTTTATCATGGACATTATCTTATCTGTCTGCTTCTGATGCTGAGTTATCTTTCCGATCATCTCATTAACCCCTGAAACATCTTTTGAAAGAATATCTTTATTTACAGAAATCCAGTCGCTTATATGAGATGAAATCACTCCGAGACGCTCAAGATGATTTTTCAGAAGCAGAAAAGAACGCTCACCTTTTATTTTATGATGAAATGCCGCATAAAAACGATCAGTCTCTTTATCTGAATAATCTGCCAATTCTTTATCTTTTTTCCATCTTGAAAGCCGCTGCCGCTCTTTTTCAGAGAGTTTTTTATCTTTGGCTTTAAAGAGATTAAAGAGTGCTGATAAAGCATAAATTTCAGGTTCATGCTTTATCAGGGCAATATCCTCTTTTATCTTATGAATCAGAGAATCCATATCTTCAGCAGATTCATGCTCTCCGAAATCAATATTGATGACAAATATGATATTTTCAAGGATTCCCATTTTTTTTATCACAGACAAGAATCTGATGTCTGCCTGACGCAAGCCGGTTCTGCTGCTGATTACATATATAATCAGATGTGTTGTAAGCAGATAATCCTGAATCATGGCAAGATGAAAAGGATTCGGAGAGTCGCTCCCCTGACAGTCTGCTATTTCAGTATCTTTATCAGTATTGCCTGAAGGGATTTCCAGCATAATATCTTTAAGATAAACAGCAAGATTATCATCACCGGCAAAATTTTTATGCTCTGTAAAATTCTGATTTTTAAAACAGTCTGTCTGTCTGTCCAAATCGCTGACTCTGCTGTATCCTTTTAAATAGCATGAGAGAAGAAGAGACTTCATATTACGGGTATCATTGGAGATCAGCATTTCCGAATTAAGATTTTTAATCGCCTGCCTCAGTTCTTCCCTGTCTCTTTTTTTTTTATGTCAAACGGCTCATCTTTTGAAGTTCGCCATTCCTGAGACGGAAAAAGAGTTATTGCCTGCTCAATATCTCTGTTTATTTCATCCCATGATTTGAAAAAAAGATTTGCTTTCAGCTCTTCTGCTCCGCGGATCCTTGTAACAATAGAGGTAACAACCCCCGCGCCCGTTTAAGATAATCTCCGCCCAGTATTGAGTTTACAAACGTGCTTTTCCCTGATTTTATAGGACCCACTACTGCCACGCGAATCATCTCTTCTGATATTTGCTTATGAATAAGAGAAGCCCGTTTTTTCAATTCTTCAAGAGAAGAAGCGTAAATTTCAGGCATGGAGCCTGCAATATGAAAATAAAGATGACAGGTTATGACTTATTTCTAAGAGTTCATTTTTTAAGTTATTATATTCATTCATATATATTATTTTTCAGGTTTTGTTTGCACGCTTTGCGTAGTACTTGCATTCAGGCGCAATTTGCATGAGTGCATGGTTAGTTATTGTTAAATATTTGATCTTTATAATTATAAAGTCTTTTTTCGGCTAATCTGATATAGCTTTCCTCAGTATCATAACCGATATAATATCTCTCATCTTTAATTGCCGCCAGACATGTGGAACCGCTTCCGGCAAACGGGTCTAATATTATATCATTTTTAAAAGTATAAAGTTGTATTAATCTGTGAGGTAATTCTTCAGGGAATGGAGCAGGATGCCCTATTTTTTTTGCTGATACAGCAGGAAACGTCCAAACGCTTTTTGTCCATTCCAAAAACTCTTCTTTTTTTATTGTACTTATCTTATCTTTCTTTTTTCTTGAGAATGTATCTTTAGAAAAAATTAAAATATATTCATGAATATCCCTTAACACCGGATTAGAAGCGGAAAGCCATGTACCCCATGCTGTTGAAGGGCTTGCGCTGGAAGCTTTGTTCCAGATAATTTCACCGCGCATAAGATAGCCTATTTTCTGCATTCCGTCTATTATGTAGCTGTGCATTGGTATATAAGGCTTTCGTCCAAGATTTGCAATATTAATACATGCCCGTCCGCCCGGGACTAAAACCCTGTAAGTTTCTTTCCAGACATTGTTTAATAAATTCAGATATTCATTCAGAGTCAAATTACTATCATATTCTTTTGTTACATTATACGGCGGGGATGTAACCATTAAATGAATACTGTTATCAGGCAATTCATCCATCTTTTCACTTGATTTACATAATATTTTATTAAGATTTGTTTTATCAATACTGTTTTCAACATAAACCACATCTTTTTCAGAATGTAATCCTTCATATAATCTACTATCATAGAATTTTGCCGAATCATGATTTACGCGTCCTGGAGTACCGAATGAGCTTGTTGATGTGCCGTTACGTCTTTGCGAATACTTCATTTTATTTCCTTATCAGAGATAAAAATTTCTCGCCTTTTGCTTCAAAAGAGGTTTCTCTGTTTGCTGTTTCAATAAGTTTGCCCAATTCTCTCTTCGACTTCATGCCTGAAAAAAATATACTTCTTTCAGATAGTATGGAATCAAGATTGTTTGTCAATTCTTTATATGAATCCATTCTGATAAAGCCATTATCATGCGAATTTTTCAGATCATATATGCTGTTATCTAACGGTTTAGGATTGACTGACCAAAATCCCTGAATAATTCCAGCATTATAAAGATGATCAACTTTGGAAATATAACTGTCGGTAATCGGAGTATTACCCAGAACAACAATCGGTATTTGTGAAGCACTATAGCCGGAAACACGGATATTGATACCTTTACCAATTGCTTTAAGCATGGAATCCGAACGTAACAGTCCCGGATTTCCGGCATGAGTTTTGAAATCGCCTAAACAGATAAGTTGATTGTTTTTTAATTCCCAATTCCAGACAATAGACATTTTAACTTCAAAAATCGCCATTATGTTGCCAGCTCTTTGTTCTCTTTGTTTTGTCTTACATATTGCAACATCAGCAGGTGATTTAGCGGTTAAACCGATTTCATCGCAGATGGCTCCCTGAATCGCATGAAAACCTTTTGATATAGCAAACTCTTCAAGTAAATCAACTGAATATTTTTCAGTAAAATTACCAATCAGAGAGTTCCGACTCTGTAATGTGGTTTTCTTGCCTTTGTATGACCTTGGCCAATAAGCATAACAGCGGGAGTCATCACCAAAATAAAAAAGCTGTTCCAGTGCAGCAAATTTTCCAGCCTCCTTGAAAAAATCTATTTCTTTATTTTTTGTCCATAATTCTTTCATTAGATTTTCAGTACTTTTTGATAAAATCATCTAATCATAACATAAGTCCCAAAAAAATCCATGAGGAGCATTTTTTTATCTGCCCGTCTTATTATTCCATCCGGCAAATTTTCAAAATAATAAACAGATATTTCAGACGGGTCAATCTCTTTTATTGATTGACATCAGAGTTATGCAGGGTGGGTCAGCAATAGCATAACCCACCATTCTTTAAAACGTAAATAGCTGCTTTATCATAAAATAAACAAGCGGAACAAATACAGCCGGAAGCATGTTTCCTACTTTTATTCTTTTTATTTCAAGCAGATTAATCCCTATTCCCATAATGAGCAGACCGCCTGTTGCAGACATCTGACTGACAACCGAAGGAATTAAAAACGGTTTTATCAGAGAAGCGGTCAGTGTAATCAGTCCCTGATACAGAAATACCGATACAGAAGCAAACATGACGCCGATGCCGAGTGAAGATGCAAATACAATTGAGGAAATACCGTCAAGCACAGATTTTGCGTAAAGAGTCTGATGATCCCCGTTCAGCCCGCTTTCCAAAGAGCCTACAATCGCCATTGCCCCGACACAGAAAACCAGACTTGCTGTAACAAAGCCCTTTGATATGCTGCCGCCTCCTGCCATTGAAAATCTGCTTTCAATCCATTTTGCTGTTTTTTCAAGCCGCTCTTCAATTTTCAGAAATTCCCCGATTAAACTTCCTATAGCCAGACTGAAAATCACCAGCAGCAGATCATTTGTATCTTCAATCCGCATAGCCCCTTTCAGACCGATAAATATGACTGCCAGACTGATTGACTGCATGACAGTATTCATATATTTTTCAGGGATTCCGCCTTTGAGAATAATACCGAGTGTACTCCCGCCGATAATTGCCGCTGTGTTGACAATTGTACCTAACAATTTGATATTTCCTTAAAATAGTTTTAGATGTTAAGTTTTAAGAATTGCAAGAATCCTTGATATTTTAAAGCCCAAACTTAAAACCTGAAACTTAAAACCTAAAACTTAAAGGCGGATTTGTCAATAATGAAATGGAAAAAGATATGGATGATCTGATTTTATTTGTAAAAAAGCTGACTGATTAAAAGCGGATATTTGAGGAATGAGTGCAGGGGGGTTCCCATGTAACGGGGATTATTTTATGTAGGGGCGAATAATTATTCGCCCCTACATCTTAACGGCATTGACGCAAAGCGTAGGAACGAGTTGAATATTTTTTTAGTAATGATGATCATCGCTCCGACCGTCTGTTTCATTCCCGGAAATTTTACGCTTATAAAAAAAATGACTGATTTTAAATTATCCCGGGTTGAATCACGCCATCCTTTTGGCTTAACAGTCAAAACGACGATCATAAATAACATCATATCTTCAATACAGGAATAAATCAATGGGGTGGAAACAGTATTTCAGAGGCAGGAAAATCCTACCTTGTATCTGAATCTGAATAAAAAAGCTGAGTTTTATCAAAAAAACTCGGCTTCTTAGAAATCAGGAGTACAATCTGTTTTTACCTGATGACTCATCCATATCCAACTGAAAACGGACAGGTCCCCGATAAGGCTTGTCGCCGAAATAAGTATGCAGAGCATAAGCTGATTTGGGATCCGACCATGATGTTGCTATTGCTACATGCCCCTTTGGAAAAGCTGAAACTTCCGCATCTATGTAGTCAAGCGGCGCAAGGGCAGTCTCTTTTTCCACCAGATCATCTTTTTCACCGTAGCAGATCAGCCATTTTATCCCTTTTTCTTTCAGCCGTTTAAGATTGAGTTCTCTTCCGAATAACTTTACCGGCAAAGTTCCGTCTCTGCTAATAGGCGTTGTATAAGAATCAAAGCTCATCCGGGTGATAGCAAGGGGCAGATCAGTGCGCTCATTCTGAAGCCAGTAATTGATTGCACAGGCGGTTTTACTGAATTTCCCGCCGTTCTGTCCCACTTTTTCTGCCATATTCAGATTTCCGAGGAACGTAACCATCGGGGATTCAGTCTCTATGCTTTTAAGTTTGTAAATCCAGCCCATCAATGTGCCGTCTGCAACTTTATTTCCGTTTGAAAGCGTTTTTGTCCCATAAGCAATGTCATTAAAATGTACAGGCAGCTTTTTCAGAAACTCATTTAACCCCCTGCTCCGGGTTCCGTCCATAGGAGAGACGCATGTAATCAATGTATCAACTAAATCATCAAGCTCCCCTGACAGCATATCGCATACTGCTGAAAATCCGCCCTGACAATAGCCGTTCAATGTTACTTTTTTCCCATGCCTGACCATAATCTTTTCACAGAAAAGACGGGTATCCAGAGCATCATCTTCACCTGTCATAACCTGCACAGCAGGGTTTGTGTTTATATCCTTCATAATCCTGATATATGTCGGAATCCCCTGATTTGCAAACGAATGTGCATAGCTTTTATCTTCATTCGGTAGAAAAGCCAGAATATTCGCTCCCAGTACAAACGGCGGAATGATAAGCAGCGGCTTGCAATCTTCACGTACAGCAACGCTTTTATCTGTCGGAAGAATCTTGTAAAGAATGAATCTCTCTGTTTCAGCAACTCTTATATTTTCATCCCGTTCAAAATGAAATCCGAATTCAGCTCCGATATTTTTAATGGATTGCGGATAAACATTGGCGAGCAGATTCATTGTCTTTGCCTGACGGTTTATAAAACCATCTATTTTTTCTTCACCGTTTTCAGAGAAAAATGTATTAAACAGAGCCGAAATGGCTCCTGATGACCACTGAACCCAGTGATCTCCAATTGCTTTGGCGCTGCTGATAAAAGCTCTGTTTGAAAGATCAAGGTTGAAGTCCATAAGCTCCATATATGATTGAATCTTATCCGAAGACGAATTGCTTTTGGACTGTTCTATGTCAGCAAAATACTTTGCAGAAATCAGGGAAGGTACCATGAAGTCATTGAAGTATTTTGCAAAACCAAGAGTATAATTCTGCATGGTGCTGATCGGATTTGTTACCGTATTATCCATAGACATGATATTTTTGAATAAATTAAACATTTAACGTACCTCCTCCTGTTTTTAATCCTGATTATGAGAAACCGGGTGAAGTGATAGCATAACCCGCCATTTTATTGCACGTTTTCCTGCGGGTTTCGCTCCGCTCACCGACTCTACTCATTCAAGATAATGCAATTTCCATGCCAGAAAAATAAAATTCGCTTTATGAGTTCATGTGCAAGGGAACCTTGCATTCCTGAATCTTATTAATGTTATCAGCCGAGGAACCTGAATGATTCAGATAATTTTATATTAGCAAAATAAATAAGGATAAATCAATAGGTTGAACATGGTATTTTTATATGGGGAAAATCCTGCTTCTCATGTAGGGCGGACACGCTCCGCTTAGTCCGCCTTACATGCTACATGCTTTTTCAATCTACCTATATTTTTGTTGATTTTTTCTATTTTTTCTTATAAAAAACAGGCGGACACGCTCCGTTTAATCCGCGAAGGCACACGAAATGTTTTTATAATCTGCTGTTTTTCTTAGTGCTGCTTCGTGATCTTCGTGGATCATTATTAAACATTGTAAAATTATAGAATTTTAAAAAGGAGAAAGAAAATGATAAAGTTCGTAGTACCGCCTTCAGGCGGTTATTCACACCACCGCCTGAAGGCGGTACTACAAACTTTCTTTAGTCTTGTTGAGAAACGGCAAAAAATATGCTGAAAATAGGAATAGATATTCAATTAATCTGTCAGGCAACCGGAATGACAGAGGAAGAGGTAAAATTACTTTGATACTTAATAATTCTGTTAAACATTTGATTGAAACTGCCCTGCAAGAAGATATAGGAACCGGAGATATTACAACAGAAAATCTTGTCTCCCATGATATGGAAGGGAAAGGGATAATTATCGCAAAAGAGCCGCTGGTCATTGCAGGGCTTGATGTGGCAAGACTGGTCTTTGAGTATCTTGATCCGTCAGTGCGTTTTTATCCGAAATATCAGGATGGCGATAAAATAGAAAAAAGTGAAACAGTTGTTGAATTGGAAGGGAATCTTCGCGGACTGCTGATAGGGGAAAGGACTGCCCTGAATTTTCTTCAGCGCCTTTCAGGGATTGCCACCCATGTCCGTTCTTATGTAACTATCCTTAAAGATAAAAATGTCCGCCTTGTGGATACCCGGAAAACAACGCCGGGATGGCGTGTATTGGAAAAATATGCTGTCCGGGTCGGCGGAGCGTATAATCATCGCATGGGTTTATTTGACGGCGTGCTGATAAAGGATAATCATATCGCTGCCTGCGGCGGAATCAAAAAAACAATAGAAAATATCCGAAATAAAGTATCCCATCTGCTTAAAATAGAGGTGGAAGTTTCTGATTTGGAAGGGGTAAAAGAGGCTTTAGATGCCGGTGCAGATGTGATTATGCTGGATAATATGGATATAGAAGAGATTAAAGCAGCGGTTTTGGTCATCAATAAGAGAGCTTTAGTTGAAATATCCGGCGGTGTTACCAAAGAGCGTCTCGGTTTGTTGGCAGACACCGGCGCAGATATTATCTCTGTAGGAGCATTGACTCACGGAGCAAGGGCTGTGGATTTATCTTTGGATTTAATGACCATAGAGAGCAATAATTAGGAGCATAACAGATGATTTCGATTTCCCGACTTCAGGATTATTTACGGCAGAATGCTAAGAAGCAGTATGAACTGGTATCTATTCCGCCATTTTCCTTATTTTTTCATCGGACGGATCCGTTGTGCTATTTCAACTATGCCATCCCTGATGAACCTGTTTCTGAAACGATCCATACGACTTTTATCAGGCTGCGGGAAGAATTTGCAAGGCGCGGACGCAAGCCCAGGTTTGAATTTATTGAGGAATTTGCTCCTGACCTTGCAGGGATACTTCGTTCCCGGCAGTTTATGGAAGAAGCCCGTCAGCATGGAATGCTTTGTACTCCGCACAATGCTCGTCCCGCCCCTGCAATACCGGATCTTGCCATTATTCCGTTGACATGCACTTCTTCAGTCGGTGAGGCAAAGACGTTTGTGACCATTCAGCACAGGGGATTTGATTTTCAGGACGGAGAAGAGGCATCAAATCAGCAGGCACAACAGTTTCTTGATGATTTACATGAAGGTATGGCATTTCTTGCCCGATTGAACGGAGAACCAGTCGGAGTCGGTATGTATTCCACTCCGATGGATGGATTTACAGAAATTGTCGGAGTTGCAACGCTTCCGGCATTTCGGCGGCAGGGAATTGGTACGGCAATTATTGTTGAAGCATTACATTCAGCATTTTCACATGGGGTTGAAGCGGTTTATCTGACAGCATCAAATGAACAGGCTGGACAGCTTTATACACATGCAGGATTTACTAAATATTTGACAATGTTGGCATATAGTGATTAAACGGAAACCAGATAAACTTTGTTCAGCAAATTGGACTGAGAAAAACAGAATGGAAAGAAGAGTTGTCATAACAGGGGCTGCCGCGATAACGCCGGTAGGTCGTTCCAAAGAAGAGATTTTAAAGAATCTGATAAATGGAACTTCAGGAATAAAAAAATTAAAGGATGATAATCTCCTCTCGGATTACATTCACTGTAAAGTTTTTGGCACAGTGGATTATCCGATTGAGTATGATTTTGAACGCCAGTTCCGTAAAACCATGGGACCTGTAGCATATTACGCTTGTCAGGTCGCAAAAGAGGCTCTTGAACGCTCAGGGCTGGAGAAAG
Source organism: uncultured delta proteobacterium (assembly GCA_963806835.1). Lineage (GTDB taxonomy): Bacteria > Desulfobacterota > Desulfobacteria > Desulfobacterales > CAWEAR01 > CAWEAR01. Next base: position 362,731 of record CAWEAR010000030.1, read on the forward strand.
AATTTATCACCTCCGGCAGACTTGGGGTTGCATTTGGTTCAACTCACGGAAGTCCTACAGTACAAAGACAAATCTATAAAACATTTTTCAGCAAATCAAATTCAGAATATGCATCCATCGGCGCTGTAGATTACCTGAAATCAATGGTTCACACCACCGCCGTGAATATCACAAAGATGTTCGGCATTACCGGAAGAGTAATCTCATCATCCACTGCCTGCACCACGAGCAGCCAGTCTATCGGCTTCGGATATGAGATGATTAAATTCGGAATGCAGGATGCTATGCTCTGCGGAGGCGCTGATGAATATGATACCACAACTGTTGCGGTTTTTGACAATCTTCTGGCATGTTCAACTGCTTTCAATGATACGCCCCATCTGACGCCCCGCCCATTTGACGTTGACAGAGACGGACTTGTGGTCGGGGAGGGTGCAGGCGCGTTAATATTGGAGGAATATGAAAGAGCAAAAAATCGCGGAGCAGATATTCTCGGAGAGGTGATCGGATTTTCCTGCAATAACAACGGCGGCGATATGATACTCCCTAATATTCAAGGCATTACCGAGACCCTCAGATTGGCGTTACAGGACGCAAAGCTCTCTGCGGATCAAGTCGGATTTATCAGTTCTCATGCCACAGCCACAAAAATGGGGGATGTGATTGAAGCAAAGGCAATTTATAATATTTATAAAAATTTGCCTTATGTTACCGCTTTGAAAAGTTACATGGGTCATACAATGGGCGCGTGCGGAGCGATTGAAACGATTATTACTCTGTATATGATGGCGGAAGGGATTGTTATTCCGACTTTAAATTTAAAAGAGGTTGATGAACGGTGTAATATGATACGTCATACAAAAGAAATCAGGGAGCATGATATTCAGATTGCGTCTGTTCAGAATTTTGCCTTCGGCGGGGTAAATACCTGTTTAATCATTAAGAAAATGTAGCTGTTTGGCGGACACACCGGCGATTAGTCCGCCCTACATGCTACATGCTTGATAATGATACAAAGCTATAATGTCGGGTTACGCTCCTCTAACCCGACCTATATGACTTCCCTTATCCACCGTTAATGAAATACAGCCAGAGCGTGCCAATGAGCAGTGTAAGCAGAGTGACCGGAAGTCCGACTTTGAAGTAACTTATAAAATCCATAGAAACATCCTGCTCCTGAGCTTTTTCAGCAACAATCAGATTGGCAACAGAGCCGATCAGAGTCAGATTACCGGCAAATGTGGATGCCATTGCAAGAAGCAGCCAGAGAGACTCTTTTCCGCCAAGATGCTCCACCATCGGCTGCATAAGAATCACTGCCGGAACATTGCTTACAAGATTTGACAAAAGAGCAGTTATCAGAGAGAGTCCGAGCAGACTCTTCAAATCCATATCTGCAAAATAATATGAGACAAATGCAATCAGCTTTGTCATATATCCTGCTTTTTCAAACGCGCCCATGACCACAAAAAGCCCTGCAAAAAAGAGGAGAATCGTCCAGTTGACATTCTTGAACACATTATGGGGCGGGACATGACCTGTCAGCAATATAAGCGACATTCCTGTAAGGGCTGCAAGAGGATAGCCGGTTCCCCCTATAAACATGGACAGGGTAAGCAGAAGAGCAAAAAGGGTCTTATAAAGAAGAGATTTTTTTAAAGGGGGTACTGTAATATCAACGGGTGTTATCTTTGTTCCGTTGATTTCCTTACGGAAAATAAGCCGGATCGCCAGATAATTGATTATCAGTCCAAGAGCAACCGGCACAAGCATGACTGCGGCAAATTTCAGAAAAGGGATCCCTGACTGAATACCGATGTACATATTTTGCGGATTGCCGGTTATGGTCAGAGCGGAGCCTATATTTGATGCAGTGGCAATTGCAATCAGATAAGGAATTGGATTCACTTTAAAATATTTTGCCGATTTGAGAAGAATCGGCGTAAATAAAAGACAGATTGTATCATTGACAAAAAGCGCTGAGAGCATCGCGGAACTGATGATTGTCAGGATTAACAGATGCTCTGTGGAGCGGGAGAATCTAACAAGCAGCAGGGCAACATGCTCAAAAAAACCGGAATATTCCAGATAGACAATCATGACCATCATACCGAGTAAAAAGGTAATCACATCCCAGTCTATAAATGAGTACGCTTCATGAATATCTATAAATCCGACCAGCAGAAGCATGGTGCTTCCGATAGCCACGCCTGACGGTCTGTCAATCTTCAACCCCGGAATCTTCCGGACAGCAATAAAGATATAGGTGATAATAAAAATTGTTAAAATAAGATAGTTATTTTCCATTAATTTCCAGTTCCGAATAAAAGGTTATAAATCTTGGGGTTCGGCTACGCTCACCCGGCAGGCTGAGCCTGTCGAAGCCCGGCCGGCTGAGCCTGTCGAAGCCCGCAGGCTGAGCCTGTCGAAGCCCGGCCGGCTGAGCCTGTCGAAGCCCGGCCGGCTGAGCCTGTCGAAGCCCAGCGGCTGAGCCTGTCGAAGCCCAGCCGGCTGAGCCTGTCGAAGCCCGGCGGCTGAGCCTGTCGAAGCCCAGCTGGCTGAGCCTGTCGAAGCCCAGCTGGCTGAGCCTGTCGAAGCCCAGCAGGCTGAGCCTGTCGAAGCCCGGCCGGCTGAGCCTGTCGAAGCCCGCCGGCTGAGCCTGTCGAAGCCCGGCAGGCTGAGCCTGTCGAAGCCCGGCCGGCTGAGCCTGTCGAAGCCCGGCAGGCTGAGCCTGTGTGGTTCGGCTAGGCTCACTCAGCTGGCTTCGGCTAAGCTCAGCCCGCTGAGCCTGTGTGGTGAGCGTAGCCGAGTGAGCTGAGTGAGCGTAGCCGAGTGAGCTGAGTGAGCGTAGCCGAGTGAGCTGAGTGAGCGTAGCCGAGTGAGCTGAGTGAGCGTAGCCGAGTGAGCTGAGTGAGCGTAGCCGAGTGAGCTGAGTGAGCGTAGCCGAGTGAGCTGAGTGAGCGTAGCCGAGTGAGCTGAGTGAGCGTAGCCGAGTGAGCTGAGTGAGCGTAGCCGAGTGAGCTGAGTGAGCGTAGCCGAGTGAGCTGAGTGAGCGTAGCCGAGTGAGCTGAGTGAGCGTAGCCGAGTGAGCTGAGTGAGCGTAGCCGAGTGAGCTGAGTGAGCGTAGCCGAGTGAGCTGAGTGAGCGTAGCCGAGTGAGCTGAGTGAGCGTAGCCGAGTGAGCTGAGTGAGCGTAGCCGAGTGAGCTGAGTGAGCGTAGCCGAGTGAGCTGAGTGAGCGTAGCCGAGTGAGCTGAGTGAGCGTAGCCGAGTGAGCTGAGTGAGCGTAGCCGAGTGAGCTGAGTGAGCGTAGCCGAGTGAGCTGAGTGAGCGTAGCCGAGTGAGCTGAGTGAGCGTAGCCGAGTGAGCTGAGTGAGCGTAGCCGAGTGAGCTGAGTGAGCGTAGCCGAGTGAGCTGAGTGAGCGTAGCCGAGTGAGCTGAGTGAGCGTAGCCGAGTGAGCTGAGTGAGCGTAGCCGAGTGAGCTGAGTGAGCGTAGCCGAATGAGCTGAGTGAGCGTAGCCGAATGAGCTGAGTGAGCGTAGCCGAATGAGCTGAGTGAGCGTAGCCGAATGAGCTGAGTGAGCGTAGCCGAATGAGCTGAGTGAGCGTAGCCGAATGAGCTGAGTGAGCGTAGCCGAACTCACATACTTGATTTAAAAAAATCATCCCGGCTCGTAATAACCTTCTGTGACGAAGTAACCTGATCAGGTTTCGCAATAATCTGAGGCTGCGGAGACAGATCAGTTTGAGGCGGCGGCTCCGCGTGCTTTGTCGGCTCTGCTCCTTCCTTGAAATATTCAGTAACCGTATTTTTAGTATAAGAACCTGCCAGTAAACCTGTCCGTGCATCTATGTTAGCAAGAACAAGCCCCTTGTCTGGAACCTTAAATTCTCTGACAGGCTTATCAGCAAGGATTCTCTGCATAAACCCGAGCCATATAGGAGCCGCTGCCTTTGACCCGGTTTCAGATTCACCCAGAGGACGCTCCATATCAAAACCTACCCATGTTCCGGCAATATAATCAGGAGTATATCCGATAAACCACGCATCACGCAGATCGCTTGATGTGCCGGTCTTTCCTGCGGCAGGTCTGTTCAGTTCAAGAATTTTCTTTGCAGTCCCCTCTTTTACAACACTCTCCAGCAGACTTGTCATAATATAAGCAGTAGCCGGTTCTATTGCCTTTTCATTTTCAGTCTTCATCAGATTGATTTCTTTCCCGTATCTGTCAAGAATTTTAGTTATAAAAACAGGGTGAACAAGCTCTCCGAGATTGGTAAAGACTGAATACGCGGTAGTCAGTTCAAGGAGCGATACCCCTGAAGGACCGAGTGCCAGACAAAGATTTTTTGTAAGCTCGGATTCAATCCCAAGTTTTTTTGCATATTCTATAGCGTAATCAATTCCAATATCTCTTAAAACCTTTACAGCCGGTACATTTCTCGATTTTGCCAGAGCTTTGCGCAGCCGGACTGCTCCGTAAAATTTTTTGTCATAATTGGAGGGCGACCATGATACATGGCTGTTTTTATACCGGAAAGTAATCGGTGTATCATATACCACTGTCAGAGGAGTATATCCTTTATCAATAGCCGCAGCATAAATAATCGGTTTAAAAGAAGAACCCGGCTGACGACTGGACTGAACCGCCCGGTTTAACTGAGTCTCCTCAAAATCACGCCCGCCGACCATTGCCTTTACATGACCTGTTCCAGCTTCAATACATACAAATGCTCCCTGAGGTTTCAGCCCCTTCGGATATTTTTGCCGCTCTTCAAGCTCTTTAAGCCCTTTTTCAAGCTCTTCCTGAGCCGCATCCTGCATTTGAATATTCACTGTTGTATATATCTGAAATCCCTCTGAATACAAAGCATCAGCCCCGAATTTCTCTTCAATATACCGCCTTATATGCTCTGAAAAAAAAGGGACTTTATCCATATACCAGTTTCGCCTCTGTTTTATTTCAATCGGAGTTTTTAATGCTTCCTGAGCCTGCTTCTGAGTAATATACCCTTCGAGAATCATCCGGTCCAGAACATATTTCTGACGCTCTTTTGCTTTTTCAAGATTATAATAAGGAGAGTACTCCCCCGGTGCCTTGGGAAGACCAGCCAGCATGGCAGATTCCGCAAGGTTCAGTTCTTTTGCAGGCTTTCCGAAATAATTTTCAGCAGCAGCCTCTACCCCATAAGCACCGTATCCGAAATAAATCTGATTCAGGTACCTGAAAATAATATCCTCTTTGGTAAATGCCCTGTCAAAACGGTATGCCAGTATCGCCTCTTTGAATTTGCGGCTGTAGCTTCTTTTTGCCGGTTCAAGTCTCAGACTTGAATCAACTGTCAGATACGGCTTTACCACCTGCTGAGTAATAGTGCTTCCTCCCTGAACAATGGTTCCCGCCTCCATATTCTTAAAAAAAGCCCTTGCAATCCCAAATAAATCTACTCCGTTATGAGAGAAGAATCTTGAATCTTCAGAGGCAATAAACGCCTTAACTAAAAGATTCGGCATCTCAGACAGTGGAATGATAATTCTTCTTTCTCTGTAAAATTCAGCGATTTTCTGGTTATCATCTGAATAAACAGTTGTGATCAGAGGGGGATGAAAATCATTAAATGAGGATATTTCAGGCAGTTCTTCGGCAAAATAAAAATAGACTCCTATACAGGTGATTACTCCGGCGCACAGGCTCATCAGGATAAAGAACCAGACGCACCATCGGATAAATCTGATTATACCTTTTTTCCATTGAAATTTTTTCTGCTCAGTCATGAATGATTGTCGTTGAAAAAGCTAAGTTTCTTTAAGAAACTTGGCTTTTTTTAAAAGTTCAAAGCCACTTCTCCAAAACCCTAAGGGTCTTAAAGACCCTTAGGGTTTTAACTGCAATATATTTACTCTATTTTTCTGATTCATGCAAAAGATTTTTTTTAAAAATTTAAAATTAAATGATATTTTTCTGTTTATTGCATGAAGCAGGATTTTCCTACCCCATGAATACACTTTTCACCCCATTGATCTGTTTTTTAATTTCATGAAATAAAAAAATTACGGAATGAATCTGAAAAAATTTCGGATTTGCTAAAACTTTAAAATAAAAAGAATCCCTGCAATCTGAAATTATCCATAGTTTTTTTTAAGCAATGAAATAACTTGACAAAGAAAGCAGTTTTGAATAATTAAAGCTATTGAATAATTTTCTTTGATAAGGTATATATTTGTTTCAAAGGACTGAAGCCTGAATAACATACCTTGTTTCCTGTTATTTCTGACTGATTTTAAGAAAACATGAATCCCAAGACTTCCTGAGTCTTTATATTCTTCTTCAGCCGGAAAGAAGGATAAAGCATGGAGAAATTTTTCTTAAGCAGCAGAAATAACATGGAATAAACGGATGTCAGACGGTTTCACTCCTGAGAATTTTAATATTAAAAATAACTTTTAACTTTTTAAAACGGGATTTTACTATGGGTAAGAAAAAGATCATGGCCGGTTCAAATCTGAGATATGAACCAAAAAAGAATAGCGGAATGTCGGCGGAACCGAAGATAATCATTACAATATTTTGTCTTCTTTGCAGCCTGCTGGTATTAGCCGGTTGTCATCCGAAAACTTATACTGAGCCTGAACTGGCAATTCAGCGGGAACAGAATGCCAAAAGCGACCTCAAGGCGATCATGCCGCCGGCATCTATTAATTTTGAACAGCCTTTGTCATTGGAAGATGTAATCCATATCGGATTGCGCAACAACCTTGAACTCCGTATTGCACAACTGAATAAAGATATTCAGAATAAGGAGACCTTAACCAACCGCCTGAAAATGCTGCCCGGGCTAAACGCAGGCGCTACCTATGAATACCGGGACAGACTCAGAAAAAGTAATGTTTATAACTGGAAAGATGAAGTAGATCAGAAGGATTACACAGTATCTGAACTGAAAGACAGCTTCAAGGCTGATCTCACTTTGACATGGAATGTTCTGGATACCATCCTTGCGTATGTTACAGCCGGAGCCTCTTCAATGCAGGAGCAGGCTATGGAGAAACGCATGAGGCGGCAGGCTCAACTGCTTGGGCTTGATATTTACAAAGCATACTGGCAGGCGGCCGCTGTCGAAGATGCTCTGGATTATGTTCATGCTGTTGAAAAAAGACTGAAAAGCGTCAAAGCAAAAATTGATGAATCAGTTGCAGCAAGAGATATAGACAGAATGGATGCAACAGAGGCTGTAATTGCGTCTTAAAGAACTGGAACTGACTATCCGGCAGCTTCAGGCAAATCTTTCAAGTGCAAGACTTGAACTCTCCCGGCTTATGGGACTGAATCAGAATGTCCAATATACACTTGCGCGACCGCCGATTAAACCGATTGTTGCTGCGCTTCCCCATACCAAAGATCTGGATATTGATCAGCTTGAAGAATACGGACTGACCCATCGTCCTGATCTGTTTGAAACTGATATTAATGTCATGATCCGGAAACAGGAAGCAAAGAGCGCTTTTCTGAGACTCTTTCCCGGTATAAGATTTTTTGCCGGAACCCATTATGACATGAACCGGCTTCTCCTTGAAAATACATGGAATACAGTCGGCGCAGGTCTCGGTATGGATCTGCTGAGTATTCCCGCAACTTATGCGGCATTGCAGGGGCATGAAAAAGCAGTTGATATGGCTGAAGGAAACCGGCTGATGATGACAGTCGGCGTAATTACCCAGATTCATATTGCATTACTTGAATATGCCATCAAAGTGGATCGTTTCCGGCTTCTGGAAGATGCCTATGTGCTTTCCGCTGATCTTCTGAAAATGGCAAGAGAAAAGAGCATTGCAGGGCGTCTGGCTGATCTGGCTGTAACACAGCGTCATCTTGAAGAAATGGCAGCAAAGCTCCGCCGGGATGAATCAGTTGTTGATATGCTGGTGGCACATAAACGCTTATGCGTCAGTATCGGTATTGATGTTTTGGACTGCGATGCCAATTCACTTACCGGCGGCAGACGCGGAGCAGGCTTTACTGTAGCAGGCAGCAGCGGTACATCTTTTGGCGGACAGAATGAATTAGCAAATGATACAGGAACAGGACCCGGCAGCGGCGCTTATGACAGCGGCGCAGGCGGTTATCCGGGTGCGGGAACCGGAGCAGGCGACAAGAAATGGCAATGCCCCAACTGCGGATATATTCACACAGGTCCCAAGCCACCTGATGTCTGCCCTGTATGCGGAACTCCGGGGAGCAAATTTAAAGAATATTCCGGAGATGAAGTTTCAGACTGGGGAAAGAGCGATAAAGATCGGATAGTCAAAGATACCGGAGGGGGTACTCAGACTCCGGGGTATGCAGGACCTTCAACAGACAGATTCCTCTGGAAATTGCAGGTCGGTGCATTTACCAGACCCGGCGGTCCCGCAAAAAGACTCAGCCAGATCAAAGATCTGGAACTGCGTCTCATGGATCCCAGAGATGCGGATGTTGAGACCAAGCAGATTCCGGGTCTTGGATTAGTAAACAGAGTCCGCTTTAAAGGACTGACCCAGGCTGAAGCAAAGAGAATGGCAGATGAACTTAGACAAAAGGGGATGGAATACTGGCTTGTATCCCCGAACAGCGTTCACTGGTAGGATGACAATAAATGCAGGGACGAATAATTATTGCCCCTGCCACCCTTCCCTGACGGAATGGGAAAATATGCAGTAGGGGCGAATAATTATTCGCCCCTTTTTAAAAATAAAGAAAGGAAGAGATCATCATGTTAAGTTTAATGAAACTGGAAAACAGAATAGTCCTTGACGGCGCTGTAGTTGCGGGGATAATAGAGCATCATACATCCGAGCATGATGCTCTCAGCGTTATTGAACACAACACGGGAGAGGCTCATATCCCTGAACATGCTGTTGTTGATGTAAATCATACCGAAGCAGTGGCAAATGCCGCCGCGCTTCTTTCAGATAAGAATGATAACAACGATTCTCAGACAGAGACGCAAAATGCTGCGACTACAGAGATTCAAGATACCGCGTCTGTAGAGACTTTACAAAACAATGCAGGAGTTGAGGTTATTCTGATCTCTGACTCCCTTCCTGATTATCAGCAATTGGCTGCCGCGGCAAAACCCGGCGCGTATGTGATCATCTATGATGCTGATTCTGAATCTGCTGCGGATGTGATTGAAAGAATAACAAGCCTTTCCAATGAACTCGGAAAACAGGTTGACTCTGTTTCAATCCTCTCACACGGCGGAACAGGAAATTTTGAGCTGGGTAATGAAAATATCAATGCATCCAACATAATTGCTTATGCAGATACATGGAGCGCATTGGATAATGTATTAAAAGATGACGGGAATATTTATCTTCTCGGATGCAATGTATCCGCAGACGGAACCGGGCAGACTCTTTTAAACCGTTTGGCTCAGGCGACCAATTCAAAGGTCTTTGCCTCTGATGATGTAACCGGACTTGCCGGAGACTGGAATCTTGAAACAGCCTCTGAAAACGCGGATGCCGGATCAGCAGATATACCCATGTATATTGAACAGCTTGCAACCTATTCTGATTCACTCTCAGGATACAGCAATACTGTAACCTTAAATGAAGATGCAACTTATTCCTTTAATTCAGCAGACTTCGGAACAAACTACACATCAATAAAAATTACAGACCTTGAAAATGCAGGCGATCTTAAACTTGGCGATACTGATGTATATCTGAATCAGGAGATTAACATATCACAGATTGCCAACCTGAAATTTATTCCGAACAAAGATGCCAACGGAGACGGTTATTCAAGTTTTAAATTCAAAGTGAATGACGGCACAGGCTATGGTGATACATATACCATAACTGTCAATGTTATTCCCCAGCAGGATGCTCCTTCTTCTGTTGATAACTCGGTCATGATATATGAAGATAATGAATATCTTTTTAAGGCTAATGATTTTATCTTCAATGATGTTGACAATACAGATTCTTTTGCCAGATTGCAGATTACACAGGCACCCACATCAGGGACTCTGATGCTGAACGGCTCCGCAATCGGGCTTAATTCAGTGATTGAATATGCTGATATTGCAAAACTGGTATATGTTCCCGCGCTGATTACAACGGAGATGTCAATTTTCAGTTCAAAGTGAGTGACGGAAAAGAATACAGCGCAAATGCAAATACTTTTTCCATAAAGATAAATCCGGTAAATGATCTTCCTGCGGGTACGGATAATGCTGTATCAATTGCAGAGGATACTGCTTATACTTTTAAAGTTGAAGATTTCAAGTTTAACGATGTTGATGCCGGTGATACTTTGACAAAGATTCAGATTACCCAGTCGGCTTCAGCAGGCACCCTGAAACTTGACGGAGTTAAAATTGACGGCACAGGAACTGAAATCTCTCTTGCCGCTATTCAGGCAGGAAAACTGACCTTTACACCTGATAAAGATGCCAATAGTACTACAGGTTATTCAGATTTCCGGTTCAAGGTGAGTGACGGTCAGGGATACAGCTCAGGCGATTATACCATGACTCTTAATGTAACGCCGGTTAATGACCTTCCCACATCATCAGATAATTCTGTCAAAATAGAAGAGAGCCAGTCTTATACTTTTAAAGTTGATGATTTTAAATTTGAAGATGTGGATCAGGGTGATACTCTTTCCAAAATTCAGATTACCCAGTCTGTAAGTGCGGGAACTCTGAAACTTAACGGCGCTGCAATCGGAGTAAATACTGAAATTACTGTTGCTGATATTCAGGCAGGCAGGCTTGTATTTACTCCTGATGCAAATGCAAGCGGTGTGCCTTATTCAACTTTTCAGTTTAAGGTAAATGATGCAACAGGATACAGCACAGATTCTTATACCATGTCGGTCAATGTCAGCAGTGTAAATTATACACCTACAGCATCGGACAATACAGTTACCACGGTTGAAGATTCTGTATATACATTTAAACTGGAAGATTTTAAATTTCAGGATACTGACGGTGATGCCCTGTCAAAGATTCAGATTGTCCAGTTGCAGACAGCCGGAACTCTGAAACTGAACGGTGTTGAGATTAACCGCTGCAACTATAGATGTTACAGCCGCGGATATTCTTGCAGGCAGGCTTACATTTACTCCCCAGACAGATGCGAACGGTAACAGTTATTCAAATTTCAGGTTCAAAGTACATGACGGAACTGTTTACAGCGACAATGCTTATACAATGACTGTAAATGTAACGCCGGTAAATGATCTTCCGACATCATCAGATAACACAGTCAAAATAGCAGAAAATGAGTCTTATACCTTTAAGGTCGAAGATTTCAGATTTGAGGATCTGGATCAGGGCGATTCACTTGCAAAAATACAGATTACTCAGACTGTAAGTGCCAGGAACTCTGAAACTTAACGGTGTTGCGGTCAGCACAAATGCCGAGATTTCTGTTGCTGATATTGCTGCGGGCAGGCTTGTATTTACTCCTGATGCAAATGCAAGCGGTGTGCCTTATGCAAGTTTCAAATTTAAGGTAAATGATGCAACAGCATACAGCACCGCCGATTATACCATGACTGTAAGCGTGGACGATGTAAATCATGTTCCTGTATCGTCAGACGCAACTGTTACCACAAATGAAGATACTGTATATACCTTTAAACTTGAGGATTTTAATTTTCAGGATTCTGACGGCGATGCTCTGTCAAAGATTCAGATTGTCCAGTTGCAGACTGCCGGGACTCTGAAACTGAACGGTGCTGATATAACCGATTCAGGTGCTGAGGTTACTGCTTCGGATATTCTTGCGGGCAGACTCACATTTACCCCGAAGACAGACGCCAACGGCGATAATTATTCCAATTTCCGTTTCAAAGTGCATGACGGCGCTGTTTACAGCGACAGCGATTATACCATGACTGTCAATGTAACTCCGGTAAACGATCTTCCGACTTCATCTGATAATGTTGTCAAAACAGAAGAAAATCAGACTTATACCTTTAAGATTGATGACTTCGGTTTTGAAGATGTGGATCAGGGTGATACTCTTGCAAAAATCCAGATTACCCAGTCTGTAACCTCCGGGACTCTGAAGCTGAACGGAGTTGCAGTCAGTACAAATACAGATATTTCTGTTGCTGATATTTTGGCAGGAAGACTTACATTTACCCCTGATACAAATGCAAGCGGCACGCCTTATGCAAGTTTCAAATTCAAGGTTAATGATGCCACAGGATACAGTACAAATGCTTATACCATGTCTGTCAATGTCAGCAGTGTAAATGATCTTCCCACCGCATCAGATGGTACTGTTACCACTGTTGAAGATACTGAATATGTATTTAAAACAGAGGATTTCAATTTTCATGATACTGACAATGATCCTTTGTCAAAGATTCAGATTGTCCAGCTTGAAACCGCAGGTACTTTAAAGCTGAACGGTGTTGACATAACCGTTTCAGAAGCTGAGATTACCGCCGCGGATATTAAAGCAGGAAAACTGACATTTAGTCCTGAAGCTGATGCAAATGGCGATAATTATTCAAATTTCAGGTTCAAAGTACATGACGGCACGGGCTACAGCAATGATAATTATACAATGACCGTTGACGTAACTCCGGTAAATGATGCACCTACATCAGAGAATAATGCTGTAAAAACCGAAGAAAACAAGACATATACCTTTAAAACAGAGGACTTTAAATTCGGAGATGTTGACAAAGATGATTCTCTGGTAACTGTTCTGATTACACAGCTTCCTCAGACAGGTGCATTACAGTTAAACGGCGTCAATGTTACAGCAAATACTGAAATTAAAGTTGCTGATATTCTGTCGGGAAAACTGACATTCAGACCTGATACCAATCAGAGCGGAGAGCCTTATACTGCTTTTCAGTTCAAGGTCAATGACGGTGAAACAAACAGTGTTTCTTCATATACCATGACTGTTAATGTAACAGAGGTAAATGATCTTCCTACTGCTTCGGATAATACAGTTACCACAAATGAAGATTCTGTATATACGTTTAAAGCAGAGGATTTTAAATTTTACGATGCTGACGGGGACAGTCTGACAAAAATACAGATTATCCAGCTTGAAACAGCCGGAAAACTTCAACTGAACGGGGCAGATATAAGCCTTGCAGGTACTGAAATTACAATTGCAGATATACAGGCAGGCAAACTTACTTTTGTTCCTGCTTTGGATGCTTACGGAGATGATTATGCCAATTTTCGCTTTAAAGTAAATGACGGCACAGGATACAGCACAGATGCTTATATGTTGACTGTTGATGTAAATCCTGTAAACGATCTTCCGACATCAGCGGATAATATTGTTACCACGAATCAGAATTCAGGAGAAACAGAGGTATTTTACACATTTAAACTCTCTGATTTTGTATTCAATGATGTTGATGCAGGAGATTCGCTTGAAAAAGTACAGATTACCATACCCTCGGGAATGAAAGGGGAACTGAGACTGAACGGAGTTGAAATAACATCCGCTGTTGAAGTTTCAGCATCTGATATTGAATCAGGCAAACTCACATTTACGCCTGAAAAAGATACCAGCGGTGACGGATATGCAAATTTCCAGTTCAAGGTTAACGATAAAAAAGAGTACAGCAAAGATGCTTATAACATGACCATCAATGTAACTGAGGGAAATATACCTCCCAAGGCATTGGACAGCTCCATTACAGTTGATGAAGATGTAACTACAAACGGCGCGACAGGATATGTCTTTAAACTTTCAGATTTCGGTTTTGAAGATTCTGACGGCGGCACTCTTGCAGAAATAGAGATTACCCAGTTGGAAACTGCCGGAACATTGAAATTAAACGGCAATGATGTAGGATTAAAAGCCGTGATCTCTGCCAAAGATATTCAGGACGGCAAACTGAGATTTGTTCCAAACCCTGATGCCAATGGCACAGCCTATTCCAATTTCAAGTTCAAGGTAAAAGATGACGGAGGAGATAAAGGAGGAACTTACAGTGAGCTTTCAGCGGTCATGACAGTTAATGTTACACCTGTTCAGGATGCGCCTGACACATCGGATAACCCTATATCCATGATGGGAGTTGTGCCGGGTGAAACCGGATATGCTTTTAAAGTTGAGGATTTTATATTCAATGATGTTGATACAAATGACACCCTGACAACAATACAGATTACAGGTCTGGTATCTGCGGGAACACTGACATGGAACGGTGTTAATGTCAAAATAGGAGATGTGATTCCTGTAGCAGATATTATTGCGGGCAAACTTGTATTTACGCCGGTTCTTTATGAATACGGAGATAATTACGATGATTTTCAGTTCAAGGTCAGTGACGGTAAAGATTACAGCAAAGATCCTGCGACAATGACTATCAACGTAATAAGAAGACCGATCTCCCCGGAGGGTCCGGCAAATCCTGTAATAGTTGATGAAGATACAACTTATACGTTTTCATTGGATGATTTTGAATTTGATCCTAATGCAGATGTGGATATAACTGAAACTCTGAAAATACAGATTACAAAAACCCCGACATCAGGAACAGTGAAGCTCAACGGAGTTGATATTCAGAAATTTCAGGAGATTTCCATATCAGATATTATCGCAGGTAAACTGACTTTTACCCCGAACCAGGATACCAATGATGAAAAAAGCGGCGAGGAATCTCCGTTTGAATTCAAATTCCGTATATTTGACAAAGAGGAACAGAAATACAGTATTGATGAATATACTATGGCTGTCAATGTTATACCTGTAAATGATCAGCCGTTCAGCGAAGACGGAGAGGTCTGGACAGAGAGAAATACACCTTATACTTTCAAACCTGAGCAGTTCAAGTTTGATAATGATGTGGATGCAAAAGTTGCTTATGATGAGAATAATGTTCTTATTGAAAGCGCAACCTTTGAAGGTATAAAGATTGTGGGTCTGGTTGATAAAGGAACTCTGACGCTTCATGGTGAAGAGGTTGTCATAGGGCAGGTGATTCCAGTTGATGAGATAGGCAATCTGGTTTTTACACCTGAGACCGATAAATACGGGGAGAAAGAAGCAGGCTATAAATATACTCAGTATCTTTTTCAGGTATGGGATGGTCTTGATGAAAGCAATGAGGGATTCAGCGACACTCATGTAATGGAAATATTTGTGCCGGGAAATGAGCGTCCAGTTATTAATCTTGACCCTGATAATATAGTAAACGGCAAACCGGGAATAGGACCGGTTTTGAAACTGTATATATGGAAGGGAGCGATCCTGTTCATATTACTGATATTGACGCTGAAGTAACAGATGAAGAGGGTGATCCGATTCAATGGCTCACTGCAACTGTAACATCAGGATTCAAATCAGGAGATATACTTTCGGCTGATACAACAGGCACAAACATTACAGTAACTTTTGATGCTGATGCCGGCGTTTTAAAATTCTCAGGGCAGGATTCTCTGGCAAATTATACAAAGGTGCTGCGTACAGTTACTTATACCTGCGGAAAAGATAATCAGAACCCGATAGATACACCGCAGCGCGTGGTTGAGTTTGTGGCAAATGACGGAAACAACGACAGTAACAAGGTAATATCTACGATAACAGTTGTTGCGGTAAATGACGCGCCTGTGAACTCAGTACCCGGTTCACAGTCTGCGGATGTAAATGAAATTCTGACCTTCAGTCAGGCAAACGGCAACAAAATTTCTGTCACTGATATAGATATTACATGGAATGACAAATCCGGCTGTCGGGGATATACAGGTAACACTTTCTGTTGATCACAGCACCCTGACGCTTGTAAATACCGGGGGACTGAGCGTAAACGGAAACGGAACAGATAAAGTTGTGATCAAAGGCACACTTGACGCTATTAACACGGCTCTGGCAAAGGGTTTGACTTATACGCCGACTGCAAACTGGAACGGCGATGCAGTGATTACAGTAAAGACTAATGACCTCGGACTTTACGGAAGTTCCATGGACTGACGATGACGGCAGATTATTATAAAAATCCTGACGGTACATTTGTCAATGCACCGCTTGAAGCAACAAGTTACATAAAAATAACAGTGAGCAGTCCGCACCCGCACATTGAAGAGCCTACTCCGATTCATTTTATTCCGGGACCGATTATAATAGCACAACCAAGCCCCGGAGAGCAGGAACCGCTTAAACCGGGTCCAGTTGTATTTCCGGGACCGGTTCTGCCTACCGGTGAACTTCATTCGCTTTCAAAGGAGATGCACGTTCCATGCGGCAATGATGAACTTTACAGATGCTGTACTCTTGAAGAGGCATTGCGTATAGGATGCCGTTTTGCACCTGCTGTAGATCCTGAGGCACGGCTCTGTAATATCACATGGGATTATATGAAGTCAGAACTCGGGTGGGAGAATCCGTTTGTTGACAGAATAGACGGGGAATATTTCAATGAAGAGCTTGATCTCTTTAATCAGCTTGTTCCTTAAAGGTCCCGGAGGAGAGAGCTTCAACGACTTTGGTGCAAAAGTACTGGCAGATGCTTTCGGCATGAATGATGAAGAGGCATGGGCTAAACTGAACCGTGATGAAGAGCATGATGTATTCTCTCAGGTTTCTATGCAGAGTGAAACCTTCAATGATTACGGACCAGGTGAACTGAAAGCGGTATTTTTCTCAGGAAGAGAGAATCTGCTTAATGTTCCCCCCGGCAGATGGCGTGATGATAACGGCGATCTGCATGACTGTTAGTAAAAACTGTAGGGCGGACTAAGCGATAGCGTGTCCGCCGTTATGCAATGGGTGGAACACGCTAGCCGCCTTAAGTCCACCCTACAAAATGAAATATTCCAATGTAGGGCGGACTAAGCGCAGCGTGTCCGCCGTTATGCAATGGGTGAACACGCTACACGCAGTTCACCCTACAAAATGAAATATTACAATGTAGGGCGGACAAATCGCATCGTGTCCGCCGTTACGCAACGGGTGGACACATGCTAGCGCTCAAGTTCCACCCTACAAAATGAAATATTCCAATGTAGGGCGGACTAAATCGCAGCGTGTCCGCCGTTTTATAATTTAAATACAATGGCATACAGCGATTTTACATTAAAAAGAGTAAAAGATGAATTGGATATCCAAATTATTGAGGAGCAGGGGCTTTTTGACAATCTGAAACCTGTTGAACCGAGCAGATTACTTTCTGATATTTTAGATGAATATGTCCCGCTGGCGCTTGCAATAAATACGGAAAAAGCCCGATCCGAACTGATAATCTCCCATATTCTGGTTGAACTGCGTAAAATTTTTGACAGAAAAATAAGTATTTTTTCAGGAATCGAATTTAACGTGGATAAAGAAAAAGGGCTGAACGGATTTTGTGATTTCATAATAAGCGGGTCTCCGGCACAGTTAATGCTTGATTTCCCTGTGCTGGCAATAGTTGAAGCAAAAAATGAAAATCTGATTGCAGGCATGGGACAGTGTATTGCCGAAATGTTTGCGTCAGAAATTCAGAATGAAAGAGAAAACCGGAAGACCGAATATATTTACGGCACAGTTACATCAGGGAACGCATGGAAATTTATAAAAATTAAAAATAAAACAGCATACATTGATATGAAAGAATATTATATTGACAATATATCAAAATTACTGGGAATCTTATCTTCTATGATAAAACAGGAAGCCTGAATTGTTACGGCGATGATATGCAGTGGCAAATATCGGAATTACTGCTGTTAATCTCAAAGGGTGATGATATTATTAATAAAAAGGGGAGAAGCTGTTTTTTCTCCCCTTTCATGTTTTGACAGAAGTTAGTAGTACCGCCTTCAGGCGGTCTTCACGCCCTACCGCCTAAAGGCGGTACTACAAACTTTCCCTTGTTCCCACGCAAAGCGTTGGAACGAGATGAAGACGGGGTTAGCTGTTTGGAGAAATGTCAGAAATTTTCTTGATTATTTATAATTTTCATATTAAGATTTATCTTCTAAAAAGGGATAATTTCTATGATACAAGTTGATTTTATAGGACGGGTGAATAATTATTTCCTGCCTAAAAGCAAACCTCTTTTACCTCTTTTTGAAGCGATAATAAATTCGTTTCAGTCAATTGAAGAATCTCCTTCAGAGGACGGACTCATTGAAATCTGTATTCACCGTGATTCTCAGCAGAAATTTGATAATTCAGACAGTAAAGAAATAACAGGATTTACAGTTATTGACAACGGTAAAGGTTTCAATGACAGGCATTTTGAATCTTTCCAGACATCAGATTCACGGATAAAGGAATCCAAAGGAGGTAAAGGCACGGGGAGATTGACGTGGCTGAAGATGTTTTCGGATGTGAAAATAGAAAGCATCTATAATGAAAACGGCAACTATATGACAAGGGTATTTTCCTTTTTAAAAAAGGAGGATCCAATATATAATGAACAAATTTTTCCATCGGAAGAAAGAGAGGTTAAAACAAAAATAACCTTTTCCCTTATAAATCCTGAATACGCAAAAAAAATACCTAAAGACACTGAAACTATAGCTTATCACATTCTTGAACATTTTCTGATTTACTTTGTATCTGATAACTGCCCGAAAGTTATTATTTCAGATGATGATAAGAATATTGTTTTAAATGAATTATTTGAAAAGTCAATAAAACCTTTCAGAACATCAGATATATTTACCTTAAAAAACAGTAGGTTCAACATTGATTATTTTAAACTGTATTTTGACGGGAACACAGGGCATAAACTTTATTTCTGCGCTCATATGAGAGAAGTAAAACAGATTGATCTATCTAAATGTATTTTTAGCTTGCCCAAAAAACAGCTTATAGACGATAAAAATCGGAAATATTTTTTTGTCGCTTATGTTACAGGCAGTTTTTTAGACAGCCATGTAAATAATGAAAGAATCGGTTTTAACATAGCGGAAGAAAATGATGAACAACTGAAAATAGAAGCTGATGAAATTTCTTTTAACTCTCTTCATGAAAAACTTATTGAACTTATTGAAAAACAGTTGAAAGAAGATTTAAAAAAATCAGAAGAAGATAAAATTAAAAACATTGAATATTATATTGAACATAAAAACCCGAAATACAGGCAATTATTAAAGCACGGCAGAAAACATCTGAAAAAAATACAGTTCGGATTGGCTGATGATAAATTGGAAATAGAATTACATAAAGCATTCGCGAATTATGAAATAGAATTGGCTGAGAAAGGTAAACGTCTGCTTGATAAATACTCTGAACTTGAAAGCTCCCCCGAATACAGAAAAGAATATGAAGAGTATATAATTGAAGCAACTGAAGACGGGAAAGCAAGATTGTCAGATTATGTTATTCATCGTAAAAGAATCCTGCTTTTTCTGGAAAAATGTCTGCAAAAAAATGAAGACGGAAATTATGTAAATGAGGATATGATTCATAAATTGCTGTATCCGATGAAAACCACTTCAGATGACAATGAATATTCCAATCAGAACCTCTGGATTATTGATGAAAGACTTTGCTATCACAGCTATCTTGCTTCGGATACGCCGTTAAAAAGCATTAAAACTGTAAAATCAGGTTCAAATAAACGTCCTGATATTTTAATTATGAACAGTCCTATCAGTTTTGACAAACCATACGCTTATTCAGAAGATAAAGATCAAATATTTTCGATCACAATTATAGAATTAAAAAAACCTGAACGTAATGACTATTCTGATACAGATAATCCATTTGCTCAAATTGACGGATATATTGAATTATTTTTAGACGGAAAAGCAGAAAGCAAAGACAGGCGGAAAATACGGCTTGTCAATAAACCGAGATTTTATTGTTATATAATAGCAAGCCTGACTGAAAAGATGAAACGCAATTGCAGGCAAGCCAAATTAAATCCGACACCTGATGAATGGGGTTATTTCGGATATAATCCGCACTTTAACGCTTATTATGAATTTATTGATTATGAAAAATTATTGGCAGACGCAAAAAAACGCAATAAAGTTTTATTTGATAAGTTGAATCTGCCAATTTAACAGCTAATTTCGCGTTGCACCGGACAAGGCTATCGTCGTCCGGTAAACTTGGCGTTAGGCTGCCCCGCTCAATTATGGAGACAGAGAAAAAAAAGAGCATTAAAGATTTTCTGGAAATCCCGTATATGGGTATCCGACCTGATCTGGTTCTCAGTTCAGGACCTCTGGATCATGACGGACAGCGCTCATGGGTTCTGGAGGATCCTGTCCGGGGGAATATATTCAGACTCGGTTATACAGAAGGGGAACTGCTTTACCGCCTGATGCTTGAACAAGACCCGGATAAAGCAGTAATGAATCTTTATACCACAACCCCGCTCCGTCCGACACCCGGAGAAATTGCAGTATTTATAACTATGTTCCAGCGTGAAGGTCTGGCAATTCTTCCGAAAGAAAAAGTGATTCAGACTGGAGAGAGAAAGGGGTGAAACAGTTCTTCCATTTTTCCAAAAACTGATAAAGGGTTCTGCTCTTGCAATCTCTTTTAATGTGCCGCTTTTAAGACCGGACAGGTTTTTAACAGAGACTCTTTTCCTTGTTTCATGGCTCTGGTCCCCTTTTATGCGCCTTGTTTATATTATCTGCGGAGTGCTGGGACTGATTCTTGCATCTCAGGAAATCGAACTTTATTTCAGCAGCGTGAGTTATCTTTTTACCCCTTACGGAGCGGTCTCATTTATGATCTCTCTGATGCTGCTCAAAATCGGGCATGAATTTTCCCATGCTTATACAGCCAAGTCACTCGGTCTTCATATCCGAAGTATGGGGATATTCTTTATTGTTTTTGTTCCCCTGCTTTATACAGATACCACTGATGCGTGGAAACTCCCGGAAAGACGGCAAAGAATATGGATAGGTATTGCAGGGGTTATGTTTGAGCTTTCTGTAGGGGGGATTGCCCTGCTTATCTGGTCGCTGGTGCCTGACGGTATTTTCCGGAGCCTGATGTTTTTCTTTTCAGGCACATCAATTGCCTCTTCCATATTCATCAACCTGAACCCGTTTATGCGGTTTGACGGGTATTATGTGCTGATGGATATGTGGGGAATTGACAATCTGCGTCCCCGTGCTTTTGCAATGCTGAGGTATTCAATCCGTCGATCTCTGTTCGGCTGGAAAGGTTCTATACCGGAAATTCATCCTCACCGCAGGAAAATGGTTCTTTACGGTGGTTTGGCAGCTCTTTACCGCATAGTTGTCGCATTTTCAATTGCAGGTGCTGTATATCATTTTTTTATCCCATTGATAGGACTTATCCTGCTTGGGATTGAATTTTATCTTTTTATTATCTTTCCTCTCTGGGCTGAGGTGATTAACGTGATAAAAAATCGTCAGAATATCGGTTCAAAATTCCGGGTGGTCTTGACTGCTTTTCTTTTTATGGTATTATGTGCTTTATTATCTCTTCCTCTTCCGGGAATCGAACAGATACCATGTCTGTTAATGGTAAAAGATACCACACGGATAGAGGCTCCGGGACCAGGTCAGATAAATATGGCTTTACCTTCAGAGGGTCATAAGGTAAAAAAAGGGGATTTGATTCTCCGTATCACTGATGATGCTCTGGTACATGAATTGCAGAAAGTCCGTTTTGATCTTGAAAGTGCCAGAACTTCTGTCATGATACTCGGAAGCGGCGGAGAGCAGGGGGCATACAGGAACTGGCTTATGGCTGAAGAAAAGCGTCTGACTTCTGTAGAAGAAAAATTTGCTCAGGGGCTGGCAATGACCGAGATAAGATCGCCGATTGACGGGGAGATAACTGAAGTGAATCAGATGCTTTATGAAGGGGCATTTATCTCCAGAGGAGCTTATCTCTTTACAGTGGCAAAGAGAGAGAGTCATGAATTAAAAGCATTTGTCCATGAGAAGTTTGAAGCCGGTTCAGGGCTCGGATTTAAACAGACTGTATCTGATTTCAGACCTCTTTTTTTTGACGGGAGGCTTGCAGGGGTTCATTTTAATGCAAAATTACGGGAAAAGAGTGCATTTCCTGTGAATTATCTGCCGAATGACAATCTGCTTGATATTGCAAAGGGACCGATTCTCTCCGTGGGTGATGCTCACGGCAGAAGACCCCGTGATGCTTATTTTGCTTATACTTATGATGTTGAAAATGTTCCGTCATGGATTCCCAATGGAATGCCTTCCAGAATCTGGGTATGGAGCAAAAAAGAATCATTAATAAAAAAAGGATTTGGCAAGGCATGGAAACATATTGTTGAAAAAGGGCTTTTTTAGCTTATTCTCTTAGTGTCTTAGCGTCTTTGTGTTTTTTTTTACCACAAAGACACAAAGACACTAAGACGATAAATATTAAGGAGTTTAAATTTTGATGAAAGATTCTGTAAAACAAAACCGCCTAAAGGCGGTACTGCAAACTCTTCTGCTGTTGAAAATATTTATTATCATTATTCTTTTTTCTCCGAATATCAGGGCAGCGGAAGAGGCTTACCCTGTTATATTTGAGGCAACTCAGAAAGCAGTAATTTCAGCGGAATTTGCCGGTGTGCTGAACAGTCTGAATGTTGATGTAGGAAGCATAGTAAAAAAAGGGGGAGTTATCGCCAAAGTGGATGTAGGCGATCTTGATTTGAAGAAAAAACGGAGTGAATTTGCTCTCAGGCATCTGAATGTAAAGGTTGCAAATCTGGAGAGACTGAATCAGCGGGGATTGGCGACCAATGAGGAATTGGAGCAGACCCGTATGGAGATGGATGTTACTATCACAGATATAGATATTCTTAAACGTCAGATCGGCAATTCTGCTGTTTATGCGCCGTTTGAGTGTGTGGTGGTCCGAAGACGGGTTCAGCCTCATGAATGGGTAACTCTGGGACAGCCGATAGTGGATGTAGTTGATCCTTCAACGCTTCAGGCAGTGGCAAATATACCGTCACGTCTGGCAGTCAAATTAGAGAAAGGAGCGTCCTATACGTTTTTTGTTCATGATCTGAATCTGTCTGTAAACGGAACAGTTCATTCAGTTGTTCCTGAAGTGGATGAATTAAGCAATACCGCTCAGGTGATATGGAAGATAGGAAAACCGCCGAAAGATTTGCTGTCCGGCATGAAGGGAGAAGTACGCATTGACAATTCAGACCCCCCGGCACCTAAGCAGTAATAAGAAAACGCAGGCTGGTTCGGGTATGAGACCTGAATCAGCAGGAGAAAAGCCATTTGCTTCAGGGCTGAGATCCTGAACCAACAGGAGCATCTTCTCCGCCGCCTAATGGAGCTTCTGTCCCGCCTAAAGGCGGTACTACGAACGTGCCGCCACCGCCTAAAGGCGGTACTACGAATAGAATGGGGACGAACTCCGGCGGTACTGCAAACTTTTCGCATCAGATAGGGCGTGAAGTTATTCTGGTGCGGTTTATCCGCCTCTGCTCTTCGATACTTGCAGCGCCCATGCCTCTGGAATCTGCGGCACTTATTGTCAACCGTATTTCAGAGATTGTCCGGGCTGATAGGGCTGTTCTGGTGAGACTGACCGGCGGACATGCGATTACAGCGGTTACCGGAGGAGGGGTTGCAGCTCAGGACAGTTCATTTGCAGATGCTGTAGAGGCGGTGCGCAAAAAATACCGGAAATATCATGAGCCGGTGGTTGTTCCTCCCCTGACAGAGAATGAAGAAGAATCATCATCCGTGTATCAGGTTGCTTCTCCCCATGTCCGCAAAGTACAGCAGGCAATGAGCGGTACCGGTATCTTATGGCTTCCCCTGTGGCTGACCAGAGATACAAAGATTCTCCCTGAATATGCTTTATGGCTGGAGCGATGGCATGGCGTATCATGGGAAAAAGCTGACATTGAACTGCTTCAGCACGCGGCGATTTTTCTCGGACATGGACTTGTGCGCCCTCAATCCGCAATCAGTCAGTCAAGAAACCGGCTGATACGGATTGCTGCGTGTCTGATGATTCTTATTTTTCTTGCATTGCCGATTACATCAAGTGTAACTGCGCCTATGCGGGTTATTCCCGATCGTCCTTATCATATATTTGCACCTATGGACGGCATATTAAAAGAACTGAGGGTTCAGCCCGGGCAGCGGGTAAAAAAGGATGATATTCTTTTCAAATATGACGACAGAGTATTGGAAAAACGGTTAGATGAGGCATACAGAAATGTTGCTGTTGCAAGAGCAAAGCTGGCAAAACTGGAAGGAGCCGCCCATCACGATCCGCAGGCAAGGTCCGAACTTCCGGTTCAGCAGTTGGAAGTTGAACGGGCAGAGGCGGATGTTGAATTTTTTAAAAATCAGCTTTCCCGTGCGGAGGTTCGTACAGCCAAGCCGGGTATTATTGTCCTGGATGATCCTGATGCTTTGGTGGGTGCCGCGATTCAGACAGGGCAAATGGTTCTCAGTGTGGCAGATCCTTCTCTGACAAAACTGCGTATCATGGTTCCGGCAAGTGATGTCGGGTTTATAAAAGAGGGATCACAGGTAAAGGTAAGTCTTGACAGTGATCCGTTAAACAGCCTGCCCGCAGTTATTACCCGAATCGGTTTTGATGTAAAACTTTCAGAAGAGCAGGTTCCCTCTCTTCTGGCAGAAGCTGTCTGGTCTGATGCTGATAAAGCCGCCCGTAAGGTACAGCCGGGGCAAAAAGGGGTTACAAAAATTTTCGGCGAAACAACATCTCTCGGAATACAGATTCTGAGAAAGCCTCTGATTGCATTGAGAACATTCACAGGAATCTGATAAGAGAGGCTGAATGACAAACCCTAATGGTCAGGTTTATATCATTAGCCTCTTTGGAGAATAATATGGAAAACTTCCCCCCGTCTCTTAAAGGACATTTTCTTATATCTATGCCGGGTCTGGCTGATCCGAATTTTTTTCGGACTGTTACCTGTATATGCGATCATACACAGGAAGGAGCAGTCGGAATAGTTGTAAACCGGGTTCATCCGTCCATTCTTGCCAAAGAAATATTTGATGAACTGAAAATTGATTATGTATATAAATCAGGGAATATGCCGGTTTATCTCGGCGGCCCCGTGCATACAAATGAAATATTCATGCTGCATGGTCCGCCGTTTAACTGGGAGAGATCTCTCAGGATTACCCCTTATCTTGCTCTGAACAATACCAGAGAACTTTTAGAGGCTGTTGCACTGGGTAAGGGTACTGAATCAATAATTATATCACTTGGGTGTGCAGGATGGGGATCCGGACAGCTTGAATCAGAGATCAGAGAGAATACATGGCTGACAGCTCCTTTGTCAGAGGAGATTATTTTTAATATTTCTGTTGAATCGCGATGGGAAGAGGCGGTCAGAAAGATCGGGATCGAGCCTTCGCTGCTTTCAGCTACAGCGGGACATGCGTAATAGCTGTTGGTTCAGGGGGCTGAGACCTGAACCAACTAAAAGAAGCTAAGTTTCTTAAAGAAACTTAGCTTCTCCGTTGTTCCCACGCGAAGCGTGGGAACAAGAACCAATCTGCCGACTCGCTGAGGAGTCATCTCCTTCCGGTTCAGCTTACGCGCTTCATCACCACCACTGTAACATCATCCGGCTTTTTACAATACTCCAGAGCATTGATAATTCTTTCACGGATTTCAGAAGCGGATTTCTCTCCGCTCTCTTCAATGGTTCTGATTAAACGCTCATTCCCGAATAATTCACCGCCTTCGCAAATCGCCTCTGTGATGCCGTCTGTAAAAAGCACCATGCAGTCTCCTGATTCCATTTTCAGAATATCATCAGAGAGATACCCGGAAATATCCGGCTCAAGCCCTATCCACATGCCCCCGGATTCAACTGACTCAACCTTTCCTGTCTCTGCCCGGCGGATCAGAATATCCTCATGCAGACCGGAAAAAGAGAATTTTCCCTCTTTTCCGGCTGCCAGAACTATGATGGTCATGTGCTTTGATTCATCCATAAGGTCTATATTACTATAAATAGTCCTGTTAATCACTGAAAGGAGGCGGGAAGGCTCTGTTTCAGGATTTTCATTCAGCACCGTATGAATCGCGGTCTGAACCATCATCATCACCAGCCCTGCGGTAATACCAAATCTCCATTGATTTTATACAATGCTGTCATTTTTTTCTGATTGATTACAGAAATTTGTTTTTTCAGAAGCATGTTTTCAATGGAGATTTGGTATAACGCCATGCCCTGATACATCTCCGATTACAAGCCAGTCATAGCCGATGACAGATATGACATCATAATAATCGCCCCCGACCTGTTCGGAAGGTTCCATACTTGCGGCAATCTCATAACCGGATATTACAGGATTTTTCGGAAGCAGAAGCGTCTGAATCTTTTTTGCAAGTTTCATTTCGCTTTTCAGCCGTTCCTGCTCTTTCAGACTTTCCGTCATCTCTTTTATCGCCAGTCTCATCTTATCCACGTCTGACGCCAACTGCCCGATTTCATCATTTCTTCCGTTCTGTACTTTGGTATCCAGCTCACCTGAAGCAATAATTCGCACACTCCTGACAATCCGTCTTACAGGAATAACAATCCCTGTTCTTACTCCGGCAAAAAGCGAACAGATATGTATTCCCGGAAATATTCTGACAAATAAAAAAAATACCGGAAATATTCTGACATAATTATACATCAATTTCATCCTCACATATCTTGGCAATTCTTTTCAGCGAATCCTCATCCATCAATTTTAGAAAATTATTAATTTTTTCTATTATCAATGTTTTAAATTCAAAATTTGAATCACTGAAAGTTACAGGTTCATCTATCTTTATGATTGAATCAAGATTTATTTTTAGAATTTTTGATATTTTACTTAACTCTTCCAAATTAAAGTTGCCTTTAGAGCCGGAAGCAGTACCCGCAGAATCAGTTACAGCAATTGTCAGGTAATTCCCACCCGGTGCTATTACATAACTTATGTATAATAGGCGGTTTTCTTTGGCAAGAAAAATATCGGAATTGTGTGTAATTCACGCCTGTCGGTAAAAGCAAAAAAATATTTTGAAGCCGGAATGTCGGGTTACGCTGATGCTAACCCGACCTACAATGGAAGTCTTTATGTTAAAAAGTTTTGTTTTGGTAATTACTTTATTGCGTTTTTCAATTGTATGTACCATCATAAACCCTAATGGTTTATTTAGAACACCTTATTGAAAAACGCTATATCATTAAATGTCACGGAACACTTGAAAAATAAAATGGATAGTTATAAATAAATCAATGCCTGACTTATGGCACAAGATACAAAAAGCATCCTCTTTAATAGAGTTAATTTTATAGTTGAAAAAATGATACATCTGTTAAAATACATCAAGATTATCACAGATATTCTCATCACCATGACTATATGGATATATTTCATATTCGGGTATTTAATCTTTTTTTCCCCGTTTCATGCTATGGCGTTTTTATTTTACAATGATCGGGAGACGGCTTTTCAATACCTGAATCATATCTATTTTAAGAGTTTTTTTGCTCTGATCCGAATTATCACTCCGGGAATAAAATTTGATATAGATAAAAATATTTACTCAATTCAAGAAGCGGTGATTATCTGTAATCATCTTTCATATCTTGATCCGATTTTTCTGGTCTCTTTATTTAAAAAGCAGAAGACTATTGTAAAAAGTATTTTTTTCAGACTGCCGGTCTTTGGATGGCTGCTCAAGACTTCCGGTTATATACCATCTTCAACCGGCAAAAATCTGACAGAGATGATGATTAAGAATATTGAAAATATTCAGGAATATATTGCATCAGGCGGGGTTATTTTTATATTCCCGGAGGGTACAAGAAACCGTAAAAGAGAGATCAGTTCTTTCGGAAAAGGGGCTTTCAGCATTGCAAAACAGAGTAACGCACAGATAAAAGTCTTATTTATCAGCAATACAGATAAACTTTTCCAGCCGGGGAAGTTTCTGTTTAATACCTGCGTCAAAAATATGATAAAAGTTGAATTGCTTGCAACAATTGAGCCTGATTACCGGAGTGAGGATTTTTCCGTTTCAGGCTTGATGAATGAAGTAAGAAGAATTCTTGAAATCCGCAATGATGAAACTCGGCATAAAGAGGTTTAACTGAACTCATTAGATAGTATCTACAAGGATTGCGTTTAAGAAAGAATAAAATCCAATCCTTTGGAAATAATAACGTGAGTTATTAAATTTAATTTTGATAAGTTACTTAATATAAAAAGAAATATAAAATGTCTTTATCCTTCTTATTTCCTTATTTATCAGTTTTAACTTGATTTATATTTCATATATGATATGGGATAAAAAATCATTTGTATCCGGCTAATATACAGTTAAAGAACTTTAATAATGAATAATATAAAACTTGCTTTCCTATTCAGTAATTGTCTGAACTGTGATTTCCTAATAATTTCATTATGATTGACATGATTAAATCACGGTAATCAAATAAATCATATTGAGAATCAAAGTTCAGACAACAGTGAAAATTGTAATGCAAATTAATGAAAAAATAATTTAACTTCAACCGGAAGTCTTTATAGTATCACTCCTATATTTACACTTTACAAAACCGTACCCACCGTTTATATTGAACTCGCCTTAATAAAATTACAGAATTTTCAGATGAGGATATAATGTCAAAGAGACCGATTATACTTGTTATTGCTACACGAAATAAGGGAAAAACATTTGAAATCAGGGAGCTTTTAAAAGATTTTCCTGTTGAAATCAGAAATCTTGATGATTTTGGTACCATTCCTCAGGTTGAAGAGGATGGAAATACCTTTGAAGAAAACGCATATAAAAAAGCGAGTTTTGCAGCAAAGATACTTGGATTCCCTGCATTAGCGGATGATTCAGGTCTTGTTACAGAGGCTCTTGACGGAGCGCCGGGGATTTATTCAGCACGTTACGCGGGTGAAAATGCAACAGATCAGGAGCGGTGTATAAAATTGTTACAGGAGATGAAAGGGAAGAGCAACAGAAACGCGGCTTTTGAATGTGTTATATCTCTTGCTGTCCCAACGGGTCATGCCCTGACCTATGAAGCCCGATGTGAAGGAGTTATTGCTGAAGAGCCTGCGGGGTCAAACGGATTCGGTTATGATCCGGTTTTTTATTATCCGCAGTTAAAGAAAACCTTTGCTGAACTGACTCAGGCGGAGAAAAATCAGGTAAGCCATCGGGGAAAGGCATTTGCAGAGCTTAAATCAGAATTTGACAAAGTAATGATTTGGATTCAGCAGCACATGCCGATTCATGAAAGATAGACCTACGGGGTTTTTAAAACCCCGTAGGTCTTTAATATGCTATTATGAAAAAACAATTTATCAATACCCTTGCAATTGGAAATATTGTTGATGACATATTTGCGTTATCCAAAAAATCCCTGTTGCAGAAAAAGGACGGAAATAATTTTCTGAATGTTACCCTTACAGATAAAACCGGCAATATTAAAGGGGTTATCTGGGATAATGTTGATGAAATCTCTGCAAATGTAAAATCCGGTGATTTTGTGCATGTTGAAGGGAATGTTTCCGAATATAACAGCACTCTTCAGCTTGTTATTAAAAAGATGACGCTGTGTCCTGCTGAATTATTGCCCGATTCATCAGATTTTATACCAAAAACCCCGCGTAATACTGATTCAATGTTTGATCGTCTTGTAAAAACGGTTAATAATTTTATAAAAGACAAATACTTAAAACAGCTTCTCGAATCATTCTGGAATGATAAAGAATTTGTCCGTAAATTCAAAGATGCTCCTGCGGCAAAAAAAATGCACCATAATTATATCGGCGGGTTGCTTGAGCATACTCTTTCAATGGCTCTTCTTGTGGAAAAAATTACAGGACATTACAGCGGCGTCGATATGGAGCTTCTTATGACCGGCGCGGTTTTTCATGATATTGGAAAAATAAGGGAATTTGATTACAGCTCGGTAATAGATTACTCAGATGAAGGGCGGCTACTGAGTCATATTGTTATAGGATGTCAGATGATTGATGAAAAAATTAGGGAGATCAAGGATTTTCCTGAAGAAAAGGCACTTTTGCTCCGGCACATGATTATAAGTCATCACGGTGCAAGAGAATTCGGATCACCTGAGTTGCCTAAAACAATTGAAGCGGTTTTACTCAATTATATTGATGAAATAGATGCAAGAGTGAACGGTATCCGCGATTTTATTGCAAGGGAAGATTCAAACGGACACTGGACTCCTTATCATAATGTTCTGGGACGGCATTTTTATAAAGGAAAGAAATAATTAAGAATGTCTGACAATTTTGTTATCCGCTCTGAAAATACAGGAAAATGCTATCAGATTTACAACCGTCCTCTTGATCGTCTGAAACAATCTTTATGGCGCGGAAAAAAGAAGTTTTATCAGGAATTCTGGGCGATTAAAGATATTTCCTTTGAAATAAGAAAAGGGGAGACAGTCGGAATTATCGGTTCCAACGGATCAGGAAAATCCACTTTGTTGCAGATTATCTGCGGGATTCTGCGTCCGACAGAGGGGGAGCTTGAGATCAGCGGAAGAATAGCCGCATTACTTGAATTAGGCGCAGGCTTTAATCCTGAATTCACCGGGCGTGAAAATCTCTTTATGAATGCCGCGATTATGGGATTAAGCCATTCTGAAATCAGTAAGCGTTACAATGATATTGCCGAGTTTGCCGATATAGGTCAGTTTATTGATCAGCCTGTAAAGACTTATTCCAGCGGAATGTATGTCCGTCTTGCATTTGCCATTGCTGTCAATCTTTCACCGGATATTCTGGTTGTAGATGAAGCATTGGCAGTCGGCGATATACGTTTTCAGCAAAAGTGCATCACGAAGATAAAGAAATTCTGTAAAACCGGAACCGTGATCTTTGTTTCTCATGATACCACAGCAATTATGGAATTATGTTCAAGGGTTATCTGGATTGAATCAGGGAAAATCAGAATGGATAATATCCCCAAATTTGTTGTGGAGAAATATCTTCAGTATATGTATGAAGGGGATAAAACTGTAAAAACTTCCGAAGTTTCTAAAATTTCGGAAGTCCAGCCCTTGATTTCAGAAGATGATGCTGAAATAGCCGGTTTTTCAATTATCAATGATAAATTCAGACAGTTCGGAAATCTCAAAGCAGTAATCAAAGGGGTTCGTATTATTTCAGGTCAAGGTAAAAATAATCTGATTTATACAGGGGAACCTTGTGAAATAAGTATGATTATAGATTCTTACAGTGATATTGCCAACCCACTGATCGGTTATATTGTAAAAGATCCTCTTGGAAGGGAAATATTCGGGGATAACACAGCATTGCTTAAATATAATCTTTCCGGTATGAGAAAAGGGGAGCGTTATCTGATCTCATTTAAAATTGATTCATACCCAAGTATCAATGAGCAGGATTATTCTCTTTCAGTTGCAGTTGCAGACGGCTCATCAGATGAGCATGAACAGTGCCATTATGTTTATGATGCTGTTATATTCAGAAGTATTCCTGAGAGAACTCCTGTAGGAATATTTTCAGTCCCCAATACAGTTACGTTTTGTCAATTACCCAAATAAAAGTTCGTAGTACCGCCTTCAGGCGGTTTCTCCGCACCGCCTGAAGGCGGTACTACAAACGCTTTTGGAATGAATAATTATGGAAAATCATCTTAATATGCCTCTTAAACAGGTTCTTGAAATTATGCAGAACCGTATAATGGAAGAGACCTATTACTTTGGTATTAAAACCCTTAAATCTCCTGTTGATTTCTGGGTATATCAGGAGATTATCTTTCAGACTCAGCCGGATTTTATTATTGAAATAGGGAACTTCATGGGGGGCAGCACCCTTGCATTGTCGCATATCTGCGACAATCTTAAAAA
This sequence comes from uncultured delta proteobacterium, assembly GCA_963806835.1. Lineage (GTDB taxonomy): Bacteria > Desulfobacterota > Desulfobacteria > Desulfobacterales > CAWEAR01 > CAWEAR01. Next base: position 394,514 of record CAWEAR010000030.1, read on the forward strand.
AGGGAAAGTGATCGGGCTTGATCTTTCACATGAAAATGTTCCGAATCAGGTAAGAGAGCATCCTCGTATTATTCTGATTGAAGGGGATGCCTGTCAGTCTTTTGAAAAGGTTAAAAATATTCTTGGGGGAAATTCCAATATCATGGTAATAGAAGACAGTTCTCATACTTTTGACAATACACTGGCAGTATTAAGAACCTATTCTGTCTTAATAAAACCGGGTAATTATTTTATTGTTGAAGACAGTATATGTCATCATGGGCTTGAAGTCGGACCTGATCCGGGTCCTTTTGAGGCTATTGAGGCGTTTTTAAAAGAGAACAGGAATTTTGAATCAGAGAGAAGCAGAGAATCATTTCTGATTACATGGAATCCCAAAGGTTATCTTAAAAGAGTATAAACATCTGAAAATTTTTCCAGTTACAAGGCTCTGCATTGTAACTGGAAAATCCGCATGGAGTGCAAAAATTGTATTTTTGCACTCCTCATAATCAGGAAGGAGCAATGTCAAATTCATGATAAAGAAAAAAATCTGTATGCTGGGAGCGTTTTCCGTAGGGAAAACCTCTCTTGTCCAACGGTTTGTCAAAAGTATATTTTCCGATAAATACCTGACAACCGTCGGAGTTAAAATAGATAAAAAATCAATTACAGTAAACGGAAAAGATATTGATCTGATTCTCTGGGATATATACGGAGAAGATGATTTTCAGAGCGTTCAGACCTCTTATGTCAGAGGCTCTTCAGGTTATTTTCTGGTTATTGACGGAACCCGCAGAAATACACTGAATACAGCCATGAATATTCAGAAAAGAGTGGAAGAAGCAATTGGAAAAGTTCCTTTTGTTCTGGTCTTTAACAAAGCAGATATTGAAAATGAATGGGAAATTGATAAAGAGACAATTGACAGAATATCAGGTGATGGTCTGAATATCATTAAAACCAGTGCAAAAACCGGAATGGGTGTAGAAGAGGCATTTCTGCTTCTTACCCAAAAAATGCTGGAAGGATAATAAAACAATGAATGAAGTTGCACGACCAGTTCTTGAGTATCTTTATGATATAGCATTTAAAGAGATATCCCTGGCTTTTATCCTGGTGGATAAGGATGGGCATTTAAAGAGCTGGGGAGGCAAGCTGGAAATCTATGGAATCAGAGATTCTGAAAACAGAAAGACAGATAGAAGATTATATTCTTTTTCTGCAGGGGATTTTCCCTTTAGACGAAGAACAGTTGTCCCTTGACTGTGTTCAGACGGAATCGGGTATTTCAGCCGATATTTATATATTCTCAGGAGAACAGGGGTATTGGCTGGTTCTGCTTGATGCGACCCTGAAGGAGAAACAACTGGTTATTTTACAGCAGGAGCTTAATGAACTCCGGCTTTTCAGAGATAAACAGGCAAAAATGTTTGAGCAGTCTGTTAATCTTGAGAATGATAAAAGATGGGCGCATCTTGCACTCAGAAAAGGAGGGGAGCTTAAATTTTTATCTGTTCTTTTTGCAGATATACGGGGTTTTACTTCTAATACCGGCAAATTATCTCCTGATGAAATTTTTGACCTGCTGAATTCATACATGACGCCTATGATCAGATCTCTGCTTGATGATGGCGGTATTATTGATAAAATTATCGGGGATGCTGTAATGGGTGTTTTCGGAATTTTACCTTCAGGCATATCTCCTTCGGTTCAGGCTGTCAAGGCATCATTTCAGATGATTAAGTCTGTTCAGGAATTAAAAAAAGAGAGACAGGCAAGAGGAGAGACTGCTTTTGATATTGGTATCGGCATTGCATCAGGCGATATGTATATGGGAGTTATCGGAAGCCAGAACCTGAGAAAGAGCTTAAATGCTATCGGATTTCCCGTTAATATGGCATCATACCTTGAAAAGCAGGCGCGTCCGTGTGAGATTCTGATTGATGAAAAGACCTTCCGGGAGATTAACCGGTTTCAGAGCTGTTTTTCAGAAATTAAGCATCATAAAAAAACGGATAGCGGTATTGACAAATCATTAAAAGTATTCTCCTGCGGAGTAGGCAATGATTGAGGCGACATTGGTGAATCTTCTTAATATTCTGGATATGGTCATAATGGAAAAGACGGAGGACAACGGGGCGTTTCAGATTATCGGAATATTGCCGAACTGGTTTAAATCTTTTTTTCTTGAAGAGGATGTATCAGAAAAGAGAATCAGACCGGAAAAAAAATCTCCGTTTCTTGAAAATTTTCTGATTGATGCAGAAAATTTCTGGGCGTCAGGAAGTCCGGGAAAATTAAATTCAGGACCATGGCTTGAGACAGACAAACGATCAGGAAATGATATTGCTTTTGAAGCAATTGCCGTCTCTTTAGAGAAAAGAAAAATACTGCTGATAAAAGAGGCAATTTTTTCTTACGGAGAAAAACAGGCTGTTATCCAGAAAGGGCGGGAGTTAAGCCTTGCATATTACCGTCTGGCGCAGACCGAATCGGAATTGCAGAAAGCAAAAGAGGCGGCTGAAAAAGCAAATCAGGCAAAGAGTGAATTCCTTGCAAACATGAGCCATGAAATTCGCACTCCAATAACTGCTATTATCGGCTTAACCGATATGTCCATCAGTATGAACCCGCCGAAAGATCAATTGGATAATCTTGATATAATAAAAAGTTCAGCTCAGTCCCTCCTTTCTGTTATCAATGATATTCTGGATTTGTCAAAAATAGAGGCTAAAAAACTGGAGTTTCATGCTGAGGATTTTGATTTTCACAATGCAATGGAAAAAATCATAAATACCTTCAGCTTGCAGGCAAAGAAAAAAGGGCTTGATCTGAATCTGCATATTATGCCTGATGTTCCGAAATATCTGAACGGAGATGCCGGTGTATCTCTCAGGTTGTTACAAATCTGGTCAGTAATGCAGTCAAGTTTACAGATAACGGAAGTATTCTGGTTAATATAAAAAATGTCACCGGAGCAGATAATTTTATTACGCTTATTTTTTCGGTCAGGGATACAGGCGTCGGGATTCCTGAAGAAAAAATGTCTTATTTATTTAAAAATTTCAGTCAGTTGGACAGTTCATACTCAAAAAAATACGGCGGAACAGGGCTTGGTCTGGCAATATCGAAAAAACTGGCGGAGATGATGGGCGGAAAAATATGGACAGAGAGCAGGGAAGGGAAAGGGAGTATTTTTTATTTTACAGCACGGTTTAAAAAAGCAGCAAACGTATCAGAAGCAAAGGAAACAAAGCCGCTTACACTTGAATCTATTCCGCCGGTATCAGAAAACCGGAATCTCCGAACGCCGGTGAAAATCCTGCTTGCTGAAGATAATGCGTTCAACCAGAAATTCATCTCCTATTTTCTGTTGAAAGCAGGATATAAGCTGAATATGGTATTTAACGGAAAAGAGGTATTGAATGCTTTGGAACGGGATAAATTTGATCTTATTCTGATGGATGTCCAGATGCCGGAAATGGACGGAATAGAAACAACAAAAGCTATTCGGAAAGCTGAACAGGATTCAGCGGATCCTTTATCAAATTCTTCCCGTCGTATTCCTATTATTGCATTAACCGCGTATGTCATGAAAGGCGACAGAGAAAGGCTTTTGGAAGCCGGTATGGATGATTATATTCCCAAGCCTGTGAATATGGATAATCTTCTTCTTGTTATAGAGCGGGCTTTAAGCGGTCAGTATGAAATTAAAAGTTTGTAGTACCGCCTTCAGGCGGTCAGCGTGAAATCAGACTGTTATCGCAGTACGCCGGACCGCCTAAAGGCGGTACTACAAACTTTTTGCCGGACCGCCTAAAGGCGGTACTACAAACTTTTTGCAGCACGCCGGACCGCCTAAAGGCGGTACTACAAACTTTTTGTAAATTAAAAGATTGCTGATAAAAAGGAAGATAAAATTAAAATGCTGAAGATTATCCGTCATTATTCTGCTGCAATACTGATCATCTTTTTTTCAGATACCTGCCGGAGTAATTCTGAAAATAATTTTGAGAAAGATACTGACAGTATTAATAATATTTTTAAAGATTATGAAATACCTGTCGGTCTGAAACAACTGTTAAAGTCATATCCTGAACAGTTAAAATCAGTTGCCGGAAATACTCTTATATGGCAGGATGACACAGTAATGATATATGATGACGGTATAAAAGATAAGACTTATGAAATGCTATTAAATTCTCCTGATTTGGAAGATCAGGTGTCAATGCCGTATCCTGAAAATCAGTATCCTGAAATTTACAGAGAAAATTCTGATCCCGGACGTATCAGGTTTAAACCTTTTTTTCTGAAAATGTATGGCAAATCTGAAGCGGAAGTCAGAAAAAATCTGGTTCCCGTAATATGGCTGCCTAAGACGGTTAATAAACCTCTTATGATAACTTCGGTCAACGGTGTTGACAAAAAACTTCAGGCAGTATCAGATGAACTGGATATGCTGCCAAAACATTTGAAGAAGTTTGTTATCAAAATTGCCGGAACATTTAATTGGCGGATGATAGCAGGTACAAAACGGCTCAGTCCCCACAGTTTCGGAATAGCAGTTGATATTGATGTCAAATACGGCAACTACTGGAGATGGGATATATCTGAATCTGATCAGAAACTTAATTATAAAAATAAAATACCGGCAGAAATTATTGAAATTTTTGAAAAATACGGATTTATATGGGGAGGAAAGTGGTATCATTATGATACAATACATTTTGAATACCGACCGGAATTATTAATAAATTTTGAACCTTGATTTTTTGAATCACCGTATTACATACATCTACAAGGATTGTGTGTAAGAAAGGATATAAACTCGTTACGAAGCAGAGCCTCGTAACGGGAAAAAATCCTCTTCTTATATCAAATCCCTGTAGTGCATTGTTTCAGCTAAAATTTCTCTCGCGATTTGTGTTAGAACGAAATAAAATGTTCAGATTTTTGTCAACAGTTATTTTCCCTGATGTATTTAATTCCTAAATTACTGACATAATTCGTTCTACATCTGTATATCCTGAAAAATGTTCAGCAAGGAGATCATAATTTTTATCTTTTTCTTCCCAGTAATTTTTTCGATCTATGCTGATGTCAAAAAAGATTCCCTTTCTTTTGGCAACATACTCAAGGAATCGCTTTCGGAAGATGCCGGAATCAAAAAGCCCGTGCAGATAGGTTCCGAAAATATTCCCGGCGGAATTCATTGCGCCGTCGGATACTGTTTCAAGTTCCAGAAACGGCAAACTCTGAAAAAGATCAGTTCTCCCCATGTGGATTTCATAACCGCAGACATGGGCATCAAATAATTTATCCCTGCCTACAGAACGGCGTACCACTTTGCTTTTCTCAATCTCTGTTGAAATATCAAGGAGATTCAACCCTTCTATTCTCTTCAAAGTTCCTTCAATTTCATGAGGATCGGTTATCTCTTTTCCGAGAATCTGAAATCCGCCGCATAATCCCACGACAAAGCGGTCTCTTTTATCGGCAAATTCTCTTATATGATTTACCCATCCGCTGTTATGCAGATACTGCATGTCGCTGATTGTGCTTTTGCTTCCAGGAATAATAATCACATCATATTTTTCAAGATGCTTCGGATCATTCAGCCATGTAACTGTAACATCAGGTTCACATTCAAGGACTTCCAGATCAGTAAAATTGGAAATATGCTTTAATCGGACAACCGCAATATTAATCTTGTCAGATTCGGTTCCGCTCTTTCCATTCTTCTTTCAAGAGACATGCTGTCTTCAGTATCAATCCTGAATTCGGTAAAGACCGGCACAAGCCCGAATACCGGCTTGCCTGTCCGATTTTCAATATATTCAATTCCGGTTTTAAATAACTCAGGATCCCCTCTGAATTTATTGATGATAAATCCTGCCACCAGATCCCGCTCTTTTTCTGAAATGATTTCAAGAGAGCCGATAATCTGGGCAAATACGCCTCCCCTGTCAATATCAGCAACCAGAATCACCGGAGAGTCTGTCATTAATGCCATTTCAAAATTGACAATATCATGCTCACGGAGATTCACTTCACAGCAGGATCCTGCTCCCTCCATGACAATTATATCGTACTTCTCTCTGAGCTTCCGGTAACTTTCGATTACTTTATCTTTTACAACGGCTTTAAATCCATAGTAATCTTTTGCACTCATATTTCCATATACCCTGCCCTGAAGCACGACCTGAGACCCCATTTCATGGTTCGGTTTCAGCAGAACCGGATTCATGTGAACAGAAGGAGCAAGTCCGCATGCTTCTGCCTGAGCTACCTGTGCGCGTCCGATTTCTCCTCCTTCAAGGGTTACAAAGGAATTGTTGGACATATTCTGCGCCTTAAACGGAGCTACATTATAACCGCGTTGTTTTAATATCCGGCAAAATGCCGTAGCGGTAACACTCTTGCCGACATCTGATCCGGTCCCGAGGAACATGATATTCAGTGTTGTGCCATTTTGCATTTTATTTGTAACTCTCTTTTTGATGTAAGACCAATTCGCTATTGACTTTATACAATATAATCATTTTTTTCTGTTTGATTACAAAATGTTATTTTTTCAGAAGCATGTTTTCAACAGCGATTTGGTATAATATTCTGCCTGTCTCAATTGTATTTTCCGACACATCAGACAGAATTCTGTAATCTCCAACCTTGCCTTATAAACTGATTTTCTGCTGTATAAACAGATTTCTGTTTTTTATAATAACCTGCTTTCACTGACAGAATGAAAATCATGAAATTGTTATACGGCGATTTTCCGCATTTTCAGAATGCAGTTACAATTACAAAAAACTGTATATTAAATAACCTTTTATAACAGGCAGTTTTCTCTGTCAAGAAAAATCTCATAATTTCATTTATCTGTTTATTTCAAGACAGTCGGCAAATCTGAAAAATGTTTTAAATAACCCAAGTCGCCTCCTATTTTTTTATTGACAATCAGTTTTTAATCTGGTATATAATCTTTTTTTATTGATTGTGAACTCACTTTCAATTATCAGGGGGCCGTTAGCTCAATCCGGCAGAGCAACTGACTCTTAATCAGGAGGTTGAAGGTTCAATTCCTTTACGGCCCATCAAAAGTTGTCGTTGATATTCTTTCGTTCCCATACCAAAGCGTAGGAACAAGGATAGAAGTTTTTTGTAGCACATGGTTCAGCCTCCCCCGTGAGAATTGAGAAATCAGATATTCGTTCCCGCAATTCATTTCGGGAACGGGAGATTCTCAATTCTCAACACCACTTCACACACCGATAATCATAATAAAAATATATTTCTTTACCGGGATACAGATTAAATTCATGAATCTGAGCCGGAATGTCGGGTTACGCTTTCGCTAACCCGACCCGCAATTTTAGGATACAATTCATTAAAAAAAAATCGGTTTGCTGTTTAATAGAGATTCAGTGGATCGAAAAAGTTTGTAGTACCGCCTTCAGGCGGTTCGGCGTGATGCCGAAAAAGTTTGTAGTACCGCCTTCAGGCGGTTCGGCGTGATGCCGAAAAAGTTTGTAGTACCGCCTTCAGGCGGTTCGGCGTGATGCGATAACCGTCTGATTTCACACTGACTGCCTAAAGGCGGTACTGCAAACTTTTACAAATTTCCGATCTGCTGAAATTCGGTTTAAAATCGAAAAAATGTGAATGGTCTTTAAGACCGTTAGAACAATAGATAAAATTTGTAGAAAAGGAGATTGAAAAATGAAAAAAAGGAATTTATTTACAATGAAACAGAAATATGTCATAAGATCATTATCTTTTATAATACTTCTTGCCTGCCGGCAAATTTGTCAGGCAGATGAATTTCCTGTTGTTGTGGAGGCTGAGATAAGAGCCGTGATTTCTGCTGAACAGGAGGGGGTATTATCATCTCTTAATGTGGATACCGGATCCAGAGTGAAAAAAGGGGAGACATTGGCTGTTGTTTTTCATAATGATCTGGTTTTGAAGAAAGAACAGAATGAATATAAAAAACAGTATCTTATAAAGCAGGTAGAAAATCTGGGCAAACTGAATGAAAAAAAACTGATAACAGATGAAGAGCTTGCCAGGGCAAAGATGGAGATGGCTGTGAATGACAAAGAGATCAGCATTTTTGAAACTTATATTGAACATTCAAAAATCCGTTCCCCTTTTTCCGGGGTGGTTGTTACACGCCATATACAGCCTCATGAATGGGTGAAACCCGGACAGCCGGTGGTGGAACTGTATAATCCTGATAAATTAAGGATTGTCGCGGATATTCCCTCTGAAATTGCATTGACTTTTAAGTCCGGGGAATCCCATATCCTTTTTTTCCCTGACTTAAAAAAAGATGTGGCAGCCAAACTCACGCTTTTTGCACCTCAGGTGGATGTTCGCAGCAATACCATCAAGGTCTATTGGCAGGTGGGAGGAAAGCAGAATGTGCGTCTTTTGCCCGGAATGAAAGGGGTTTTGAAGATTGAGGATAAAAATAAACCGCCTAAGGAAGAGACTCCGGCGTTATAAAGATTTTTTTTTATAAAATCCTAAGAAACCCTGAGGGTTTATAAAACCATTAGGGTTTGAAAGTTAAACAGATATGCAGGCACAGTTAAAAAATCAAATCGGAGTCATTCAGCAGCAACCCTCTCAGCAGCAGGCAGCAACAGCCGCCAATACCATTATGGCGCGGCTGATTAATCTGGCAGGGGCGGCTTTAAAAGCAGATTCTTTTGAAAAATCCGCAAATATTATTGTTAATCAGATTCACACCCTGATAAAGACAGAGCGGGCAGTCCTTGTGCCGTTGACAGGAAGGAAAAGAATTTTATGTATTTCCGGCGATCTGGAACCAAGTCAGGATAATCCGTTTTCTCAGGCGGTTCATGAGATCAGAAGCTATTTTTATCCTTTTATTCTCAGAGGAGAGCGTGAGCCTCAGATACTCTCTCCTGAACATCTGCCGACATCTTTTGAAAATGCGCCGAATGCCCGGAAAGTTCTTGAATCAATGGGCGGAACTCATATTCTGTGGCTTCCTCTGGTGCCGGAATGGAGCAGAGATAAAGGGTATGCTTTGTGGCTGGAGCGTTGGAACAATTCTCCGTGGACTCCTGAAGAAACCCGTTTACTTTCCCATTCAGCAGTCTTTTTTGAGCATGCCCTGTGTATGCCGAGAAAAAAACGTTCTGAATCTATCGGCAAAAAAAGTGCGGCCGGGCTGTTTCTTATCATTTTGTTTCTTCTGATGTGGATTCCTGTCTATTCCCGGATTAATGCACCGGCTCAGGTGGTTCCGGATCATCCTTACTATGTATTTGCGCCGTTTGACGGAATCGTAGAGGATTCTGTCAGTTCAGCCCGGAGAGAATGTTAAAAAAGGGGATATGATTTTCCGTTATGATACACGGGTTCTGAGAAAACAATTGGAGGAAGCTCAACGGGGAGTGGCGGCTGCGCAGGCAGAATTGGCGAGGCTTGAAGGGGCGGCATATTCTGATGAGGATGCCAGAGCAAAAATTCCGGTTCAAAAACTTGAAGTTGAACGTAAGCAGGCAGAGGTTGCGTTTCTTCAGACCCAGCTGGAGCGATCCGAAGTAAAGACAGATGCAGAGGGGGTGGTGGTTCTTGATGACCCGGATGCTCTGATCGGCGCTTCTCTGCAAACCGGAGAGCTGGTTCTGAGCGTGGCAAATCCGTCCCTGACAAAACTCCGTATCATGGTTCCGGTAACAGATGCGGGCTTGCTTCAGGAGGGTTCTCAGGTGATTCTCAGATTGGACAGCGACCCCCTGCGCGCAATTCATGCCCGGATAGAGCGGATCGGATTTGATGTGCGCATGTCAGAGACCCATATCCCTTCAATCCTGACAGAAGCAGTATGGGAAGGAAAAGCAGCAGTTACTCCGGGACAACGGGGCATGGCAAGAATTCAGGGACCCAAAGTTTTTCTCGGATTGCAGTTATTCAGAAAGCCTTTAATATCTCTCAGAAATTTACTTGGAATATAAATAAAATTTCCCTACGGCATATCTGATTTTAAAAAAATCAGGGGTGGTGCAAATCACAGTCCGTTCCGAATTATGAGGATAGATATAAAAAAATATACTCAAGAAGGTCATAAATTGTGATTTTGTATTGACTAAATATTTAGGTTCTGTTGACTTTTCATTTTTGGAAATTCGGCAGACCGTTTTGATTACAGAGATTTTTCCGGAACAGAGAAATTTTTTTCATATCTCTGCAATTGTCCGAATTATTTTATTATCCGATCAAATGTCAACAGAACCTAGTTTGTATCATCTTACTTTTCAGGTTTTTTGTCAAAATTTTTTAAAGGAGATGATTTCCGATGGTACATATCGAATTTACCGGAAAAGAAATTGAAATCTTAAAATATGAACGTTTCCATCACCCCCGCCCTCGTGTTCAACAGAAGATGGAAGCTGTACTGCTGAAAAGTAAGAAATTGCCTCATCGGCAAATTGCTGAAATTATAGGGACATCTCCCGATACAGTAACCCATTATCTTAAAGACTGTAAACAGGGGGGTATTGATAAGTTGAAAGAAATTAATTTTAATAAACCCGAAAGTGAGTTGAACGGTCACATTTCCACGATAGAAGCCTGTTTTAAAGAGCATCCTGCTGCTGCTGTCAAAGAAGCCGGGAGTAAAATTGAAGAATTAACAGGACCCGGACGCAGTGTAACACAGGTACGCAAGTTTCTCAAATCAATCGGATTGAACCGGCGTAAGGTGGGTATGATCCCATCCAAAGCGGATTTGGATGAACAGAAAAAGTATAAACAGAATGAATTGGAACCTCGTCCTGAAGAAGCAAAAACAGGAAAAAGGAAAGTCTGCTGTATGGATGCGGCTCATTTTGTATCAGCTCCTTTTTCGGGATATTTACGGCCGTTTACGCGCCTTTTTATAAAAGCTCCTGCAGGAAGAAAACGTTATAATGTGTCAGGGGCATCGGATGCGGTAACACATGAACTGGTTTCCGTAACAAATGATACCTGTATTAATGCCGAAAGCGTCTGTTCTCTGCCAAGGCTGCTTTACAATCAGAACATCGGGATTCCGGTTACAGTAATTTCAGACAATGCAAGATACCGGAAATGTAAAATTGTTAAAGAGTCAGCTGAACTGCTCAATACCGGACTGCTTTATTTGCCTGCTTATTCTCCAAATTTGAATCTCATTGAGAGACTTTGGAAATTCGTAAAGAAAAAATCATTGTATTCAAAATATTATGATGACTTTGTAATATTTAAAAATGCGATTGATGACTGTTTAAACCGTACTCACACCGAATACAGGAAAGAACCTGATTCTTTATTAACTCATAATTTCCAGACATTTGAAGAATCGCAAATTATGACCTTTTAGAGTAT
>CAWEAR010000031.1:0-53095 GCA_963806835.1 uncultured delta proteobacterium
AACAGAGGGTCGGGAAGTTTTTTTATGAGTTTCATTTTTATTATGAATTATACACATCGGATGTTTTATCTTCGTGTCTTAGTGTCTTTGTGGTAAAAAACACGAAGACACTAAGACACTAAGCGTAATTACTGTTTCATTCGTTATTCATGGCGATCTTCAGGAAATTTCTTAAAAGCCTTTTGCCAACAGGCGTCATAATAGATTCCGGGTGAAACTGAATCCCCTCGGTAAGATGCTCACGATGGCGGATTCCCATAATTTCACCATCTTCTGATTCTGAAGTAATCTCAAGAGATTCAGGGAAATTCTCCCTTGATACAGCAAGGGAATGATAACGCATAGCAGTAAACGGCTCACGGATTCCCTGATAAAGTTTTTTTCCGTCATTTTTTATGACAGATGTTTTTCCGTGCATAAGGCGCCCGGCAGATACAACTTTTCCGCCAAACGCCATTCCGATTGTCTGATGTCCGAGGCATACGCCAAGTATAGGAATCTTGCCGGAAAGCTCTTTTACCAACTGAAGAGAAATCCCGGCGGATTCAGGTCTGCCGGGTCCCGGTGAAATAACAATCCCGGCAGGGTTCATTGCTTCAAGCTCTGATACGCTTATCGCGTCATTTCGGAACACCTTGACCGGCGTTCCCAGTTCTTCAAGATATTGTACTAAATTATAGGTAAATGAATCATAATTGTCAATCATTACCAGCATAATAATAATCTCCTTGTCAATTAGGAATTGAGAACGCACCTAACCTAACCCCCCTGCCCCCCTTCCCTGAAGGGAAGGGGAGTAGGGGGTTAGGTTTGACAATAATTCTCAATTCCTAATTAATTTAAGAGCCTTCTGTATTGCTCTTGCCTTATTCTCTGTTTCAATCCGTTCACGCTCAGGATCGGAATCTGCAACAATCCCCGCACCTGCACGGACGGTTAATTTGCCGTTTTCAACACACGCTGTTCGTATAGTGATTGCCATATCCATATTTCCGTGAAATGAAACATATCCGACTGCTCCGCCGTAAGCTCCTCTTGGCTCATTCTCCAATTCTGCAATAATCTCCATTGCTCTGACTTTTGGCGCTCCTGATAATGTTCCCGCCGGAAATGTTGATCGGAGCAAATCCCACGCGTCATATTGCGGCTTTAAATCACAGGAGATATTTGAAACCAGATGCATAACATGTGAATACCTCTCTACAAACATCAAATCAGTTACCTGAACTGTTCCGGTTTCTGCCACGCGCCCTAAATCATTTCTTCCCAAATCCACAAGCATAAGATGCTCTGCCCGCTCTTTTTCATCCTGAAGAAGTTCATTGGCAAGAGCGCGATCTTCCTGCTCATTTTTTCCTCTGGGGCGTGTTCCGGCAATCGGGCGGAGAGTGGCGATCCGGTTCTCCAATCTGACCATAGTTTCAGGTGAAGAGCCGACCAGTGCGGTATCATCCAAATGGAGAAAAAAGAGATACGGCGAAGGATTGATATATCTCTGCGCCCTGTACAAAGACCATAAATCAGGAGCAGGTTCACATACAAAAGAGTGTGAAATCACTGACTGAATAATATCTCCTGCCCGGATATATTCTTTTGTCTTTCTGACAAGAGACTCATATCTCCCCGGTTCCCTTACAGGAGTCAGTTCAAATTTCTCATTTCCTGATTTTCCGTTTATATCTGAAAGACAAATCTCCATTGCCTTCATCAGATTATTGACGCGATTTTTTGCCGCTTCAAACGCATCATCAACATCCGCATGATTCTTTGGAAAAGCAATCACCACACCGATCAGGGTATTTCTTATATTGTCAAAAATAAGGAGTTCATCCGGGATGATAAAATGGGCAATCGGTTTATTTTTCGGCATTTTATTCGGGATAGCCTCAAAAAAAGAGACCATTTCATAAGTCAAATATCCGACCATACCGCCCCAGAATCTCGGAAGCCCCGGAACCTGAGCCGGGCGGTAATTACCCATTAAATCTCTTAAAATTGAAAGCGGGTCATTATTATGAGGAATTTGCAGGGTTTCGCCGTTCTCCTGCACCTCGACAAAATCCGAATATACGCGGATATTCGCCCGTGCAGAACCGCTCATAAAGCTGTACCTCCCCCATCGCTCCCCGCCTTCAACGCTTTCTAAAAGAAAGACAGGTCCTTTATCTTTATAGATTTTCTTTAAAAGTGAAACCGGCGTTTCTGTATCAGCAAGGACTTCAACATATACCGGAATAACATTGTATTTCTCTGCCAACTGCCGGAAAGTGCTTTTATCCGGGAATTGATTGATTAACATGGTATTTCCTTTCTTGTTAAAAACAAAAAAGCCGTGAAAAATATTTCACGGCTCTCCTTTATATTAATTCAAAAAAAAGACCGTGAGCTTTTGGATTTGCTCACGGTCTTTGTATTTTATCAGTTCAATCAGAAACTTAGCTGATTGAGATTCCGGCGGCATCTCCAATATAAATCTGCCACCGCCACCAATTTAAGTTCGTTCTGAATTTATTTATAATCTGATTTATAATTCGGTTCATTTTTTTGTCTGTCCATCCGTAGGTTGGGGTGAATGAAATGAACCCCGACACAGTAATGAAAAGAAGATTATCTTTATTTATATCTCTTTGTCAAGTCTTATTTCAGATGCTTTTAATATTTTTTCAGCAACTGATAGAGCCTTGACCGTGATATGTCTGACAAGGTACATGCCTTATTTATATCTCCGTCTGATATTTCTATAAGATGCTCAATATATTCTGCTTCCGCTATATTATCGCAAAGCCGGTGAAATTCTTTAAATTTGGGAAAATATTGAAGCCCCAGTATATCTTCAAATTTCGGTAGTGGGTCAAATCCGTTGAAAAAAATTGCAGGGGCAAATAATTATTTGCCCCTACGGAAGATTGTCAACGGATTTGACCCACCACCCAAATTTCGATATTGGCAGTGATATTTTATTATTCTGAGATATTCTATTTTTTATCTGTCTTTTTAAAAAATAGGCTCTGATCTCCGCAGGCAAATGATGCGGATATAATACAGGTTCATCCTTTGCTTAGGTGGTTGTTGCATTGAGCGTATTAATCAGTTCTCTGACATTTCCGAACCACGTATAAGATATTAAATATTCTGTAAAATCTTCAGAGATGCTTTTTATCGGTATTTTTAATTCATTACAGATACTTACAATATAATGATATGTCAGAATCGGAATATCCTGTATCGCCTGCGGCGATCTGATATTGTGAAAATTCAGGATTTCAACATCATAATGATGTTCCTTCAGCAATGCACCGATATAATAAACCCCCATCGGTACAATGCCTGCATCTTCAGCATGGAGCCGCTCTTCAAGACAATAAGGATAGATGAGAAGTATTTTTTCATATTATAATCAAAAAAAATAGCACGCTGATGCGTGCTGTCAGAGAATTACTTATAAGAGACCAAATTCTTTAAAAAATTTAGTCTCTTCTGTTGAATCAGAGATTGCCCCGTCATCTCGTCAGGCTGCTTAATCCCCATGAGATGAAGAATAGTAGGAGCAATATCCCCTAATCTTCCGTCTGTTCTTAATACAACATCCTTCCGGGTATCATCTGCAAGAATAAATGGAACAGAATTAAGGGTATGAGCCGTATGCGGTTTGCCGTTATTCTGTTGCATCTGCTCTGCATTCCCATGATCCGCGATGATAATCGCGACTCCTCCCTGATTTCTGACTTCAGCGATAACTTTACCCACGCATGTATCAACCGTTTCACACGCTTTTATCGCCGCTTCAAGAATGCCGGTATGTCCTACCATATCCATATTTGCAAAATTGAGAACAATAAGATCATATTCTTTTGATTGCAGACGGGAGATCACTTCATCTGCCACAAGAGGCGCACTCATCTCCGGCTTTAAATCATAAGTACGGACATCCCGCGGAGAGGGGATCAGGCAGCGATCTTCATTTGGAAACGGCTTTTCTTCTCCGCCGTTAAAAAAATAGGTAACATGGGCATATTTTTCTGTCTCTGCAATTCTTAACTGATGCAGCCCTTTTCCGCTGATCACTTCTCCGAGAATCTTTTCCAGATGAACCGGCGGAAACGCCACAGGAAGTGTAAAAGATTCATCATATTGTGTCATGCAGATATAGCCGCAGAGCTGCGGTAAAATTTCTCTTTTAAAAGAATTAAAATTCAAATCCGTAAATGCACGGGTAATCTCTCTGGCGCGATCTGCCCGGAAATTAAAGAAGATCATTCCGTCATTATCCTGTATGATTCCGGTGGGATTATTATCATCTGCTATGAGTACAGGACTGATAAATTCATCACTCTCTCCTCTTTCATACGCATTTTTGACAGCCGCCACAGATTCCGCCTCTTTTATCCCTTCTCCCTGAGTATAAAGCCGGTATGCTTTTTCAATTCTTTCCCAGCGGTTATCGCGATCCATAGCATAAAAACGCCCGCAGATTGTTGCAATTTTACCGACATTATTATCCTGAATATGTTTCTGCAACTGAGCAATATAATGCACTCCGCTGTCCGGGGGCGTATCTCTGCCGTCTAAAATAGCATGGACAAATACCCGTTCGACATTTCTCTCTTTTGCCATATCCAGCAGAGCAAGCAGATGATTCAGTTGACTATGAACCCCGCCGTCTGAAACAAGCCCCATGAGATGAAGTGAGGAATTACAGGCAATCACGTTTGACATCACGGAATTCAATACTTCACTCCGGTAAAATGCTTTATCTCTGATTGCTATGTCAATCCTGAGCAGATTCCTGATAAACGATTCTTCCTGCTCCGATATTCAGATGCCCTACTTCGGAATTTCCCATCACACCCTTTGGAAGCCCTACAGCTTCGCCGGAGCATAATAACTGAGTATTCGGATATTCTGCTTTGAGCTTATCCAGAAAAGGGGTTCTTGCAAGTAAAACTGCATTCCCCCGCTGTTCGGAACTGATTCCCCATCCATCTAAAATCATTAAGATAAAAGGCTTTTTCTCTATTTTCATGAAATATATTCTACCTCCACATCATCATCTATATCATCCTCCTCTTCCACATAATTGAGAAGGCTTTCAGTCTTTATCCGCTTTGCATCAATCCAGAGTCCTTCAAGATCGTAAAAATCACGCACAGGTTTATAAAAAACATGGATAATCACATGCCCGTAATCAAGCAGTACCCAATGCCCTTCATTTTCCCCTTCCATACCCAGTAGTTTTATATTATCTTTTTTCAGTTCAACCCTGATAAAGTCTGCAATGGCTGAAGCCTGACGGTTTGAATCTCCGCTGCAAATAATAAATACATCTGCAATAGATGTGAGTTCATGAACATCAAGGATTACAACATTCCTTGCTTTTTTTCCTAAAACTGCTTTTACATAAAGATCAAGATTCGGATCAATCTCGTAAGTCATAAAAGAATCCTTTTTTCATTATTTAAAAATTATTCATTAAATTAAAGTATTTATTTCTGGAAATCTCTAACCTGCCTCAGCCTTCCAGTCCGCTGTCTTTAAATTTTTTATTCTGCCAAATTCCTGTGTATTGTGAGTAACTAAAATAACTCTATCTTTAACAGCAATGGCGGCAATCAGCAGATCATTCGGACCTATGGGATTGCCTGTTTTTTCCAATTGAGAGCGGATATTGCCGTATATCTCGGCTGAATCATCATCAAATGGAAGCGAAAGAAAACGGTTTATGAATTTTTGCTGTTTTTTAAAATTTTTATCAGGATATCTGCTTTTCATAGCCCCGTAAAACAGCTCGGCTTTTACAACCGAACATAAAGCGATCTCTTCAGGATTCATTGATTCTATATATTCCCTGATTTTATCGGATCTTCCGTTCAGATATTTAATACATACATTAGTGTCAAGCAGATAGGTCATTTGAACTCCTCACGAATTTCATATATGCCCTGTTCTCCCCGTTCAATCGGATCATCTGCAAGACATCCGTAAGTTTCTTTGATAAACTGCTTCCAACCGGCTTTAGATTTTTTTTCTTCAATATCAGACTGAGTTGATGATGTCTGAAGTGCTTTGATGATTTTATAAAGCACTTCGGTATAGTGATCGGGGATAAGATCAATTTCTTTTTTTATCAACTGTTTGGTAATCATATAAACCTCTTCTTTTATTTGGGTTGTCTTTAATCTGTAACATAAAGATTAACAGAATCTTTAAAACCCCGTGTGATCGTTACTGGTAAATAATCCTTTTGTTTTTATAAAATCTTCTACTTTTTCAGGCACTAAAAACTGAACAGATTTTTTGTTTTTAATCAGTTCACGGATTTTTGTCGCTGAAATATCCATTAAAGTTACATTAAAAATAAAGACCGGCTTATACTTATCATGAATATAACCATTTTGTGAAGCAGAAAATTTATATCTGTCAGATATTTTTGATTGAAGAAAATTTTCAAGAATCTTCCAACGCCCATTATTTGAAATTGACAGCCCTTTACTGTCAGGGCGAGCCATCACAATAAACGGAATCTCCTGAAAAAGCTCTTTGTAAGATTTCCATGTATATATCTCCAGAAAAGCATCAGTCCCTATTATAAAAAAGAGAGAAGTATCTTTTGGAAAATATGATTTAAAATAATGTACAGTATCAATGGTATAAGAGAATCCTGAACGCTGTAACTCCACATCTGAGACCATAAAATCAGGAGCATCAGCAATAGCAAGGCGGATCATTTCCAAACGATCTTCAGCATTGATAACATGCTCAGTTTTTTTATGCGGGGGAAGGGCAGACGGAATAAAACAGATTTTATCCAGCCCGAACCCCTCCTGCACTTCTCTGACCGTTCTCAGATGTCCGATATGAATGGGATTGAATGTGCCGCCGAAAATCCCTATTTTCAATTTCTTATCTGTCCGTTTCCGAATACCACAAACTTGGTTGTTGTAAGCTCCTCAACGCCCATAGGTCCGAAGGCGTGAAGTTTTGACGTGCTGATGCCGATTTCAGCACCCAAACCAAGCTGTCCACCGTCATTAAACCGGGTTGAAGCATTCACCAGCACAACAGAAGAATCAACTTCCCGGACAAACTGCCTCGCCCGCTGATAATCAGATGTAACAATTGTCTCTGTATGGTCGGAACCGTATTTGTCAATATGCTTGATAGCTTCAGTCATATCCTCAACTACTTTTACTGCAAGAATCAGATCAAGATATTCAGCGTACCAGTCTTCTTCGGTTGCGGGTTTTGCATTCGGCAGAATCCTGCACGTTTCAGGACAGCCCCGGAGTTCAACTCCTGCCTCGGCAAATTTTTTTCCCATAGCCGGTAAAAATTTCTCTGCCACGTTTTTATCAACAAGCATTGTTTCCATTGCATTGCAGACACCCGGACGTTGTACTTTTGCATTAAAACATATATTCTGCGCCATTTCAAGATCAGCACTCTTATCAACAAAAACATGACATACACCTTTATAATGCTTTAACACAGGTATCTTGGAATTTTCCACAACAAAGCGTATTAACCCTTCGCCGCCTCTGGGAATAATCAGATCAATATATTCATCCTGTTTTAACAGGATATTAACTGCTTCTCTTTCACGTACCGGCACAACCTGAACAGCTTTTTCCGGCAGACCGCTCTCTTTCAGGACATGGCTGATAATACCTGCAAGAGCCTGATTTGAATTAAGAGCTTCAGAACCGCCCCGCAGAATAATGGCATTTCCGGCTTTAAAACAAAGCCCGGCTGCATCTATGGTAACATTCGGTCTTGATTCGTAAATAATTCCGATTACACCAAGCGGGATACGCATACGGGATACCTGAAGCCCGTTGGGTCTTGTCCATGTTTTTGTGATAGCACCTACCGGGTCTTCTAACTGTACAACTTCCCGGAGTCCGTCTGCCATAGATTTGATAACCTTATCTGTTACTGTAAGCCGGTCAATCATGGCATTGGAAAGCCCTTTTTCTTTTGCATAAACAAGGTCTTTCTGATTTTCTGCTTTTATATGGGATGTGTCTGCTTCAATTTTATCCGCTATCTTGAGCAGAACTTCATTTTTCCGGGTTGAAGAGCATTTTGCCATTTCAGCAGATGCGGCTTTTGCCGCTTTTGCCATATCTTTAATAGTTGCTTCAAGAGACATTTATCACTCCTTTATATAAGACTTCCGAAATTTTGTAAAAGTTCGTAGTACCGCCTAAAGGCAGTTCTTTACGCCCCACCGCCTAAAGGCGGTACTACGAACAGTTTGCTCCACCGCCTAAAGGCGGTACTACGAACAGTTTGCCCCACCGCCTAAAGGCGGTACTACGAACAGTTTGCTCCACCGCCTAAAGGCGGTACTACGAACAGTTTGCTCCACCGCCTAAAGGCGGTACTATGAACTTTTCAGATCTACTGAGACTTCCTAAGTTTCTGAAACGGTTCGACTGAGCTCACCGAAGTCTTTGGAAGTCTTTGCTGTCTGGTTCTCATTTATAATGCTGTTATTCCGCCAACTGCCCAACTTTACTTACTACTTTATATTCTATTCCGTCAAACTCTTTAAAGTGCGATTTTGCGCATTTTATTTTCAACTGCTCATCTCCTGACAGTTTTGACAAGTCAACACTTGGGGTTCCTGTTTCTTTTGTTTCTGCAACAAAATAGATTTTTTTATCATCTTCAAAAACAATTGCCCAGTCAGGATTATAAAATCCTATGGGAGTCGGTATTTTAAACCAGTTCGGGAGTTTGAAATAAAATTTTACCTGTTCACTGGTTTCACAATCTTTTGCAAACTGATTTTCTGCTCCTGAATCCAAAGGGATAAATTCTTCATAGATTGTTTTGGATCTCTCTGTAACGTTGAATGTAAAATCATTCAGATAGGCTTCAAGCTCTTTTGCCTCAAACAATCTCATTTCATATTCAGAATCTCCGATTTTCTGATATTTGATGCCGTCAATCATAATATCATGCAAAGTTCTGTTTATTGCCTGTGAAGTTAAATCAAGAAACAACTGAGGATTGGTTAAAATATCTCCGATTCTTTCCGATCTGCTTAAAACTGCATAAATGGTTGAACGGGTTAATTTATCGGTTCTGCTTTGAATATAGCCAAGCACATCAGGAATTTTCCATGAATAACTGTCGCATGATTCTATTTTATCAGCAAGATAACTCGTTTCTACGCCTTTATCAGTCATTTCAACAGATATTTTGGTGGAACGAATAGAAGGGGCTTTGATTTCAGGTATTTTTGAAACAGCTTCTGCTGCTTTTTCTATCAAATCGTGTGTGCTGTAATTGACACGGTAAACTGTTTTATCTTTTATTTTTTCCCATATTTCAAGAAATTTCGGATCCGCCTGAAATCCTTTCCGGTATCTGACGGCTGTACGCTCTTTTCTGTTTTTAATTCTGCCTGTAAACTCTACGCCGCAATCCTCTTCAATCTCCTGTTGCAGAGCCTTTGCAAAATCCTGATATGACTCATTGGCAATAACTGTCAAACGGTTAATATCTGAATCATAGATTCGTTTTCCGGTCTGATCAACCGCCAATCTTAATCCTCTGCCGATCTCCTGCCGCTTTTTAATCTCTGATTTGGTTTCATTCAAGGTACAAATCTGAAATACATTAGGATTGTCCCACCCTTCGCGCAGGGCAGAGTGGGAAAAGATAAAACGCAGAGGATTGTTTATATCGAGCAAAGCCTCTTTATCTTTCATAATAAGAGTGTAAGTATCATCATCAGCCTTTGTCTCGCCGGATGTATCTTTCAACTTTCCTTTTTTATCTTTGGAAAAATAACCGTTGTGAATTTCTTCAACAGAGAATTTATAAAGCTCCTTAAATGCCTGTTTTTCAATATATTCATGCCAGATTTCCTCAAACCATTTTGCAAATTTTCCATGTAGCGGATTCCTGCTTCATCATATTCCCTGTAATTGGCTACTTTATCAACAAAAAACAAAGAAAGCACTTTGATTCCTTTTTGATTCAAAATTTTCTCTTTCTTTAAATGTTCATCAATGGTTTTACGGATTTGAAATTTCATCACTTCATCATTCAATCCACCCTGTTTCCCGCCTTTGTAAAGAATATTTCCGTTGGAAAATGAAATACACTGGTTTGCGGCGTCTATCTCTTCGATAATATAACCTTCTTTATAAATTTCTCTTTCGTTGGATAATTTGTAAAGATCATCTCCGGCTCTTACGGTAAAACTCTTTTTCCTGACGCCTGTTTTATCATTGAAATGGATTGAAACTTTGGCGGTTACTCTGGTTTTCATTGCGGTAACTGCATCAAGCGATACAAACGCATCATTCAACGCATTCTCTTCAATAACAGAATCAACCTCAATCTGCTTTACCAAGCCCAAATCATAGGCTTTTACCGGATTAAGAGAGTAAGTAAGATTGTATATGTTACGGTGAGTCGCTGAATATCTCAGCGTACAAAGAGGATTAAGATTTGCAATAGCTGCCGCCCGCTTTTCAGTTTCCATGTTCTGCGGCTCATCTACGATTACAATCGGATTGACAGATTTAATAAATTCAACAGGTTTATGACCGTTCAGTTTATCATTCGGCTTGTTTATGATGTTTTCATCTTTGGCGAATGAATCAATATTGATGACCAGAATTTCAATGGTATTTCCTGTTGCAAATCCTCTTAATGAAGAGACTTTTGTGCTGTCATATATCTGAAAATTAACGGGAATATTATCATATAAATTCTGAAAATGCTCCTTTGTGATTTGAAGATTCTTTAATACACCTTCACGAATAGCAACAGACGGAACAACAATGAGAAATTTTTTAAAACCATACTGACAGAACAGTTCATAAATTGTTCTTAAATATACATAAGTTTTTCCTGTGCCTGTTTCCATTTCTACGGAAAAGTGCATAACGTCCAAAGCAGTTGAAGGTTTTATATTATTCCGTTGCTGTATAGCTCTAAGATTATTAAGAATCTGTTCTTGGGATAAAACAAGATTATTTCCAACGCTGTTGATAAGACTTGGGCTGTTTTGTCCATTAAAGCTGTATTCTGCAAAGTTCTCTTCAATCGGCTGCCCTTCAAACAAATCAATAACGGATTTGACGGCATCCTGCTGAAATTGCAGATTTGATTCAAATGTAAGTTTCATAGTTCTTATATTGTTCTGAATTCAATCCATGCATCTTTCATTTGCAGGACGGTGTTGGTTTTCAACTGATCATTATCTTCAAAGATTCTGTCCAGGGCAATCACTTTCTGAGGATTTTCTTTAAGAACAGCATCTGCAATATCCTGATCCGCTTTTTCAAGCATAAGGATTAATTCATTTTTATTTATGCAGAAATAGCCGTCTTTATGTTCCAGTTTGCTGTTAAGGTCTTTGCCGGATTTGAGCATCAGTTCATAAACCATATTTTCAATAACAGCATTTGGAGCAACCGGGTCAGTAAATTCAATCAACTGCTGTTTAAGTGCATCCAAATCATTGCCTATATCGCTGCGCCACTGTTTGAAAATACTGTCGGAAAGTTTAAAGACTTTGAAGCCCAAATCCTGTCTGCCGTCACCGAAGTCTATTTTTCCGTTATCCTCATCTTTTATTTTGCTTATGACTCTGCGTATCCGCTCTTTGGCAATATCTGCAACGGTTCTGTAACCTGCTTTGTATGCTTCGCTTTTTTCATCGCACATTTCAGGGATTTGAACACAGATAAATTTGCGCCTGCCGCCGTCCTCCGCGTTTAAATCAAGCACTGCGTGCGCGGTTGTGCCTGATCCCGCAAAGAAATCAAGGATAATATCATTCTTTCCGAACTCCAGAATCCTTTGAATAAGGGCAATCGGCTTGGGATTATCAAAAATTTTCTTTTTAAAGATACTCTTCAGCAGGTTGGAGCTATGCGGCGGAAAATCAAACCATACATCATTTAAAAGCATTGTATCACTGGGATTTATATAATGTTCAGGTTTTCCGGTTCTGGAGAGTCTTAACAAATCAATATCATTCTCTCCATTTTTTGTTTTATTATTATACCAGTTATCAATCTCCGGCTGAGTAATTTCATTTTCTGATTTGCCTAATTCTGATAATATCTTACGGTAATTCTCAATTGCAGAGAGGCTTCGCTCTTTTCCCCAACGCCACTGCCCGGTTTCAGGGGTTATTCCGAACAGCTCATAACGCATAGTCGGTCTCTCCGTGCCTCTCCAATGATTATTCCAGCTTCCTTCTTTTGCCGCTTCAAGCAGTCTTTCCATTTTAGAAAAACGGTAATCGCTGTTTTTTGTATAAAAAAGAACTGATTCATAACCGCTGCCGAGTTTATCCCATGTATCAAACTGAGCCTGAACACTTTTTGCCCCGCGCCTTATAATGATTGAGTTTCTGAAATTCTCCTCTCCGAAAACCTCATTCATAACCAGCCGCAGATTATGCACCTCGTGATCATCAATGGAAACAAAAATAACCCCGTCCTGCCTGAGCAGATTTCTGGCAAGAAAAAGACGGGGATACATCATATTTAACCAGTTGCTGTGATACTGCCCGTTTTCCCTGCTGTTTCTGCGGAAAAGACCCTCTCCGGTCATGAAGCCCTCTTCATCCCTGTCACCGATGCGCTTCTGATATTCCTCTTTACTTTCAGCAAATTTGTCGGGATAAATAAAAAAATCATTTCCCGTATTGTAAGGCGGATCAATGTAAATCATCTTTATTTTGCCGAAATAACTCTTTTGAAGCACTTTCAGCACTTCCAGATTTTCACCTTCAATAAAGATGTTTCCGGTTTCATCAAAGTTCACTGATTCATCTCTGACAGGAATCAGCGTTTTATTGCCCGGCGTCTGCAATACTTTAAAAACATTGCTTTTTCCAGCCCAGTTCAGCACATAGCGTTCATTGCTGAAATTTATATCTTCTCCGAGAGCGGCTTTCAGCTTTTCCCAGTCAACTTTTCCCTCGGAAAATGCTTCGGGCAGTATCTCTTTCAACTGTTTCAGTTTTTCATCATGCGGTGTCATACTTTTTCCGTCCATAATTTTTTTCCTTGCTGATTAAGCCTCACCTTACGCACAGATATAGGAAAACCTTCAATAAACCCTTAGGGTTTATTGATAGAGTGATTAAAAAACTGGTCATAAATTTTTTTATGCTAAATACACATCGGCATAAATATGCCGCTCTTCATAAAAAGGCGGACACGCTGCGCTTAGTCCGCCCTACAGTTCAATAACCGGCGGCATATTTAGCCTGCATGTACCAAGACTTCCGAAGTTTCCCGAAGAAGCTAAGTTTCTTTAAGAAACTTAGCTTCTTATATATCTAACTCAAGTTGCGACCTATTGAAAAAATAGCATCTGTCGGTTCGGTGGAAGATTGACAAATCCGAACCCCTGCCGGATTGTCAATCCGGCAGGAGCATTATGTGTCAACTTGGGTTATATCTATAATCCCCCTTTTCTCAGAATTGCAACCAGAAGCCATATACCCATGATTGCCGCGGCAAAAAAGAGAATAATTCCGATCATTGAGATTCCATAGAATAACGGCGGGATTTTTGAGATAACAATCAGAGCCGAACCTATGATCAGGGCGGCAATAATGAGTGAAAAAGATATTCTGTTGCTGATACGATCCCATGTTGCCAGCACTTCTTCAAATCCTTTATGCTCCAGATTGACAACCATTTTACGCTGTCGTATCAGACGGGTAATTTCAAGAGTATCTTCCGGGAACTGACGGACAAATTTCAGGAGTTCAGAAGAGAGGAGAAGCAGATGTTTTGCAATCCGGCGAGGTGAAAGGCGTTCAAGAATGATCTGTTTCACAAACGGAGCAGTCCGGGCAACCATGTCAAAATCCGGATCAAGCAGCCGGGCAACTCCTTCAATGGTGCCGAACGCTTTCATCATCAGAAAAATATCCGGCGGGATTCTCAGACGATGCCGGAAAGAGATTTCAAGCAAATCTTGCAGCAGCTTACCAAGCTCTATATCTTTCAAGGGCTTATAAAGATGACGCCCCATAAATTCAGCCAATTCTCTCTCCAGTATATGAATATCAGGTTCATCATCCCATAATGTCAGTTTCAGAAGAATCCGGGTCGCACCGGATTCATCCTGATTTACTACGCTCTCAATAAGATCAACAAAATTCTCTCTGGTCTTTCTGTCAACAGAACCGACCATTCCGAAATCAAGCAGGCATATAATGTTTTCAGGCAGTATAAAAATATTTCCCGGATGAGGGTCTGCATGAAAGAATCCGTGAACAAAAATCTGCTGCAAAAAAATGTCTGCTCCTCTGGCGTTGATGATTTTCCTGTCAAGCCCTGCGCCTTCAAGTTTACTGATTTGAGAGACCTTGATTCCTTTTACAAACTCCATTGTCAGTACCCGCTCTGTTGTCATATCACGAAAAAGCATAGGAACATGAATCATCGGTTCATCAGAAAACTGGCGCGCAAACCGCTCCATATTATCTGCTTCAATTGTGTAATCAATCTCTTTTTCAATTCTCCGGGCAAATTCTTCAATAATCTTGACGGGGCGATGCAGGGCTATCTCTTCAATATGTTCTTCCATAAGGGTTGCCAGATGCAGCATAATCTCAAGATCAACTTCAATTATTTTACGGATACCCGGACGCTGAACTTTGACAGCCACGGGTTCCCCGTCTTTTAATCTTGCTTTGTGAACCTGTCCGATAGAAGCAGATGCCATTGCAGTTTCATTAAAAAATTCAAATAATTCTTCAACAGTTCCATTCAGTTCTGTTTCAAGGATTTTTCTGATTTCATTAAAAGGGGAAGGGGTAACATGATCCTGAAGTTTGGAGAGTTCTTCTATAAAATCAGGCGGTATCAGATCGGATCGGGTGGAAAATACCTGTCCGAGCTTGATATATGCCGGTTCAAGCTCTTCAACCGCCATTTTCATTCTTTCAGAGGTCTTCAGCTTTTCAGATTTTGCAACATCTTTTTTTGAAATCATTCTGAGACCAATCTCAAGATATTTTTCTATATTCAGCCGGGCGATAATATCTCCGAAGCCGTATTTGAAAAGAATCCCCAGAATCTGCCTATAGCGGTTCAGATGGCGGTAAGTGCGTCCGATAACGTTGATTTTTCTGATACTGAGCATTTAATTAAATATGAGGGGGCGGGGTTTTTTTGTAAAGCAGGGCTGTTAAGTTTTCTGAAAATTGCTGCACGTTTTAACCTAACCCCCATGCCCCCTTTAAAAAAGCTACTCTATGTACACAAGTTTTGTTGAAAAATTTTAAAATATGAATATCATAGTAATATGAATACATCAAGAAAAGAAAATAAGAATCCGGCAGATTACAGAGGGTATTTTGGCGGGGAGAGCGAATAATCTGTATGAATATCCCTTTGAACAGCATTATTCTTCTTAAACTCCTGAATGTGTGTTGACGGACATCCGCAAGCCATTGTCAAAATGTGATTATGCAGTTAAGAGATGCCGGAACAGGAATTATTGTTGACATTTTCCATGAACAATTGGAAAATTACAAGCTGATGTTGGTGCAGCAGGAGAGACTTGTTAGAGAACTTTCAAAGTCTCTTACAAAGCTGTGTAAAGAGCATAAGAAAGAAGAGAAATAATGAAACAGATTTCAAATGCTCTTTTTCTGTCCGTCAGGGATGGCAATCTTACCGCAAAGTTTCACGCAAAGGTCGCAAATGTATATATCACGCAATGTGCAACTTTTATTTTTTTTAACCGCAAAGAACACAAAGGTTTGTGTCATTCTCCATTTTTAATTTGAAATTAACCATAAAAGATTAACGGCATATTTTATATGGTTACGATGAAATATTAATATAATCGGATAACAGATGAAACCTATATTCAAATTAAACATCTTAATTTTTACTATTTTTATAATCGGCATGTTCGGAGTAGTCGGATTTTACCGCGTTGAGATTGACACAGATGTAATTAATTCTCTTCCGAAAAAAGACCCGGTAATATCAGATGCAAAATATATATTCATGAATCACCCGATTCATGATCAGTTAGTTATTGATGTCAGCCTTGATCATCAGGAGAAGAATACAGATTTGCTTGTTGAATGTGCAAATCTGATTGAAAAGCGGTTAAAAGAGAGCGGTTTGTTTAAACAGGTCGGAATTCAGGATTTTCAGGCTGTTATCCCTGATTTAATCACGCATATCTTAAATCATCTTCCGATATTATTTACTGAAAAAGAGTTACATGAAAAGATTCTGCCGTTGTTGGAAGCGGAGAAGATTCATCAGAAAATTCAGGATATTTACACAAATCTGCTTAATATTGAAAGTATCGGGCAGGCGGATATGATTTCAAAAGACCCCCTGGAACTGAAGAATATTGTCATGGCAAAGCTCTCTAACCTTGCTCCGTCTGAAAACATACAATTCTATAAGGGAAAGCTCATTTCATCTGACGGAAAGCATCTTCTTATTGTTGCCAATCCTAAATATTCAGGAACAGACACAAATTTTTCCCGCAGGCTTGATCAACTGATGAAGGATTTGGATGATGAAGTGAATTCACATTCCCATGCGGATCCGCCTAAAGGCGGAACTACGAACTTTATTCTCACACCTGTTGGAACATACCGGAATGCTTTAGATAATGAACTGATTATCAGAAAGGATGTTACCAGATCAATCATCTTTGCCACTGTAGGAATTGCACTTCTTCTTATCTTTGTCTTTCCAAGACCCGTGTTAGGGCTTCTCTCACTTCTCCCTGCTGTCGCGGGAACCGTGATGTCGTTCTTTGTCTGCTCTTTAGTGTATAAATCGCTCTCTGTTATGGTGATCGGATTTGGCGGCGCAATCATCTCTATAAGCGTGGATAATGCGATTGCTTATCTGCTCTTCCTTGATCGCCCTTATGAAACTTACGGGAAAGAAGCATCTGAAGAAATATGCGGGATCGCTTTGCTTGCAACGCTGACAACAATAGGCGCATTCGGAATACTCTGTTTTACAGGCTTTCCGATATTTGAACAACTGGGACTCTTTACCTCACTCGGCATCGGATTTTCATTTCTCTTTGTTCACACAATATTCCCTCTGATCTTTCCGAAAATACCTGCGGCAAACCCTAATGGTTTCCTAAGACCCTTAGGGTTTTTTCTTCAGGATATGTTGAATAAGTTTGCATCTTTGGGTAAAAAAGGGGCATTTGCGGCTTTGATATTTGCATCTGTCATGATCTTTTTTGCAAAACCTGAATTTAACGTCTCTCTTACATCAATGAATACAGTCAGTAAGGATACCCTTGCTGCTGAGAATCTGATTCAGAATGTATGGGGAAGCAATATTTTCAATAAAAAGTATCTGATGACTGAAGGAAAAACAATTTCCGGGCTTCAGCAGAAAAATGATATGCTTTTGGAGATAGCGGAGCAGAATGATAATTTGGTTTCAGGCTTTTTTCCGTCTATGATCTTCCCCGGAGAAGAGCGGAGGAAAAAGAATTTTAAAGCATGGAAAGAATTTTGGAATGAAGAGAGGATAACATTTTTAAAAAACAGCATGAATCAGGCATCCTATCAGATCGGATTTGCCCCGGATGCGTTTATTCCGTTTTATAACCTGATTTCTCAGGAATTCATTCAGGATAATCCGGTTATTCCTGAAAAATTTCTCCATCTTATGGGAATCTCTGAAAAAGCGGATAATCAATGGATTCAGTTTTACATTTTAACCCCTGAAAAATTGTATAACAGTGAGAAATTTCAGCAGCTTCTTGCGCAAAAACCGGAATCAGGGAACATAAAATTAGCCCGGATATTTGATCCCGACCTTTTTTCCCGACATTTGGGGGAACTTTTATTTTCAACATTCATGAAGATGTTTTTCATTATCGGAGCAGGGGTTGCAATCATGGTATTTCTCTTTTTTCTGAGTTTAAAATTAACAGCAATTGCTCTGCTTCCGGTCTTATTTGCACTTATCAGCACATTAGGAACGCTGAAACTGCTCAATCATCCGATTGACATTCCCGGACTGATGCTTTCTATCATCATTCTTGGGATGGGGATTGATTATTCTCTCTATTTTGTCAAATTTTATGAACGGTATCATGATGAAGCACATCCGTATTTCGGACTTATCCGAATGACAGTATTTATGGCGTCTGCCTCAACAATTATAGGGTTCGGGGTATTATGTTTTGCGCAGCATTCCCTGTTAAGAATCGCGGGGATTATCTCTCTTGCCGCAGTCGGTTATTCGCTGATAGGAGCGTTTATTATATTGCCGCCGGTTCTGAAATATTATTTTGCCGAAACAGGGCAGACAGATTCAAAGATATTGAAATCTCATGAAGAGCTGGTTATCCGGCGATATGCGAAGATGGAGACTTATCCGAGACTCTTTGCACGTTTTAAAATCATGTGCGACTGTATGTTTTCAGAACTGACATATATTTTTCCTAAAAACCCTAAGGGTTTTAATAAAGTTATTGACATCGGAACAGGCTATGGAATACCCGCGGCATGGATACTTGAAAAGTTTCCCCAGACAAAATTATACGGAATTGAACCTGATTACGGGAGGGTGCGGGTTGCCTCTTTGGCGCTTGGAGAGAGAGCCGTGATAACACAGGGCGGCGCACCTGATATTCCGAATCCGCCTGATTCAGCAGATTTGGCAATGATGATTGATATGCTCCATTATCTTAATGATGATGAGCTAAGGCTTACATTACAAAGGATTTATCAGGCATTGTTTCAGCAAAAAGGGCGTCTGATCATCCGGGCGGTTATTCCGCCTAAAGAACGCGGATCATGGCTTTGGTATTTTGAAAATTTCAAACTGAAACTGTTTAAGACAAACGCCCATTACCGCTCTGCTGATGAAATAAAATCCATGATAGAAAATGCAGGCTTTACATTAAATTTTACAATGCCTTCAGGAAAGAACGGGGAATCATACTGGTTTATTGCGGGAATCTGAAACAGGGAATTTATTATAAGAAAAGGAAAAATCCGTTTCTTATAATCCTTTTCTTATAATAAATCCCTGTACCGTGTAAAAAGCGGGACACACCCATAAATCCCTGTAGAATAAATTTTATCATGCTGTCAGAAAATAACGGAGAATCTTCTTGGTTTATTGCGGGAATCCCGTAGGAACGCCCTGTTTATACATCTATATATCAAATTTATGATGGATGACAACGGACATCTCATTGTTTCTTTCAAAGAGAGGTGATATTATGAAAGAATGTCCTTTTTGTAAAAACGGGATTCTTGAACGAAAAACAGCCAGAGAAATCTATACCTATAAAGGATATTCCGGTGAGTTTGAACAGCCCGGAGAATGGTGTGATACCTGTGGCGAGGGAATTCTCAACAGTTCTGATCTCATGGCTACGGAAAAGCAGATAAGAGATTTTCAGTCCAAAGTTGCCAGTCTGCTGACTTCCCAGCGTATCTGCAAAAAATCAAATATGCTGTAAACAGGTCGCACCTATGGTGCCGGATTTGATATTTTTACAAAATTTGCCAACATAGTCCCGGATGACACCCTGTTATAGTTTTTTTTAATCTTTGTGTTCTTTGTGTTAAAAAAAAGCATTTTATGACGGTGTAAAGTATATTTTGGAAAAAACAGACAAAGTAAAACGAGGTGTGATATGAAGACATTCAGAGAATTATATATACGTTTGATTGACTCTTCTCCTGAGAATTTTTTCAAACTGATTAAAGATAATTTAAATGAAAATTGGAAATATAAAAAGATTGATGTGGATGAAGCCCTTTTAAATGACACTCCGACATCCTGTTATCAGTATTCCGGGAATAAAAATTTACCCGATGCTCTTTTATATATAACCGAAAAAGAAATCGGCTTGCTTTATGTTTCAAATATTATTCCTGTTGAAAAGGGTCATTTGTTATATGATGAATATAATGCGATATTACTTGATTTTTTTGAAAATGTAATAAAACCTGTAAAGGAGAAAAGCAATGCACGGATAGAAACAGAGTTGACCGAGCCTGAAATTACAAACAATGATATTTTATCTTCCGAATGTTCGAAATTATTCAAGGCTTTTTCTCTGTATGCAAATAAATCTACCGGCAGTTTGCATCCCGCGGATCAGGAGAGATGGTTTTCCTTTATAATGTGCATAAATAAAAATTCTGAAAAAATTGATCCTGATATTCTGAAAAGATTACTTATTGATGATGGATGGGCAGAAGACAAAGCTATTGAACTTTCATCAGAATTTGAATTTGCAATCTCTCTTTTGAATTACCATGATAAAGCGGAAGAATGTCATGCCTAAGCCTAAAATAGATGAAATAATATCGAATATTCTATGTCATCCCGCCTGTCATTTTCCTTGATACCTGCATAATATTGGACATTATAAGGGTATTATATAGAGAAGAAGTAAATAAAAACATAATTAAATCTGCAAAGGATTTGATTCTCCGTTCAGAAGAGCGAACAATAAAAATATGGATGCTTACTTCTGAAATTGTTGAAAGTGAATGGCATGATAATATAGATGCTGTTATCAGAGAGTCCATATCTGAGTTGAAGAAAACTCAGAAAAATTTATTGAGATTGGAATCAGTCTTAGAAGATATATTTCCCGGAATCAATATCAGTTATCCTGATATTATGGGTTATTCTCTGGATACTCATTTGCGTAATTTATCACAAAATCTTTTAAAGTATTCTATATCATTTTCCAATGATGAAAAATGCTTATCAAAAAGCACCATGCGTATCATTAAAAATAAGGCACCTGCATCCAAAGGTAAAAGCGAAGCAAAAGATTGTATGATAATAGAGCATTATCTTAAAATATCCGAATCTCTCCATGAAAATAATTTCAGCGAAAAATGTATTTTCATAACATCTAATACAAATGATTATGGAAAGCCGGATAAGATAAAAGAGCCTCTGAAGGATGAATTTGACAGAGTTGGATTAAAATATGTCCATAATTTAGAATGGGCAATATCAATGATTTGAAAGATTGTCTGACTGAATTGGGAGATTACAACATTGATAAAAGAATCTGAACATCAGAGCATCAGTATTGCAGAAACAGAAATAACAGGCGGTGGAAAAATTGGGCGTAAAGAAGCTAAGTTTTTCAAAAAACTCAGCTTCTTATTTATACGAAAAATAGGCTTGCAATTTTTCTGATTTTATGTAAAAAACACTTAATAAATGAGGGGTGTAATTGTTTTTTTAAATCCCTGTAAATTCATGTAAAAAGCGGGATATATCTAAATTTTATCAAAAAAATTGTTAAAAAATAAATTATTGATATTTAAAAAATAAATGGACAAAAGATTATGGCAGAATTAATAAAAAAATCTGAACATCAGACCATAAGCATTGCAGTAACAGGAACAACAAGCAGCGGAAAAAGCACTGTGGTAAATCTGCTTTGCGGACATGAGATTATGCCGGTTTCAGCAGGCGAGATGACGCGGGCGTTGTTACCATTTATCACAATCCTGAAAAACGGATACTCCGGGTGCTTGAAACGCCCAATGCAATGTGGGAGTGCGGGGAATGGGATAATCTGACAGATGATGAAATTCGTAACAGACTTACAGATGTTATGAAAAAATATAATGAAAAAAGAGGAACTTCTGATGAGCCGCCCTCTCCTCAGATTGAACTGGAGTTTCCAATCCGTATCGGTTTGAATTCTGATTATTTTAGTATATCAGAAAATTATAAACTTCAAATTATGGATTTACCGGGGTTTAAGTTTATCGGTGATGAAGGCAATATGCGTGTTATCAAAAGATGCAGGGAATCTTTATGCCTTGTAACCTATAACAGTGAAGAGACTGACGGAAGAAAACAGGATGAATTATTGAATGAAGTCGTTATTCAGGTAAAAATGCTTGGCGGCTCACCTGCGCGTATGCTTTTTGTTTTGAACCGGATAGATGCTTTCAGACGTGATATGAATTGGCAAGAGGGCGAAAACGAATTTGTAGATAAGACAACTCAAAAACTGAAAGAAAGACTTTCCGAAGAACTTCCTGAATATAAAGAAGATATAAACAATCTGAAGGTTGTTAAGCTCGCTTCACTTCCTGCATATTTCTCTTTGGCAGTCAAAAATGGCAATAAAGAAGAGCGGCAAGCCGCAGCAACAAGAATTTGTAAATTCTTTATGTCATTAATTCCTGACGAAATTAATGATGATCTCCCAAGAAGGGTTGAAAAATGGTCAGAACTGGATATGAAACGGGTCGCTGATGCTGTATGGCATTCTTCTTATGGTAAAGAGTTTGAATATAGTCTGAATAGTCTGATATGTTATAGGAATATTGAAGTATATTATAGGAATATTAAAAACTTATACGGAATAAACGCTATAAAATATTTTCCGCATTATCAAGGAGGAAAGATAGAGTTTAGAGCAGATATTTCAGTTCAAAAAAGGGCAAGCAGCACTGTTTGTTGAAAATTGGAAAGAAATCAAAGAGCAGATTATTGAGAGTTTTGGCAATGAACGTACCGCAATTATAGAGGCGGCTGAGGCATTGGATATAGCCAATGACAGAGCCTATAAAAAACTGGTAGAAAAACTTGACCAGCCGACTGTCAGCATTGCAACCACAGGAACAACAAGCAGCGGAAAAAGCACAGTGGTAAATCTGCTTTGCGGGCATGAAATTATGCCGGTTTCAGCAGGAGAGATGAGCGCAGGCGTTGTTACCATTTATCATAATCCTGAAAAACGAAAACTCCGGGTGCTTGAAACGCCCAATGCAATGTGGGAGTGCGGGGAATGGGATAATCTGACAGATGATCAAATCCGTAACATGCTTACAGATGTGATGAAAAAATATAATGAAAAAAGAGGAGCTTCTGATGAGCCGTCCTGTCCTCAGATTGAACTGGAGTTTCCCGTCCGTATCGGTTTAAATTCTGATTATATAGGAATACCAAAGAATTATAAATTTCAGGTGCTGGATTTGCCGGGGTTTAAGTTTATCGGTGATGAGGGCAATATGAGTGTTATCAGAAAATGCAGAGAATCTTTATGCCTTGTAACTTATAACAGTGAAGAGACTGACGGAAAAAAACAGGATGAATTATTGAACGAAGTTGTCAGTCAGGTAAAAAGTCTCGGCGGCTCACCCGCCGTATGCTCTTTGTTTTGAACCGGATAGATGCTTTCAAACGTGATCTGAACTCAAAAGAAAATGAAAATGACTTTGTGAATAAGACAACAGCTAAAATTAAGGAAAAACTTTCCGATGCACTTCCTGAATATGAAGCAGATATAAACAATCTGAAGATTATTAAGCTCAGTTCACTCCCTGCATATCTATCTTTAGCAGTCAAAAATAATAATAAAGAAGAGCAGCAAGCTGTAGCAGCACGAATTAATAAAACATTTTCGTTATTAGTTCCTGATGATATTCTTGAGGATCTTCCAAGAAAGGTTGAAAAATGGTCAGAACAAGATATGAAGAGGGTTTCTGATTCTATATGGAAGACATCTTATGGTAACGATTTTCAGGAGAGTTTGAAACAGCATATTCAGAAACATCTCCCGGAGCTTGTGATTCGTCAAATAGTTGACGGATTTAAAAAAGAGATTACAATTTCAGAAGCAAATAATCAGAATTGTGTGGTGTGGGGTATTCATACAATTGAAGCAGAGAAGAACAGTTCCAAAGAGAAGTATGAAGCAGAATGTCGGAATTTAGAAGAAATAGAGCAAAAATTGGATGAACAACGAAAAAAGAGCAGCAGATGCTGTTAGAACCATTTGACAGAATAAAAGAAATTATGAAGAAAGCATCTTCAAATAAGAATTGGAGTATTGAAGTCCGTGAAGTTTTGAAAAAGATTTCATATAAGAATCTTCCTCAAAATATCCTTGATCCTTTATATACATGGGTAGATATACTGGCTCAGACTACGGGTGATTTTTTTCAGGAGATTGCACAGGCTCTTGATTCAGGAAAAAAAATGGAAGGTAAAATATTTGATTCCCTTCCTAAAAAGGAAAGAAAGTCTTTGAGTGATATATGTGATAAACTTAAAGAGCTTAAATATTACGAAGAGCAAGGTAAATATATAAGAACTACATATGACTATGAGAAAATGAAATTAAGGCAACTTAACGAGGCATTGAACAAACTCGCCCGTGTCATTAGCTACACAACAAGTGAGGCGATAAAAAAAGCGGCAGGGCTTGAGGAAAGAGCGTATTTATAATGTTATTAACATAGTATCACAAAAACATTTAGAGAATAGTTGGGAAGAAGCCCAAGAAATCGCTCCAAATATTGGATTCGGCGTACCCCCTATGATAGAACTTGATAAGGGAAAACGGGACTGATTTTATAGAAAAATCTTCAAAATTCGGCTTAAAAAAATGTTTAAAAAATAATCCAAGAGAGTTCACAATTTTCAAAATCAGACTTTTGGATAAACTTCACGGATTGGAAAAACTGAACCGCATTTAAAGAGGAAAAAATGGAAAAAATGGACTGGGAAAAAGCCGTAAAACATTATGAAAACCGATTAAGTCAGGCATTGGACGTACATCGCCACGCATTATATCTGGCAAAAATGCCGCAGGCTGAAATCTCTCAAAATTACAGGAACGAACTTGAAGATGTTGAAAACCCCGCCAACATCCAGTTATCAAGACTTAAAAGAAGAGAATTTCGTATAGCCGTTGTGGGACTTGAAAAAGCAGGCAAAAGCACATTTGTCAACGCATGGCTGGAAAATGATCTCCTTCCGAATGACAACCCAAGATGCACCTTTTCAACTACTCAAATTTACTCTGTTATCAATGACAGTGAACAAAGATTGGAAGTAAAAGCAAAAACACCCCAGTCATTTCAGAAAATGCTCACAGAACTTGAAGAAAAATCCAAAGGTCAGGATGACAGCGCAAAAAGAGCCTCAAAAGATTTGGGAACCATAAAAGATAACCATGAAACACTTCAGGCGGTTATTCACGCAGGAGATCAGAATATCCCCTTTGATCGTCTGGAAATAATTGAAAGCAATCTGAAAAAATATGTTGCAGATGAAAGATATGCCCATGCAGTTCAGGAAGTCCGGCTTTATACAAGCAGACTTGCTGCCGCAGACGGCATTGTCTTTTTTGATGTTCCGGGAATAGATTCAGGTTTAGGCAAACATCTTGAAGATTCAGAGGATATGCTTAAAGACTGCGATGCGGTTATCTGTATTCAGCGTTCCAATTTTCCAAGTCTCAGAGCAGGAGAACAGAAACTTATAGAATTTGTCAAAACAGGGGATAAAGATGTTGATTTGGAGGATAAACTCTTTGTCTTTTTCGGAAGCATTGATGCAGAAGGAACAGCAGAATCTTTTCAGGCAGATATAAATACAGCAAAAAATGAATGGAAAAAATACGGACTCAATAAATTAGAACGGATAATTCCCGGTTAAGCCGCATCATATCTTTTATTCAAGGGAGTTGCCGGAAACAAATTAATAACAAATGTAGGAAACCGTGAAGATGTATTAAACAAACTCAAACGGATTACAGGCGCAACAGATACAGATATTGAAAATGCAACAGGAATTCCTGTTATTCAGGAAGCCATAGAATATTATCTGAAAAATGAACGGACAGAAGTACTAAAAAAGCGTTGTGAAAAACTGATTGAAAGAATTATCAAACCTTCCCGCTTAATACACAGGCATGTTGCAGAAAGGTATCCTGAAGATATTGAAGCGGCAAAAAAGAATGATGAAGAAAAGCGTATTGACAAACTTGTAGAATGGTGGGCAAAAGTAAAATGGGAAGAGATTCAGACCGGACTTGGCAATTACTATGAATCGCTTTGCAACGGAGATGCTGATTCTGAAGAGAATAAAAATAGTCAGAGAGTTATAGACCGCTTTAAAGAGAGATATGTCAGTACAATTAAAAGAGAGATAAAAAATATTCCAGGCAGAATATGAAAAACGGCGCGAAGATCTGTTCGGTTCTATGAAAATTGAAGGCTCTGACTGGTCTTATGCAAATTTCAAATGGCGGGAAAGGCTTCATATTGAAGTCATTGAACTTATTGAAAAAGTAGCAAAGGATTCTGTCAGGAGAAATATTAAAAGAATATGACTGTTTAATTAAAAAAATGTCTGATCTGCTTTGGAATGTTGATATAAAGAAGATCAGCAGTAAAATTATCAAATCCCGTGAAGAGCTTGATAACAGGCTGATTCACGGTCTCAGAAACCCTTTTTCTCCGCTTTGCCCGTCCGGTTGCAAGGGTATTGATTGCCGCTCCTCAAGGTTCGCAGCGGCGAAATGAAATTGTCAGGGAATCAGGTCCTGATATGGAGTTGTTAGACCCTTATTATGAAGGTAAGGAGCCTGCGTATGAGTGTCTGAAAAAATTTGTAAAATACGGGTCGCTTCTTCTTCTGGATCATGAATTAAGAAAAAGAATACTTGGAATAAGTGTTCCTATAACAGCGATTGAAAAAAAAATAGAAGAATCAGAATATTCAACCAAAGAAGATATGATCCGGGAAGTTGAATCAGATTTAGATGCTCTTGAAGAATATTTAACAAATGCTGTATTTTCAGCAGCCGGATTTTTAGCTTATCGTAAACAGGAGCTTTTTAGCCTTTGTCAGCGTTTCAGGGATAAAGAATATTCATGGAGAGAATTGCTGAGAAGTGAATTTTATTCAGGAAATCAAAAATTACTGTCAGAAGTTCCCAAAGAATGTCTGGGGCAGACTTATGACATTGAAGTGTGCGAGCGGTTAAAAGAACTTCGTATATCACTTAACAGATTTGAGTCTGTCAGCCTTTAGGATTAAAAAGATGAATCGCAAAAATTTTTCCATAGCAGTTGTCGGCACAACATCAAGCGGTAAAAGCTCGTTTATAAACACGCTTTGCGGAAGATATATACTTCCTGTCGGCGTGCAGGAGACCACGCTCTATATTACAGAGCTTATTCATAAACCGACCAACATTATTGTCTGCATAGAGAATAAAGCAATCTCTTTTGATAAAAGATATTTTTCCACAGATTCCGAAGCCAGAGATTATATTTATGATCTTATTGAAAAATTTGAAAATTCATCAAATCAGTTCCATAAGATGACAACAACCCGTGTTCAGCTCTCTTTTATCAGTGATTTTTTAAATATTTTTTCTTATGATCAGATTAAAAATCAGGAAGATAAAAATGTTTCTTTAAAAATTCTTGATCTTCCAGGATACAATTATGACGGTGATGACAGAAATTGGGAATTGATTCTTAAAGGGATTGAAGATGCTTTCATCATCATTTTATTATTCAACGCAGAAGAGAACAGATTCAGTCAAAGAAGATCATTTTCTCAGAAACATATTGGAATCTCTGTATAAAAATGGCAGATCGTGGAAGGATATTTATTTTGTATTAAACCGTTGCGATGCTCTTTTCCGCGATAATCAGGATCAATCTGTTTTAACTGAAAAACAGCATACGCTCCAAAACAGAATCGAAACCATTATAAATGATATTTTTATAATAAAAGATAACCAAAATTCAAAACCTGTAATTCATCCTTTATCTGCATTGCCTGTAATGTACAGTCAGGTTCTTTTCTGGAATTTTCACAGGCTTTCCAAAGAAGAGAGAACAAATCTGATTTCACAGTCATGCCTTCTTACAAATCAGTTTCTTTCTGACGATATATGCGATTCCTTTCCCCGTTCCGCCAAAAACTGGACATATCATCATATACAACTTTACAGAAATGAAATTATAACAGCCTGCTTTTATGATGAATTTCTTGCTTCATTTGAATCGCATGTTAAATATCTGTTCAAAAAATAATGTTTTTATGACAAACTCTCCTTTTTCCGAAAAGTCTTCTGCTGAATAACTCAACGTTCAGCTGATTTGGCAATGATGCTTGATATGCTCCATTATCTGAATGATGATGAGCTAAGGCTTACATTACAAAGGATTTATCAGGCATTGTTTCAGCAAAAAGGGCGTCTGATTATCCGGGCGGTTATTCCGCCTAAAGAACGCGGAACATGGCTTTGGTATTTTGAGAATTTCAAACTGAAACTTTTTAAGATAAGCGTATATTATCATTCCAGTGATCAAATAAAATCTATGATAGAAGATGCAGGTTTTACATTAAATTTTACAATGCCTTCAGGAAGCAATGGAGAATCATATTGGTTTATCGCGAAAATCTGAATCTTTGTATCCATTTAATGTGAGAAAAATAATTGACAAAATATGAACTTATAGTGATCCACTTTTGGTTTTTTACGGCATATTTTTTGCATGAATGTCATATTCCGTTCAGACTTCAGAATCTCGGAGCTGATGACTGTGCCGATGAATCAGAAACATTGACACCCCGGAACTTCCCGATAATTTATGCATAATCTGTGCCGACAAAAACCTGAAGTGGATTACTATATATAGCTCTGATTTGTAGCAATGTCTTTGCTGAACCGTTATGATATTCTTAATAAAGTGTGATATTTATGTACAGAGGGGAACGATTTAACAGTATCAGTCATTTGATTGGTGCAGTAGCAGCGGTTGCCGGTCTTGCCATATTGGTTGTAATTGCCTCAAAACAGGGGGATCCGTGGAAAATTGTCAGCTTCAGCATATACGGGTTCACGCTTTTACTGCTTTTTATTTTTTCAACAATTTATCACAGCCTGCACGGCGAATCAAAAAAAGTTTTCCGCAAACTTGACCATATTTCGATTTATCTCCTTATAGCAGGTACATACACCCCTATGACATTGGTTACGCTTCGCGGTGCATGGGGCTGGTCAATCTTCGGTGTTATATGGGGATTGGCGATTATAGGAGTTATAATTGATTCGCTGCCTCAGAAAGGGCGCAGGATACTCCCTGTGGTGATTTATCTCCTTATGGGCTGGCTCATCCTGATTGCTCTCAAGCCGTTGCTGAGGCTCTTGCCTCATGCGGGATTTGTCTGGCTCGTTATAGGAGGTCTTTTCTATACTGTCGGCGTCATTTTTTATGCTCTGGATAAAAAAGTGCGCCATTTTCACGGTTACTGGCACCTGTTTGTAATGGCAGGGAGTCTCAGTCATTATTTTACAATGATCTTTTATATAGCTTAAAAAAACAGGAACTCTAAGGGTATATTATAAAAAAAATGAAAAAAGGGAACTTATTGAAGTTCCTTTTTTATTTTATCGGGTATAATCTGAATCTTATAACGCATTCAGGGTAAATTTTATCTGCCGGTTTTTTCCTGATTCACTATGGCTGTACTCAAGATAGATATTCTTATTTAACACTTCACCTGCTTTAAGATAAAATTTCGGAATATCTGCTATAAAAATATCATAAATTTTGTATGCCTGCTGATATTCTTCCAGATATGCAGATAAAGAATATGTTCCGGCAGTTAAATCAGTGAACTCATAAAAACCGGATTCATCTGTCTTATATGTTTCCAGCAAATCTCCGTTCAGAATTATGAAGGGAGACAAAAATATCATAATTTTCTCCTTCATAGTAAACCGGCTGGTTATCTTCATCATAAAAAGGATAATAAGCAGTACCTTCGATGGTGCATGAGCCGTTATATATATCATCTGCATCTTCATCATAGCCGCTATCGCCGCATCCTGTATATAAAAATCCTGATATTACAAGAAAAATTGCCATACAGATACGATTAATTCTGTATATGACTGTCATAAAAGAAAATCCTTTTTTTAAAAAAGATAAACCCTAAGGGTTTTTAAAAACCCTTAGGGTTTTATAACCAGATTATCTGCCGCCCACCCATATCCGCTCTTCGCTCCAATATCCGGGTTGATTTACAATTCTGATCCATGCTCCGGGGATCCATTTTCTGCTGTAATCATCATAATGCCCAGGATTCCAGACTCTTTCATATTCAGGCGCAACCCATACTTTTCTGATCTCCCAATGTCCTCTATTATAAGAAGGTTCCGGACATTCTCTATGATGCGGAGGGGTCCGCGGCGGATAATAACAGTCGTTGGCAGGTCTTTCATACGGATAGTGCTGCAAATGATTCTCTATAATAGCATGTCCCAGAATAGCTGCACCTACACCTATAGCAACACCTTCCCATCTGTGTCTCTGCTTTGATCCTGCATGAACAGGTGCTATCATAAGAGAAAGCGATGCAATACCGGCAATTATCGAAATAAGAATCTTTTTCATTTTATTTCCTCCTGTTTTTTTCGATTCCGCTATTTTGATTTTTATATTCCCGATTGAATGGAAAAAATCGAATCATCTTATTTTAAAGTATCAGACACCGGTTTTTGAAAAAAATTCAAAAAAAGAGAAAAAAACTGAATATCAAAAAATATCAGATATTAAGTAGGTGCGAATAATTATTCGCCCCTACATCTTAATATTTCAAACGGGCGTAATAAGTCTTCTGAGATGCAAGCCGCGCCTCTTTTAACGTATATATTTCTGATTTATTCAGCAGGGGAATCAGTTTGAGAAATATTTCTCCGGTTGTAATGGCGTCACCCAGTGCTGTATGCCTGCCGATAACACGGACTCCGAGCCGCCTGCTGATCTCCTCTATACTGTGATTCTCATGAGCAGGATGAATCACGGCAGAAAGCATCAGGGTATCTAATACAGGATTAGTAAATATTACGCCTGCCTCAGCCTCTTTTAACTGAAACATCCGCATATCAAAGGATGCATTATGTCCCACAAGAACCGTTCCCTTGGCAAAACTGTGAAACAGGGGAAGTACCATATCAATGGTCGGCTGATTTTTCAGCATTTCAGACTGAATTCCATGAATTTTTACAGACTCAGGAGACAAAGAGAGTTTCGGGTCAATCAGTTGATCAAATATCTCTTCACGCAGCAGACGCCCGTTCACCATCCGTAAAGCTCCGATAGAGATAATTTCATCTTCATTAGGATTCAGTCCCGTGGTTTCTGTATCAAAAATTGTATAAGTCAAATCACTTAACAGGCAGTTGTCCAGTTCAGAATTTTGCCCCGGCTGATTAAAGAGATCAAAGTCATAAAACTCCGGACGGCTGTTAGGCGTAATTGCAGAACTTCTTATAAGTGTTCTTGCCAATCTGTCAGGCTCTGTTGTTTCCGGCACAGCAGGAAGAAAAAAACGGAAATATGACTGATCTTTCCTCTCTCTGCATGAATGACACCAGATCTCAGCTTCATGATGAGCTATAACCTCTTTTAATGTCATCGGAATTCCCTCATCCCCGATCATAAGAGACTGCTCATCCCATTTTCTGAGAGTTTCAATTCTGATCGGCTTTCCTTTCCAGATCAGATCCACATTTACAAACCGTTCTTTTTTTTCAATTTTACAGATAAACTGCTTACATCCGATGCTATCTTTTATCTGATTCATCACAAAGAGCATTGCTATGATAATCGAATAGCTCTCAACCCGTACCCAGCTCTCTTCATCACATTTTTCAACTGAAGCTGTAATACCGAGATTATCCATCGCCTTTTTCCGTACGGTTTCAAAAAGGTCTCCGGCGTGCATCTGGGTCAGGGGCCACTGGGTTTTGATATGATTTGAATATTCTGCTGAAATCTTATTTATAAAATCACTTAAATTAACAGATTCTTTATGAATCACATCACTTAACAGATTCAGTTTGTCAGCTCCCATATCAGGATATTCCCGGATTGCCTCAATCGCTGAACGGATACCCGCCAAAGATGCCCTGGTTCTTTGCAAAAGAGATTGTAAAAAATGATCCATCTGTTTCTCTGTATGAAGCTGCCGGGTAATATCGTTGATAATAAGAATAAATCCTGAGAATTGTTTCAGAGTGTCCAGAATAGGGACAGCCTCGACTCTCAGCAGATGCTCTTCTCTCCCGACAATCACAAAATGAGATCCGAGATTCTCCTGATTATGTTTCAGCTTATTCACCATTTCATCCATAGCATGAAGAATAAGATTTTTATCAATAATACCGAATACAGAGCGTCCCAGCCCGATAAATTTCTGAGAAACAGAAATTATCGGCTGCTGAGAAGCAGGGGATGTCCGGTTTTCTTTATCTTTTTCTCCTTCAAGAAACTCTTTTGACTGTTTGTTATAAAAAAGAATCTGCCCTTCTGTATTACAGATCAGAACTCCTTCAGATAATTCAGATAAAAAAGATGCCAGGATATTTTTCTCCTCTTCAACCTCTGCTTTTGCATGCTGAATCTTTTTCTGGACATCTTTCTGTAATTCTTCATACCGATCCGCCCCCTCATTGATTATCTTAGCCATTCTTACAATAACATCGCTCCCTTCAGGTCGGATACGGTGGGAAGGATTTACAGAATGTATCAGCATAGTCTCTTCGGCTAATCTGTGTATCGAAAGGATATAATTATGAAAAACAGCATCCAGTATAAATGCTATACCTGCTAACAGGAGAAAAAGGGAGATAAAAATATATCCGAAATGACTTTTAACAAGAGAGCCGAACAATATTTTTTCTGCCGGTAAGAGGCTGTTCCAAAAGAAAATAGCTATAGTGATAAAAATAATTGAGGTAATTATAAGCGAAATACCTGCAAACCACCAAAATTTGTTTCCGGGATTCATCTTTATAAAGAATTAGGAATTAGGAATTAAGGATTAGGAATTGGAAATTAGGTTCCAACCCCTGCGCAGCAAAATTATAACTAACCGTTAATTCCTAATTCTCAATTAAACATTTGTTGTTGTTAATAATTTCCTGACCTTTTCTACCACATCAGAGTTGGAAAAAGGTTTTGTGATAAAAGCATCTGCCCCAAGGGCAATCCCTTTGGCAACATCAACATCACGCCCCATTGCAGTGATAAAAATAATTTTTATATGCTGATATTCAGAGCGCTCCCGTATTATCTGACAGACTTCAAATCCGTCCATATAAGGGAGCATAATATCAAGCAGAATAAGATCAGGTGTAAGGGTCTCAATCAGTTCAATCACTTTTTCACCGCTGACAGCAACATGGACATCATAACCGTTCTGTTCCATCAGAAACTGTAACGGCACAATAATATTCGGTTCATCATCTGCAATGAGTATTTTTTTTTGCATGATTTATCCTCTTAGCACATTCAACAAGAACTACTGCTCACTGACAACTGTTCACTGAATTAAACTTCCCTGACAACGATTTTTTTCTCTCTTTCAGCACGCTCAAGCTGAAGATCATTGGTAGTAGCCATCTCAGCTTTGAAGCATAATCCCCACATCATCACAATCCCTAAAATCCA
This sequence comes from uncultured delta proteobacterium, assembly GCA_963806835.1. Lineage (GTDB taxonomy): Bacteria > Desulfobacterota > Desulfobacteria > Desulfobacterales > CAWEAR01 > CAWEAR01. The sequence continues at coordinate 33,287 of CAWEAR010000031.1, forward strand.
CCAGAAAATCTGCCATGACCATAGATGCGGGAAATTAAAGAATGAAAACGCTTTATTCCCAAGAATACAGGCTGGACCTATAGCAAAAAAGAACCATAAAGGAACAGCAAATTTCATTATTTTACGCCATTTTCTGCCGCTTTCACTAGGTTTATCAACACTGTCAAGCCATTGCCGGATTTCAGCCTGCCTTTTAACTGTTTCCGGGTCTTCTTTTACTCCGAAAAACCTGCACAGATATGCGACTCCAAGCCCGACAAAGACACCCCAGAACGCGCTGTGCATTGAGAGCGGATTCGGTAAAAGATGCTTATCATAAGTAATATAAACTGTTATCATTCCGGCAAGAACACCGAATACTGCCCCTTTTGACGGAATTTTAAAGCCCCATATCACACCGAGAAGCAGAATATACATGACAAAGCCGTAAGCTGTTGCCAAAGCTCCTAAAATAACCAGAGCAGTTTCAGATGTCAATCCCACAACCACTGCCAGAACCGTCAGTAATGTCGCCAAAATCCGGTTGACCCATATCTGTTCAGAATGGCTTACATTCTGTTTTTTGATATACCGCCAGTAAACATCGCGCAGAAGAATAGAACCGCCTGTTCCGATATAAGGGGCGGCTGTGGAATGAATAGCCGCAATCGCGCCGATAAAGACAAGCCCCATCATAAACGGCGGCAGAAAATTCTGCATGAGCAACGGCACAACGGTTTTATCTGTTAAAACTTTGAACATTTCAAGCTCTGTATCTCCTGACAACAATGCCGCCTGCTGAAGCACTCTTGCTCCCATCCCCTGAAAAGCTGTAAAAAAGAACAATGCAAACCCGACCACAGCAGATGACATATACACCTGCTGCCATGCAAGGGGTTTCGGAGATTTGATTCCGAATGTCCACATTGTAAAGGCAGGAGATGCCTGAATCCCCATGAGAGAGAACATATAGGTCATAATCATAACAGCAGTCCATTCACTCTCACCTTCAGCCCCTCCGAGTCCGAAATTGATTATTCTCGGAACTTCCAGATATTTGGGATCAAGTTTGGCAATCTCCGCAGCAAAGCTGCTCCACCCTCCGAAATGTGCCAGCACATAACATCCGAGGATAATAATTCCGCTGATAAGCAGTATAAACTGAAGCACGCCTACCCATGTGCTTGCTCTGAGACCGCCGGTACACACATAGAACCAGACAATAAAGCCGAGAAAAATAGCCCCGAATGTAAAAGGAACTCCAGCAATAATATTAAAAAGTGCGCCTGCTGCCATCAATTGAACAGCACAGTAAAAAACCGAATATAAAACAGAGGTTAAAACAACCAGCCAGCGAATCGCCTCGCTGTTGAAATAATAAGCGTACATATCTCCGGGAGTGATAAAGCCGTATCTTTTTCCCAGCAGCCATGTTCTTTTGAAAAAGAATGCTCCTGAAAGGGGAATAGTGATTACATAAAAAGATGCAAATGCGTAAGAAAGACCATCCTGCCAGATCAGCCCCGGATGACCGATAAATGTCCATCCGCTGAAGGATGCCGCGGTCACTGCAAGCAGAAACGCAAAAAAGGGGATTGACCTTCCTGCAATTGCATATCCTGAAGATGTTTTTTCTGTAAAATATCCTTTGAGTCCCCAGTAAAAACAATAGATAATATAAACGCCAAGCAGTATATATACCCAGATAACATCCATATATTTATCTCCTTTGTAAATATCTCGTTCCTGCGTAAAGCGTGGAAACAAGATCAGGATCAACTTCCTTTTTATAAAATTGACTATAGTAAAAATTTATTCAAATTTCAAGAAATGAAATAGAACAAAAATTTTTTTTCATTTTCATTTTTACCGCAAAGGTCGCAAAGAAGTCGCAAAGTCCGCAAAGGTATCAGTCTTTTTTCTTTGCATTCTTTGCGGTAACCTTTGCGACCTTTGCGGTAAAAAAATAATATAAAAACTTTTGAGCGCAGCATCTTCCGCAAAGGTCACAAAATTTTTATATATCTTTTAGGATGTTGCGTTAAAATAAAAAAAGCAGTTTCCTAAGAAGCCAAGTCTCTTTAAAAAACTTAGCTTCTTTTAAAATCAGTAAATTATAAAAAGCTGTACATGGCGTTAAATTGGCAGGATGATTGATGGTGGGAAGGTGATAAACCATAAGGGTTTTAAAAAAAACCTTATGGTTTATTATGTATTTATCATCTTTGCGATTAAATCAACAACTTCAGGATTTGCCAATGTCATGACATCCCCGACATCTGTTTTATTTGAAAGAGCGGCGAGTACCCGGCGCATGATTTTTCCCGAACGGGTCTTTGGCATATCCGGTACAATCCAGACTCTCCTCGGCTTTGCAATTGATCCGATTTCATTGACAATTACTTCTGAAATTATGTTTGCCAGTTTGTCGCTTGCTTCGCATCCGGGTTTTAAAGAGACGTACAGATCCGGCTCCCGCCCTTTTATATCATGCTTAACAGGGACAACCGCGGCTTCTGCAACCTCGTTAACAATCAGCGCGGCTGATTCAATCTCTTTGGTTCCCAGACGATGCCCTGATACATTGATAACATCATCAATTCTGCCGAGAATACGGACATATCCGTCTGACGCCTGAACTGCGGCATCTCCGGTCAGATAGGGCCAGTCCCGCCAGTTTTTGCTCTTTTTATTCCGGCAGTATCTGTCAAAATACTGTTTTACAAACCGATCATGGTCACCCCATATAGTCTGAAACTGTCCGGGCCATGGATTTCTGATACAGATATTTCCTGCTTTGCCGGAACCCGGAGGAAGTTCATTAATATCTTCATCATAAATAACCGGATGAATACCCGGCATACCGGGACCTGCACTCCCCGGCTTCATAGGTTTGATTGCCGGAATTGTGCTGCAAAGAAAGCCCCCTGTTTCGGTCTGCCACCATGTATCAACAATAACAGCTTTTCCTTTGCCCACAACTTCATAATACCATTTCCAGACTTCCGGTTCAATCGGTTCTCCTACAGTGGTCATCAGCTTGAATTTATAATTGTATTTTGCCGGTTCATCAGGACCGATCTTTCTTAATGCCCGAATTGCAGTCGGAGCAGTATGAAAAATATTTACATCCAGTTCCTGAGCAATCCTCCAGCAGCGTCCGGCGTCAGGATAATTGGGAATTCCTTCATAAATAACCGTAGAGGCGCACAATGCCAATGGTCCGTAAACAATATAGGAATGTCCGGTAATCCATCCTATATCTGCCATACACCAATAGACATCTTCAGGATGAATATCAAGAACATATTTTGATGTACCCGCGACATAAGCAAGATAACCGCCGGTTCCGTGCTGGCATCCTTTGGGCTTTCCGGTAGTGCCGCTGGTGTACATAAGAAAAAGAGGCGCATCAGCCGACATTTTTACAGGCTCAATCCGTTTTCCATAATATTTTTTCAGCAAATCATTAACAATATAATCACGATCTTCCGCCAACGGGGTCTCACTTGAATATTTTCCGGGATAACGCTGCCAGATCAGAACCTTATCAACTTTCTGCCCGTCATGTTTTGCTTCATCAACTGCTATATCAGCCTTTTCTTTATGATTCAGCAGTTTTCCGCCCCGGTAATAGGCATCCATTGTGATAAGTACATTGCTTCCTGAATCCACAATTCTGTCTGCACACGATTTGCCGCTGAATCCCCCGAATACCTGAGAATGAATAATCCCAAGTCTTGCACATGCCAGCATTGTAATCGGAAGCTCCGGTGTCATAGGAAGATGAAGCGTTACCCGATCTCCGGCTTTTAAGCCGCAGAAATCCTGAAGAACCGCAGCCATTTCATTCACTCTGACATAAAGCTCCTGATAAGTAATGTGCTGAATCGGCTCTTCCTCAAGTTCCGGTACAAAATGTATGGCAGTCTTATTTTTATTCTTTGCAAGATGTCTGTCTATGCAGTTATAACTGACATTAATCTTTCCGCCTTTAAACCATTTAAAACAGGGAGCGTCACTTGTGTCAAGAATAGTATCCCAGTATTCATACCAATCCAGCAGATCAGCATATTCTTTAAAGCAGTTCGGAAAATTTTCCAGGCTGAAGCGATCATAAATAGTTGCATCTGTCATATTTGACTGGGCAATAAATTCCGTTGAGGGATAATAATATTCCTCTTCTCCCCAGTGGACAGCTATTTCTGACTCAGAATACTTCTGATGAACAATCTTTTTTTTCTTCTGACATGGTTTTTCCTTCTCCGAAATTCAGTTGGTTCAAGTCTGAGACTTGAACCAACTGAAAAAGAAACCAAGTTTTTCTTTAAAACCCGGTTTCTTATCTCTTTCAAAACCCGAGTTGGTTCAGGCTGAAACCTGAACCAACTGTTTCATGTAGTTAGAAACGGGAACCGCCTAAAGGCGGTACTACAAAACAAAGCAGTTAGGCTTTTGCTCCCTGATCTCCATACGCTGCGGCATAGCTTGGGCGTTTTGTAAGTTTTGCCACAACAACAGCTACTATTAAGAGAACACCGGATATATAGAAGGCAAGATCAAGAGAACCTGTTGCATCTTTTATAATACCGCCGATTTTTGCCATAAAGAACCCGAGTCCCCATCCCATAAAGACCAGACCGTAGTTGAACCCGAGGTTTTTAGGACCGTAAAAGTCAGCAGTAAAAGAAGGCAGGAGAGACAAACCGCCGCCGTACTGCCAGTAACCGACTCCCACAGCAAGAAACAGAAGGAAAACATTCTGGGAATTGATAATCATCGGGAGGAGAAACATACATACAGCGGATATGCCGCAGTTAAGCATATAAGCATTTGTCCGTCCGATTTTATCTGAATAAAAGCCTGTTCCGACTCTTCCGCCTGCATTGATGATACCGCCGTAAGAGACCAGAATCCATGCGTTTGCCGCAAAGAAAGCGATATTTCCGGCTGCTTTTTTCAGCAGACCAGCGGCGTTGGCAATAATCAGAAGTCCTGACTGTGTACTGAGAATGAACATAAAGACCAGTGCGTAAAACTGCCAGGTCTTCATCATCTGGTTTGCTTCCCAGTTATATTTTGTACTTGCAGCAGCCTGTGCCGCAGTCTGTGCAACTTTCGGAGCGGGAGGAACATAACCTGGGGGCGGTATTTTCAGCATCTGACCTGCAATAATGACCACAACTGCGAAAATAATACCCAAACCGACAAAACTCCCTGTTATACCGTAATTATCAATCAGGTACTGACCGAGTGCGCCGATATAAATTGCCGCGCCGCCGTATCCGCCGACAACAAGACCGGCTATAAGCCCGCGTCTGTGAGGACCGAACCATTTCAATGCCGCAGGCGTCGGGGCAGCATAACCGATACCCATTCCGATACCGCCGAATATACCGAAGCCGATAATAAGTCCTACATAACTTTTCATCATTCCTGCAATAATACATCCTACTGCAAGAAAAAGACCGCCGAGGGTTGCCCCGAACTTGGGACTGATTCTATCCTGAATTCTTCCGCCGGGAATCATCAGCAATGCAAAAATGATAACACAAAGAGAAAAAGGAGTTGCCGCCTGACTGTTGTTCAGATAATTCCATCCTGCATTTATGCCGGTCATTGCCTGACCTACTTTCTCTTCACTGACAAGCGCTTTGCTCCAGATACTCCAAGCATACAGAATACCAAGGCAAAGGTTAATTGCTGTTCCTGCAAAAGTCGTTATCCACGCCTGAGTCGGTTCTTTTTGAAGAAGTTGTTGATCTGCCATTGTTTTTTATCCTCCTTGATAATTATTATTTTTAATCTGTAAACTTATATAGGTTTCCTAATTTATTTATGCGAAAAATTTACACTGAATTTTCTCTCTTAGATTCTGGTAAGAGAAAAAAATCCCCTCTTATTTCAGGAATCCTGTAATCAAGGTTATAATTTTTATTAAAAATCTTTATGAAGGTTTCATCTTCAGCGGACATAACCTTATGCCCTTTATACGCTCTTATTACTACTTATTTTTTTCTGAATTTTTACCTCCTTATCTTTAAAGTTTTTGTCATATACTGTTACTTCTTTATTCCCTTACTGAATATTTCAAAAGCAGTCTCAAGAGTCTGCTTCAGATAATCTCTCTCATTGTTGATAGCCCTTTTGCTCTCTTCCCATAAAATAACGCCCGAAAATATTGACCATGCAATGTCAGCAAGAGCTACCGGATGCCTGTCAATAAAAACCCCATTTGATGTTCCTTCTTCAAAAATTTTTGCCATAGTTATAAGAAAACTTCGGGATAATTCTTTAATATCGGAGAGGAGTTCAGGGGATAAATTTTTGAGAGTTTCACTTGACTGAAGATGAAACATATTAATCAGCATCACAGGATCAAATTCATATACATCGTACATTGCTTGTCTGAGCGCTTCTATTTTCTGCTCTGAATCCAGTTTTTCTTCATTATCGGCAACCTGTTCCATTCGTATATTCAGATATTGAAGAATTCTCAGCGAAAGTGATGAAAAGAGTTCGTCTTTATTTTTGAAATAAAGATAAAGGGTTCCTGGGCTTAATTCCGCCTCTTTGGCTATATCTTCCATTGTGGTTTTGTTAAAACCTTTGGCGGAAAAAACCCGCTTTGCGGCTACTATTATCTGCTGCCGCCTTCTTTCCCGTTCTCTCTCTTTTCTTTCCTGTATCCCCATAATTTTATGAATCACATTTATTTGTTTTTGTGCAATATGGATTATATTTTTTATTTAGTCAAGAAAAATTTAATCTGTATTCTCTGAATAATTTATAATATTCCGATATAATTATTTTTAATAAAAATATTTTTTATTATTATTAACCCAGGTTGCGACCTGTTGAAAAAATAGCCTCCCGGCCCGGTTCGGACTTCGGCGTGAGACTTCGGCGTGAGCTCAGCCGAACGCTCAGCCGAACGCTCAGCCGAACTATTGACAAATCCGAACCCCCTGCCGGATTTGTCAATCCAGCAGGGCATTATGTGGCAACTTGAGTTATTATCAGGAGTTACGCAGTTGAAATACGCTTTTTTATTTAACTGCAGAAAACACAAATAAAACCGCAAAGTTACGCAAAAATATATTTTAAAACTTTGCGCCTTTTGCGGGAACTTTGCGATCTTTGCGGTTCATTTTTATGATGCAAAAATTCCAAATGCGTAACTCCTAAATTTTTGAAACTTAGGATGTCTTTAACTGCGATGGGTTTTGAAAGAAATAAGAGATGAGTTTTTTTGAAAAATTTAGTTTTTTATATTTAAAAACCCCTAATGGTTTAAAACCATTAGGGGTTTCTGTAGGTCTCAACAAAGAAACTAAGTTTCTTTAAGAAACTTGGCTTTTCAAGCACCGGAAATTAAAATAAATCTTTATAAATTTAAAACCTGACACCTAAAACCCGTTAAAACTTGTCATACGCAATCATCTCCGCTTCAACGCCAATTCCGTCAAGCATCTTCAGGATTGCATCCAGCATAGGCGGAGGACCGCAAAGATAATATTCAACCTCTGTGGGGTCTTTATGCTTTTTCAGATAATAGTCAAACAGGCATTGATGAATAAATCCTTTCATCCCGTCCCAGTTATCTTCAGGCTGCGGATCAGAAAGTGCAGCATAATAGGAAAAATTTGTATGATTTTTCTCAAGCTCCTTAAATTCTTCATCATAAAACATCTCTGCTTTTGATCTTGCGCCGTACCAGAAGCTAATCCGCCGATCTGTTTTTATATCCAGCAACTGGTTACGGATTTGGCTTCTCATGGGTGCCATGCCTGCGCCGCCGCCGATAAAACAAAGCTCTCTCTTTGTATCTTTTACAAAAAATTCCCCGTAAGGACCGCTTAATGTAACCTTGTCGCCCGGCTTGAGATTAAAGACATAAGAAGAGCCGACTCCGGGGGGAATATCCGTTTTTCCGGGTGGCGGCGTGGCGATCCGAATGGTAAATTTCAGAAGCCCTTTTTCAGACGGGGGATTTGCCAGAGAATATGCTCTGAATACAGGCTCTTCTGATTTTGATTTTAATCTCCAGAGATTGAATCTGTCCCAGACAGGTTTGAATCGCGCATCCACATCAAACTGGCTGAAAACAAGCTGATATTCGGGAATATCAATCTGAATATATGCTCCTGCTCTGAATTCAATTGCTTCTCCGGGATCAAGATTCAAAACCAGCTCTTTTATAAAAGTAGCGACATTTCTGTTTGAAAGAACAGTGGCGTGGTATTTTTTTATACTGAAAATCTGTTCAGGAATCCGTATCTTCATATCTTGTCTGACTTTTAACTGACAGGCAAGGCGGATATTCTCTTTTTTCTCTTTTCTGCTTAAATGTGGAAGCTCTGTCGGAAGAATCTCTCCGCCGCCTTTTTCAACAACACATTTGCACGTACCGCATGATCCGCCTCCTCCGCAGGCAGAGGGCATCAGAATCTTATTGCTGAGAAGTGCCGAGAGGAGTGTAATTCCTCCTGGAACTGTGAGACTCTTATCTTCATCATTATTGATAACAATCCTGCAATCCCCTTTTTTGACTAATTTGGATTCAACCAGCAGCAGCATTCCGACAAGGGCAAAAATAACGGATGAAAAAACCGTCAGACTGATAACATAAATCATTTCAGATACCTCCTTAATTGGAGCGTGTTTAAAAAGTCCTGTAGGATGTTATATTTGCAGAGGAATAGGTTATATTGCCTGCTGCAAATATAATGTCCCTACGGGACTTTTCAAACATGCAAATATTGATACTTGCAATATATAAATTTAGATGTTAAGAGTCAATTATTAATCTTATAATACTCTTTCAAAAAGCATTTTTTTATGAATTTTCTATAAATTGAATGAATGTTTATTAACACTGATCAAATGTCAAAGCATATAGAAATTACAGAATCAGAATATTTGCATAAAGACAAAAATTAAAGCAGAATGACAGAAATTTCCCAGCCGCATGACAGATTTTTCAAGGAACTGTTTGCATATCCCGAAGCAGGCAGAGATTTTTTAAAGCATTATCTTCCTGAAAATATTGCCGGAATTCTTGACGCAGACTCATTTGAACTGACAAAAGATTCATTTGTTGACAAAGAGCTGCGTGAGAATTTCTCAGATATTCTCGGCAAAGTGCGTCTGAAAGATGGTACAAAAGCATATATCTATATTTTGCTTGAACACAAAAGCTATCCTGAACCGCTTACAGGATTTCAACTGCTGAGGTATATGGTCAGGATATGGGAACGTTCTGTCAGGAAATATGAATCCGACAAAAGGAAAAATAAAACATCGGGAGATAAACCTTTCTATCTTCCGGTGATTATTCCGATAGTGATTTATCACGGCGAATCAGAATGGAATATATCAAAGGATTTTATATCACTTTTTGATATACACCCGGCGCTGAAATTCTGTATTCCTGATTTCAGTTATCTGCCTTTTGATATTTCGCATTACAGCAATGATGAGATAAAAGGGGCGGTCATTCTCAGAAGCCGGATTTATGATTATGAAATACATTTTCAGAAAAGATTTGGCAGAACAGCTTCCGGGAATACTCGCTCTTTTGCAGGAACTTGCCGGAAAGCAGACAGGAATGGAATATCTTGAAACAATTGTCAACTATCTTGCAAAAGGCACGGACAGGCTGAATGAAGAGGAACTCGGCAAAGCAGTAGCATCGGCTTTGTCATCAGGAGGTGAATTTATGGCAACATTGGCTGAAAAATGGCTTGAAAAGGGAGAAATCAGAGGAATAACCAAAGGAAAAACCGAAGGAAAAATCGAGGGGCTGCTTGAAGGAATAGAAACAGGACTTAATGTTAAATTCGGGAAAAGAGGGCTGAAACTGCTGTCTGAGATTCAGAAAATTCAGGATGCCGATATTCTGAAGGCTGTTCATAAAGGACTGTGGACTACGGATTCTCTGCAAGAACTGCGTAAAATTTACAAAGCTGATAAATAAAAAAGATTATATGAGCAGCCAGTAGGGTGAACAAAGTGATAGCGCGTCCACCCTCTCATTTTGGCGGACACGCTGCGATTTGTCCACCCCACTTTTATTTCTCAATTATCTCATATACTTTTTCAATAGCTTCGTTCAATTTCTCAGGCTGAGTACCGCCTGCCTGTGCCATATCAGGTCTTCCTCCGCCGCTGCCCCCGACAACTGCCGCAATCTGTTTTATAATATTCCCTGCGTGAAACTGCTTTGTCAGGTCTTTGGTAACACCGGCAATCAGAAAGACTTTTGAATCCGCAACACTCCCAAGCACCACAACCCCTGATTTGATTTTATCTTTGAATTTATCTGCCAACTCCCGGAGTGCCGCAGGATTATCCACAGAATACTTTTTTGGCGATCACATTGATACCGTTTATTTTCCGTATCTCATCTTCAACATGATCTGCCGATGTTGCCGCCATCTTTGATTTAACTTTTTCCAGTTCTTTTTCAAGGGACTTCTGAGCCGCAAGAATCTTTTCAATCCGCTCTACAAGTTTTTCGGGCTTTTCACGGATAAGCATTCCCAAATCTTCAACAATCTTTTCCTGCTTCTGTGTATATGACAGAGCGGCATCCCCTGTCAAAGCCTCAATACGCCGAACACCGGATGCCACGCTTGTTTCTCCGATAATCTTGAACAGACCGATATTGCCTGTTGCGTCAGTATGAGTTCCGCCGCAAAGCTCCTTGCTGAAGGTGTCAAGAGAGATCACCCTTACCCGATCTCCGTATTTTTCTTCAAAAAGTGCCGTTGCTCCGGTTTTAAATGCGGCTTCAGCATCCATTTCAACTGTCTCAACCGGGGCATTCCGGCGTATTCTGTCATTAACAAGACGCTCTATTTCATTCAATGTTTCTGCGGGAACCTGAGAAAAATGGGTAAAGTCAAAACGGAGCCTGTCTGAAGCGACCATTGAGCCTGCCTGTTTGACATGATCCCCAAGGACTTTTCTCAGCATTGCATGAAGAATATGGGTCGCTGTATGATTGCAGGCAGTGGCATTGCGGGTTGATGTTTCAACTGAAAGATTTACGCGATCCCCTTTTCTGATACATCCTGAAATAACTTTGCATTTGTGAATAAGCAGCCCTGTCGGATCTTTGACTGTATCAGATACCATAATCTCAAGATGATTAGCTCCTGTAATCTTTCCCTTATCCCCCATCTGACCGCCTGATTCACCATAAAAAGGAGTCTGCTTTGTTACCAGTTCAATTGAATCTCCTGCGGAGGCATCATGAACCTCATATCCCTCTTTTACAAGAACAAGAATTTCAGAATCGCAGGATGTTTTATTATATCCGACAAATTCCGGTTTTATCCCCTGAGATGAAAGATTCCTGTAAGCATCACTTATTTTGGAAAAACTTGCAACAGAGCGGGATTGCTCCCGCTGAGTCTCCATTGCTGAATCAAAGCCGTCCATATCAAGAGTCATTTTTCTGTCACGGACAACATCTCTGACTATATCAACCGGAAATCCGTAAGTATCATACAGCTTAAAGATAACACTACCCGGAACCTGTATATCTCCTTTTGCTTTCATCTCTGACAATGTATCATTTAAAAGCCTGAGACCGTTATCCAAAGTCTCTGAAAACCTGATCTCCTCATTATTTATGACATTGGTGATAAACGCTTTTGCTTCAGAGAGTTCAGGATAGGCTGATTTCATCATCTCAAAAAGGACTTCCGCAGTCTCATGCAGAAACGGCTTGTCAAGACCGATGTTTCTTCCGTAACGGATTGCACGTCGCATAATCCGGCGCAGCACATAACCCCGTCCTTCATTGGACGGGAGAATCCCGTCTCCGATCAGAAAAGCCGCCGCACGGGTATGATCCGCAATAACCTTCATTGCAACATCTGATTCAAATGACTCTCCAAGTCTTTTTTCAGAGAGAATCTCAACTTTATGAATAATCGGCATCATCAGATCAGTATCATAATTGGTCGGCACATTCTGAATAACCGAAACAACCCGCTCAAGCCCCATGCCTGTATCAATGCTCGGTTTGGGAAGCGGAGTCATTTTCCCTGAAGCATCCCGGTTAAACTGCATAAAGACAAGATTCCAGATTTCAAGATAACGATCACATTCACATCCGACCTTACAGTCCGGTTTGCCGCATCCGTATTGCTCTCCCCGGTCAATGATAATCTCAGAACATGGACCGCAGGGACCCGTATCACCCATTGCCCAGAAATTATCTTTTTCTCCGAATCGGACAATCCGAGCTTCAGGTATTCCTGTAATTCTGTGCCATAGATTATATGCCTCATCATCATCTAAATAAACCGAAGCCCAGAGCTTATCTGCTGGAAGTTTCCAATGATTTGTCAGTAAATCCCATGCAAATTCAATTGCCTTTTCTTTAAAATAATCCCCGAAAGAAAAATTGCCGAGCATTTCAAAAAAAGTATGATGCCTTGCAGTATATCCTACATTCTCAAGATCATTATGCTTCCCTCCTGCGCGAACACATTTCTGAGAAGTGGTTGCTCTTGAATACTCTCTCTTCTCTTCACCAAGAAAGATTCGCTTAAACTGCACCATTCCTGCATTTGTAAATAAAAGCGTGGGATCATCCTGGGGAACAAGGGATGAACTCCTTACTGTCCGGTGTGTATGTTTTCTAAAAAATTCAAGAAACTGCCTTCGTATGTCATTGCCTGTCATTATTATCGGCTCCTTTTATGCTTAATCATAAGATTCTGTTTATAATATGAATTAAAAGTTAATATTAACTTTATGAAATCATCATGTTATAATCAGATTTTATATTCGTCAGTATCAGTAGATTGAAAAAGTTCGTGGTACCGCCTTCAGGCGGTTTGGTGTGCTGCGATAACAGTCTGATTTCACACTGACCGCCTAAAGGCGGTACTGCAAACTTTTACTTTTACAAATTTTCGATATACTGAGTATAAAACAACTTTCAATTCCCAATTCCTGATGTTCAATTGGCATATTTTGTATTTTAGCATTTCATATATAAGAACTACAAGAATTTTTTACAGGAAAAGGATAAAAAAGTGTAATCTGAAAATGCCGATATGCAATAAGTAAATAAATTTGATTAAAGGGTGAAAATGCTATACCATAAAGTATGAAAAAAATATTACATTTTTTTGAAACCATTAGGGTTTATCCCTTATATGTTTTTTAAATAAAAATAATTAATAAGGATAATTAAGATGAATAATGACTCTTTTTTTCCCCTCTCTTCCCAGCAGGATAATATCGGCAGATGTATCTCATCCCTTGAAAACTTGACAAACAGGGAAGATGCTGAAAAACTTCTTATAAAAACTTTTAGTGATGCACCGGATAATCTGATTCCGAATTCCGATGAATACTATTCTGTATTAAACTGTCATCTGTATCAGCACATTTTAAAGCATTATAAAAATAATGAAAATAGAATATGTAAATGGCGTTTTATAAAACACCTGTCCCCGGATCAACTGAATTATAAGAATGAAAGCGATTCTGAGCTTCGCATGTTGGATTATCTGATAAGAATTTATTTTTATTCTGATCCTCTTGATGATCTTACCTGTCTTTTTATTCCGATTGATAATCCTGAATTGATCAGAAAATATCTCAGCTGGATAAAAAGTTATTTTTATGAGGCAAACTATCCCACAAGCCTGCTGTGGCTGTATGCTCTGGACAGCTCTTTATCAAGTCTTTTTCCTGATGAGATTATCTATCTGGGACAACGGACAGAGAGTGAAGAGAGCGGCATTATGATTCCGAATTTTGATTATGAAGAGACTGTTCTGATAAAAAGATTTTCTGAAAAATCAGGTCATTATTTTAAATTAGAAGGAAAAGACGCAAATAATGAATTCCGTCAGATTTTCAAATTTTTACAGCGAGAATACAAAGACAGATGCCTGAGCCGTTCGGGACGGCAGAGTGAATATCCTGATAAAGCAACATATCGTAACGAATGGGAAAAATTTGAAAATGTGCTGAAATTCGGTGTATCTGACAAAGATGAATCCGGCTGTATCAGTTTTTCTGATCTGCGTGCCAGTACAGAATTTCTGAACACTTACGGAAAGAATATTTATCTGAACAAAATTCAGCAGCCTTTTTTTGAGCAGACCAAGTTTATCAGCAAAAAATATAACGGCAGAATTGACAAATTCATGGGCGACAACGTGATGTGTGTTTTTTTATGCAACAATATGAAGTTTAAAACAAAAGAAGAAAAAGAAGAGAAAGCAATAGTAAACAATTTTCTTGCCCTGTTTGATCTGTGTAAAGTCCTATTTGAACTTGTCTCGGAAGAGGAGCTGGTTCACTCCCGGCTTGGATTAAGAAGCGGCGTTACTTACGGAAATCAGATATTACGCTCCAATCTGGGGAATGAAATTCTGAGAGATTTTACCGTAACCGGAGCAACTGTTAATTTAGCCGCAAGACTGGAACATATCTCTATACAGGAGTTAATTATTCATAATAAAAATTATTTTGAAAAAGCGATTGAAAGGTTTCCGCAGATCAGTGAATTAGTTGATATTAGAGGAAATTATGAAAATCTCAATCCTGAAACCAAAACAATTATGCGTGATTTTACCCTTTATCAGAATATATTATCCAATCTTGAAAAACTGAAAAACGTCAGATTTGATATTCGGTTTAATCAGGGCTTTTACTTTAAATTCCGGGAATATTTAGGAAAAAAAGGTTATAAGGTATTGAATCCTGATACTTGGGAAATATACGGATATGAAGAGTATGAAATTAAAGGATTTCATTTAAGATTTTATTTTTTGCACTATAATCCCAAAGGATTCCACAAATATGAAGTGATATGGATTTTGCCCCTTGAATTGGATATACTTAAAAATTTAGATATGGAGACTTAGGTTTAACAGTTTTAATTAATTATATTTCTGCTCATTTAACATGACAGCATATTCAGGATACACACCCACATAAATAAAGGAACAAATTCATATCCCGGACTGTCATTATGATGTTCAGCCGCTGAATTTATTTTGTCCCCTTATTTGTGTGGACTTGTACTTAGGGTTTTCAGCCAAAAACCGTCTTCGGATATGTGACGGAATAAAGATTCTCTGAAAAATCAGTTGCGTAAATGTCATTGAATTTCTTAAAAAATCAATAAAAGGACGGAAATGGGAAACCCGTTTATCTTTGTCATATATTACACTGACAGGAGTTTCAATTACCGGAATATTCTTCCATTCTGCTCTGACAAGAATCTCAACTTCAAACTGAAAACGTTTTCCCTTTACATTCAAATTCATAGATTCAGGCAGCGGATATATCCGAAATCCGCTCTGGGAATCGCTGATCAAAGGTCCTCCTGAAACAGATACCCAGAAATTTGAAAATTTACGCCCGAAACGGCTTGTCCACGGGACATTTTTATTCCCCATTCCTTCTCTTTTTCCGACAACAATCACAGGGCGTGTATTATCAGGAATTGCCTGAATCAGATTGACTATATCTTCAGGAGGATGTTGTCCGTCTGCGTCAAGAGTGATTCCCCAGTCCGCAATCTTTGCCGCTTCATGGAATCCTGTCATAATTGCCGCGCCTTTCCCCTGATTCTTCTTATGTCGCAAAACAGAAATCCCTTTTATATCTTTTATCTTATGATAGGAAGAATCCGTTGATCCGTCATCCACCACAAAGATCGGAATACCCGTTTGCAAGGCACTGGTGATCACAGAAACTATCTGCTGTTCGTGGTTATAAACAGGAATGATAATGGCAAATTTTTTGTTATTCATAATTTATACTCGCGTTACGAGGCTCTGCCTCGTCATCCCGTTCCCACGCTTCGCGTGGGAACGCAGAAGGGACGCTTTGCGTCCCGTGAGGGAGGGCGGAAAATCAGCCGGACGCGGAAGCGTCCGGGCTTGCATTCCCACGCGAAGCGTGGGAACGAGGGGAATATTATGGTTTTAAATCAATATTATTCCGATAATTATCAAAATAATAAAAATATGCAGGGCAATAATCAAATGCCTATGATAATGATAAAATTCATTCATCCTTTGAATTTGTTTAATACCGCCGCACAGCCTTCTGATTTTATCCAAATTCAGGCATTTGTCATTATCAGTGGAAGAGCTGCTCTGAAATGCAAAAGAAGGGTATATTGCATAAAATCCGTCTTGAAGATAAGATGCCAACATATCATCAAAAGCTATACCGTTCCATTTATTTTTTACGATATTTTCAGCAAAATTACGGTTCAAAATATAAGCATGGGCGGAGCAGCAGTATTGAAGCTTTAATATAGACGGTAATGACGTTTTTTTACTCTCTTTAACCATACATCCGAAAAACAGAATATTCCAATCTTTACTGTTTGACAGAAAATCAATACAATTCTGTAAAAGAGAGGGAGTAAAACCGTCAAATATTATATCATCTTCAAAAATAAGAATATTTGCCGCATCAGCGATGATCCCTTTTTTTATACAGGAGATATGAGATTCATAAATCCCCTGCTCAGAATTTACCGGATGCTTTTTGACAATGACAAATTCAACCTTGTCTGATAATCCGACCTTTTCAAACTGTGCTTTTGCCTCTTTCTGTCTGTCTTTCCGAGTATTTAAAGAGATACAATATACTTTATCAAAATAATCCCAGCACATTATTCACCATACAGACAGATTTTTTCATAAGACCATATTCCTAAAATGCTGAATTTTTCCAAATCAGCAAAATAGACCTTTTTCAGTCCATGCTTTTTTGCAATATCTCCTATAGCATTGGAATTAAACTGAACATAAATCCCCTGCCCGGAAATCGGCTCTTTGATTTGCGTAATTGTTCCCTCGGCATAATTTTTATCTTCAACAACAGGAGTATTGTTCAGGTCTTTTGTATAAGGAACTTTAATCTTTGTAAATATAAAACCCTGCAAAATTCATCCCCGAATCTTCCGAATCCTCCAAGATGAATACATCCGCTTATAAAAAACAGGAAAATAAGAAGAATTGTTAAAACTATCAGAGCTTTGAAAACCATAATGGTTTTTATCTGTTTAATCTCCATATACAATAATGCTCCATCGGTTGAATACACCGAATAAGAAAGAGTGAATCTCCTGATCCGCATGTTTCATCACTCTGATATTTCCGTTTTTTGCTGCTGCTGAATAACTTGCGTCTCCCCATGAGACTATCCACAGAATACTGTAAGCTGTTGCAATTCCTTTTTTTGAACCGAAATCTGTATTGTCAATATTATCATCATAAGCTGCCCTGATATTGACATAAGCACACCCTCGCAGCATATAGAAAAAGCTACGATAAAAAATAGTAATACCTTAGATTTAAACATAAATTTTTCCTTTCATTATCAAGATTTTTATTGAACCGTGAAAGTTTCACAAAGAAAAAGTTTGTAGTACCGCCTTCAGGCGGTCAGGCGTATAAAGATAACCTTCTGATTTCACATGAACCGCCTAAAGGCGGTACTACGAACTTTTCTGTCTGTAGTACCGCCTTCAGGCGGTCAGGCGTATAAAGATAACCTTCTGATTTCACATGAACCGCCTGAAGGCGGTACTACGAACTTTTCTGTCTGTAGTACCGCCTTCAGGCGGTCAGGCGTATAAAGATAACCTTCTGATTTCACATGAACCGCCTGAAGGCGGTACTACGAACTTTTCTGGTCCTGTAGTACCGCCTTCAGGCGGTCAGGCGTATAAAGATAACCTTCTGATTTCACATGAACCGCCTAAAGGCGGTACTACGAACTTTTACGCATGAACCGCCTTCAGGCGGTCAGGCGTATAAAGATAACCTTCTGATTTCACATGAACCGCCTGAAGGCGGTACTACGAACTTTTACGCATGAACCGCCTGAAGGCGGTACTATGAACTGGAATATTCTGAATTATATCTAAATTTCAGTAACTAAAAACGTATCTTTCTGAACAACCAGTCCGGTATTTGACATACCGATTTTAAAATCTCCTGAGCGTATCAGTGGATATTGAATCAGCGGCTCGTTGAATTTTATATGAACAGAATAATATTCTGTAATCTTATCACGAACTGCCACAACAATTCCGTTTTTATCTATCTCATGACGGGAATTATCTCCGATAAGAATGAATTTCAGATTGATTTTATGATTTAAAAATTGCTGCGCGTGTCATGCGGCAATTTTAACAGAAGAGATAAGCCTCCGGAAGATACATCTAATATATCTCCCCTGTAAGCTTTCCCATCAGGATTCCCGAAATTATTCAGAAGCCAGACCGATATTTTCCCGGAAAGCGGTATCCGCTGATATGACCTGCGTTCCATGCCATACTGATTTAATATATCCTGAATATTTTCAAATTGAGAAGAGTATTCTTTCAGTTTGGATTCAAATTCCGAAAATTTTTCTTTTAACTCAATAAGGCTGTTTTTTTCCAAAAACTTTATAATAACATCAGTGATTGTTATCATGGAAGTCGTACAGACTGAATTATCAAAAAAACTGTTTATTCCGGCAACATCTCCGGGCTTTAAGGCTTCCTTATCCATATCCTCCCCATCCTGATCATACGCCAGAACCAGTTTACCCTTTTCAATAAAATAGAGCCTGCGGTCTGGATCCCCCTGTTTGTAGATGATGCAATCCTCACGGCTCTTCCCTTCTTTTAAAGAATGATAAAATGCGCTCGCTCTCTTCAGTTGTCAGGGTATTGTAAAAATCAGACCATCTTTCCAGATGCTCAGGATCATCAGAGAGCGACATTTTTTTATTCGATGCATCCTGACTATTTTGAGGTTGATTAAAATCATAATATTCCCCTCGGCATGTTTCTCTTTTTTCCTTTTATTATTGCCAGTGCGCCTGCCGCAGCATCCTTTATTTTATATAAATCTTTATTTTTTCGCAATTTTCTTTTCAGTTCAGCGTCAAGAGTTTTCTTTTCCCATTCAGGAGAGCGGGAATAGAAAGATGATTCAAGGATTTCACTCAGAGCAGGAACAGCCTCTTCAGAGCATCCTATATCTCCAAGTGATTTGCATATTTTTTCCGCCAGTTCATATCCGAGAGCCGATGCCGTGCCATGCTTGATTCAAGAAGATCAAGAAGAAACGGAACCGCCTCATCATTTCCGATTTCTCCTAAAATCCCTGCAATATCAATTTTTAACCTGTCGTCAGCAAACGGCAGGAGAGATAAAATAATCTCTCTGGCCGCCTCTTCTCCGCCGATATAGTAAATACTTTTCAATGCTTCCCGCTGAACCCGCAGGTCGCTGTGTTCCAGAAACGGTTTCAGGATACTCAGATGGCTTTTATTTCCGATTTTTCCGAATAAAAGTAAAAGATTACGGATATAATACCAGGGGTCCCCCTTCTCTGATCTGAGTCATCATGCAGGGGATTGCCCCGGTCCCTATTCCGGAAATTACCCGTAAAATTCTGTAACCTTTCATGCCTGTCCTGACTTTCGCGTAAAAGATTTAACAGCGGCTCTGCCGAAGCACCTCCAAGCTGAATCAGTCTGCGGGTTGCATTCCACCGTTCATTCTCTTTATCAGTCTGAAATTCTTTTAAAAGAGGCTTTAGATCTCTTATCAGTTCCGATACCTTTTAATATACGACCTGAAAAATCCCGTACATCTTTATTTTTAAGAAGTTTTCCTTTATATATAAGATTAAATGTATCTAAAATATGATTGCACTCTTCATAATGTCTGTTACAGAGAAGAGTATAAGCAAAATTTTGTAATTGAAAAGATATATCTTCATAAATCGGTGTGACTGATGATTCAAGTTTTATCCAGTGGGTTAA
>CAWEAR010000032.1:0-29504 GCA_963806835.1 uncultured delta proteobacterium
CCCGTGAGGGAGGGCGGGAGATCAGCTCGGAACGTGGAAGTGTCCGGGCTTGCATTCCCACGCGAAGCGTGGGAACGAGGGGAATATTATGGTTTTAAATCAATATTATTCCGATAATTATCAAAATAATAAAAATATGCAGGGCAATAATCAAATGCCTATGATAATGATAAAATTCATTCATCCTTTGAATTTGTTTAATACCGCCGCACAGCTTTCTGATTTTATCCAAATTCAGGCATTTGTCATTATCAGTGGAAGAGCTGCTCTGAAATGCAAAAGAAGGGTATATTGCATAAAATCCGTCTTGAAGATAAGATGCCAACATATCATCAAAAGCTATACCGTTCCATTTATTTTTTACGATATTTTCAGCAAAATTACGGTTCAAAATATAAGCATGGGCGGAGCAGCAGTATTGAAGCTTTAATATAGACGGTAATGACGTTTTTTTACTCTCTTTAACCATACATCCGAAAAACAGAATATTCCAATCTTTACTGTTTGACAGAAAATCAATACAATTCTGTAAAAGAGAGGGAGTAAAACCGTCAAATATTATATCATCTTCAAAAATAAGAATATTTGCCGCATCAGCGATGATCCCTTTTTTTATACAGGAGATATGAGATTCATAAATCCCCTGCTCAGAATTTACCGGATGCTTTTTGACAATGACAAATTCAACCTTGTCTGATAATCCGACCTTTTCAAACTGTGCTTTTGCCTCTTTCTGTCTGTCTTTCCGAGTATTTAAAGAGATACAATATACTTTATCAAAATAATCCCAGCACATTATTCACCATACAGACAGATTTTTTCATAAGACCATATTCCTAAAATGCTGAATTTTTCCAAATCAGCAAAATAGACCTTTTTCAGTCCATGCTTTTTTGCAATATCTCCTATAGCATTGGAATTAAACTGAACATAAATCCCCTGCCCGGAAATCGGCTCTTTGATTTGCGTAATTGTTCCCTCGGCATAATTTTTATCTTCAACAACAGGAGTATTGTTCAGGTCTTTTGTATAAGGAACTTTAATCTTTGTAAATATAAAACCCTGCAAAGATTCATCCCCGAATCTTCCGAATCCTCCAAGATGAATACATCCGCTTATAAAAAACAGGAAAATAAGAAGAATTGTTAAAACTATCAGAGCTTTGAAAACCATAATGGTTTTTATCTGTTTAATCTCCATATACAATAATGCTCCATCGGTTGAATACACCGAATAAGAAAGAGTGAATCTCCTGATCCGCATGTTTCATCACTCTGATATTTCCGTTTTTTGCTGCTGCTGAATAACTTGCGTCTCCCCATGAGACTATCCACAGAATACTGTAAGCTGTTGCAATTCCTTTTTTTGAACCGAAATCTGTATTGTCAATATTATCATCATAAGGTGCCCTGATATTGACATAAGCACACCCTGCGCAGCATATAGAAAAAGCTACGATAAAAAATAGTAATACCTTAGATTTAAACATAAATTTTTCCTTTCATTATCAAGATTTTTATTGAACCGTGAAAGTTTCACAAAGAAAAAGTTTGTAGTACCGCCTTCAGGCGGTCAGGCGTATAAAGATAACCTTCTGATTTCACATGAACCGCCTAAAGGCGGTACTACGAACTTTTCTGTCTGTAGTACCGCCTTCAGGCGGTCAGGCGTATAAAGATAACCTTCTGATTTCACATGAACCGCCTAAAGGCGGTACTACGAACTTTTACGCATGAACCGCCTGAAGGCGGTCAGGCGTATAAAGATAACCTTCTGATTTCACATGAACCGCCTGAAGGCGGTACTACGAACTTTTCTGTCTGTAGTACCGCCTTCAGGCGGTCAGGCGTATAAAGATAACCTTCTGATTTCACATGAACCGCCTGAAGGCGGTACTACGAACTTTTACGCATGAACCGCCTGAAGGCGGTACTATGAACTGGAATATTCTGAATTATATCTAAATTTCAGTAACTAAAAACGTATCTTTCTGAACAATAAGTCCGGTATTTGACATACCGATTTTAAAATCTCCTGAACGGATCAGGGGATATTGAATCAGCGGCTCGTTGAATTTTATATGAACAGAATAATATTCTGTAATCTTATCACGAACTGCCACAACAATTCCGTTTTTATCTATCTCATGACGGGAATTATCTCCGATAAGAATGAATTTCAGATTGATTTTATGATTTAAAAATTGCTGCGCACTGTCATGCGGCAATTTTAACAGAAGAGATAAGCCTCCGGAAGATACATCTAATATATCTCCCCTGTAAGCTTTCCCATCAGGATTCCCGAAATTATTCAGAAGCCAGACCGATATTTTCCCGGAAAGCGGTATCCGCTGATATGACCTGCGTTCCATGCCATACTGATCTAATATATCCTGAATATTTTCAAATTGAGAAGAGTATTCTTTCAGTTTGGATTCAAATTCCGAAAATTTTTCTTTTAACTCAATAAGGCTGTTTTTTTCCAAAAACTTTATAATAACATCAGTGATTGTTATCATGGAAGTCGTACAGACTGAATTATCAAAAAAACTGTTTATTCCGGCAACATCTCCGGGCTTTAAGGTCCTTATCCATATCTCCTCCCCATCCTGATCATACGCCAGAACCAGTTTACCCTTTTCAATAAAATAGAGCCTGCGGTTCGGATCCCCCTGTTTGTAGATGATGCAATCCTCACGGCTCTTCCCTTCTTTTAAAGAATGATAAAATGCGCTGCTCTCTTCAGTTGTCAGGGTATTGTAAAAATCAGACCATCTTTCCAGATGCTCAGGATCATCAGAGAGCGACATTTTTTTATTCGATGCATCCTGACTATTTTGAGGTTGATTAAAAATCATAATATTCCCCTCGGCATGTTTCTCTTTTTTTCCTTTTATTATTGCCAGTGCGCTGGCCGCAGCATCCTTTATTTTATATAAATCTTTATTTTTTCGCAATTTTCTTTTCAGTTCAGCGTCAAGAGTTTTCTTTTCCCATTCAGGAGAGCGGGAATAGAAAGATGATTCAAGGATTTCACTCAGAGCAGGAACAGCCTCTTCAGATCCTATATCTCCAAGTGATTTGCATATTTTTTCCGCCAGTTCATATCCGAGAGCCGATGCTGTTGCCATGCTTGATTCAAGAAGATCAAGAAGAAACGGAACCGCCTCATCATTTCCTATTTCTCCTAAAATCCCTGCAATATCAATTTTTAACCTGTCGTCAGCAAACGGCAGGAGAGATAAAATAATCTCTCTGCTCTCTTCTCCGCCGATATAGTAAATACTTTTCAATGCTTCCCGCTGAACCCGCAGGTCGCTGTGTTCCAGAAACGGTTTCAGGATACTCAGATGGCTTTTATTTCCGATTTTTCCGAATAAAAGTAAAAGATTACGGATATAATACCAGGGTCCCCCTTCTCTGATCTGAGTCATCATGCAGGGGATTGCCCCGGTCCCTATTCCGGAAATTACCCGTAAAATTCTGGACCTTTCATGCCTGTCCTGACTTTCGCGTAAAAGATTTAACAGCGGCTCTGCCGAAGCACCTCCAAGCTGAATCAGTCTGCGGGTCGCATTCCACCGTTCATTCTCTTTATCAGTCTGAAATTCTTTTAAAAGAGGCTTTAATATCTCATCAGTTCCGATACCTTTTAATATACGACCTGAAAAATCCCGTACATCTTTATTTTTAAGAAGTTTTCCTTTATATATAAGATTAAATGTATCTAAAATATGATCGCACTCTTCATAATGTCTGTTACAGAGAAGAGTATAAGCAAAATTTTGTAATTGAAAAGATATATCTTCATAAATCGGTGTGACTGATGATTCAAGTTTTATCCAGTGGGTTAATTTATAAGAGAGTTTGAGCATTATATCATATTGCCGGTGTGCCGTCAGATTCTTTCCGATATGAGAAACCGCTTTGATAATAGCTGACTGTAATTCTGATTTACTGTTTATAATCGCATTTCCCATAATACTGATAAACTTTTCAGCAATCCGTTCTTTTTTCTGCTCAAACAACTCTTCAATAACATCAGGCAGAATCTCTATAAGCCGTCTATCTTTTAAAAAATCTTTCTCCCCGTTCAAAATTTCTGTGATCTCTGATTTAAAAGCATTTACAGCAGATTTTTCCATATTTTTATATCCTTAATTTATAGATAGGAATAAAATACAATTAATTGGCATAAACTTTCTCATGTTTCAGCAGACTGAATTTTTCCTGCGGGTATATCTGTATAGATTGATTCTTTTTTATCTGAAAAAGTTTTCTCTCTGTCAATAATCTGATCCCCGCCTTTTATTGCCAACGCTTCGGTAGCAAATTTTTTCAGATTCTTCATTATACATTTTTTTATTGAGTAACAGTTTCTTATTTCTCTGTTCAAATATCTCTGTCAGAATCATTGTTGCATCATGATTTCCGATATTCCCCAAAGCAGCGCAGATATTTTTTGCCAGTTCAGTTCTTAACTCTGCTGACTGAACTGATGACATAGATTCAAGCAGAGAAGCAAAATGAGAAACCGCATCTTCACATTTCATAGCACCCAATGTGCTTATAATATTGATTTTAAACAAATCATCTGCTGACAGTAATGCAGCCAGCAAAACTGCTTCACTCTTTTTTCCGCCGATACTCCAGATACTGTTAAGAGTCTCCCGGCGTACACGCATCTCTTTATATTTCAGAAACGGGCTTAAAATTTCCAGATGGTTTTCATTCCCGACCCTGCCGAATAATAATATCAGATTCCTGAGATAATACCATGGAATATCCTCTTTTATCTGTTCTGTAAGGGGTATAATCACTGCATATTTCATATCGGAAAGAACCCGTAAAATCCGGGATCGCTCGGTCTTGTTTTCGCTCTCCCTTAAAAGATTCAGCATCCGCTTTGCAGATGCGGCTCCCAGGTGAACCAGTTTTTCAGAAGCCTGTTTTCGTCTGCCTGCTTCATTATTCTGAAAATCTTTTAATATCGGATCCAATATATCATCTGCTGACAGAGCAGTCAGTACTTTTCCGGCAAGTTCCCTGATATTTTCATCTTTTTTTGCTTTTCCGCTGTAAATGATATTAAAAAGTTTGAGAATCTGATGAGTTTCCGGAAATCTGTTATTCATAATAAGGAAACGGCTTATATTTTGCAACTGGATACAGATTGTTTCATATTCCGGCGTCAGACGGGTTTCAAAATGGATCCATCTGATAAGTTTCCATGATAATTTAATAAATATATTGATTTTCTGCTCATTGACAAGTTTCTCTCCAATCTGTGCCAGAATCCGGGATATGTCATCTCTTACGTCCGGATCTTCAGAAGTGAGTCCGTCTCCGAGTTTATTAATAACAGCTTCGGCAGCTTTGCTATTTTTCCGGATAAAAAATTTTTCAGCAGTTTCTGAAAGGGATTCCATGAACAGTTTATCTTTGAAAAGCTCTTTTTCTCCTTTTATAAAGCGGTTAAGTTTTTCTTTAAAGAGCATTTTTTCATCTTCCGTCTTTTTTCTGAAAGGGATTCCTTTGTCAGAATTCATCATTATATCATATATTTTTCTTACAGCCTCATCAGTATCCCCTCCGTCATACATATACCTGATTTTTAAAAGCAGTGTTTCAAATTTTTTATTATCTGCCAAGATGATTATATGGTTCTGTATCTGTTTTCCAAGATCAGATTCTTTCTCCTGCATTAGAAACATGGCAATTGTATCATCATCTTTGCTGATAACAGAACGGGCTAAAATCTGTGATATATTCTCCTTATCTTTGTCATCTAAAAGCGTATCCAGCAGATGAATCAGCACGGCAATCACTTTTCTGTCCAATTTTTTATCTTTTTCCCATACCGGAGTACGGGAGAGAGATGAAGAGACCGGATGGCATTCATCAAGACAGATATGACTCAGATTTTTCCGGGCAAATACCTGCTGTATTCCTCCTTCTTTTTTTATCTGCTCCGGTTTTTCGCTCAGAATTTCCAACAATATGGTAAATTCTTCTTTTTCCAGTCCTTTTTTAAAGGTAATGCTGACAAATCCGAAACCGAAGAGGAGATCAAGAAATGAAGATACCTGAATTTTATTCTGTTCTTTTTCACTCAGATAATTATCACAGATAAGTATGCTGTTTTCTGATTTTGCTATTATAAAATCGTTTTTATGAACAAAAATATCCTGTATATGCTGATATGCTTCATTAACCGAATATCCTGTCAATGTGCTTGAAGGCGGATAAAAACGTATTTTCTGAACTGCCGCGCTTGTAGCAATCATCATTTCAACAGCTTTTTCTTCTATATATGAATCTGTCATTGTTTCACCTTATTGTTGATATATTCACATAACTATCTATAAAAATAACCCAAAGAAAAAATATAGTCAATCAAAAAACTGCCAAATAATGTTGCACACATATAACAGGAGATCAGCACTTTTGAGAAACTAAGTTTCTTGAAGAAATTTAGTTTCTGACCAATAGTTACCAAAAATATATAAGAAAGGTTTTGAAACCGGCACCCTATAAAAGAATATTATACATGAAACAGTAACTCAGCTCAAAAAGAGTTTGTAGTACCGCCTTCAGGCGGTGGGGCGTGAATAACCGCCTGAAGGCGGTACTACAAACTTTTTGAAACTGTCAACTTAAAAAATCCTCTTCTTAAACACAATCCTTGTAGATGTTGCATCAAAAAAGTTCGTAGTACCGCCTTCAGGCGGTGGGGCGTGAATAACCGCCTGAAGGCGGTACTACAAACTTTTTGTGAATAACCGCCTGAAGGCGGTACTACAAACTTCTGTGAATAACCGCCTAAAGGCGGTACTACAAACTTTTTGAAACTGTCAACTTAAAAAATCCTCTTCTTAAACACAATCCTTGTAGATGTCTGTTCTAAAAATAGCACCCTGCAAAATGATCTTCCCCCACAGCTTTTAAAGGCGGATGAGCGGTCTGACAAATCGGCTGCACATCAGGACATCGGTTCTGAAACCGGCACCCCGCAGGCAGTTCATTCAGATTCGGAACCAACCCTTTTATAATATTCAGCTTTGTTTTTCCAGGATATTCCAGACGGGGAATTGAAGCAAGCAAGCCTCTTGTGTAAGGATGTTTCGGATTTTTAAATAATTCTGTTACAGAAGCCGTTTCAACAACCTTTCCCGCATACATAACAACCACGTCATCACAGATTTCAGCAATCACCCCTAAATCATGAGTGATAAAAATCACCGCCATATCTGTTTCCCGCTGCAATTTCAGGATAAGCTCTATAATCTGCGCCTGAATGGTAACATCAAGAGCGGTTGTCGGTTCATCTGCAATCAGAATATCAGGCTTACATGCAAGGGCAATCGCAATCATAACCCGCTGCCTCATCCCCCCTGAAATCTGATGCGGATATTCATAAGCACGCTTTTCAGGATCAGGAATCCCTACTTTGTAAAGCATTTCAACAGATGCTTTCCATATCTCTTTTTCATTCATATCAGAATAATGAAGCTGAAAAACCTCGCCGATCTGCTTTCCGATCTTTTGAACCGGATTCAGAGCAGTCATAGGCTCCTGAAAAATCATAGAGATATGATTGCCACGGATATTGTGCATTTTATCAGGGTTAATTTTAACAATATCAGTATCTTTAAAGAGAATCATGCCGCTTTCAATAATACCCGCAGGCTTTGGCAGGAGACGCATAATTGAGAGAGCGGTAACGCTCTTTCCGCAACCAGATTCTCCTACAATTCCAAGAGTTTTTCCCTTTTTTACCTCAAAGCTGACATCATCCACGGCACGGATTCTGCCGCTCTCTGTTTCAAATGCTGTAACAAGATTATCCACTTTTAAAATAGTCTGATCCATGATTAAACAATCCCAAGCAGTTCAGCCGCATTGACGCCGCAAATCCGCTCTTTCTCCTCTGCTGACAATCCTGCTTTTTCAAATTCTTTAAAATATCTTTCAGGCTTTAAAAGAGGAAAATCTGTGCCAAAGAGAATCTTATCCAGACCAGCGATATTTTTTGCAACCCGATATATTTCAGGATCATATAAAAACGGAGATGCGGCTGTATCAAAATAGACATTGCTCAGGGTCTCTTTCACCTCTTTTTTAAGCAGATTGAAGAAAAATATCCCTCCGCCCCAGTGTGCAAGAATGATCTTGTTATCAGGAAATTTTCTTATCAGCCTGTAAATCTGTCCCAGTGTGTTCGGGGTTTTTCCAGGATAGAGATGCCCCAGCGGTTCATTGGTATGAATCAGAACCGGCATGTTTCTGTCAAGGCATATCTCCATAATCGGTTCAAGCTTATTCCGGGATGCTTCATCAATACCGGACTGATAAAAAGCAAGCTCCCCGACTCCTGAAAGCCCAGCGTCAAGGCACCTGACTGTCTCTGATGCCGCTTCATTATTAAACGGATCAAAACAGCAGAAACCGACAAGACGTTTAGGGTATTTCTGAACAGCTTCAATTATATAGTTATTTTCTCTTTTAAATGTTTTTGAATTTTTCCATGGAAAGCTGAATACAACAGATATATCAACCCCTTGTTCATCCATTGAAGCGACAATCTCTTCTGCTCCGATCAGTCTGGACTTTGGGGAATCATATAAAAGTTTGAATGCAGGCTCAGTTGGAAAGTATTCTTCTCTTTTTTCACGTACATCTTTGGAAAAAATATGGGTATGAAAATCAATAATCATAACATTTTCCTTTATTTTTTTTAATTACTTAAATTTTCTTTATCAGATTGTTGACTATCCTGTCAAATCTTATACAATAAAAGTTGAAAAAGAGTTATGAAGTTTTACAGAAGTCTTGATTTGAATACAATTTGTTAATCAGGAGGTTATTATTATGTATTTTGACAAGCCCGGAAATACAAATACAGAGCAGACGCTGAAACTTGCTTATGAGCGTGGAAAAGCACTTGGATTAAATGAAGTTGTTTTAGCCTCCTCAAAAGGGGATACAGCTTATAAAGCATTGGAAATATTTAAAGGATTTCAGATAACTGTTGTTACATATCATTGCGGCTTTAAAGAACCTTTTCAAATGGTAATGCCTGATAATATCAGAAAAGATTTGGAAAATAAAGGAGCGAAAGTTATCGCGGCTACACATGCGTTATCAGGTGTGGAGCGTTCTATCGCCCAAAAATATACCGGAAGCTATCCGGTTCTGCTGATTGCAGATACATTAAGGCTTTTTGGGCAGGGAGTCAAAGTTGCGGTGGAAGTCTCTATTATGGCGGCAGATGCCGGCGCTCTGACAGGAAATGATATTGTTTCTATCGGCGGAAGCGCCAGAGGCGCGGATGCAGCATTGGTTTTAAAGCCTGCGAGTCAGTCTGATCTCTTTGATATGCGTATCAGGGAGATTATCTGTAAACCAAGGGAATTTTAGGGAAGTGAAGAAGTGAGAATTAAGGATGAACACTATGTGAAACTTTTACCACAAAGACACAAAGAACACAAAGAAAATCTGATATTGCAAACTTTGTGTTCTTTGTGTCTTTGTGGTAAAAATAGAGATAAAAAGGTATTTCCATGTTTTTCTTTATCGGCGGAATTTCACCAAAAATAAAAGTACTTGATAATAAGCCTCAGTTATGTCCGGTATGCGGACTGGCGCATGCTTATTTTAAGCGGATAGATTATTATTTCAACATATTTTTTATTCCGGTTTTAAGGGTCAAAAAAGGTGAACCCTTTATTGTATGTGAAAAATGTGAACGTAATATCCATGAGTTTGGAGAAGAGTACAACGACTGGCTGGAGACGCAAAATAAAACCTGTAAAAGCTGCGGAAGTGCATTGCATAAGGATTTCAGATATTGTCCTTTCTGCGGAAAACAAGTTTAAATTAAAACCATGCTGATTACAAGGCAGAGCCTCGTAACCAGCAGAAAAAAAATATTATAATGAATAATTCAACGACTGATTTTAAATCCGGCTTTATCAGCATTATCGGCACGCCGAATGTAGGAAAATCCACGCTTCTGAATAAGATACTTGGAGAAAAGATTTCCATCACATCTGATAAGCCCCAGACTACCCGTAACCGTATTCTTGGGATCCTTCACAAACCCTCTGCACAATTTGTATTTATGGATACCCCCGGAGTGCATAAAGCAAGGAATGTATTAAATACCAGAATCGTTGATGTTGCTCTCTCTGCTATGAGCGGAACAGATATGATTCTGATTGTAGCTGATGTTACCAATCCTGACCCGGCTTCGGAAACAATTATTGTGGAGAGGCTGAAAAAACAGAACAAGCCTGTTATTCTTGCGTTGAATAAAACAGACCTTGTGCTGAAACCTTTAATTCTGCCGATGATAGATTTATGGGCAGCCGCGTATCCTTTTGAAACGATTGTACCGATCTCGGCTGAAAAAGGGGATCAGATAAAAGAACTGTTAGATGAAATGGAGGCTCGCCTTCCGGCAGGTCCCCCTTATTATCCCGAAGATTCAATAACAGATATGCCTGAGCGTGATATTGCGGCTGAAATGGTAAGGGAAAAGATTTTCCGTTTTACAGGTCAGGAGATTCCTTATGCTACAGCAGTTACAATAGATTCTTTTTCCGAAGAGACCAAAATTGTCAAGATTCATGCTACAATTCATGTTGAGCGTGATTCTCAGAAAGGAATTATCATAGGAAAAGGGGGAACTATGCTGAAAAAGATCGGTGAAGAGGCTCGGAGAGAGATTGAGCGGATGGTCGGAACCAAGGTTTTTCTGAAGCTCTTTGTACGGGTTCAGAAAAACTGGAGCAAAGATACCAAGACATTGATAAAATTCGGATACTGATGATTCTTTCATTTCACCCGTGTTTTGAATATGATAAAAATATCATCTGCGCAGGGCGGGATCCAGGAGCAGAGGAATTGGCTGCTATAAAAGCGGCAAAAGCTGTTATTCTGCCCAGGGGTGCAGGGAATCGCTTTATAAAATGGTGCGGGAAAATTGCAGGAATATTTTTCCCAATTATGATGTACGATTCAAATATCCGGGAAAGATCGGGCAGATTCATTTATTCCGGGATACCAATACGCCCCATCCAAAGAGTGAGATTTATCTCTCCTCTCTCCCTCCCTTCAAATCTTATCCCTCACCCCCTTTTGTCTTCAAATTTGACTGGGGCGGGGAGGGGGATAATGTATTTCTTATAAAGTCTGATAAAGAGTTTCAGGATATTTTAAAAAAAGCAGCGTCTTATGAAAAGACCGGGCAGAGCGGTTTTCTTATTCAGGAGTATATCAGACCAATCCCGCGTTTTTTGTCGGAACGGAATAATCGGACTTCTGAAGTTTCTGAAAATAGTGATATTCCGGAGAGCAGAACATTGCGGGTTGTTGTGATTGGTGAAAAGATGATCTCATACTGGCGTGTTCAAAAAAATCCTGAAAAATTTCATGCAAATATATCAAAAGGGGGAGTTACGGATGCAGAATCAGACCCGGATTTACAGGAGGCGGCAAAAATTTCTGCTAAGAATTTCTGTCAGAAAACAGGGATTAATCTGGCAGGCTTTGACTTTCTTTTTTCATGGGAAAAAGGGATGGCAACCCCTCTTTTTCTTGAGATAAATTATTTCTTCGGCAGACACGGGCTTGGGGGTTCTGAAAAATTTTATGAATTGCTTGATACAGAGATCAAAAAATGGATACGGAGCTTGTAAGATAATGTGAATTCAAGATAAATGTTTAATATTTGAAAGCAGAATGTTTTACCCCCTTTTGTAAAGGCAGGGCTGTTAAGTTCTCCTGACCTAACCCAGGACCCTTCCCTGAAGGAAGGGGAGTTCCGCCCCCAATGCCATTAAGTTAAGGTATAAACCAGCCTGACCCCCCATTCGGCTGATCGTTCGACTGAGCTCACGCCGAAGTCTCATGCCAAAGCCTGCCCCCCTTCCCAAAGGGAAGGGGGGAATAAAGCGGAATGAGGTCTCCCCTTCCCTTTGGGAAGGGGTCGGGGGTCAGGTCAGGTCTTAACTTAATGGCATTGAGTTCCGCCCCGCTTTCTGATTTCCCCCCTTCCCTTCAGGGAAGGAGGCAGGGGGATTTCTCTGCAACTCTCTGAAAATCCCCATTTACAAAATGGATAGGGATAAATACTCTGATTTCATAGCTTAATTTTTTGGTAGTGGATCAAATCGGTTGATAAAGTGTACAACGGTCTAAAAATATTTGGCTAAATTTAGCCTATCAACCGGTTTGACCCATCACCAATTTTTTTATGTCAAACTCACGTTAAATAAATTTCTGTTCTTCTTATTGACAAAAAAAACTCCTTATTATAATGATAAAAAGGACGGTTAAAAAGAGCAATTGCCTGTCTTTGTAACGATTTCGGAGAAAAAGATTTGCAGGAAAAAATAAGAAAGGCGGGCTATAAATGGAACAGCAGCAGAAAATTATGGGAAATCGTGTATGAAAAAGTATAGAATGCCATGTCGGTTTTCAACACGCCGCCAAGGTCAGAATCAATGTTTATACACTTTATTTAAGAAACTTTATAACTCTGATCAGAGATATTCATTATGAGAACTCTCAGTATTCCATACAGCACTGATTTGCTGATTGCCAGCGGAAAGTCTGCAAAAGAACTGGAGCAGGAACTGAAATTTTTATTAGCCGTCAAATTATTTGAAGTTGGACGTGTTTCTTTAGGCAAGGCGGCAGAAATCTGTGAAATGGGCAAGATACATTTTATGAATGAGTTAGGAAGGATAAAAATTCCTGCCATCAATATATAGAATGATCAGATTTAATATCATATAACAATATTAAAATATAATAAATTTTTTAAGCAGATAAAGATTAGAAAGGTAAAAAAGATATGGAAGAAATTATTACCCGTTTTCCCCCAAGTCCTACAGGATATCTTCATGTGGGGGGAGCACAGGACTGCTCTTTTTAACTGGCTTTATGCCCGTCATACAAAGGGCAAATTTGTTTTAAGAATTGAAGATACAGATATACAGCGTTCCACAAAAGAATCAGCAGATGCTATATTTGAGGCGCTTGAATGGCTTGGGATTGACTGGGACAACGGTCCTCATTTTCAGTCTGAGAGATTTCATATTTATCAGGAATATATACAGAAACTTCTTGATTCAGGTAATGCCTATTACTGCTCATGTACTTCTGAGCAGTTGGAGGAAATGAGAAATAAAGCTCTGGCTGTCGGCGGAAAGCCCAAATATGACGGAACATGCCGTGAAAAAGGGCTTTCCAAAGGTAAAAACACAGTTGTCAGATTCAAGGCACCGTTAACCGGAACCACAATTATAGAGGATGTGATAAAAGGTAATATTGTCTTTCAGAATACAGAGTTGGATGACTTTATCATTCAGCGGAGTGATGGAATTCCAATATATAATTTTGTTGTTGTGGTAGATGATATTGCTATGGGAATCAATACAGTTATCCGTGGAGATGATCATGTCAACAATACCCCGAAACAGATACAACTGTATAAGGCTCTTGGGGTGAAGCTGCCGACTTACGGGCATGTTCCTATGGTGTTAGGAAAAGACCGCACCCGTCTGAGTAAACGGCACGGGGCGATGTCTGTTACTGCTTACCGTGATATGGGATACCTTCCTGATGCCCTGATTAATTACCTTGTCCGTCTTGGATGGTCATTCGGGGATCAGGAATTTTTTACAAGAGAGGACCTGATTGAAAAATTCAATCTTGAAAATGTCGGTCATGCTGCCGGGGTCTTTGATCAGGATAAGCTGCTGGCGTTAAATGCAGATCATATCAAAGCTGCTCCGTCTGAGAGGCTTATCAGGCATCTGACGCCGTTTTTAGAAGAGAGGGGATATAAGGTTGATGATAAAGATTATCTGGCAAAGGCGATTGAAACCCTGAGACCCCGAAGTAAAACCCTTCATGAAATGGCAGATAGTGCTATATTTTATTTTCAGGATGTTATTTCATACAATGAAAAGGCATCGGAAAAATTTCTTGTGCCGGATTCTCTTGAATCTCTGAAGCTGCTGACAGAAAATCTTGAAGCAATGGAAATCTTTACTGAGAAGAACCTTGAAGATGCTTTTAAGAAAGTCATGGAGATAACAGGTCTTAAACTTGGCAAAATTGCACAGCCCGTAAGGGTTGCTCTGACCGGAGAAACTGCAAGTCCGGGTATCTTTGAAATTATCGAAGTAATTGGAAAAGAAAGAGCTTTATCCAGATTAAAACAGGCGATTCAGTTTATCCAAAACAAGAATTAAGAATTAGAGATAAGAAGCTAAGTTTTTTGAAAAAAACTTAGCTTCTCTGATCTGTCAGCTTTTTATCTTTTTTAACAGCCACGCCATATTCTGTCCCAGTGTTTTCATGGTCTGAATCCCCTCTTCATCTTTTTCCACATCCCCTTTGTTCAGCCCGATTCCCATGTTCCAGTAACTTGATCCCGGAACAATCATCTGGCTGATAAAGAAAAGGTGATTGATCGAATCAAAAACGTGGATAGAACCTGCTCGGCGCACCGCAACCACAGCCGCACCCACCTTGCGCCGGAACATACCCCCGTTTGCTTTTGCAACAAGCCCTGCCCGGTCAATCAATGCCTTCATCTCGGTGCTGACATTCGTAAAATATGTAGGGGATCCGAGAATGATTCCGTCTGCTTCAAGCATTTTGTCAATGCACTCATTCAGAACATCATCTTTTTTTACAGAACAGTGCTGATCCTTGTTTTCAAAACATTTTGTACATGCCAGACACCCCCGGATCTTTTTCCTGCAAGTTGAAAAAGTTCTGTTTCAATCCCTTCTTTTTCAAGCTCCCCAAATACATACCGGATAAGAATGGCGGTATTTCCGTCTTTGCGAGCGCTTCCGTTAAATGCAATCACTTTCATAGTTTTTTTAATCCTTTAACTGAATTTTTGCTTTGATGTCATCTGTTGAAAGTTTGTAGTTCCGCCTTTAGGCGGTTACTGTTAAATCAGATATTTACCGCAGCACGCCGAAGGGCGGAACTACAAACTCTTTCGATCTACTGAAATTAGATTATAATGTCGGGTTACGCTGCCCTAACTCGACCTACAGATATTATTTATGCTTCCCTGCAAAACTCAATGATGCGGAATTAATGCAGTAACGAAGCCCTGTCGGAGCGTGACCGTATTCAAATACATGCCCAAGATGAGCATCACACCGATTACATAAAACTTCGGTTCTTCTCATGAAAAAGCTGTTATCCTCAATGGTTCTGATATGATCCTGTGAAACAGGCTCCCAAAAACTGGGCCACCCGGTTCCTGAATCAAATTTTGCATGGGAACTGAATAAATCAAGCCCGCAGCAGATACAGCAATAAATTCCTTTTTCTTTTAAATCATAATATGCCCCTGTAAAGGGCGGTTCAGTCCCTTTTTTCCGAGTTACTTCATATTGCTGCGGCACGAGAAGAGATCGCCATTCTTCATCTGTTTTTATAATTTTATTCATGATATATCCATAAAACCCTAAGGGTCTTAAAGACCCTTAGGGTTTTTGCTGTTACGCCCGCTTCACCCCGTTCACCCATGTTTCTGTGTAGGTTGTGCCGTCTGTGTTGTAGCATGTCCATACGTCATTCTTTTTGCCGCTGGTGTAATTGCCATGACAGCCTGTTGGTTTGCCGTCATATTTCCACTGAGAAAAATAACCTTTTAAAACACCATCTGTATAAATAACCTGATTTCATACAGAGCGATAGACATAACTCCTATGACGGATATAATGAATGACAATCTGTTTAATCTGCGTGTCAACACTGTAAATAATCCTGTAATCTCCGATTCGTATCCGGTAAAACGGTTCTTTGCCTGTAATTTTGACTGCCTGCCGGGGAAACGGTTCAGTTTTTAACTGTTCAATGCAGTCAAAGATACGTTCAGTCATTGAATCCGATAATTTACGGAAATCCTTTTCAACAGACGGTTTTAAAATAATGCTGTATTCATCCATCTGACTTCAATCTCCGTTTCATCTCCTCAAGTGTAATTGGCGGTTCATCCCGGCGTTCCGCAATAACACTTAAATCATGCAGATCTTCCAGCAGCCTGCTGTATTCTCTGAGAGTGAGAAATACCCCCTTTTTTCTGCCGTTACCGTCAACAATGTAATGCGCTTTCGGCGTTTTTATTTCCATATAATATCCTTATCAAAGATTGAATTTTAAGGTATGAACCGCTGATAATCATGATAAAAATGATGTCCGTGATAAATCAGCGAAATCATCTCAATCAGGATTATCAGCGGTTCGGATTTACTCCTGCGTCACCCCGTTCACCCATATTTCTGTGCAGGTTATGCGGTTTCAAATTGCAGAACCCTTAATTTTTCAGGTTCTGTACGGGTGCTTATCTCCAGAAACTCAATTCCGGTGACATTCCCGTTTCCGTCAAAATCCAGAATCACACCCGGATAAACTTCTTCTGATTCGGCAATTTCTGTTTCATTCAGTCTGAAATAAAGAGCGTCATTTTCTTTGTCAAGTTTCAGTCTCATTTTTATCTGACTTAAAAAGATTGCATAATTTTTCAGCAATCTGAGACTGTATATCTGACGGCAGTTTACCTATTTCCCGTTTAATAACAACTGTTGAAATTGTAAGCAGATAATGTACTCTGATAACGGATGTCTGTTTCAGTCCTGTCCCTTTAAAATCAGGATGTTTGTTATCTGCTAAAATATCTGTATCAAACAGATGAACCGGAATCTGACTGGTAATATAAGCCACGATGACATGGCGGCGTGTTCCTATAGGCTCTGTCAGACAGACAACCGGACGTAATTTGTCAGATGATAAATCATCATAGGGAAAAGGCACAAGAAAGATTTTACTCTTTGTCATTGAATACTCTCCCGTTATCAGAGGTGTATAAGTCTTCTTCAGAATCATCATAATCTTCAGCTTCAAGGACTGCTTTTTTCCATTCCGGGTCATGAAAAGGCTCTCCGTCAGAGATTGTATAAATATCCTCTTCCGAATTTTTCAGAGAATCAAATGCAGGATTTTTTATTGCTGATTTAAGTCTTTCATATTCTTTCTTTTCCGCTTTTTTAAGCAGAACAGATTCAAATAATTCAGATTCCTGTTTAAGCATTGATTCAATTTCCCTGATTCTTTGAAGAATTTTATTTTTAGGATAATTATCAGGTACTCTGATTATTACCTGCTGCATGGTTTTTCTCCTTTTTTCAGTCAAAAACCCTAAGGGTCTTTGCTTTTACGGCTGATTTACCCGTTCACCCATGTTTCTGTGCAGGTTATGCGGTTTCAAATTGCAGAATCCTTAATTTTTCAGGTTCTGTACGGGTGCTTATCTCCAGAAACTCAATTCCGATGACATTCCCGTTTCCGTCAAAATCCAGAATCACACCCGGATAAACTTCTTCGGATTCAGCAATTTCTGTTTCATTCAGCCTGAAATAAAGAGCGTCATTTTCTTTGTCAAGTTTCAGTCTCATTTTTTTCTTCCTAATCTTCGGTCAAAGAATACGGTAACAATCCGGTGCGGTCTGATATTCTGATTGACAACAACATGAAGAATACGATTATCTCTTTCTTTAACAGCTTTGGTATAGTGTATGTTGTTATCGTCTGAATGTTTCCTGGTATCAGGCGTATTTATGGCACGCCAAACCCATTCCTCACGGATGTTCCGTTCTTTGAGCATATCTTTGGCATGTGATGTAAATTCAATATCAGACATTGTATCTTAACTTATCCTAAATTTATTTACTCCTTCACCCATATCTAAAAAGATATTCAAGGTTTTGGAAACCTTGAAGGTCTATGCGGGTTATTCCTGCTTCACCCTGTTCACCCATGTTTCTGTGCAGGTTGTGCTGTAATGGAATTTAAAAGGCGTTCCTGTATTTCTTTTGGAAATTGAAGGCTTATAAATCTATCCGCAGGATAAAGATAGTCTTCGCCTGATTCATCAATCACACGAAGGCAGCCTGCTTCATCTGCTTTCGCATCAGGAAGAATCCTGTACATCTTCCGCTTTTCCAAATCATCATATCCTTTATTTTCTATACAGATTGCAAATTCTGCTTTCATATCAGTCACCTTTAATCCGAGATACGTTTGACTTTCATTTTTCGGCGACCGATTCCGTGAGATTCATACCAATGGATTTCTGCTTTATAAATTTTCCCGTCCGGAAAACGGACATCAGCAACACCTTTCAGTTTTCTCCAGCGCCGACCGCCGAACTGAGCTTTCAGTTTTGTACGCTCCCGGACAGATAAATTGACAGCAATAATCTCAATTGCTGATATTTCGCTGATTATCTCGAAATCATCGCTCATATTATAATTCTCAAAAGACTTTCAAGGTTTTGGAAACCCTGAAGGTCTCTGCTGCTTACACCTGTTCACATGCGCCATGTATCAGAACCGCTGATTAACCAGATTACACTGATTTCACAGATTTAACCTGCGTTATCTGCTTAATCTGTGAAAATCTGCGGTTCAGATAATTATCCGTATTTGTCCTGAACTGTGATTTTCAGATGATTTTTATGATTACTGTGATTTAATCATGTCAATCATAATAATCAAACGGGAATCACAGTTCAGACAATGTTACTCCTGCTTCACCCCGTTCATCCATGTTTATGTGCAGGTTGTGGCAAATATCACAAGACCTTAAACAGAGGGCTGAATCACAGTCGGCATAACCAGCATATGATAGCCGTAATCCAGCAGAATATCCATAGATTTATCAGCAGAGTATTCCATCAGTTCCGATTCCCTGTTTTCATCTTCAGGAGCAGTTACTCTTATCCAAAGACTTTCAGGGTCTTCGGGACTCTCTGTAACACCGATAAAACTGACTTCGGGAAATTTTTTCCTGACATGATTCACCAGTTCCTCTATAAGTTCTTCCTGTTTGAAATTTATCATTTTTCAATCTCCTTTGTGATTAATCCGAGCATTTTCTCTGCTTTATCAATCTGTTTCCGTGCATCATTTCTGCTCATATGACGGTGTTCATAATCAGCTTTGTTTCTGAGCATCTGCATTTCTAGCAGATATGACCTCAATTCAGACGGATAAACTTTCTGTCTTTTAATCAGTTTTTCGCTGAATTCCGACTGAACCCATTTGTGGTCAAATTTTCCCCGGCTTGTTCCCTTACTTAACAATGCTGCAACAGCCGCCTGAAAAGCTGAAAAATAAGCCCGGTTCGCGCAGGCATTATAACATTCATTTTCAAAACTTATCTGTGCTATTTTCAGATTCTCTTCTGCTTTGCTCATAAACTCATGTTTCAATCGTATATCTCCTTGTTCCAAATTCGTATTCAGGATGTCAGCGCCCGGATTTTGCAAATCTTGAAGGTCCCGCAGAGTTAATCTGCATTATCTGCTTAATCTGTGAAAATCTGCGGTTCAATGTCATAAGGGTCTTAAAGACCCTTATGATTTTTGATTTTACGGCTGCCTCACTCCGTTCACCCAAATCATTTCGGTTTATTGGCGATATCCACTCTAAGAGTTGTAGGACAGACTATTTTCAATTCACAGGAAGTATCTCCGATATTGTAAAACTCACTGCCATCGGCAGAAAATGTCAGATATTCATCCGGGTCAAGAGTTTTATTATAGGATACGGTAATCATTTCACCTGTTTTATAGTAATGTGCGCACCCGTATCCTGAACATGTGGAAAAATACTTGTCAGGTTTGATCGTAAAATCTTGTGGAGCTAACTTTAACTCTGTAGCCGGTTCTGGCAGCCTAAAATCTACACACATAAGGCTAAAACTTGCATGAGCCTTCAAAGTCAAAGTGTTTGAAAATCTTCCTATCTCATTTTTCGGCGGGTAGCCTTCTGAATCCTGCGGTCCTGTATAAGGACAGTGTCCTGTATAAGATTTACATTTGATAAAAGTATATTCAACTTCCATCTCAGTCCATGATACCCGTCGGAGAGTGCTGATTATTACATTGCCTGAGTCAGGACTATATGAATAGCTAGTCCCCCAGCCGATTTTGCATTCTGAGGAATGACCATAAAAACAAGTTCCTTCCACCCAATTATCTATACAGGGATCATAACAATTCGGTTTTACCCAAATATTACCGTAATCCCCGGGAAACAGTCCTCCCATTGTAACATTAAAAAAATTCAAATCCCCATCATTATACACTATCCCGCCGTCACTTTCGTATCCTGCAAAGGGATACCCATAGTATCTTTCGCAGTCAGAACCTGCATTGACATATTGTGCCTCCTCGGCAGTATATCCGCGGTCGTTCATTATTGTGAGGGTGATTCTGTAGATACCTTGTTTGTCAAATTTGAAATAGGCTGTTTTACCCTCGGTTTTCTGAAGTACCGGAGTGGGCATTTTCACATTTCCGTCTGTAACAGTCCATTCATAGCTAACAATTTTACCTGCATCCGAAGATGCGGATGCATCCAGTGATACTGTAAGAG
Source organism: uncultured delta proteobacterium (assembly GCA_963806835.1). GTDB lineage: Bacteria > Desulfobacterota > Desulfobacteria > Desulfobacterales > CAWEAR01 > CAWEAR01. The sequence continues at coordinate 20,483 of CAWEAR010000032.1, forward strand.
GAATTTCTCCGTATAACGGTGTGGCTGTAAATGCTGCTATAGGTTCGCATTTTCCTGTTACAGTAAATGTCCATGTTGCAAATTTACGGGAAATTTCGCCCAGAATTCCGTAGCCGGATACAAAAACCGTGAAGGTTTTATTTTCCGCACAGGACATCAGCGTGGCATTTGCGGAGTATCCGTCTTCTGTCTCTGTAATATTTCCGGGCTTTAATTCAATTTCTGATTTTTCGTCAGGTTCGGGATAAATTTCCCATTTCAGGGAAGAAGGATTGAATTTATTGTTTTCTCCGTGTTTTATTTTTGCTGTAAGCTGAATTTCCTCGCCTGCTTCAATATTTCCGTCTTCATCAGAGGCTTTAAGCTCTATTTCAGGAAGACTGAACAGCATATATTCAGGCAATGTAATTTCCCATCCCTGTTTTGGCGGGGGTCCCAGAATTCTGGTTTTAGGAAGAAGCGGAATCTCTGCAACAAGAACATCCAATTTTGCTTCAACAAAACATTCCAATCCGAGAGCAACATCAAATGCGGTAGGCTGGGTCAATACGGTATAATGACCTGTAAGCAGGTCTGCATTGGCAATGGTTTCAATACCGATTTCACCGCGCAGATAAGGCTCAACATACAGGCTTGACGCAGCCACTTCGTAAAATCTGACCTCAACTTCAGGAATAAGTCTTACTTCTGCTTTTACACCGCCCTGAATACTCAGATTCGCGGTCAGGGATTTTTCAAAACCTGAGTCAGTTACAGGCTCCCATTGTTTTGCAGCAGGATTGTATCGGACTCCCAATGCAAGCCATGTGCCTGCATGAGCGTTTATACCTGTTTCGATTTTAGCCGAAGCCTCTGCTGTAATCGTTGCCTTGAGAATCAGAGAAATTTTCTGTACAACAGGGACAGCACCTACGGGATAAGTTGAAATCCATGATTTTCTGAACAGTTCAAATTCCTTTTCATAGGTTTTTGCCGCAGTGAAACTGTATTTGGCAACCGCATCAAAGTTAAGCGTTCCTTTGGCAACAACTTCCGCTTTTTCAATCGTGCTTCCTTCCCATCTTACATCTGTGATTAATTCAGGTTCAAAACTGATTCTGGTATCCAGTGAAACTTCCTGCTCTATATCCCTTGCCCTGCGGAGTTTTATGTTATATTGCCCCGGACTGTCTTCAGGATGGACTTCAAGTTCATCAGAATCATGGTAAAAATCAGTCTGCTCTGCAATCAGCAGTTCATCTTTCCATACCATTCTGCTGTAACGGGTTTCGTCAGCCCGTTTGCCAAGATCTGAACCGCTTACTTCACCTACATCAAACAATTTGATATTGCTTGAAACCGTGCCGGTTTCCAACACATTGGATAACGATATGTTTTCAGTCTCTACAATAATCTGATTACCATTGACTGATGAAGATTTGACCTTACGCATGTAGGTACCGCCTGAATCATTTTTTCCGAAAATCACACTGTCAATTTCCGGTATAACTGTATCAGCCGATTTCTGATAAGTGTAAGTTGTCCCGTCTATTACAGGAATTCCGAGATTAAGTTCCTCAGCTTTTACAGGATTTGCACCCTGTTTCAGTTCTGCTTCTGATTCAAATGTCGTTACTGAGGAATACTCATGACTGATACTTTTGTTTCCCTGTTTGTCAACTGCCACAATAACAGCATAATAAGCTGTTGCTTTTTCAAGCCCTGAAACATCAGCCTGTGCATCGCCTTTTACCGTTTTACGCAAAGTCGTTGCAGACGGTTCAAAATTTTCATCCTTTGAAAGATGAACCTGATATGCCATCTCATTTGAAGGCGTTGAATTACTGCTCACCGGAAGCCATGCCAATTTCAAAGTATCCGTTGATGTGGGAACAAGCAGAACAATATCCGGCGTTCCTGCTCTGAAGCCCGCAACAATCTGCAAAGCAAGAACCGCATCCTGCATCTCAACTTTGCCGTTTCCGTCAACATCCGCATCAGGATAAGTAATGCTGTCCCCTGCCAATACTTTCAATGCAGAGATAGCACCTTGCAGTTCAGCAGAATCGCCGTAAGCTGTTCCGCCGAACATGCACGCCATAGCCAAAACAACAATAAACGCCAAAACCTTTTTCATACCTACCTCCTTGTTTTAACGGATTGTTAATCATTTTTACTCGTTATCTAAAAACCCTGAGGGTCTTTAAGACCCTCAGGGTTTTACTCGTCGAAGCAGAGCCTCATAACGAGAAATCAGAATTTTTCAATTGAATTTAACACCAGAGTCAAAGGTATTTTCTCCTCTGATTTTCCGTCAAACGTAATCGGAGCAGGTTTTCTGAAACTGTCTTCACCGGGAGATGCCGCCAGCCAATCTTCTCTCAACGATTTTACAATCCTGAATGCTGCTGAATTCACGTCCACAATGCTCTTTTCTAATACAAGCTCCATTCTCCCCTGTCTCTCCTCAAGGTGCATAAGCGGAGCAATCGGTATGCCAATCGGCTCCCATTGGGAAAAATCAAATTCCAGATTCTTTATTGCTGCCATCTGCCCTGTTGCGCCGTTGGCAATCAGACTGAATACAGTCAGCCCCAGATTATAAGTATAAACAGAGTCAAACCGGGTGGGATCGCTTCCTCTGCCGTCATAGCCGTAAAAATAGGTCTGGGTTTTTAAGCTCGGAACTGATTTTTTATAGATTTTTTCAATGGCAGACGGGAGCTTTATCACTCTCTTTTATTACGCCCTCTTTTACAAACTCCTGTTTAAGTGTTTTTGCAGAGATAATTGAAGGTCTTACTATCAGAAATTCACCATCCTGATAATTTCTGAAAAGAGCCTGTCCGAAATAATCCGGATCAAGCCCTGCCTTTTTCAAGCATCTTTTTATAATATGATCGCTCAATACCGATTTTATAAATCCCTTTTTCTTTGAGAATATTCAGATAATCCTGAACAAGCCCCATTACAACTTTTTCTGTTTCCACTTTGGAAAACTGAAAATTGCCGTGACTGTCTCTCTCCATAAGCAGACCTTCCTGAAAAAATTCAGGAATATCATTGAAAAAGATCATCATCGCGCGTATTCCATACAGAAAACACCCCTTCTTCCCGTGAGCGTCTGGCAAGACGTGCGCAGATATTCAAGTTTTTCTTCAAGAGTCGGAAAATGCTTCATGAAATCCAATATCATGGCGTTCGATTGTAATCCGCGATAATCGTATTCAGCTTGATGATAAAAATCTGAATTTCATTGATAAATTCCAGAATTCCTTCGGGAATGACAATCACGCCGTAATTTTTTCCAACAGCCGCCCGGCGGACAATCCCGTCGCAGATCACGCGGGAAAGATGCCGAAGGGTCATGCCGTAAGCAGTATAATCCGTAGTTCCTTCATTCTGAGCTTTTTCAAGCCGCTCTTTATCCACATAATCCGCCAAATCTTCTCCGATAAAGGTCATGTTGGCATGAGTCTGCAACGCTACTTCCAACGCCAGATGACTTGCCACCCTTCCCATGACTTTGCAGATATGCCAGTATTTGACATCAGATGCAGGCGTCTGTGCATAAATTGCTGATAGAATTGGCAAATGCTCTTGCCGCAGAATGAAAACCGAATGACATGGCGCATAATACTTTTCCGTCAGCGTCTTTGACCTGAATATCGCCGTCAATGGTTTTGGGAACGCCGATTACCTGAATTCCGTCATTATACATCTCCTGAGCCAGAAACGCGGCATTTGTATTTGAATCATCACCGCCTACAACAACAAGCGCATTTAAACCAAGAGATTTACAGGTTTCTCTGGAGAAATTCATCTTTTCTCTGTTGTCTATCTTGGTTCTTCCGGTTTTTATCATGCTGAAACCGCCCATATTTCGGTATTTATCTATATAACTCCTGGTCAGTTCAATTGCCTCATTTTCAATAATTCCGTCAGGTCCAAGAATAAAACCGTAAATTCTGTTTTCAGGATTTGCTTTTTTTGCTGCATCAAAAAGCCCTGCAATAACATTATGCCCTCCGGGAGCAGGCACCCCTGAAAAGACAATTCCGATATTCCGTTTTCTGCTGTATTCCGCTTTTAAAAATTCATCAGGGGAATCCGTGCTGACAATCTTCTGTACTTTATTATTAATAATATCAGGTAATTTTTTTTGAGCCTCCCTGTCAATATTAAATCTGTATCTGTCATCTGTTTCTAAGTATGTATATAAACTTGAAAAAACATCACATATCGGCGGAGAATATTTTTGCCTCTCCGTCAATTCCTGATTGATATTGCTGATTACGCTCTGAATTTCCGGGTTATTCAACAATGCTTCAATATTCTTCATTCTCTTCATTCCCTCCCATAATAAATTTCAGATTTCCGGATCATTAAAATAATTATTTTAGCATTATTGTTATGTATTTTTCAAGGTTTTAAATACAATATTTACATCCCTGACAGGTAGTATATTCCTACCATGTAAATACATTATATTTCTCACGGTGAATACACTTTTCAAACTATTGATTTATTATTTTTTTTATGTCATTAATAAATCAACAGGGTGAGGGGAACTGAATAAAAGATATAAAAAAAGAGGAGGGCATGTCATGAACCGATATACATTAAATGAACTGAGCAATGAATTGGATATAAGCGTCAAAATTCTTAAAAATCATATAAACAAAGGAACATTGCACGCAACTAAAATAGACAGGACATTCTGGGTTACTTCTTCAGATGCGGATAAATTTCTGGAGACCGATATAAATTCACCCGTAAGAAATTATCTTTGCCAACATTATGATACGTGTCTGGACAGGGCTGCCTATGCCAATAAGACTTTCAGTTGTAAAAGTTGCCGAAAATTTACTCATGCAGAAAAACAGTTGCTGACTCCGGCAGATTCTTGAAGGAATCTTAACTCTATGGGGAACAGTCTTTGATGAAGAACGCATTCCCGCCCATTGAAAAAGAATTTTGACGATGATTAAATCCTATCAGATAAGAAGCTAAGTTTTTTCAAAAAACTTAGCTTCTTATTACGAGGCAGAAATTCCTGATTCTCAATTCCTAATTGACATTTCTGATTCACATTTGATAACACAGGTTATCAATGATGTTCCTTTCTCTTCCATATCAGCGATAATCTTCTCTACACGGCGGTCAAAAAAATGATGAACAATCATGATCGGAATTGCTATAGACAATCCGACTTCCGTTGTTATCAATGCTTCTGAAATTCCGCCGGACATCATACGGGGATCGCTTGTTCCGAAGATAGTAATCCCTTCAAATGTGTGAATCATACCGCTGACGGTTCCCAAAAGCCCAAGCAGCGGAGCAATTGCCGCCAGCATAGCAAGCGTGGTAAGAAACCGATCCAGACGCGGAAGCTCTCTTAAAATCGCCTCTTCTATTGCGTTCTCCAGAACCTCTTTAGTATTACAGGCATGTTGTAACCCTGCTTTCAGTACATTGCAGGTCGGGATTTTTTTATTTTTTTCACAAAGCTCTTTGCCCGCTTTTAAATCCCCTTTAGAGATCATATCCCGCAGTCGATCCATGAGATTATCTGTTTTAGCAGAAATACGCCCCAGAGAATAAAGCCTCTCTAAAGTAAGAAGAACTGATGCCACGGCAATCATAAAAAGCGGATACATCAGAAGCCCGCCCGCTCTTATCCACTCCCAAATATCCTGATTCCGGCTGACCTGTTCCATAATCACCCCGCCTGAGAGATCCAGAGGAAAAGCATCATTTTCTCCTGCAAAATATTTTTTAACAGACTTTGTAATGCTTCGTGGCAGATTTCCCGGAATAACAACCGGCTTTGACAAATCTTTTACTGCTTTAAGATACCCGGTTTCATCCCCCTGCTGATAACATGCTGTAAATTTTCCGATTCTCAGAATAGTCCCGGCAGATTCTGTTCCCTGAGAATTGATAAAAGCTCCGTTCCATTTTCGGATTTCTCCGCTCTTTTCAATCTCTTCAAAAAGAATTTTTACCAGATATTCAATATCATCCATATTCGGAAATCTGTCAGGCTTCAGAAAAGGAGCAAGCAATTCTTTTTTTAAAGGATTTTCATAAGTTATCAGACTGGTATTAACAAGTTCAATCACATCTTTGGCAGCGGTTTTCAGTATCTCCTCCAGAGCCTTGATACTCTCCTCTGCTCCTCCGACCTCTTCTCTGAGCTTCTCTTCAGCCTGAATAAGCGATTCAAACTCATCTTTTGATGCCTGAAGAGATTTTTCATCCTGAGAGACCTCTTCGCTGAGTGCGGAAAGCTCTTTTTTTAACCGAGCCTGTTCGCCTTGAATAATATTGCGTGTCTCTTCAATATCATCCCGCGTCTCTTTTATATCCTGATCTATCTGCACAACCACCTGTAGCCATGTAGCGGCGTAACTGTTCTGATATACAGATATAATTACTGAGAATATCAGTATAGAAAATATTTTTGTCATTATCTGATTTTTCCTATGGGAAGCTCCAAAAGCTCGGGAGTCCGTTTTTTTTCAGCAATCTCCATAGCGGCTGAGATCACACGGTTATATTTATCAGGCAGAGCTTCCCATGCTCCTGTTTTGGGATTAAACCAGCCGCTCTCTTTTCCGTCCAAAGAAAGATAAAAAAGAGCCACACGTCCTAACCGGAAAATATTCACCTGCGCCGGACCCGCTTTCAACTGAATACTCCCCTCACTCTTCTCCACGGTTCCGCCATATCCGGCTTCTGCCTGAAGAGATTCAAGCAAACGTCTTGTCTTTTCATCAAGCCCAAGATGATAATCATTCAGAGAATCTTTCAAAAATTTGAGTCTTCTCTCCCGCTCTTCAGGCAAAAAAGGAAGGTCTTTTTTAACAAACTCCTCCAGCCGCATGAGCCATTCATCCAAAGAAGGCTCCAGAGATATTTTTATCTTTTCAGTATCTTTTTTTCTCTTCTCAAGATCTGAAATAATCTCACGCTGCTTTTTGAGATAAGTTTCATGTTTCCCTTTCTGATGGGTAAGCCAGCGTTTCCGGTTTTTTAATTCCCGGATTTCATTCAGATAAGATTCTCTTTCCCTTGTCCATGAATCTGCTTCTGCCTGAGATGCCTGTCCTGATTCTATGGTTTTCTCTATTTTTTTCTGCAATTCAGACGGTTGTGTTTCTGCATATCCGTACTGGATGTATAATGAAAAAAAGAAAATAAAAAACAGGATATTATTCTTAATCATCTGTAAATTCTCCTTAAAAAAATAAAAAAGCCACAAGACTTCTCCGCCCTTCATGGTCAGAAAAAAGCCTTCGTGGCTTAATATTGGAAATCTCTTATCACTTTTGAAAATATATTTCAACAGAAAATTGCTGTGATTAAATTACAAACCTAACTGACTTGTTCCCACGCTTTGCGTGGGAACACAAGTTCAGGACGCTTCGCGTAGGTTAAAACCCTAAGGGTCTTAAAGACCCTTAGGGTTTAATTTACAAATCGTCAATGCTGCGTTCCCACGCGAAAGCGTCAATACCATTAAGTTAAGCGGAGAATGGCTGATCCGCAGGGCAAATAATTATTTGCCCCTGCGGCGGGGAATGCCAAACTGAAAGTTTGCCACTCCTCCGTTTCCTTAACTTAATGGCATTGCAACCTGTGAGCCAAAGTGTCGGGGTTCACTCCGTTCACCCAACCTACGGGTTTGAAGGTTTCGGAAACCTTCAAGATTTTTGATTTTATAATTTTATTTTTTCAGACAATTTTCATATCCTTGAAGTTCCGGGAAATACTTGAGATATATGCCTCTGTCTCTGGTAAGAATCATATCGCACTTTGTCAGAGCAAATCCTCCGATATAAAAATCAGACAGAAAATGCTCCTTAAATTTTAATGTATAACCGCACTCAGGACATTTTTCCGTTGTTTTTCTCCGCAGGTATTTCATCCAACGCTCTCCTGATTTGATAACAGACCCGGTATCCAAAGGCTTCAGCATGATTCTGTGATCTTTGAGAAACAAATGCAAAAATTTTGTGTTCCCCTTAAACTGAGGCATAAGTTCTGCAAATACAACTGTCGGTGTCACAAGAGTCTCTTTTTTTGCCATCGCCGTGTACAACTTTTCCTGATAATCTCTGAATTCATCTTTTAACACATCAATCAGAACTGTGGTATCCACACAAACTTTCACTCTGCTTTTCCCCTGATTTCATTCATATAATCATCACTGCTTACGAGTTCTTGAATTTTCCCTGCCATCTCTTTTTTATTTCATTAATAGGATTAACAACCAGCACGTATTTATCTCCTTCCAGTATAATCTCCGCATTGGTTCCGGGAACTATTCCGAGTTTTTTTCGGATTTCCGGAGGTATGGTAATCTGATATTTTGAAGTAACTATAGACATCATGTATTCTTTCCCGGTAAAATTTTATGAAAAAATCAAAATTATCGTGTTATTACTTTACTTATGCGATTTCAAAATAAATAAAATATAACTGAATGAGTAAGGATTGTCAATCAAAATAAGGTACTTTTATTGCAGACCATTATAGCGGATTTGCCAGTCAGGATGGGTTCAGGATGTGAACTGCAAGGATTTGGGATAAGAAAGGAATTTTTTAACCTTGAAGTTTTTTGGCAAACCTTCAAGGTCTTTTTTGGGATTCACCTTTGAACCGCTGATAATCCTGATTCTTATGATGACCATGATGAATCATATCTTATCAGTGCAATCAGGTAAATCATGATTATCAGTGGTTCATACAATGGTAAGACCTGCGGGGTTTTTGAAACCCCGCAGGTCTTTATATACGAAAACTTCTAATTAGTTACTTACATGGTTAGCAGGTCGGGTTAGCTTAGTACAAGAAACAGTAGATACGCTTTGGGTTCTGAGACAAAACCATGTAGATTGAGTTACGCTATCGGCTTCACTCACCTTATATGCTTGCGTTCCCATGCGAAGCGTGGGAACGAGGGGAAATTATTCAAAATTACGGAACACCTTTTTTGTTGGGGTTTCCGATGGGGTGTTGGGGTTCGTGCCTCACC
>CAWEAR010000033.1:0-289601 GCA_963806835.1 uncultured delta proteobacterium
GGGAAGTCATTTACAATGCCCGCTTTTAAAATAACAGTTAAAAATACTAATGACCCACCGGACATTACAAACACTCCGGTAACAACTGTTAATCAGCTTCAGCTTGAAGGTGAGGATACAATAATACCGGGGGAAAGATTGTTATTTTTACACCTCAGGTAACTGATGTAGATATAGCTCTGGGGGATACAATCAGTCCTGTTGAAAAACTCACTTTCTCCACTCACTCCGCCTGCCGGTTTCGGATGGCTGGAGCTTGTGGATACTGACGGTGACGGAATTCCTTCTCTTGTCAACAAAGCAGGAAGACCGAATAATGATGATGTAAAGAGTGTTGATAATCCTGCTACGCTGATAGTCAGCGTCAAAGACAGCGGGCTTGCCTCTGATTTTGTCAATTTTCAGGTAACAATTATTAATGCAAATGATAAACCGGCTGTTATGTTTGATCCCCAGCCTGCAAATACTGTTAATCAGGGTGCAGCATGGTCATGCGTTATTGCCGGTTCAGACCCGGATTCTGCTTTTAAAAGATTCAGCAGAAAAACTTGTATTTACTGTTGAAATCCGTGATGAAGCAGGTACGCTTTTGCAGACCCTGAAAGATGATGCAGTACCGACAAAACCGGATTTCTGGTTAAAAGAGCTTGTTATAGACAGCAGTAATCCGAAAACCAAAAGAACTTTAAGCGGAACGCCGGGTAACGGTGATGTAAAAAAATATAAGATTTCAATTAAGGTGACAGATGCGGCGACAGCAGCACCTCTGACAACGGCTGATGATTTCAGCCTTGAAGTTCTTAATGTGAATGATCTCCCGACAATTACAGGGACACCTGCTTCAACATCTTTTGCTCAGGCAAATGTGGATGCGACTACCGGAAAAATAAAAGATGTGGCGCAGGGAAGCGTTTTTAATTTCAAACCTGTAGTTGTTGATGTTGACAATAAAATGAAAGATTTGACTTTTACAACAAGAAATCTTCCTGAATGGATGGATCTGAAGATTGATACTGCTACTTATGAACCGTCTCTTGTCAACAAAGCAAACAGACCTGATAACAGTGATGCTGTAATAAAAAGTTATAGCGGAATTCAGATTTGCGTAGATGATGATGCTGATTCTGCTCCGGCTATATGTTCTTACTCTGCCGACTATTACTGTAACTGATGTAAATGATGCGCCGGTATTCGGCGATGCAAAACCGAAAGCTGATGTAGATCAGTCTAACGGAAATGTTATAAGAGGCGGGGCATATAATTTTAACCCCCCGATAACAGATGCGGATACTGCAAACGGTTTGCTTGATTTCAGTACAAAAGTGAGCGGCGTGGAAGGCGTACCTGACTGGATGGAATTTGCTGATATTGACGGTGACAATATTCCGAATCTGGTGAACAAAGTCAATCGTCCGAACAACACGGATGCAGGCGATTTGGCTGCAAATAAATCTTACGGACTCATTGATATTTGCGTCAGTGACGGAAAAGCTGAAGTCTGTATGGGTGCATTTACAATTACTGTGAATAATGTCAATGAGCTGCCGATTATAAACGGCGACCCGGTAACAAGCATCAATCAGGCGTATGGCACATTCCCTGAAGGTGTGGGTGCAGATGGTAATCCCAAGCCTGTTGCAAAGGGAGAAGCATATAATTTTACGCCGGATGTCAGCGACAAAGATGATACGCTGACAAAAGAGAGTTATCTGGTTATAGGACTGCCTGCATGGGCTGAGTTTTCTTATGATGAGGCTGAGAAAAAGCCCTCTTTAGTGAATAAAGCAGACAGACCCAACAACGGTGATGTCGGAACTTATGAAAAAATCAAGTTCTGTGTTACTGACGGAGTGGATCCGCTTCAATGTAGGGACGAATTCAGTATCACGGTTAAAAATCTGAATGAACCGCCAACCATTGAAGAGAATACTGCTGCAACAAATATAGATCAGGTTACTGCAAATACCGCTGCTGATAAAAAAGCGGCAGGCGCGGTTTATACATTTACACCGACATATAATGATCCTGACAAAGATCTCGGAACAAAAATTGATCCGGTTGAAACTCTTGTATTTTCTACAGAGATACCGATTCCGGATTGGATAGAGTTTTTTGACAAAGACGAAGATGGTTTTCCAGAGAGTCTGCGAAACAAAGAGAACCGACCGAATCATGATGATGCTGTAAAAGATAACGGAAAATATGAGGGATTTAAAATCTGCGTAAGTGACAGATCCGGTTTAAAAACCTGTATGAAGAATACCTTCAGCATAACGGTAAATGATGTAAATGATCCGCCGAAGATCACTCCTGCAAGCAGTAATGATCCGGTTACAAAGGTTGATTTTGCAAATGAATACAGCACGACCTTTAATATTGAAGATCCGGATGGAAATCAACTCTTTGCATGGCTTGAAAACGCTCCTGACTGGATAACAGATATTGTATGGGGAAACGATGAGCATACATCTCCTACGACAATTACCCTGAAAGGAACTCCGACACCCGGACAGAATGATCAGACAGATAATTATATCTGGAATAATGTTACAGTATGGGTGGCAGATAAAGCCGCTACAGGGCAGTTGACCCAGATAACATCATCTGATCCTTTTGAAATCAAAGTGATAAGTCCGTTAAAAGGCGACATCAACTGCGACAAAGTTGTTGATATGGCTGATCTGATTATTGTATTGCAGATTCTTGCCGGAATGACGCCGGATGATATTTGTCCCACAGGCGATGTAAACGGAGACGGAAAGATTGGAATGGAGGAGGCTGTTTATATTCTCCAATCCATTGTTCTGTATGAAAATTCTTTAGAAAAAGCAATCACTGCTGAAGCAATAAAGACCCATCTCCAGAGTTTTCTGAACATTGCAGCAGGCAGTTCCGGCGATAGAGCCTCAGGCGCAGCAGGGTATGATGCGGCTCTGGCGTATATCAAAACTGTATTGCAGGACAAAGGACTTACCCTGACAGAAACGCCGGCGTTTCAGTTCCGTTATTTTGAAGAGACCGGAGAGCCGGTTCTGGAAAAAAAAACTCCGACATCTGAGGCATATACACTGGGAACCGACTTTGAAATAACAACCTACTCCGGCAGCGGAGATGTTACGGCTCAGATTATCTTTGTTGATCCGGTTGTTCCGATGGCTTCGGATGCAGCGGACAATACTTCCACAGACGGGTGTGAAGATTCGGATTTTGACGGCAAAGACCTGAAAGATAAGATTGCGGTAATACAACGGGGTTCATGCGATTTTCAGACAAAGGTACGGAATGCCGAATCCAAAGGAGCGAAAGCGGTTCTTATCTTTAATGAAGGACAGGAAGGGCGTCAGATGCCAATATCGGGAACCCTTGAAGAAGATTCTGTCATAAAGATTCCGGTGTTCGGAATCAGCTATGAGCTTGGCAGGATACTTTATGAGTCCAAAAATTCTGCGGTTACACTTCATATTGCTTTTATCGCAAAGGATGAACTCAGAGAAGCTAAGAACCTCTTTGCAGAGACCCAGAGCGGAAACAGCAGTCAGGTGATCATGCTGGGAGCGCATCTTGATACAGTGGCGGGAACTCCCGGAATAAATGACAACGGAAGCGGTGCAGCAGCATTGATTGAGCTTGCGTTGCAGGTAGGGAATAAAAATTACAGCCCGACAAATAAGCTCCGTTTTGCATGGTGGGCCGCAGAGGAGAGCGGTTTGGTGGGATCAACCCGTTATGTCAACAGCCTGACCGCTTCTGAAAAAGCTAATATCGGGATGTATCTGAATTTTGATATGATTGCATCAGAGAATTATTATATCGGAGTTGAGGATGGCAATTTCTCCGAGCCGGATAGCGGCGTGTCAGTAGATGTTGATGCGGGTGTAAAAGCAGATTCAGGTGAAATCGAAGCTGCTTTTGCCGGATATTTTGAATCTCAGGGGATTATCTCCTTTCCGTCAGAGATAGACGGTATGACAGATTATCTCCCTTTTGCAGAAAGTAATATTCCGTTCGGCGGATTATTCACCGGCGCAAACGGATTAAAGAGCGAAGAAGAGGCAAAAGAATTCGGCGGAACAGCGGGTCAGTCTTATGACAGTTGTTATCACAGAGCCTGTGATAATATGGACAACATCAGCCTTGAAGCATTGTCCCTTAATGCAAAAGCAATGGCTCATGTAGCTCAGTTCTATGCAGAACGGGCGACATTGTTTACAGGAACAACAACGGCATCAACAACTGCCAGAAGAGCAGAAAAGCTCTTCTCTGATTCAGATGTTACAGAAGCGGTTTATGACAAATTTCATACAGACCGTCATTTACGCCCTGTAAAATAATTAAAAAACCCTAATGGTTTTAAAAACCCTTAGGGTTTTCATGTTTTTAAGCAAACGGATTATGAAGAATAATCGTCTCTTTCCTTCCGGGTCCCACGGATACAATATCTACAGGAACTTCAAGAAGCGACTCAATACGGCGTAAATAATTTCTTGTATTCTGAGGAAGCTCGTTGAATTTTCGCACACCTGAAATATCCTCATTCCATCCCGGAATAGTTTCATAAACCGGCTTGCACGCTCCAAGAACCTTCAGATTTGCCGGAAAATCATAAAGAATTTTCCCGTTATAGTCATAGCTCTGTACAGATTTTAAGCGACTCCAACCCTCCGAGAACATCCAGTTTGGTTATCACCAACCCTGTCAAGCCATTCAGACGGACGGCATTGCGTAAAAGAACCATATCAAGCCACCCGCATCGCCTTTTTCTTCCTGTGGTTGCTCCGAATTCCGCTCCTTTTTTCTGAATTTTATCGCCAATATCATCAATAAGCTCTGTCGGAAAAGGTCCGCTTCCAACTCGTGTAGTATATGCTTTGACAATACCGATTACGCCGCTGATTGTCCCGGGACCGATTCCTGAACCTGAACAGGCATTTCCTGAAACTGTATTTGATGACGTAACATACGGATAAGTTCCATGATCAATATCAAGATGAGTCCCCTGCGCGCCTTCAAAAAGAACCTGTTTTCCTTCTTTAACTGCATTATTCAGAACAACTGAAACATTGGTAACATACGGAGACAATCGTTCTGCATATCTGCTGTATTCTTCAATTATACTATTTTCATCAAGAGTTTCAGCAGAGAGATAATTTTTCAGATAAAAATTCTTTTCATGCAGAACTGTCTTAACATTCTCTTTGAATGTCTCAGAATCAAGAAGATCAACAAAACGGATTCCGAGCCGGGATGCTTTATCCTCATAAGCAGGACCAATACCGCGACCTGTGGTTCCGATTTTCTGATCCCCTTTCATATTTTCCCTTGCAAGATCAACTGCTTTATGCCAGGGCATAATAATCTGCGCTCTTTCACTGATTTTCAGATTATCAGAATTGACCGGTATTCCTCTGGTGATTAAATATTCCATCTCTTCTATAAGCACAGCAGGATCAACAACCATGCCGTTTCCGATAAGACATATCTTTCCCTGTAAAATCCCGGAGGGTATCAGATGGCTGATAAACTGCTCACCGTCAACCACCATTGTATGCCCGGCATTATTTCCCCCCTGAAAACGGACAACTATTTCAGCAAATTCTGCTAAAAGATCAACGATCTTCCCTTTTCCTTCATCTCCCCACTGGGTTCCTATAATCACAATATTTGACACTGATTTTTTCTCCTTATAAAATCAAATTGTTTCGCCTTATACGAAAAAAACTCTGCATCAGGGTTCTGCACGCATCTTCACAAACTCCCCCGATGACTTCTATTTGATGATTAAGTCTGGAATCATTTGAAAAATTATATAAAGAGCCTGCTGCTCCCCATTTGGAATCATACGCGCCGAATACAAGATTTGAAATTCTGGCGTGTATCATTGCGCCCATGCACATAATGCACGGCTCAACCGTAACATACAAAGTAGTATTCAACAATCTGTAATTCTGAATTTTTTGAGCGGCTTCACGCATTGCCAGAATCTCTGCATGTGCTGTTGGATCAGCAAGTTCTATGGTCTGATTATGTGCATTTGAAAGGATATTTCCCTTTTCATCAATAATAACCGCACCAATCGGAACTTCTGATTTTTGCACGGCTTTTTCAGCCTCTTTCAATGCCAACCGCATTATATCTGTATGATTCATTTCTTATATTTAAAGTTTGTAGTACCGCCTTTAGGCGGTAGGCGGTACTACGAACTTTTCTGATCTGCTGATTTTCCATTCTCTGCCATAAAAATTGGATTTTTACGCATTTTTGCAGGATATGTAAAGTTTTTTCTGTTGTATTTTTCTTATAAGAGGGATAGGATAAAAAACATCAAAATCATATAAGAATAAGGAAGAAAAAAATGTCTGTCATGATGCCTAATCTGGAGGAATATTTCAGAAAATTTGTGCCATCCAAAAGATTCATTATTATCAGAGATTGAAGCAGAGGCATTTAAGGAAGAGATACCTATTATCGGACCTGTGGTCGGTGAACTTTTATCAATACTGGTAACAGCAACTCAGGCAAAACGGATTCTGGAACTGGGAACCGCTACAGGATATTCAACTATTTTTCTTGCAAAAGGATGTGAGGCTGTAAACGGAAAAGTGATTACTCTTGAGATGAGTCCGGGTTTGGCAGAGCGGGCTATTTCTAATTTTAAGAAAGCAGGAGTTGAATACCGTACAGAGGTCATGGTAGGAGATGCACGTGAACTGATGCGTAACATGAATGAGCCTTTTGATTTTATATTTCTGGATATTGATAAAGATCATTATCTTGACGTTCTGGATCAGTGTCATCGCCTTCTTAAAAGCGGAGGGCTTCTGTTTGTTGACAATATCGGATTTAAAGATGCAGATAATTTTAATCAGGCAATATTTCATCACCCCGGATGGAAATCAGTTCATCTGCTCTCTTTTTTGCCTTTTCATTCACCTGAAAAGGACGGATTATGTCTGGCGCTTCGTATATGAATAACCCAAGTTGCGACCTGCTGAAAAAATAGCCTCACCCGGCTCGGTTCGGACTTCGGCGTGAGCTCAGCCGAACGATTGACAAATCCGAACCCCTGCCCGGATTTGTCAATCCGGCAGGAGCATAGGTGGCAATTTGGGTTATGAATAAGAATCTAAATTTGTAGCGTAGCGTAACCCGACATTATTATGAGTTACGCAGTTGAAATTCACTTTTTTATTTAACCGCAAAGATCGCAAAGTTTTCCAAAAAGTTACGCAAAGATATATTTTAAAACCTTGCGCCCTTTGCGGTTCACTGTTACAATGCAAAAATTCCAAATGCGTAACTCCTAATTATAATCGCCTGTGTGTACTAAATTTTTTTTAAAAAACTCAGCTTCTTTAAGGATAAAATTGTAAATAACCCACGACCCTGAAGGGGTCGGGGCTTGCAGGAAACTGTAAGCCCTTATTTATTAGTTTGAGTCTTAACTGACTGCGTTATATTGGTCATGATACCTGCGGATGTTTAACCGGGTCTGCAGCTCTGTCGCCGGTGATTAAACAGTTCTGACGGGAAGGGACAGTGTTGCCGGTGTAAAAAGCCTTTATAACTTTGACGATGGTTACATTACGGGTCCGGCAGTTCCCGGACAGATTATTTTTATCTGTCATAAAAACTGCCTATCTTTTAACTAATGCCTATTTTTTTAACTAAAGAGAGGAGGATGGCAGATTAGTGTATGCGTAACGGCATTCCTCCCCCAGCCTGAAGGCGTAGGGGTTTCCTGCCTAACTTTTATGAAATGCAAATTATGGCTCTTTACAGTTTTTATTTTCTTCTTATTTTCACAGCAATTGCCTGTATCAGCAGAGGAAGAAACAAAGACAGATTCTCCGCCTCCTGCTTCAACAATACACGGAAAATTGACTCTGGCTCATGCTGTTGTATGTGAGGATGTTAAAGAACTGGTACCGTTTAATCCGGCAATTGTTTTCTCAATTGCCACCGGAAAAATATCCTGTTTTACAAGTTTTGATCCGGTTCCTGAGAAAACTGTTGTTTATCATAACTGGTACACTGCAGACAAACTCAGCACAAAGATAAAGCTGACTCTTAATTCGCCGCGTTGGTCAACATATTCCAGTATTCAACTGCGTGAAACTGACAAAGGTCCATGGCGTGTCGAGATTACTGATCAGGATGGAAAAAATATTTTTCAGATAATGAGGTTCAGTATCACTGATTAACGAAATAAGGTCTCTATTTTACACAATACTTTAGCAATTTTATATCCCATGATATTTTGTAGGTTGGACTCGTTACGAGGCTCTGCGGTTCGACTGAGCTCACCGAAGTCCTCGTAACGGCTGCTGACAAGAAACTAATCTTTTTTCAAAAAACTTGGCTTCTTAGCCTCTACCTTAGTTCGGGAGAGTAAACTGAGGCTCTCCAAGCAGAAATTTTCCCTCAGTAATCCATTTTTTCAGTGTGTCAGCAATCTCACGGGCTTTTACAATGCTGGAAAGAGGAACAGTCGGAACATTTTCACCGTTGATTTTGATAAAGCCGCTTTTAAGCTCCGCATAGCTTACCTGACCATAGGTTTTTGAAATTCCGTTCGGATAATCATTTCCGTAATCAATAACTTGTGTAAAAATATCTTCATCTGATATAGCCGTATATTGAGCCATCTCTTCGTTTAATATCGGAATCGGAATTCCAAGCCCCACAGCAAGAGAGCATCCATATCCCATGATACTTACACCGACCAGCCAGTCAGGACTCATCTGTTTCATATCCCCCATGACCCACAAAGTTCCCGCAGGAGTAAGAGGAATCCCTTTTTCTGTTCTCTGGACACCGGGCTTATGCTGAGTGCCGTGCCATGTAACATACCCGATTCCGCCTCCTAAAAAGATTCTGGTTCCAAGCCCGATGGTCTTATAATAAGGGTCATTAAATAAAGGACTTAACGCTCCGGCAGAGCAGTAATTTGCATTTCCTGCCCTTGGTTTTAATACACCCATATAAGTATAAACTGTTTTATTTGTTAAATTGACAGCGCAGTTATAATTCTGATACCCGTTTCTTGGATTGCACAGAGTAGCCTGGGGAAGCGTGTCAATAGAGATTTTTTTTTCAACAAGCCGGTTCGGATAACAGGTTGTTCCATAACCTGTTGCTTTTAAATGAACTTTTTTTCCGGCAAGCAGCTCCTGAATAACATGCCCTCCCCCGTAGTTAAATTCACCCGGATGAACTTTATTCAGCGGATCATCCTCACAGACTTCAGTAGCGCCTATATAACAATCTACCGCAGCAAGCCCTCCGTAAGCAGGAACATTGTTCAGCCATACTTTTGCCGCTTTAATGCCGGGAACAGAATGTCCGAAATTGATAAATGCTCCTGAAGAACACATAGGTGCAAATGTTCCGGTGGTTACTATATCAATATGTTTTGCCGCTTCAACTGCTCCTTCTTCTTTAACAATATCAATCATCTCCTCGGCTGTTACAACAACAACTTCTCCGGATCTGATTTTATCATTAATCTCCTGATATGTCTTATTTACTTTATATTTTTTCATTCATGACTCCGTAGGAAAACCCATGAGGGTTTCAGAAACCCTCATGGGTTTATTTTCCAATATCCTTTATTTTATAAGAATGGCGTAAAACCCCCTATCCCTTTAGGGTAGTGGATGTAAGCCGTCGGTTAGCCTTGATTTTGGGTATACTTTTCAATTGCGTCCTTACTTACATTACCTATACTGCAGGCAAAATATCCGTCACTCCGAAAAGTCTGCTCTTTCCGAAAATGCTTCCGTAAATACAAATAATTATCTTCCTGTCGCCAAATTCTGTAAGCAGAGATTTGCTTTAAAAATCGGACAATATCCAAAACCGGTTGTGTGGGGTTATAACTTGCCAATAAGTGTATGTGATTTTGGTCAACCTGTGTTTCAATTAACTCAAAATCGTTTTCTTCAGCTATGTCAAACATAAGCAGTTTGATTTGTTCACCAAGTTTCACTAACAATTGTTTGCGATATTTGCATACAAAAATCAGATGCACCGTGATTAAGAATTTGCTATGGTTTTTTGAGATATAATCCATTATTTTCTTGCACTTATCCGTTCTGTTTTTGAAAATTTAGGAATCGGTTTTAAATCAATCTTATTCCCTTCAATATCCATTAAAATGGCGTATCCTGTGGACATTCTCCCTTTAATAAAATACCCGTTTCCTGAATACATTACCTTATCAAACTTCCTGAAACCCTGTATTTTCCCTGCAGGTATTCTCTGCTCAGACCTGATACCTTTTGTCTGCTGATAATCCCCGTCTGAAATACACTTCTTGATTAATACATTTTCAGTTCTGAAATTAACTGTATGTCCCTGACTTGCGATTGCTGCAGCATCCATATAATGTTCTTTCTGTAAACCCATAATATGTCTGTGTTCTTTTGTGATAAATCCGAAAGTCTCTTCTGCTTCAGGAAACAGTTTCAATAACTGTGTTCTTATGCTGTTCATCTGGGTTGCATGCTGTAACTGACCTTTAATCCTGCCTTTTTTCTTTAATGTGATGCTTCCGTCATGCAGTTTGCCGTGGCAGGTTTTGCATAAAGTTATCAGATTGTCATGCTCATCTGAACCGCCGTCTTTTCTGAATACAATATGATGCACTTCCAGTTTGCTGTCTTTGGTCTTTCCTTTGCAGTTATGACAGGTATAATTATCTCTGTTTAAGATATACGCCTTTGTATTGGCAAATCCATAATTGATACCCTTTTGATATAACCGCTTATTCTTTAACACTTCCGGATTTTTCAACGCATGAGGATCAAAACCCGCTGTTTCCATAATTACTTTACTTATCGGTAAAACGGATTTCACAAACCTGATTTCTTTTAAATGTGAATTGATTTTACTGACCATCGTGGGTAGAAAATCTGTCATTTTTAATGCTGTTTTTACGGTTGAGCCATCGTGCTTCTCTATATCCGGTTTTTCTGTTACGTCTGTTCCTTCCGGATTTACTTCTGCCGGTCATTTTACCGGCAATATTGTTCTTTATTTCAATCTCGGACATGTAGAAAACATCTCCCTTTAAATCAACAACTGCCGAACTGACTTTGCTACTTCCTGTGTCAATACCAAGAATCAAGGGTTGCTTATATCCGGACGAACCATAGGCAAGTTGAATTGTAAACGGTAATGTTCTGACAACTTCAGCCTTGTTCTGTCTTAATAAAATCCGGGCTTTCTGCGGTGAACAAGGCATTAATGGTTTGCCTTGCTGATTTAAAACACATACACTGACATAAAGTGTATCTCCTTTCAGAGTAATGCGTATCTTTAATCTGTTACCGATTAAAGAATCCGACTTCACCCCGACAATGATAAACAGGCTTTTTACACATAATCCACCTGGACCTTGCCTCAGTTCTGCTTAACATTATGTGATAGAGCAGCGGTCAGGTGCGTCAACCGCAGGTATCTTGACCTATCTATCGTAGTATCCGTTTCTGAATACTGAGTCCGGTGAACTCAGGCTTCCGAAGAAGCCTCTACCCTTCAGGGTAGAGGCAGTTCACTTAAGATATTATTCTTTATCCATTTAAAATCCCACCATTCAACCGGATTGACAAAAGTATTATGAACAATCACTCCGAAATGAAGATGATCCCCCCCGGCAAGACCTGTTATTCCTGTAGTGCCTATTATATCACCTTTTTTAACCATCTGTCCCTCTTTTACACTGAAATTAGTCAAATGTGAATAGGTGGTGAATAATCCTGTTCCATGGTCAATAACAACAGTTTCACCGTAAATTCCTATATGTCCGGCAAAAACAACTTTTCCGTTATTGGCTGCCGGAACAGGAGACTCGGCTATAGAAGCAATATCAATCCCCATATGGGTCTGAGCATCTATAATCTCTCCTTTGTATTTATATTCACGGTAATCTGCAAAGCTCGCCATTGTTTTGCCCGGAAATCTTAAAAAATTCCCTTCCCAGTATATCTTGCTGTCACTCTTTTTTGCTATATCTATAAATGTTTTTTCATTCTCTTTTCTGAGGGTATTATTCACTATAAGAAATTTTTCTTTCATAGACAACTGGGGATCTATATGAAGTTCATTTTCAAATTCCGGTATCTTCTGATTAAGAAACTGGTCAGGAATATTAAGAATATCTCTTTTGAATCTGCTCTTTCTGATATTATAGAGAAATCCTGCTCTGCCGATGTTACCGGCAAGGTCTGTTGCTTCAATAGATATACGGCTGTTCGGATCCTGCTGATACCCCACAGCAAAAAGTACTATAAATGTATTTGCATCTTTTATTATATCAGGAGATGAATATGCCGGGAAAAAATTTTTTCCTACAAAAAGACCGCTTTTAAGGCAAGGCTCAGACACCCTGTAAACCACAAAATTTGATCCTCCCTGAGCAATACTGTATGCTGATGATTTGGAGAGAACATTGATTCCCGGAGGTCTTGTGTCAATTGTTATCTCTTTTTCAATATAGGTTTTATTCCCATGTCCCCACCCGTGCCATGAATAATCTTTTACCACTATTCTTAGAATTGCTTTGCCATCTGTGATTCCCATTTTTCTCGGTTCAACACCCGCTGAAAAAGATTTTTCATGTATTTTTCCCCTGCCGATAAATGAAGCGGGAAAACTCTTTTCAATCAGCACTATCTCTTTACTCTCCTTTAATAACCCCACCCATAATTTTTTAATTCCGCTTTTTTTATCAGATACAGATACCTGAATCTGAGATATACCGATATTTGAAGAAGAGGGGCTGATTTTAATTTCCGGTTCCTCTCCTTCCAGTTTTAACAGTAAAATCCATATTACTGATGGAATAATCAGAAAAAATACTAAAACTATAGCCGCGATTTTCAAAAATAATTTCAATTTATTATATCCGCCTTTCTCATGATTTATTACAGAAATTTCTGTATAATAACAGTAAAAATAATTGTAATCAAGACCTGTTTTTCACTTCTTGACTTTTATCTGTATGCAGGGTAATAGAAAAGAGATTTCTGAAGTTTCTAAAATTTCTGAAGTCTTTATACGTCTAATTTTTATGATAATACCTGCTGGGCTTCATAAGCCCTGCATTTTTTTGTTCAAAATAAAATGAAAACTGTAAATATAGAAGATATTGCAATCGGGGAAGGTTTTCCGTTGGTGCTGATTTCGGTTCCGTGTGTCATAGAAGATGAAGATAAAACATTTGAAATTGCTTCATTTCTTAAAGAGCTTACCGGAAAACTGGAGATTCCCTTTATATTCAAAGCATCTTATGACAAAGCAAACCGCACTTCGATTCATTCATTCAGGGGACCCGGTTTAAAAGAAGGGCTTAAAATTCTCGGGCGCATAAAAGCGGAACTTGGAATAAAGATTCTTTCTGATGTTCACCAGATCAGCGAAATTGAGGCTGCTGCCCGTGTTCTGGATATTATTCAGATTCCTGCATTTTTATGCAGACAGACAGATTTTATTCTGGAGGTCGCAAAAACCGGAAAACCTGTGAATATCAAAAAAGGACAGTTTCTTGCGCCATGGGATATGGTCAATGCGGTTGAAAAACTCTCTTCCACAGGAAATCGCCGGATTCTGATAACCGAGCGCGGAGCTATGTTCGGATATAACAATCTGGTTGCAGATTTTCGGAGCATACATATTATGCAGAAGCAGACAGGCTGCCCGGTTATCTTTGATGCAACTCACAGCGTTCAACTTCCCGGAGGATCAGGTAAAAGTTCAGGAGGAGAGCGTGAATTTGCGCCGATACTTGCCCGCGCCGCGGTTGCCGCAGGCGCAGACGGCGTATTTATGGAGGTTCATCCTGATCCTGACAAGGCGCTTTGCGACGGACCCAACTCATTAAAATTAAATACACTTGATAAACTGCTTTATCAGCTTAAAGCGATAAAAGGGATAACAGATGGATAATATAATGCTTTCTGAAACAGAGCAGAAGCTGAAACATATAAAACTACTTCTTCTTGATGTTGACGGGGTTTTGACTGACGGAAGTATTATTTACAATGATAACGGCGTTGAAACCAAAATATTTAATGTAAAAGACGGGCTTGGTATAATACTGCTTATGAATGCAGGGATAAAAGTAGGAATTATAACCGGCAGACGCTCTGCTGCCCTGCATCATCGTTGTAAAAATCTCGGAATTGATCTGATATTTGACGGAATATCTGATAAAAGAATCTGTCTTGAAAAAATAAAAGAGCAGACCGGTATATCAGAAACAAAAGAGATTGCTTTTGTCGGGGATGATTTGCCGGATATTCCGATCATGAAGCGGGTTGGGCTTGCTGTTGCTGTGAATAATGCTCATCAGGAAGTTCTGAATATTGCTGATATGATTACCGATTCAAAAGGCGGAAGAGGTGCGGTCAGAGAGGTCTGTGAGGCAATATTACATGCTCAGGGATTATGGGAGAAGGCAACGGAAAATTTTCAGGATTAATTGGCTCTTCAATTTTTTTGCGGATTTGCGTAGGGGCGAATAATTATTCGCCCCTTTGAGCATTCTCTGTGTCCTTTGTGGTTAAGGTTGCACATCAAATGAATTGGGAATTTTATGGAAAATAACAGAAAAAAAGAGCAGGGGTTTACGCTGATAGAACTCCTGATTGTAATGGTTATTCTGGGGCTTCTGGCTGCACTGGTTGCTCCCAAGATGTTCGGAAAAGCGGAAAAATCAAAACAGAAGGCGGCAAAAGCACAAATATCGCTTTTTGAGGGAGCGATTGACACTTACCGGCTTGATATTGGCAAATTCCCCACAAATGAGCAGGGATTTCAGGCATTACGGGTTCAGCCTGATGGATTGGCAAAATGGGACGGTCCTTATCTGCCAAAGGAGATACCCCTTGATCCATGGGGAAAACCTTATATTTATAAATATCCGGGTGAACATGGGGATTATGATATTATCTCTTACGGGGCTGATGGAAATCCCGGAGGTCAAGGGGATGATACAGATATTGTCAGTTGGAAAAATATCGGAGAATAGGCTTTTATGAATCAGAACACATTATATGAGCAGGATTTTTTTGCATGGATGCTGCACAACGTACAACTCCTCAGAGACAGGAAATTCTCTGAAATTGACACTGAAAATATTGCTGAAGAGCTTGAAAGTATGGGAAAACGTGATAAGCGGGAATTGATAAGCCATTTCAGAATCCTGATCGATCATTTGTTAAAATGGCAGTTTCAACCTGAAAAGAGAAGCGGCAGTTGGCGGGGTTCTATTACTGAACAGCGGTTTCAAATCAATGACCAGATTAAAGACAGCCCAAGTCTGAAGCAACTTTTATCAGAAGCAGTTTCCAAATCTTATTCAAAAGCTGTTGAGCTTGCTTCAGAGGAGACAGGGCTGCCTGTATCTTTTTTTCCGGCGGATTCTCCTTATTCTCTTGAAAAATTACTGAATAAGTCTTTTTACCCTGAAAATTGAACGGCATGAAAATTGAACGATATTCAAAACGTGGATTCACACTTCTTGAACTTATAGTCGTTCTGGTGATCATAAGTCTTATCTCCGCGTTAGTCGGACCACGGTTTACAGGCACTTTAACCAATATGAATCTTAAAACAGCCGCTAAAAAAGTTGCGGCTGCTTTAAGATATGCCCGCAGTCAGGCAGCATCAGAACAGATAACTTATGTATCTGTATTTGATTTTGAAAAAAAAAGCCTTACTGTCGGTGCTTATCAGCAACCATCTGAGGATATTCAACTGTCTGATTCGGAAAATATAATTGAACAGATAGATAAACCAAAGAGTTATCAATTGCCTGACGGGATTAAATTTTAAAGAGGGAATATCTGTTAAAGATGAAATCAATGCGGGTTTATTCACAATTCTGTTTTATCCAATCGGAAACAGCAGCGGCGGAGAGATTATTCTGACAGATGAGCGTGAAAAGCATTACAGCGTAAATGTTGACTTTATCACGGGAAGCGTGCAGTTAAATTGAATTTCAGGAAGTCAGAAGTTGCAGGTTGCAGGTTGCAGGTCGCAGATCGCAGGTCGCAGACAGAAATCCAACAGCCAACAGCCAGCCCCGGCTTTACCCTCATAGAAACCCTTGTTGCCATGATGATATTATCCATTTCTCTGGTGATTATCCTTCAGTTGTTTTCCGGCGGATTAAAATCAGTCAGAATATCTGATGAATATTCCCGGGCAATATTTCATGCCAAAGAGAAGATGGAAGAGATTCTTATGGTTGACAATCTGATAAACGGAGAATCAGACGGGGAATTTGAGGATGGATATAAATGGAATGCTGAGATTCTTTATCTTGAGCCTGAAGATGAAGCAGAAAAGAAAAAGCTGCCGGTTGACAGATTCAGAATCAACTTAAAAGTCAGTTGGTCTGAAGGGGAGCATGAAAAGAATTTTGAAATCAGTACATTGAAAATCGGGAAACTGATAAAGATCGAAGATATGATTGAAAAAGAAGCTAAATAAGCGTGAGTTACCGCGCAAAGCATGGGAACTCATGTTATTTAGAAATCTTCAAAATTATCTTCATCAGACGGGATAAGATTCTGAGGATTCATCTTTTTTATTTCAGGATTTTTTTGAGGAGCCTGCGGCGCCTTAATATTTGTTTCATTTGGAAATTGATGATCAGCAGCATTATCGGCAGGCTTTATCCTTTCCTCACGTTTTTTTGTTGACGCCCCGCTGATCAGAACAACCAGTTCTTCAACAAAATTCTTTACCTGAACAGCCTGTGAATTCATCTCTTCGGAAGCAGATGCCAATTCTTCAGAATTTGCCGCATTCTGCTGAGTCAGTTTATCCATTAACGCTGATGCTTCATTTATCTGCTCAACCCCCTTTGCCTGCTCATTGGAAGCCACTGTAATTTCATTGATTAAATCAGAGACTTTAATGGAAAAATCCGTAACTTTTTTAAATGCTTTATGCGTTTTATTGACAAGCTCCGAGCCGCCATCCACTTTTTTAACAATCTCTTCAATTAAAGCAGACGTATCTTTTGCCGCCCCCGCAGAACGCATGGCAAGATTTCTCACTTCATCCGCCACCACCGCAAAACCGGCTCCGTTCTCTCCGGCTCTTGCTGCCTCAATTGCGGCATTCAGCGATAAAAGATTTGTCTGAAAAGCAATTTCATCTATTGCCTTGATGATTTTGGAAGTCTCCTGACTTGCTTTTGCTATATCCTCCATTGCACGAATAAAATCAGATATAGCATTGTTTGCCTGAATAACCATCTGACTCACTTCTCCCATCAGTTTGTTGGCATGACCTGCATTATCTGAATTTTGACGGGTCATGGCGGACATCTCTTCAAGTGATGACGTGGATTCTTCCAGATACATAGCCTGCTCAGATGAACCCTCCGCCAGAGAATGACTGGCAGATGCAACCTGCGATGAAGCAGATGCCGCCTTATCCGCATTTTCCATAAGACCTGTAATCACCCGCTGAATAGCTTTGACAATAGAATTGATAAACCAAAGGGCAATAACAACAATCAGTCCGGCAGCAATGATTGCCACTATTCCCATCAGGTTACTGAGTCTTTTTACTGCGGCAAATGCCTCTGTCTCATTCATCTCAGCAATCAGCGCCCATGTTGTTGTATCCCATACATTTAACGGCGTATAAGCGGAAAGAACTTTGTTTCCGAGATAGTCTGCTATGATTTTATACCCTGTCTTACCTGAAAGAGCTTCCCGCGTGGCATCAGTCTCAATACGCCCTTTTTCGGGGCTGGCAAAAGAGGCATTAATAGAATAGACTTCCGGGTTCAGAAAAGAATCCGAACGCATCAGTTTGTCAGAACCGACCAGATAGGTTTCTTCAGTCTTTCTCATACCGGATCGCTCCTGCATTATCCGGTTGATCTCATCAGTCTTCACCTGCAATGCTATCACCATAGCAACATCCTGATTATGAAGCACCGGCTGGGCAATAAAGGCAAACGGCTTTCCGCCTGACGGCGGATAAAGCTGAAAATCGCCGAACCCGAATTTTTTACTCTTTAATACTTCCTGAAACACCTTTCCCAAACTGGAATTTGCATATTCTCCATTGATAAGGTTTGTGCCATGGTCTGATTCATGGGCAACAGAATAAAAGATATTTCCGTTCGGGTGGATCAGAAAAAGGTCATAATATCCGTACTGACTGATATATTTAGTGAAAAAATCTTTATCCTCTCCTTGAAGGATAGGGGTAATAACTTCATCCAGCTTCATAGAAGTGATCATTGCCCAGTTCAGTCCCGGAATCTGCAAGGGTGAATAACTTGAGATTTGCATATCACCTGATCCGCTGATTTTAATCATTGAGCCGGATTCTCCGTTCATTGCTTTATCTATATCATCCCCGGATTTTTCTTCACCTATCTTCCCTTCTCTGATAATCCGATCACTCCGGTAAGCGGTTTTGCCGTCTGATTTGCCCGCAATATAGGTCTCACCTGTCTTTCCCAATCCTTTGCGCCGCTGCACAATCTTATTAATCGGGTCTCTGTTTATTTTCAGAATAACAACTCCTGCAAGCTCTTCTTCATACATCATTGGAGCGCCGATAAAAGCAATATACTGATTATACGAAGGCGGATACATTTCAAAATCCTGAACAGAGAGACTTTTCAGACTCTCCTGAAAACATTTGCCGATATTGCGGTTTTTTAATTCTCCGGTTATCAGATTTTGCGTAAGGTCAGACTCTTTATTGGTGCTATATACAATTCTCCCCTCTTTGGTAATCAGCAGCAAATCATGATAACCATACTCATTTTTGAACTGTTTTAATGAATTTCCAAATTCATTATCATAATAATTATATCTTCCATCGTCAAAAATTCCATCTTCATCAATGGTGCTTCCGAAACGGAAAAGGGCTGTTATAACACTTGCGTTATTGGATATGACTTTCAGATCACTCAGACATTTCTGAAAATATTCTTCAATCTGCGCCTTTTTGCTCTCCTGAACAGTTGCAAATTTTTCAATAGCCCCCTGCCTGAATGTTGCAACGGTCTCCATAAGAATATTCATATCCTGCTTACGCTCTCTGAAAAAATTTTCAATTTGCGACTTTTTCACTTCCCGGATATTTTCCAATTTGCCGAATGCCTGTTCAGAAAGCGCGGAATTTGAAATATGTAATGAAATTAAGCTGATTATAAAAAACGGAAAAAGGCTCATAAACAAAAAAGCTGACAGCAGTTTGGTTCTGAGTTTCATCTTTTTGAACATTCTATTTTTTTCTCCTTACTTTGATTCCTGTTATTCATAATTTACAATATTCTTGACAAAAATACAATATAAGATTAACTAAATAAGCTATATTTTTTTTATGCAGTACAGGGATTTTTTATAAGAAGAGGATTATAAAAAACGGATTTTTACGTGATGTGCAACTTTAACCGCAAAGGACACAAAGAATACGCAAAGGTCGCAAAGGCATGAGACTGTTTTTCTTAGCGTGCTTTGCGGAAAACTTTGCGCCCTTTGCGGTAAAAAAATGTAAAGAAACTTTTTGGACAAACCCCTTACCACAAAGACGGCAAATTTAGGAGTAAGCCCCGGTGCTTACCTCCAAAGGAGTAAACCAAAATGGATATTACCCGGCGTGAAGCAATTAAGAAAATCGGTATCGGAACTTTGGCATTGATAGGTGGAAACATTGTTACATCAAAACTGACTCTTTCCCAACTGGCGTATGCTTCGGATGATGAAAAATGGAAACAGTTCGCAGGATCAAAGTTGGTCTTTCTGAGTGAGGATACGCCCCCGACTCTGGCGATAAAATCAAAAGTCAAAGTATTTGAAGAACTGACAGGAATTGAGATTGAAATCATACCGGAATATATTGATATTATTTTTGAAAAACTGCGTGTAACAGAAAGCGGCAAAAAGAGCGGTTATTCACTTTATTATTCTCAGGATAATCCTATTGGAGCGCCTTTTTTCCATCTTGCAGAGGATCTTCGCAGGTTTGAAAATGATCCGACTCTGCCGAAAGTTCAGAATGGAGTCGGCGATGAAGCATGGGAGCATCGTTGGCTGGATGTAACAGGTCGTTTTTTCGGCAGCGATAAAATTGCAGCATATCCTTACGATAATGCAATTAATGTTACTATGTACCGCAAAGACCTTTTTGAAAAATATTCAGGAAAATTTGAGGCAGAATATGGAAAAACTCTTGAATTTACGGATGAAACAACATGGAAAGATGTTTTGAATATCTGCAAATTCTTTAAAAAAGCAAAGTTTCCTGATGTAAAATACGGTCTGATCCTCTGGGGAAAAGAAAGCTGGCCCAGTATGGCTGATTTTCAGCGTTTTTCATATTCACACGGACAATGGACAGAATGGGATTTTGATCCATGGTTCGGAAAAGAAAAACCGGTTCGTGCAAATGGGGCGATAAACAATCGGTTATGTCGCTTGTAAATTATAAAGAACTTGTGAATTATATCCATCCTGATTTTTTTACGACCGACTGGTGGGGAGCAAATGATGCTTATATCTCCGGAAAAGTGGCTATGGTCATCAATGTCGGAGAATTTGCATCTGTCGTGGAAGACCCAAGTAAATCAAAAGCCGCAGGCGGCAGAACAGCTTACGGATTATGTCCAAAAGGAGAGCCGTCATGGATTGTAAACAGCGGCAAAGCAGTCAACGGAACAAATTTCGGCATTGGCGGGATTGCCATCAACCGCTACATCAAACCGGAATTACAGAAAGCCGCTTATCTGTTTGCATTATGGTCAACTTCCCATGATACTCAGTACATGGTGTTAAAGGATGTCGGCGGAACACCAACCCGTAAATCAGTTTTTGAATTGCCGGATGTCAAGGCAGCATTTAACCGGGAAACCGCGCCCATGAAAGATATTCCGCCTGTGGAGATGGATAAAGGGGTTATGATAGATAAAATCCCTCTGATGCCGAATGCACTTACCTACGGAGCCAGCTTAAAAGGGATACTTTCGCCGAATATTGTTGTAGGTCCCAAGATTCCGACTTTTCATGAATATATCCGCATTATGACTTCGGAGATACACAGATGTCTCAGCGGAATAAAAACACCTGAAGAGGCGTGCATCAGCATAAAAAAGAAAACAGACAAGTTACATGGTTTATAAGTGGGCATTTCATGCCAACCTTACATTGCTTCGTTTTTTGTGTCTTCGTGTCTTTGTGTCTTGGTGGTAAAAAAACACAAAGGCACAAAGGACACGAAGCATATTTACCGTTTCATGTACTTATAATTTTAGAGCCTCATAATGAGAAATATGGAGAAAAAAATGAGCAATACCCGCTTAATAATTCATACATTAATGACAGGCAAATCTCTTAAATCAAAAGATATTGCACAGATGATGACGGAAATATCCGACAAAGAGATAAGGGTTCAGGATGTTTCAGGACTGCTTTCCAGAATCAGCGATCCCCAAAAATGCGATATGGGGTATTTTATTTGCAAGACCAAAGACGGCATCGGTTTTACTTATAAAATGGTGAAAGAAATGCTTGCGCTTCCTTTGGAAAAAGCTTATGGATTAACCCTGAAGAGCGGAAAAGAGAGATACACGCTTGAAAAGGCGTTTCAGGAGTATCCTGAATTACGCAGGCATGTGGAGAACTGTCGCTCCGTCAATGAACATGGGAATAATAAGGAGTCTCAGGTTATAAAAAATGTACTCAGTTCTAATGCAAAGCATGAAAACAAGAGGGATACAGTTGAACAGAAACAGCCTCAGCAAAAGCCGTTTATACAGTTTATGAAAAAACTTGCCAATAACAGTACACCGCAGCCTGATTTTATCAATGTTAAGCCATCTTCAGATTTCACACCGGCAAATAAGAATATGGAGTTTACTCTCCGATATTCAAGCAAATATTCGCTTTCAGTCTCCGCATCAATGACCACTTTTTTTCTTATCTGCTGTGCGGTTGTTTTAACGATTGCTGTCAGCTCTCTGATTCTCTACTGGTTCTTCTATTCTGTATTTGTAATGATTTTTCTTATCGGATTATGCGCTTCCGGGGTTTTATTGTATCGGAAAATATGCGGGATTCAAAGAAGATAATTTTTTACTCGTTACAAGGCTATGCCTCGTAACGAGTCAGTCAACATCTACAAGGATTGTGTGTAAGAAGGGATTTTGAGATAGTTACCAAATGAATAGTATTTTATAGTATTTATTCGGTTTGGAAGCCGGTACCATATCATCCGGCGGAATTCCGCGGAAAAATCGCAGGTGAGCCGGAGCCTTTTCCGCATACCGCAATGCGGACAGCCTGCATTCCCCCTGTCTGCGGGTTCCCCTCCGGCACGGCGGTCCGGGAGTCTTTTGAGAACACAGTTCTCAGAAAAAATTACGGACACGGTCCGTAACAGATTTCATAAGCTGAATACACCGGAAAAAACTGTCTGTCAAGATAATTTTTTTCCGCATAAAATAATACTATGAAATAGTATAATATTCTATGGAATCCAGTGTATAAATATAATACGGATTATCCTTTCTTTATACACAATCCCTGTAGATTCATAAAACGGGGATCTGCCTCGTAACGAGCATAAACCCGATCAGAAATTCAGGTTAATCAGACCGATTCCCCGAAAATTCGGCGTGGTATCTGTCAAGCCTGTTCCGCCATGAAGTTTTATACCCCATTTTCCGTAAAGCCATACCAGACCGGCACCGATTTCACGAAGATCATCTTCAGTATTTTCAGTTATACATGGATCGCACTCGCTTTCGAGCTTATTTTCAGTATTTACAAACTCAGCATAAACCATCAGGGTCTCAAATACCTGATATTCAAGGGCAAGTCCCAGAAAAACCCCGTCTTTTTCTATGCCGGTGAGGTCTGTATCCACATAATTGATTCCGATATTCCCTGCCAGATAAAAGCGTCCCCATTGTTTTCCAAGAAGCAGATTTACACCATAAGAGAAATCATCATCAGTGCTTGGATTATAACCATAAAGATCACCTACAGATTTATCTCTGTTTCCTGTAGGAATCAGAAGATACGGCATCAGAGAGAATCCAAAGGTGTTCTTTTTTCCGAACCGAGAAAACGGAATTTCATCCCCAAGAATATATCGCCTGTTCCATTTTCATTGACATCATAATTTGTGTTTTCCCATGATTCCCAGTGCGTTGCAGCGGAAATTTCCCACCATTCCCCGTTTCCGTAAGTAAAACTGACCGGAATCGCCCATATATGTCCGTCTCTTTCTTCTATTTTTTCATCGAACCGGGAATATATACCGCCGGTCTGAATATGAAAACCATTGGAAGGTAGCGGAGAATATGTATAAGCATATCCTTTCATTCCGTAAAGCGCCAATGACTCATCTGCCATTGCAGAAAAAGTGAATACCAGCATCATTGCCGCAGCAGCCGGAAGCAAAAGAATAGCCCGTTTTGAAAATATTCTATGTATCATATCAATTATTCCTTTCTTTAGGAGATTAGGAGTAAGAGGATTATAACCCTTTACCCCTCTTAATCCTCTACCCCTTTTATTTCACAGGCTTCAACTCAACCCGGCGGTTCAATGTTCTTCCATCTGCTGTTAAATTGGTTGCAACCGGCTTTGTGAGTCCGTAGCCCTTTGAAGAAAGACGATCCTGACTAATTCCTTTTTTCTTAAAATATTCCATAACAGAATTTGCACGTCTTTCAGAGAGTTTTTCATTATACGCCGCAGTCCCTTTTCCGTCAGTATGCCCTTCAATTACTATCTTCAAATCAGGATTATCCTTCAGAATAAGCACTGCATCATCCAATTCTGAATAGAACTGAGGTCTTATATCCCATTTGTCAAAAGCAAACAGCACACCCGGAAGCGTCCAGCAACC
Source organism: uncultured delta proteobacterium (assembly GCA_963806835.1). Taxonomy (GTDB): domain Bacteria; phylum Desulfobacterota; class Desulfobacteria; order Desulfobacterales; family CAWEAR01; genus CAWEAR01. The sequence continues at coordinate 23,899 of CAWEAR010000033.1, forward strand.
GAATCTGTTCACTTTTGCGCCGTTAGGTGTATCAGGACATTGATCATCAGGATCATATACTCCGTCTCCGTCTGTATCTACAGGACTTTCCGGCTTTTTTACTTCAGGTTCCGGCGGCGGAGGAGGCACTACAGCAGGCTGGGCAATAATCACTTCCGGCGCGGTTTTCGGAATTTCCTGTACCGCTTCAACAGGCTCTTTTGGACAAAGCAGAGAACAGAAATCCGCCAGCATGGCATGATCTTCAAGAAGCTGAACACCGGAAAAATATTTCCCTTCCCCTGTAGATGCAATATTTTTCAGCAGCTTTTCATTGTCACTTTCTTTATCATCTTCTTTTGCTTTCTGATCCAGAAAAATGGTATGTAAAACAAGTTTATCGCCGTATTTCTTTTTCATCCGCGTGATTTCTGTCAGAGAACCTTTTACCTTATCATCCGGTTTTATATCCTCTTTTCTGCTCTCTTCTTCATCTTTTTTCAGATTGTAAAATGTTTCTCTTCCGTCTGAAATAAGCACCAGAGTAATCTCTCCGTTTATATTGCTGATCTCTTCATCATCCAACTGGCGGAGCATATCAGCTAACGGAGTCCTACGGTTAAAAACCGGATAATCAGTAGGAAAATCATCTTCAACTGCTCTGATCATCTCATCCTGATTATAGGGGGCAATTTTCAGAAACGATTCATATCTGTCTCTCTCCCCTGAAAGATAACGTACCTGATAGATACCTGTTTCACAGGTCATTGCCGGTAACTCTCTGCTGATATTGAGAAGTAGCTCCTTCAATGCCTGCGACTTGGTTATTTCATCCGGTTTTCTGGTTCTCGGATGGTGTATCTCTATCTTCTCCTGCATTGTTCCTGAAACATCCGCGAGAATCAGCACAGGTCTTTTTTCACTCACAGCCGCTGTTTCAGAGACGGGAAAAAAAACTGTCAGTCCCCACATAAAAAGCCATACTGCCAATACATAATAACGCTGAATCTTCATTCACCTCTCCTTTCTGTTGTTCTTTTACTGCAAAGAGTTCCGAAATTTCTGAAAACTCGGAACTCTGATTACATATTATGCAAAGATTATGCTATAATTCCGTTCCTTTTTTAATATATAATTTCAGTTAATTATAAAATCATGGTGATATTCATTAATTGAAATAATTTCAGAATTATCCGATTAAGGATAATAAAAAAGTCTTTTTATATAAAAAAATAATAATTTAATAATGTTACAGAAATTATCTGATTTCGGGCATTTTTATCTGAAATCGGATAAAATTATAGACCTGCGGGGACTTCGGTGAGCTCAGACTTCGATGAGCTCAGTCGAACCGTCGAACCGTTTCAGAAACCCCGCAGGTCTATAATTCCTATTCTTTCTCCAGACTGACTGAAACAATCTTTGAAATTCCTTTTTTCTCCATAGTAACACCGAAGAGCATATCAGCAAACTCCATGCTCCGTTTCTTATGGGTAATCATGATAATCTGGGATTTCTCGCCGATAATCTTGAGTAACTCGTTGAAACGGAATACATTTGCTTCATCAAGAGGAGCATCAATCTCATCCATAATGCAGAAAGACGCAGGCTTTATCAGAAATATTGAAAATATAAAGGCTATTGCAGATAGAGCTTTTTCTCCGCCGGAAAGAAGACTCAGTCGGGTCATTTTTTTACCCGGAGGATGAACCATTAATTCAACGCCGGTTTCAAGGGGCTTATCCGGGTCTGTCAGCACAAGATTTGCGGATCCTCCGTCAAAAAGACGGGGAAAAACCTCGTTCAGCTTTTCATTGATCTGATTAAACGTATTTAAAAACCGCTCCTGTGTGATTTTATTTATCTTTTTGATTACTTTATGAAGATCGTCAATTGCTTTGAGCAGGTCATCACGCTGCGCGCAGAGAAAATCAAACCGGGTTTTAAGCTCTCTGTATTCTTCAATTGCACCGAGATTCACATCTCCGATATTCTCAATCTTTTTTCTGTACTGTGAAAGCTCCTCCTGCATCTCTTTTACCGGCATATTCGGATTATCTTCTCCTGCTTCATTTTTTAATTCAAAGAGTTTTTTATTATACCTCTCTTCAATCTGGTTAAGAATATTCTCCTGTTTAAGCTGACGCTGAGACTGTTCAAGTTCAAGTACTCTGATCTTCTGCAATATCTCTTCGCGCCGGGTCTGAATATCAGATATAGAACAGCCGCTCTCTTTTAATTTGTCGTCAATTACATGAAAATCTTTTTCATTGATTTCAAGTAAATCATTAAGCTCTTTAAGGTTTTCATGCAGGATAATAAGGGATTTTTCATATTCTGCTATCTTCTGTCCGGCAATAATATGCTTTTCTCTTTTTATCCTTATATCATCAGATAATTGAGACAGACGAGTTACTCCGTCACCCTGAAAATCTTTAAGACGTCGCAGGGTATGTGTGCTGTTTTCCCGGCGGGCAGTCAGGTTTGTCAGTTTCAGCCTCAGATCAACTGTCTTTTGATTGAAATTTTCCATCTCTTCGGAAATAGAGGCGGTTTCATTTGTCTTATTAAGTATCTTATCCTGAACCGCTTTAATTTCAGATTCAACCTGAGCTAAAACCTTGTTTGATGTTTCCATTTCATCTTCAATTCCGTTCTCTTCATTCAGAAGCTGATCCTGCTCTGTATGGACAACTTCAAGCTGACGCCGTGCATGTTTTAACTCTTCTGATGCTTTGTAAAGTGCTTTTTCAGCCTCAAGCTCCTCATGGGTCATGATATTCTTTTTGCTGCTCAGTTTTTGCAGATCACTATCAAGAGAACGGACTTCAGATTCAAGCTCTTTCTGATTTTCCCGCGCTGATTTTAATTCCTGTTCCAGAATTTCAAGCTGAATTTCAAGCTCTTTTAATTCCTGTTTTTTTGCAAGAATACCGGATAATTTATCTTTACTCCCCCCGATCATAATCCCCTGAGAGGAGATCATATCCCCGTCTCCGGTAACAATGGTATGCGATGTTCCGTTTTTATTAAAGATATTTATAGCATCTCCAATCGTATCTGCAACAATAACATGACCTAAAAATGCTTGGGCAATATTTTCAAAACCGGGCTGAACCGACACATGACTTAATAATCTGTTCCCGTTTAAAGATACTGAATTTTCTGAAAAATGACTCAGTTTGACAGATGAAACCGGAATAAATCCGCTGCGCCCTGCCTGCTCTTTCTGAAGATAAGAGATTGCATCAGCACCCGCTGCCTGATCCTTTACCAGAATATATTGAAGCGATTCTCCGAGAACCGCCTCAACAGGAGCTTCAAAGCAAGGCTCCGGCGTGAGTATCTCCGCCATTAAGCCGAGTATGGCTGTTGTTGGCTGTTGGCTATTGGCTGTTGCGCCCTGACTCCTCTTCAATATTGCTTTAACGCCGTCTTTATACCAGTCAAAATTATCCGCCATCTTCTTTAAGGTGGAATATTTGGACTTGACTTTGTTTCTCTCCATATCCAAAGACTGGACTGATTTCACCTGATTTGCCAATGCTCTGTTTTTCTCTCCGATCTCTTTTGCTATGCCATTTATTTCATTGGCAAGTTCAGCGATTTCAGATTTTAATAATTCAGTCTTCTTCATTTGCCTGCGCTTCATTCTTTTCAGATTCTGTTACCTTTCGGATTGCAATCGCCTCTTCTTCATCTATTTTTTTCAGACGCCGTTTTACGCTTTGTCTGTTATTGGAAGCATTCTGACAGATATTTTTATATTTTGCCTCCCGCGCTGTAAGATCCATGAGAGTCGCTTTTGCGGATTCAAGCTCCCTGTTCAAATCAGTAAGTTTTCCGGTAACAGACTGAGAATTAACCTTTTCTTTTTCAAGCTCCGCGTGTACCTCTTCAGTCTCTTTTTGCAAATCCTGATTCTCTTTTTCAGACTGAGCTATCTCATTTGTAATATTATCATTCTTCTCTCTGAGAGTATCATAAGCTGATTGAAGCTCCTGAATTTCATTGGCAAGACGATTCACATCCTTATGAAGATGTGAAAGCTCATTTTCTGTTTTATCTGTTTTTCTCTGAATCTCAAATTTATCTGCTTTCTGCTTTGCAATCTCCTGATCTTTCTGCTGACGCTGAAGTTTTATCTCTTCTACGGCTGTATCCAATGTCCTGATTTGGGATGAATGTTCAATATCTTCATTTTTAAGGGATTTTAATAAAGCATCGCTCTCTCTCAACTGATCCGCATATAAATTAAATGAATGAAAAGCAAGGATAATATCAAGTTTTTTTATCTTATCCTGATATTCTTTATATCTTTCAGCCTTTTGCGCCTGACGCTTCATACTGTTCATCTGCCGTTCAACTTCCGCAATAATATCTTTGATTCGCAGAAGATTCTGATCCGTATCTTCAACTTTTCTCAGAGCCTCGGCTTTCTGAGTTTTATACTGGGTAATCTCTGCTGCCTGCTCAATAAAGAAACGTCTCTCATCGGGACCAGCATCAGTAATAGCCCCGATATTTCCCTGCTGTATAATTGCATAAGATTTTGATCCCATGCCGCTTTTAAGGAAAATATTATGTATATCTTTTAATCTGCAAGCCTCTTTATTTATGAGATAAAGACTCTCTCCAGATCGGAAAAGACGCCGGGTAATCATGACCTCTTTAAAATCTTTTAATTCTTCAGGCATATTGCCGTTATCATTTGAGAGAACCAGAGAAACCTCCGCCATATCTAAAGGGGCTTTTCCGTTTGTGCCTGCAAATATCACATCATCCATTGATTTTCCCCTGAGCTGCTTGACGCTCTGCTCGCCCATCGCCCATCTCAGGGCATCAACAATATTGCTCTTTCCGCAGCCGTTAGGTCCCACAATCGCGGATACACCCGAAGGAAATATGATATGTGATTTTTCACAAAATGACTTAAACCCGATTATTTCTATTTTTTTCAGTCTCATAAATGAACACTTTCCATATTACCGGAAGAAAACAAATTTTTGATTTTAAACGTAGGGGCAACCCCCTGTGGTTGCCCTGTTCTTTCCATATTACCGGAAGAAAACAAATTTTTGATTTTAAACGTAGGGGCAGCCCCCTGTGGTTGCCCTGTTCAAATGGGTAAGCACGGGGGCTTACCCCTACAGAAAATAAATCTTTCAATTATCAGGAGTTACGCATTTGGAATTTTTGCATTGTAACAATGAACCGCAAAGGACGCAAAGTTCTCCGCAAAGAGCGCAAAGTTTTAAAATATATCTTTGCGTTACTTTGCGATCTTTGCGGTTAAATAAGAAATGAATTTTAACTGCATAACTTATACATTAATTTTACTTCAAAAAACGGAGTCTGTAAAATAAAAAAATGCACTTTTTGCGTAAGCCCTTTATATATGCAATCTTCTGTAAGAAATATAACGGAATGATGGGGGATTGTCAATCAGGATGCGACAATAAAAAAAACCATGAACACCACCCCATGGTTTTTAAACTTGGTTTCTTTCTATTTGTCTGGTATTATTTTTATTATGAAAATACTTATTGTTGACGATGAAGAGATGCAGCGTGATCTGCTGAAAGGCTTTTTAAAGAAAAAAGGATATGAAGTTCTTACCGCAGGCAGCGGAAAAGAGGCACTGAAGCATTTTGCAGAACACCCTTTTCAATTAATCCTGCTGGATCATCGGATGCCGGATATGAACGGAGATGAAGTACTTGGATATATGAAAAAAATCAATCCTCTGATTCATGCAATTATGATCACGGCTTACGGCACAATAGATACGGCTGTAGAGGTTATGAAGCTCGGTGCCGATGATTTTCTTGAAAAGCCTGTTGATCTTATTCAGTTGCTGGATAAAATTCAGCGGACTGAGCAGCGCATCAGTATTGAAGAGGAAGCAGGCGAAGTTACTGAGACCCTTGAACAACAGAAACTCCCTGTAAAAATTATCGGCGATGGTCAATCTATGAAAGAGGTGCTTTCTCTTGTCAGACGGGTAGCTACTACGCCATGGTCAGTTCTGATCCGGTGAGAGCGGCACCGGGAAAGAACTGATTGCCCGGCTGGTTCATCTGCTCAGTCCTGTCAGTAATGCCCCTTTTGTTGAGGTCAACTGCGGGGCAATTCCTGAAAACCTGTTTGAATCAGAATTGTTCGGGCATGAAAAAGGGGCATTTACCGGCGCAATGTCAATGCGGCGCGGACGTTTTGAGCTTGCCCGGAACGGCACGCTTTTTTTGGATGAAATCGGAGAGCTTCCTCTTAACTTACAGCCCAAATTGTTACGCGCTCTTCAGGAGAAAAAAATATCCAGAGTCGGAAGTGAAAAAGATATTCCGGTGGATGTCCGGGTGGTTGCGGCTACAAACCGTGATTTGAAGCTATTGGCGGAAGAAGGGAAATTCCGGGAGGATTTATATTACCGCTTAAATGTCTTTGATATTGAAATCCCGCCTTTGCGTCATCGGAAAGAGGATATTCCTGATCTGATTGCTTTTTTTCTTGAAAAATACAGTTCCCGTACCGTTGTTTTTGACGCTGACGCCATGATGACGCTGGTGAAATATTCTTTTCCCGGAAATGTCAGAGAACTGGAGCATATTATTCAGAGAACCGTTACCCTGTCCCGCGGCAGTCTTATTCAGGCAAAGGATTTACCTCCTGAAATCAGATACCATCATGCAGCAGAACAGGGAACTCTTGCGGACCGGCTTGAAGCAGTAGAGCGGGATATGCTTCTCTCAGCCCTTGAAAAGAATGACTGGATACAGACCCGCGCCGCTGAGTCATTGGGAATCAGCGAACGGGTATTAAGATATAAGATAGGGAAATATAATATAAAAAAGAATTAAAAATTAATGTGATTCGTAGCTTTTTTTAAACCACAAAGAACACAAAGACTTCGGCGTGAGCTCAGTCGAACGGTTTCACAAAGAGTTCTTTGTGTCCTTTGTGGTTAAAAAGTTGTATATTACGTTAATTCCTAATTCCCAATTCTTAATTGGAATTATCAATTTTCGGATGTGGTTTTAATAATTTTTTCAATTTTTTCCCTGTTCTCATGAATCTGCTCTAACCTTAACTGGTCATTTCTCTGATAGACCTCCTCAGCCTCTTTTAAAGCATTATATTCCATTTCCCAACGGGGACTTGACGCAATCTGATCCCCTATCAGCGCGGCATATCGTCCAAGCACTTTGTTGCCGTCCTCTATGCTCTCCACAATCATGATCATAGACTGAGTAACTCTGGCAACCCCTGAACATATCTGGGAAACATTATCCACAGCTATCTTCATGTGCCTTGCGCCTTCTGCAAATTTATCCACCATATTCACATGAATATCCCCTCTCTCCTTAAAATCATGAATCAGCTTCCTGTAGCTCTTCAGAGCCGTCTGATATTTTACCCCCATGTCAATATTGGTTTTATATTTAAGCTCCATCCCCTGACTGTCCCTTAATGCCATCTCAAGGTGATCTCTCATCTTTTCAACATCTGTATAACGTTCATTCACCGGGGACAGAGATTCATGAATAGGGATCAGCTCATTCAACTGCTCTTCAAGGGCGTTGCTGTGATCGATCTGAGCCTGATACGATTTTCTGTCATTATATATCTGATCTGTAAAAGCGTCATTTACTGTCGTCAGATTTTTGACAATATTATCCACTTCGACAACCGTATCTCTCAGACCGTTATTTAACCCTTTCAGACTCCTGAGATAATTGTCAATCATATCTCTGAACTCGGTTATAACCACCTCATCCGGTTTCCGGGAACCTCTTTCTGAACAATTTCATAATCTGTATAGGTCTCTGTTTCCTGTTTTTTCAATCCTATGGAGATCAGAGCTTTATCAAATGTATTATATTTGACAGGTCGCTGTTTTTCAACAGGAACCTTTTCTTCTACAACCTTTTTTGTTCTGGATGCGATGATCCCCTTTATTCCGTCTTCAATCACTTTGATTTCATCTACAACCTTTTGCAGATTGGATGCATCAAATGAATTTACTCTTATCTCACCCGGTCTGTAATAAGCGACATTCGGAGGTCTATATTCTTTTTTCTCTTTGATACTGATAAGCGCTCTTGAGGCTCCCTGATGTATTTTATTAAATTTTGTGAGAATATTATCTAATTTTTTATTTATATCCTCTGATATTCTGTTCTTATCTGACATTTTATGTTCTCTCCTTATCTTATTTTTAATAAAATAGCACAATATCGCCTGTTTCGTCAATAAGAATGGATCCCCGAAATACAGAAAAAATTTTTTTATCAAAAAAAACTTGAAAGTTTTAGCGCACTGTGTTAGTTGGCAATCGGATTTAGTTTTACACCCACTTAATTTTAATTGAAAGGAAGAATATAAAAAATGACTCCTAAGCAAGAATTGAAAATAGCTTACTGGCTGGCTATCATTTTTCTGGTTGTGGGTGTTTTAAGTTATTCAGCCTTTTCTGCAAAGGCGCCGGATGAACCTGTAAGACTGATGTTCAAATGCGTCGCGGGAAAAGTGCTGTTTGACCATAAAACCCATAGTGCAGAGTCAGGTTACGGTATTGCGTGTACAGATTGCCATCATCATCCTGAAAACGATGAAAGCAACCGTGCTTGCAGTGCCTGTCATGTTGTGCCGGAAGACGGGTCAGCTCCTAAGTCATGCCTGGAATGTCATGAGGCAGGTGATTTTGAAGTGAGTGAAATCATGAAAAAATCAGATGCATTCCATAAGCAGTGTGCAGGATGCCATGAGGAGAAAGATGCTGGTCCCAAGAAAGATCAATGTGGAGCTTGTCATGTTATGTCAAAGTAGTTATCAGCTTTTGGCTATGTCAGACCTGCGGAGTTTCCGAAACCCGGCAGGTCTTTAGACAGTTCTAAATGCTGATAACTATAAGAAAAAAAGGTGGACTATGATTAAAAAATCATTTGTAGGTTTGGCAGTACCCCGGCTTGAATATGAATCAATCGAAAGCACCCCGGCAGATACTGAAAAGATTCCGGTCCCCAAAAAAGTTACTTATCTTTTCAATGGGAAATATGACCGGAAAGACGGGCTGCTTATGAAAACCGGGGATAAGGTAAAAACCTGCCAGAAACTCACTCTTTTTAAAAAGAGTGATTCATACATTATCTCTTCTGTGACCGGGACTGTGGATTCCATATATCCTTATACGGGTGATTTCGGACAGTCTTACACAGCAGTCTCCGTAAATGTTGCTGAACAGGAAGAGACAGATGAAGAATTTGGAAATCACATCCAATCGCCAACGCTGAAGAGTCTGAATGATTTCCTCAGAGCAGTTCCGGGCAATCCCCCTCTGGAAGCGTTCTGCAATCCTGAAAAACCGATAAAAACAATGGTAATCTGCGGTTTTGATACAGACCTGCTGATTACTGCAAATCAGTATGTCCTGAAATCACAGAAAGATGCTATTAATAGAGGTATCAGTATCCTGAAAAAAGTAAGCGGTGTAGGAGAGGTAGTTATTGCTTTAAGTGCCTCTCTTATTAAGGATGCAGGCAATATAGGCGGAGCATCGGGGGCTGAACTCAGAGCAATTAATCCTCAGTATCCGAATGCACTTCCGAATCTTATGATGAGAGATGCTCTTGGCAAAATCGTTCCCGCAGGAAAAAGCTGTGAAGATATGGGAGTCTGTTTCCTGAGTGCGGAAGCTGTTGCATCTGTAGGGAATGCCATTACCACAGGAAAGATTCCTGTAACCAAAACATTGACTCTGATAAAGAAAGACCTGAGCAAAACCCTTGTTGAAGCAAGAATCGGAACCCCCGTCCGTGATATTCTGAATATCTGCGGAGTAACTGTCAAGGATCGTGACAGAATTATTATCGGCGGTCCCATGAGAGGAGCAGCGATCTTCTCGGAGGATTATCCGGTTCAGGCAAATACAGATGCGATTATGGTTCAGGACAGTGAAGATGTGTCTATGGTAACAGACTACCCGTGTGTGAACTGCGGTGAATGTATAAGAGTCTGTCCGGCAAACATTCCGGTAAACATGCTTGTCCGTTTCTGTGAAGCAGGGAAGTATGAAGATGCCGCTGATCAGTATTATCTCTTCTCCTGTATTGAATGCGGACTTTGCAGTTCTGTCTGTGTATCCAAAATGCCCGTTCTTCAATATATCAGGCTGGCAAAATATGAACTGAGCCGGATAATGAAAGAGAATGAGGAGAAGGAGGCTGCAAATGCTTAATCAGAAGAAATTTATTGTTTCCCATGCTCCTTTTTGGCATAATGGAACAACTATATCTGCAAGAAGTTATAATATCATGCTGGCGGCTCTGCCGGCAGTACTGATGGGATTTATTCATTACGGGATGGCAGCGGTAGGCGTTATATCGCTCTCTATCTCTTCCGCAATTCTCTGGGAACTGGCATTTAACCGTATAGCTGAAAGTCCGGTCAGCATCGGAGACGGCAATGCTGCAATGATCGGGATGATCTTCGGTATGCTTCTTCCCGCGACAGCACCGTGGTGGTTTGTAATAATCGGTACTTTTTTGGCAATTGTTATCGGAAAACAGATTTACGGCGGTATCGGTGCAAATCCGTTTCATCCTGCGCTGATTGCTGTTGCCATATTGGGGTTGTCATGGGGAGATGTTCTTGATTTTGATGAAGCGCTGAGAAATTATGACCTTGGCTTTACGATGGTATATCCGTTGGCTGCATTAAAATATTTCGGTGTATCAGCGATTGATGTATTCAGCGCAGGCGATTTGCTGATGGGAAAACAGGCAGGCGCTGTCGGCGCAACATTCGGACTTGGGCTTATACTTGGCGGTATTTATCTGATTATAAGAGGGATTATCCGGTGGGAAATATCCCTTTCATTTTTGGCCGGTGTTATTATAACAGCATGGATATTCAATGCTTATGATTCCGCCAAATATGCAGGTGCCGGTTTCCATCTCTTAACAGGTTATACACTTATCGGCGCTTTTTTTCTGGCGACAGAGGATTCATCTTCACCCGTCAATTTTATCCCGATGCTGATTTACGGTGCTTTTGCCGGAATGATGACCGTACTGATCAGAAATATCGGCGCGCATGTTGACGGTGTAGTATTTGCTGTTTTAGTTGCCAATCTTATTAGCCCGCTTTTGGACAGAATCAGACCAAAAGTACTGGGAGCGTAAAGGAGTGAGAAGTGGGAAGCGGGGAGTGAGAATAAAGAATGCAAGTTCCTCTTGCGACTTGCAATATGCGACCTGCAACCTGTTTCAATCGTTAATTCTCAATCCAGAAAGGGTTTATTAAAATGAGTGAAATGATAAAAATGGTGGTTGTCCTCACAGCATTGAGCGCATTTTCCGGCGGTCTGCTGGCTGCGGTACGTGATAATACCAGGGACAGAATTGAAATCCAGCAGTTGCTGTTTGTTAAAGGTCCCGCTATAAAATCAATTCTTGAGGGAGCATCCAATGATCCGATTGCGGATCGGTTTAAAATAAAAGACGGTGAAGTTGAAAGAAATTTTTTTGTCGGTGTATTTGACGGAAAAGCAGAGACCATTGCCTTTGAGGCCGCGGGTAAAGGATACGGCGGCGCGGTCGGCGTGATGGTAGGGGTTAATACAAAAGATGATAAAATTGTCGGTGTTTGTGTCACAACCGATTCTGAAACCCCGGGTATGGGCGCAAAAGCAAAAACAGACCCGGCATTTCCTGCCCAGTTCAAGGGTATCAGCACACAAAAGCCTGTAAAAGTTACCAATGACGGCGGAGAAATCAATGCTATCGGCGGGGCAACCATTACATCCCGTGCTATGTGCGCCGCAGCAACAGAGGCAAGTGATGTATATAACCGGCTGAAACCTCAGTTAGAGGAACAATTAAAAGCATTTAACAAGTAGTCATTGGTATTGCGGTATTTAGTCATTGGTCATTGGTCATTATGCAAGGTGTAATGACTGAATCAGTAAACGACTGATGACTGATGACTGATGACTGAAAATAGGGAGAAAAATATATGGCAAAGACAGTTACTCAGGAGTTTCTCAAAGGATTATGGACTGAAATACCGCCTTTTCGGCTTGTACTTGGTCTGTGTCCGACATTGGCTATTACCAAAACAGTAGAAAACGGACTCGGAATGGGAGTGGCAGTCACCTTTGTTCTGGTCGGATCCAATTTTCTGATTTCGGCATTAAGAAACATTATACCCTCAAAAGTACGTATTGCCTGTTTTATCGTTGTTGTTGCAACATTTGTTACAGTTGTTGAGCTTGTCATGCAGGCATATACCTACTCGTTATTTCTCAAGATGGGTATCTTTATCCCTCTTATTGTTGTCAACTGTATTCCGCTTGGACGCGCCGAGGCATTTGCATATAAACAGGGAATACTCCCTTCATGTGCAGACGGGCTTGGTATGGGTATAGGTTATACTATGTCACTCTCTTCACTCGCAGCTTTCCGTGAACTGTTCGGAAGCGGAAATCTGACAATATGGGGAGATATGAAAATAATGGAAATTTTTGGACATTCATTTCAGCCGTTTTCGTTTCTGCTTCAGGCACGGGGGCATTCGTTGCTCTTGGACTGATGCTTTGCCTGATGAATATCGCCGGAAAGAAATAATTTTTGTTCAAAAAACCCTAAGGGACTTAAAAACCCTTAGGGTTTCAATTCATAAGGAGAAAATAAATGGGTGATTATATTGCTCTTATTATCAGTTGTATTCTGATAAACAATATTCTGCTTTCCCAGTATCTGGGCAACTGCCCATTTCTCGGAACATCCAAAAAGATGGAAACCGCTGTGGGTATGGGAATGGCGGTTGTATTTGTTCTGGTGCTGGCTGGCGGTATAACATGGATTACCAAGGTATTTATATTGGAGAAATTCGGTCTTGAATATCTGCAAACTATGGCATTTATTCTTATTATCGCGGCTCTTGTTCAATTTGTAGAAATGTTCCTGAAAAAGAGCATTCCGGCATTGTACACAGGACTTGGAATCTATTTGCCCCTGATTACCACAAACTGTGCGGTTCTGGGCGTCTGTCTGATCAACATCAATGAAGAATATACTTTTGTACAGTCTCTTGTTACTTCATTTGCTTATGCCACAGGCTTCGGTTTTGCCCTGGTTCTCTTTGCAGGTGTCCGGGAGCGTATTCTGCTGGCAAGAGTACCCAAGCCTTTGCAGGATACATCTATCGGACTGGTAACAGCAGGGCTTCTTTCACTTATATTCTTTGCGTTCAAAGGAATGGTATAATATCGCAGGTCGGGGTGAATGAATTTTTTTTAGACCTGCGGGGACCTCGGTGAGCTCAGTCGAACCGTTTTTAAAACCCCGCAGGTCTTATTTTCTTATAAATCCACGGGAGGACAACTTGAAGACACAATCAATATCAATTGTGTAAAGATATTTGTTTTTCGTGGATTTTTTTATTTATATCAGTGACATGGAAAATATACGTGAAATTGCAAAGGTCTGTAGGAAAGTAAGCATAAAAAATCAGCAGAGCGATTTTGCTTACTGGCAGAGCAGGAGTTATGAGGAACGGCTGGCTTCTCTGGAAGAAATAAGACAGGAATATCACGGATCGGAAAATGATACTGAACAAAGACTTCAGAGAATTTATACAATTGTTAAACGATAACAATGTCCGCTATCTCGTCATCGGAGGTTATGCAGTAGCATTTCACGGACATCCCCGTTATACAAAGGATATTGATATTTGGCTGGATCTGACAACAGATAATGCAGAACACACGGTGAAGTCGCTTGAGCAGTTCGGATTTGGTTCACTGGGGCTGCAAACAGGAGATTTTCTTGTTCCGGATCAGATAATTCAGACTAGGTTATCCGCCTAACAGAATTGATCTGCTTACATCGTTGGAAAATATGGATTTTCAGGAATGTTATAATTCCCGGTCAGAATTTACGGTAAGCGGTGTGAAAATAAATTTTATTAATCTGCCGAATCTGAGAAAAAGTAAAAAAATTGCGGGACAATATCAGGATTTAGCGGATTTGGAAAATTTGCAGTAAGCAAAACCATCCATGTTGTATATTATTCATCTTTTAACAAAAAGAAGGAAAATGATCATGAAACAGATGATAAATCTCAATATTATATTTACACTGTTCTGCCTTGTCATTGGCGTAACAGCCGCAACAGCGCAGCAGCCGGAAGCAGAGGGAGACAAAACATTGTCCCCCTATTTTTTTGTCAAAAGCGACGACCCGAATGTGGATCAGCTTCCGCTGAAAGCGACCTCCGCGGATGTCAGCATTGCCGGTGTTATCGCGGATGTCAAAGTAACACAGGTTTATAAAAACGAAGGAAACAAGCCACTTGAAGCTATCTATATCTTTCCTGCATCCACCAGAGCCTCTGTATATGGTATGAAGATGACCATCGGAGAGCGAACCATTATTGCAAAGATTCAGGAGCGGGAAAAAGCCCGTCAGGAGTATGAGCAGGCAAAGCAGCAGGGAAAAAGCGCATCCCTTTTAGAGCAGCAGCGTCCCAATGTATTTCAGATGAATGTTGCAAATATTCTGCCGGGGGATGAGATAAAAGTTGAATTAAGTTACACAGAATTGCTGATTCCCGAAAAAGGAATTTATGAATTTGTTTATCCCACAGTTGTGGGTCCCCGGTATTCCAATCAGCCCGCAGCTTCTGCACAGGCTTCTGAAAAATGGGTTGAAAATCCGTATCTTCATCAAGGAGAAAAACCGACATATTCTTTTGATATTGCTGTTCATCTTTCAGGAAGTATGCCGATTCAGGATGTTACCTGTTCAACCCATAAAGTTGATGTCAGTTATACGGGAACTTCAATTGCTGAGATAAAACTTGATCCGTCAGATAAAACAGGCGGAAACAAGGATTATATTCTCAAATACCGGCTTACAGGAGGTAAGATTGAGTCCGGACTGCTCTTATATTCAGGTCAGACAGAAAATTTCTTCCTGCTGATGCTGCAGCCGCCTGAAAGGGTAACAAATGCACAGATTCCGCCGAGGGAATATATCTTTATTGTAGATGTTTCCGGTTCTATGTACGGATTTCCCCTTGATATTTCAAAAAAGCTGATGAAAGACCTGATTCAGGGATTACGCCCGACTGATAAATTCAATGTTCTGTTATTCTCAGGCGGATCCCAGCTCCTTTCAGAAAGCTCATTGCCTGCCACATCCGAGAATGTTGCTCAGGCGATTCAGTTGATTGAACAGCAGCGCGGCGGTGGGGGAACAGAGCTTTTACCCGCTCTGCAAAGGGCGCTGTCATTAAAAGGAACTGAAAATTATTCCCGCTCGATGGTAATTGTAACAGACGGATATGTGGGTGTAGAGAAAGAAACCTTTGATCTGATTCGGAACAGTATGGGAAATGCAAATTTTTTCTCTTTTGGAATCGGCTCAAGCGTCAATCGTTTTCTTATTGAAGGAATGGCAAGGGTCGGTATGAGTGAACCCTCTATAATCACAAAACCGGATGAAGCGTCAAAAGAAGCTGAAAAATTCCGTGAATATATTCAATATCCTGTGCTGACAAGAGCAAAAGTTGATTTTGACAAATTTGATGTATATGATGTTGAGCCTCCGGGAATTCCTGATTTGCTTGCAGATCGTCCTGTGATTCTTTTTGGAAAATGGCGAGGAACTCCCAAAGGAAAGATCATCTTAAACGGAATTTCAGGGGAGCAGCAATATACAACAAGTGTTGATGTGAGTAAAGTCAAGCCTCTTGAGATCAACTCTGCTCTCAGGTATCTATGGGCGCGGCATAAAATTGCTCTGCTTGCAGATTATAACAAACTCTATCAGGATGATGCGCGAGTAAAAGAAGTTACCCGTTTAGGACTGACTTACAATCTGCTGACAGAATATACTTCTTTTGTTGCGATTGACAGTCTGGTACGCCGTAAAGACGGGGAAATAACCACAGTAAAACAGCCCTTGCCTTTGCCGGAAGGTGTGTCTGATTATGCTGTGATGTCCAAGTCTATGGCAGCACCGCCTTCAATGAGTTTACGCGGAGCAGCAAATGAATCTATGACAGAGCAGAAAGTAACGGCAGAGCCGTCTCCTCCGCCGGTACTTGATGAAAAACGTGCTGAAAAAGAAGAGCATGTTGACAAAAAAGATAAGACTATGCCGGTAAAAGGGAATGTTGTCAATACACCTGAAAAAATAAAGATAACAAAAAATCTTTCAAAGCAGGATGTTGAGCAGATAATCGCTCTGCATATCGGGGAGCTTGAAAAATGCTATCAGACGGCTTTGCTGAATGACCTCAGTTTAAAAGGAGAGGCTGTTCTGAGGGTGGTTACAGATTCTAAGGGAAAGGTCAAATCAGTTAAATTGACATCCGCTGATTTCACCGCCGAGTCATTGAAAGAATGTATTATAAAGATTGTAAATCAATGGCAATTCCCTGCAACAGCAGACGGAAAAGATGGGATTGTTGAGTATCTCCTGATTTTCAAACCGTAAGGAGCAAAGAAGCTAAGTTTCTTAAAAAACTTAGCTTCTTAAAAAACTTCGGTATTAATACATAAGCTCAGGTAAAAACAGAACAATCTGCGGAAAAACTGTCATAATAATAATACCGGCAATAATGGCAATCAGAAAAGGAAATATACCTTTGAAGATAGTTTCAAGCGGAATACCGTTTTCAATAATCCCCTGTGCAATCCCGAAGACCACATATACATTAATTCCGACAGGCGGCGTGATTACACCCATCTGAGTAACCAGCACAATAATAATTCCGAACCAGATCGGATCATATCCTATATCAGTAATTACCGGAAAAAAAATCGGAATCGTGAGCATAACCAAAGCAAGGGCATCCATAATACATCCACCGATAAAATAGACAAAAACTATTGCGCTGATAATCATATACGGCGGCAAATTAAGCCCTCCGATCCATGAGGCAATGTTAAAAGGTATCCGGGTAACAGCAAGAAATTTTCCGAAGATAACAGCGCCGGCAATCAGCATCATGACCATACATGAGGTTCTTAGAGTTTCCTCCAGAGATTTGACAAATCCCTTCCATGTAAGCTGGCGCCTGATCAGAGCAATAACAAGGACTATAAATGCTCCTACTGCCGCGGCTTCTGTCGGGGTAAAAAGACCTTTGAACATCCCGCCTATCACCAGAATGAAGACTATTAATGTATCACTCATGCCTGATAAAGATTTAATCTTCTCTTTCCATGTAAATTTTTCACCCGGAGGTCCCTGATTCGGATCAATGCGGCACCAGATATAAACCGTAAGAATAAAGAGAAGTGTCAGCAGGAGAGCGGGAAAAATTCCTGCGATAAACAATGCGCCGATAGATTGCTCTGTAAGTACTCCATAGACAATCATTACCACACTCGGAGGCATGATCATTCCAAGCCCTCCGCCTGACGCCACAGACCCTGATGCAAGTTCATCACCGTATTTATAGCGTCTCATCTCAGGCAGTCCTACGGTTGCCATAGTCGCGGCGGTTGCCGGGCTTGATCCGCATACAGCTCCGAATGCAGTACACGCAGATATTGTTGCCATTGCCAGCCCTCCGCGTGTGCTTCCGAAATATTTGTAAGCTGTGTCATAAAGCCTGCCACCCGATGCCGCTGTTAAATGCAAACTGCCCCATCAGGATAAAGAGCGGAATAGTTGTGAGTCCGTAAGAAGAAAATGCTTCATAAATATTTCTGGACAGAAGATTCAGCCCTCCTTTGCCGGAGACGATTATTGAAAAACCTGCATAACCGACCATTGCCATAACATAGGCAACAGGCATCCGTGTCATAAAGACAGCCAACATAACAATAATACCGATAATACCGATAAGCGTAGTATCCAATTTAATTACTCCTGAAAGTTTGTAATACTGCCTTTAGGCAGAGTTTGTAGTACCCCGCCTTTAGGCGGTGAATCAGATGATTATACTGATATGACAGACCGCAGAGTTTGTAGTACCGCCTTTAGGCGGTGAATCAGATAATTATACTGATATGACAGACCGCCTAAAGGCGGTACTACGAACTTGGACAGACCGCCTAAAGGCGGTACTACGAACTTGTTGTGATAATAACATGCTCATCAGATAAAGAATATCCGCCCCGTTTAACAATTATTTTTTTGATCTGTTTTGTATCTTTCTTTTCATTTTGAAACATTTCTAATCTTTTCTTTTTTCATCTTTTTTATCATTATCAAACCGGAACAGCGGACCCGGCAGCCAGTCATTCAGAGAATTTGCTGCGCTGTCATGCCCGCTTATCAGAAACCGGCTTATATCTTCACCGGAACGGGCTGAACAGGGGAGTTTCATCCATTTTGCTGCATCAACTGTATCGGCAGGAAGTAATGTCATACCCGAAGTAATATCCAAATCAGGTGCTTCAATCTTCACAGTTCCGTCATTTCCCCTTTTTGACGTGGCTGTTATTCTGCTGTCTGCTGATTTGATGTAATTATCCGTCAGAATAAAAATTGCTCCGCCGTCTCCGTCTTCGGCGTTTGCCGTGATATTGCCGTGATTTAATATAACGAATTTTGAATCTGCTTTCACATCTCCGCCGTCTCCTGCTCCGATTAAAACAGTGCCGGTAATATCTCCGTTATAAAGATAAATTTCATTCCCGGCTTTAACGGATATTTTACCGCCGCCCGCGCCGTTTGCTTCTGTTGTTATTGTACTGTTGCCGGAAATTTTTACAGAATCTGATGCACTGACATTAATAGTTCCTGCATTGCCCCCGTTTTCTTCCGCATTGCTTTTGGAAGATATTGCTGCATTATTCTCTAATTGAAGACGGCTGATATTCAAATCAATTTCACCAGCCTGCCCGCCGCCATCGGTGCTTGTGCTTATCTCTCCGCTTTTATTAAGAGATACTTCTTTTGCGGTTATCTGAATTTTACCCCCGTCCCCTGCCTGTTCCATTTCGCCGTAGGATGACGCAAAAATACCGGCAGGATATTCGTCTGTGCTGTTTTTGCCTGAAATAAAGAGCGAATCATAAATATGAATTTTTATATCGCCGCATTTGCCGGTACCGTAAGAAATGGCGTTTATCTGCGAGCCATCGCCAAGATACAGTTTTTCCGCTGTTACCTGAATCATGCCTCCGTCACCCGCCTGATCTGATTCACTTTCTGTTCCTGCATATATGCCGCTTTGCCAATCGCCTGAGATATTTTCACCGGAGATTCTGATTGTACCGCCTGCCTGAATATTTATATTGCCGCCGTTACCTGCTCCGATTGTTGCCGCACTAATCTGAGCACCGTCTGTAATCTGCAAATCTCCTGAATTTATTTCAATTGTTCCGCCGTTACCCGCGGCTTCGGTTTCACCCTGTGCATTTGAACTGATTTTAGTCAGATAACCTGAACTGCTCTCACCGGAAAGGCTTATCAGATCACTTTGAATCTTTATATTTCCGCCGTTACCTGTTCCGAAACTTGTTGTGCCGATCTCTGCTCCGTCTCTTAGATATGACTCTTTTGCAGTAAATTCAATGCTTCCGCCGTCACCGGCTGATTCTGTTTTCCCCTGAGCATTTGAAACAATCTTGGATGCTTTGCCATTACTATTTTCACCGGATAATGTAATTGAATTATCAGTATGAACTGTTATATGTCCGGCATTGCCGGGTCCGAAACTGGTTGTGCCGATTTCTGCTCCGTCTCTGATATTCACATCTTTTGCAGTTATTTCAATCCTTCCGCCATCGCCTGCGGAATCTGTTTTATCCTGTGTATTAGAAACAATTTTGCAAATATCCGGTTGCTCATTTTCACCTGAAAGAGTAACAGAATCAGAGACTTTAATTATTATATTGCCGCTATCGCCTGAACCCTCTGTTTTTGCGTTTATCCATGCTCCGTCTGTAAGATTCAGATTATCTGCCTGTATATCTATACCTTTGCCATTGTCCGAACCATAAGTAATGGCATTTATCCTGCTGTTATTCATGACAAATTCACCGGCACGGATATAAACAGCGCCGCCGCCTGTTCCGTTTGCGTTTATCCATGCTTCATCGGAAATACTTATATTTCCAAATTTTTCAAAACCGGAAACATCAGGTACGCTCTCAGTTATTGCAACTTCTCCGCCTGATACTACACTCACTAAATTGATATATCCCTCAGGAGCATTTACAGAACCGGGATGTTCTTTTAATTTAGCCACTTCCCCTTCTTCTCCGGTATTGTAATATGTTCCTCTCTTTATCTCAATATCTCCGCCGATAATAGATACGGTATTTCCTTCTTTCACATGAAGCCCTGTATGGCTGTTTTCATCCCATTCCTGTTCTGTAATTTCTCCTTTTCCTTCAATACTGATAAGACCTGAGACTTTGGAAGTCTTTATATTTTTATCCAAAAAACCGAAAGCAGCCGGTGCGGCAACAGAGAGAATCTCATTTTCCAATGGCTGAACAAAGAATTTTTCATTCTCTCCCATACGCAGATAATCGGCTGTGCTTACATGAAATGACCCTGCTAAGTCCAATGACGCATTTGGACCAAATAATATGCCTGCGGGATTTAGAAGATAAAGATTTTCTGCGCCGGATACTATTTTTCCGTTAATCCATGAATATTCACCGCCGGTTATCCTGCTGATGGTATTGGTTATTCCTGAATCATTAAAAACAGCACTCTCGCCTGTATGAAGATTGAATTTCCCGAAGCTGTGAAAAAGATTCCCGCCTTGCTGTGTTCCGCCTGTAATATTGAATGTACTGCCGTCAGAAGTTACGGTTGTGCCGAGTCCGGACGATGTGATGCCTTGCGGATGCGATATTCCGCTGCTGTTCAAGTCTATAGCGTAAGCCGGAATAACAATGATGGAGGATATAATGATGATACTTATACACAGCTTGTTATAATTCATAATTTTCTCCGTAAGATAAAAAAGTTCGTAGTACCGCCTTTAGGCGGCAGATGTGAATAACCGCATAAATGCGGTTGTTCGTAGTACCGCCTTTAGGCGGTAGATGTGAATAACCGCCTAAAGGCGGTACTACAAACTTTGCAGATGTGAATAACCGCATAAAGGCGGTACTACAAACTTTGCAGATGTGAATAACCGCATAAATGCGGTTGTTCGTAGTACCGCCTTTAGGCGGCAGATGTGAATAACCGCCTAAAGGCGGTACTACAAACTTTGTGAATAACCGCATAAATGCGGTTGTTCGTAGTACCGCCTTTAGGCGGCAGATGTGAATAACCGCCTAAAGGCGGTGCTACAAACTTTGTGAACAACCGCATAAATGAACTTTGCTGCGTTCCCACGCAAATCGCGGGAACGAAATGACGAGATAAAATCCTTAATTCCGAACTGCGGTAATTTTCTGAAGAATATAAATCACATCCTCCAATCCGATCTTTCTGTCCTCATTAACATCCGCCTCTGTGGAGATCGTTGAATAGACCGGAACCTGAACGCAAATCTGTAATCCGGAAATTGCATCCCGAAGATCAACTGTACCGTTACTGTCAATATCACCGGATTTAAATATCTCTCTTTTTGCCACCAGCGCCCATTTTGAAGATAAATACCTTGTTCTGAAATGGATTTGTTTATTCTCCTTGTCAATTGTAGCCCCTTTTACCTTTTGCCATGAAGAAGAAGTCTCAAGAAAATATGCAGGAACAATATTCTCTTCTGTAATTCCGAATCGCGACAGAGCCGCATCTGTATAAGGAAGGCTTATCATTATATCCTTATCAGATTTTTTAAGAATCATCTTTCCGTTCTCCTTTTCATACATGGCAATTGAATATCCGTAACCAGTCAGATAATCCTCGGCGTTATCGGGAAATCCGGCTATACCCGGTTTTATCACAATTTTTATACTATCTGTGAAAATTACCTGCTTTGTTTCTCTGTTTTTAAGCTCCTGAACAGATACAGCATCGGTCGGAATATATATCTGAATACCGTCTGAAAGGAGATTGCACCATCCTTTTTTTACAGGAAAAGTATCGCTTATTCCTTTAGGAAGCGTTCCCATAAACTTTAAAAACAGATCAGATACAGTTATCTTCTCATCATTGCCTGATATATCAGCTTCAGCTTCATTACTTTGATAAAAACTGTTCACATCCGCTGGTTCATAAACCGCTCTGATGTTCCAGATATTACTCCCATCTGCAACCGCCTTTGCTACAAAGAGTTCATAATATCCATTGGCATCTGTATATCCGTCAGCTTTCTGACCATCTGCGCTGTAAGCTGAGACAAATGCGTTTTCTACAGGCTGATTCTTTTCATCAACAACTTTTCCTGTCAGATATGTATCTGCTTCACGCAGCTTTAAAATCACCTCTCCTGTAGTTTGCCTTGACGGTGCTACAGGTTCAGACTGTTGAGAAGAAGCTCCCTTTTTTTTACCGGTTCCCGTCCGTTTTTGTAATATTCCTTCTTCAAGACTCTTTAAAGCTGTTCCTATTTTTGCTTTTCTTTTAGAACCTGTTCCCTCGTTTGACGGCGTATAGAATATAAATTTTCCTTCATTGTCTGTAAAAACCATATTTTCAAAAATACTCTCTCCGTTCTCTCCTGTATATGGAATACGGATCCATGTCTGAATATTCGGGACAGGCTCTCCGTCAGGATTTTGAACCTCTCCCCTGACAATATAGTCCAGCCGCTTCAGAGTAAAATCTTTGAAAACAGTCTCTTTTGCTCTGACAGAGACAGGCATGGGGCTGTCTGCTTCAAAAACATATTTATCAGTCTCCAGTTCATAGCTCATATCCCATGTACCTTCTGATACATTCATCTTAAAAGCACCGTCATAAGGATTTATATCAGCGATCTGCCATGAGCCTGTATTTCTCAAAGACGCAAGGACACGTCCTGATATTCCGGTTATAGGATTTCCTTTTGAATCCTTGATTTTCCCCTGAATCAGCGCATCGGTTTTGCTTACCTGAAGAATTACCGATGTCGGTTCAGGTTTGACTTCTGTTTCTTTGGTAAACAGATACTCAGAATTAGGAGGAAATTCAAGACCGATAAAGACTTTTTCAGCAGGGATATTTACGGAAAATTCTCCGTTTTTCACCCATGAATAAACAAAAGGATTGCTTTCATCTTCAAAACGGGCATAAGCCCATGCCTCTATATTATTCAGAATATTACCGTTTTGATCCTGAATTTTTCCGGTAACAGTGGCGGCAGTCTTTTCCAATACAAAATCATCAAGTCTTTTATTATCCTTATCTGTAATATGTATCTGTCTTGGAAAATCTTTAAAAATATAAGATATCTCTTCAGGAATAAAAAGCGTTACAGTCCATTCTCCCGGAGTCAGTTTTATATTGTAATAACCGTCAGCATCGGTAACGGATGAAAGCCATCTGCCGACTGAATCAAACGCATCTGCAAATATTCCCGCAATCTTATTCCCATCTTTATCTTTTATAATCCCGCTGACGGAGCAGTCTTTTGAAATTAAACTGACAGTTCCGATATATTCATCTTTATTGTCAATTTTGACCTGTAGAGGTGCCGGTACTGATAAATCAGGGTATATTGCCGCATCTTCAATATATATTGAGACTTCATAAGGACCATCAAGCAGAGGAAGTGAAAAATCGCCTGATTTTTTTACACATACTAAAGCGTCGGTTCCGGTTTCCACATTAAATGCTTCAACATATACACTGTAATTCTTTAAAGGAATACCTGAAGGATCAATCACTTTTCCTTTCAGATAACCGGCAGGTTTAAGAAGTGTAATATCTGCATGTATAATTTCTTGAGTATCATCTTCGGCAAATGTTACATTCCGGGATTCAGGACAAACCCATGCAGTTGTATATTCCTCATAAGTATATACTTCCCATTCTCCCCCGTTGACCCAAATCTCAAAGTTGCCGTCGTCGTCTGTTAAGCTGTATCTGTAAATCTCTTTTTCCATGTTTTCAGCAAAGACCCATATATCTGCAACAGCACTCCCTTCAGATGTTTTCATTGTTCCGGATATTTTCTTGTAATACTGAGGCAGTATTATATTTTTTAAATCCAATATGCTGTTCGGATCAGTTACTGTAAATTTATAATTTCTGATCCATCCTGCCGCTGCATTTTCATAAGAAGGTTCAATATCAAGAGAATATTCTCCTGATGGGAGATTCAGTTTAATGTATCCGCTGTTTTCAGTACTGAAAATCTGATACAAATCGCTGTTATCACCTTTGACATGAATTGAAGCAGAATTTACCGATGTTCCGTCAGACAGCAGAACTCTTCCGATTACATTTGATGTTTTCAGAAACAGAGGAGCCGGGAGTGTTATGATTTCATTTGCCGATTTCAGATTCACGGTTATTATTTCAGAGTTGGCATATTTTCTGTATATTTCATCAGACGGAGAATATGCCTGAATGCTCCATTCCCCGGCAACCCAACTGCCGCTTACCAATTTGGTTACAGAAAATTTTCCGTTAAAATCTGAATATGCTTCTGCACTGTTCAGATAATCAGATGTTTTAGCGTAAACATAAGCATAAGGGACAGGTGTGTTATTATGAAGCCTGACTTCTCCGTGAATCTCTGCGCTGATTGCAGACTGACTGAAGAGTACAAATAAAGTAAAAAGAAAAATATACATTGCCATGATTATTTTTTTTGTCTGCATAAAGACCTCCTTTTTATTTATAAATCAGCGGACTTGGCGGACACGCTGTCGCTTAGTTTGTAGGGCGGACAAAGCGGAGCATGTCCGCCAAAGTTTGTAGGGCGGACAAAGCGGACATGTCCGCCAAAGTTTGTAGGGCGGACAAAGCGGAGCATGTCCGCCAAAGTTTGTAGGGCGGACAAAGCGGAGCATGTCCGCCAAAGACACGTATCCGAAAAAGTGGACACGCTCCGCTTTGTCCACCCTACATTCTTGAATTGTTTCTATTGAACCTGTTATTTTAGAATCACAAATTCGGTTTCGCGAACCAGTTCATTATCGGATGACCCCACCCGGCTCTGATGCCTCTTCCCAAAAAACGATATATCGGCTCCGCTTTCTTATACGCAGCATTAAGCATGAATCGCTTTGCAAAACCCGGCTCTCCGAAGCGGCAGCGGGTTTGGACAGATCGCCATGAGTAAAAATCTTGATAAGCCTGAAAATAGCCTGCTTCAAGTTCATCAGGTGACATAAGTTTCGGGCGATAGACAGCACGTGTAGTATCGTAATGTTCCCATTTACTGTCAATGATTCTCCCTTCTTTTTGAAGTTTTTTGTAAAGAAGTGTCCCCGGATATGGTGTGAGAATTGTGAAAGTGGCAGTTTCAAGCCTTGCTTCTATCCCGAACTCTGTAGTGCGACTGAACACGTCTGTGTTGTCGTTGTCAAAACCAAAGACAAAGCTGCCGTTCACCATTATGTCTCTGTCATGCAGACGTCTGATATTCCGAATGTAGTTCTCTGTCTTGTTCCAGCCCTTCCTGACTTCGTTCAGGCATTCTTTGTTTATGCTCTCGAAACCGATGTAAAGGGTCCTGCATCCTGACTCTGCCAGCAGGTCAAGAATCCCTTCGTCATCTGCTGCGCCGATAGTTGTCATGCCGAACCAATGTATCTTCATCGGTATCAGAGCTTTCAGCAGCTTTACAGCATAATCACGGTCAGCCAAAAGATCATTATCAATAAAGGCGACCACCCGCGAAGAACGGGACTCAATCTCCCGCAGTACCATGTGGAGAGGACGCTGC
This sequence comes from uncultured delta proteobacterium, assembly GCA_963806835.1. Classification (GTDB taxonomy): domain Bacteria; phylum Desulfobacterota; class Desulfobacteria; order Desulfobacterales; family CAWEAR01; genus CAWEAR01. The sequence goes on from CAWEAR010000033.1 coordinate 49,630, forward strand.
CGGAAACTCACACCCTTCCTGCTGCTTTCAAAACAGAACCAGCAGCGATTTACGCATCCTCTGCTTGTTGATAAAGAGGCTGTGAGAACATAATCGGACATTGAAACGCACTTCCAGTCTGCATCCGGCGTTTCAGACAAAGGGAGGGGTTCACCGACATATTGTTTTTTGAGCCGTCCGTTCCGAAAGTCAGTCAGTACTGTCTGCCAAATGCCCTCTGCCTCGCCGATGACAATGCAGTCAGCATGAGAACCGGCTTCTTCGGGACAGAGGGTTACATGAGGTCCTCCCAGAATCACCGGCAATCCGTTGGCTCTTATCTTATCAGCCAAATGGTAAGCACGATTTGCAGCAGCAGTCCAAACACTGATACCCGCTATATCTGCATCCAGGGTTTCAGGTGTAAGCCGGTGGTACTCATCATATATGACCACTTCGTGTTCTTTCGGAGTAACTGCGCTGAGGATTTGCAGACAATGGGGAGGTACCATAAAGTGCTTGAGGCGGGTACCCCGGCGTAATGATGCGGTAGCAAACACAAGAGCAATTTTCATTCTTTTCCTCAATTTCAGATATGAAGACTATAAATATAGTTACCAAATGAATAGTATTTTATAGTATTCATCAGGTTTTGAAACCGGCACCATATTGTCCGGTGATAAAACGGGTCAGAATATTAAGGGCGCCGACAATGTCAGCCTGCTCTGAATGCCCGCATTTCAGACACTTGAAATTCTCATTGACCCGGTTACCCCTCTCGGTATGGGCGCATAAAGGACACATCTGACTGGTTTTATAAGGATTCACGCTCCTGAAGGAAACACGGTTTTCTTCACAGCGCATCTCGATAATTCTGAGCAGTTCCCTGTAATTCCAGTTGCCGAGAGTCTTTCTGAAATTCTTTGAACGGTTTTTCTTTCCGCCCTGTTTAAGTCCTTTCAGATTTTCACAGACAGCAAGACGCATTTCACTGAAATTCAGTTCTTTTACAGTTTTATGTATATAATATGAAAGGGTTTTTTTTGCCCGTTTATAAGCCTCTGAACCCTGTCTTTTACGCTTTATGATATTTATCAGAGGCTTTACTTCAGAGCCGTATAAAACGCCTCCGGAGGTTGCCATAAGATGATTTATTCCGCAGTCAATCCCGGCAAGTTTCCCTGATGTTTTCTTTTCACCCGTCTCTTTTTCAAAAGAAAAGATGACATATTTTCTGTGAACTGTAACAGATTCCGACATTTTCCATCCGGAAAACAGATTCATATGACGGTGGCGTTTCAGAGGGATATGCAGTTTTATCTTATTGCCTGCGGAGTGAATCACAAGCCACAGGTCAAAAGAATTGCGCCCTTTCTCAGTCCTGACGCACTGGGATGAGAGAATCATCTTTTTTCCTGTATGGACGGGCTTTACAGGTTCAATCCCCTTTGCATCCGCACTCCTGACCGCGCTCTGCACCATGCCGAGAGCCTCTCTTGCACAGCACTGGCGCATACGGGCTGAAAGCCATGATGAGGGGATATTTACAATCTCTTTTTTCAGGTCTTTTCTCTGAAAATCATTTCCGAAGAACATTTCAATAAAGATATTCGCAACACGTGAATATTCATCCATTATTTCACTGAGAACATCACGCTTTTTTTCCGTCATGAATTTCAGAGATGTCTTTGACGACCTTGTTATTTTCATTTTCAAGTTCCCTTATCAGCTTTTCAGTCTTTCTTCTGCTCCGCCTCAGTCCGTAAAGCCTTGCGGTGAAGCATGTTACAAGACTTACAAAATCCTGCATCAGTTCGTCTCTGCCGCCTGCCGATTCATTGATGATTTCAATCCGGCAGCCCTGAGATTCTTTAAACAGCCTGATATAATTGAATCCGAATCTTGTCAGTCTGTCTTTATGTTCAATCACTATTCTTGTAATTTCAGGGTTTTTAAGAAGTTTTTCCAGTTTCGGGCGGGCATCGTTCAGTCCCAATGCGCATTCTTTTACAACCTCTCTGATTTTATAACCTTTCGCAGCACAGTATGCACAAAGACGTTCCGCCTGACTTCCGAGATTCTTTCTGTTTTCAGATGATGAAACACGGGCATAACAGACTGTGTATTCAGGTCTGCAGGGCGAATCTTCAGGTATTAAAATTTTTCCGAATGCATCCTGAAAGGCACCGGGAATTTTGCCGGCTTTGTAACGGTTCCATGCGGCACGGTATTTAATTCCGTGTTCTTCCGCATATTCACTTAAAGTTTTCATAGTATTTAATATAAATTAATACTATAAAATACTATTTTTGTCAATAAAAAAATATAATACTGTTTCTTCGGGACTAATAACCCGTAGGTTGGGGTGAATAAAATGAACCCCAACAATCTGAGAATGTCGGAGTTCGCTCTGTTCACCCCAACCTACCTTATGCTGCGTTCCCACGTGAAACGTGGGAACATAGACCATTCGGACTACCAGCCCCATGTCAGATATTTATGAATTGAATCCGCGGCTTTTCTTCCCACGCCATTGCCAGAATAACGGTTGCAGAGCCGGTAACAATATCGCCTCCTGCCCATACACCTTTTTTGCCTGTCTTTCCGGTTTCAGGGTCAGCAAGGATATATCCCCATTTATTCAACTGCATATCAGGGGTTGATTGTGTCAGCAGAGGATTTGCCCCTGTTCCTACTGCAACAATCACCAAATCGCAATCCATCTTAAATTCAGAACCCTTCATGGGAACGGGGCTGCGTCTGCCGGAAGCATCAGGTTCACCAAGTTCCATTTTAATACATTCCATGCCGGTCAGCCGCCCTTTTTCATTTCCGATATATTTCACCGGAGCAGTCAGAAGGAAAAATTCAATCCCCTCCTCCTCGGCGTGATGAGTCTCCGCAGCTCTTGCAGGCATCTCTGTTCGGGAACGGCGATAAACAATCCGAACCCTGTCCGCACCGAGACGCTTTGCTGTTCGGGCTGAATCCATTGCCACATTTCCTGCGCCAAGTACTACAACATCTTTTCCTTTAATTACAGGTGTATCAACTTCAGGGAAAAGATAAGCCTTCATAAGATTGTTCCGGGTCAGATATTCATTGGCGGAAAGTATGCCGATCAGGTTCTCCCCCGGAATATTCATAAACCGGGGTAATCCTGCGCCCACGCCGACAAAGATCGCACTGTATCCTTCTTCAAACAACTCATCCAAACTGACAATTCTTCCTACCACTTTGTTACATTCCAGTTTGGCACCGAGTTTTTCAAGAAAGGCAACTTCTGAAAAGACAATCTCCTTGGGAAGCCTGAATTCAGGAATCCCATAAACCAGAACCCCGCCCGGTTTATGAAACGCCTCCATAATAGTAACAGCATGCCCTTTGGCAATAAGATCACCGGCAACTGTGAGTCCCGCAGGTCCTGAGCCGACAACCGCAATCTTCTTGCCCGTGGATTTTGCTTTCGGAGGAAGCTCCCCTGTCCCGTGCATCCGCTCATAATCTGCGGCAAAGCGCTCAAGGTTTCCGATTGCAACCGGATCTCCTTTTTTACCGACAATACACTGAGCTTCGCATTGAGATTCCTGTGGGCATACCCTTCCGCAGACAGCAGGAAGGCTGTTTTTTGTCCAGAGATTTCGGATTGCTCCTTTAAAATCTCCGTCTTTTATCAGTTTGATAAAACCGGGTATGTCAACTTCAACCGGACATCCCTGCACACACCCCGGATTTTTACATTGCAGACACCGCTCCGCCTCTTTCATAGCGGTTTCCTGGCTGTATCCCATTGGAACTTCTTTGAAATTCTTATTTCTTACATCCGGCTTCTGCTCAGGCATAGGCTGTCTGGGTATTTTTTCCTTTTTTTCTTTCTTCTCTTCTGCCATATTTTTTCCTCCATATATATCAGTTATTAGTACCGCCTTTAGGCGGTAGAGCAGGTTCGTAGTACCGCCTTTAGGCGGTGGAGCGTGAATTACCGCCTAAAGGCGGTACTACGAACTTTTTGTACTACGAACTTTTTGCGTGAATTACCGCCTAAAGGCGGTACTACGAACTTCTTCACTGCCGCCTAAAGGCGGTACTACGAACTTTTTGCGTGAATTACCGCCTAAAGGCGGTACTACGAACTTCTTCACTGCCGCCTAAAGGCGGTACTACGAACTTTTTGCTACTACGAACTTTTTCACTGATTATGCTGTTAATTTACAATAATGACCATAACATTCTTTTTCTTCCCCAAGGTATGACTGGAGACGCTTCATCAGTTCGTCATAATCAACCTTATGCCCGTCAAATTCAGGACCGTCAACACATCCGAATTTGGTCTCACCTCCCACAGTAACCCGGCATCCGCCGCACATGCCTGTGCCGTCAACCATGATCGGATTCAGACTTACAACTGTTTTCACATTGTAATCTTTTGTTATTTTGGATACAAATTTCATCATAGGGACAGGTCCGATAGCAACAACCATGTCTATCCCCCCTTTATTTAAAATCTCTTTCAGCACATCTGTAACAAATCCATGATGTCCATAAGATCCGTCATCTGTACATGGATAAAGCTCATCAGAAACCGCTTTCATCTTATCTTCAAGAATAAGGGTATCTTTATCTCTGGCACCGAGTATGCTGATAACCTTGTTTCCGATCTCTTTCATTCCTCTTGTGATAGGATATAAAACCGCTATTCCTGTGCCGCCGCCGACACATAATACAGTTCCGATTTTTTCAATGTGCGTTGCTTTTCCTAAGGGACCGATAATATCCTGATATTCATCCCCTACCTTTAAGCTCTTAAAGAGTGCGGTGGATTTTCCGACAACCATGTAAATAACAGTGACAGTTCCCTTTTCAGGATTTGTATCTGCCATTGTCAGGGGAATACGCTCTCCGTTCTCATTTGCCTTTATGATAACAAACTGTCCGGGCTTTGCTTTTCGGGCAATTAACGGCGCTTCAATTTCATTCAGAATAACCGTTCCCTTGGACATCTCTTCACGTTTTACGATCTTAAACATGATAATCCTCCAAACACTTAAAAATTTCTCTGTCTCTTAAAAAATAAAGCTATACAACTCTTTGTTTTTATCTTATAACCTGTAAATTCTACGCTCCGGCGCGGGAACAGGATAACAGGATATTTTATAATTTCAGGAAATGCTGAAACTATAATGTTAGCACACCTTTGTTAGTATATCAATTTAAAAATGTAAATTGAATTTTTTTTCTGACTAAACCCTTAGGATTTTAAATACAGCCATGCAAACCAATATATTTAAAAAAAATAATTTAATATCAGAAAGTGAACGCAGAAAAAGAAAGCGGGAGATTATTCTTATTTTTGCAATTATTGCAATTGTCACAGTTCTGACATTTGCTGAAAACCGGCTGATTCATTTCGGATCAGATTTTCCCATCTCAAATACTGTTCTGATGTTCACCATTATCAATGTCAACCTGCTGCTGCTTATTCTTCTGGTATTTCTGGTATTCAGAAATCTGGTCAAGCTTCTTTATGAAAGAAAACGGAGACTGATGGGAGCAAAACTCCGTACCCGTCTGGTGATTGCATTTATCTCTATCACTCTTTTGCCTACAAGCGTGCTTTTTTTCTTTTCAGTCCAGTTTATTACAACCAGTATTGATTTCTGGTTCAATGTGCCTGTTGAGCAGGCATTGGATAATTCATTAAATGTCGGAAGGCGTTTATATTCTTATGTAGAGGAGAATCATCAGTTTTTTTTAAAACAGATTGCTCATCAGATAAAGAGCAGAAATCTTTTAGCTCCTGAAAAGAGAAAAGATCTTTCAAAATATATAAATATAGCACAGAGATCATTCAATCTTCATTCAGCAGAAGTATATACAGCAAATACAGAACGGATTGCTTATGCTTTTAATAAAAAAATTCAATACTTCAAAATGATGAACAGCGATGGTTTTAACCGGAATATAAGCTCTGAAAGTCTCTGGTCTGTTTTTGAAACTATCCCTGAAGGAGAACTGACCCGGACAATCAGTACAATCCCAGTTCGGAGTGAGGAAATCTGAAGCCGAGGCTTTTGCAGTTTTATCAACCCTGATTCCTCCGGAGCTTTCTCAGAATCTTGCATCTATTTCAAAAGGTTTTGAAGAGTATCAGCAGATAAAGCTTTTGAAAAAACCGATTCAGATTACCTATTATATTACAATTTCAATTGTTGCATCACTGGTTCTGTTCTGCGCTGTATGGTTCGGATTTTATCTTGCAAAATCTATCAGTATTCCGATTATGGAACTTGCTGAAGGAACACGGAAAGTTGCCGAAGGGATCTGAGTTTCAGAATCAGCACGGTAGCAGATGATGAAATCGGTACTCTTGTTGATTCATTTAATAAAATGACGCAGGATCTGCTAATCAGCAGAGAGCAGTTGGAGTTTTCCGCTGCAAAACTTCAGAAGCAGAATATTGAGATTGAAGAGAGACGGCGTTACATGGAGATCGTTTTAAAGAATGTCTCCACAGGGGTGATTACACTGGATGCAGAGGGGATTATAACCACAACAAATAAATCTGCTGAAAGGATGCTGAATATAAAATATCAGGATGTTTTTAATAAAAGTTATAAGATTCTGTTAAAAGAGGAATATCTGACTCTTGACAAAGAGATAACGGAATCTCTTTCTGTTTCACCTGACAATTCAGTTGAATTTCCTCTGAGAATGACAATAGAAGGAAGACCGCGCAGTTTTATCTTTCATGTCAATGCTCTGAAAGATGACACCGGGAATCATATAGGGATGGTCATGGCATTTGATGATTTGACGGAGCTTGAGAAGGCACAGCGAATGGCGGCATGGCGCAAAGTAGCCCGTCGAATTGCCCATGAAGTAAAGAATCCTTTGACGCCTATCAAATTATCTGCACAGCGTCTGAAACGGCGTTATGCGGAGCGTATGAATGAGCCGGTCTTTGAAGAATGTACCAATATGATCATTGACCATGTTGATCTGATCCGGAATCTGGTGAACGAGTTTTCAGATTTTGCAAGGTTTCCTACGGCAAATCCTCAGCCGTGTGATCTTCCTCCGATTATTGAAGAAACTGTGGCGCTTTACCGGGAAGGGCATCAGAATATTCATTTTGAAATCAATATGTCAAATCCTATTCCCTGTATGAACCTTGACCGCCAGCAGATCAAGCGGGCGATGATCAATCTGGTCAATAATGCAATTGCTGCTGTCAGAGAAGAAGGGAGTGTTATTATATCGTTATCCTATGATACATTATCAAAATCCGTCAAGATTGAAGTGGCAGATACCGGCGCAGGGATTTCTGATGAAGTTAAAGCTCATCTGTTTGAGCCTTATTTTTCTACAAAAAAATCAGGCATGGGACTTGGACTGACGATTGTAAGCTCCATTATTGCGGAGCATCACGGTAAGATCAATATTGATGATAATCAGCCGCATGGGGCTAAGTTTATCATAGAGATGCCGGTGTAATATTGTTCCCACACAAAGCATAGGAACGAGATGTTTTTCATGGTGTCTTCTGTAACAAATCCGTTCGGAAAACATAAAAATACTGCTGAGTCCTTATTCAGAGCCGTATTTCTCCGTTCCCGTAATCAGATATTTATAACCAAAGCTGATGACTGTTCCCTGTTCCCTGTTAAAACGTATAGCCAAGTGAAAAATGAAATCTTCCGCTGCTCTCACCCTCTTCACGATCAAGTTTAATGCCGTAAAGAAATCCGATAGGACCGATTGGCGTAATATAGCGGAGTCCAAGCCCCACTGTTGTGCGGTAATCTGCGGTATCATCATCCTCATCAGGAATATTACTTATCATTCCGACATCATAAAAACCTGTCAGTTCAAAATTCATCCCCAAATCAAACCTTGCTTCAAGACTTCCTGAAATCGCCTCTTTTCCGCCCTGGGGTTTTCCGTTTGTATCATAGCAAAGCATATTTTCACTGAATCCCCGTACATCAGATGTACCGCCGAGAAAAAAGAGCTGATCTTTCGGAACATTCCCTTCTGAATCAACCGGAGCAATATAGCCTATCCTTCCGTAGCACGCAAAAGTAAGCCGTGAAAGCGGAGTCCAGTAATATCTTGCGTCAAACAGGTATTTGAAAAAATTATCCATATCATTCTCAATACCTCTTGAAATATCAACTGAAAAAGCAGAAAATACACCCTTTTTCGGACGGATAAAAGAATCCCTTGTATCATAACGGACTGAAGGGGTTGTTACAAAAATGGTTCTCGGCTCAAATTCTTCATCAGATTTGGAACTGACTGAATCATCACGCTTAAACTGTTCTCTCTGCTCAAAACGGAAATTCAGACTTGTCCCCAGACTCTTAAACCAGTCTTTATTAAATCCCGCGGATGCACCGTAAGTTCTTGTCCCGAAATCCTGATTAAGCTCCTCCCGCTGATCCATAAAAAAATTCGCAGTCCCTGAAATCCGGAATCCGAAAAGCCTCGGTTCCGTAATTCCGATTTCACCGTGATGCCCGATTTCACTTATCTCTCCGCTTATCCACGCATCTTTGTTGGTTCCGAAAAGATTATGATCCCCGACTTTTGCATGGGCAAAAAAATTCTTTTCTGTATCATAACCTGCCCCTGCCTGAAAAAAGTAAGGTTTTTTCTCCTCCATTTCAACAAAAAGATTCACATCTTCTGCTTTTTCCTTTAATCCGATTGATTTAAACTGAACTGAGTTGAATGTGTCTATATCCCTGATATTCTTCTGTGTTTCAAGCATTTTTTTCAGAGAAAAAGGATCCCCGGCTTTACCTGAACCTCATTCTGAATAATACGCTCTTTGGTTCTGAAATTTCCTGTATAATAAATCTGTCCCATCTCCACAAAGCGACCCTCTTCAACTGTATAAACTATATCGGCATTTTTCTGATCCGAAGATATTGAAAAAGTCCCGCTGACTTTGACATGAGGGTATCCCCTCTCTGAAATCAGTGCTGCCAAAGCATTTTCATCATTCTGTATAAGAAATTGCTGAAACGGTTTTCCTTTTTTCATAAAAAGAGCATCATAAGCCTCTGTTTCGGAAAGCGTTGTAAGCCCGTTTATTTTTACCGAAGATACCTGTGTGGCTCTTCCTTCTTCAATCTCAAGGGTTATATCAACTTTTCTTTTATCTTCACTCCATTGAATATTCTCTTTCACCTGTGTATTCATATATCCGTTTTTCAGATAAAATGCCTGAATCGCCTGAATATCTTCTTTTAACACCTTTGGAACAAACGCCCCTTTATTTAAAGTTCCGGGTATTTGAGTCAGAATCTGTTTTCTTATCTTCTCTTCTTCAAATGAGTTATTTCCGGCGATCTTTATTGAATTGACAATCGCCTGAGGTCCCTCTTCAATTATAAAGGAGAGGTTCCGATCCGTTTCATTCTTGGCGGTATCTTCAATCTTTATATCTGCTTCAAGATAGCCTGCATTTTCATAACGCTCTTTTATCTTTTTTACGCTCTTTTTTATCCCGGAATCATATTTGTTACCTTCTTTGAAAAGCACTATATCTTTTTTTAAAGTAAATCCCCAGAATTCTTTATTTTCTTTAAATTCAATATCATAATGCTTTCCTTCATCAATCGTCATTAATACCGTAACACTTTTTTTCTTTTCATCTTTCTCCACTGCAAAATTTATCGCGGCATCAGCATATCCTTTTGTTTTATAGAATTCTGTCAGTTCTTTTATATCTTTTTTCAGACTCTCCTCGACAAACCGCCCTGTACCCCTGGGAAGCATAGATGAAAGCCAGATTTTCATTCTCAGTTTAAGTCTTTTTTCCGAAAAAGCCTTATTCCCCTGAATATTAATCTTTTTCAGGATATAATAAGCCCCCCGTTTTATTTTGACATGAATGGAAAAATAACCGTCTGCCGGATCCTGATGCGAAGTTACTTTAACTTCCGGTGAGATAAATCCTTCTCTCCGGAAAAGCTCAGTTATCAGTCTCTCCTGTTTGGGAAGCTCATCAGGGACAAATGCGTCTCCGGTATAAATTGTCATGGTATTCAGGATTTCCCGTTCAAAAAGCGGAAACGCCCCTTCTGTCTTTATATCTTTGATCAGTTGAAACGGTGTCAGAGAAAAGATAATCGCTGTCTTATCTGCTTCATCCTGGGAATCTGCATGAATCTCCTGAAATTTTTTGCACAATTTCAATGCTTCAATGGTGTTTTGGAGTTTTTCAGCAGAAAAAGGTTCTCCTTCTTTAAGGAAGATCATTTTTTCTGCTATATTTCTCAAATAAGATTCATTAACCGGGGAATCCTTAATATTAACAAGTATTCTGGAGATTATCTGATCCCGGGCTGTCTCAGGTTTGCTCTCTTCTGAATAGGCATGATTAAAGAGCCAGATGCCTGTTAATATAATCAAAAAACACATAAGATATTGAATGAATTTCAAAGTGGTCTCCTTTTTATATTACTTAGTTTTTTCAAGTCGTGTGCGTAAGATGAGTTAGGAATTAACAATGTTTTGAAAACTTAGGAAATTTTTCTGTATGAACTTATCTTTCAAAAATATCATCAGGAAGCTCAAATTTTCTTACAAGTCCCTTCAGGGCATAAGGAAGAATCATTGTTTTGTTTCCATGAGATTTAACCGGAAAAGACTTGTTTCCCTTGACAAATTTACCGGAATGTCTTCCGCCGGTTTTCGGATCAAAGCTGACTCCATAATCTCTTAGAATATCAATTACTTTTCTCAGTTCCAAAGATTTAGGCATAGCATATCCCGTGTATGCCCTCTGATTTCAGAGCATCAGCATTTTTTTCTATCATAACTGATTCGTCCCGCAGTCTTTGTTCCCGAAAAATATTCCACAAGGCTACATCATCCGGATCGATAATTTCATCAAATGCTCCCGTCCGACGGCATAAACAACATAATCTGCTATACTCCCGCTAAGTGAGGCAAGAGCATCTTCCTCATTTTTACCATGGCTTGAAACAGAAAAATCAAGACAGCGGGCAACAATAACTCCGTCTTCCTCTGTCAGTAAGATATGGAGATTCAGACCGGGAAGATTATTCACCATTCCTGTTAATGCTTTTAAAGGTTTCATTTTTTCTCCTAATACCGAATTTTTCTCTTGCTTTTATCAGCACAAGATTATCATCGCTTCGGATTTGATTCTGTCTTACCGTTAAATTTTTCAGTATCACATATTCATAATTTATGTCAAGAAAAAATTTTAAATTACAAAGAGTTATATTCTTTATTTACTTTTTTTCAAAAATAATATAAAAGCATTATAAATGAATGAAAAACAATTTAATCATTGCCTTCTTTGTCCCCGGCATTGCGGGGCGGATCGGTATTCCGATAAACTGGGATATTGCAGAACCGGCGCGGGTTTCCATATCGGAGCTGTTACGGTTCATAAAGGAGAAGAGCCGGTTATCAGCGGCAAGATGGGAATATGCAACATCTTTTTTTCCAGATGCAATCTGCAATGTATATATTGCCAGAATTACCAGATCAGCAGAAACAAAGGAAAAATTATTGATTACAATTATAATCTTAATGATCTGACAGAAAAAATTATATCTGTTCTTGATACAGGAGTTAATGCAGTCGGCTTTGTCTCCCCTTCTCACTGTATTGCACAGATGAAAATGATCATCAATGCCTTACAGCAGAGAGGGAAAAAACCTGTAATTGTCATGAATACCAATGCGTATGACAATACTGAAACGCTTCGTATGCTTGAAGGGATGATAGATATTTATCTTCCTGATTTTAAATACATGGATGCAAATCTTTCAAAAAAATATTCTGATGTATCTGATTATCCTGAAATTGCAACAAAAGCGATCAGAGAGATGTATCGCCAGAAAGGCTCAATGCTCAGATATGATGATGACGGAAATGGAGAATCAGGGCTGATTATCCGTCATCTGATATTACCGGGTCATGTTGAGAACAGCCTTGCGGTTTTAAGATGTATTGCAGAGGAGCTTTCAACATCAGTCCATATCTCTCTGATGTCTCAGTATTATCCGCCAGAGCCTGTCAAAGATCATCCTGTTATCGGAAGAAGACTTAACCCGGATGAATATGAGAGGGTTGTCAAAGAAATGGAATCTCTCGGATTTTATAACGGCTGGATACAGGAATTGGAGAGTTCATCAAGTTATGTTCCTGATTTTGTTAAGGAGCATCCGTTTGAATAAGAGGGGTAGAGGATTAGAGAGATAGAGGATTAGAGGGGTAGAGGATTAGAGGGATACTTTGATTTTTGTACTTAATAATTACCCAATATGTCATTAAGATTCTTAATTATACATGAAAGCATTGTAATCAGAAATATCATTCAGCGATATATTGCAGCAGATTATCATGAAGCTACTATTGATTTAAGTCATTCTGCTGAGAATGCCAAACAATTGCTGAAAGAGAGAAAGTACGATCTGATCTTCTCCGGCATGGAGATGGCTGAGACAAACGGAATTGATTTGTGTCATCAGACACGGCTTTCCGGTATCAATCAGAAGACGCCGATGATTATTATGATTGCTACGGATAATCAGTCGCGGCGCAGACGATTTGCTGAAGAAGGGATTCATTATATTCTCCCCATCCCTTTTACTTCATCTCAATTCAGGGCATTACTCTCCAAAATTTTTTATTCAGATGTTCATGGTATCCCTCTTTACAGCAATATACTGAAAAACAGGGCGATTATTCAGATAAACGGGAAGCATATTCTGGCTTATGTCATTAATATTTCAATGGATAGTGTAATATGTGAGCTGATTTACCCTGAAAAGAATGAATCCCTTATTATTGCTTCTCAGATAACTGTCCAGTTTCCGATAGATTATGGAAGAGCTATCATGATTAATATTATAGCTGATTTGCCGGATGGTCTGAGAATCAGCGGGAGTCAGAATGAATCTTTTCATCATCGCCCTGTTATCACAGGAAAAGCAGTCTGGAAATCTTTTGAGCTGATCTCTGCCACAAAAAAGAGCCTGAAGATGTCTTTAAATCAGGAGACTGATTTAGAATCCAAGTATCTTTCCGGACTCAGTTCTTCCCTTATTAAAGAGAATGAAGGATTACGGGCTGAATTAAATGCGTTTCATGCTGAAAAGCAGGGGCTTCTGCTTCAGATTTCCCGGCTGGTAAAGAGAATTGCAGAGCTTCAAAAAGGAGTGTCTTCTTCATTAAAAGATGTTTCGCTCAGTTCTCTGATTAATGAGGTTGCCAAACGCTCTGATGATCCTTCAAAACTGCCTATATTCAAAAGGATTATTGAAGATAATGTGAAATTAAGAGATGCGTTAAAACCCTAATGGTTTTTGAGATTGACTTTCTTTTAAGTCAGATTTAAGAGAAGAAACCAAGTTTTTTATATACTTTAATACAAAAGGAGTTTGAATCATGTTTACAACAGTCGGAAAAGCGATCCGGATGGAACGGATTATGAACCGGAACACCCGTAAAACCGTGATTGTTCCTATGGATCATGGCGTGAGTGTGGGACCTATAAAAGGGCTGATAGATATGTCAGAAACCGTTAATTTGGTTGCCGAAGGAGGTGCAAATGCAGTTATCGGACATATCGGACTGCCGCGTCACGGGCACCGGAAGCAGGGAAAAGATATTGGACTGATTCTTCATCTTTCCGCATCCAGCACCCTATCCCCCAAGCCGAACAGAAAAGTTCTTGTAAATACAGTTGAAAACGCCCTGCGCATGGGAGCAGACGGGGTTTCTATCCATATCAATATCGGCGATGATAATGAAGCTGAGATGCTCAGGGATTTTGGAAAGGTTGCGATTGAATGCAGTTACTGGGGAATGCCTCTGATTGCAATGATGTATCCCAGAGGGGAGAAGATTGAAGATGAAAAAGATGTAAGTGTTGTTAAAATTGCAGCAAGAATCGGAGCCGAACTGGCGCAGGATTTTGTCAAAACCAATTATACCGGAGACCCGGAATCTTTTGCAGAGGTGGTTGAGGGGTGTCCGGTTCCTGTTCTGATTGCCGGAGGAAGCAAATCAGGCACTGAAGAGATGTTTAAGACTATCGAAGGGGCAATGAAGGCTGGTGCAAAAGGCTTGTCTATCGGCAGAAATGTATTTCAGCATGAAAACCCGACCTTGTTTGTCAAAGCCGCGTGTGCAATTGTCCATGACAATCTGAGCGCAAAGAGGCGCTGGAGATGCTGAAGAGTTAGGAATAAAAGTAATCATTTTGTTGCATGGATGCCGTAATAAAACCTGATAAAGAGCTTGAAGGTTCCATGAACCTTCAAGCTCTTTTTTTATTACAGCATATTTTTATTCTTATGGCTTCATGAACGTTGTTCCGACTGCAAGGTAACTGTATCCTCCGGCAACCAGATCTTCAAAATCAGGAATCATACGCCTTCCGTCAATAATCAGATAAGGCGGTTTGACGCTCTTCTCTATTGTTCTTGACACACCCCGGAATTCTTCCCAGTCCGTAGATATAAAAAGAGCATCAGAGCCTTCAATCGCCTCTCTTGCGCTTGGATAATATTCTATTTTTTCAAACAGAATATTCCTGGATGGTGAAAAAACGTTTTGTGCGCTTTCATTTGCCAAAGGATCATACGCTTTTATCTTAGCAACCCCTTTTCCCAGAAGTGATTCAATCACTTTGATTGAAGAAGCATCTCGCATGTCATTGGTATGTTTCTTAAAAGCAAGACCAAGCACGGCTATTGTTTTATTATTGAATTTAAAACCCGCTTCTGTAATTGCCCGTTCTACAAGATAAACCTTCTGATATTCATTCACTTCATAAGACGCCTCAAGCATCTTGGTATTGACATTGGCATTTCTCAACTGATAAATCAGAGAGGCAATATCTTTTCCAAAACAACTCCCCCCTGCTCCGTTGCTGACAAAAGAACCCCATGTACTTATCCTGTCATCTGACGTAACTCCGAGCCGGAGGTCATCTATATTTACATTCGGAAATTTCTCTCCGATCTTTGCGCCCACGCCGTTCCAGAAAGAGATATAAGTTAAAAGCATTGTATTTGCAACATATTTTATAGCCTCCGCAGTCTCAGGCGTTGTTTCAATATATTTTATCCGAACATGGTTGATAAACTGGGAATAGACACGGCGGAGAATTTTAAAATCAGCCTCGTGATCGCACCCCACAACAACCCGATCCGGTTTCCGAGCCTGATTAATTGCCGTGCCTTCAGCTAAAAATTCAGGATTTGATGCAACCCCGAAATTCTTTACTTCATGGGCATTCATAATCTGCTCAAGATGCCTTGCAGTTCCGATAGGTACCGTGCTTTTATTGATAAAGAGAATCCGATGCTCCTGATTCTCTCTTGCGGCAACAGCTTCCGCCAAATCCTCAGCCGCAGCATTGTAAAATACCAGATTGGTCGAGCCGTCCAGATTCGGCGGCGTGGGAAGGCATAAGAAGATTGCATCCGTTCCTTTGATAACAGATTTCAAATCACTTAAAAAAAAGAGATATTTTCCGACTGTCTCTTTAATAATGGCAGCCAGCCCCGGTTCATTCACATATTTTTCTATTTTTTCCGGCTGTCCCGTTGAAAACGCCTCTATCTTTTTTATATCATTGTCATAAGCATAGACTTCATGCCCGTATTCCGAACATACAGCCGCATGGACAAGCCCGACATATCCGGTTCCCGCAACAATTATTTTCATACAACTCCTTTTATCAGTTATCAGTGAATATTGACAATTGATAACTGTTCACTGCTTCAATTCCACAAGCGTAGCTCCCCAGCTTCCGGCTTCAATAGGAGCATCTTTGAAAGATTTTACCATCGGATTCTTTTTTAAAAGCTCCTGAACCCGTTTTTTTAAAATTCCTTTTCCTTTTCCGTGAATAACCCGAACTGAAAATATATTAGCCTGAATACACTCATAAAAATAATCTTCCAGAAGATTAGGCGCATCTTTGGGCTGAAATGTATGTAAATCAAGTACATCTTCTATTGGAAATTGAACCGGCTTCATTTGTTATCCTTTTGCCATAGTCATAATCACTGCTCAGTCAGGTTTACGATATATTTTTCAGCCATGCAGTCTTCCTTTTTCAAAATATCAGGAGGAGATTATCATATCAGAACCCACCCGTCAAATTCATTGCGGTCAGGTAGTAGAAAAGTCCTGCCATATTCAGCAGAAATAGCTCAACCGGCTGTCTCTGCTTTATTTAAGACCCTGATGATTTTTAAAACCATCAGGTTTTCTCTTTAAAAACCATTGATATTAAAATTAAATGTTTTTACGGTACAGCAGTTCATTGAATCCGGGTTTAATCAGACCGCATATAGCGGCTATTTTTACAAATTCCTTCCGTTCATAGAAATTAACTGCATTTTGATTAAATTCAGATACTATTACCCAAAGGTTTTCTGATTCTGTTTTGGATTGCATTTCCGCCCATTTTATAATTTCATTGCCGATTCCTGTTCTCTGATAAGATTCAAAGATTCCAAGCATTTCTATGTAAGCTCCGCGCAGCCATGGATAGCGGATACCTGTAACACCGCAGATATTATCCTCTTTCACAATAACATATCGTTTTAAAGCAGTATCTTGTCGGAGAAGATATTTAAAAAGACTCTCAGATGAGTAATTCAGTGTACGCCATGGATCGAGTTTTGCCAAATGATTGCTTATCAGTCCGGCATCATTATTATTGTTCAGAAATTTAAGCATACAGGAATGTAATATATAAGACTGATCTGAAAACGGAGTCTTTTTTGTCATTTTTCTGCTCCTGCTTTTTTATCATACCGTAAATTATCACCGGGTTTTAATTCATAACATTCTTCGGCTGAAACAATTTCTCCCATGCAAATAAGTTCGCTGACCGTAACAAATGTAAAGCCTCTTTCTTTTAATTCAGGGATAAAGACGGGTAATGCCTCAGCGGTACCGTATCCTCTGCCGTTGGCATGACAGACAATAATTGAACCCGGTTTTGTCTGACTCAGAACAATTCTGCTGATCTCTTTGTCGCTCTGCTTTGGAGAAGGGTCTCCGGTCACCACATCCCACTGAACTGCTGATAAGCCATGTTTAGCCAGTATATTTAATGCAACTGAACTGCATGTTCCGTAGGGAAACCGGAATATCATAATCATCTTAGGTATTTTTTCTGTTTCACTGAGATCAGAATTTTTCATACAGATTCTTTTCATCAGTTCACCCCGCAAAAGTTCATATTGGGACTGTGTAAAGAGAATCTGCTCTTCAATCTCTTTCTCTTTTAAAATTCTCAGATTTCTGTGTGACCATGAATGGTTGCCGATTTCAAACAGAGGATCTGCCATAATTTGCATACTCTTTTCCGGGTGGGAGCGCATCCATTTTCCGCCGGCAAAAAAGGTTGCTCTGATTTTATTTGTTCTTAAATAATTGACAATTTCAGAATCATATCCGCTTACCTCATTTGCAGCTTCACAAAGATCAAATGTCAGAGCAATAATTTTCAGATTATTATAAGGTTTTACACAGCGTATTGAATTTTTTCTCTCTTTAACCAGAAGGGGAAGTCTGAAATCAGGAGATATTTTTAAAGGAGGAGTATTATCAGATATTTTCAGTTTTTTTATCTTTTTATCATCAGGACTCCCCTGCAATTCTTTATCTGTCCAGCAGGCTTCCAAAATTTTTTGTGAGCCGAATTTCATATCTGTAAAATCCTCTTTTTTTTCTGCTTCAGATAGGCTATAAACAAGACAGACTATAAACAGACAGATTGACATGGAAGTTATTTTTTTCATTATAAGCAGGGAAAACCTGATGATTGCAGAAAACATCAGGTTTTATTCCTACAATATTTTTTCAGTCAGATCAAACTATTTTTATGCCGAATAAAATCTTAAAATATTCATCAGATATTCAGGGCATGGTTTCCGGTTCATCTTTACCGATTGATCTGGATAATGGAATCCTCTCTCTGCGTCCTGAAAAATTATCTGACTATGTGGGACAGCAGGAGGTGGTTGAAACCCTTAAAATCGCTATTGAAGCCGCAAAAAAACGAAAAGAGCCTTTAGAACATCTCCTTTTTCACGAACCTCCGGGGCTTGGGAAAACCACGCTTGCGCACATCATAAGCAATGAAATGGGGGGGAAACTTACTGTAACATCGGGTCCTGCTCTTGAAAAAGGAGGGGATTTAATCGGTATTCTGACACATCTTGAAGAGGGGGATGTTCTTTTTGTGGATGAAATTCACCGTATTCCAAGAACTGTTGAAGAGTTTCTGTATCCGGCAATGGAGGATTTTGCAGTTGATTTTGTCTTTGACAAAGGAGTTCATGCACGAAGCCACAGATACCGCCTGAAACAATTTACCCTTGTCGGAGCAACAACCCGTGTGGGTCTTCTCTCAGCCCCTTTGCGTGACAGATTCGGCATATTCAGAAGCCTTGACTTTTACAGTGAAGATGATCTGGTAAAAATTACAATGCGTTCTGCTGCATTACTGAACATTGTCATTGATGATGGGGGCGCAGCAGAGCTTGCAAAACGCTCCAGAGGAACCCCCAGAATTGTAAACAGGCTTTTAAAACGGGTCAGAGATTATGCACAGGTCAGGGGAGACGGAAAAATCATCAAAGAGACTGTATCTGTTGCCCTCTCGTTAGAAGGTGTTGATGAAAAAGGACTTACAAACCTTGATCGCCGTTACCTGAAAACAGTTATTGAATTTTACAAAGGGGGACCTGTCGGGATTGAAGCAATTGCCGCAACTCTTCAGGAGGAGACAGATACCCTTGTTGATGTGGTTGAGCCGTATCTGCTGAAGGTCGGGCTGATTATAAGAACATCATCCGGCAGAAAAGTATCAAAAGAAGCATATAAGCATTTGGAAAAAATAATAAGTAGTTAAGTTTCTTTAAAAAATTTGGCTTTTTTGACAAGGAAAGTAATTCATGTATCCGATACAAAAAACAGGTACACCTGTGAATAAACAGAAGCGTGAGGAGACAGGAACTGTACTTATAGCCCTGATTTTCGTTATGATAGCAGTTGCCGCAATCGGGCTGATTACATTATCTGTAAATACCATATCTACATACAGTCAAATGAATGTGAATAATTTCAATAAAGCATATTATCTTGCAGAATCAGGCTGTAGATGTTTTAGAAAGGGAATTTTTCCGATGCCTTATACAAGTAATGATTATACATTGACAGACGGAGGAAAAATTTCTGTAAAAAAAGAAGGGATGAAAACCTTTTCGATCAAAGGTATTGTAAATCAGGGAACAATCTTTGAAGCGGCAAGAAAAATTTATTGTATTGATAGTCCTTCCTGTGTCAATACTTTATCTGTGTGTAATAATAATACTTTTATCTCTAAGGGTTTGAGCTACTGGAATTTTGATGATAATTCTGATCCGGGAAATGATTCATGGGATGGCAATCATGCAACATTAAACGGTGCTTTATCATGGTCAGATGTATTGGAAGAAAAAGGAATTGTAAACAGTGCGTTGGAATTTGATGGAAGCGATGATTATTTATACACTCCTTTTAAACCGAATGTAATCGTAGATAATAATCCTTTTACAATCATGTTCTGGGCAAAACCGAATAGTTCAGGAAAGCAGACTATTCTCGGTACAAGTGCCGGAACAAATAATCTTTCTGTAGGAATTGATTCAGGTAACTGGTATTGGGAATATGGAGATAAATTTTCAGTTACAATTCCAGAGCTTCTGTCTGTATCCAATCAATGGCAGCATATTACTCTTGTTTATACCGGAATTCCGGATCAGAAGATGATTCTTTATGTTAATGGAGAACAATCAGCAAGTTATGATTACGGAACTTCCGGCGGCAATGCAGCAATGCCGGGTACTGATCTGTTTATCGGAGCAAAAAATGATAACGGAAGCGGCGATATTGAATATTTTAACGGTTTCCTTGATGAATTGGCAATTTATAACAGAGCATTAGATTATAATGAAATTAAAAGAGTTGTCTGTATCAATGGTTTGAGCTACTGGAATTTCAATGATGAATATAATCCGGGAAAAGATTACTGGGGAGGTAAAAATGCTGTTTTAAACGGCGCAGCATCATGGACAGATATTTGGCAAAATGACTTTACCAACTGCCTTACAGAATTTGAAGGAGTTGACGGATTTTTGGAATTTGACGGAACAAATGTTTATCTTTCCGCGCAGTTTAAACCTAATGTTATCAAAGATGATAAACCTTTTACAGTATTATTATGGGCAAAGCCGACAAACTTGGGAACTCCTCAAACCTTACTCGGAACAACTGACGGAACAAATCATTTTTCCATCGGAATTAATGTTTCAGACAAATGGTATTGGGAATACGGGGATAAATCTTCAGATACATCCATATCTGGGGTGAACAATTGGCAACATATCGCTCTTGTTTATACAGGCGATTCTGGAAACATGATTACATACTTCAATGCTTCTCAATCCGTCTCTTATGATTACGGAACTTCAGGCGGAAACGCAGCAATGCCGAATCAATATCTTTTTATCGGAGCAAAAAACAATAACGGAACAGGTGCTGTTGAACATTTTAAGGGATTCCTTGATGAAACAGCAATTTATGACAGGGCATTAACTGTCTGTGAAATCAGAGAATTTTACAATGCTGTATGTCATGCAGGATGTGAAGCGGTTGCATATTATCCGTTCAATTGCAATGCTGATGATGAAAGCGGATGGTGTAGGTCAGGAAACGGAAATAAAGGAGAAGTCAACGGAGCAGTATTGACAGGAGATCGGTTCAGTTGCATTGAAAGGGCATATCAGTTTGACGGAACAGATGATTATATTCATGTTTCTGACAATGATACTTTGGATTTATCTACTGAAGGAACATTGGCGGCATGGATTTATATCAATGATTACAGAGAGCTTGGCGGAATTATACATAAGGGGGATAAGGGAAATTTTACTGATGAAGCATATTCTCTGCAATTCTGGTTCGGAGAATCCGGTAACGGAAAAAAGAAAATAATCTTTGCCTTACTTGAAGAACCGGCAGTTTTGCGTTCACTGGTTTCGGATATTCTGCTTAACCTGCATGAATGGTATTATGTTGCAGGTACATGGGATAAAGACGGAATGTATCTTTATATTATTGATAAAAATAATCTGCTTACTTATAAAGAAAATACATCAGTAAAAAATATATCTGCAAGAAATACTTCCGGCGGTCTTAATATCGGCTCTCAATTGGGAAGCGGGAGTTACGGCGGTTACGGGAATTGTCCGTTTAATGGTGTAATTGATGATGTTGTTGTTTCCAATAAGAGATTCAGCGAGGATGAGATCAAAGAATTAGCATACGATCACCCCTGATGGTTTGTCCCTCTATCAAATCATCTATATTAAAATAACTATTGGAAATTACCCATGATGTTGTCCGCAGAATTACAAAATCACAGTCAGAAGAAACTTCATTGATTCAGATGATTATCCTCTGCTTGTAAGCATCTGTTTATGTGACGATTCCGTTACCGGCAACTTATAAAACGGCTCAAAGCCTTCGGATTTCAGTTTGACCGTCGTGCTGCAGGCAGTTTCATAAAATCCGGTTTAATCCTCTTATAAGCCGTCATATAATTATTTTGTTCTGCTGAATTTTTTAAGAATTATCCATCCCCAACAGCATAATATTCAACACTGCCAATGACCGGGAACTGATAACATATCGCGTCTGAAACTGGGAATCAAGACGCCGGGCAATTTCAGGTCCCCGGGTCAAAAGCCAGGGCGGAACCGTTTCATTATAAATCCCTTTGAGCGGAAGCGGATAATTGGGATGACATATATATGCCTGAAAATACTCTTCCAATATTTTTTTCATATCTGTTTTGAAGCGCTCCGGGTCGGGCTGATTTTTCCAGAAATTATCCACAGAACATGGCGTTCAGCGGAACCGCAAGCCACCTGTTCATAAGTGATCCTTTTGTTTCACTTTCCGTATCACTTTCTGATTCTTCTGCAAGTACATTGAGAATCGGGAGCAGTTCATTTGCCGGAACACGCACTCCTTTAACAGTATCCGGGTTTTTTGCCAGATTGCTCAGTTTTGCACATAATGCCTTGAGTATATTACCTGTTTTTTGAAGATGCGTATCAATCCTGTGGGTATTTTTCTCTTTAATCTTCTCTTTAAGGGGGTGAAGATTTTGCAGAAGCAACTCTCCGACTGTGTAACATTCTTCAGGAAGATATTCATTCTTTGCAATAATATCAAGACTTTTTTCTGCATCATGCATGAACTGCTTTAACAGTTTTTTACGGTATTCTTCTGAAATAAACGTTTCAGGATGATTGCCGGTATGAGAGAATATCACGGTTTCATTCTGAAAAATATCGCGGATATGCTGTGTGATATACCAGAGTTCTTTGTTTTCGGGATCCTGTCTGTAAGCAGATTCCAAAGCACGGATTGAACCTGAAAGATTATCCATTGTGGTCTGAGATGCCCCTTGCACCAGACTTCCTGATATTGGAATACATGCTACTGGTTTGCCAAAAAGATCAGATGCTCCGAATATCCGTGTGAAGATGCTCATCCGCATAATCATCTGAGTTGCAAAAAGATTGACGATCTGCTCCATTTCAGAAGCTCTCAAGTCTTCCCTCGGAGTACAAAGCTCTGTTTTGTAAGATACAAAGACCTGCTGAATAATTATTTCAATATCCCGCTCTAATTTATTACCTTTTCCCGTTCCTCTGCCCCGGTATATCCCCTGTAAAAATTCCATAAAATTATTCTCAAGAGAGAATGTCGGAATAATACAGATAATCTTAGTTGCATTAGGAAAACTGATTCCGCGTGTGCCTGATGATGTCATGATAATAATATCAGCCAGATCACCGTACTGTGAAACAGGAACTTCCCGTTCTTTTATATTTTTCTCCGATTCTGAAACAGGAGAGAGTAATTTACGCTTCTCCGCCGGAGGTGTAAAAGAATGAAGAGTGATAACGACTGGGCATTTTTCTGTATTGACACGGCTATAAGCAAGGATGTATTCTTTAAGCATATCCACAGAGACTTTATCCTGTATGATCACAATTGACTGCTCTTTTGGTCTTTGCTGCCAACGATCCACAAGCTCCTGAGCAAGCTGCATGAGAAGACGGTTTTCCAGATGGCGGTAAGATTTAGATAAGCTATTGTTCTCAAACCCTAAGGGTCTTCGAAGACCCTTAGGGTTTTCTTCCTGTAAGAAATCAAAAACAGGTCGCCATTTCAATCTCAGATTTGATGCGGGATAGACATTTGCGTTGATGATTTTAGCCGGTAAATCCATAATTTTAGCTGATTCAATACTAAGTCCTTTGGAATCAGCATTTCCGTTAAAGAGAATCTGATCCGGCTGTGATCTGCTTTTATTCAGATACAGTTCAACAGATGACGCATTGATAAGAGAGGCATCAGCGATAATCATCCGAAATTTCAAAGGGCATATCTTTCCTATCTCTTTGAATCGCTTCTTGATATTTATCTGAAAATCTGTCATCTCCTGAGCAGTCTGACGCCCTGCGCTGTCGCCTGTTACTTCATCAATAAAGAATATAATCTCATTAACCTGAGATGCAAATTTTTCAACAGAGCCAATATCCGGATCCCTGTTTGTGCCGAATATCTTTTTCAGATTTGCTTTGAACGTGGTAATCTCCTGCTCCAGTTCCCTGTTGGACTGAGTAGTAACACACGCGATAATCCGTCTGTAATGATAATCTTTTACAAGCCTGTGAACAGCCTGCATTGTAGTATTAAAGACTCCGGGGATAAAAACTTTTTTCCCTTCGCCTGCTCCGCCTTTTTCAAGCCTTTTGTAAGATTTTCTTATCTTTATCAGCGGAAGACCTTCAAGGTCTGATTTATCAGGATAAAGCGGCTGAGATTCAAGAATTTCCGCATCTTCGGGGCATAAAAAGAGAAATTTCGGATCATTCGGCAGATCACGCCGGGACCGGCAACTCAAAGCGGATTTTCCGTGATATGCTTCAGCCGCCTTCAGCAGAGCAGCATTGGTGTTAATACATATCATTTCATCCTTACCGATAAGCTGATTTTTATCATTCGCGGGATCAAATTTTGCAATCAGGTCTGTATTTACCTGAAGTCTGGGGCTTACATAAACCAGCAGATATGTTTTCTGATAATTTGCAAGAATATTGCGAAGTGCAGTAGTCTTGCCGATACCAGGTGTTCCTGAAAGCACATAAATTTCAGTATCATCAGAATTATTCCAGACGTATCTGACAAGCTCCGCATGAGCATCCTGCATGGAGTTTATATCGGCATTGCAAAGATGTCGGGCAATATCATGAGGAAGCCATGCCTGAAGCTCTTTTGCTGTCGGTGCCGTGCCGGTGGGAGCATATCCTTCAATCTTTTCAGTAAATCCGTAAGTCAGATAATCCGGCAGGCGCGTTTTGCTGAGAAAAGTCTCTTCCGCTCTTTTAAAAAGAAGATTCAGATCATCTTGCAACTCATTTGAAACATTTCTTTTTATATTCCGTAAAACAGCACGCTGAGTTGTGAGAATCTCACTTTTGCGCAGCTTCTCTTTTTCATCAGGCGTTCTGTTTTTATGATACTGAATCCCTTTATAAATCATACCCATTTCATGAAGAAGCTCTGATTCATCTTCCCTTACATGCAGAAAATGTCTGCCCCGATCTGTAAATGCAACAATATGAAATTCAATATTCCCCTTGCCTGTTGCCCATTTATCAAAGGGTTTATCTGAAATAATCCGATCTTTTATTGTGTTATACAGTGAAAAGAGATAACCCCCGCCCTGAAACAGCTTTTTTGCGATCTTGTCATGGGTTGCCAACCCATTAAAATAATTTTTTAAATCCGGTGATATTTCCAATCCCAGAGTATCACTGGCAATTTGAAAATCTCTGCTCTTTATGACATTGCTCATCATGGATTTCCCGCGTCTGAGGCTCTCGTAAATATCATCCGGATCAGAGAGATTCAGTTCCGTATCCAGAGTCGGCGATGTATGGGCAGAGAGTTCGTAACAGATAAAATGAAAGCGGTAAGCGTCATTGTGAAAGGTTCTGATGATGAACAGCATATCTGCATAAGGCATTTCACCCTTTTTTTTCAATCCGTTAAAATCAAAACCGGAAAGATTGGCGATTCGGGATAATTCTTTATGAGCTGAAACAGCTTTTTCCTCAGAGTTCAAAAATTTTCCAAAAGCCGGATTTGTATAAATCCATGCAATAACAGGATTATTTCTTCTGCATGGAAGCGATTTGACAAACTGCCGGGTTTCACAGAATCCCTGCATATATCCCTGAAATAATCTTGCATTTAAAACAGAGAGAGCGGTTTTAAGTGAGTTTGACTGTAGAAGGGATTTATCAGATTTTCTGTTAAATTGCTGATATATCTTTGTTAAATTGATTCCATCCATCTGAGATATGATCTTTGCAATCTGTTTTTCGCATATTTCCGACTGCTTAAAAGCACGCAAAGCAGATATTGTACCGGTTATTCCGCCAAGCTCATATACCTCTCCCTGTATAACACCGAATTCATCCATAGATTAACCTTTTTTACTTGATAAATCAATTATTAATTTTAAATTCAGACAGATAATATTATAAAAGTAAAAAATTGTCAAACCTGTAAAAGTAAAATTTCGGAGAGAATCGGAAATATGGAAGCAGTTGACTTTTTTGTTTGTTTGTATTATAAGGCAGAGGATTTGAATCACGGATTTACCGTATTAAAAAGATTGCGATGATTCATCTACAGGGATTGCGGTTAAGAAAAGGGATTTTATTCAGAAAAAGTAAAAAATCCTTTTCTTAAACAGAATCCTTGCAGATGCCTGTAATTTTGTGAAAGGATGATAAAAAATGAGAGCTTATATAAATTCCGAATTTGCCGCTTTGAAAGCGGTATTATTAGGTTTTATTGATAATTTTAAAATACGTGAACCCGTGAACAGTGTTCAGCGCTATTATTATAAAAATGATCCGCCGCATTCTGATTTGATGATTGAGCAATATGAAATGCTTGTTGAAATATTTGAAAATTTCGGTGTTCAGGTTTATCGCTATGACCATAAGCCGGTGAATATGGGAAGACCGTTTTGCCGTGATGCGTTCACAGTAATTCATGATACTTTATTCATTTGTTCTATGAAAAACAGACCTACACCTGATGTTACAGATTTAACGGCGGAGATTGAAACTCCTGTAATGCAGATTGATAAAGGGATTGTTGAAGGCGGAGATATTCTTATAGATAAAGATATTCTGTATATCGGAATGGGGGAACGGACAGAATTGACAGGATTGCAACGGATTAAAGAGCAACTGAACAACAAATTTGAAATTCAGCCGCTTCAGCTTAAATCTGAAATTTTACATTTAGATGTTGTCCTTAACTTACTGGGCAAAAAGACAGCTCTGATTTATCCCGCGGCTTTTAGTGAAGAATCCCTTGATATTTTAAAAAAGCGGTATAATCTGTTTGAAATAAACGAATCAGAGCAGTTTGCTCTCGGAACAAATCTGGTCTCATTAACGCCTGAAACCGTTATTTCAGAAAAAAGGCTGATCAGAATCAATGATTTTTTAAAAAAAGAGGGTTTTAATCTAATCACAACAGATTACAGCGAAGTATCAAAGCTGGGAGGTTCCTTTCGTTGCAGTACATGCCCGTTGATACGGGAGAAGTTTTAACGTGTGTCTGAAGTTTTAAAATACCTAACCCCCCTTGCCCTTTAGTTAGGGAAGGGGTCGGGGGTTAGGTCAGGGAATGCGGAATGTCTCTTGTAGATTTATATATTGCCGTAACAATAATGAAAAAGCTCTTTGCCTTGTTAATTTCTGATGCTTCATGACTCATGAGAATGAGGCACACCTCCCAAAGCATGACGATGATAATGACGGTGAAGGACAGCAGAATCGCCGTTATAAATAATTCCCCCTTTTTTCATCTGATAAATACTTCGGGTCGTATCTGCAAGAAAATCATATTCATGAGAGACAATAATATAACTGATCTCCAGTTCATTTAAAATATGAATAAGACGCTCTCTTGTAGATTCATCCAATGCAGTTGTCGGTTCATCCAGAAGCAGAACATCAGGCTGCATTACCAGAACAGTTGCCAATGCCACCAACTTTTTTTCTCCCCCTGACAGCCGATGCGTTACACGATCTTCAAACCCTTTCAGGTTCAGGGATTCCAGTGTTTTTAAAGAGATTTTAATCGCTTCTTCGGGTGTTTTTCCCATATTCAGGGGACCGAAAGCAACATCTTCCAGAACTGTGGGACTGAATAACTGATCATCAGAATTTTGAAACAAAAATCCCACTTTCTGTCTGACAATGCGGAAATCTTTTTCCGTCTGCACATGCATCCCTGTAATATGAAGATTACCGGATGAAACAGGTAAAAGCCCCATAAGAATATGCAGAAATGTGGTTTTACCGCTTCCGTTGGGACCGATAAGTCCGATTTTCTCCCCTTTTTTCAGCTCAAAATTCAGGCGATCCAGCACAGGCGATCCGCTGAAAGGATAGGAAAAAGAGACATCTTTCATTTGAATAATTATATTATTTTCATCAGCCATTCCAGATATTCCAATCCGATAACTGCAATAATCATAAAACCCGACCAGATAATATCTTTTCGGGTCAGTGAAAACTCTTGAAGAGAGTAAAATTTTCCTTTGAATCCCCGGCAGAGCATTGCATGATGAACCCGTTCTGCCCACTCGGAGGCTCTGACAAATAACATTCCTGCAAGATAAGCATAAGTCCGGTAAGTATAAAGATTTGTTTTCGGCTTAAATCCCCTGATTTTTGCGGCTCTGACAAGTCTTTGATACTCCTGCTCAATAACAAAGATATAGCGGTAGGTGAGTAAAAGAAGATGAACAATCTTTTCAGGAACATAAAGACGGTTCATGGCATGTCCCAGTGTAACTAAAGAGGCTGTGGCAACCAGCGGGATAAAGATCAGCAGGATAGCATTTGATTTCAGTGTAATCCGGGCGGCAAGAAGAACCCCTTCCCGGCTCACCTGAAAGGGTCCTATCTGAAAAAGAGTATCTCCTTCAAATGTCAGCGGCAATATTAACCAGAAAAGAAAGACCAGTCCGTTGACAATTGCAACTCTTTTTATAAGCTCCCGCATATTTAACCTCGCCATTCCGATCAGCAGGAATGAAAGCAGAATCGCGGCAATCATCGCGGAAAAGCGGCTGGAAAGGGCTATCACAAATGAACAGACTGTTGCGGCAACAATTCTTACTCTCGGATCAAGCTGATGAATCAGCGAATTTCCGGTTGCAAAGGGTTCAGATATCATTTGACCTCCAGAAGCTCCTGAGCTTTTTTATGCCCCAGATAGCTCGCCTCTTTTAAATCATCTTCAGCCTGCTTTGCTTTTCCCATTTTCTGGTAAACAATTGCCCTGTTATAATACGCTCCCGCGTAATTCGGCTTTAAGTCAATCGCACTGTTCAAAGCATCCAATGCCTCTTCATAGTTTCCTGAGTTAAAGAATACTTTACCTTTTTCAACACGATCCAGCGCCACTGTATTGTGAACCGGGGTCTTTGCAATCCCTTTGAATTCATAGCTACAGTGCTTACAGACTTTTGCTTTTGACAGCACTTTCTCAGCACATCTTGGACATGCCTTCATTCTCTCTAAACTGCTCTCACTCACTTTCTCCTGTATCTTTTTATTCACTGTTACATGATATTTCTGCATAATCCGTTCTAAAAACAATGCAAAAGGTTTTTCATCCACCTCATATATTGAAATCTGATGAACGATCTCCTGCTGGACAATCTGCTGGTTCTCCTGATAATCCGGGAGTATCAGAGAAAAATCAGCCAACAGTTCAATAATCTGACCGTATTTGTCAAGTTGCAGATTCTGCAATGCAGCGGTCGCGCCCATTTCATTTTTGATGTTTTCAATCTTGAAATAATCGAGCGCATTTTTGATAAGGGTCTGAGTTCCTTCCCGGATAGTCTTTTCAAGAGTTGTGGTATCATGCTCTTTTTTCAGCCTGCGTATCTTTCTCTCATATTTTTCTCTTACCAGACGCGTCTTTCCTTCATACTCCTCATCAAGCCATCGTTTTGTAAGAATAAACGTGATAAGCAGAGAGAGTATGGAAGAGAGAATGGTCGCAATAAAAGATACTGCGGTATTTTTTATCTGAAAAGGCAGATATGCCGCAAGACCGACAGCCACGGATCCTAGAACAATAAGACTGGCATAAATATTCATTTCATTCCCTCCCTGACAGATATTCTCTTTTAATTAATATACAACTTTTATGCTTTTTGTTCAAGCTGTTTTTAGTCCAGCCTTTTATTAAAGACTTAAACAGACAGATATAATATATTTTATAAGATTAACTGTAAAAGAGTCAAGAGATTCTTAAAATAATTTATCATAATAAAATTTCCGATTCTGTAGCTCTGTTTACGGGATTGTCCGGGCAAAAAAAATAATCTGAATGTTGTCAAATCTATTGCTTTTTTATATAAAATATTTTATGAAATATAAATATGCGAATCGGAAATCAGGAATTGAGAATTAGGAATTAAGAATTAACAGTGGGTTATAAATTAGCATCAATATTAAAAAGTCCGGCATCAGCAAAGGAGGTAATAAATGAAGAGAGTTATATTATCTGTTTTTATATCTGCGGCATGGCTGTTCATGTTCGGGTGTTACACACAGACGCCCCGACCTGCTGCTTATGATTACAGCACCCAGCAGACAATGCAGGCAGCATATCATTGGGATATTCTTGCAGAAGATGTTGCAAGAGAGATCAAAATGAATTTGGCAAAAAGGGAGTCTCTGACTCAGCCGGTATATGTGGAACCGGCATGCGGCGCACCTTTGTCCCCATGTCAGCCTCACGGAGAATCACCTTTTGGAGAGGGTTTCCGTGATCTTCTCATGACTCATCTTGTTAAACAGGGGCTTATCACGATTGATGAAATAGAAAACGGTGCATTGGTTGTTTCCAATAAGGTACAGGTAGTCTATCATAAAGAAAACCGTCCTACCCGGCGCTATCCGGCTGGAATTGTATCAGGTATTGCAACTACCATAGCCGGATCAATACTGGTTCTCAGAGATGCTTATGAATACGGCAGCGTGGGACCGCAGAGCCTTGCGTTGGGATTTGCTGTTATAGGCGGGGGTGTCTGGTATGATGTAACCGGCGGAATGTTTAATAAAATGCCGCACAGTGAGGTGATTATCACTACATCCATCAAGGATTACAATGCTTATGTTATGAGAAAGACCGATATTTATTATATTAACGATCAGGATTACTGGCATTACATGACGCCGCCTCCGGCTCATGTCATTGAGGTTCACGGTTCATAAACAAATATAAGACAGGAAACTAAGTTTACGTGATGTGCAACTTTTTCCAAGTCATTCAAAACAAAGACTTATAATTTATTTTTTACCACAAAGACTCAAAGACTCAAAGACTCTAAGTATCTGATGTTCTTAGTGTCTTTGTGGTAAAAAGTTGCACATGGCGTAAGTTTCTTAGTTTCCTGTCTTGAATTTTAACCTGGGGGAATTTATATGACAGCTTATAAAAAAAATCTTTGTCTGATTCAGGTGCTGAAAGTATTCTGCATTATTCTTCTGTTTACCGGATTATGCGGATGTGCCGGGGACTTAATCAGATCAAGCTACAGAGCCACTGACAATCTGGTTTTTCAGGCAACCCCGCCTCTTATCCCTAATCAGCCGATTCTTATAGCCACTTTTGTCAATATTGACAATCTGGAAGAATCTTCAACTTTCGGGAGAACGATTTCAGAATATATCGGATCCCGTCTTGCACAGCATGACTACAGAGTTGTGGAGATGAAGTTAAGAAATTCTATTTTTATCAAAGATGACGGTGAGTTTTTTCTTTCAAGAGAATTAAAGAATATCAGCACAAAGCATAATGCTCAGGCAGTGGTGGTGGGAACTTATTCTGTTGCAGAGAATGTTGTGTATGTATCCGCCCGTATGATTCGCCCTTCAGACGGAATCATTATCACATCTTATGCTTATAAAATCCCGCTGAATGATAATACCAAAAAAATGCTTGGATTGTATTAAGGAAAAGTAACCGGTAACCGGGTAAAAATTCTGATAAGAAGTGCTGTAATTGTAAGTACGGACAATTTCAATCGCATTGCAGCCGTAAATGGGATGAAACTAATGCTATGCTGATATGAAAGCATTGCCTAAAAGCCGCGCTTGTGAACACTTCCTTTTTTGGTAGTGGGTCAAACCAGTTGATAAAGTGTACAACATTCCAAAAATATTTAGCTAAACTCAGTTTATCAACCGATTTGACCCATCACCACCTATCATTTTATAAATCAGCAACTATTATATCGAACTCACGTTAAATAGTAAAAACTTCCTTTGACAAGTGATAATTTTTGAGTTATAAGTATAGGTTCTTTAGTGAATTTATCATTCATCGTAAAGAATATATTTATAATAAATAAAGGCTCTTATTTAAAACAAGCATGTAACTGAGAGGGCGGAGCCATATCAACACTCTGCCATCTTGCCTAAAATAATCATGATTTCTTCAACATCCCGCATTTTTGTCGCCGGTCACAGGGGGATGGTCGGTTCTGCTATCCTTCGTTATCTTAAAGCTAAAGGCTTTCCCAATATTATCACACGCACCCATGCTGAACTGGATTTGACTAATCAGCAGTCAGTCCGTGATTTTTTCAGAAATGAAAAGATAGATTATGTGGTTCTTGCTGCGGCAAGAGTCGGCGGCATTTATGCCAACAATTCTTATCCGGCTGAATTTATCTATCAGAATATCATGATTGAGTCAAATGTGATTCATGAGGCTTATAAAGCAGGAGTAGAAAGGCTTTTGTTTCTTGGCAGCAGTTGTATTTATCCGAAACATGCGACTCAGCCGATGAAAGAAGAGTATCTTCTTACAGGTTATCTTGAGCAGACCAATGAACCGTATGCAATTGCAAAAATTGCCGGAATAAAACTTTGTGAATCATATAACCGGCAATACGGAACAAAATACAGGTCGGTTATGCCGACCAATCTTTACGGTCCAAATGATAATTTTGATTTAAATACCTCTCATGTTCTTCCTGCCTTAATCCGAAAATGTCATCTTGCAAAACTTGCTGATAATCGGGATTTAGATGGGATAAGAAAAGATGAATCAGTCTTTGGTAAAATTCCTGATGATATTCGTAATTCAATCGGAATCAATACTGATTTCTCTTTTTCCGCATCTCATTCTCCAAAAATTATTATATGGGGAACCGGCACACCTTACCGTGAATTTCTTCATGTGGATGATTTAGCCTCCGTATGTTTTTTTCTGATGCAGGCTGATGATACTTTATATGAAAAATTTACTCAGCCGATGTTGTCGCATATCAATATCGGAACCGGAAAAGATATAACTATTCGTGAGTTGGCTGAAGTTATAAAGAAAGTAATCGGATTTGAAGGGGAGATAGTTTATGATTCCAGTCAGCCGGATGGAACGCCGAGAAAATTGCTTGATGTTTCCCTTATAAATAAAATGGGTTGGAGAGCAAATATAAGTCTGAAAGAGGGTCTGATTCAGACATATAAATGGTACAAAGATAAATTAGGAATTTACATTGGAAGATTTACAAATATCCTCTGATAAAATTAAAATAAAGAGAATTGAATATGACTCATTCGGCAACATCATAAACGACACAAACCCTGCATTTGCCGTACCCTTCGGCTTCGCAGGCGGGCTGTATGACAGTAGTGCGGTTCGGCTACCGTGATTACGACCCGGATACAGGGCGATAGGTAAACAACAAATGATCCATTTAATTCAATCAAAATTATTAAGTTCAACCCCGGAACAGGCAAAAGATACAGGTCTTGCCATGATTCTGATATGCCTGCTGATTGCCCATTTTGGAAAGATTTATCAATTTGTTCCGATTGCGATTATCCTTCTGCTTATTGTAATGATTTTTCCTAATTTCTTTAAGCCTTTTGCATGGTTCTGGTTCGGTCTTTCCAATCTGTTGGGAACAGTTGCTTCAAAAATAATATTGTCAATCCTCTTCTTTGTTCTGGTTACACCTGTCGGATTTATCCGGCGTCTTGCCGGTGCAGATACTTTGCAGCTCAAAGAATGGAAAAAAAGCAAAGAATCGGTTTTTAAGGTTCGGGATCATCAATTTTCAGCAGAAGATGTGGAAAATCCTTATTGAGTCTATTCTGGTGTGTCACACTTTACATGGTACAAGGATTCTTTATAAGAAGATGATTATAAGAAACAGATTTTTATTCTTTTTTTAGGCTCTTCAATCTTTTTTGCGGATTTGCATAGGGGCAAATAATTATTCGCCCCTACAGTCTGAAATTTCCACAAAAATCCTT
The DNA here is from genome assembly GCA_963806835.1 of uncultured delta proteobacterium. Taxonomy (GTDB): domain Bacteria; phylum Desulfobacterota; class Desulfobacteria; order Desulfobacterales; family CAWEAR01; genus CAWEAR01. Next base: position 83,136 of record CAWEAR010000033.1, read on the forward strand.
GAAGAACCTCCTTTTTGTTATAAAAAATCCCTGTACCATAAAGAAAAAAATAAAAATCCGTAATTTCTCACAATTTTTGAAAAATTTTATTATGGCATTTTCAGATTTTAAATCAGTTTCACAAGTTCAGGAAAAATATAAAATAAAATATGTTGAAGATAACTTTATAGAATATCGGGAATATCCAGTGTCCGAATTTTTTTTAAAGGAATCTGAGTTTAACAGAGAACATATAGATATTTTTATATCTGAAGCATCAAGATGTGAAAATATCATTTATCCTGTTTTAAGGGAAGTATATAAAAATTTTGCTGAAAAATATTCTCTTTGGAGTCATAAATCTATCTCTTATGATGAGGAATTAACCGGCACTCCTGATTATATTATATCAACAAGATCAGATTTGGGAAAAACAGTTATGGGATTGCCGCTTGTTCTTATAACAGAAGCAAAGCAGAATAATTTTACTGAAGGCTGGGGGCAATGTCTTGCAGAATTGATAGCGGCTCAGAAAATCAATAAAAATGATGTGTTTCCTGTGTATGGTATTGTAACAGACGGCGAGTTATGGCAATTCGGAAGGCTTGAGTCAAATATCTTTACAAAACAGAAAACAGGATTGACAATTGACAATATAGAAAAAATATTCGGGGCGATAAATTATTTACTCGCCTTGCATGGCGTCATTCTTGATGAATGACAGAATTAATATCAATTTCAGCTTTTTATGAGGAATAAATTATGGATTTCTTAAAAGATTTCTGGGGATTTTTAAAAGTACGCAAAAAATATTGGTTATTGCCGATTATCCTTACCCTCCTGTTATTCGGCGGACTCATTGTTCTTACAGGCGAATCCACGGTCGCTCCATTTATCTATACACTCTTTTAGTTAATAAACCCTAAGGGTTTTGAAGACCCTTAGGGTTTCCTTTAAGATAACCAATGACAACAAAATCAATCTTAGGAATATCAGCTTATTATCATGACAGTGCGGCGGTTCTTCTCACAGACGGAGAGATTATCGCTGCTGCTCAGGAGGAGCGGTTCACGCGCAAAAAGCATGATGCTTCTTTTCCGACAAATGCGGCAAGATATGTGCTTGAAGAATCAGGTTTAAATATAGATGATTTGAGTGCAGTGGCGTTTTATGAAAAGCCGTATCTTAAATTTGAGCGTCTGCTTGAAACATATCACGGCTTTGCTCCACGAGGGATAATGAGCTTTCTTTCTGCCATACCTGTATGGATCAAAGAAAAACTCTTTATGCGAAAAATGCTGAATGATGAACTGGTTAAGCTGGGTTCATCAGGAGATAATAAAATCAACCTGCTTTTCCCTGAACATCATCTTTCACATGCGGCGAGCGCGTTTTATCCTTCCCCGTTTGAAGAAGCGGCTATACTCACGGTTGACGGGGTTGGAGAATGGGCAACTACAACTATCGGCTTTGGAAAAGGAAAAGATATATCAATTCTGCGTGAACTTCATTTTCCTCATTCAATAGGGCTGCTCTATTCTGCTTTTACCTATTACTGCGGGTTCAAGGTGAACAGCGGAGAGTACAAACTGATGGGATTAGCTCCTTACGGCAACCCTGATTCAGAGCAGACAAAGCAATGGAAAAAAAAGATTCTTGATGAAATGATAGATGTTCGGGAAGACGGTTCTCTTTTGCTGAACATGGATTATTTTAATTTTGCAACAGATTTAACCATGTGCAGAAATGATTTATGGGAATCGTTTTTCGGAATTCCAAGAAGAACGCCTGAAACCAAACTGAATCAGTCTTATATGAATATGGCGTTGGCTATTCAGCAGGTTACTGAAGATGTGATCTTTTCTCTGGCGCACACGGCTAAAAAACTGACTGACTGCAAATATCTGACAATGGCTGGCGGTGTTGCTTTGAATTGCGTTGCAAACGGAAAACTGCTGCGTGAAAATATCTTCAAAGATTTGTGGATTCAGCCTGCTGCCGGAGATGCAGGCGGAGCATTGGGTACCGCATTAGCAGCATGGCATATCAAAGAGGGGAATAATCGGAAAACAGACAAAAAGAGTGATAAAATGAAAGGGGCATATCTGGGACCTGAATTCAGCGATTCAGAGATACTGCGGATTACCAGACGTTATCAGGCTCCTTATCATTATTATGCTGATTTTGATCAGCTTTGTCATGAGATTGCAAAGATTTTGAGTCGGGGTAATGTTGTAGGCTGGTTTCAGGGAAAAATGGAATATGGTCCCAGAGCATTGGGAAACCGAAGCATTATCGGAGATCCCAGATTGCCGGATATGCAGAAAAAACTCAATCTGAAAATCAAATATCGGGAAGGATTCAGACCTTTTGCTCCCTCTGTTATTGAAGAGGATATCGGAACTTATTTTGATCTGGATCGTCCGTCCCCTTATATGCTTCTGGTGGCAATGGTAAAAGAAGATCGCCGGAATCCCATGCCGGAAGGATATGAAAATATGGAGATGTACGAACGGCTTTATCATCTCCGTTCGGATATTCCGGCTATTACCCATGTTGATTATTCTGCAAGAATTCAGTCAGTAAGCAGAGAGACAAACGAAAGATACTGGAGACTTGTCAATATATTTAAAGAAGATACAGGCTACGGAGTTATTGTAAATACCAGTTTCAATGTTCGCGGAGAGCCTATTGTATGCACTCCTGATGACGCATACCGCTGTTTTATGCGTACTGAAATGGATTTTCTGGTGATAGGTAATTTTCTGTTTGATAAGAAAAATCAGCCTGAATGGAAAGATAAGAGAGATTGGCGATCTGAGTATGAGCTGGATTAAATGATGAATAATATCCGACCTGAAAATCTGCCTGAAAATCTGATTGATAAGCGGAGAAGATTTATTTCGCTTGCATTAAAATATGCAAAGCCCGGATCAGGAAGTCATTCTGATTTTTTAAAAAACAGAACATTGAAATATTTGATTCCAAAGCTGAAAGATATTTTTATTAAAACCCGGTTTGTTATTGTCGGAGGTCTTGCAACCCGGCTTTATATGCCGGAGCGAATGACGCTGGACGTGGATATTCTTATTCTCAGCGATGATGCTTTAATAGCTGAAAATGAACTGAAAAGAGCAGGATGTCAAAAAGTTGGAATTTTATCTATCGGAGGAAGTACATGGAAGTTGCCTGATAATACTTCTGTTGATGTAATTATCTGTAATGAAGAATGGATATATGAATCAATCTCTTATCCTGTGATTGCATCTGACGGTCTTCCCTATATTGATTTGCCGTATCTGGTTCTTATGAAATTTCAGTCAGGGCGTCTTCAGGATATGGCAGATATAAGCCGGATGCTGGGTCACGCTGGTGAAGATTATCTGAAAAAGACCCGGAGACTTTTTCAAGATTATATTCCGAATGCCTCTGAAGATTTGGAAAGCCTTATTTTACTTGGAAAATTAGAAAGTTGCTAAATTAGATAATATTTTTATGGAAGATTGAGACTGATAACAGATAAATTATAAAATAAAAATTCTTATCAAAGGTAATTTATTATGATTAATGGCATCCGACAACAGACTATTGTAAGAGAAGGCGGAAAAATTGAGATTATTTCATCAGAATTACCTGTCGGCAAAAAAGTTGAAGTGTTTGTCTGGATAGAACCTTCTGAACAGGATACTACTGAATATTTACTCTCCACCGAAGCTAACAGGAAACATCTCTTACAGGCAATAAAAGATTTGGAAGACAAATCATCTTATATCTATGTCAATTCCGATGAGTTATGAAAAAAATAGCTTTTCTGCCCAAAGCATTTGAAGATTTTAATTTTTGGGCAAAAGAAGATAAGAAGATTTATAAAAAAATAGTTGATCTCATTAAAGATATTGAACGGAGTCCTTTTCATGGGATTGGTAAACCCGAACCTTTGAAATATGAATTTAAAGGTCTGTGGTCAAGACGTATAACTGAAGAACACCGACTTGTATATAAGATTACAGAAGAAGAAATTATTCTTCTTTCATGCAGATTTCATTATATTTAAGGATCATTATCTTTAGAATAATCTATTAATTATGCTTACTTCTTCTGAAATTCAGATCCATTCTGAAAAACGGCGAAAACAGTTCTGTTGAATTCAAAGACGCTCAGGTCAGACCAGAATCGCTTTCCAAAGAGATGGCGGCTTTTGCCAATACACAGGGCGGGGTTATTCTGCTCGGAGTTTCAGATCAGGGGATTGCCCAAGGATTGGATGAGCAGTTTCCATATGAAGAATGGGTGATGAATATTGCCCGACAAAATGTTGTTCCGGGATTGCGGGCAGAATTTCAGTCAGCCGATATTCAGGGTAAGAAAATAGGAATTATCCATGTTCCAAAAGGTAAAGATAAACCTTATCAGACGATTGACGGCAAATATCTGATTCGCATCGGTTCGACAAACAGAATTGCAACACATTCGGAACTGATGCGGTTATTTCAGGGATCAGGGTTATTTCATTACGATCAGATTCCGGTTTATGGTACAAGTATTCAGGATTTAAACTTTTCCAGTTTAGATTCATATTTCCGGCGTTATGAGATTACTTTTTCACAGGAGAAAGAATCAGAAAAAAAGATTCTATTAATTAACAGTGATATTCTGACTGAAACAGGTGAGACAAGCATCGCGGGTCTGCTTATTTTTGGTATAAATCCGGTCAGATATTTGATGCAATCCGGGATAACTTTTGCTCATTTCAAAGGAACGGAGATTACAGATATACTGATTGACAAACAGAGTATTGAAGGAACATTGGATTTTCAGATTGATACAGCATTTGCCGTGATTAAAAATAATCTGCTTACCCCATCCGTGATAACAGGAACAAGACGTGAAGATATTCGTAAAATGTATCCTGATGCGGTATTCCGGGAAGTTCTGACAAATGCGGCAGTGCATCGGAATTATTCAATATCAGGTTCTAAAATCAGGGTATTCATGTTTGACGACCGGCTGGAAATCATCAGTCCGGGGCGACTGCCTAACACTGTAACCATTGAAAAACTGAAAGCGGGTGTCTCTTACGCTGTTAACCCGATTATTGTCAAATTTATGGAGAATCTCCGTTATATGGATCAACTGGGACGGGGGCTTCCAATGGTCTGGCGTGAAGCAAACCGTCTGAAAAGTAAAGTGGAATTCAAAGAGATCGGAGAGGAATTCAAGGTAACGCTCTTTTTTCCCGATAAAAAAGGTCAGGCATAAAATGGGGCTTATACATACAGAAATTGAACTGATCAGCAGCGATGATCTGGCATTGTTAAGAAGGGGTTATCTGCAAGAAGATAAAGTAAGAAGAATGTTTGTAAAAGTTCTTGTAGATACTGGTTCTTATATGCTGGCGATCAATGAAGCGATTAAAATTCAGCTTGGGCTTGAAAAACTGGATGAACAGATGGGAGAACTTGCAAACGGTTCCAAAGCAGTTTTTGATATTGTCGGTCCCGTGGATATCCGTTTTGAAAACAGAAAAACAACAGTCCGTGCTGTTGTTTTACCGGGTGATACAGAACCGTTACTCGGTTCTATTCCTATGGAAGATATGGATATATTAGTTGATCCAAGAGAGCAGAAACTTATTGTAAATCCTGCAAGTCCATATATGGCAAAAAAATCCCTTAAATAAGAGCTTACAGAAATGACACAAATAACTGAGATTGAACAGGAACATATAAAGATAATTGAGCCGTCCAAGGGATGGAGCTTTCCTGATCTGCGTGAAGTATGGCGGTACCGTGAACTCCTTCTGCTTTTGGTGTGGCGTGATACAGTAGTGCGTTATAAACAGAGTATTGTCGGAGTTGGCTGGGCAATCATCAAGCCGGTTATATCTATGGTGGTATTCAGCATTGTCTTTGGTCAGCTTGCAAGACTCCCCTCTGACGGGGTTCCGTATCCGATTTTTACTTATGTGGCGATTCTGCCCTGGGGATATTTTGCAGGCTGTCTTGGCGGATCAAGCAGCAGCCTTGTCGGCGGTGCAGGGATTATGTCCAAAGTCTATTTCCCGCGTCTTATTCTCCCTCTTTCAACCTTATTTGCCGGAATGGTTGATTTTTTTATATCTTTTCTTGTTCTTATTGCCATGATGTTCTGGTATCATGATCAGATAATAATTACATGGGGGATTTTCTGTCTGCCATTTTTTCTTTTTCTTGCTATGATGACAGGTCTTGCATTCGGTCTTTGGCTGACATCATTCACTGTGAAATATCGGGATGTGGCGCATTTATTGCCTTTTATTTCACAGATATGGATGTATCTGACTCCGGTAGCTTATACAGCCTCTCTGGTCCCTGAACAATGGAGAATGATTTATTCGTTAAATCCAATGGTCGGTGTGATTAATGGCTTCAGATGGGCGTTACTTGGACAGACTCAGCCGGATTGGTTTGCAATTTCAATGAGTACAATCGTTACAGCAATTGTTCTTATTTCAGGGCTTTATTATTTCAAAAAAACAGAGCGGACGTTTATTGATATTGTTTGAAGAGTATTCGGAAGTCTTGATTTAACAGGAGAAATATATGAATTGGCAGGAAGTATGCAAAAATAGATACTTGCAGAATTTGCCGTTCAAAATTGAGCTGAATGAAGATGGAAAAATTACGATGTCTCCTGTCAAGGTTTATCATTCTGCATATCAGGGAAAAATATCAGCTTTATTATATTTAAACACAGATGGCGGAGAAGTTTTGGCGGAATGTGCAATAAAAACAGATAAAGGAACTAAAGTTGCCGATGTTGCATGGGCGTCTGATGAAAAATTCAAACATATTAAAAATGAAGCTGAATGTTCTGTTTCTCCTGAAATTTGTGTTGAAATTTTATCTTCAGGCAATACTGAAAAAGAAATAAAAGAAAAGAGAGATTTATATTTTAAAAGCGGCGCTGAAGAAGTATGGATATGTAACAAAAAAGGGAGGATACATTTTTATAATTCCGAAAAGGGTAAAATAAAAGAATCTGAATTATCGCCTGATTTTCCAAATAAAATATGACGGTATAAAAATATGAAATCTTTAAAAGCCTTATCTTATAACACCGGATTAAATGAAAACAGGGAAAAGCCTCTTTTTGCCGAAGATGATTTCTGTAAAGACGGTCTTGCGGTATCTGAAGAAGAATACTGGGAAAAATATTACAATGATCCTGATTTCAGTTACGAGTGGAATAACGGGGTTTTAGAGGTAAAACCTATGTCTGATATTAAAGGGAGCCAGATATACCGCTGGTTTTTAAGTATTCTGGAATGTTATTTTTCAACTTATCCTGTAGGCATTATTGTAAATCTTGAAATCGGATTCCGTCTGGCTCTTGCACGATAAAACCAGTATCCGCAAGCCTGATATGGGAATAATCCTTCATAAAAATTCTGTTGCCGCTAATCCTGATGATTGCAATTATACAGGTAGTTTTTGATATGTGTATTGAATCCCTTTCATATTCTGATCCAGAAGAGGTAAAACGGGATACACTTTATTCAAAAAAGAGGAATATGAGGGAATCGGCGTAAAAGAATATTATATTCTGGATGCAAGAGGCAAAGAAACATCCTTTTATGGTCTTAATACAAAAGGGAAATATCAGAAAATCAGACCTGTAAATAAAGGATATAATCCGTTCTCATGCACTGGAAGGTTTTCGGTTCAGGATTTCTGATCTGTACCGTCAGCCTTCCCTGAAAGATTTGGCGGAGGATGAAGTTTACTGCAAATATGTTCTCCCATTTTATCAGGAGGTCAGAGAAAAAGCTGAAAAGGCTGAAAAGGCTGAAAAACAGATAGTTATAGAAAAGCAGAAGGCGGAAGAGGCTGAAAAACAAATAATTCTGGAAGGAAAAGAGCCGAAAAGGCTGAAAAGAGAGCGGAACGCCTTGCAGAAAAACTCAGAGAACTTGGAATCAGCGTTGAATAAATATGCGAAGAAAACTTACCCGTTCTGAAAATATGGCGCGAATCCGGAGCCGGGATACAAAACCTGAAATTCAGTTGAGACAGGCGTTATGGGCTGAAGGATTCCGTTACAGACTGAACAGCAAATTGCCGGGCGACCTGATATTATTTTTGCACAGGCGAAAGTTGCAATCTTTGTTGACGGATGTTTCTGGCACGGATGTCCGCTTCATTATTCACCGCCCCGCACACAGCAGAATTTCTGGAGAGACAAACTCAGAAAAAACGTCTTACGGGATATTGCAGCAGATGATGCTCTGAAATCAGATGGATGGCATGTTATCCGAGTTTGGCAGCATGAGCTTTCAGATATGGACGGCGTTGTAAAAAAAATAACTGGAATACTTAAACATTCTGAAAATCTAAAAATATATAAGATAGATACGGTTTTGATTGGCAATGTTTCCGAAACAGCCATTCAGTACGGACAGCCAAAAACATGGTGGATATGCGACTGCGGAAGCAAAGATGTGCAGGTTTTTGAATTGGAAAGAGCCGATTTATCTGCCGGACATGCGGAACTGATATGCAGGGAATGCCGGAAAATTTGGAGAACAACAAGACCGCTCTGATCTGTCAGCGTGATGTAAAATCAGGTTGAAAATATGAAAATTTTAAAGACATTATCACATGATTCCGAAATATATGAAAGCAGTCATAATATGATTACGGAAGGTGAAGTATCTTATGACGGGCTTGCGGTTTCCGAAGAAGAATACTGGAAAAAATATTATAATGATCCTGATTTCAGTTACGAATGGAATAACGGAGTCTTAGAGGCAAAACCCATGTCGGATATTAAAGGCAGCAGGATATACAGGTGGTTTTTAAGCATTCTGGAATGTTATTTTTCAACTTATCCCACAGGCATTATTGTAAATCTTGAAATAGGATTCCGTATGGAACTTGAGGATAAAACAAGTATTCGTAAACCTGATATGGGGATAATCCTTCATAAAAATTTTGTTACCGCGAATCCTGATGATTGCAATTATACAGGTATTTTTGATATGTGTGTCGAATCTCTCTCATATTCCGCACCCGGAGAGATCAGGAGAGACACGGTTTACAAGAAAAAAGAATATGAGGGTATCGGCGTAAAAGAATATTTTATTCTGGATGCAAGGGGAAAAGATACGGCATTCTATGCTCTTAATAAAAAAGGGAAATATCAGAAAATCAGACCTGTAAAGAAGGATATAATCTGTTCCCATGTATTGGACGGCTTTCAGTTCAGAATTTCTGATTTGTACCGGCAGCCTTCTCTGAAAGAACTGACCGGGGATGAACTCTACTGCAAATATGTTCTGCCGTTTTATCGGGATGTCAGGGAAAAAGCAGAACAGGCTGAAAAACAGATAATTCTGGAAAAACAGAAGGCGGAACAGGAACGAAAAAGAGCGGAGCAGGCTGAAAAACAGATGATTCAGGAGCGGCAAAGAGCGGAGCGTCTCGCGGAAAAACTCAGAGAACTCGGAATCAGCATTGAATAAATATGCAAAGAAATTTGAATATGGAATAAAAAATGATAGAATCTGTTAAAAGCAATGCTGATTATGCTGACCTTTATTCTATTCCTGAAAACATGATTGGAGAAATCATTGACGGCGAACTTTATGCCATGCCAAGACCATCGCCGAGACATTGTAATACAGCATCTTCATTGGGAATCATAATAGGATATTATTACAAAATTGGCATGAATGGCGGTATAGGAGGATGGTGGATATTGGATAAACCGGGAATTCATTTCAGCGATCTCAAAGAAGATATTATGGTACCTGATATATCCGGCTGGAAAAAAGAAAAAATGCCTGAACTCCCGGCAGAAACTTATTTTTCTGTTACGCCGGATTGGATTTGCGAAATATTATCACCGGCAACGGCTGCACATGACAGAAAAAAGAAGCTGCCCAAATATGCCAAATTCGGAGTATCATATTTCTGGATAGTTGATCCCGCAAACAGAACAGTTGAAATTTTAAAACTGAAAAATGGTGAGTACTCAGTATCAGCAGTTTATTGCGAAGATGACAAAATGAAAGCAGAGCCTTTTACGGAAATTTTAATTGATTTAAAAAATATCTGGTAACTCATGTTATGCACCCGTTATGTCATTTCTGCGTAAGCAGGTATTAGGAAAAGTCAGAAAACACCGCGGTATTTCAGCTTACGCTGGAATGACGGTGAGTAATGTGAGATGGTAAATAAATTATGAGTAATACAGTTATCCGTGTTGAATATTTAAGTAAAGAATATAAACTTGGTCTTGTGGTTCATGACAAGCTGGCAGACTTGATTTCCGCCGGCGACTGAAAAAATTACCGATGGAATAAAAAAACTGTTGAATATTCCGAAACCTGATGATAAGATACAGAACATAAAAAAGGATATGCCTGAATATATATAGGCAATTAAGGATGTTTCTTTTGAAGTAAAACAGGGTGAGATTGTCGGCATTATCGGTAAAAACGGGGCGGGTAAAAGCACATTATTAAAAATTTTGACGGGAATCACTGAACCGACAAAAGGCAGAGTATGGATAAAAGGAAGAGTAGGAAGTCTGTTAGAAGTGGGAACAGGCTTTCACCCTGAATTGACAGGTCGTGAAAATGTCTTTTTAAACGGCGCGATTCTCGGAATGACACGGACAGAAATTAAGAAAAAATTTGATGAAATTGTCGCTTTTGCTGAAATTGAAAAATTTATTGATACCCCGGTTAAACGATATTCAAGTGGAATGTATGTAAGATTGGCTTTTGCTGTGGCAGCTCATTTGGAGCCTGAAATTTTGCTGGTAGATGAAGTTTTAGCTGTTGGAGATGCCTCATTTCAGAAGAAATGTCTCGGCAAAATGAATGATGTTTCAAAGCAAGGGAGGACAATATTATTTGTAAGTCATAATATGACAGCACTTCAAAGCCTTTGCCAAAGGGCTATATGGCTGAATAATGGTAATGTTAAAGATGATGGACAGGCAACTAAAATAGTTACAAATTATTTACAGGCATTTTCTGCTTCTGTGCTTGAACAGAAATGGAATAATCCTGAAGATGCCCCTGGCACTGATAAAGTCAGAGTTCATTATATCCGTGTTTCTCCTGAAGATGAATCTACAGACAGAATAACGATTCATACTCCTATTAAAATAGAGTTTGAATTTTGGAATTTTATACCAAATACCTGTTTAAATATTAGTCTTCATCTTTATAACCTTGAAAATATTTTTGTTTTTGATTCTCCGTCAGAGTCAAAAACATTTCAGGCAGGATTTTGCCATATTCCGGGAAATCTTTTGAATGATGGAGGATATAGGGTTGAAATGATGGTTCTTAAAGATACAACCGAGTGGTTATTTTTTCATGACAATTTAGCGATGTTTGAAATTCATGATGTTGAACGTGATGAAATTAAGTGGTATGGAAAATGGGCTGGGATAATTCGTCCGAAATTAATTTGGAAAACAGAATGGCTTGACAATCTTCCAAACATAACTTGACATTATGAAAAAGAATCTTTTGATTATTATTGCTTTATTGTTTATTTCGGTTGGAATTATATGTAATGAGTGGGTGATTGGTATAATATTCAGTTCTGACGGGGTAATCGAATCAATATCTTTCAGAATCAGAATTTTTGTATTTGAGATATTTCTTATAGTCATAGGTTATTATATAATAAAACACAGTGGTACCGCTTCTTTTCATCCGAAGAATATTTTCTTGATATGTATTAGTTTGATACTGATTTCATCAGGTATTTTGATTAATGAGTGGGTTATTGCAAAAATATTCAGCCCTTTCTTTGGTATCCATGTTTATAATAGTTCAGTAAAAATAGTGACTTGGCTATTTGATTTAGTAGTTATCCTTATTGGTTATTGCATTATAAAGTATCAAAACAGAATTTCTGTAAAAACAATGAGTGTGAGTTTTGCGGTTCTATGTTTTTCAATGTTTATATCATTAGTAAGTGGTGAGTTATTTTTAAGAGTTGCAGGATATAAAGCATGGCGACCGGATGAATGGAATAATGAAAAAATTATTCCACCGCTTGTTGAACCCGGAGGTAAGTTCTATCAAACACATCATTCGCTAGGTTATATTCATTTACCCGGTGAGTTTAAAGTTATTTATCCTGACGGATATTCATTTAAAGTAACCCATCGTACTGATACTTTGAGAATAACTCATCCTTTAGAAACCTATGATTCATATAAAAAAGATGAAATCTGGATTTTTGGCTGTTCATTTACATATGGGTGGGTTTTAAATGATAATGAAACATATGCTTGGCTATTGCAGGAAAAAATGACAGATTATGAGATTGTTAATTTCGGAGTAGGAGGATATGGAACATTACATTCATTAATTCAGTTTCAGGAATTTCTTAAAACCCGAAAAAAGCCTGTGATTGTAATTATTGCTTATGCTTCCTTTCATGATGAAAGAAATACATTTTTAAGAAGTCGGAGAAAAGTAGTTGCAGCTTTTAACAAACTCGGACCATGCATACAGCCATATGCAAGGATTGATAAAAAAGGAGAAATCATTTATGCTATGGCAAATGTTGAATACACTCCGTTTCCCCTGATGCGTTATTCAGCTTTTATACACCTGATTGAAAACTCTTATAATAACATTGAAGACCGATTTTATCATAGTCATGAAGTTTCCAAAGCTATTATCAGAGAATTTTTTAAGATAGCCCAAGAAAATGATATAAAACTTTTTGTTGCTGGTATAACGTCTGATTCAACGACTTCTGATATGCTACAATATTGTCAAAACCAAGGAATTATGACGGTTGATATATCTGTTGATTTGACAAGAAAAGAAAATACCATGCTGCCGCATGATGGTCATCCAAGTCCGATTGCAGACAGACAATATGCTGATAAACTTGCAGCTTTTTTAAGAAATAATATAAGTCATTATGAGAAATAAACTTTTATTTGGTATCGGTTTATGTTTTATTATACTCGGAATTATACTGAATGAATGTTTAATAGCTAAATTATTTACTTCTGATGGTGTGCTTGGCTCTTTATCATTCAGAAGCAGAATTTTTGTATTTGAAATATTTCTTATCATTAGCGGATATTTTATAATAAAATATCGTAACATTTTTTATTTAAAAAATATTTTCCTTACAAGTATCGGATTATTCCTGATTTTATGCGGAATCCTGTTTAATGATTGGTTCTTTGATAAAATATTCTGTATTCGTTATGGTACGCTTTCAAGGACAAGCATATGGATATTTAATATAGTAATTATACTTCTCGGCTTGCTTATTATCAGGTATCAAAATAAAGATATGGTATTAAATTTCAGTATCAGCGGCTTTTCTATATTTGTAGCACTTATAATTTTGGAATTTTTTTTAAGATTCATCAATCCCCCTTTAATTCAAGGTATTGGAACAGATCAGACAGAAAAAGCAAAATTTTATGGATGGGCATTACCGCCTAATACAAAATTACCGTTTATCAACCCTGACAACGGTAATATATCTTATTTTAAAATAAATTCTCATGGATGGAAAGATATTGAGCATCAGTTTGAAAAACCTCAAGGTATTCATCGAATTTTATTTTTAGGAGATTCAAATACTTATGGGGTAGTTCCATTAGAAGATTTATATACCCGTAAGGTTGATCAGTTATTAAAAGAACGGGGAATGAGAAATATTGAGGTGATTACTATTGGAGTGGGGGGGTGGGGAACAGATCAGTGTCTGGAGGCTCTAGTTACAGAAGGAATAAAATATCATCCTGATTTAGTTATATATACTTTTTGCGGGAATGATGTTCTTGATAATCTTCCTCCGTCTAAAGATAATCCTGATGCTCTTCAATGGAAAAAACCGTTTGATTATAAAGTTCAAAATGGAGAACTGATAAGGGTTTCAAGAAAAGTTCAAAAAACAAAAAAAAAATGTTTATATAAAATTGTAATGCTTGATAAAATTATTAAATTTAAGGATAATTTATTCAATAAAAACATAATTGTGTATGAAGCATTACAAAATCAGCACTGGTGGGAACCATATGCCCCTGATCCGACATCATCATGCTATCCATATAGTCCTTCTGGTGAATCTTCTGACCTCAGATACGCATGGAATTTATTAGAATTACTTATTTTAAAGATGAAAACAGTTTCACAGGAAAATAATGCAAAATTTATAGTTTTTTCTGAAGAAAGTGATGAAGGAAAAAGGCTTTGGAATATCAGATGGAATCAAATTTCAACAGACGGAATATCTGATTATATCATCAGGGAAGGAAAAAAATATTCTGTTGATTGGAAACGCCCTTTAAAGAATCTTACTGATATATGTGATAAGCATAATATTCCTTTGATTAAACCTAAAAGAAAATATGACCGTTATGAATATGACCCTCATGCTAATTCCGTTGGAAATTCAAGAATGGCTGAAGATATAACAGAATTTTTGATCAGCAGATTCTAAAAACTCTGAATTAGTAAATGTAAATGACTATGGCAAACAATAATGACATCGTTATTCGTGTAGAAAACATCAGCAAATTCTATAAACTTGGTTTAGTTGTCAATGATAAGTTAGCAGATTTGATTTCTGCCAGTGCAGAAAAAGTCGTAAATGGTATTCGGCGATTGGTGAATAGCTCTGAATCTGATGATAGAACACAAAAATCAAAAATCAAAAATCAAAAATCAGATATGCCTGAATATATCTGGGCTTTACAGAATGTATCTTTTGAGCTTAAGCAAGGAGAGGTTCTTGGCATTATAGGTAAAAACGGTGCGGGCAAAAGTACGCTTCTGAAAATTTTGACAGGAATAACTGAGCCTACTGAAGGAAAAATATGGATGAAAGGACGGGTCGGAAGTTTGTTAGAAGTAGGCACTGGTTTTCATCCTGAATTGACAGGGAGGGAGAATATTTATCTAAACGGTGCTATCTTGGGTATGCGCCGTATTGAAATTACTCGGAGATTGGATGAGATTGTTGATTTCTCCGGGGTAGAAAAATTTATTGATACGCCAGTAAAGAGATATTCTTCAGGAATGTATGTTCGCCTGGCTTTTGCTGTTGCTGCTCATTTTCAACCGGAAATTCTGATTGTGGACGAAGTTTTAGCGGTGGGGGATATCCGTTTTCAAAAAAAATGCTTAGGGAAAATGAAAAGTGTGAGTAGTGAAGGAAGAACGGTTTTATTTGTAAGCCATAATATGCCTTTTATCACAACACTTTGTCAAAGATGTATTTTGTTGGAATCTGGAACAATTGTAAAAGACGGAGCAACATCTGATGTCGTATTATCATATTATACAGATGAAAAATTATCGACCTTTTCTATTGATTTTTCAAATTCTCAAAAAAAAATTGGCGATGAAAATGCTATGTTGCTTTCCGCATCAGTCAGAAATAAAAATGGTCAAGAGACACCGGAAATTATTATTAACGAGAAATTTACTGTGATAATGCGATACAGAATATTGAAACATAACAATCTTAAATTAGTGCCTAACTTTCATTTTTACAGAGATGATGGAGTATGTGCATTTGTTTCCCATTCACATGTTTCTTCTGTTTTTCCTCTCGGAGACTATATTGCTGAATGTCAAATTCCAGAAAATTTTTTAAATAACGGTATTTATTTTATCCGTATGGCATTGAGTTCTTATGAACCTTCTTTTAAGATTTATTTCGATGAACCTAATGTACTTTCTGTTAATATCAGAGATCCCATAGAAGGTAACATAACTAGAAGTGGTTATAGCGGTCCTTATCCTGGATCGGTAAGACCATTATTAGAATGGAAAATTTTTAAGGCTTAATCAAAAGATTAAATCATAGCTTATTGATTTTACTACAAGGAGGATATTGTGAAAAGACCGCTTAATAGTATCATGCTTGTCTCTATTTTTTTATTGATGGGTGTAATTAATGCTCATGCCTTACAGTATTTAATTTCACCATATTATGATGTGAACAAATACTCATTTTCAGGCAATTCCTATCCGTCATATCTTCCCAATGGCGTCAATGACGGAATTTTATGTTGGGATGCGGCTATATCAAATATTCTAATGTATACAGGATGGGGAATTGACAGAGATGGTGATCTCAGTACGGAACTTTATGATGATATATACGATGAATTCGTAATGTTAACAATTAACTGGGTAAGCCAGTCAAATACTGTGCCGATTTATTCTATAGATACAAGAAATCCGCTTTACTATTATATGTCTGAACACTATCCTGACATTAACTGGTTGGACTACATCCATCAGACGCTTACCTTAAATACTATGCTTGAAAACATTGCATTATGGCTTAGTGCTGACTATAATTACGGAGTTTGTATGCGTATTACAAATGACGGGAGTTACAATGTGGGAATGTCTTTTTTCGGATGGGCTCATTTTGTGACCGTTTGGGGATATGAAACAGATGATACTACAGGAAAGTATACGAAAATCGCATTGACAGACTCTGAGAAAGGTGTCGGAATTGGTGAGACGCATCTTGAGTGGTATAGTCTTGACTTCAGGGATAACCGATGGTATTTGAAAGATTATAATTTTTATGGAAACATGAATAGTGCTTTTATTTGTGAGGTAGCCGGCTATGAACAAAAACCCAATTCCGAACAACAAAATCCCGAACCTGCCACTCTGCTTCTTGTAAGTGCGGGTTTGGCATGTCTGTTTGGTTTCAGACTCAAGTATTCATCAAGAAATTGACATTTGGTAAGTGGTGAAGGCGTCTTACGATGGATAATACCCAATTGGTTAGCGTAGGGATGGTTGTTTACAATGGTGGGCAATATATCCGAGAATCATTAGATTCGCTTCTTGCTCAGGAATATGAAAATTTTGAGTTAATTATTTCAGATGATTCATCTACTGATGAAACATCAGCTATTTGCCAGGAATATACATATAGAGACAAAAGAATAAAATATTATCGCAACAAAACTAATTTAGGCGTATATAGAAACTTTAAACAAGTTTTCGATTATTCAAGCGGAGAGTATTTTATGTGGGCAGCTCAGGATGATCTATGGCATCCATCTTATATTAGGGAACTGATCTCTCTTCTGCTGAAATATGATTCTGCTGTACTCGCGGGTTGTCAGGTAACGGAATTTTTACAAGATAAGTCAAAATATTGGACTGTTCCTATAGTGCCAACTACCTTAAAGATGACACGTATGGAACGGATTGGACGTTTTGTAGAGAATACTCCTCATGCAATATGCCATCTTATATATGGAATGTTCCGAAGAGATACTCTGGTTAATTCAAAGTCGTTAAAATTGGCAGATAAAGTTAATGATTCAAAGGTAGGATTTGATCATCTTATTGTATTTAACAGCCTTGTTCAAGGTGATGTTGTAATTTCTGACAAACCTCTTTTTTTTGGACGGACAGGAGGATTGAGTTACCATATACATCAATATTCAACTTTTCGGGAAAGAATTGCAGCGTTTGCCAAATTTTCTTTCCTTCTTCGCAGATGTTTTGAATGTTCTCATTTTTCGTTTCTTGAAAAAATACTTCTTTTTAAGTTTTGCTTTGTTAACGATATAAAACACATACCTTTTTTTTACAAAGAAGTGATGACATACCATTTAAGTAGAAAAATTGAAAAATTCAAGACGTTATTATTCAACTTATACAATATAATTATAAAGAGATTGTTTTTATTGATTTAAAAATGGAAAACATCAGCAAAAGAAAAAAATTGTTATTTTATCTTATTCTTTTTGTATTTGTTTACTTATCAGTCGAATGTTTATCATTTATATTTTACTTTGCAACAAAGAAAAAATTGTTTTCTTTTTCTCAATATCAGACTCACCGAATTTTCATACGTAATTCCCCTATATTTAAAAATTCTCCTGATTCTCCCGGTGTTCTCAAGAGAGGAGATAATTACAGAGGCGATGCTTATGAAGTTATTCATCCATATCTGGGTTTTGTTCATGATCCGTCTAAAATGCAAGGACATTCACAATATGGCTTTCCTGATGATCCTTTTAATATTTCAACAAATGATAATCTTATAATAGGGTTATTTGGCGGATCTTTTGCAGAACAAACTTCACTTATGGATATGGGGACTTTTAAAGATACATTACAGAAAATGCCTGTATTTAAAAATAAAAAAATTATTATTCTTACACTTGCCATGGTAGGTTATAAACAACCTCAACAATTGTTTGCTCTTTTATACTTTCTATTTTTAGGGGCTCATTTTGATATGGTTATCAATCTTGACGGTTTTAACGAAGTTGCACTTGCTCCAGCAGAAAATATTCCAAAAAATGTTTCTCCATTCTATCCCCGAAGTTGGTTTATGAGAGTTCGTAATTTTACCGATGCTGAAATGTTAGGTATATTAGGTGAAATTTCGCTGCTTCATAAAAAACAGCAAAAATGGGCTGACTTATTTTCAACCAAACCTCTGAGATACAGCATCTTTGCGAATCTTATCTGGTGGTATTATAATAAAATGATTATAAATGAAAAAACTGTTAAAGAAATAGTTCTTCAGCAATATAAAATTTCACAGGAGAATAATATCAGCTACATAGCTACAGGTCCATCCTTTGATTATAAAAATGATTCTGATCTATATGGATTTTTAGCAGATATATGGATGAAATGTTCTATTCAGATGAATAAAATTTGTATGGCTAATGGGATTGAGTATTATCACTTTCTTCAACCTAATCAATATGTTGCTGATTCAAAAATAATGACGCAGGAAGAACGTAATATAGCTTTGAATGATAACAGCACATATAAAGAAGGGGCTGAAAAAGGATATCCTTATCTCATCAAAGCAGGTGAAAAAATGACACAGAGCGGAGTTAATTTTCATGATTTGACAATGATATTTGCAGATAATGATCAGATTCTTTATAAAGATGATTGCTGCCATCTGAATGAAAAAGGGTATAGTATTATTGGGACTGCTATTGGTAAGATTATAGTTGGGCAGAACAGAAACAAAAAAAGATGATTAAGAAAAATACGAGCAGTAATCTTTTATATCATATTGTTCTACAAAATGAGACAGTTGGTTTCATTATAATTCTTATAGCGATAGTTGTAAGCCAAAAAGCAGCCATAGGAAAAGCCAACTCTGAAACCGTAACCTATGGTATGATGCTATTATTTGGATTACCTATAGTTATTCCTTTATGGTTGTGGTTAAGCGTAGGAGGAATAGGTATCTTCTTGATTTTTCAGCGTTATTCTTTAGAAATTCTGTGTGTATCAGCCATGTTTATCGTTCAGATAGCAGTCGTTTTTTACATGCAACCTGTTATGTCAGAAGTTCCATATGTTTGGTTCAGATATATAGCGCACTTTCATCCCTTTATTGCTATTACTGTTGCCTCTTGCATAGCAACTCTCATCTATTTGATATTACACTTCAGCATATTTAAAAAAATTGTGGGCATAATCTTTGTCGCGGGATGCTGTATTTCCTTTTTTATTTATCATCTGGTCCATCATAACTATAATGTACATTCATATGATTCTCACAACATTCATCCTATGATTCAGTTTTTGCCAGACGCTATAGATTCATCAGAACTTCAACAGGCAGTATCACCGTTTTATCAAAAACTCCTTAAAACTTTACCACAAGGTAATTTGGTGGAAACCCCGATGGTTGTAATATTTCCTTTATATAAAATATACGAATACTGGCACAACAGAAAAATTTACACGTGTACTTTGGGGGAAAATTTTGCACAACAGCTTTTTAACAGCACATCTGGTACAAATTTTAATACCATTGTAAATCTCAATAATTTTGAGGTGCTAAACGCTAATAATGTGCGTTATTTAATCATTCATAAACGAGTCAAAGAGGAGATTGCACTGGTTTTTAATATACTGAAACAAAATCCCATTATGAATACACAGATAGCAAATACGAGTTGGCTCTTTACAGATATGAACTTAAACGCTTGGTTCGGCACCCATGAATTAGTTTTTAGCCCCACTATCCATCCCATTTATGATGACAAATTCATTTCTGTCTATGATATTGGGGAGTTGATAAGCCATAGAACTCAGAACAGCTATGGGTTACAATAGCAAATGATGAAAAGAGTTATGTTCTGTTGACATTTGATAATATAATCTGTAATTTCAGATTGTTGCCAGAACAGCAAAAAAATATAGATAGTTCTGATAACACATGATAATTAAATTCATTTTCGATAATCTGAAAATGAAATGTCAACAGAACATAGAATAGGTAGGTAAGATAATAAAATGTGCGGCATAATTGGTGGACTATCCCGTTATCCTAACCAAGTTAAAGATATAAACCCTTTCTTACAGATGCTCCATCATCGAGGACCTGATGATAGAGGAACATGGTCTGATTCTCATATTCATATAGGGCATACCCGATTATCCATTTTGGATTTAAGCCACATGGGACATCAACCCATGAGTTATAATGAACGATTTTGGATTACATTTAATGGGGAAATTTATAATTATCTTGAACTGCGGAAGGAACTTAAACAATCAGGTTATAAGTTTATAAGTCAGACAGATACAGAAGTTTTACTTGCTGCTTATGCTCAGTGGGGAATATCTTGTTTAAAGAAACTGAGAGGCATGTTTGCTTTTGGAATTTGGGATAAAAAGACTGAAACATTGTTTTTAGCACGTGATCGCTGCGGGGAAAAACCTCTTTATTATTATAAAGATGATAGTACTTTTTACTTTGCATCCGAATTAAAAACCCTGACAGCTCTTTTGCCGAATATTCCTGAACTTGATCCTGTTGCAGTTGATTTATATTTTCATTATCAATATATCCCGGAACCAAAAACTCCTTTAAAAGATGTATATAAACTTCCTGCTTCTCATTATATGTTGATTGACTGTAAAAATTGGCGGACAGAAATGAAGGGTTATTGGAATTTATTGGAAATAGAGCCAGTTACAGGAAATCCGGCAGAACTTATCCGAGAAGAATTAGAGAAGGTAATTACATTAACATTACGGTCGGATGTACCGGTAGGAGTTGCTTTAAGCGGAGGTCTTGATTCAGGTGGAATTGCTGCCCTTGCTTCCCGAAAATATAAAGATACTCTTCAGGCTTTCAGTGTAGGTTATCCGAATCATCCTCCCTATGATGAACGAAACCATGCTAAAAAATTAGCACAGCATATAGGATTGCCTTTTTATGAAATTGAATTGCGGACAGAAGAAATAGTAAACTTCTTTCCCGAACTTGTTGCCATTACTGATGACCCGATTGCTGATATTGCAGCATATGGTCATTACTCAGTAACGAAATTAGCAGCAGATCAGGGGGTAAAAGTTATTTTGACAGGAATCGGGGGAGATGAACTATTTTGGGGATATTCGTGGGTTAGAAAGGCTGTTCAATTAACAGAATACAAATTGAAATTATTATCAATTGTATCTTCCCAGCAAATTAGGGACGAAGTACATAGGATTATTCATCATCCATACTATTATAGAATATCCCGTAGCAGTAAAATTCCGAAATTTTTTCGTTCATTATTAAATAAGGCGTTTGATTTGGATCAGTTAAATATCAGATTTTCAAATCAGGCAATATTTTATGATTTAGTGCCTGACTTTAAAGATGCTCTGAATTATACTAATAAATTATATACAAAGAGTTTTGCGTCCTGTATTCCATCCCGAAATCCCTATCATATATTTGAGATTAATCCTGATAAAAGAAGTTTTATTTCTGTTTATATTTGTCAGCTATTATTTGATACATGGTTAGTATCGAATTGTTTATCATTAGGAGATCGTGTAAGTATGGCATGTTCTGTTGAAACACGGTTACCATTGTTGGACTACAAATTAATCGAGCTTGTCATAGGGCTTCGTAAATCATATCCTGATTATTCAGAACATAAACTATGGTTGAAGTTGTCACTGAAAAATATTTTAAATAATGAAATTCTTGAACGTCCTAAACGAGGTTTTGAACCTCCGACAAAAGAATGGATAGAACCAATTATTCGTAAATATATTGATTGGTTATTAGATGGATATTTAATCAGTCTTAAAATTATTGACAAAGATTATCTGACTCAGATAACAGAAGAATTTTTTAATTATGGATACCATTATTTTATGCTTTACAAAATGTTAGTTTTAGAAACCTGGTATAGAAAGGTTGTTATTCGGGAGTCATAATGCGTCTGATTCGTATCACTACCAATTATCCGATTTATCTCAAACAGTTCTATGCCCAAAATCCTGAACTGAAAGAAAAAGAATACAAGGTTCAGTATCAGGCTCTTATGTCAGATTGCTATGGGTGGGCTGATTTCTGGACTCATGCTTTTGGTAAGTTGGGATATGAAGTTTGCGAACCTGTAGGAAATGCAGAACCCATGCAAAAAGCATGGGCTGTGGAAAATGGGATAAAATACGATGAAAAAACATGGCTTACAGATATTATTACCGCTCAGGTTAAATATTTTAAACCTGATATTGTTTTTGTGAATGATTATTCAACTTATACATTTGACTTTTTTCAGCATCTTCGTAAAGAATGTTCATCAATCCGGCTTGTAATAGGATGGTGCGGGGCCCCTTATTCAGAGGGGAGTGTTTTTAAGGCCTATGACATGGTGCTTTCAAATATTCCGTTTCTGGTAAAGCATTTCAGAGAAAATGGACATCACTGCGAGCATATGTATCATGCTTTTGAGCCAAGAATATTAGAAAAACTTAACTGTAAATCAGAAAAAACAATTTCATTTTCCTTTATAGGCTCAATTGTTAAAAGTCCGAGTTTTCATAATCAGCGGGAACAGTTTTTAAAAAAACTTGTTAAAAAAACAGATTTGCAGATTTGGTCAGATATTACTCAATATTCCAGAAAAGAATTCAACCGCGTTTTTATCAAACAAAAACTTTATGATTTTATTCAAATTGTCAAAAATATTCCGGGAACTGAATCATTATTAAATAATATTCCAAAAATAAGAAATATCGCTCGTATGGAAAAACGACCTGATTTATCTCATTATATTGATTATTCTGTTGCTTCCCGATCAAATTCTCCTCTTTTCGGAATTTCCATGTATAAGAAACTCTATGAATCAAAAATTACACTCAATACCCATATTGATATTTCAGCACAATTTGCCTCTAATATGAGATTATATGAAGCTACAGGTGTTGGGACTTGTCTTTTAACAGAATGGCAGCCTAATTTGCATGAAATATTTGAGCCGGATGTTGAAGTTGTTACTTATCAGAATGCTGAAGAAGCGATTGAAAAAATTCAATATCTTTTAAATCATGAGAAAGAACGATATAATATTGCCAAATCAGGACAACAAAGAACTTTACAGGATCATATTTTTGATATCAGGGCTAATCAGTTAGATATTTTAATTCGGCAATATATTTAAAAAGATATGATATTATCTGAATACAATCTGTCAATTCAAGATATTAATCAGATCAAACGACTTCTTACTTTATCCAAACATGACTCTCCTGAACTTGAAGATATATGGAAAATGATGGATATAGTATGGGATGAATTAGGCTGTAACAATTATCTTATAAATTGGGATAAAATTTCAGAATATTATCGCCATCCGGTATGGCTTTTAAACGGTCTTTTTATTGAACAGCACGAACTTTCATTACAGCATCGGAATGCAATTTCTGATTGGATTGCAGCACATAAGATTCATAGCGTTTTGGATTTTGGGGGAGGGTTCGGAACACTTTCCCGAATGATTGCTGAAAAAAACAGAAATATAATGATTGATATTTATGAACCTTATCCTTGTGAATATGCTATGTTAAAAACTAAACCATATCCTAATATCCGTTTTATAAATTTATTAAACAGAGAATATGATTGTTTAGTCAGTCTTGATGTACTTGAGCATGTTTCTGATCCTTTAGATATTTTAGCAAAAATGATTCAATCTGTTAAGTTAGGGGGATATCTGATTATTGCAAATTGTTTTTTTCCTGTAATCAAATGTCATTTGCCTTCCACATTTCATTTACGATATACATTTAACAAACTGACAAAATTAATGGGATTGAATGTTGTTGGATCTTGCGAGGGAAGTCATGCGACTATATATCAGAAAGTTACACAGGAACCCTTAAAATGGAAAAAAATAAGGTTTATGGAAATATGTTCAAAAATTATATTTTGGCTTCGTGAATCAAATAGTAAGAAGTTTAAATATTTATGTCTGAATTTATTCAAAAATCCTTATAATTTTGCTAAATTAATGAAAAATAAATTTCATAAAACAATAAAGCAGTTTTCAATAAAATGAAAGTTCTCCAAATAAATTACAGTGATTATGCTCACGGCGGCGGCGGCGCAATTGCAATGCACAGGCTTTATCAGGGATTGAAAAATGCAGGGATTGACTGCAAAATTCTCTGCAATACTAAAACACTTGATATTACTGATTCCCAAAAAATACCTTACTCACCCCGTTTAGAACATCAGTTGTGGCGGATTACGTCAAAATTCGGATTAAATGACATTCATTGTATAAGGTCTTTCAATATCAGAAAACATGAATTTTATCTTAATGCTGATATATTGAATTTTCATATAATCCACAGCGGATATTTCAGTTATTTGGCAATTCCATTCCTGACAAAAAACAAGCCTGCTGTTTTTACACTTCATGATATGTGGAGCTTCACAGGTCATTGTTCTTACAGTTATGATTGCGATAAGTGGAAAACAGGCTGCGGCAACTGTCCTTATCCGAATAGTTATCCTGCTGTAAGAAAAGATTCTACTCGTTTGGAATGGAAACTTAAATATTTAGTTTATCAACATTCTGACCTGTATATTGTAACACTCAGCCATTGGCTTACTGAACAGGTTAAACAGAGTATGCTTAACCGTTTTCCTGTTTATCATATTCCCAATGGAATTGACACAGAAGCATATCAGCCTCTTGATTCTGAAAAATGTAAATATTTACTGGGTATTCCAAAGGGTAAAAAAGTTCTGATGTTCGGAGCAGCAAATTTAAAACAAAATCGTAAAGGCGGAGACCTTTTAATAAAATCTCTGCAAAATTTGCCGGTATCATTGAAATCTGATATTATATTACTGATATTAGGTGATGGCGGAGAAAGTTTTTCTGAAATGGTGGGAATATCAAGTCTGAATCTTGGTTATATCAGCAATGATCGCCTGAAATCTATTGCTTATTCAGCGTCAGATTTGTTTATTTTTCCAACCCGTGCTGATAATCTTCCATTAGTTTTGCAAGAAAGCATGTCATGCGGCACTCCGATGGTTTCTTTTAATGTGGGCGGAGTTCCTGATTTGGTACGTCATGGTATTACAGGTTATTTGGCTCAACCGGAGAATATCAAAGATTTTTGTAACGGTATTATAAATCTGTTTGAAGACAACAAGTTACGTGAACAAATGAGTCAAAAATGTCGGGAGATTATTTTAAGTGAATATCCTTTAGAATTACAGGCTCAACGTTATATTGAATTATATCAATATGCAGTCAGAAAATTTGGAGAATAATATGATTGTTAAAGATGTGCTGAAAAAACTGAGCGATTTAATTTTAAAACCTTTTGGATTTGAGATTAGACGTAAAATAATTATTCAAGATAAAAAGAGAACCTCAATGCAAGGCGCATTGACCCACTTAAAAAATATGGGTTTTTATCCGAAAACCGTGATTGATGTGGGTGTTGCAAATGGAACAATGCCTTTATATGAAACATTTCCTTTATCAAAACATATTCTTATAGAGCCGTTAGAAGAATTTAAGCCTTCTTTGGAAGAATTTATAAAAAAATATCCAAATTCAGAGTATATCATAGCCGCAGCAACTCAAAAATCAGGAAATATTACAATTAATGTGCATCCTGATTTGGTAGGTTCTTCATTATATCTGGAAAATGAAGAGTCTGATGTAAATGGCGTGCCGAGAGTTGTACTTGCAATAACATTAGATGATTTATGGGTAGTGGTTCTTTTTAAACTGATAAAGTGGCATTGTAGTTGTTGATAAATATTCTTATGCGTTTTTCGTGCATCTCCTCATTTTTACTGAAAGAGAGCGATTTTCGCACCATGCCGGGGCATCTCTGCCGTAACGTATTGTTAAAACGCTCAATATGTGCTGTCCCGCCGCTTTCTTTTCCGACCTGACGCAGACGTTTTGAAGGGAGAACATTTCCGTATGATTCCCAAAAATCTGTGTAAATAACAGCACGTTTACGGTAATCCGGAGGAAGTGACCGCCATAATTCAAGACATGTCTTATCGGATCTGTCTCCGAAAGCAATGCCGACGATTTGCCTGGTATTACGGTCTATTGCAATCCAAATCCATACCTTGCAATCTTTTGAGCCGACAAACGACCATATTTCATCAATTTCGACAACAGGGCGTTCCTCTGTCTTTACAATGCCGGATGCGACAGGCGGAATTTCTTTTTTTTTATTATTGTTATCACTCTGTTACGGCTGACACGGGCAAGCCTCGCTATTCCGCGCTGAGAAACCCTTTCACAGAGAAGTTTTTCTATAAGTTCCTCTTTTTTCTTCTGTTTTTCTTCCTGAGTGACGAGTGTTCCGTAAAAATTGCAGTCTTTGCAGTGATATTTCTGATCACCATGTTTTGTTTTGCCGTTTTTACGAATATTTATGCTGCCGCATTTTCTGCAAGGTATGCCTATCATGAATTCTCCCCTTTTTTTCTTTTTTTTATATATTATAACAAAAAAAATTATAAGTCAATAAAATACCACTACCGATTTATGCAGGAAATATAAAGCTGAAGCTCCTTATTTGATAAAAATTGATGTTCAGGGTGCAGAACTTGATGTATTGCAAGGCGGGATAAATATCCTTAATGATATTGAATATATAATTTTAGAAACAGTTATGTTTCAGGTTTTTTCAAACGGATCAAAATGTTATGATATTATAAAATTTATGAAGGAACAAGGTTTTGTGGTTTATGAAATATTTGATCCCATATATCGCCCTCTTGACGGGGCAATGTCTCAGATTGATATTGCCTTTGTTAAGGAAAGAGGTCAATTTCGTAAATATCATTTTTATGCAACTAAAGAACAGCGTGAAATGCAAGATAAAAAGATTATTCCCGAAATTATCAATCAATAGGACTGTGTAAGAATGAGCAATCTTCCAAAAATTTCAATAGTAACTCCTTCCTATAATCAAGGACAATTTCTTGAACAAACTATTTGTTCAATTCTGGATCAGAATTATCCTAACCTTGAATATGTGATTATTGATGGCGGAAGTACAGATAATTCAGTTGAAATCATAAAAAAATACTCTAATCGTCTTTCATATTGGGTCAGCGAGCCAGATACCGGACATGGAAATGCCTTGAATAAAGGATTCAGTAAAACTTCAGGGGAGATTATGGCATGGCTCAACAGCGATGACAAATATCTTCCCTGGACTTTTGAAGTTGTAGCAGAAATTTTCTCTCTTTTTCCTGATGTGAATTGGATTGTCGGCGTTAACGGATGGTGGGATAAAAAGGGAAGACTTGTTACAGCAAGGAATATATATAAAAATATATATGATTATCTTCTGGGTAATTATGCTTGGATACAACAGGAATCTGTATTTTGGCGAAGAAGTCTTTGGGAAAAAGCGGGTGGAAAAATCAATGAAAAATATAAATTTAGTGTAGATGGTGAATTATGGTGCCGATTTTTTTTAATTGATAAATTATATCATGTAGAATCTATTATTAGCGGATACAGATTTCATGATAATAACAGAGGAAAGTTATATTTGGAAAGTTGTTTTTCAGAAATAAATAGAGCGATAGAATATTTGAAAGAGAATTGTTCATCAGAAGTTTTGAATAATTACAGAAAATTAAAAAAGATTAAATTGTTAAATGAAAAATTAAAATATTTCCCATTTGAAGGAATTCTACGCCGATTTTTTTTAAAAAAGTTCTACGATGATATTGCTTATGACAGAATTGTTTATAATAATAAAACATGGGTAAAAACAAAAGAAAGATTCTCTGTTATAGGAGACAGATTTTTTTCATCACGTTAAGGAGAATTGAGAATGTTGAAAGAAAAAAATAACAAAACATTTTTGTTTGTTAATCTTGCTGTGGATTGCGGATTTTTCGGTGTCAATCATGGAATTGCCTATCTTGTTCCCATAGTCCGAAAAAACGGATTTAATGTTTCTGTTATAAATATTGTCAACAACATAAGCGAAGAAGAATTCAGAAAACAGATTGAAAGCCTGAATCCGTCAATTGTCGGCTATTCTTTTATGTCTCTGCAAGTGAAATATCTGATAAAATATTCAAAGGCGATTAAAAATCTTTTATTATTGCAGATTGCAGGAGGCGTCGGCGCTACATTGGAACCGGAAAGAGTTTTAAAAACTTCTGTTGACGGTTTTGTTATCGGAGAAGGAGAAATACCTCTTGATTCTCTGCTGAAAACAATTAATCAGGAAGGGGATATCTACGGTACAAAAGGATTTTATTGGAATAAAAACAATGAACTGATAAAAAATGAAATCCCGCAATATCTGACTGACTTGGATCAAGTTGATTTCCCTGACTATTCTGTTTTTAACAGAAAAATTGTTGTTTATGACGTGATTTTTGATATTCACTCAATTCAATCCAATATTAATGTCATGTTAAGCCGGGGATGTCCTTATACCTGTCCATATTGTTCAAACAAAGCAATCAGAAGCGTATATCCGTCATTTAAGAATTATTTCAGGATTCCTTCAGTTGAATATAGTATTAATCTTTTGGAAAATCTGATTAAACAATATCCTGAAGCAAAGCATATCAGTTTTGAAGATGATTTACTGACTGCAAATAAAGGATGGTTTTTGCCATTTGCAGAAGAATATCGGAAAAAAATCAGACTTCCTTACAGGGTAAATGTAAGAACTGAATGTATAAATCAGGATATTGTTAATGCAATGAAAAAAAGCGGATGTGTTACGGCTTCTCTGGGAATAGAAAGCGGCAGTGAAGAACTCAGAAGAAAAGTTCTAAAACGACATCCAGGCAATGCTGAAATTATAGAAAAATCAAGACTGATTAAGCAGGCTGGTATAACACTGTTTACTTATAATATGATAGGAATCCCTTTTGAAACTAAAGAGCAGATGCGGGACACCTTGATACTTAACAGAAAAATTGGAGCTAATTTTGGTCAAAGCACATTTTTTTATCCATTTACAGGGACAGAACTTTATGAAATATGTAAAACACAAGGCTTGTTAAAAAATGAAGGCTTAAATGAAATATCAACTAATTATAATACTAAGCCACTGATTTTTCAAACACCTGCACAGGAAAAGGAAACATTGAAAGCACAAGAAAAAATTATGGATTTTTTTAACTGGCAGAGTATGAAATATAAACAGAGGAATCTTAGACTAACCTGCTCTAACCCAATAGCAGTGTGGTATTATTCAGTCCGGTTGACGGCAATTTATTTTATCAAAAAGTTTTTATCACCGAGAAACAAATTATACTGGTGGATTGTTGATAGTAAATTCAAAAAACAGTTAGATATAATATTTCAAAAACATCATAGATAAGGCTGAAAATAGAATAAAAAAATGGGAACATTTTTTACCAAGTGCAAAATTGAAAATATCATTGACCGGAAAAAATCTGCTGTAATGTCTAAAATGCTCGTGGATACGGGCAGTGAGTATACGTGGATACCTTCAAAAACATTGGAAAAAATCGGAGTGGAACGTGAAAAAAAAGACATGGAATTTATTATGGCAAATGGACAGAGAATCACACGAAGTGTAGGGTTTGCAATTATCCGGCTTGATAAATATTTTACTGTTGATGAAGTGGTTTTTGCAGAAAAAGGAGACTTATTAATTCTTGGAGCAAGGACTCTGGAAGGATTGACTTTGACTGTTGATACAAGAAAGAAAAAATTAGTTGCATCAGGTTCCGATACCTGCTGCTTGATACGATAAAGGAGAATATCAAAAAATGAAAACAGCATTAGTATGCGGAGCAGGCGGTTTTATAGGAAGCCATTTAGTAAAAAGACTTAAAAAAGAAGGATTCTGGGTTCGGGGTATTGATTTGAAATATCCCAAATTTTCTGAAACTCAGGCAGATGATTTTGTCATCGGAGATTTACGGGAGCAGTGGGTTTGCCGCTCCATAGTTGACAGAAAATTTGATGAGGTCTATCAGTTGGCAGCGGACATGGGTGGAGCAGGATTTGTATTTACAGGAGAAAATGATGCGGACATTATGCACAATTCAGCTTTAATTAATCTGAATATGCTTGAAGCATGTCATAAAAGAAATATAAAACGAATATTTTATTCTTCTT
This sequence comes from uncultured delta proteobacterium, assembly GCA_963806835.1. GTDB lineage: Bacteria > Desulfobacterota > Desulfobacteria > Desulfobacterales > CAWEAR01 > CAWEAR01. The sequence continues at coordinate 113,541 of CAWEAR010000033.1, forward strand.
CTGCCTGTATTTATCCTGAATATAATCAGATGGATCCCGACAATCCCAAAACTTCTGAAAATTCAGCATATCCTGCAAACCCTGACAGCGAATACGGATGGGAAAAACTTTTCAGTGAGCGGTTATATCTGTCATTCTACCGCAATTACGGCATGGAAGTCCGTATTGCACGGTATCATAATATTTTCGGTTCCGAAGGCAGTTGGAATGACGGGCGTGAAAAAGCCCCGGCTGCGATTTGCAGGAAAGTTGCACAAGCAGAAGACGGCGGAGAAATTGAAATGTGGGGTGATGGAAAGCAAACCCGTTCATTCCTTTTTATTGATGAATGTCTTGAAGGAACTATCCGATTTACGCGGTCTGATTGGACGGGACCTGTAAATATAGGCTCAGAGGAAATGGTATCAATCAATCAGCTTGCCAAAATGGTTATGGAAATTGCAGGTAAAAAACTGTCTATTAAAAATATAGCGGGTCCTTTGGGAGTGCGCGGCAGAAATTCCGATAATCGTTTAATACATGAGAAATTAGGATGGAAGCCGGGTCAGCCTCTTGTTAATGGGTTACAAAAGACATATATGTGGATTTATGATCAGGTAAAAAGAAAACATCAATGATTATGAAACAACAATACAAATCCATTGCTGTAAATGGAATAATTGTCTTATGTTCTTTTCTTTTGTCAATTCTGATTGCAGAAATAGCATTTCGCAGTCTGCTTTTCAGTAATCTTGCTATCGGCAGTTCTTTAAGAAAGCCGGAACTTTATTCTGATTTTTGGTATTCTGATGATTATTGGAAATTATTATATCGGTGGCAAAAGCATCTTCCTACGTGGGACTGGGTAAGAAAAGGTTATCATCCTAAACAAAATCCTCATCCATTGTTAGGATGGACAGCCGATTTTTCCAGACAGAATTTTTTTCATAACAAAGCAGCAGAATTAAAAGGCAGGCGTCCTGTTCTTTTATATGGAGATTCATTTGCTTACGGAATCGGTGCCCGGGCTTTTCAAGATATTCTCAATGAAGACAAAGACTTTTCTGAAAAAAAATTATCTGCTTAATTACGGAGTAGGCGGATACGGTGTTGATCAGATTTATTTACTTTTTCAAAAGTCAATAAATTTATATGACAATCCGTTTGTTGTTTTCAGCTTTATGATTGAAGACCTTGACAGAAGTAATTTATCAGTGCGTGAGGGACAGAAGCCGTTTTTTCAGATTGTTAACGGAGAACTTGAATTGCAGGGTATTCCTATAAACACTGACAGAGATGTTTTTTATGAGAAGAATCCTCCACATATCAGATCATATTTATGGAATAAATTCCTTTATTTAAAGCGTGATTTACTTGTAAATCTGAGAGTATATCTTCGCGGTGATTCTGAAAAACGGAATAAGACAATAATTCTCAATGAGATGATACTTTCAAAACTTATCATGGAACTCAGAAAACATAATACAGACTTTGTTTTTCTGATATTTCATCCGAGATATTCTCTGGAAGATAAACCTGACCCTTTCAGAAATGGGTAGTGGTTCTTTTTAAACTGATAAAGTGGCATTGTAGTTGTTGATAAATATTCTTATGCGTTTTTCGTGCATCTCCTCATTTTTACTGAAAGAGAGCGATTTTCGCACCATGCCGGGGCATCTCTGCCGTAACGTATTGTTAAAACGCTCAATATGTGCTGTCCCGCCGCTTTCTTTTCCGACCTGACGCAGACGTTTTGAAGGGAGAACATTTCCGTATGATTCCCAAAAATCTGTGTAAATAACAGCACGTTTACGGTAATCCGGAGGAAGTGACCGCCATAATTCAAGACATGTCTTATCGGATCTGTCTCCGAAAGCAATGCCGACGATTTGCCTGGTATTACGGTCTATTGCAATCCAAATCCATACCTTGCAATCTTTTGAGCCGACAAACGACCATATTTCATCAATTTCGACAACAGGGCGTTCCTCTGTCTTTACAATGCCGGATGCGACAGGCGGAATTTCTTTTTTTTTATTATTGTTATCACTCTGTTACGGCTGACACGGGCAAGCCTCGCTATTCCACGCTGAGAAACCCTTTCACAGAGAAGTTTTTCTATAAGTTCCTCTTTTTTCTTCTGTTTTTCTTCCTGAGTGACGAGTGTTCCGTAAAAATTGCAGTCTTTGCAGTGATATTTCTGATCACCATGTTTTGTTTTGCCGTTTTTACGAATATTTATGCTGCCGCATTTTCTGCAAGGTATGCCTATCATGAATTCTCCCCTTTTTTTCTTTTTTTTATATATTATAACAAAAAAAATTATAAGTCAATAAAATACCACTACCCAGAAATGAACAGGATTGGAGGAGTGAATGGATTAAGGAATTTCTTGGCATGAAAAAAGCAGATTATATTTTTTCAAAGGATATTTTAAAAAAGAATTTTCCTAATGCTCTTATATCTGATTTAATCAATGACACAGGGCATCCTACTAATCTTTACAACCAGTTGATTGCTGACGAAATCAAAAGAAAAGTTTTATCTTCATCTTCAACGCAATGAATAATCAATTCAAAAAACAAAACCCGAAAGTATCTGTTGTCATGCCGAATCTTAATTATCGGCATTATTTGGACGAACGTATTCAATCTGTATTGAATCAGACTCTTACAGATTTTGAATATATAATTGTTGACAGTTATTCAGATGACGGGGCTTGGGAACTGATTCAGGAATATGCAGAAAAAGATTCCCGCCTGCTGATTTCACAGGCTCCGAGAGGAATATACTGGACATGCTGGAATATGTGCATTCAGCAGGCTCGCGGCGAATATATCTATATTGCTACAAGTGATGATACAATGATGCCTGATTGCCTTGAAAAAATGGTAGCAGCTTTAGATGCTCATCCTGAATGCGGGATTTGCCATTGCTGTCTGAAAGCAATTGATGAAAAAGGAGAAGAAATTTTGGGATGGTGGTATGAAATGCCGGCACCTCAATTTTACGGGGAACTCATGAATAAGCTACATATCCGATTAGCTCCGTATGACGGGATTCTGCATTGTGCATTCGGTTCAATTTATCTTTCCATGACGCAGTTATTAATCCGGCGAAAAGTATTTGAACAGGTAGGTCTTTTTCGGACAAACTTGGAACCGAAGGTGATTTTGAATGGTGTATGCGTGCCTCACTGGTAAACAACACTCTTCACATACCCGAAATATTAGCTACATGGCGAATTCATTCTAAACAGAAAACAAACAGAAATTATGAAACTCCGACTTATTGGGCAAAATATTGTGAAATGGTAAAAGCGGCAATTCCGATATTAAAAATATATAACCCTGAATGTTACAACAGAATAAATAAATACAGATTACTTTTTCCATACACTCGGCAATGTTTGAAATATGGAATGAAAGAATCTCACAGATATACAGATAAGATGTTATTCCTGCTGAATTTTATTTTTACAAGTCCCACATGCGTTGTTGATTTTATATTTACCCGTTTTCTGGGAAGGCGATTGGTGCCTGATAATTTTACTTATCTCAGACAAGAATTAAAGAATCTTAATACAGAGCATAATGTGAAGATTCTTGAGTAGAGAAAGGATAACGTGTTATGAAATCAAATGAATATAAAAAAACCAAGCGGAGAGTCATTACAAGAAGAGGTGTACTTTGGCTTGGGCAGACTTGCAATCTTCGTTGTCAATTCTGCTATTTTCTTGACAGAATCAGTAATAAAGAGCATCCCGAACATGATTTTATGTCTTTAGAAAAAGCGAAGAAAATTTGCTCAACCCTTGTTGATTTTTATCATAACAATTCTATTGATATTCAGGGAGGAGAACCAACCATATACAGAGATATTTATGAACTGGTTGAATATTGCCGTAAAATCGGTTTATTGCCGACCTTGATTACTAATGCACTTGTACTATCTCAGCGAGATAACTGTCAAAGATTAAAAGATGCCGGAATTCGTGATCTTCTTCTGAGTATCCACGGATTGGAGGAAACATATGATACTCTTGTAGGTGTGAAAGGTGCTTATCATAAGCAGATGAAGGCTTTGGAAAATTTGATGGGGACAGGAATACCTTTTCGGTATAATTGTGTTCTTACCAAGCCGGTTTTACCTCAATTAAGCAGAATATCTCAGCTTGCTGTTGAGACAAACACAAGAGTAGTAAATTTTATTGCTTTTAACCAATTTTCAGATCAGTCCAAAGCAGACAGACGCAGCGATAAAAATGTCCCCCGATATAGTGAGGTCAGTCCTTATCTTACTGAAGCAATCAATATTCTGACCAATAAAGGAATTGAATGTAATGTCAGATACTTTCCAATATGTATGATTGATGCAGGACACAGAAAATCAATATATAATTTTCAACAGTTGACTTATGATATTCATGAATGGGATTATGCTTCATTATCATGGACAGAAAGAAAAGAACAATTACAAAAACAGGGAGATATATCTCCGGTAGTAACCATAGAGGAAGCTAATAGGCATAAGATGTCAGTATTAAACTCACAATCTCCTCCCACCGCTCTTAAACATTTTAAAAATTCAGTAAAATATGCTCTTTCAGGAGTTCCTAAAGTGCGGGATATCGCAGGAATGATTTATAAAAAAATTGATAGACATATTCATAAGACATATAATCATATCAACAAACTTGATAACATAGAAGGATTATACAGAGAAAATGCTAAAACAAGATCCGCTCATAGTATGGTTTATACTCCTAAATGTTATCATTGTAATGTTCAGCCTATTTGTGACGGATTTCACGGAGATTATGCTTCCATTTTTGGAACTGATGAAGCAAATCCTATTTTAGACGGAGAAAAAATTTTTGATCCCAAGTATTTTATTTCAGAGCAGGAAAAAATTGTAGAAATTGAAGATTATAAATGGGCTTTATGAAAAAACCTTTAGTCTCAGTTATCACACCAATCTATAATGGCGGTTCATACTTGGACTATGCTGTTAAAAGTGTATTAAATCAGACTTATCAGAACTGGGAATTGTTTCTTATTGATGACGGGTCAAAAGATGACAGTTATGAAAAAGCGGTTAAATGGTCTGAAAAAGATGAAAAAATCAAGGTTCTTTATCATCCTGATCATATAAACAAAGGTGTCAGTGCAACAAGAAATCTCGGTATCTCTCATGCAAAAGGGGAATATATAGCCTTGCTTGACTGTGATGATGAATGGCTGCCGGAAAAATTGAATAAACAAATCAGGGTAATGCTTCAATATCCTGAAACAGTGATGGTGTATTGTTTAGCAGAAAAGATTGATGAAAAAGGCTTGTCTGTAAAAGTGAATTCTCAAACTCTTGAAGGAAGAGGACTTACAGGCAGTCCTTTTAATGTTTTTGAGCAGATGCTGGATGTAAGAGGAGTATATCCACCCTGTCCGACAGTACTGGCTTCTACGGAATATATTAAAAAGTGTGGTGGTTTTGATGAAACACTTAAATATCAGATAGAAGATTCTTTGCTTTTTACACTTCTTTCGGAACATGGTCCGTTTTTTTTTATAGATGAAGTTTTGGCAAGATATAGATTTCACAGTAATTCATGGAGTGCAAAACTTGATTCCCATAAAACAGCTATGGAACATTTACAGTATTTTGATAGATTGTTCAAGTCAGTAAAACCTGAATATTATTCAGTCTGTTCTAAAGAATTAATCAACAGATGGTCCCGATATGTTATCACACCGGTTTATTGGCATCCTAAAACAGCAGATATTTCACATATTTTATCAACTTTTTTTTGGATACTTCAACATATAAGTGTAAGACTTAAAGACAAGTTAAGATGCTGTCAGATTTTAATTCGATGGGTTTCTTGGAGACTTTTCATAGCTCCATTCATAAGGGTATAGATTATATGAGAGGCTCATGGATAATTAAACAGTCTTTACAGAAAATATGTGCTGAGGAAAATATAGCATGTTTTCTCAGAAATTTTCTGGTTAAAGTTTATTTGTTTGATAATAAAACAGATATTTTTAATATGTTTCAGAAAAACCGGAAAGTTCCGCTCAGATATTTAAGAGAAGCAATTTCCTGTACGTTCTCAAATTTATTACAAACAGACTACACTTGCCCTATTCCCTCTCATTACAGTATCGAACCCGGTAATATATGTAATCTCAGATGCCGATTTTGTCCGACAGGGCGTAGATTAAAAGGTTTCCGCCGAGGTTTTCTAAGTCTGGAAAATTTTAAAATCATGTTTGATAAAATTGCTCCTTATGCAAAACGTATTGCGTTTTACAATTGGGGTGAACCTCTTTTAAATAAAGACCTTTTATCAATGATTTCTATATGTACAGATAATGGAATCAGAACAGATTTTGATTCAAACTTAAATGTTTATATCGGTGACAAAGAAGCAGAAGCAATTGTAAAATCAGGTCTGTCTGCAATGGCTGCTTCAATTGACGGCGCCAGTCAGGAAACTTATGAGAAATACAGAGTAGGGGGTAACTTCAAATTAGCTATAGATAATCTTGAACGACTGCAAAATGCAAAAGAACATCTTAATATAAAAACGCCAAATCTTACATGGAAATTTCTCATTAATAAATTTAATGAACATGAAGTAGAAAAAGCCAAAGAAATTGCTTCAAATATAGGTGTATCTATAACATTTTCTTTAATGGGTGTTTCGGGGTTAGGTATCTGGGGGGGGGCAGTTCCTGGCAGTCCAGTTTACACATCAAACAAAATTCCAATTCAATAGAATACGAAATAATTTCACACAATCCTCTTTATCTGCCTATTCCTATAGATTCAATTGTTCTGCATCCGAAACTTTTTGAATGGTGCTTTCACCCTTTTAAGCTGATGTTTATTCACTGGGATGGCAGTATTCTACCATGCTGCAATGTTTTTGGCGATGAATATATTATTGGGAATTTACTTACACAAGATATAGAATCTATTTGGAACAATAATCAGTTCCGGGCGTGCAGAAATTTTCTTTACAATTATGGACCAAAACAAAACACAGGATCAATCTGTGAAACCCTTCCGTGTACATTGGATAAAAAGCATATATGGTAAATCATCCTTTAGTCTCAATTATCACACCTATTTATAACGGCAGTCTATATTTGGATTATGCTGTTCAAAGTGTATTGAATCAAACATATCAGAATTGGGAACTGTTTCTTATTGATGACGGTTCTAAAGATGACAGTTATGAAAAAGCAGTAAAATGGTCTGAAAAGGATAAAAGAATAAAGGTTCTTTATCATCCTGATCATGTAAACAAAGGCGTCAGTGCAACAAGAAATTTGGGGATTCATCATGCAAAAGGAGAGTATATTGCATTGTTAGATTGCGATGATGAGTGGCTGCCGGAAAAATTAGACAGGCAAATCAAGATAATACTTCAATATCCTGAAACGGTTATGGTGTATTGTCAGGCAGAAACCATTGATGATGCCGGTATATCATTACGATTGAATCCTGAAAAAGCTGACAAATGCCCGATTCCGGCTGTTTACGGTTCCGGTTTTCCCGGAGAACCTCTTTATATTTTTGAACAGGTAATAAATATAACAAAAGTTCAACCATGCTGCTCTACAGTATTAGCAAAAACAGATACAGTTAAAAATTTCAGCGGCTTTGATGAAACCTTCAAATATCAGATGGAAGATGCTTTCTTTTTTGCACTTTTGGCGGAACGTGGAGCAATATTTTTTATTGAAGAAATTTTAGCAAAATACAGGTTTCATAGCAAATCATGGAGTGCAAATCTTGACAGATACAAAAAGATAGCCATGACAAATTTAGAGTATGCTGATAAGCTGCTCAAAGCTGTAAAACCTGATAACCGTCCTGTATGTTCTAAAGAATTAGTAGATAGATGGTCGCGGTTTGTTTTAGGTCCCACATATTGGAATCAACAAATAAAAACAGATATTCCCCATATTATGTCAACATTTTTATGGGTTCTCCGCCACAAAAATGTGAGATTAAGAGATAAACTTAGATGCTGCTGGATTCTGCAAAGATGGATAGGCTGGAGACTCTTTTTATCCCCATTCAAGAAATGAAAGAAAAAAGGAATAAAAATATGGTATGGAAATCTTCGTATCCGCATATTGTAAAAAAGGACGGCGTTTGCGGGGGGGGGGGGGGGGGGGAACCTGTTGTTGAAGGTACACGGATTGCTGTCAGGCATATTGTAGGATACTATTATAAAGGCCGGTATGTCAGTAGAAGAAATTCTTTCAGAATGGGATTATCTGACCCCTGCACAGGTATTCAGTGCGTTGGCTTATTATCATGATAACAGAGAATATATTGACAGTTTAAGACAGAAAAACAGTTACGAATACCGGCAGGAAAACCAGATTAATGCCGCTGCATAACCGTCCAGGACTATATCTTGACGAACATCTGTCGCCTCGGATAGCCGTACAACTGAGAAAATACGGATTTGATGTTATATCTCTGCACGAAAGAAAAATGCTGTCCGAAGGAAGACAGTGAACAGATGGCTATTGCTGTATCGGAACAGAGATCGGTTGTTACCTGTAATTTCAGTGATTACATTGCTCTCCATGAGAAATATACCGCGGAAGGCAGAGAACACTTTGGCATTATTCTTTCTACGGAAGAACCGACAAGTGTTCTGATTAACCGTCTGCTGCGGTTACTCTACTCTGTAACCGCTGATGATTTGAAAAATCAGATACGCTGGTTGAACGAATTCAGATAATTTAAACCGGAAAAATAGGGAATTGCCGATGAACTGGTCGCATCCGGAGTTCCTGAAAGCGATATTGTGCTGGGTTTTCAGGCACCTTACAAGCGAAAATTTACAGGGTTTGCAGAAAAATAGATTTTTTATATTAACGGAAGTAGAAAAATATTTTAAAAATTATAATATGTCAGAAAAACATATATATATCAGAACTCGCATAGATAAGAAACTTAAAGAAGAATGTGAAAGCGTTTTTAACCGTCTTGGGCTTACAACTGCTGAAGCCGTACGTATTTTCTTGTCTCAGGTAAAAATTCATGGCGGATTGCCATTTCATGTAAGTCTTTATTCCAAACTTGACAAAAATGATGATTTACTGCTCCCGAACAAAATGCGTCAGGCTGCTATAGATACAGTATATGATGACTAAACCCGGAGAAGTTTATCGTGTTGATCTGGGAATAAAAGGAAAAGTACGCCTCATGGTTGTGGTTTCCAGAGAAGATGCTGATATGCCAAGGTCTCTTACTATTTGCGCTCCGATTACAACATCATATCGGGGAAGCAAATATGAAGTGGAAATCGGAAAACAAAAATTTCTCAGAGAGAAAAGCTATGTGAATGTTCAAGGCATACAGGCTATTCAATCTCATGAACTGTCAGGTCCGATTGGAAAACTTGATAAAGCAACGATGGAATCCGTTAAATCTGCTCTCAGATATGTTTTGGAGCTTTGATAAATCTCTTTTAAAAAGACAGAACAAGGAATATGAAAAAAAATATATGGCTTTCCTATGACTTAGGTATTCGTGGAGATTATAGCAGTTTATATGAGTGGCTTGATAATCATAATGCAAAAGAATGCGGAGATAGTTTAGCTGTTTTATCATATCAGTTTGACAATAATTTAATTGAGGAGTTGAAAACTGATTTATCCAAGCACGTTGATATTGGAAAAAGAGACAGAATATATATGATTTGGATGCAGGAGAACAAACTTAAAGGAAGTTTTCTGTTCGGAAAGCGGAAATCAGCACGGTGGGAAGGATACGGAGTTTCTGAAACAGAACCTGATGAGGATTTTTAGTTGGCAAAAAATATAATTATTGATACATGCTTCTGGATTGCTCTTTATGATAAACAGGATGAATATCATGAAGTTGCCGATATTTTATCAGGGGAAATTGAAATTCATAACTGGTTAATTCACTGGCCCACTTTATATGAAACCCTGAACACAAGATTTGTAAGAAGAAAGGACTGGATTACATCGTTTAAATTCTGTTTATCCAAAGATATTATCTGTAAAATTGATGATAATCTTTATCGGGATACCGCATACAACCTTGTTTTTCAATTAAATTTTATTTATCAGAATAATCTGAGTCTTACAGATTTAGTGATTCGTGAAATGTTGAAGGATGAGAATTTAAAAATTGATGCGATATTGACCTTTAATAAAAAAGATTTCTTTGATATATGCAGCATAAGGAATATTGAAATATTAAGCTGATACTGTATAAGCAGCAACTTGGGTTATATTAACAGGACTAAAAGGAGATAATTGTGCAAGCAATATCAGATATGTGGCTCATTCAGATTGAAATTACCAATGCCTGCAACAGAGAATGTGTCAACTGCACAAGATTTGTGGGGCATTATAAAAAGCCGTATTTCATGGACTTGGCATTTGTTGAAAAAGCAATTGATTCATTAAAAGAATTTCCGGGCGGGGTTGGAATTATGGGAGGAGAGCCGACTCTTCATCCGCAGTTTGAAGAGATTTGTCAATTAATGAGAAAAAAAGTTCCGCCTGAAAAACGTTATATCTGGACATCCGGTTATAAATGGAAAACATACCGTTCAATTATCAGAAAAACCTTTGCAGACAGGCTTTATTATAATGAGCATAAAGATACAACACAGAAACATCAGCCAATGCTTATTGCAATAGATGATGTTGTTGATGATAAAAAGTTCATGAAAGAATTAATTGACAAATGCTGGATACAACGTGAATGGTCAGGCTCGATTAATCCAAAAGGCGGTTTTTTCTGTGAAGTCGCTGCTGCTCAGGATATTTTATTTGAAGGTCCAGGCGGTTATCCTCTTGAAAAAGGCTGGTGGAATAAGATATCTGAACAGTTTCAGGACCAGGTGAAAAGATATTGTTATAATTGCAGCACGGCATTGCCGTTGCCTCCGGTTTTTCTTAATGAAAATAAAGATTATATCTCTATTTCCAACTATAAAAGATTAGAAGAGTTAAGGACTCCTAAATTCTTAAAAAATCGTGTGAATCTGATTGAGAAAACATATACTAAAGCTGAAATAGAAGAATTTTCAAAAGAGTGGAGACCATGGGGATTTATCGGTGAAAAAGGAAGAAAAAAAAATACTTATGATATATACGGATTAATTGGAGGTCTTATTTTAAGGGCTGAGATTGAATTCAGACATAGAATCAAAAAAACATGCAATATCCGTAGCGGGGATGTATCAACAAGCATAAGAGATTATTTAAGAAAGAAAAATTTTAAAATTAATTTGAATGATTTATGATAACTCAACAGTTAAAATCTGCAAAGCAGTGTGAACAGCATCTTCGGGACAGGAAAAGATTACCCACGATGTATGACCTGCCGAGTGAAAATCCAGAGGAACCGGGCGTGCCTGATCAGTTTCATACATGGCAGTCCGATCTGCTGACACAGACATTCTCTCCGCCCGATTACTCTCCTGAAGAGATAATGGTAGCCAGCGATCTGAACCTTTATTACGATGTTAATAATACCGGCAATTACAAACGCCCTGACTGGTATGCTGTTTTTGGTGTGCCTAATTTATATGAAAAGCATGACGCCCGTCTCAGCTATGTTATATGGCAGGAGAAAGTTGCCCCATTTATCGTTATTGAACTCCTTTCACCGGGTACAGAGAAAGAAGATTTGGGAATGAGTGTTCGGAAATCAGATGATCTGCCGACCAAATGGGAAGTTTATGAGCAGATACTCGGCATTCCTTATTATGCTGTATTCAGCCGATATACAGATGAATTCCGGGTATTTGAACTGTCAGGGCAGCGGTACAGAGAGATTGCGATTAAAAAGAAACGCCTCTGGCTGCCGGAAATAAAACTTGGTCTCGGACTTTGGCGCGGAAATTATAAAGGGCTGAAACGTAAATGGCTCCGCTGGTATGATTCTGACAATAAATGGATTCCTTCTTTTGAGGAACAGAATTGTCTGGAGAAAAAACGGACTGAACAGGAGAAAAAACGCGCCGAACAGGAGAAAAAGCAGAAAACGGTTATTCAAAATCAGTTGAAAGAGGAACGTGAACGGACGAGGAGATTACTTGCCCAGCTTAAAGCCGCAGGCATTGAGCCTGAAATAAAAAAATCGCAATAAATGAAAATACTATGTCTTGTAGAATACTTGAACCTGAATATATCAAGCAGATTATTACTGACGGAGAATCTTCACGACTTGAATTCAAATAAGATTCAATTCATAACAGCAATTCTAATTTTGACAGAAATGTCTTTTGATAAAATTATAAAGCACTGAATTTACGTTTTCCGAAACGGCTGAAAAACGAATTCCGGTATCAATTTTTTCCAAAATTAGAATTGCTGCATTCATAATGAACGGCTTGCAATGGAGATTGCGGCATTTTCCAATTTCAAGGGGGGAACAATTCTGCTTGGAATAACAGATGAAGGGCAAATTGCAGGGCTGACCCGCAATGATAATGAAGAACGGATTATAAATATCTGCTCTGATCTTATTGAGCCTCGCATAGTCCCGGAATATTGGCAGATAACCATAGACGGTAAAAAGATTGCTGTCATAACTATTGACCCGGGAAGAGAAAAACCTTACGCAGTTATAAGACATGGAAAGCGGAATTATTATATCAGAGTAGGTTCAACAGTCAGAGAATCTACAAGACGTGAATTGCTTAGAATGTTTCAGGATTCTGCAATGCTGCATGTTGAAGCATTGCCGACTGCATCTGATTTCAGAGAACTGGATCGGGGACTTATAACAGATTATTTTCTGAAGTATCGGAATATTAATCTGAATGATTTTGAAGAGACCGAGTTTAAAAGAATATTGATCAACAGTTCCATTATGAATGAGGATGAACAGCTTACCATTGCGGGATGTCTGCTTTTCAGCAAAAATCCCGGACAATTTTATGCCGGAGCCGGTATCAGCATTCTTGCGCTGTTGACGGCAATAATATTTCTGATCCGATTATTGAGACAATACACTTTGATAAAAATATGTTTGACAATCTTGAAAGAATCTTTACAGTGTTCAGGTCTCATAATCGTTCAAGTGTAAACGGATTTTCTGAAAACGGAGAAAGATTGGAAACTTATGAATATCCGCCGGAGGTTTTCAGAGAGATCATTATAAATGCAATTGTTCATCGGGATTATGCGATTGAAGGGAGTCAGATAAGAGTCTTTATATTTCAGGATTTTCTTGAAGTCAGAAGTCCTGGGCTTATTCCGAATTTTCTGACTGTTGAAAAAATGAAGATGGAGGTAACATTTTACAGAAATCCTTTGATAATGAGTTATTTTTATGATAAAGGACTGATTGAACGTCTGGGAAGAGGAATCAGGATGATATTTGCACGAATGTATGCCCATAATATGACGGAGCCTGAAATCATTGAACAAGGCGGTGAGGTTATGGTCAGAATCAGAAAAAAGAGTTTAACCTCATCATAAGTATTTATTTTGAAAGTCATATATGTAAAAATATTCATGTATAATATTTTAATTACTGAAAACCGGGTTCAATCAGCCCGGTTTTTTTATTTTTTAACCTTGCAGAAATTTATAATTTATGAAAGCATTTGTAACAGGTGCCGGCGGATTTATCGCCAGCCATTTAGTTGAATCTCTTTTAAATCAGGGGTGGCAGGTAAAAGCACTTGTCCGTTATAATAGCCGTTCATCATGGGGATGGCTTGAAGAGATCGGAAGAGATAAAACAGATAATCTTGAAGTAATTTTGGGTGATGTTGCTGATCCTTATCAGATGCAGGATGCTATGAAAGGGTGTGAAACAGTATTCCATTTGGCGGCATTGATCGGGATTCCATATTCTTATGAAGCTCCTGCTTCTTATATCAGCACAAATGTCAATGGAACGCTTAACTTATTGAAAGCTGCCATGAAAAACATGGTTGGTCGTTTCATACATACATCCACCAGCGAAGTCTATGGTACTGCGCAATATGTTCCGATTGATGAAAAACATCCCTTACAGGGACAATCACCTTATTCAGCATCTAAAATTGCTGCGGATAAACTTGCAGAAAGTTTTTATTTTTCTTTCGGACTTCCTGTTGTTACTGTGAGACCCTTCAATACCTATGGACCAAGACAATCAGCACGGGCGGTTATTCCTACAATTATTTCTCAGGCTTTGAAAAGCAGAGAGATTCATCTTGGATCGCTTGATCCTGTACGGGATATGACATTTGTTGATGATACAGTATCAGGGTTTATTGCGGCTGCATTGGCAAATGATCATGCTGTCGGCAAGGTAATTAATCTGGGTACCGGCACGGGTGTCAGTATCGGAGAATTGGCGAACGGTATTTTTGAAATTCTCGGCAATGATTTTACAATTATAACAGAGGATAAACGGATCCGTCCTGAAAAAAGTGAAGTTATGAGACTTATAAGCAACAATAAACTGGCACGTGAAATAATGGGTTGGGAGCCGAAAGTCTCTCTGCATCAAGGACTTAGACAAACAATAGAATGGATTAAAAAACATCAGCAGATATATAAAACCGGAGTATATATAAGATGAAAGCTGTGATACTTGCAGGAGGACGGGGAACAAGATTAGCTCCTTATACAACCGTCTTTCCAAAACCGCTTGTACCTGTCGGCAATATGCCGATTCTGGAAATTATTATCAGGCAACTTATTGCTGCGGGATTTTCCGAAGTTATTCTCTCATTAGGATATTTAGGCGAGCTGATTCGGGCTTTTTTTGAGACTCATAAAAAACTGTCAAATAAGATTGATATTCAATACATAACAGAGGAGCATCCTTTGGGAACAGCCGGTTCTTTATCATTGATTCCGAATCTTGATGAAACCTTTATGGTTATGAACGGTGATGTTTTAACAACCCTTGATTATAATGCTTTGATTCAATATCATAAAAATTCAGGAGCTTCATTAACCATTGCAGGACATAGCAAAGGGGTTAAGATAAATCTTGGTGTTCTTCAATTAAATGAAAATACAGATCAGGTCTGCGGATATATAGAAAAGCCTGAATATCATTATCAGGTAAGCATGGGCGTCTATGTTTATGAACCCAAAATTCTTGAACTGATACCGAAAAATGAATATTTTGATTTTCCTTCGCTGGTTCTGGCTTTACTTGATAAAGGTGAGAAAGTGGTCTGTTATAAAAATAATGATATTTGGCTTGATATTGGACGTCCTGAAGATTATGCTTATGCTCAGGAAGTTTTTGAGACACATTTCAAAGAATTAAAATAAAACCCTAAGGGTTTAAGAGACCCTTAGTACACGAAACAGTAAATACGCTCCGTTTTTTTTGCGTCTCTGTGTCTTTGCGGCTTAGTGTTAAAAAACTCATAAAACACAAAGAAACAAAGACACGAAGCGTATTTACTGTTCCATGTACTTAGGGTTTAGGGTTTAGGGTTTAGGGTTTAGGGTTTAGGGTTTAGGGTTTTAGGGTTAACTGTCAACGACCGCTACCCTGAAGGGATAGCGGCTTGTGAAGTGATTTATAAGCCCGGTTGACCAGGCTAAGTCCTTTAAGGACTACGTTATTTCGGTCATAACACCCCGGGATGCGTGCCAGTTCCGGGCTCTGTTGTCCGGCATTAAACAGGCGTAAGGGTCTGAAGCCGGTGTGCCGGGCGTAAAAAGCCGTTATAACTTTGCCGAGGCAAACATTACGGGAGCAATCCCGATGCCCTTAAAGGGGCAAATCTGTTTCGCCCGGTTTTCTCCTGCGGAGAAGCCCCGGGCGAAACTTCAATTCATCCCCTACCCTAAAGGGATAGGGGTTTCCTTGGAGAAACTTATGAACTGGAAAATTCCCCTTAGTGATATAAATTTCGGAAAAGAAGAAGAAGATGCGGTTCTCCGCGTTATCCGTTCCAAATGGTTAAGTATGGGAGAGGAGACACAGGCGTTTGAACGTGAATTTGCAGAATATATCGGAGTCAAACATGCAATAGCCGTAGCAAACGGAACAGCCGCGCTGCATCTTGCCATGTTATCCCTTGAAATCGGAGCGGGAGATGCGGTTATTCAGCCCGCAGTCAATTTTGTCGCATCTGCCAATATGACTGTTGCAATTGGAGCATTACCATTATTTGCAGATATTTGTTCTATTGAAGAGCCTGTAATTTCACCTGAATCTGTCAGAGATTTAATAGAAATAAGATTAAAACATAGAGATTGCAGGCTCAAAGCATTGATAGTAATGCACTATGGCGGTTATAACTGCCGAATGAATGAAATCAAAGCAATTTGCGATGAATATAAATTGGCATTGATTGAAGATGCCTGTCACGGTGTTGGCGGCTCTTATGAAAATATCAGATTCGGGACATGGGGAGACGCCGGCTGTTTTTCATTCTTCAGCAACAAAAATCTGGTAACAGGTGAAGGGGGAATGATAACAACAGACAGAGATGATTTGGCTGATAAACTCCGTCTGCTAAGGTCTCATGGGATGACCTCTCTGACATGGGACAGACACAAAGGTCATGCTGCTACATACAATGTAGCGGCACACGGCTATAATTACCGGATGGATGAAATCCGTTCTGCTATCGGAAGAGAGCAGTTGAAAAAATTGGATTATCATAATCAGCAGCGCCGGGAGCTTACGGCTTTTTATTGGGATAAATTGAAACCGCTTGAAAATCAGGGATGGAAAATTCCTTTTCATCAGATATGTGAAACTCAAAAGCAGATGATACCCGCATGTCACCTGTTTGTAGTACCGCCTTTAGGCGGTGCGGCGGTGCCTCAAAACCAGATGATACCCGCATGTCATCTGTTGCCTGTTGTCGCCCCTGATGCTGATACTCGCTGGCGCTGCGCTGACGCTCTTAAATCCGCCGGTATTCAGACCAGTCTGCATTATCCCTTTATACTTGATTTTTCCGTCTTTTCAAAGTGTGAGAAATATACAGCACTGGATAAAGCAGAGGCATTTTGCAAAAGGGTTATTACCTTGCCTCTTTATCCGACAATGGAGAAAGAAGATATAAGATTTATATCAGAACATTTTGTTTAGCTGTGGGGAATTGAATATCTTTATAATGAAAAAATATCCTTTAGCTAATCCCAATAATGTGTTATTTAATGATTTAATTGCTATTTGTGAGAAATATTTCGGAAAACCGAGGATCCGCGGAAGTCATCACATATTCAAAACTCCGTGGAAAGGCGATCCGAGAATCAACCTTCAGAAAGAAAATAAAATGGCAAAACCTTATCAGGTGAAAAAAGTGATAAAAGCCATTGAAAAACTTGAGTCAGAATATGGAAAGTAATATAAATAAATATACATATTGTATCCAATGGTCAGAAGAAGATCAGGCTCATGTAGCAGGATGTCTTGAATTTCCTTCATTATCTGCTCACGGAGACTCAACAGAAAACGCTCTGAAAGAAATTAAGTTTGCAGTTTCAGAAACTGTAAGATGGCTTGAAGAAGAAAATGAACCTGTACCTGAGCCGCTGGGAGTAAAAAGGTTTAAAGAATATCTGAGTATTTCATCTGAAACAGACCAGTCTGCATTATCCGTTTATACTTGATTTCTCTGTCTTTTCAAAGTGTGAGAAATATACAGCATTGGATAAATCAGAAGCGTTTTGCAAAAGGGTTATTACATTGCCGCTTTATCCGGGAATGAAGAAATGGAAACCTTATTAAAGCGTTCTTTTAATGACATCTTCACGCTGCTGCCGAAAAAACAGCAAAAACAGATCGAAAAAATACACAGAGTTATTTTGACTCTCTGGATAGATATATTGCAAAAATTTTGTCTCCCTCTGTCGGTAAAACCGAAAATCACTACATGGTTACGGATGAGTGCATTCATTTATATGGAGTCGGTCATACCCCGCAGGAGGCAATGGATGATTACAGATCCGTTGTTATTTCATATTATGAAAATCTGGAAGAAGAAGCTGATGAACTGGATGCGCCGCTTAAACATCAGTTGGAAATTCTCAAACAGATTTTTATCGAAGATTAAAGGATTTTTTTAGTGCCTGTTGATAAGTGCATTCTGAGCTTCAGACATACCGAATTTGGAAATAATCAATGAAAATTTATCTTGATCTTTGTGTTTATAACCGACCGTTTGATTATCAGGGGAATCCTAAAATCCTTTTGGAAACAATTGGATTTTTGTTAATTTTATCTATGTTACAGACTGAAGAGCTTCAAATTATAAATTCTTTTGTTCTTGAATATGAAAACAGCAAAAATCCGAAAACTGAAAACAGGTTGATTATCGCAGATATGCTGAATGAGGCTAAATCATATATTCATTATGAACCTGTTATAGAAGAGAGAGCATCAGCATTTGAAGAAAAAGGAATACAACATTTTGATGCTTTGCATCTTGCATGTGCGGAATATGGAAAAGCTGATTTTTTTGTATCATGTGATGAATATCTGATAAGAAAAGCAAATAAAATTGAGAATTTAAAACAAAAAGCGATTTTATTGATGCCATTTCTTGTTAAGGAGGTTATGAAAAATGCAATCTATTGATTTATCTTCCCCGGAAATACGGAAAAAAGGATGGGAGGCGCTCCGTTCTCAATTAGGAATATCTGAAAGCCTTAAATTTATATTAGAATACAGTAAAGGAGATGGAGATTATACAGAAATGAGAAAAGAATATTTTAAAGATTTAAGCGTTAAAGATATTCTTGATGATATGCGATCTCAGGGATTCATTAAATGATCAGTTGAAAATTCTCAGACAGATTTTTATCTGAGAATAAGTGACTCTTAATATATGGAAAAAGCAGAAATTCATAAACTTTTAAAACCGCTGGTGTGGGATTATCATATTGATCCTTATGAGTTATTTGAGGTTGCATCAGGGAACAAAGAACACATAGTTTTTACACAGGAAAAAGCTCTTATTCGTATGTTAGAGCGTCTTTCATGAAATGTCTAACCGTTTATTAGAATTAGATATATTCAGAGGTATTGCTGCATTTTCTGTTATGCTTTTTCATTATACCTGTCTGTATGATGAGTATTACGGACATGCGGATAATCTTCTCTTTAAATTTTCTGTCGGAAGCAACGGTGTCCGGCTCTTTTTTATGATCAGCGGATTTGTAATTTTTATGACATTAAAAAAGACAGAAAAGCCTATGGATTTTATTGTATCCCGTATTTCAAGACTTTATCCTGCATACTGGATGGCTATTGTATTAACTTTTTCAGTTGTTTTGATATTTTCACTTCCTGAAAGACAAACAAGTCTTGAGTGCGCTCTTCTGAATCTCTCCATGTTTCAATGGTTATTCAAAGCACCGAATGTTGACGGCGCTTACTGGACATTGGCAATTGAATTATCTTTTTATATTATTATGCTGCTGTTATTCATGTCAAATCTTCTGAACCGGATTGAAGATATAGGTATCCTTTGGATTATCATGCAATTGTTATGCTGGTTTTTGGAAAATTCTTTTGGTTTCAAAATATCTGATATAATAAAGACAGCTTTTATATTAAAGTATGCAAATCTTTTTATAGCCGGTATTATGTTTTACAGAATTATGAATGAAGGAAATTCTGCATACAGCCATGTTGTGATATTATTTTCTCTTTTAACTCAATGGATTATCAGCGATAAGGAAATTGCTTTTATAGTATCCTGTCTTTTTTGCCTATTTTATTTGTTTGTTTTTGGAAAACTTTCTTTTATTATATATAAACCATTAGTTTTTTTAGGTATAATTTCTTATCCTCTCTATCTGATTCATCAGAATATCGGTTATGTGATTATCCTCAGACTTTACAAATATCATGTTAATCCGATGATATGTATCACAGCAGCGACCATAACTGTAGTATTTCTTGCCTCGTTAATCACTTTTTTTGTAGAAAAACCTGCTTTAAAGGCTATCAGAAATGACTATAAAAGGAACGGATATTCTTTGATGACAACTCTATTTTTGCAACGAATGTTATATAAATTCTTTAAAACAGTATAACAGAGTTTTTGAAAAACTTGATTATCAAGTTTAAAGATTTAAGTGTTAAAGATAATTCGGTGCATTTGTATAAAATAGTTTTATAATAAAAAAGATATGAAAATATTCAACTGGAATCATGAAAAAAATGAAATACTGAAAAAAGAGAGAGGCATATCGTTTGAAGCGGTTGTTTTTTGTATTGAATATGGATTTCTTCTTGATATTATAGAACATCCGAATCAGGAAAAATACAGAGGACAGAAGATTTATGTGGTTAATTTCAATGAATATATTTATCTTGTTCCCTTTGTGGAATCGGAAAATGAAATTTTTCTCAAAACTGCCTATCCAAGCAGAAAATACACAAAAAATTATCTTAAGAGGTGATTTTATGAAAGATCCTTTCAAATATCTGGATGAAGAAGAAAAAGAACTGATGGAATCAGTTGAGCGTGATGAATGGAAACAAACTGATAATTTTGAGGAAGAAAAGAAAAAAGCTGAATCAGCGGCAAAAGCAACTTTTGCCGAAATAGAAGATATAAATATCCGTATTTCAAAGCGGGATATTGATCGTCTAAAAATCAGGGCTTTGGAGGAAGGTATCCCTTATCAGACACTGGTTTCGGGTATTATTCATAAATATCTTGACGGCAGATTATCCGAATCTTTGCGGACAGCCTAAACATCAGCTATAGATGCGTTGGGAATCTCTGCATATTTTAACATTATACAATAAAATCAGATAATATTTTCATTGTTGAATGATAGATAAAAAGATGAGATCAGATATTTATCAGATACTCAATAACGGAGAGAATTCCAGAACTGAATTCAAATCAGGCGATTTTCATAATGACAGCCTGGCAAAAGAGATCGCGGCTTTTTCAAATATGTCAGGCGGTGAAATATTTATCGGCGTTTCTGACAGCGGCGAAATTGAAGGAGTTGAAGATAAACAGGTTGAAGAGAGAGTTATAAATATTTGCAGAAATAATATTATTCCTCCGGTTATTCCTGAAATTGAATTTATTCATTTACAAGGGAAAAAAATTCTTCATATAGTTGTAGAAAAAGGAAAATTCAAACCGTTCAAAGTCAAGTCATCTAACAAATATTACATCCGAGCGGGTTCTGTATCAATTGAGCCTACAAATGAAGAGCTTATAAGGCTTCTTCAGGACGGCTCCCATTTTCATTTTGAAGCATCCAGACTGCCGGGAACAAGTATTGACAATATTGATCTGCTGAAATTCAGAATATACTGCAAGGATTTCCGTCAAACAGAATGGGAAGAAGAGACAGATTTCAGACAACTGCTTTATAATTTTCAGATTATTGATGAAAATGGATGTATGACCGCAGCAGGCGCTCTTTTTTTCGGAAACAATACAGCCAGATTTCTTCCCCAGTCCGGGATTGACATGATCTGTTTTGGCGGTATGGATTCCACAGCAGATATGACAGATTATAAGAGCATTGACGGCAATATTCCTGAACTGATTGAAGCAGCAGAGCAGTTTGTGAGATTTAACTCACGGATAAAAGCGGTTTTTAATCATGATGAAACAAGAAGAAGCGACAGGCATGATTATGAGCCGTTTGTCATAAGAGAACTGATTACAAACGCATTTATGCACAGGGACTGGTCAATATTCGGTCAGAAAATTCGGATAAATCTTTTTCAGAACAGGGCGGAAGTTTTTTCACCGGGCAAGATTCCGAACACATTGAATTTAATCAGAGCGGTTTCAGGAATATCATATTACCGCAATCCGGTTATTGCCCAGATGATGAAAGATTATAAATTCGCGGAAAAAGCAGGCAAAGGATTGCAGAAAATTATGAAATTCTATCACCGTAACAATCTTAAATCCCCTGATTTTGATATTGACGGCGAATATTTTAAGGTTATTCTCTATAAAAGTCCGTAGTACCGCCTTCAGGCGGTCCGGCGTGCTGCGGTAACCATCTTAACCGCCTAAAGGCGGTACTACAAACTTTAAAAAATATGAACAAGGCAGCAAGAAAAGGGGAAGAAAAATGAAAGGTGAATTTACAGCAATCATCAGAAAAGCCGCTGAAGGCGGTTATTGGGCTGTATGTCCTGAAATACCGGGTGCTAACGGGCAGGGTGAAACAATCGAAGAAACAAAAGAAAACTTAAAGGATGCTGTAAGGCTAATTCTTGATGACCGTTACGCCATGAGCAACTTTTTACCACAAAGACACTGAGAACACCGGATACTTGGAGTTTTTTGAATTCTTTGTGTCTTAGTGTCTTTGTGGTAAAAAATAAATTATAAGTCCTTTGAACAGATTACAGATGATGAAAAACAAATTCCGAATATTTTGCGCCATTCCCAGCAGCGCAAACAATTTTGCACTGAAATCATCAAATATCTGGTATAAAAATCTTGTTGAACCCCTGATTGATATGGGACATGAGATTGTTATGCCAAGTTTTGATGTGAGTGAGCAATACCGTGCTACTTATGATCACGGCTCTGAAAAACAGCAGCAGGCAAAGATTGAATATGGCAGGAGGCTTGTCAAAGATGTAAAAGAATCTTTGGCGAATAAGCATATTGATTTTATTTTAACCTATTACGACAGTTTTCAAATTTCTCCTGAAGCGATTGATGAACTTAGGCAGACAGGTTCCCTTGTTGTGAATTATTCATGTAATAATATCCATCAATTCGATGAAGTCAGGGAGGTCGCCCCTCATTTTGATTTCTGTATTGTACCGGAAAAAGAGGCGATTGAAAAATATCTCGCAGTGGGAGCCAAACCTTTACACATTCAAATGGCGGCAAATCCTCAATTTTATAAACCTTACGCTGTAAAAGAGAAATATAATGCGACTTTTGTGGGGCAAAAATATCTGAACAGACCGGAATATATTCATTATCTCAGAAAAAAAGGTATTGACGCCAAAGTATGGGGACCGGGTTGGCGTCCGCTGACACCTCTTTGGAACCGCGGAAATTTTATGAAATCTTTACGTCATTTACCCGGTCGGATATGGTTAAGATTTAACCAGATTATTGAATGGCGAAATCTTCTCAGAACCGATCCTTATGCCCTGCCGCCCAATGCCTGCGGAGGAACTCTTTCTGATATTGACATGGTAAAAATGTATAGCTGGTCAAAAATCAGTCTGAATTTTTCAGAAGTAAAGGATCAGATTACCGGAGAGATCAAACGCCACATCAGGTTAAGAGATTTTGAAGCTCCTATGAGCGGCGCATTTTATATGACAGCTTATCAGGAAGAATTGACTGAATATTATGATATTGATAAAGAAATTGTCTGTTATGATACAAAAGAGGAGCTTTTGGATAAAGTAAAATATTATCTTGCTCATCCGAATAAACGTATCCGAATCCGTGAAGCGGGTTTTCAAAGAGCGCGACGTGATCATACATGGGAAAAGCGTTTTGAACAACTCTTCTCCATGTTAAAACTGACCTGAAATTATGGGAGATGGTAACTAATGCAGGCAAAAACAAAATACGAAGAGAACATTTTAAAAGATATGCAGAAA
This sequence comes from uncultured delta proteobacterium, assembly GCA_963806835.1. Taxonomy (GTDB): domain Bacteria; phylum Desulfobacterota; class Desulfobacteria; order Desulfobacterales; family CAWEAR01; genus CAWEAR01. The sequence continues at coordinate 137,094 of CAWEAR010000033.1, forward strand.
CTGTCAGATAGAGATCAGGAAAGATTATTCAGAATTTTTCATTTTATAAAGCTGGAAATTATTAACTCAGGATTAAATGAAAAACAGAAAACAGATGAATTTTTATCTGTCTGCGGTACATGGGATGATGACAGAACTGTTGAAAAACAGATAGATGATATCTATTCTATGAGAAAATCTTCTGATACAAACGAGGAAATATTTTGAAATACTTATTGGATACAAATATTTGTGTTTATCTGATTAACGGCAATAGCATTCTTAAATCAAAAATTGCCGAAGTAGGCGTTTCTTCAATAGCGGTTTCCAATTGTGTATTGGCAGAATTGTATTTCGGAGCATATAATTCTGGGAAAGTCATTGAAAATATACATCGTATTGAATTATTCAAGAAATATTTAAATATATTATCTGATACTGAAGAATCTGCAATCCTTTTCGGCAAGATTAAAGCGGATCTGAAATCAAAAGGTAATATTATTGAGGACTTTGATATACTGATAGCTTCGATATCTATTACAAGTAATTGTATTTTAATAACAAATAATGATAAACATTTTTCAAGAATAAAAGAATTGCGGATAGAGAACTGGTTAAAATTTCAGTGAAGTGAAAGAGTAATTGATCTTTTGTTTATTATTTTTTATGGAAAATCAATATGCTGAATTTACCTACTATAACAGTAATTATAACCTGCTATAAAGAAGGCGTTCTGCTTCAGGAAGCAATAGACAGCCTCTTAAATCAGAGCTATCAAAACTGGAAATGTATTGTAGTTAATGATGCTTCAGATGATCCTCTGACAAACAGCATTTGTAAATCTTTTGAATCAGATCCTCAGTTCAGAATTATCTGGAATCCCCAAAATATCGGATTAAGCGGATCCCGTAACGCTGGTATTGCTGCTGTCAATGATGAAATATGCTTCTATCTTGACGGAGATGATCGTTTACCGCCTGACTCTCTTCAGATTATTGCCGAAACATTCAGTAAAAATCCTTATGCTGATTTTGTCTATGGAGATTTCAGAGAATTCGGAGAACGCTCTCAAACCTATTCTCCCGGAGTTATCTCATTGGAGAATATGCTTTTATCCCAGCCCATAGACGGACACAGCCCGTTTAAACGATATGTATGGGAAAAAACAGGCGGTTATGCTCAGGAGCTTAGTTGGGGAAATCAGGACTGGGATTTCTGGCTTAGTGTATTTGAAGCAGGCTTCAAGGGAGAATATGTTAATAAAGTCTTATATGAATGGCGTATTCGGCATAACAGTATGCACAGATCTTATGAAGAGCGATGGCACAGGATTTGTCAGTTTATGTATCAGAAACATAAGGCAAGTTATGATAAATTCGGAAAAGGGGCGGAGTTTCTTGCTGCGGGATGGAAAAAGACGGCATTTTACCATTATCAAAAACGGGAATTTAAAAGAGCTTTAGAATGTGCAGAAGAAGCACTTAAACTGCTTCCTAATGATGATCAGATGAAAAAACTCAGATTAAGATGTAAAATTCCGCCTGTTTTACTTGATACCGTGCGCTGCAAAACGGATATTCAAATATCTTACCGGAGCTTCAAATTTATAAAGATGATGGGGAGGAATATTCACTATGAGCATAAACATTTTGAACGTAACACTGCCTTTCAGTTTATCCGAAGATGAGGCAAAACTGCTTCTTTCTGTTAAACTGTACGAAGTCGGAAAAATATCTCTTGGACAGGCGGCAAAACTTGCAGGCTATTCAAAACGTGCATTTATTGATATACTCGGTCATTATAAAATTGCTGTGATAAATTATCCGCCTGAAGAATTAAGAAAGGAACTCAGTCTGTGAAAGAGCCTGTTATAACAGACAGTACCTGTCTTATCATATTAGAAAAGATCGGCTGTCTTGATATATTGCATAAAATTTACACTCCTGTCATAATTCCGCCTGAAGTTGAAAGGGAATTCGGCATATCAGCAGACTGGCTTGAAGTTGAAAATCCAAATCAGATGCTTGCAGCTTCATTAAAACTGATTACAGATGACGGAGAAGCTGAAGCAATTGCATTAGCTTTGATGAAAGGATACAGGATAATCCTGGATGACCGTCAGGCACGTAATATTGCCATGCGTTTGAAACTCAAAGTTATCGGAACTGTCGGAATTTTAGTTCAGGCAAAAAATTCAGGAATAATCACTTTACTTAAACCGTTAATTGAAGAGCTTGAAAGAAATAATTTTTTTATCAGCGACTTACTGAAAAAAGAGGCTTTGCATCTGGTAGGAGAATAACTATGACAGAAAAAATACAGATAACAACTGCACACAGCTTATATATGCTTTATGAAACATTGCCTGATGAGATTCAGCAGATATTTCTTCAGGAACTTTTGACAAAACAGGCTGAAAATATAAAAAGATCGCTATTCTGTTCAGCATGTAAGAAAACAGAAGAAGAAAACGGTTTTCAGACTGATGCTCAGGCGAATTTTCAGGATTTGTCCGGTCTTTTAACCGCATCAAAAAACGCATCTCTTGAGGATATGCAGCAGGCTGTTTTACAACGGGCAAAGTTGCCGGCGCTTCAAATTCATAATATCGGATTCAGTTGCCATAATACATATAAACCAAATTTGGGAGAATAACTGTTATGCAACAGGCAAAATTTGATCTCACACCTGAAGTATTTGAACTTTTATGTAATTATAAGTTATACGGGTTCAATGATGAGAGTTCTATGGTAAGAACAGCCCTGATTAGGTTAAAGGAAGATTTTGAACTGAAAAATTTAAGACAATCAGCTGAATTATATGCTGAAGTTTATGAAGAAGACAGTGAATTACACGAATTAACTGAAACAGCATTACAGGAATGGCCCGAATGACTATTTTGAGACGCGGCATGATTATAGATGTCAACCTTGACCCGGCACAGGGAGCAGAAAAAGGAAAAATCCGCCCCTGTGTTATTGTAACAAATAATATTTACAATGAAAGGGTCCCTGTAATCCAGGTTGTTCCAATTACTGCATGGAATGAAAAAAAGAACCGCATTAAAACAAATGTAGAAATTCTGCCGAGTAACAGAAACGGACTTTCAAAAAAATCAATTGCTGACTGTTTACAAACCCGTCCTATAGACCATAAATTCAGACTGGTAAAAATCAGGGGGGAACTTACATTGGAAGAAATAAATAAAATAAATGAGGCGTTAAAAATTGTTTTTGCTTTGTAGTAAAACAGTAAAAAAGGCTAATTCAAATACTTTACCGGAGCTTCAAATTCATAATTTATCGGATTCAGTTGCCATGAAAAAAAAATACAGATAACAACTGCACACAGCTTATAAAAGATCGCTATTGAATGCTGTTTACAAAGGGTAAATCGTCTGTATCAGTTGATTTATCCTTTTATAAGGCTGGCTTATGCCGAAAATTTTTGTATGGAAGGGATGTCAACAGCCAACTACCCTAAAGGGATAGTGGCTTGTAAAAGCAGCTTCTACAAGTCGGTTGAATAGCCTGAGTCTTAAATGACTGCGTTACATAAGAATGATACAGGCACTTCGGGATGCTCCACAAGTTCCGGACACTGCGGGCAGTGATTAAACATCTCTGAGGGCAGGAGAAGTGTTGCTGCTGAAAACCTTATGTAACATTGGCGATGTGGACTTACTCTGAAAGGAGGACATAACTTGAGAGTATATGTCATTAATCAAAGAAAAGAACCGTTAATGCCTACAACACCCCAAAAGGCAAGGAAGTTATTAAAACAAAAGAAAGCAAAAGTTATAGAATTAAAACCATTCACTATTCAATTATTAATAGCTACAGGTGAAGCAAAGCAGGATGTAACACTCGGTATTGATAGTGGCTATCTAAATATAGGTTTTTCAGCTGCTACCGCTGAAAAAGAATTAATAACTGGTGAAGTTGGGCTTTTACAAGGAATGAGTGAAAGAATTACTGAAAGAGTCATGTACAGAAGAATTAGACGGCAAAGATTAAGATACAGAAAACCAAGATTGGATAACAGAAAAAGCGAAGAGGGATGGCTAGCACCGTGTATCCAACATAAGCTAGATAGTCATATAAGGTTTATAGACAAACTGAAAAAACTATTACCTGTAACCGAAACAATAGTTGAAGTTGCAAATTTTGATATTCAGAAGATTAAAAATCCGGATATAAGTGGAGAAAAATATCAGCAGGGGGAACAAATGGGATTTTGGAATTTAAGAGAGTACATACTTCATAGAGATGGTCACAAGTGCCAAAATCCTAACTGTAAAAACAAAGATAGAGAACCGATATTAGAAATTCATCATATTCAGTATAAAAGTAATGGCGGAACAGATTCTCCGAATAATCTTATTACGTTATGCAATAAGTGCCATACTGCAGCAAACCACAAGCAAGGCAAGTTTCTATATGAGTGGCAAACAGAAAAACCAAAAATACGGGGATTTAAAGATGCAACCTTTATGACTATAGTTAGATGGAGATTAGTTAATTTTATTGAGTGTCTGCATACCTACGGATACATTACAAAAACAGAAAGAATCGAAAACAGCATGGAAAAAACACACTATAATGACGCATTTATCATTAGTGGCGGGACTGTTCAGCAAAGGATAGATACTATTATATTTGAACAGGTGAGACGTAACAACCGTTCATCAGAAAAATTTTATGATGCTAAATATATTGATAGCAGAACATTTATCGGAAATAAAATGAAGATATTACTTGCATCCAGATATTTTTTGCACCCGAGCCGCAACGGCGCAAGTCAGTTGACGCGGCGGATGGCTGCTGCATTGGCAGAAACAGGACATGAAGTGAGAGCAGTCTGCATCGCTTCTTTGGAATCGGCACGTCTTGATAATCCTAAATATCCTATTTATAAGAGAGTTCAGGATAATATTCCCGTTTATTGTTTTCCGCCTGTTGAACCCCCGTATTGCGATGCGCGACCTTTGCCGGAATTCCGTCCTGATCCGAATCGCAGTCAATGGGCAAGAGCAGTATTGAATGAATGGACGCCTGATCTGCTTCATATAACTGCGTGCAGCGGATTTTATGATTTAATTCATGAGGCTATTGACAGAAAAATCCCGACAGTTGCAACCCTTCTTGATTTTGAACTTCTTTGTCCGCATCAGTTTCTCTTAAAAGGGGATGGAAGCCTTTGTAATGGAAATCCTAATCCAAAAAAATGCCGTCTCTGTCTTAAATTTAATACAAGCCTGCCAAGTCGGATTGCGTGTCGGGTAGCATCTTTTGATTTGGGAAGATTTGCTTTGCAGGCTGTATTTGGAAATAAAAGAGCGGATACTTTTGATTTTCATCGTGCAATTCAGGAAGTTCTGCATGAGCAGGCATGGCTTCGTGAATATATTAAATGCTTTATCGCCCCAGCGCCTGTTGCCAGACGTATATTTGAGGCGCATGGCGTTCATCCTGACCGAATTATTGATCTGGTTTATAGTCTGCCTTATGAGAAGCTGGAAAAATCAGAGAAAGAGTCTGTTCCTCCCGGAAAAGAGAGGGGACTTCGTATTGGTTTTATCGGAAGACCAAGTTGGGAAAAAGGTTTTCAGGTTGTACTTAACGCATTTCTAATGCTTAGATTTTTCTTTATCGCCAATTCTGACTTATGGCTTGCGGGAAATGGGATTGATTCTGTTAAAGTAAAAGAATATTCGCCGAAACCTGATCTGACTCGAAACATGATAGAAGAGAAGAAAATCCTGTTGTTTAATCATCTCAGCGACTTGGAACTTCGTCACCTTGCAGCTAAATTGGATGTATGCGTAATTTCTTCAATCTGTTATGAATGTACGCCATTGGTATTGCTTGAGGCTTTGGCTCAGGGAACTCCCTGTATCGGCTCTGATACAGACGGTATTCATCATCTGATTAAGAATAATAAAAGCGGGCAGTTGTTTCCGCCTGGTGATGCAAGGGCATTGGCTCAAATCCTTCAAAATCTTATTTCAAACCCAAAACAATTGCAAAACTGGGAAATAGAGCTCCCGACTATTCAAAATGATAAAGAATATTCCCGGAGGCTGACTTTGTTATATGAAAAATTAACAAAAACAATTTCATAAAATCCTTCTCCGCGTCTTTGCGTCTCTGCGTGAGATTAAAAATTCATGCAAATCCTAAAGATAATAATTTAAAATTATGAAAAAATCAATCTTCAGACAAGGAAAAAAATATACTTTCAGCGACTATTTTGACATGAATAATCCGACTGAAGAGATAGTTGGTGAATTCGGTTATTCTTTTTCTCTGGAAGTGATAAATCTTCCTCAGTCGGATAATTATGACAAAGAAATCATAAAAAATATGAAAGAAACCTGTTACAGAATCCTGCCTAAAATAACAATGACATCAGAAACAGCAAAAAGAGAATTTTTAATTGCTCCTATTCTTCTGGAATTAGTCAGAACAACAGATTCAAAAATTCATGTTGAATATCCGATAGATTTGGATGATAAACTTAGCGGACTGCTTGATTATCTGATATGTTCAAAACAGCAGATTATTGTTATAGAAGCAAAAAAAGGGGATTTGGATAAGGGTTTCAATCAACTGGCTGCTGAAATGATAGCTCTTGACAAATATGAGGAGAGCGATTTCACGAATCTTTACGGAGCGGTTACTTTAGGAGATATTTGGAGATTCGGCGTTCTGAAAAGAAAAGAAAAGCATATTATAAAAGATATTCACAGTTACAGGATACCGGAAGATATTGAAAATGTATTCTCTATCTTAAAAGGAATTACAGATTCTGAATATCTGATAATTTATACTGAATTAAAATTGTGGATATAGAAGCTAAGTTTCTTTAAGAAACTTAGCTTCTTAATTAAGAATTAAAGGAAAATATCTTATGAAAGAAGTTGCTTCATTACGATACGGCGTCATTTTTAAAAAAGCATTTTCTGATCCTGAGATATTCAAAGGCTTTGTCCGTGATTTTCTGAATATTGAAATGAATATCTCCCATGTTGAGACTGAGAAATCTTTCAGTCCGCTTATAGGCAAGGTGGACACAAGATTTGATCTTTTTGCCGAAGATAAAGAAAACAGGGTGATTGTTGATATTCAGCATATCCGCTATCCTGATCATTATCACCGTTTTCTTTATTATCACTGTGTTGCAATGATGGAAATGATTACTAACTCAGATAATTACAATCCCAAGACCAGAGTATTCACGCTTGTAGTGCTGACTTCGGGAGACAGACATAAAAAAGATATTGGTATCACAAGTTTTGATCCGGCTGATTTGGAAGGCAACCGCTATGGAGAAATTCCCCATAAGATTATTCATATCTGTCCGAAATATATGAATGAAAAAACGCCTGAACCTTACCGTGAATGGATGATGGCTATTGAGGACAGTCTTGATGAAACTGTTGATGAATCAGCATATAAAAATCCTGAAATACATAAGGTATTCAGCATAATCAAAAAAGACCTGATTACGCCGAAAGAATATGCAATGATGAAAGATGAATACAGTTATCGGCAAGTCCTTGATGAAGAATATAAAAAAGGAGCCTTGGAAATTTCACGTGAAATGCTCACAGAAGCAGTTAAAACAAGATTCGGAACTGTTGAACCTTCCTTTACAGGATTTATCAATGAAATAAAGGATATTTTACTGTTAAAAGAGCTGCTGAAAAATGTTCTGACTGCCAAAGATATGACTGAATTTCAGGATGGATTGAAAAAAATACTCAGGCATGATATATGAATATAATCAACTATTTTTAATTGAGTTTACTCGTTGCGAGGCTCTGCCTCTTAACGAGGGGCAAAACTAAGTAACCATTCATAAATTTTTAAATGTCAGACCTGCGGGGTTTCTGAAACCCCGCAGGTCTTTATATATGAAAACTTCTGATCGGTTACTTATATAAAAAGGACACCTGAAAAATGACTGCAATAGACATAAATGCTGAAGCATCTCTTTTATTTGAAGAGATAAATGATGAAGATATATCGGAGAATATCAAATCATTACCCACTGAAGACGATCTGCCTTATGATGACGGAGAACCTATGGAAACAGCGACACCACAAAGATCAGATGAATCTGCTGATAGATTCTCTGAAAGCATTCTGGGGAAATCAGAAGCGATATTATATCGGCGGAAATATGTTTCTCCATTTTGATCCCATGAACAGAAGAAAATTCAAAGGACCTGATTTTTTTCTGGTTCTTGATACAGATGACAAAGAGAGAAAATCATGGGTTGTCTGGCAGGAAGGAATGAAATTTCCTGATGTGATTATAGAACTTTTATCTGACACAACAAGAAAAACAGATAAAAGAGAAAAAAAAGAACTTTATGAACAGGTTTTCAGAACATGGGAATATTATATTTACGATCCTTTTTCTCATGAATTTGAAGGCTACAGACTTGCAGACCGTAAATATGTAACTGTTCTGCCTGATAAAGAGAAAAAAATTTATTCGCCGATGACCGGGCTTTATCTGATTGTAAAAGATAACTGGTTAAGATGGATGACAAAAGATGGGTATATACTCCCGTCCCCTTTTGAATTATTTGAACAGGAGAAGAAAAGGGCGGAGGAGGAAAAGAAAAGGGCGGAGGAGGAAAAGAAAAGGGCGGAGGAGGAAAAGAAAAGGGCGGAGGAGGAAAAGAAAAGGGCGGAGGAGGAAAAGAAAGGGCGGAGGAGGAAAAGAAAAAGGCGGAGGAGGAAAAGAAAAAGGTGGAGAAGGAAAAGAAAAAGGCGGAGAAAGAGAAGAAGAAAGCTGACAAAGAAAAAGAAAGAGCTGATAAGGAGAAGAAGAAAGCCGACAAAGAGAAAGAAAGAGCCGACAAAGAGAAAGAAAGAGCTGACAAAGAAAAAGAAAGGGCTGATAAGGCTGAAAAATATCTGATTTTGGAGCGGCAGAAGAGCAGAAGATGCTATGGAAAAAGGAAAAAAAGAGGGTCTTATCAAGATAGCCCTGAATATGCTTATGAAGGGATATAATTTGAAGGATATTGCTGATTTAACAGGTCTTTCTGCTGATGAAACAGCGGCTTTATCAGATAAAGAAAAATAGTAAGGAAAATTTATCATGAATTGGCAGCAGGCATGTCAACATAAAAATTTACAGAATTTGCCGTTTAAAATCGAGCTTGATGCAAGGGAAGGAACTCTATTTTGAAAAAAGTTGTAAAGAAGTCTGGGTATAATATTCTTTTATAGGTTTTATATAATTTTATATAAAAATATATAAATATATTATCCGTTCCGGGAACCGGACTGACGGAGAAATCTGATAATGAAAATAACAAGGTCTTCAAAAACATCGCTGAAATTTGCGACGGCGGAAAAGCTGAAAATTCTGAACGGGATTCTTGATGAATATGCCCGCACCGCAAATTTTTTCATCGATTATTTTTGGGAACATCCTGAAATAAGAGCAAAAGATGAGATAAAAAAAGAGATATACGGACTGCCGGAGACATGGTTCACCGCGAGAATGCGGCAGTGTGCTGCAAGAGAGGCTCTTTCCATGGTTCTCGGGGCAAAAAATACTGAAAACAGAAGAAAAAGTTCAGCGGAACGTGAAGTTGAGGAACTTTTCGGAAAGGAGATATTCAATGATCCGGTAAAACCCGTGCATAACGGAAAAAAAATGACGATCTCCTCACAGATCGTGAGAATTGAAAAAAGCTGTAATTCCTTTGATTTATGGCTTGTTCTCTCTTCGGTCGGAAAAGAGATTAAATTATATATTCCGCTGAAAAAACACAGGCAGTTTCTCAGATGGGAAAACATCGGAAAAACAGCGTCTTCAGTTGTCATACACCGTGAATATGTTCAGATTTCTTTTGATATTGAAACCGGCGGAAAAAAGGATGACGGAAAACTTGCCGGAATTGACGCGGGAATAAATCATCTGATGACGACTTCGGATCGGGAATTTTTAGGAAATGATATTAAACCTCTTATTTCAAAGATAAAAAGAAAACGTCACGGTTCAAAGGCATATAAAAGAGCGAAAAAAGAACTGTCTTATTATATTCATAAAACTGTAAAAGATTATATTGCGGAAAGAGATCTGAGGCTCGTTGTAACAGAAAAACTGAAAGATCTGAAGCTGAACACAAAAGAAAAGGGCAATACGAAAGAATTCCGTAAGACTCTGAGCAACTGGAACTACCGGGAACTGCTGAATATAATTCAGATGCGCTGCGAAGAAAACCGTGTTTCCTTCCGGTCCGTCAGCCCGTATAAGACCAGTCAGCGCTGTCCGCGCTGCGCCCATACTCAGAGGGAGAACCGGAGGGGTGAAGAATTTAAGTGTCTGAAATGCGGGTATTCGGAGCAGGCTGACTTTGTCGGCTCACTTAACATTCGGGACCGTTTTCTCACCGGACGATATGGTGCCGGTTTCAAAGCCTTTCTTATATATTTTTATATATTCTTATATAATTTTATATATTTTTGGTAACTATGTTCAAAAAAAGGAAATATGACGTTTTATCTTTCCAGCGGCAAGGTAAAAAAGTCAGTTTTAGTACCTGATTTTCCTGAAAAAATAGATTTATATACATGATAAGAAACTAAATTTTTTTTAAAAAAGGTATCGGTGATAATAATGCAGGCAGCAGCTTTAACAGAAAGAATTGAAAAAAGCACTGAAATCCTCAATTCTGAAAATGAGGAACTCTGTGAAAAGAGTATTTACGGAGATATTTCAGAACTGCTTATTGAACAGGGAGTGGAGATACCGCTTACGGAAGATGACCTTCCTTATGATGATGGTATGCCTATGGAAACACAACGTCATGTACTTCAAATGAATCTGCTTATTGATTCTTTAGCGTTGCATTGGTCTGACCGTGATGATTTCTTTGTCGGCGGTAATATGTTTGTTTATTACAGTATGGAGCAGGTGCGCCGGAAAGATTTTATCGGTCCCGATGTTTTTGTCGTAACCGGAGTTCCCAGACGGGAACATAAAAGCTGGGTGGTCTGGCAGGAGGGAAAAGGACCTGATGTTGTGATTGAATTACTCTCCGTAAGCACTGCTCTTTATGATAAGACTTTAAAAAAACAGATTTATCAGGATAAAGTGCGCGTTTCCTGAATATTTCTGGTATTATCCTTTTTCCGGGGAATGGTCAGGATTTACTTTAACCAACGGCAAATATAAGAAAATAGAGCCTGATGACCATGATATGCTTATCAGTGAAAGGTTAAATTTGGCTCTGGTGCGCTGGCAGGGTGACTATCACGGAATTGATGCACTCTGGCTGCGATGGGCTACTTGTGAAGGAATTTTGCTTCCGACACCGCAGGAGCATGCAATGGAAGCTCAAAGACAAGCATTTGAAGCTGAGAAACAGGCATCTGAAGCTCAGAAACAGGCATCTGAAGCTCAGAAACAGGCGTCTGAAGCTCAGAAACAGGCGTCTGAAGCTCTGCAAAAAGCATCAGAATTGGAAATATTGCTGAAGCGTTATCAGGAACGTTTCGGTAATTTGGATTGAGAAAAGCTGATTTATGGAAATAACTTAGAAGCATTGAATTTAAGTATTTGATAAATTTAGGAGTTAAACAGTTGAAATATAAATCATTGACATTATTTAAATGTGAATTATGAATCGCACAAATCAGATTATTAAAAAACAGGTAGTTATAAATCAACCGCGTAACTCCTAAAATTAAAAAGAGGGAATTTAATATGATAACAATAATTCTTCCGCCTGATATAGAGAAGCCAATTGCAAAAGAAGCCCAAAGGCTCGGAACAACAGGAGAAATGCTTGCTATTGAGAGTTTACGCAAACTGTTCGTTTCGGTAACAACAGATACAACATCTGAAGCTGAAACATTATTTGATTATCTGTCCGACTATATCGGAACGGTGGACGGTACTACAGAAGCTATGTCATGAAAAGTGCGGAAATCGTTTTACCGAAGGAATGACAGAAAAACAGCGGAATGGAAAATTATGATTCTCACCGATACTGGTCCGCTGGTTGCTCTTATCAACAGAAATGACCCCAACCATTCCTTATGCGTTATTACAACGAAACGGCTGCCTATCTCACCACTGGTAACGACATGGTGCTGTTTCACCGAAGCAATGTATCTTTTATTTCAAGTCGGCGGATATCCGGCGCAGGAATCTCTTTAGAAATTGCAAAACACAGAAAGGCTGATTTTGCATAATCTGGGTGTAAATGAAATAGCCAGAATGGCTGAACTGATGAGGAAATATCATGATAAGCCGATGGATTTGGCTGATGCTTCAATAGTCGCAACAGCAGAATATATGTGTATGAGGCTTATATTCACGTTGGACAGCGATTTCTACATATATCGTCTAAAGAATGGTTCAGCACTTGAAGTCATTCCTTAATCTTTAAATCATAGTTGTATGATTTGATTGTAAAAATATGAAAAATTAATTAGTTAGTGTCCATTCTTATAACGGTTTATAACAGTAAGAAATATATTGCAGCATTCAGAGTTTCCGACTGACTTTGAATTGATCATTAAGGATAAATTAAAATGACAATCTGGATTTTATTAAATATTTTACTTTTTATTTCAACATGGCATATTGCTTCCCGTTTGCCGTATGTTTCCATTCCTGAAAAACTGGCGGCAAGTGCGCTTATGTCATGTACGGTTTTGCAGATAATCTCGTGGTTTCTTTCTTTCTTCAAAGCATTGACACCTGTTTATTACGGCGCGGCTATTATCGTATTTATTGTTTTTGCTCTGCTTTGCATGAAATATTTTTCTCCTGCTGAAAATTCTCTCTCTCTCTCTCTCTCTCTCTCTCTCTCTCTGTTTATAAAGCTGAAGAGCCTGATATTTCTTACAATTCCAGCATAATTTTTATAATTTGGTCAGGATTTATTATCTTGATTTTATTTATAATTTTCTCATTTTTCCGAATTGCATTAATGCCGCCTGCTGGTGTGGATCCTCTTTCATACCATTGCTCATTTCCCGCGATTTGGTTACAGCAGAAATCATGCTGGCATTATTTTGTATCTCCTGATTACCGTTTAACATATTATCCGGTTTGTGCAGAGCTTATTTCGTTTTTCAATATTGTTTTTTCCGGTACAGATACTTTTATAGAACTGCATCAGCTTGAATCATTTATTGTTCTTTGTTTGAGTGCATACAGTCTGTCACGTATTCTGGGGGCTGATAAGCTATGGTCTTTTATGACGGTTATTTATCTGCTTTCAATCCCTCAATTAACCGCAGAATCTTCAATTGCAAAAAATAATGTATTCATGAATTCTGCTTTAATGGCAGGAGTGCTTTTCTTTATCCGTTTTATAAAATGGAAATCATTTTTTGACGGAATTATCAGCGGAATAGGATTTGGTATTGCCGTAGGCACAAAAGTACAGGGATTTGCAGTAGTCGGAATTTTTGGCGGTATTCTGATATGCGGTCTGGCTGTCGGAATATTTAAAGGATGGATACAGGGCTTTTCAGCGAAAAAACTGTTGACTTTAATCGGAATAATAAGTTTAATAAGCATAATAACAGTTGCTCCGCGTGCAATCCAGATTTATATTCAGAGTGAAGGAATCTCCGAAGTCATAAAAATACAAAAAGATGCTAATTATATCAATAACAGTTGGATAAATATGTTTCAGGCAAATTTGCCTCATCTTTTATTCAGATGGTTTGTCGCACCATTCAGCCGGGTTTATCATAGCTGGGGAGCTTTCAGCCCTCAATATGGACATTGCGGAGTGCCTTTTGCATTGGTGGTATTTCCTTTCTCTTTGATATGGCTTATATATTCATTCCGCTCTTTTCGGATTCTTAATATTCGGGAAATTTTTGCATTTCTTATGATACTCGCCAATCTTATCGGTATAATTCTGTTTCTTTTTGTTTATAATATAACTGATGATATTGCAATATATAATTACACCTTATTTGCTGTAATGCTTGCTCCCGCTGTATTCTCTATTTTATCAAAGTATATCCGATCTTATCAGTCATTGATTTGTCTGTTTTTTCTATTCTTTGCATTTATCAGCACTATGGGAACTCTTTTTCTAAGTACTGATTTTCGTATGAGAAATCCGGATGATGAAAAGGGTTCTTTATTGTGGGCATCATCTACCTATTGTCATTTTATGAAACTCTCACCTAATGAAAGAACAGCCGCGTATTTAGGAAGTTTGCAGCCAAAAGGATCGCCAACATCATCACTTGTAACCACACACGAATGGGAAAGATTAGCTGAATCTGGAGCAAAAGTTTTATATGTCGGAGGAATGCTTTATTATCCTGTGTTTGGAAATGATTTTTCAAGGCATATCACTTTTGCTCCGAATTTTGAATTCTTAAAAAAAGCATTGGCAGAGAATGTCTATGATTGGATTGCAGTTGCCACCAATCAGCCTGAACTGCAAAAATATATTCAGGAATTATCGGGATATGAAAAACGAATTTTTCCTTCTGAAAAAAGTGAGTTTTCCCATTGGTCAACGGTTTTTTATGAGAGAGTTAAATGAGGAAGCAGCAGGATGCAATCACACAGGTTTAAAAGCTCCAAAGGAGCGTTATATTTGTAGCTTGATGCAATCACACAGGTTTAAAAGCTCCGTAGGAGCGTTATATATTTTTCAAAAATAGGTTCTCTGGGTTAATATAACGCTCCTATGGAGCTTTTAAACCGCTGATGGATTCTGATGCTACAAATATAATGCTCCTACGGAGCTAAAAATTTGGGTAGTGGGTCAAATCCGTTGAAAAAAATTGTAGGGGCAAATAATTATTTGCCCCTACGGAAGATTGTCAACGGATTTGACCCACCACCAAAATTTGATTATTAATTTATAGGAGTTATAAAATAAATTGTCATATTTAAGCAGACCATTAGTCAGCGTTCTTATAACGGTTTATAACCGTGAAAAATATATTGCAACAGCCATTGAAAGCGTGCTTGCTCAGAGTATGGAAGATTTTGAACTGATTATTGTTGATGATGGAAGCAGAGACCGCTCTCTTGAAATTGCCCGGCAATATGAATCTGATTCCCGTGTCCGAATTTGTCCGAATGCTCAAAACATCGGGCAGTTTCCGACCCGTAACCGCGCTGCATTATTGGCAAGAGGGAAATATCTCAAATATGTTGACTCTGATGATGCAATTTATCCGCATTGCCTTGAAGTTATGACCTATATGATGGAACGCCATCCAAAAGCAGGAATGCTGCTTTGTGCATGGTCAGAAAATGATCCGTTTTATCCATTTGAATTGACATCCAGAGAAGCTTATCAGCGATGTTTTATACATGGAAAAAATATGAGTAATTCTCCGCTTACTTCTATATATCGGAAAAGTGCATTTGAGTATATCGGTGGGTTTGAGAATTATAAATGGCAATTATCAGGCGATTGGGATTTAATATTAAAATTAGCCCGTTATTTTTCTGTACTTTTTGCCCCTACAGGACTCTGTTTTTATCGCATACATGAAGGACAAGTTCTTACAACCCAGACAAATATTGCACATAATTTTACAACAGAAGGGTATGCTATTTCATTTGAAGCTCTCTGTCATCCTGATTGCCCTCTGCCGGAAAATGAAAAAAAACAGGCTATAGGAAAAATTCTTAGAGGAGCGGTTTTATATGCTCTCAGTCTTGGAATCAAACACAAAAGACCTGTTGATGCAATACGTTTTCTGAAACCGTTTTTGAATAAAAAAGAATATCTGCTATCTGTGCTAAAATGTAATTTCAGCACTCCTGATATGCTAAAATGTAATTTCAGCACTCCTGATATGCTAAAATGTAATTTTAGCACTCCGGACATAAATTGGTCTGATTATCCCCGTTCAACTCCTTTAGAGAGTGTGAAAAAAATGCCTGAAAATATTCAGGTAAGTGTAATTCTTCCGGTTGTTTCAAATCAGGGAAAGCTGAAAGCTACAATTGAAAGCGTTCTTGTTCAAAGCATGACGGAATTTGAACTTATCTTGTGCGGAGTAAAAGAAGAACTTGCCATCCTGAATCATGAAGAATTTGAATTCATAAAAAATGATCAGCGTATTAGAATATTAGACCTACGGGGTTTTGAAAACCCCGTAGGTCTTAATAGAAATCTATTGGATCTGATGAATGAAGGAGCAAAAGCCTGTGTGCTGAATATGTCAAATTTCTGATTCCCGGAATCCTGATGTATCCCTGGGCATTGGAGCATATTCTGTTTCCTTTGCGTAAAAAGAATTCTGTACTTGCTGTTGAATGTGCTGCTGGCTATCTTATTTATCCGGTTGCTCTTGATTTTTATAATACATGCAGAGAAAATTTCCTGCGCGGCGGTATTCTGGTTATGCCCCCTGAATCTGTATGTGTCAAGCGTGATAAGTTTTTAGAACTCGGCGGATTTAATTCTGCTCTTGGCAATGCGGCATCTCATGATCTGCTGCTCCGTCTCAGTCTTGAAGGTGATATAATCCTTCCGACCACAGGATTGACTACAGCATACAAAGGCTGGCAACATCCTGTTCCCCAGGCTTTTATGAACGGCGTTTTACCGGAACAGTATAAAAATCATCTTTGCAAATGGCTTGAATCTGTTAAAGATAAACTTGATGATTCACTTTTCTTTGAAATCATGAAACGGATGAATATGAATGCGGATCAGTTGGCAAAAGCTGAAAGACCTGATAGAATGGAATTATCTGTTGACTGGTCGCTTTATCCTTGGTCATTGAGTAGGGCGGACTAAGCGCAGCGTGTCCGCCTTCATTGAAAAGTAGGGCGGACTAAGCGCAGCGTGTCCGCCTTCATTGAAAAGTAGGGCGGACTAAGCGCAGCGTGTCCGCCATTATACTGGTCATGCTTGTCCGACTTTAAACACAAAACAGACGAAAAGGCGGACACGCTGCGCTTTGTCCGCCCTACAAACTACAAACTTTTATGAAGTTACCCAATTCAGATTTCGCCATAGTTGATATTCGGAAATTGAGAGATTACAGCCTAAGTCCAACACATCAAAAAGGAAAACATAAAGCCCGTATGTTTTTATCGTTTTTGGGTATAAATTCTGACGATGCAGATGAATTGCTTGATATTCTTTTGAAAGCTGTTAAAGAATATAATGCGGAATTGAGCTTGAAAGATGAATACGGGCAGCGGTATCAGCTTGATTTTAATTTGGAATGGAAAGGCAGACATGCAATAATCAGAACTGCCTGGATTATTGAACCTGATATACCTTATCCCAGACTTACCAGTTGTTATGTGCTGGGAAAACAGTGAGATCATCAAGATGCGAAATACAGTCAGATTGCTTGATACAGTGGCATTAACTGTTGATTTGCCCGAACATGGTTTATGGCGAGGACAAGTCGGAACCGTGGTGGAATTTCTTGCACACGGAAATGCCTTTGAAGTTGAATTCAGCGACAGCAGAGGACATACATATAAATCATTAGGATTGCGTCCTGAACAAATTATGGTGCTTCATTATGAACCGTCAGAAGTATATTATCTGACGCCGGCGTGATATAAAAAGACTTCAAAATGACAAAGATAGAAAAAGTGATAGTTCTTTTTATACACCGGAAAAAAATTGTCTGTCAAGATAATTTTTTCCGCATAAAATAATACTGTGAAATACTATAATATTCTATAGAATCCAGTGTATAAATATAATACATGGGAAAGAACATGGCAGTATATAGCATTTCCCTTTTGATTCTTATACAGTTTTATTTCATAAATCTGTTCATGCAATATAGCCCGCAAAAATTTGTTCCGTATTCAAACGGGAAACGCTATAAGCCGTTAAGAATGCTTTCAAATTCAAGCCTGACTGCTATTTCAAATGCACTGCTTGAGGATTTCGGTATAAAGAGCAGCGGGATTTCAGAAAGCCTTTAGGTCTTTAGTGACATATTCATATCCCGAACCAGCGGAGATCATATATCTCCGCTTCCGCTGATTATCCGCATAAAGAGCAATCCGTTCATTCATAAAAGACTTGAGTTTATTATAATTTCACGTTATATCTGTATTCAAAATTAAATTAACTGAGTATTATGGTAAATATTTCTGAAACTTTCAAAACATCTGAAATTTTTGAAAAATCTGTTTTTGAAAAACTCCGTTTTTTATCTTATTCATCATAAATATCAGGAGCTTAACATAAAATTACAAAAGATTATAGGCAACTTGAATTTCTGAAAAATATAATTTATTATGATCTGATAATGAAAAGGAGTAAAATAAAAATATCTGGATTTGATATAAATATCAGTTTTATAACGCTGTCAGATTTGTTCAGAATAATAACGGAATTTTTTTGTAACCGTCAAATCCTTTTTAAACGTCTTAGTTATACCGGATTAGTCTGTTATTTACCACTGCCTTTTATTTTTTACTTTTTTATCAGCGATTCAGATTATGCCGCTTCCGGGTGCGGATGCTTTTATCCAAACCCGCTCTCCGAATATTTTCTCATTAATTACATTTTTGTTTGCACTATCGGCTCTTTTTTGGGTATTTTTATCTTCGCCGATTTTAAATAGGCTTATATAACAGAGAGTTTTATCTCAGGAATCCAGAAAATTGAAAAATAAAAAAGGAAGGCATCATATTTTTTGGGTTGACATAAAGGCATCAATTATTTATATCTGATATTAAATTTTAGAGGAGAGGGAATAGCGGGGTAGAGGATTATAGGAATAAAGTGTTGGAATTATTTTGTATTCTCTTTTTATTTTCGAGGAATCTTGCTGAAATGCTGGTAATCTTTGAGGGATTTGTAGCTGCCTCCCCATGTCCAGCCCAATTTTAAGAATGTTTTAACAACAGGAGAATCATGAGTCAGGGTTCCGGGACGTTCGGGATTATACTGTGAACCCGCAGGCAATACTGTTTTTCCTTTAATATATGGATTAAACAGAGGATTGAGGTCTATGGCAAAACCATAAGCATGGTTTGAAAGTGTTTTTCCCTGTGCGGCATTTCTGTAATTAAACCCGGAGGTATTATTGGCTTCCATACTTTTTTTATCATCCCACTGAAAACGGGGGTGGGAAACAGGAATGACAGAAAAAAGAGGAAATCTTTCTTTCACCGCCGCAGAAAAAACCTCACGAATATCCTCAACAAGTCGTTTGTCAATAACAATTTGTCCCTGATGAAATTTGCCGTCAAAAGAGTAATAGATCAGATCAAAAATCACCTGATTTCGGAGAATGTGCTTCAGGAATAGGAGTACCTGTTTTTTTTGTCAGAGCATCCCTCCGGGACATCTGAGAGTCAATAACAGGATTCTCCAATGTTCCTAATGACTGAGCCTCTGTAGATTCTTTTTCAGCAGTAAGGAAAAAGAATAAAAGGAATATCCATGTCAGCATTCGACTGAGCTCACGCCGAAGTCATTACTCTTTTTATATTTTTCATGGCAATAACCAATAATATCCATGAATGTCAGCAAAAAACAGGACAAAGAATTAACAAAAGGAGGATTAAAATGGCACGAATGTTTATGATTCGCCCTGTCAATTGTATTATTTTTGTTTTTATTACAATAAGTTTTTATTCCTGTTCAACTGTAAAACCCGCGGGAATTATTCCGCCAATGAAGGTTCTCTTCTCATGTCTGAAAATGTCTCATCGGGCAAACCCGCCGTAAAAAAAGCTGATACAATTGTAAAGAAAAAGAAAACATCTCCGGCAGCCCGGACAGTTGGGGCAAAGACAATTGTAACAAAGGCAACTCAGCCTAAAGCTGATATTATACTTAAAACTGAAGCGGAACACAAGAAACAGAGTAAAGATAATACTGTTTCCTGCATGAATAAGAATATTTTGCAGGAAGATGACGGATATGCTCTGATGAGTGAATATTTATTCCAGGAAAGTTTCGGATATTCTTTCGGAAACTTAGATAAAGATATAGCAGAAAAGATAAAAAAAGAGATCAAAATAAATGTTAGCGGATCAGGATACCGCGAAAAATCGGATGATGACCCGTCTGAATCATCTCCGCTTTATTCAGATACGCTATACAATGAAGGAGATGATAATTTTGATGAAAAATCTGTTGAAGAGGATTATTATGATTTGGAATTTTATTCAAGATATTCAGAAAAATGGGGTCTTGATCTTGACGGTACAGAAGATAAGCAGTTGATTATGGCAGTGGATGAATGGATTGGTACCCGCTATAAATGGGGAGGGTGTTCAAAAAATGGCGGCGTGGACTGCTCATGCTTTGTAAAATCCATTTATGAGGATGTTTACGGCATAGAATTAAGCCGTTCATCAAGCAGTATCTTTTACAATAATTTGGTTCCTGTAAAAAAAGAAGAATTGCAGGAAGGGGTACCTCATCTGTTTTAAGAGCAAAAATGATATAATCTCACATATCGGTTTATATCTTAAAGATGATAAGTTTGTTCATGCAAGCCGCACCGGGGGTGTAAAAATTGACAACCTGAACAACGAATATTATAAGGAAAGATTTTTTTCCGGGGGGACGTGTAACAGAAAAATTGCACATGAGTATGAAGATGTCGAAACACTCATTAGGATCGAGCTTAAAATAAGCTGACTGTTCGGAAAGGAACCGGGTTTCTTTAAGGAACCAGGTTCCTTCTGAAATTATAAAGACTTACTGACTTAGCCATATTAAAAAGGGTTTCAACCGCCTTTTTTCCTTCATCTCCTAAATCAAGAGTAAATTCATTCACATAAAGAGCGATATGCTGCTGAATCACTGACAAAGACATCTCCTGAGCATGTTTTCTGATATATTCATCAGCGGATCCTCTGTTATGAAAAGCAAATGTTACACTGTCACGGATAGCGGCTTCCACCCTCTCTGCAATTTCAGAAGGAATATCCCTGCGGATAGCAATTCCGCCAAGAGGAATCGGGAGGGATGTTTTCTGCTCCCACCATTCTCCCAAATCCAGGAGACTGACAAGCCCGTATTCATGATAGGTGAATCGCCCTTCATGAATGATAACCCCGATGTCAGCATCCCCTTTTGCCACAGACGGCATGATCTGATCAAACGGCATGGGAATAAGATTTACCGGGGTCTGCTCCAGATAAAGAGATAACAGCATACATGCGGTTGTCCACAGACCCGGAACAGCTATTCTTTTTGTATGGATAGAGACGGATTGGCAACCCGTCTCTGCAAATTCCGGCTTTGCAATAATAAGAGGACCGCATCCTCTCCCCAGAGCAGCACCGGTGCGGAGAAGCGAATACCGCTCCTGAAGTCGCCAAAGAGCAGCAAACGAAAGCTTGGAAATATCTAATATCCCTGATTCTGCTTTCCGGTTCAGGGTTTCAACATCAGCCAGATGAATATCAAAGCTGAGATTTCCGCAGTCAATCAGGTTATGGGCAAGGGCATAAAAGATAAATGTATCATTGGGGCAGGTGGAATACCCAAGCGTTAAAGTTTGTTTCATATTTCTCTCTCCGGTGTTTCACCGCCTAAAGGCGGTACTACAAACTCTTATAAACTCTTTTTTTTTGAAGTTTGTAGTACCGCCTTTAGGCGGTGAGTTGTGCGGTCACCGCCTAAAGGCGGTACTACAAACTCCTCTTTTTTAGGTCGGAACAGGAATTTTTTTCAGAATCTCTTCAACCACCCCTTCAGCAGTTCTGCCGGAGAAACGAGCCTGAGGATCCATAATTATCCGATGAGCAATGATTGACACTGCAATCTCCTGTATATGCTCAGGGGTAACAAATTCGTTTCCGTCAAACAGGGCAATCGCCTGAGCAGTTTTCATCAAAGCTATGGATGCTCTCGGACTTGCTCCTAATGTAACTCCTGATGCAGTTCTGGTGGCTCCGGTAATATCAACAATATACCGCTTCAATTCATTACTGATACGGATATTTTTTACATGATTTTTTAACCTCAGAATATCTTCTGCTGTAACGCATGGTGAAATATCCTCTATCGGATGATGCTGCCGCTGGTCCGAAAGAACAGCGACCTCTTCATCAGGAGATATATATCCGAGACTGAACCGGATCGCAAACCGATCCATCTGAGCTTCAGGAAGAGGATAAGTTCCCCGAAATTCCACAGGATTCTGGGTAGCAATAACAAAAAAAAGAGCTTCAAGAGAGCGGCGATCTCCGTCAATACTGACCTGTCCTTCCGCCATTGCTTCAAGCAGAGCAGACTGAGTTCTCGGAGAGGCTCTGTTAATTTCATCTGCCAGTAAAATATTGGTAAAGACAGGTCCTTTATGAAAATGAAAGCTCTGATCTTTCTGATCAAAAATAGAGACCCCCAATATATCTGAAGGCAGTAAATCCGGTGTAAACTGAATCCGTTTGAATTTGGCATCAATAGTTCTTGCTAATGCTTTTGCCAGAGTGGTTTTGCCGTTCCGGGATAATCATCTAAAAGAACATGCCCTTCGCCTGCAAAGGCTGCCAGAAGATTCCTAATGGCGGAAGATTGTCCGCGGATGACTTTTTCTATATTTGCGGTAATCTTCTGATAAATTTCTTTTGGAGATAATTCATTTGTATTGGACATGAATTTTTTTCATAAAAGCTGAACGATGGCTTTTAGCCCTTTCTGATAAGCGTTAAAAACCATATCATTTTTAACGGGAGATTTCAATTTTTTTTCTGTTGGTTCAAGTCACCCTGTTGGTTCACAACAAGTTCTAGACTTGAACCAACTCAGATAAAAATTTTCTTGTATCCTGAATTTTGTTGACAAGCGATATTATTTTTTATATAAGAGAGTAAAGTTATGCCGAGGTGGTGAAACTGGTAGACGCAGAGGACTCAAAATCCTCCGGGCTTCACGTCCATGCGGGTTCGATTCCCGCCCTCGGCACCATGATGAAAGCCCTTCTGCCAAAGCCGCAACATTCTCCCCTAAAACATCGTGATTATAGCCACCTTCAAGAATTGCAAAGCATCCGGCTTCACTTTTGACTTTTATTGAAAATTGGTATAAATCGAAAAGAAACAAAAAGAAGCTAAGTTTCTTCAACATTTCACCCTCCTGAACTATGATTTAATGATTAAATGATGGACTATGATGTTTTTAATTATATCATAATTACAGTATTCATTTAATCATTAAAATTCATAGTTCAGACAAATTTGATGATTAAATGACGGACTGTGATTATTTCTTAATTATATCATAATCATAGTATTCATTTAATCATTAAAATCATAGTTCAGACAAATTTGATGATTAAATGACGGACTATGATGTTTTTAATTATATCATAATCACAGTATTCATTTAATCATTAAAATCATAGTTCAGACAATGTAAAAAAATTTATTTGACAGCCCACTTAGCTTCTTTTAACAGTACAAAAAGGAAATATTAAAATGAAATCAGATAAATATTTATTTACAGCGGCAATTATATCAGTTTTTTATGTGACAGCAATCTTTTTTCTGGATAAACAGCCTGAACCGCTTTTAAAAGACTGGAAAAGCATACTGCTCTGGATTACAGTTGCATTAAACATTATCAATATCAGTCTGCTGATGATGAATCTGTTTTTCATGAGAGGAAAAATAAGCACTGGGGCAATTCTGCTTCACTTGGCTCAGATAGGAATCTTTTTTCAACTCAGTCTTCAGATTTATGCAATTCCTGAAACATCTTATTATCTCTGCGTTTCATCGCCTCCTCCTCTTTATGACTGGCTGGTATTTACAGCAGTTCATCTGATAAAAGCATTTGATATATTGGATATAACAGAGGCATATAATCTTATTCCGGTTCAGAATATCAAACATCAGGATTTTCTCTCAGGGCTTCCTGTTTTCAGCATGTATCTTGTCATTGCTCTTTTTATTGTCGGAGCAATATTCAATATTGTGAGCAGCAGTGAAAAGAAACTAAATTTTTTGAAAAAACTTAGTTTCTTATTAACCGCATTACTTGGAATTTCTCTTATTGTACTTACAGGATTCGGTTTTAAAGAATCAGCAGGTGGCTGGTATCTTGTTCCTTTGAATAATATACTGCTTACAATAGACATCGGAGACGCATTTCAGATATTCGGGGATATTACATATCCTATTCTCCCCTCAATTCAGACAGGAAGCAAAGAAATGAGCATCTTATTTGCATCTGCTGCCATCTTTTTCCGCCTGATTTTTGCTCTTTTTATTATCATAATGCTCAATAATTTATTGTCCCGATTTTCAAAAGGGGGAGCCAAATCTGTTGATGAATTGGGAAAAATCTTTTCATCACCTGAATATCCTGCTGAAGAGCGTATGCTTGCTTTAAAAGAGATAGAAACATTCGGTTCTTTTGCAGATTCTGCAATACCTTATCTGGTTAAAGCTCTGGCAGACAGCAGCGATGAAATCCGTAATGCGGCGGGTAAAGTTCTGACAGAGCTTGATCCTGAATGGCATAAGAATGAGGCGGCATTAAATGCTATCTCTGAACTTTCAAAAGGGCTGGCAAGCAAAGAGAGCAGTGCTAAAATTGCTGCTGCCAACGCATTAGGAGAATTCGGAGCCGGAGCAAAAGAGGTTATTTCCCGTCTTGTAAGCCTTTTGGATTATGATGATAAAGATGTTCAGATTGCCTGCGCAGACGCACTTGGAAAAATAGGATATGAAGCAGAAGAAGCGGTTCCGGCTCTTGTGAATCTGCTGTTCAGTAATGATGAAGCTGTTCAGGCATCAGCGGCTGAGGCATTGGGAAGCATAGGGCAGACTGCGGCAATCCCTCATCTTGTAAAACTGTTATCCAATGAAGATAAAGGCATCCGTAATACAGCAGTTGAAACATTGGACAAAATTGATCCTGAGTGGCATCAGAGCGAAATTGCCAATGAAGCTGTAACTGAATTTGTGAAGGTTCTGAAAGAGGGGCTGGCTCCTGAGCGGATTGCTGCGGCTGAAGTTCTCGGAGTTATGGGAAAAGCATCAAATCAGGCTATTCCTGAGCTTATCAGAATGATGATTGACAGTGACGGAAATGTGCGCAATGCCGCAGGGGAAGCTCTTGAAAAGATTGATCCTCAATGGCAGCAGAATGAAAATGTGAAAAATGCGATTCCTGAGTTTGTCAAAGCATTGATAGAGAGCGAAAAAGAGATACGTCAGGCTGCCGGAGAAGCATTAAAAAAGATTGATCCCAAATGGCGGCAAAGTGAAGAGGCAAGAAAGGCTCTGCCTCATTTTGTCAAGACCCTGGGGCATAACCTGAATACACTTCGGATGGCGGCTGCCGAAGCTATTGGGGAGTTTGGTCATGCAGCCTTAAAGACAATTCCTTATCTTGTTAAAACACTGGCTGATAAAGACGGAGATGTCCGAAATGCAGTCGCCAAATCTTTGGAAAAGATTGATCCCAAATGGCAGCAGAGTGAAAGCAGCCGGAAAGCACTCCCCTCTCTTGTAAAATCATTGTCAGATAGTGACTGGAAAACACGGTGTGCCGCCTCAGGGGCAATCGGTGCCGTCGGAGCCGGAGCTGTTGCAGCAATTCCCTATCTGGTGAAATCTCTGATAGACGGTGACAGAAATGTCCGAAATGAGGTTAAAGCGGCTTTGATTAAGATTGATCCCAAATGGCAGGAGAGCAAAGGACGCGCGGTATCATTCCTCATTTTGTAAAAGTACTTGGGGAGAGTCAATGGTCGGTCAGATATGCAGCAGTTGAGGCTTTGGGAGAATTCGGTCCGGTTGCGGCAAAAACAGCACCTTATCTTGTCAAAGCAACAAAAGACAGTGTGCTGGATGTCCGTAATATTGCTGAGGAATCCCTGAAAAAGATTGATCCTGCCGGTAAATTCCGGGAACAGGAATTGCCGACATTTCAGAGAGCGCGCACCGCTGCTGATATTGCTCTTGAAAAAATCAATATGTCATCCTCTGATGCAATTCCTCAACTGGTGAATCTTATGGCTGACAGTAACAGGGAAATCAGAAACGCCGCAAAAAAAGCATTGGAAAAGATAAATCCTAAATGGCAAAACAGTGAAGGTGCAAAAAAAGCATTGCCTCAGTTGGCAAAAGCAATGGCAGACAGCCGTTGGATTGTCCGAAGTGCAGCAGCCGAGGCTCTTGGGGAGTTCGGAGCATCAGCCGCTGAATTTATTCCGCGTCTGGTCAAAGCTATGAATATAGATTCAAGTACAGATGTAAAAAATGCGGCTAAAAAGGCATTGCAGAAGATTGATCCGAGCGGAAAATCTTATAAAGCCGGTTAATAACAATATATAACCTAACCCCCGACCCCTTCCCAAAGGGAAGGGGAGACCTCAATTCCCCCCTTCCCTTTGGGAAGGGGTCGGGGGTTAGGTCAGGTCTTAATCTTAATAGCATTGAGGAGGGCAGGGGGTTAGGTCAGTGGAACTTAATATGATAGAGAAAAATATTTGTCAATTATTGGAACAGGGTGAAGATTTTGTTTTAGCAACAATTCTCACTCAGAAAGGTTCGACTCCCCGTCTGCCGGGGACAAAAATGATTATCCGGTCGGATGGAAGTATCATCGGAACCATTGGCGGGGGATTGCCGGAAGCAGATATTATAAAAACAGCGGCTGAAATATTTAAAACCGGCATTCCCCGAACCCGTATATTTCAAATGAATTCAAATATAACAGAGAGCATGGATATGATTTGCGGCGGTGAATCAGAGATTCTTATTGAACTGATTCGGGCAAATACAGAGAATAAATCCCTGTTTCATAATCTGCTTAATCTCATACAGAACAGACAAAAGCCTATTCTTGTAACAGCCATGATGGGTGAAGGAGAATTTTTAAAAGAGATTGAACGCTCTCTGTTTGTAAATAACTCTCTGATTCATGGAAATTTTTCTTTATCAGATGTCTTTTTAAGTTCAAAGACTTCGGAACTCTTTACCAATCCTGAATATAACCGGCGTTTTCTGATTGAACCTTTCTTTAATAATGAAACAGTTTATATCTTCGGCGCAGGTCATATTTCCAAAGAATTGGCGGTGCTGACAAAAATGGTCGGTTTTAAAACTGTTGTTTTGGATGACCGGAAAGAATTTGCCAATTCAGAGCGGTTTCAGAATGCTGATGAGATCAGAGTCTTATCTTCTTTTGAAGATCCGTTTTCAGATTTGAATATTGATCAGGACAGTTATATTGTGATTCTTACCAGAGGACATCATTATGATAAAACAGTTCTGGAAAAAGCACTCAGAACTTCCGCCGGATATATCGGGATGATAGGGAGTCATAAAAAACGTGATGCGATTTATCAAGCTCTGCTCAAAGAAGGCTTTACCAACGATGAATTAAAAAAGGTTCATTCTCCTATCGGACTGAAAATCGGAGCAAAAACCCCTGAAGAAATCGCCGTCAGTATAGTTGCGGAATTGATACACATAAGGGCTTTAAAGATAAAGCCTTAATTTTGAATGGTAGGCACGAGCAGGTTTGAACTGCTGACCCCTACCGTGTCAGGGTAGTGCTCTCCCACTGAGCTACGTGCCTTTGATTAAAAAAGAAGCATATAACATCATTATTTGCCTTTGTCAAGATGAAATTTTCTGTCTGAAAAAATTTTTTAAATTTTTATGGTAAGAATAAATCAGGATGTGCTAATATAATCAGCATGTCGAAAAAGTTTGCAGTACCGCCTTAAAGTTTAAGTTTGTAGTACCGCCTTTAGGCGGTCAGATGACACTTTAATCTCACAGATACCGCCTAAAGGCGGTACTACAAACTTTTTAATAACTGCATAACAGACTAAGAAAATAAAGGAAATGTATAAAAATGGAATGGATTATGAATCCAGAAGCATGGCTGGCGTTGGCAACCCTTACTGCTCTTGAAATTGTGCTGGGAATTGACAATATTATCTTTATAGCCATCCTTGCCGGAAGATTGCCGAAAGATCAGCAGGAGAAAGGGCGGACAATGGGGCTTGCTTTGGCAATGCTCACCCGTATAGCACTTCTGTTTTCTATTTCTTTAATTATGCGGCTGACCAAACCATGGTTTATGATTCTTGCAAAAGAGATTTCAGGACGGGACATCATTCTGATTGCCGGAGGGCTGTTTTTATTAGGAAAAAGCACACTTGAAATACATGCAAATCTTGAAGGAGAAGGAGGGCATGAGTCGCATGAGTTTGAAAAAGCAGAAGTTTCATTCTCCAGTGTGATTATTCAAATCATGATTCTGGATATTGTCTTTTCACTTGATTCAGTAATCACGGCTATCGGATTGGCTGAACATCTTGCCATTATGGTAGCGGCAATTATCATTGCTGTAATCTTCATGATGTTTCTTTCCGGTATGATCAGCGATTTTGTTGAGGGGCATCCGACAATTAAAATTCTTGCTCTGAGTTTTCTTCTTCTTGTAGGATTGGCTCTGATAGGGGACGGGCTTGATATGCACATTCCCAAGGGGTATATTTATTTTGCTATGGCATTTTCAATATTTGTTGAGATATTGAATCTGAAGATACGGGCAAAACATACTGCTCCTGTAAAACTTCGCAAAGGGGCAAAAGATATAAAATGAAGCGGGATATTTCCAGACTGAAAAGCGGCACTCCCTTTGATCTTCTGGTTATCGGCGGCGGAATATATGGCGCATGGACAGCATATCATGCAGCGCATCGCGGATTAAATGTTGCGATCATTGATAAAAGCGATTGGGCATCCGGCACATCATCTGCTTCGACAAAACTGATTCACGGAGGACTCCGTTATCTGGAGCATCTCCGTTTTGATCTTGTTAAGACCTCTTTAGATGAACGGAAACATCTGACAGAGATTGCGCCGCATCAGGTTATTCCGCTCCGTTTTTTTATTCCGGTTTACAAAGAGAGCCGAGTGGGTCCCATGCTTCTCAGAACCGGCTTATGGCTGTATGATCTTCTTGCAGGCAAGGATCAGCCTGTTTCATCTCATGAGAAAATTAGCAGACGTAATGCTCTTTCCCAATATGCTTTTCTGAATCCTGAAAATCTCAGAGGCGGATTGCTTTACGGTGATTGCCAGACAGATGATTTCCGCTTTACTCTTGATGTGATTCTTGGAGCGGTTCAGGCAGGAGCCGCTGCTGTGAATTATGTGAAAGCAGATTCTCTTCTTATTCATGAGAATAAAGTTATCGGCGCAACTGTAACAGATCGTCAGACCGGAGAAGTCTTTGATATTAAGGCAAAAATTGTTGTAAATACAGCGGGTCCATGGGCGTCATCATTTAATGAAAAAGATCATTTTCTCAAGAATTTTGTCCGCCTCAGCAAAGGGGTTCATCTTATTATGCCGCCGCTCCCCACGGGCGATGCCATGCTCCTGATGACCCGGCAGGATAACCGTATCTTTTTCATGATCCCCTGGTACGGAAAAACCCTTGTCGGAACTACTGATGCAGATTATAATGATGACCCTGATAATCTCCTGGTAGAGGATGAAGATGTTGAATATCTGCTCACAGAGACCAACAGATTTTTTAAAGATCAGGTCTGGAAAAAAGAGGATATTCTTGGCAGCTTTGCAGGGCTGAGAGCATTGAAGAATGAACCGGGGAAGCCGCCTTCGCAGGTAACACGGGAATGGACAATGATAGAACCTCAGCCCTCTCTTATTCTTTCTGTCGGCGGAAAATTCACTACGGCACGTGTGGATGCTTTAAAGATGGTCAACCATATAATAGATTCTTCTGACCATTGCCCCCTTACCCCGCTCCCTTCTGCTCCGACTGGTGATTTTAAGGCATGGCGAAAACATGAGATTCAGGAGAATATCCGGGCGGGCTTTGATCCTGAAACTGCTTCATGGCTTATATTCAGATACGGTACAGCAGTTCAGCAAATAAGAGAAATGATAACAGAAACTAAGTTTTCAGAAAAAAACATGGTTTCTTCTTATGTAAATCTTGCTGAACGTATTATTCCTGATTTACCTTTTGCCAAAGCAGAGATTCTTTTTTGTGCAGAGCATGAAATGGCGGTTCATCTTGAAGACATTATCCGGCGACAGGATTCCTCTGCTGATTCTTTCACGGATGAATCAGCAGATTCTTAGAGAAATCGCTGACTTGGCTGCTCATGTTATGGGCTGGACAGATGATTTAATAAGAGGCTGAAATTGATGCGGTGGTAAAAAAATTCGGGATTAAATATTAGGCTTAGGAAGTCATGATTTTAAAAAGATCATCGGCTATTTTGATATGTTCAGTATAATTATTACTATGTTTAATAAATCCATTTAAAATTACAGGTATTCTGTCAGGGTTTACAG
Organism: uncultured delta proteobacterium; assembly: GCA_963806835.1. GTDB lineage: Bacteria > Desulfobacterota > Desulfobacteria > Desulfobacterales > CAWEAR01 > CAWEAR01. The sequence goes on from CAWEAR010000033.1 coordinate 167,364, forward strand.
CAAATAGGATACGAATCTTTCCGCTTTGGGCATGTGCATTTCCAATTCTGATTTCTTTCATATTAGGAAAACAGGAGCCGCTGAGAGTATCAATGACAGGACGTCCTAATTGGAAATTATTTTCACAGCAGTGTCTCAATTTGTCTTTTATCTTATTTTTATCTTCTTCTTTACAACTGTTATACCATTTCAGAAAATATTCAGTAAATTTTGCATTAATACAAACATCTTGGATTTTTTGCTCCATAGCATCCAAGATAATATTTGCATGTTCTTTTTTTGAAATATTATAAACTTCACATTCGATCGGCTTATATTCTCCCTCTCTGTAAGAAAAAAATTCAATGGTATAATTCCGCCAGAATTCTTTAGTTGCCAGACTGAGCATAATACCGTTTTCAAGCCATGCTATTGTAAAAATATCAAGATTGCTTTTGTATGGACAATCTTCAAAATACGATGAAAGTTGATACAATTCTTCTGTAAATTCTTGTGATAAATAGTCAAGAAACGGGGATTTATCTTCTATTTCATAAATAAATGTTAATAAATCAATATCTCCTTCATTAGACAACCTGTTTTTGAAATCACTGTAAGTAAAAGACTGACTTAATTGGCAGTCATCAAGAGAATTTCCGTCAAAATAAAGAAAAAATCTGTCTCCATTCTGATTAAGGTTAAGAATGCCTTGAAATGAATCAGTAAGCAGAGAATATGCTTCTTCTTTTCCGGATGCCGGAAGGCTTAAATGATTGAAAAACAGGGAATAATCCATTTATTTTATCTCCGCGCCAGAATTGCGCGGTTTTGCATTGTCTGATCAAAAAATCCTTTGGGCCAATAATCAAGTTTGCCATTGGATTGAATTTTTGGCGATTCAACAATGGTAACTCCGCTTTTATCTGATGTAAAATAGTGAAAAGCAGTCATATCAGGGGAAAGTTTTCCTTCCTTGACAGCTATTCTTATGCCATCCATTAAATGATCGCTGTGAGTTTCTACAATGACCTGAACACCGGATGCCGCAGAAAGAGAAATCAGCTTGCCTATTGAAGTCTGACCTTGCGGATGAAGATGTGCTTCGGGATTTTCTAACATAACAAGTGTTCCAAGTTCTGTTTTAGCCTTTTGTTTTTCATTATCTTCCCATTCAGCCGCCATTCCTAAGAGCGAAATGATGACAGGAAGTGTATAGCTCAATCCGAATCCCGTATTTGTGGGACGGAAACCGTCAATTGTTGTAAATGCCATATCTCTTTGGGGGTCAGTACCGTGTTTAAATTTTACATTCGGAGATATTTCTTTAAGCCATGCCCGTACATTATATTCTAAAGTATCTCCTTCTGCTTTAGGATGACGAAGGAGTTGGGGAACAATATCTCTTTCATGGCGGGAAAGAAAATCTATTGCATACTCGCCATGTTCGCCCATATTAGACAAATCTCCTGAACCTGTAAATATAGGCAATGAAACACGGGGTCCCCATCGTTCTGCACTTACATAATTCATAAGAGGCAATTGACAATCCTGTAACCGTAATGGTGAATGAAACTCAAACTTAGTGTCTTTAATCTTATTTACCAAACTTCTCTCATTTATGTGTACCGACTTTTCACAGGAGTCTGAATCAGATTCTTTAAATTCAATCTTCATCTCTGTTTGATATTTTTTAAAAAAACAGACCACTTTTATCGGATCTGATACGGCAGAGCTTTTATTTTTTATTTCTTTCGATGAACCATGTCCCGGAAGATTCATATCGCCTGTTTCAGACCATTTCCAAAGCATCCGCAATGCCTGTATGACAGAACTCTTTCCTGAATTGTTAAGTCCGGCAAGCAGGGTCATCGGCATTAAACCAAGTTTTTGGTCAATAAAAGATTTAAAATTCAGCAGATGAATACCAGTCAACATTTAAACTCCTACTTTTCAATATGGTGATCAATGACTTCTTTCAGTTTTTTATACCTTGACTGAACGCCTTTGTATTTCCAGCTATCTCGCGATATAAGATTGCCGAAATCCTGATCCATCAATACGTTACGATATTCCTCAAGAAAGTTATCATTATTCTGGATTAAACATTCAAAATCGTATTCATTCAAATCAGCCAGAAGATTTCCCCATACTTCAAAAAGTGTTTTATTGATAGGAGAACGTCTCTTATTGCCAAATGATCTTCTGAAAGCATTATTACCAAAAAGCTCATAAGATCGTGTCATTCCTTCTTTAAAACGCATCATTAATGTTTCAATATCAGAAAAACGTAAAGACAGTGTTGAATCTTTAAATATTTTTTTAATTTCCCGAACTTTTAATTCCGGCATGATATTGATAATGCGCATAGTATCGCTCAAAAACTTATCCATATCAGAATTTTTTTCATAATCTTTATAAGTTCGGATTGAAAAGGCAAGGAATCGCAAAACAAGCTCTCTGGCAGCCATCCGGCTGTCGTCAACTGAATCGCCAATAGCTGTTTTAAAATCTTCACTTTCAGCTAATTCTTTCAAAAGTTCCGTTGATTTTCCCTGATAAAGAGCGTGTCTTATTTCCTGAGAAGTCAGAGGCATTCCGCCTGTATTAATCCGTTTAAAAATATTTCTTTTCACTTCTTCAGGCGTCCCCGGATTAATTACGGTAAACCTGAATTCCGTTTCTAGTATCCGATTGACAAGAATTTTCGGCAAGGCATTAAAATTTAACTTATTATAATCATTGCCCCAAAACTCAAGTTTTTGCAGTTTGAATCCTTTACCCCGATCTTCTTCATTTTCCAGTATAAATTCCTTGATTGTTGTCAGCCTCTGCAAACCATCTACCACATCCCAGTTCCCTTTATCATCCGCAGATACATAAAACATCGGCAACGGTATTTTGAGCATTAAAGATTCAATAAGTCTGCTTTTTCTTTCCCAATCCCATACGTTATTTCGTTGAAACGCCGGCGCCAGACGGATTGTTCTCTGTCTCAACCGGCGGAGAAGAGTATCCATAGGTACGACTTTGCTATCTATAGAAATCTTTTCTGGGTCGAATGGCTGTACCACTTCTTCCCGATCTGCTTCAACTCCTGCAAAATGACCGTCAGCAGTCAGTTCCTCTATGGTATTTTTATAAGACTCTCTTTTATTCATTACCGTTTCCTTTAATAGATTTTAAACTAAAACTTATTATATAATTTTCTTCAGAATTGCATCAATTTGATTTTTTTAAATCATAATAAAATAAAAATCAAGAATCTTTTATCTTTTCTGAAATGAAAAAAATATACCGTTTAGGAGTTATACAGTTAAACTTTAATATTGATTTTTATTTGTATATTACAAATAAATTTATTTAAAACAAAACAGTTAAAAATTAGCTTTATAACTCCTCATCTGATAAAATTCGATATTCCAAGCTGTTAATGATACTTATAATATGCAGCGCAGGTTCCTTCACTTGAAACCATGCAGGGACCCACGGGATTCATTGGGGTACAGAGTTTTTTATATAACGGACATTCAGGAGGAGTTTTTAATCCGATAAGGATTTCACCGCAGGCGCATCCTTTTGGATGCCCAGAAAACAAATTAGCTTCGCACTCCTTTTCACCCCCGGATAAGAGAATTTCATTTTTTAATTCCTTTTTGAGCTTTAATCCGCTTGCAGGAATGATTCCCAACCCCCGCCATTCTGCATCTGCTATGTCAAAAACCTCTGCCATAATCTTCTTTGCTTTTAAATTCCCTTCTGATGTTACTCCGCGCTGATACCCGTTCTCCAGAAGCGGCGTATAATCTTCAATCTGTTTGACAAGCATTAGAATTGCCTGCAAAATATCTGCGGGTTCAAATCCGGCAATCACGCAGGGAATCTGATACTGTTCAAAAAAAGGGCGATACGCGTTTTCACCGATAATCACCGACACATGCCCCGGAAGGATAAATCCGTCTATCTGATGATTCAGGTTCATCAGAGCGGATAACGCCGGAGGAACTAATTTATGCGCAGAACAGACAAAATAATTCTTCAGATTCATACTCTTGGCAGTAATCAGGGATGCGGCAACAGTCGGGGCAGTGGTTTCAAATCCCACGCCTAAAAAAACAACCTGTTTTTCCGTGTTATTTTTTGCTGTTTCAACTGCATCAGATGCGGAATAGACCATCCGAATATCTCTGCCGTCTGCTCTCTCTTTCTGAAGCGAAGAATCACTTCCAGGAACCCGCATCAGATCCCGAAGGTTGTTACAATCACATTCTCTTTTTTAGAAATTTCAATGAATCTGTCTATTTCATTCTGAGCGGTAACGCATACAGGACATCCGGGACCTGAGAGCAGTGAAATGGTATCCGGCAAAAGAGAGCGGATTCCGTTTCTGAATATGGACATAGTATGGGTGCCACAGACCTCCATTAATCGGATGCGTTTTTTGCTGATTTTTCTTATCTGTTCAGCGATATTTCGGGAAAGATTCGGATCCCTGTATTCCTCAGCATATCTGATTGTCATGATATATCCCCTGTAAAAAATTGCGATTTTAGCGTTTTTTAATTATATATTGAAGTTTTCTATTCTCTTATGTTATATATTCGTTACAATATTTTGCCTTGAACGGAAAAAATTGTCGGGTTTTTTATAACAGTAAATTAAAAAGGATGAAATAAAAATGTCAAAAAAATGCTCACGAAGAGATTTTTTGAAAACCGCCGGAGCAGCCGGCGCAGGCTCGGTTCTGGCTTCAATAGTGCCTTTGTCAACAGCCTCTTCCTCAGAGAAGAATCTGAAATCAGAAGAAAAAATGATTGTGCCGACCCGTGTATTCGGAAAAACAGGGATCAATGTCTCCATGCTTTCACTAGGCGGCATGTTTGACATTCCGAATAACCAGTTGTTGTTAAAACAGGCAATTGAATGGGGAGTTACCTATTGGGATACCGCGGATTGCTATGAAGGGGGCGGAAGCGAAAAAGGGATCGGCAAATATTTTAAAAAATATCCCGATGCAAGAAAAGAGATATTTCTGGTAACAAAATCAGATGAAAGAAAGCCTGACGGCATCACCGCTCTTCTGAACCGCTCTCTTGAACGCATGAATACTGACTATATTGATCTCTATTTTATTCATGGACTTGAGAGTATTAAGGAACTGACAAATGAAACAAAAGTATGGGCTGAAAAGGCAAAATCCGAAGGGAAGATAAAGTTTTTCGGCTTCAGCACACACAAAAACATGGAAGAGTGTATGACTGAAGCTGCCAAATTCGGCTGGATTGACGGTATTATGATGAGCTATAATTACCGGCTCATGCAGACTGATGAAATGAAAAAGGCGGTTGATACCTGTGTGAAAGCAGGAATCGGTCTGACTGCCATGAAGACACAGGGCGGAGGCTCAGTAAGCACAGAGAGTGAGACTGAAATGAAGATGGCGGGCAGGTTCCTTCAGAAAGGCTTTACAGAGAAACAGGCAAAACTGAAAGCGGTCTGGGAGAATCCGCATATTGCCAGTATATGCTCTCAGATGCCGAATCTGAACATCCTGTCGGCAAATGTTGCAGCAGCATTGGACAAGACAAAGCTCTCTGCAAATGATATTGAATTATTCAGGCAGTATGCTCAGGAAACTGCTTCTGATTATTGCAGAGGATGTTCTTATATTTGCGAATCTTATGTTGACGGAAAGATTCCGATTTGTGATGTCATGCGCTATCTCATGTATTCCCGGAGCTACGGAGATAAAGAACGGGCAAAGATACTTTTTAATAAACTCCCTTCAGATATACGCGGGAATATGGTCAGTATTGATTATTCTCTTGCGGAGCAGAGATGTCCTCAGAAAATGGCTATCGGAAGGCTGATGATAGAGGCGGCTGAGGAGTTGGCTTAGTATATAAACAAGAAACTAAGTTTTTTTAAAAAACTTAGTTTCTTATATCAGGGACTCGGAATTTGAAAATAAAAAATCAGGAAGTGAATCAGCGTTCTCCTTATCCGAAATTACCCCTGCATTTTAAGCTCAGAAAGTTTTTTAAACGGATAATTATATCAGAAGCAGAATTATGAGTCTCTGTTTTTCATTCTTGTGTCAACTCCTGATAAGCCTGCTGAATCTCTTTGAACCGTTTTTCTGCAAGTCTCCTGAATTCTTCACCCAGATGCTGAACTTTATCAGGGTGATATTTATTGGCAAGCTCTCTGTAAGCAGCCTTGATCTCTTCGGAAGATGCTCCCCGGTTTATCCCCAATATAAGATAAGGGTTTTTTTCATCGGATTCATCTCCGGTAAAATCCTTATCCTCTTCTTTTTCAGAAGATTGCGACTTTCTTTCATCATAACTTTCTTTTGCAGCTTCTCTCTTTTTTTCAGACTGAAAATACTGCCAAAGCAGCCAGAATATTGCTCCGTCATCAAGCAACCCTAAAGGACCTAAAATCCAGTCAGGAATAATGTCAACCGGAGAAATAAGATAAATTAATGCAAAAAGAAATAACAGAAAAAATTTCATATATTTTTCCTCGTTACGAGGCTCTGCGGTTCGACTGAGCGCTCACGCCGAAGTCCTCGTAACCGGATGCAAAATCAGTTTCTTATATTAATGTATAAATTCAGTCATAATAACATCATACAATTCCTCGCCGATAGCAAGCCCCAGATCAATAAACCGGGGACCATATTTCTTTCCTGTATCTGAACGAAATGAATCTTTTATATTTTCAAGCATCTGCATTCCTTTCGGATAAAACTCCATAAATTGTAAAAGCGGGGTTTTGGAATATGAAACCATCTGCCAGATTGTATCTGTAAAATTATCAGGACCCAGCGGAATTTATCCGCATCATACAGACAATCAGAAATCAACTCCCCCTCAGTTGTATTGATCTTTACAGTATCTTTAAAAGCCTCATGATTCCGTATCGCCTGACAAATATCCTCTCTCTCATGCGGCATAAGAGGATAATTTTTCAGTATCTCTCCGGCATAAGCCGCGCCTGCAACTGCATGATTCTCCTCTTTCCTCTTTATATCATGGAGTAACCCCGCACATTGTGCAGTCAGAACTCTCCGCATAAAAGGAATGCAGGCGATCTGATAATCCTGATTCTCCTTACTCTGATTTAACAGCAGATTTCTGCTTTCAATCAGTATAAGAGCGCCTGTATCCAATGTTACTTTGACAGCATGTTGCAAGCCGTGTCCGAAATCATCCTCAAGATGTTCGGAAACAAATCCCCTTAACTGACAGATTACCGGATCTGTTTCAAAAAACTCTCCGGAAATATGATGAGCTACAGGAAAATCTTTGTAAAAATCAGGAATTGGATAACGGGAGGCTATCTGACGGGCGCTGTTTACGGATACGGGCATAAATTAACTCCATATATTATTCAGTAAAAGCTAAGTTTTTCAGAAAAACTTAGCTTTTCAGTTTATATTCCTAAACCCTAATGGTTTTTAAAACCCTTAGGGTTTAAATATATTTTTATCCCTGCGGCAGTGCAAACGGATTTCCGCAGACTTTCCACTTCCCGTTCTCTTTAACAAGATCAAGAACTTCTTCAACATCCTTATATTCTTCTTTGGTAAAAAATGAACGCAGAGGCGCTCTTCTTTCACAGGTCAATCTGATCTGAGCCTTTTCATGATCTTTGCTGATGGTATGGGTTTCAACATGATACAGTTTGTTTTTCATATAAAACAGCCCGTATCCCAGATCATTGGCATCTTTTGCCGCATCATAAACATATTTGCTTACTACATCCTTATCATCAACTACTTTCCGCTCATCACAAAGTCTATCTGCCATACATTTGTCAAACCGGAAATACGCTTTGGCAAATTCAATTGCCGCTCTGTTCGGTGTATCCTGCATATCAGCAAATACAAACAGTACCTGCAAAAATACACCCAGCAGAAAAATCAATGCGATAGTGATAATTTTGTTACTCTGTCCCATTTTTTCTCCTTTTAAAATTTAATTAAAAAAATAACATCAGGACTTCCCAAGTTTTTGAAACTCAGAAAGTCTTATTTCAGAAATAAGACTATATTTATATCCTGTAACATAAAATTACATTATCTGTAAAGTAAAAAGCTGTTAAAGCTGATTTACATCTGCAAATTATTTTTTTTTAAAGTAAATTGTAAGGATTTTGGAAAAACCCTTATAACTGAGCAGCAAAGACTTCCGAAGTCCTGCCGCTGAATGCGGAAGTTATTTAATACACGATCCTTAGCAAACTGAGTTATAATGATTTTGTTAAAAAAAGTGATTCATGCGAAATCGGATTTGCTGAATTTTATTTTTTTTTCTTGACAGATTATTTCCCATGATTATCTTTTCTTAGAAAAGATGACTTTTAACATTTTGATATTATAGAAATTAAATTATTTTTTCTCTTGACATGCTGAAAAGAGTGATTAACTTTCAGATAAAAGAAGAAAGAATATAACTCAAAAAAGGGATGTGTTAATTATGTTTAATTTTACGCCGTGGACAAAGGATCAGCCAAATGAAATGACCCATTTCATAAAAGATATGGGGAATCTTTTTGAACGATTTTTAGATAAGAATTCTCTTCCTGTAAAAGAATTCTTCTCGGAAAAAGGATGGTATCCCCGATTAGATGTGAGTGAAGGGAAGACGCATATTACAGTAAAAGCTGAAATTCCTGGTGTTGATGCCAAAGATATTGACGTATCGCTAAATGAAAAAGTACTTACCATCAAAGGGGAGAGAAAAGAGGAAAAAGAAGATAACGAAGAGAATTACCATCGTATGGAACGTTCATACGGTTCTTTTTACCGGACAGTTGAACTTCCTTGTGAGGTAGATGATGCGAATGTGGACGCTTCATATAAAAAAGGTGTTCTTACTATTGAGTTAAAAAAGACAAAAGAATCTGAAGTGAAAAAGATTGAAGTTAAGACAGATTAAAAAGAGAAGTAGGGGCGAATAATTATTCGCCCCTACAGTCTGAAATTTCCACAAAAATCCTTGAAGAACCATTTATAATCAATCATCAATCATTATTAAGGAGGAATTAGCTATGATACTGAGAGGTTTTGGTACACCGTGGTTGGGGGTAAAGAATCCTTTTGAAGAATTGGAGCGGATGAAATCCCAGATGGAAAAACTTTTTCAGGGTTCTCATGACAAACCGGGAGCCGGTGTATTTCCATTGACAAATATGACTGAGAATAAAGATAATTATTATGTCAGAGCGGAACTTCCCGGCTTAAAAACAGATGATCTTGATATTTCTGTAACAGGGAATAATCTTGCTGTATCCGGTGAAAGAAAAATAGCCGAAGAGAGCAGAGAGGCAAAATATCACAGAACGTGAAAGAGAAGCAGGGAAATTCAGCAGGGTTATCCGTCTCCCGGGTCAGATTGATACAGAAAAAATCGAAGCAAAACTGGTTGACGGTGTTTTAACCATCGTATTGCCCAAAGCAGAAGAAACAAAACCGAAACAGATTATAGTCAAATAATTGAAAGGGGGTTAATATATGGCAAATACCAAAGAGATTCATGTACAGGAGAAAAAAGAAGTCTCCACTCCTGCTGAGCAGATAAAACCGGGACCGGTTTTTACACCCGCAGTAGATATTTTTGAAACAGATCATGAGATTACAGTCCTTGCTGATATGCCGGGAGTTAAAGCAGATAATCTTACAATTGATCTTCGTGAAAATACACTTACTTTGTTCGGCGAGACAGCGCCCTTTGAGGGTGCTGATGAGCAGAATATTTTTGCAGAATATGAAGTCGGCAAATATTACCGGCAGTTTACCCTTTCAGAAGTGATTGATCAGGCTAAAATTGACGCCAAGCTAAAAGACGGAGTATTAAGACTGACTCTGCCCAAAGTGGAGAAAGCATCTCCGCGTAAGATAACCGTGAAGGTGGCATAAAATATCCGGAAACCCTTAGTTTAACCCAAGTTGCCACCTAAAGAAAAGTTCAATAATATCAGACATCAGATTTTTTGCAAAAATATCATCATTTTTTATAACATACTGTTTATATGCTATTTTTAAACTTATAGGTAGCAACTTGGGTTAGTTTATAGAACCCTAAGTACAAACCGGCATAAATAAACCGCCGGTTAAAACCCTAATGGTCTTAAAGACCCTTAGGGTATTCCTTTTATATTAAACTCGTTCCCACGCTCCAGCGTCAATGCCGTTAAGTTAAGCGGAAAATGGCTGATCTGTAGGGGCAAATAATTATTTGCCCCTACCGCGGGGAATGCCAAACTGAAAGTTTGCCACTCCTCCGTTTCCTTAACTTAACGGCATTGACGCTCCAGCGTGGGAACAAGTCAACAGTCCATGCTTAATTATCCTCTTCTTTTTCAGTCTCTTTAGGAAAATCCTGTGAAACAATAAAACTTTTAGAACCTGAAAGCACAGAAGCGATTTTGGCAACAACAGAAAAAATCAGTTCATCATTTCCGTCATTATCTATATCTCCGACAGCATAATCACTGATATGCCCGGTAATCTCTTTTGTTCTCCATTTCTGGTAAAGTCCTACCTGATCCCATGCAAGAGCCTCAATATGCCCGCTTTTAAAGAGTCTGAGCTTTGAAAACATCCTGCCTGATGAATCTGTATTTTTCCCGACAACCAGCTCATATTTTCCGTCTTTGTCAGAATCAGTAACAAATAACCGCTGAGGAAGATAACGCCGCTCTGTATCCATAACAGTGTCTATTGACGGAGAACCTTTTGCCGGGAAATTCAGATATACCATACTTCCGCCAAAAGGCTCTGAGCTTCGCCATTCTTCACTTCCATTCAGATTCAGAACACGGATATGCTCATTTTCAGCAAAAGCAACTATCATTTTATGACCTGTGTTAAGTATATCACCGTAAGTAAAGCTGAAAACATTTATCCACAAAGGTAAAACATGCTCTTTGACAGGAACATATTCGCCATCTTTCCATTTCAGCTCTTCTATGGATGTAACAAAAATATCCCTTATACCCCTTTTCTGTCCAAGCAGAATATTCCCCTGATCAGGAACTTTTATAACCCTGTAATACCATGGAGATTTATCTGTAATCAGACTGAAATCCCTTCCATTCCATTCCAATACAAAAGATCTCAGAGTGTCACTATGCTGATTCAGATTGGTAACAAATATTTCTGCTTTTCCGTTCTGATTTATATCTGCAACATCCACCCCGATAAAGCTGTAAGAACCGCTCCCCTCAATAGCTCCTGTTTTTTCAAGTTTTCCGTCATTATAACGATAGACAGACAGATTTTTTTCATCTGTAAAGACAACCTCATTTTTACTGTCCCCATCCACATCCCCGATTGCCATGCTCCTGATTTGCATCTTGAAATTTTCACTTTTCCATATCTTCTCAGGTTTATTGAAAGAGGATGCTTTTTTTACCGGTTCAGCTTCAGATTCATCAGGTTCAGGCTTAGTCGCTTCAGATGACGCAGGTTCAGTCGCAACAGATGGTACTGATTTCTGCGCAGGTTCCCGTGATCCTGTTTCGGTAGCGGCAGTGGCTGTTTTTTCTTCCAGTTCTTTTTTCTTTTCAAGCCAAAGAGAGTCAGGATGCTTCCGGCTGCTATCAGTAACCGTTCCGGGGATGCTGTTTCATAAGATGACTCTTCACCTGCTTTACGACCGAAAACTTTTTCATTCACCTGTGCTGCAAAGCGGTTGATATGAAAAATCACATCGCTGTTATTCTCCCCTGTTTCATAAAATGCCGCAACATTCTCATTCTTACGGGTATCAAGAAATTTGGCATCTGTGCTGATACTGTCGCCAAGGACTGTCAGGCTTCCGTATATTACATAATCAGCCTGAAGTTTTTCTCCAAGTGAAAGGGCTATTTTCTGATCAATCGGTTCGGAAATATCTTTTATCACCTGCCGGGTCTGCTCTCTGCTTATAGGAATAATTTTATTCTCCAGAGTAAGCCGGGTGGACAACATATCCTCAATCCCTTCTCTGAGAAAGGAGAGATTTTTTTCCGAATGTATATTAAACGGAAGAATCAGTATTTTTACCGGCTTTTCTGCATGAACTGTTTTGAAAATAATAAAAGGAATAAGAAGCAGGAATATGATAACCTTAAATAAATGTTTTAATTTCAATTTTATTACACTCCTTTACATTTGTAGTTGAGTAAACCCTCTTTATAACTGTCAGTATTTATATATCACAAATAGAAAGATTTTAAAAGGTAAAAAGAGTTCATGGAAAATCCGTCTGCTTCTTTCATTAAAAAAACGGCGATTCAATCTTTTTTATTGATTTGCGTAGGGGCGAATAATTATTCGCCCCTACAGTCTGAAATTTCCGCAAAAATCCTTGAAGAACCAAAAAAATTAACTAAACCATTAGGGTTTAGCACCACCAAGTTTCTTGAATAAACTTAATTTTTCTGATAATATAAAAAGATAATTGATTGTAATAAACAAGAAGCTAAGTTTCTTAAAGAAACTTAGCTTCTTTATCAACAATTCAGGTCGGATTATCCCGGCGTAACCCGACCATTCCGGGGTATTCAAAACCCCGCAGTTATCCAGAGGAAAATATGGGAACTAAAGAACATAAAGAAAACACAGTTAAAAATATAAAGATCGGTATTATAACACTTTCATCCACCAGAGGATTAGCTGATGATGAAAGCGGCAAATGGATAAAAAACACGGCTCAGAATAATCTGCATGAGGTTCTCTTTCATCAGTTAATTCCGGATCAGACTGAACTCATAAGAGAAACGGTTATTAATTCGATAAAAGAGCATTCCCCTCAGATACTTTTAATGACAGGAGGAACAGGGATAAGCCCAAAAGATGTTACAATTGAAGCAGTTAAACCGTTATTTGAAAAGGAAATGACTGCATTCGGAACTCTTTTTGCACAACTCAGCTTTCAGGAGATAGGCTCTGCTGCAATTTTATCCCGCGCAGCAGCAGGGATTATCGGAAAAACAGCCGTTTTCTGTATGCCCGGAAGTCTCAAGGCGTGTCAGCTTGCCTGCAATTCAATTATCTTCCCTGAGATGGGGCATCTGGTAAAGCATTTAGATGAGAAATGAGAGGATATTCAAAAATTTTTCCTTCATAATTTCTGATAAACCATGTTTCGGGCTTTTTTTTAATAATATATTCAGGAAGAAGCGGTATTTTTCCCCCGCCGCCCGGGAGATCGATCATATATTGCGGTACGCCTATCCCTGAAATATGCCCCCTGAGACTCTGCATAACAGCCAGCCCTTTTTCAAGAGAAGGATGAAAATGACCTGTTCCGCGAATCAGATCAGGATGATGAATATAATATGGTCTGACTCTTATCATCAGCAATTTCTGCATAAGCTGTTTCATGACAGAGGGATTATCATTCACTCCTTTAAGCAGAACAGTCTGACACCCCAGAGGAATTCCCGCGTCTGCCAGAATAGAGCAGGCTTGAGCCGATTCAGCGGTAATTTCATCAGGATGATTAAAATGAGTATTGATATAAAGAGGATGAAATGCTTTTAACATATTCGCAAGATTATGAGTTATCCTCATTGGAAAAGCTGACGGGATTCTTGTATGAATCCGTATGATCTCAACATGAGGAATGGAACGGACTTCTTTCAATATTTTACATAAAGATTCATCATCAAGCATAAGCGGATCCCCGCCTGAAAGGATAACATCTCTGATCTCCTTTTTTTTCTGAATATATTCCAATCCTGCATTGATGCTCTCATTTGTTATTGCATAAGAATCCCCGACTTTCCGCTTTCTCATACAATACCTGCAAAAAAGAGCGCATTGACCTGAGACCAGAAAGACAACACGATCCGGATACCGGTGAATCAGGTTGGGAACAGGCGACTGTCTCTCTTCATAAAGCGGATCATCTTCTAAGAAACTAAGTTTTTTCAAATTATTACCTGTATTGCTGTAATCATCCAATTCTGCAATATCAGGAATAACCTGTTTCCATATCGGATCATACGGCGTGCGGATAAGGGACAGGAAATATCTGTTGATACGCATCGGATAACGTTCAGTCACCGCTCTTAAATTATCAGTATCAACGGGAAAATATTTTGCCAGTTCTTCACCTGTTATAATGCAGGATGATAATATATCTTTATATAATAACAGTTTTTATATCCTTTATGAAAACTGTGTAATAGTATCCAACTGCTCAGTTTTTTTATGCCATGATCATGCCAATTGAGAGTTTCAGCGTACAATGAATCGCATGAAAGCAGCGGAAACAAGCCAAGTATAAATTTCTTTGTATTCTTCACAGACCTTTCTCCTTTCATCTGTAAGTTTGTGTTATAAGGGCTAACATCAAATTCAGTGCCGGGCGATAGCCCGTCCACTGCAATGAAGGGTTATACAAGTTCTTTGGTGGTGGGTCAAATCAGTTGATAAAGTGTAAAACACTCTAAAAATATTGGACTAATTTTGGTTTGTCAACCGATTTGACCCACTACCGTTCTTTCATGATGATTCAGTTGTTAAGACTGGCGAATCACTTTATTTAATTTGATATTATATCTCAATTTTACACTTTTTGCCACATCTCTGATTTTTTCGAGATATGCTGTAGCTATAAGTTCTTTATCTTCCAGATAACATTGTTCTTTCCATTCTCTCACTTCCGAAAGCGATTTGCTTTCCTCACAGCTATTCATCTGACACCTCCATAGGAGTCATTAACTCCAGTCTTTTGGAATAACCCTCTTTCAGATTAACTCCGTTTATTTTTTCCATTCTTTTCAGATTTGCAAGGTGTTTCAAATTCCAGCTAATCAGTGCATCCATTTCATAAACGGATGCAACAGCAGCGTGTTTGGAGTCATCAGCCGCTTTTTCAGGCAGCGCTCCTTCTCTGATATATTTTTCTGCCAGATGCACAATTTCATCGTTCAACTCCAGCTCTTTCGGCTGATACTCTGAAATCAGTCGTGACAATAATGCTCTCTTTTCATCGGATGCCTTTGCAATTTCTCTGAACACCATATCTGAAATGAAAATTTCATATTCACCATGCTTAATAAGTTCAAAGAATCGGATAGTTACTTCTTTCTTTTCAGGCGAATCATCCGCAAAATAAAAATTCCATACAGATGTTTCTATATACAGTTTCAACCTTTTCATGATCAATATCCGTTGCTCAGGGTTAAACGGCGGGGCGAATTTGTTTCGCAATTTCCCATAACACAAGCCTACCATGCTGAAATCTTTGAGATAGCTATATAAAGTCAGACCTGCGGGATTTCGGAAACCCCGCAGGTCTTTATATAACAAAACTTGTGAACGGTTACTTATGATCCACATGACAGCCTGAAAATGTATCGTCTTCATGGATCAGACAGTATTCACATCTGTTTTTTGCACGTTCAGCGACAATTTTTCTGAGATGTTCGCTGAGATACTCACGCATGTATATATTTCCGAGCCCGTGCCTTTGCAAGTCTCATCAGATGTTCCAATTGCATATAAAGATCAAGTTCAGACTTCTCATCTGTTGAAAGCCCGACTGTTTTTTCCCGGTGAATCAGTTCTTCAACACGGGTTTTTGCCGATTCTGAAAGATTGAAGGCAATGACGGAAACCGGGCTTGTACCAGATGCGATAAATTCTATTATTTCATCGTAGGCTTTTAATGTCTGCATTTTTTCCCAATTGTTTCTAATACATAATTGAACGATTCTCGTCCTGTTAATAAGAGACTAAGTTTCTTGAAGAAACTTAGTCTCCTGCAAATCGTCCGGACTGCGTTTCCACGCAAAGCGTGGGAAATAGGAGAACGATGGAAAATAACAGATTTTTCATCTCCATGACAACTGACCGCATTCTTTCACACCGCCGATAGGTACGACAGGCTGATGTCTGTGTCTTGGACTGGATTTGAATTCTTCTGTGAAAAAAGAAACTTGTTACATCAGTATTCGCTCCTATAGGACAGAAACCTACCATATCCGCTTCAATAAAGCCTGATTCTCTTAAAAAACTACAGCCGCCCGGATGATTCCATGAGTTATCGAAAATAATCATTCCGCCTCTGTTCAGTTTTTTTACAGCATGTTCGCAGCAGGCACTTCTGTATTCGCCGTCAATAACAATCACATCAAAACCGAAGTCATAGTTGTAAATATAGCGGGGATAAGTATCTTTATCACTGACAAGGATAAGTTCGCCGTTTTCAGGAATTTTTTCCGATATTTTATTGTACCATTCATCATGTGCTTCCAGGCTGATTACTTTTTTTGCTCTGGAACACCAGTATAATGTGGAATAGCCCGAACCGTATTCAAATACGGTTTTATCTGAAAAATCTATCTGTTCCAGATAATCAATAGCGGGATAGGTGTACCATGGAAGAGGATTTCCTGATTTATCGGTACATTTCCATTCTCTGGCAGTCCGCATATGACCGTATTCATAATTAAATATATAAAAAGTTTTTATAACAGTCCGAAAATGATAAGGAATAATTTTTTTAATGAAATTTATCAACCGCTGATTTTTTATCATAGACTCCTTTCTTTACGGTAAATACATTATCTGCTGATATTTATGATAAAAATATCAGCATTTATTTTAACTCGTTACGAGTATCTGCGGGGTTTCCGAAACCCCGCAGGTCTGTTATCTACCATTCTCCTCTAAGCTTCATCTCCGTAACAAATGCAGGACAGCACCCTGATTCATAACGCCATTCTATGATATAACGCCCGTTACTGTTAATAACCTGAGTGACATCCAGAGTTATTACGCCCTGCTGTTTTGACAGAGCATAGTTATGCAAATCCAGAGTCAAACCTGTATTATCGGGATTTCCCGGCATATCCCCGCCGGGATAACAGGGCAAAAGCTGCTGATTCCATGTACCGATCTTTATGTTTGTCCCCCCTTCACGTCTCATATAAACAGAACCGGAGGTATTGCCGCAGTTACTGATAAAAGCATTGGCAGAGAGAAACCAGCGGGAACCCGGAGTATAACGGTCAACATCAAAAGCATACTGATTTTTTTGAGGCTGGTACCCGATCCAGCCTGTATGGGTATCTGTGTACATCGCATTTCCGCCTGACCGGGACGGGGGCACTGTACGCTTTGGTGCGCCTTCTCCGTAAAGAAAATCTACGGATTTTTCAAAGACAACTCCGATAGTCTGATCATTATTCTTACACCCGGCAGAACCGACTCTGCCGCATTCATCTTTCCAGATAAACTCCTGATCCCTTGACAATCCGAAACCATACGACCATGTTCCCTGATTATTCTTCAGAACAAACCGGACTGTATTGGAACCGTTCTTCAAATATCGCCCAATATCAACCCATTCGCTGTCTCCGTCATAACCGACACTTTTGACCGGCTGATTGTTGACATACGCCGTAGCTTCGTCATCTATGTTATAAAGCCGTATATAATAAGGCTGATCCGGTGATGAAGAGACCTCATTCTGCTGCTGATAAGGGGCTGGTCCGCCGCTTCTCTGTCCCTGTTCTGCTGCTCCTGTATCAATCTCTTTCCACTGCTGATAGGGGGCTGATCCGCCGCTTCTCTGTCCCTGTATCATGGCTCCGGAATCATTTTGTTTGTAAGGACACGGGGGTTCAACATTCTGCGACTGAGCAGTTGTAACAGCAATGAGAACGCCAATAAGAAAAGAACAAACTGACTTAAAATGTTTCATTCATATCCTCCTCTTAATAAAGTTATACTGATAATAAACCAAGTTTTTTTCAAAAAACTTGGTTTATTTCTTAAAAAAATCCGTCAGCCACCCGGGTTTGTCACTCATGATGGCATCCACATTCATACTGAGGGCATGCTCTACCTGTCTGGTCATGTTACAGGTATAAGTCATTACCCGCTTCTGTAAATTATGAGCATAAGCAACCAGTCTTTCAGAAAGATATTTCTCATCAAGACACAGAGCATACAGATGATCTGTTTCAGAATGAGGCAGACTTATAACTGAGTTAGGACCTGTGGGATCCTGGTCAGAATCAGAAAGATTCAGGACATATTTGAGATTCGGAGCTTTCTGAAATGCAAACTTCAGAACTTCAGGATCAAACGAGAGAATAAAAATATTCTCCTGATTCGCCTGAATTGCGGGATTCTCTATTTCTTTTAAAACCTTGTCAGTCAATTCCAGAGATCTGCCTGACAAACGATCCGCTTCTCTTGATTTGATTTCTATAAGCAGACGGGTTCTATGGGAATATTGCCGAAGAGTTTTTTCAAGTGTGAGCATGGGTTCTCCGGCATATTCAGGAGAGAACCATCTGCTCCAAGTATAAGAACGGAGCTGCTCATAAGTATAGTCTGAAATACTTTTCTTGCTCCGATTGATTTTAAAGAGGGTTTTGTCATGATAAAGAATCGGTTTGCCGTCTTTAGTCAGTTGGACATCCAATTCAATACCGTCAATCGGATAGCTCAACGCCTTATCAAATGCCGCCCCTGTATTTTCAGGTGCCTCATATCTTGCCCCGCGATGGGCTATAAGCCATGGTCTTTTTTGTTCTTTTAATATAGTATTCATAATTCAAAATAAGTTTGTAATACCGCCTTTAGGCGGTATTTCAGTCAGTAACCGCCTAAAGGCGGTACTACGAACCGGGCGGTATCTCAGCCAGTAACCGCCTAAAGGCGGTACTACGAACCGGGAAACCGAATAAGTTTGTAGTACCGCCTTTAGGCGGTATCTCAGTCAGTAACCGCCTAAAGGCGGTACTACGAACCGGGCGGTATCTCAGTCAGTAACCGCCTAAAGGCGGTACTACGAACCGGGCGGTATCTCAGCCAGTAACCGCCTAAAGGCGGTACTACGAATCGGGCGGTATTTCAGTCAGTAACCGCCTAAAGGCGGTACTACGAACCGGGCGGTATCTCAGCCAGTAACCGCCTAAAGGCGGTACTACGAACCGGGAAACTTCACCTTTAGGTTTAATCTGATTTCCGATCATATTCCGCTGCTTCATAAAGTCCTATCTGTTCAAGCAGTTCTGCTCTTTGTTTATGAAAACGTCTGGTTTTAGGATTTGATTCAATCAGTTTGGAAAGTGATGATATAGCATCATACCATATACCTTCTTCAGCATAGATTGCCGGAATATCCTTATCACCTGCTTTTGCCAATTTTTCTGATAAAGATTTCAGCGGCTTTATACGCCTGATATTTCCGCCTGAAAAAATGTCATTGGACGGCTGATTCGGATCTGCAATCATAGTGACAGACCATGAATATTCTTTTTCCGGATCAAGGCTTAATTTATAATCTGCCATATTCAGCCGTTGGATTCCCTTATTTCTGACATTGCTCAGATCAGTCTGAAAGAGAGTTATCCCCTTATCTTCATCATTCAGAGTAAATACAATCCGTTTTGACGATGAATCAGAGATATACCAGTAAAGAGTCGGCTGGCTCTGTAGGGTCAGAGCGGTGTGACCCGGAGCCAGTACATTTAAAACCGGAAGTTCATTCTCTGATCCGCGTGTTAATCCGCGTGTCCCTCCTCCCATACGATTCGCAGGCACGCCCGCATCGGCGGTTTATAAAGAATTGTTTGAGAATCAGATTTTTTTGCAGGAGTTTCATCTTTGGCAAGAACTGATGAATACGCAAAAAAGATCATCATCCAGCCGATAGCAAATATTAATGCCGGGTTAATGTATTTTTTGTTCATGACAACCTCCTTTAAATTAAAGTATAAGTAGGGGCAACCCCCTGTGCATAGGGCAACCACAGGGGGTTGCCCCTACGTTATTTATCAGGATTAATTTTATCAGGTACTACTTTATAGACAGTTAATTTCTGATCTTTACCCTTTAATGAAACACTTGTCAACTTTTCTGTATAAAACTGATCCCCCAGCCTCTGCAATGTTGACTCACCGATAAGAATACGGCAGATATTCTCTGCATCAAAATTTTTGTCAAAACTTTCAAGCCTTGATGCCACATTGACCGTATCCCCGATAACCGTATATTCCTGACGCTGAGAACTCCCAAGACTCCCAACCACAAGCGGACCCGTATAAATTCCGATCCGCATAGTCGTAGTCGGACGGCGCTGCTCTGACCAGACTGCATTAAGGCGTCCCAGTTCTTTTCCCATCTCAATAGCGCATCGTACTGCATTCACAGCGTCCTGATTTATCTCTTCTTCACTCTCTCTGAGAATAGGAACGCCGAAAACCGCCATAATTGAATCTCCGATAAATTTGTTCACAGTTCCGTTATTATCCCTGACTATCTTTACCATTGTGCCCATATATTCATTCAGCCACTCCATTAAGACTTCGGCATCAAGTTTTTCAGAGATAGAAGTGAATCCTCTAAGGTCTGTAAACAAAACCGTAGCCGTAACCTTACGGGGTGACGGTCGCCCGTCTTTGATAAACTGATCCCGCTGTTCCCATAAAGATTCAGCAACATCTTTGGAAACATGACTGCAAAAAAGCTGCATCAGAATTGCCGCACTGTGTCTTCTCCTGATATGACAGATATGCTGTTACCAGAATCGAAGAGAGCAGACCTGCCACTGCCGGAGGAATTACCGGAACCAGAATCCTTTTTCAAACAGAATAAAAGTGATAAGCAGCCAGGCGGCAAAACCGATAATATTTGATAAAACAAATTGCCGGAAGGAATGAAGCGATAATCCCATTAAATATCCTGAAAGACTCCAGACTATTATCCACAGCCATTCATAAGGTTCACTCATAAATCGCATCAGCTTTTTGTTGTCCATAGCAATTCCGAGTATTTGACTGACAATAACAGCATGAAGTTCCACCCCTGAAATTACCTGTCCCAAATCCCCGGAGCGTTGAAAAGGGATAAAGAAAAAATCTTTCAGACTCTCTGCTGTAGAGCCGATGAGAACAATTTTATCCTTAATATACTGGGGTTTGAATTCTCCTGAAAGAATATCTGACATGGAGATCGAATAAAATGGATTTTTAGCGCCGGAAAAATCCAAAAGAAACTGATAACCCCTTGCATCCATTCCGATATAGCTTCCGTCATTTTTTTCCAGAGGAACAAATGTAGTATTGCCAAGTTTCAGAAATTCAGGATTAAAAGGATCGGGCTGAGGATTTATTCCTTCTGCTTTCAGATAATGTAATGCGATCATCAAAGCAAATGAATGATAAACCTCTTTTCCGTCATCTAAAAAAAGGAGTCCCCGCCGGACAACCCCTTCAGAATCAACCAGAATATCATTGGAACTGACCAGATCGTTATCTTTTACCATATAAGGCTGATTAATTCCGGGGGTCTTTTCATTCCCCAATTTTTTTACGGTTATAATGTTATGATCTTCAGAAAAAATTTTCAGAAGAGCTTCTTTTCCGGGAGGAATCGGAATATCACGGTACATATCAAGAGCAATCACTTTCGGCTTTTGCAACAGAACAATTTCAAGCAACTGTGCCAGTATTCCGTCAGGGATAGGGTGTGTTCCCTGTTTTTGAATATCTGTTTCAGAAATAGTAATCAGGAGAATACGTTGATCCGGTTTTGTAATTTGAGGTTGAAACCGGATGTAATAATCATATATGGCAAGTTCAAGAAACTGGAAACTTCCGGTTGCACGCACTCCGATAATACTGAAACCTACCAGAACCGCAATAAAGACGCCAAAAACCAATTGGTTCCGGCATTGTTTCTTAAAATATTTTATTTTCAACCGTTTTATCAAGATTTCCGAAGTTTCGATTTTTATTGTTTACTTAAAAGAAGCCAAGTTTCTTTAAAAAATTTGGCTTCTTAAACCAGACCTACGGGGTTTTTAAAACCCCGTAGGTCTAATGTGAATTATTGTTTTTTATCCTTCTCCTTTTTATCTCCGCCCAAAATACCCTTCAGACCGCTGCCGATAGCTTCAATAGCTTCTTTTCTAATATCTGTAACCCCCTCCTTTCCCGTCTCTTTCACTCCTTCTTCTGCATTCTGCACCCTTCTTTGACAGCCTGCTTTCTCTTCTCTGTATCAACAGCCCCTTTTCCGACATCCAGAACCCCTTTTCCTATGTTCAGTAAATCTTTGCCGATATTTTTTCCATCCCCTTCGCCAATGACGCTTTTTCCTTTATCTATTATGGTTCCTATATCCGAAACACCTGTTCCGGCATTCAGAGGAATCTTGATCGCACCGATAGCAAGGCTTTTGACAAATTCTGCGGCATTTAATGACGCGGTAATATTAGAAAAGGGTCCTTTTATTTTGTAAGGAATCATCGGAATCCCTTCAATATTTGCCTGAATATCATAATCTATCTCTCCTTTTGCCAGATCGCTTGTCCCTTTGGCAGTCAGTTGAATACGATCTCCGGTCAGTGTAAGATTATCGCTCCTGACAAGACCGTTGCGGATGTTCACTTTTCCATTAATATCCTTGAATTCCTGCTGTCTGGAAATCTTTTCGATTCTTTTTTTCGGATCAAGCGACAATACCTGCTCTCTTACAATATCAGGGATAATCTGAAGTCCGTGAAAAACT
The DNA here is from genome assembly GCA_963806835.1 of uncultured delta proteobacterium. Taxonomy (GTDB): domain Bacteria; phylum Desulfobacterota; class Desulfobacteria; order Desulfobacterales; family CAWEAR01; genus CAWEAR01. The sequence continues at coordinate 189,877 of CAWEAR010000033.1, forward strand.
CCGTTTTTTAAAGCAAATGCTCCATCGCCGTTTAAATTTTTTATCAGAATATTCCAGTCTGCTCCGATCCCTGAGAGAGCAAGATTCATATTTGCAGTGCCGGTTACTTTATCTTCACCGATTAACCCTTTAAGAAGATTACCGAATTGCAGTTCTGAAAAATTTATATTAAATGCAGAAACAGGCGTCTCTCCTCTGAAATCCGCCTTAATATTGCTGTTATATTTCCCGCCGTAAAGAATTGTTGAAAGCGGATCAATATGAAACACCCCGTCTTTAGCCGTGATCTTTACCAGAGCATCCTGAAGATTTATTTTTTTAATTTTCAGTCTGTTCACAACGACTTTGCCGTCAAGAACGAGGGATCGCAGCATCTCTTTGGGAAGCTTCTCTGTTTCAGATGGCGATTTTTTCTCTTTTTCCGGCAGATAACGGTCAATATCTATCTCATCAGCTTTTAAGTCAAATCTGATCTCTTTGAGTGATGAAACTGCAACTTCAGCATTACCGTAAAGATTTGTATCATCAAGCCGAATCTTGAAATCCGACAGATTTATCCTGTTTTTTCCTGTGGTTAAATTTAGTGTTCCTGATGCTTTATCCAATCCTTTTGATTCATTTGCGTCAATCTTCAGAATCTGCATCAGTTTTTTCGGAGAAAATTCTGCGATATTCAATGCGGCTTTTATCTGCGGAATTTGAAAAAAGCCTGTCAGCATTGCTATTTCCGGTGATGTGCATATCATAAGCAGTAACATCCATATTGCTTAAAATCAGAGTCTCTTTTTTCCAGTTCAAATCAGTATTTCCGCTTATTTTTAAATCAGTTCCGCCACCGGGAATCTCTCCGCCTTTAAGATCAGATTTAAGATTCAGATTATCTGTCTTTAACCGCCCCTCATTCCAGTTGACAAAGATATTGCCGCCAAGATCAGCATTCCCGGTTATCGGCGGTTCTCCCTGTTTGGAAACAATATTTGCATTTCCAAGAATCAACCTTGTATTCTCTAACATTGCCTGCTGCCTTTCAGATAACAGAGTTATCACGGTTTTCAAATCAACAGTTGCCTGTATCTCCGGCTTTGATGAAGCTATATGAAACCGCAAGTTCAAATCTCCGGTATTTTCATTTTTGCCGGAATGAGATGCGATATTCATAAATAAATCTGAGAGATGAATATCATGAATTTTTATCTTGGCAAGTTTGAGAGTTCCGTTTATGTCAGGATTCTTGAATGAAGATACTCTCTTTTCTCTGAGTCTCCTCTTTTTCTGCCTGTTTATCAGAACTGGCTGATAAATAACGGTTTATATCTATTTCATCCCCTGTGAGATCAAATCTGATTTTCGGATTCTGCTGAATATCCAAAATGCTCACATTTCCCTGAATTTTATGATTATTTTTGTTGTCAGAAAGTTCAAGTCCGGTAATTTCAAAAGCCGGTTTTTTCCAGTTCAGAGAGAGAAGAGATGCCTTTAAATCAGCGTCTGCTTCTCCGTTCGGAAGTTGTTGAATCCCTTTTGCATCTGTTTTTAAATTAAGATTTTCTGCTTTAAAATCACTGCTTCCCCAATTCACAGTCATATCTGATGAAAGATTGAGATTGCCGCTTAAAGATTTATCCTGATTATCAGGAAGATATTCATTGAGAGCTATTGCAAACTGAGTTTTATCCAATCTTACCAGTTGCTCATTCAGCAGCAGATTTATAACTGTCTTTAAATCAAAATTTGCATTGATTTTGGGTTTTGCCGAAGCAAGATTAAATTTCAGGTCAATATCCAAAGGCTTTCCGATTTTCAGCTTACCGGAATCAAGATTAAGATTGCTTATCTGATAAGATACGCCCTGCTGTTTATCCTCAAATACCGCACGGAGATTGTTCAGTTTTACGCCTGCAATATCCAATTTATCAAGCATATTTTCAGAATTTTCAGAATCAGGCTTATCTTCTTTGCTGCTGAATCTCTCAGCAAGATCATCCCAGTTGGTTTTGCCGTCCTGATTTTTTATCAGACGAATATCAAGACCGCTGAGAATAATCTTCTTCATCTCCAATTCTTTGCGTAATAAAAGCGGCAGGAGTTTAAGACCAAGCTCCGCATCTTCAATCCTCGCCATGATTTTCTCTTCAAAATCAGGCGGATTTTTCAGTTCCATAGCTCCGACTTTTAATTCTAAAACAGGAAAAACCGAAAGAGCTATATCCCCCTGAATAGAAAATGATCTGCCGGTTGCTTTCTGAACCTCTCCGGCAATTTTATCTTTGTAATCATTCGGATCAACAAAGAGATAAATCCCCATAATTGCCGAAATAAAAAGAAACATACCGGCAATACTGATAATTGCTGAAATTTTAAGAAATTTTTTCATTTTATGAATCTCCTTTTTACAGTTAAGAAGCTAAGTTTTTTTAAAAAACTTGGCTTCTTTCATACAATTTATTTTCAGCCTGATTGTCGGGGTTCATTCTTCACCCCAGCCTACCCGCTGAAAACGTCCGTTGTCTGAACTATGATTCATCTGATTTTATGATAACTATGATTAAATCATAGTCCTCATAGCAATCATACGGAAATCATAGTTCAGACAACCCTACGGACAGTCATTTGCTCGTTAAGAGGCAGCCCTTTGCCTAACGCATTGAATGAGGCTTTGCCTAAACTGTGCATGATGGCGAGCCGTTATGTTTATAGTTGCGAGGCAGAGCCTCTTAACCGGAGTAAACAAGTGGAACTTCCCAGTATTTATTTGCTTGAATGGCGGGTTAGCCGCTTCTTTCTCTGACTTCTCTTATACAGCTTATTATTTCATCACGGCTTAAATCTAAATCAGTATCCGGTAAATTATATGCCTTTCCTTGTTTGAAAAAGAATCTGACGGCAAACATTTCGCCGTTCTCTCTCCGGATAAAAACTTCATGACCGCTTTTGGCTATGTCCAGCAGTTTTGACAAATCTTTATTTGCTTCGGTATAGGTATAAATCATCATATCAGTCAAACCTCTATTAATGTAACTCCCAGATTTTCTGCCACTTCCTTCATCTTACTGTCAAGCGTAACCAAAGGTGATTTCAGCCGTTCCGCACATTCTATTACATAAGCGTCATAAGCATAGATGTTGAATTTGTGGCTTATTTCAACAGCACGGCTTAAATTCAGGGAAACAGTCTGAATTTCTGTTTTTTGAAATCCTTCAATAAGTTCAATTCCCTCATTTAATGTAATCCGGCTTCTTTTGAACATTGCAGAAACAGCGTTTCCGATTTCCAGATATATGCTTTCTGGACACACAAAATCATAACCGTCTATTATTTCAAGAATAGATTTTCTTTCTTCACGGCTTCCAATAATCGCAATTACAACAGAAGTATCCAATATAACTTTACATTTCATAATAAATTTCAATGTAACCGGATAAAACCCTTAGGGTTTGACCCGACTATTTCACAATCTCTTCAGGATCCTTAACAGTTCGGACAATATTCACCGCCTGTCCCGTCATTGACGCTGCGATGCCCCACGACAATAACCTTGTCCCCCGGGCTGAGTCCTTTTATTATCTCTACACGCCAACCCTCCTGTAATCCGATTTCAACAGTTCTTGAATGGGCTGTATTCTCATTCACCACATAAACAATATTTTCATTATTTCTTGTAATAATCGAATACAAAGGAATTGAAAGAGACTCAGGCACTTCTTTTTTAACAATCTCTACACGGACAAACATATCCGGCAATATCTCGCCTGCGGGATTTTCCAGTACAAGATCAAGGTTGTAAAGCCGCGCCATTGCATCCGCAGTTTTAGAGAGAAAATATTTTTCTGCCTGAAATACCCTGCTGTTTAACGCATCAATCGTAACCGCAAAATTAGTAAGCGTTCTGACCGCATCAACATCAGACTCAGGAATTCCGACTTTTACTTTTATCTTATCCGTCTGCAAAATTTCAGCTACGGGATCTGACATATTCAGATATTGACCGTTATCAATAAGAAGACGGTTGATCACCCCGGAAATCGGTGCCCTGACTGTGCATCTTTCAATATTCAGCGAAGCGCTGTCCCGTGCGGATTTGTAATTTTCCGCCTGAGCAGTTGCTTCATCCAATTGCGATCTTGTGCTGAGTTGCTCCTCATGAAGATTTCTCATACGGTTCAATGTGGCAATCGCGGTTTCATGAGAGGCTTTTGCAGAATTATACACATTCTGATAATCGCGGGAGTCAAGAACAGCAATTATATTCCCTTTATTTACCGTATTTCCCTCCTCCATCATTTTTTTTATTACTTTTCCGGTTACTTCTGTGAGAACAGTCAGCTTTACCCAGGGTTCTGTGATGCCCGGCAGATTGATGCGATCCTTTATAGTCGCGGGGATCATCTCCAATACAACGACATTCACATCAGGCTGTTTCTGTTTCAACTGGCTTGCTCTCTCTGTTTTTATACGCTCTCCTTCGGATTTTATACTCCCGAATAGCGTAACAATGACAAAGATAAGTCCCATAAGAAAAAGTGAAGGGAGGATTCCCCACAGACGCATAAGCCATTTTTTTGATGCTGTCGGCTTTGATTTTATATTGTTTTCCATGATACCTCTAAATGTTTTGTTTTTTAATATTTCACGGCAATGAATTGCCGTGCTATTATCAGGCATCCCTACGGGATGGTTTGAAAATGGCACGGAATTTGCCTAACGTGAGTTCCTAATTCCTAATTCTCAATTCCTAATTCCTTTAAAAATGTTCCTTTTGCACGTTCCAATTTTAACTGCGCCAACTGAAAATCGTATTGCGATTCTGAAAGCTGTTTTTGAGAAGTTACCAGAAGAGTATTTGCATCCATAACATCAAGACTGTCTGCCAAGCCGTTTTTAAACTGTTTGGAGACAGCATTATAATTTTCCCGTGCAAATTCCAACTGATCCTCAAGAGATTTCAGAATGCTCTGATTAGTCAGCAGTTCAAGATAAGCCTGTTCGATTTCAATTGCAATCTGTTTTGACAGGTCTTCAATTGCAAGCCTCGCCTGCCGTTTCTGAGCAAGAACCTCTTTTAATTCAGCGTTTCTCAACCCGCCGTCATATATGGTAAATGTGAGATTCAAGGCTATTGAGAGAGCGTCATCTCCGTTTGTTCCCTGAGAAGAATCCTGTTCATAATCTGAATAATTGCCTTCGATTGTCATAACAGGAAAATAAGAGCCTTTGGAGATTTTAACCATATCATCCGCCATTTTTTCGGCAATTCTTAAAGAACTTAATTCAGCCCTGTTTTCAAGAGCCTCTTTTTTGAATGATTCGAGCTTATCTTTATCATCCTGAAGCGGAGAGAGAATCTGATAAGAGGTCGGAAGCTCGGGTCCCTTATTTCATACAGATCAGGCAATCCGACAATTCTTGCAAGAGCGGCTTTTGCAAGTCTCAGCATATTTTTGGCGCTGATAACATCTGCTTTTGACTTGGATAATTCAGCATCCGCCCGGTAAAGAGCGGTTTTAGTTACTTCTTCAAGTTTTAAACGGATTGAAACCGCATATTCTGTGCTTTTCCAGCCGTTCCATATTTGATTCAGCGATCTCTTTTGTTTTCATACTCTTTAACACATCATAATAGGCAGATGCAACAGTGAAAAGATACCCTTCTTTTACTGCATAAAGCTCATATTTACTTTTTTCAATTGAATCTTCAGCCACACGAAACGCAATCAGTTCTCTGCCGTTTAACGTAAAGGACTGACTCAATTTAAGCCCCCATGATTTTGATGATTCCGGCTGAGTAACTGTTCCGTCATATATTTTCTCTTCCTGGTACCGGGTATAATTTCCGAAAGTTGAAAACCTTGGAAATAAAACGGAAACGGCTTTTTCCTTATTTCTTTCAGAGATATAAAGATTCTCTTCAGAAATTTTAATATTTTCAGATTTATCAAGAGCAATCTTGTATAAATCAGGGAGCGAATATGTTGCCTCCTGTGATAATACTCCGGTAACATTCTGAGCCAGCAGATTTATTTTAAAAAATATGAGCAGCAGAATTGATATGAGAAGGGATATTTTGATTTTTTGCATAAAGAGATTCCTTTACACTATAGACCTACGGGGTTTTTAAAACCCCGTAGGTCTAAAAGAAAAACGGTTATTTTTGAAACAACTGAAGCCACCATTCATCAGATTCTGTTTCCATGATGCCATCAGCGATCTCTTTTCCTGTATCGGTTTTCAGGCGGCTGATAACCGATGGCAGCCATTTTTTCGGAGGAGCATATCCGACATCAAGAAGTGATTTTAATTCAAGGATTAATGCAAGCTGATCCGCATCATGAGCGAGTTTTGCCTCAGCAGAGATTCCTGCATTAAATTCCTTAATCAGTTCAGTCATTCCCATGCCAAAGGGGATTTTCTGCGTAAATCCTTCAACCGCTTTATCCTCATGGGGAGTAACATACTTTTTATGAACATAATTCAGATCGCTGATTCTTGCTTCGGGCAGATCATGGATAAGACACATGGAGATCAGCTTCAGTGTATTGATTTCCGGCATCATCTGAGATATGATGTATGCAATAAAGGTAATCATAAAAGAATGTTCTGCCACTGATTCTTTTCCAGCTCCCAGAAAATGATAACCTGATCTGGGCGTCTCTTTTAACATTTTTGCTTCAAACAAAAGATTTGCAATATATTTCATTTTTCTCCTTATAGAAGATTCTTGACTTTTCAATCGGTTTAAGTATAGTTAATTTATTTCTGATATGGCTACACCAGATAACCGGAACTTGTCAAGATTAATACTGATTAAGAAATAAAAATTGTGAATTAACAGCACTTTATAAATTGACTGTAAAGACTTCCGAAGTTTTAAAAAACATCTGGTTTAATCTGACCATTAAAGGTTAATCATGACCATAATTTAATTGAGAGAAAACCGTTTAACCCTGAAAAAAATCTTGTAACTCCTGATATTTTGTTATATGAAAAATAAATAGATATTTTTCAATGAATGGCATAAATTTTGCTTATACAATTCTGACAAAAATTTTCAGTCTGTTTAAAGCATAACAACCCAAAAAAAATTAATAAAGAAATTAGGAAATTTTGTGATGCAAATACCGGAAAATATAATGACGCCCTTAAAAATTATTGAGGCAATAAGAAGCCTTACAGATTGTGAAAGAGAGACGCTTGATCTTCTTGCAGACAAAGAACTCGCAGAGGAACTGACAGAAAGGAGAAAATCGGCTCTTAAAGAAATGAGGAGCGGAACGCTGATTGATGAAACAGAACTTTTCAGGGACATATAGGCGGTATGTTTCAAATTAAAAGCATCAGGGCTGTCAGAAAAGATTTGAAGAGGCTTTCCAATGAAGTTGTGAAAGAGATTGAAACAATCCATTTCAGAAATATCCGTGAAGCTCCTTTTCAGGCTGAAGAATTGGGATATATATTCAGGGGATTACGATCTTATCATTTTCATTATAAGAATACATCATATAGAATTGTTTATGAAATTTTTGAAAAAGATGAATTGATTGTTGTTATAATGATTGGCTCTCGTGAAAGTTTTTATGAGAAACTGAAAAGAAGAATTTTATAATAATTCAATTTCCGCCGATTGAAAGAGATCGGTATTAATCTGTAAAGAATTATTTCAAAAAAAATTATGTTAAATTCCTATACAATAGAACTTCCGACATCAGCATTTTCAGCACTGCGAAAATCTTCTGCTGAATTTATCCGGGAAATGAAATATGCCGCAGTTGTGAAATGGTATGAATTAGGTGAAATTTCTCAGAGTAAGGCGGCAGAAATAACAGGATTATCCAGATATGAATTTATCTCTCTGCTTACCCGTTATCAAGTTTCTGTCATACAATATTCCAAAGAGAGTTTGGAAGAAGAATTAAATAATGTTCGTGGATAATAAATTGATATTATTATGAGTAACATCATTCGCGGAACAGAGATTACCCCGCATGATTTAAAACGCCGGTTTGCTCTTCAGCAGGTTGAGGATGAGCAGTTTTTTCCTGAATGGCAAACAGATTTACCGGAAATAACAGAATCAGACAGGGATATATCAGATAAGATAAAAGCAGGTTATTTTAACCTGATAGAGTATCCGCCTATGCTTGAAGAGAGTGTTAAAATGGCTGTGTTGGGTCCTCTGCTGAATTTAGCCGGTTTTTATTTGCCCCCTTTTCATATCAGATCAGAAGCATCCGTCCGTTTTTCTGATGTTGAAGACGGAATTACGGTTGAGGGAAAGATTGATATTCTTGTTTTCAAAGAAAAATTATGGGTTTTGGTTATTGAATCAAAACAGGCAGTTTTTTCTTTAGAAGCAGGGTTTGCCCAAATATTAAGTTATATGCTGGCAAATCCTGATTTTGAATCTCCAATTTATGGCTTGATTACCAACGGCGGAAGTTTTATATTTATCAAACTGGTGAAAAATGAAAAAGCGGCTCAATATGCTACATCAAGAGTTTTTGAGCTTAGGAATCCGGGGAATGATTTATATTCGGTTCTGAAAATTCTTAAACAGATGGGCAGGATATTATAAAAAAATATATCAGAATATTCTTTAATATAAAAGATTTTTAAAGAGCAATCAAATTTTGACATCAAAACATATTGACAAATTCCAAATATTAGAGATATAATCTCTACTTTAATAAGTAAAAAAAGAAAATTAAAAATAAATTCATGCTTTTAGATTTAAGAAAGGATGGTGATAAAAAGAAAGAGAGAAGATTTGTAATTTGGTTTGAGCAAGGGTAGGATGTTTATTTAAAAACAATTATAATGTTATAAATTCAGGAGGTTTTAAAAAGATGAAAAGAATTTTCGCGATAGGGATTGCCTTTATCGTTTTGGCTGCGTTCTTTGCAACACCGTCAATGGCAGCAGGGAATATGGCATACGATGTAACTGCTAACTTTGGTAAAATTGTCTCTTGGCCATTTGACGATCCTGGTATGGATTGTCAACGAGTCGGTTCTGTTACCATGCAGCCGCAGAGTTCTGTTGGTTCTAATAACTTCTTTTATGCTAATCAGAAAATTACAATGGAGCTTTTAAATAGCGCTACCCTTTGTAAAAACATAGGAATACCGGATGCAACAGAGGTTGATGGATGGCAGTGGGTTTATTATACATGGAACGGTACTGGAGGAATTGTTGCTACAGTTGCCGGCAAACCAGTATGGGATTACAGAGTAATGGGTAAAAACGGTGCTGATAAAATTTTGCTTGAAGTTAATAATAAATCTTTAGAAACGGATCGTATTGTTTTTGGTCATGATGGCGCTGATGCAGTAAATAATAGCGTGATTTGCCTTAATTTAACCAAAACAATATATACCCCGAAAGACGCCAACTATCAGTTGGTACAAGCCAGTTATTATGATACTCTGTATAATACATTTTCTGGCGACCAGTATATCGCAACTGTTAAGGAATATACTGCTGTTCAGGATCAGCTCAATATACGTCCGTGTACAAAGTTGGAGGGAAATAATCTTAATCTTACGGTAAATGCAGATCCTTGGTCAGATAGCGTGAATGCAAAGACCGGCAGATTGGAAATTCCGCTTTGTTTTCAGGGAGCAGTACAGGGACAGGCTGGATGCGGATGTATTAGTCCTGCACCGGAGGAAGTCTGCCTTGTTCTGGAAGATACGGGCAAACAGTTGAAAGATGCAGATTATAATTTCACTATCTCTACAAATAAGATCGGCGTAGGAATTGCCGGTAATCTTGCTTTAAGAATGTTTAAAACTAACGCTGGCGGAGCGATTGTGCCTGTGATAACAAACCGTTATGACATTAATGGTAATCTCATTTTTGGAGCAGTAACCTGTGACGAGATCAAAAGAGTAGATTTTACAGTTCGTTTAACCGGAACAGGAACTTATTATATCGTTATTCCGGTTGCTTATAATACCTGCACAGCAACAACAGGTTTGTGGACAGCGAGATATCAATTTTAATACCGGAGGAGGGGTTTGTGAAGTAGCAAATAATTACACAAAAACCGGTATTGCTTTGGCAGAATTTGTTGATTGTGAAGACGCAGCAGCAAAAACCCGTATTTTCCCATATTCACCTTCATTAACCAGCGGATGGTGGAGCGGTTTGGCTCTGAGCAATCCTAATGATGCTCCGATTACAGTAAATCTGAAAATTTATGAACAGGATGGAGATATGTATAATGCTGCTATTACGGTTCCTGCAAAAGGTCTCAGTGTCGGACTGATGGACAGCGCAACATTTATCAATCCTGTTGCAGCAGGCGGAGATGCAGTATTTGGAGATGAAGCATTCTGGATGATTGGTGAATCTACACTCCCATTCTACGGTTTTTATATGATGGGTTCAGGTACAGAGGCTCAGGGTTTCCTGCCTTTCTCACCGGATAAGTTCTAATTAACTCAAAAAAACCCTAAGGATTTCAAAAACCCTTAGGGTTTTTTTATGTCGGATTTTCAGCACTTACATCTACAAGGATTTTGTGTAAGAAGAGGATTTTTTTATTATAATCAGATTTTTATTAATGAATCCGTTATAATATTCATGGATTGAGATAAAAAGCTCCGGTAAGAGCGTTATTCTGCATCTACAGGGATTTTGTATAAGAAGAGGATTTTTTTTATTAATGAATCCATGTAATTGATATGCGTAGGTCGGCATAAATAGCTCCGTTAGGAGCGTTATTCTGCATCTACAGGGATTTTGTATAAGAAGAGGATTTTTTTTATTAATGAATCCATGTAATTGATACGCGTAGGTCGGCATAAATAGCTCCGTTAGGAGCGATATATTTGTAGCATCAGATGCCAGTCGTTATTTTAAAGCTCCGATAGGAGCGATATATTTGTAGCATCAGATGCCAGTCGTTATTTTAAAGCTCCGATAGGAGCGATATATTTGTAGCATCAGATGCCAGTCGTTATTTTAAAGCTCCGTTAGGAGCGATATATTTGTAGCATCAGATGCCAGTCCGTTATTTTAAAGCTTCGTTAGGAGCGATATATTTGTAGCATCAGATGCCAGTCGTTATTTTAAAGCTCCGTTAGGAGCGATATATTTGTAGCATCAGATGCCAGTCGTTATTTTAAAGCTCCGTTAGGAGCGATATATTTGTAGCATCAGATGCCAGTCGTTATTTTAAAGCTCCGTTAGGAGCGATATATTTGTAGCATCAGATGCCAGTTGTTATTTTAAAGCTCCGTTAGGAGCGATATATTTGTAGCATCAGATGCCAGTCGTTATTTTAAAGCTCCGTTAGGAGCGATATATTTGTAGCATCAGATGCCAGTCGTTATTTTAAAGCTCCGTTAGGAGCGATATATTTGTAGCATCAGATGCCAGTCGTTATTTTAAAGCTCCGTTAGGAGCGATATATTTGTAGCATCAGATGCCAGTCGTTATTTTAAAGCTCCGTTAGGAGCGATATATTTGTAGCATCAGATGCCAGTCGTTATTTTAAAGCTCCGGTAGGAGCGATATATTTGTAGCATCAGATGCCAGTCGTTATTTTAAAGCTCCGTTAGGAGCGATATATTTGTAGCATCAGATGCCAGTCGTTATTTTAAAGCTCCGTTAGGAGCGATATATTTGTAGCATCAGATGCCAGTCCGTTATTTTAAAGCTCCGTAGGAGCGTTATATTTTTTCATTATATTCGCAATTTAGATTAAATATATCGCTCCTAACGGAGCTTTAACCCCGTTGGGGACGGATATTTCTACAAATATAACGCTCCTAACGGAGCTTGAAAACAAATAGATAATTTATGAGGTTCATGGGCAGAAGATAAGAATATATATGGCAAACAAATAATTTTATATAAAATAAAGGTATTAAGTTTTGAAACTGAAAGATATTGCCGACTGTATCCGTATTGATCCCCGCAAATTGACACATTATGCTCTTAATACCGATTCTCCGCATGGGAAACACAAGGCGGTCATTTTTGAAAAACTACTTGGTATTACAATGGAAAATCACACGGAACTTATTCGTCAGATTGAAATCGGAATATTAAAAACGGAAATCATTTTTCACAGTGAGGATAAATTCGGAAAACGCTATACAGCAGATATTACAAAGGAACAGAAGGGCGGCTCGCTGTTGTAAGAACAGGGTGGCTTGTTGCTCAGGAGATAAAAGAAGCTCATCTTGTAACACTTTATGTAAAAAAATAGGATAAACAAATGCCAGAAACAGGTGATATAATTGAACTGATAAAAGACATACCGGAAAAAAAATTGCGTGCCGGAATCAGAGGTACTGTTGTTCATTGCCATAACAAAGAAGTTTATGAAATCGAATTTACGGATGAAAACGGTGAGACTCTTGATTTTTTAGCATTGAACTTAAAACAGTTTATTGTAGTATGGCGAATTAAGACATATCAATGGGTTCCTATTTCAGAACAGACAGCAGACTTAATTGCCAATCTGCCTGATGAAACAGCAAAAGAAGTATTGGATTTTGCACGATTCCTTTATGCACGAACTTCGGTTCAGGCATCTGCAAATCTTTAAGCATAATTAGGTTGGGTGGGCGATATATCTACAAGGATTTTGTATAAGAATAGGATTTTTTATTATAATCAGATTTTTTGGGTCGGGATAAAAAGCTCCGTTAGGAGCGTTATATTTGTAGTAGCAGATGGCTGCCCCGTATTTTTAAAGCTCCGTAGGAGCGTTATATTTAACCCAAATTGATGCGAATATAATGAAAAATATAACGCTCCTATGGAGCTTGAAAATAGTGGACTGTGGCATCCGGTGCTACAAATATAACGCTCCTACGGAGCTTGAAAATAGTGGACTGTGGCATCCGGTGCTACAAATATAACGCTCCTACGGAGCTTGAAAATAGTGGACTGTGGCATCCGGTGCTACAAATATAACGCTCCTACGGAGCTTGAAAATAGTGGACTGTGGCATCCGGTGCTACAAATATAACGCTCCTACGGAGCTTGAAAATAGTGGACTGTGGCATCCGGTGCTACAAATATAACGCTCCTACGGAGCTTGAAAATAGTGGACTGTGGCATCCGGTGCTACAAATATAACGCTCCTATCGGAGCTTGAAAAATGGACTGGCATCCGGTGCTACAAATATAACGCTCCTATCGGAGCTTGAAAAATGGACTGGCATCCGGTGCTACAAATATAACGCTCCTATCGGAGCTTGAAAATAATGGACTGTGGCATCCGGTGCTACAAATATAACGATCCTATCGGAGCTTGAAAATAATGGACTGGCATCCGATGTTAAAAATATAACATATCCTATTGGAGCTTGAAAATTTACACGGGAGAATATATAAATGCAGGTACAAGGCATTATCAGAGGAAATCGTTTAGAATTATATAAGGAAACCGGCTTGGCTGATGGTATCCCTGTTATTGTGGATATTAAACCAATGCCGTTATCATTGGAAGAAAAACGAAAACTGACAGATAAATTATGCGGTTCATGGGCAGAAGATAAGAGTCTGGAACCGATTTTCAAAAAAATCGGGCAACAACGACATAACAGCAAAGCTCGTGAGGCAAATTTTGAAATACCATCTTGATACCTGTGTCGTTATCACCTATCTGAACGGCAATCAGAAGATAGCAGAGAAATTAAAATCCTGTCTGCCTGATGTTGCTATAAGTTCAATCGTATTAGGAGAATTACTTTACGGAGCAAGAGCTTCGAGCCGCTCAGAACAAAACCTCGAACTATTAGGACAATTCACAACGATTGTTGATATTTTCAATTTTGATGAAAAAAGTGCCGATGCTTACAGCAAAATTCGTCTATCCCTTAGGCAAAAAGGACGTCCCACAGGAGAGGTTGATTCGCTCATCGCGTCAATCTCAATTGCAAATAATGCGATTCTTGTTACTGATAACATAAAACATTTCAGAAATATTGATGACCTGATTACAGAAAATTGGTTGAGGGAATGATTAATTTGTAGCTCATTAGGAGCGGTATATATCTACAAGGATTTTGTGTAAGAAGAGGATTTTTTTTTATTTCGTCTCAATTCTTTGTGCGGTGGTAAGTTCGTAGTAACGCATTCAGGCGGTAGGGCGTGAATACCGCATAAATGCGGTACTACGAACTCAAGCGGCTACAAATATAACGATCCTAACGGAGCTTGAAAATTTATAAAAGCAAAAATATGAAAAAGAATAAAATAGAATCCCTTTTGTTTTTGGTATTGTTACTGCTCCTGTCTATTCCCTCTTTTCTTCAGGCATCTGAAGCAGTATCTTTTAAAATTATTTATACCGGAGATACAAATGGAAAAACAAACCCATGTTTTCGCTGAGGGGGAAGAGTACACGGCGGTCTGCCGCGTCGGGCAAATTTTATCAAATCGGTTCAAAGCGATTCGGAAGATAAAGACTTTCTTCTGATTGACAACGGCAATATCCTCTCAAATGCACAGAATTATCCTATGCTCTCTGCTGAATTGATTATTAATACAATGAACTACATAGGATATGATGTTATAAATCTTGGAGAGACATATCTGCTTTACGGAAACCGGCTGTCAGTTTTTATTAACAGTGCCGCAAAATTTCCGGTGGTCAATGCAAATATAGAAAGCAGGAATCTGCTGTGGAAACCTTATCTTATAAAAGATATAAAAGGAGTAAAAATTGCCGTTACAGGCATTGTTATGCCTGATGAAAAGGTTATAAAATCTTATGAAAAAATATTATCCCCTGTTGATACTCTGCGAAGACTGGTGCCGGAGTTAAAAAAAGAGGCAGATATGATCATCCTGCTGTCGCGTCTGAATTATCATGAGACCATTGATTTGATAAAAGAAATACCTGATATTCATATAGCAGTTGTGGGACAGGGAATAAGAAGTGAAGCTGTTAAAATTGGCAATACACTGATTGCGGGCCACGGACGTATGGGGGAATCAGTAGGAGTTATGGAAATCGAATGGGATAAAAAAGAGAAAAAAATTGCACAGTTTCAAGGCTATATAAGAGATTTGGATGATAAGATAAAATATGATACATCAGTCAATGATATGATTATAAAATATACAGAGGTGATTAATAGCAGTAAAAAATCAGAGGAGAAAGAAGAATTGTCTTCAGATGATAAAAAATTGAAGGTTGAAGAACTGAAAAAAATGACGCCTGAAGAATTTATGAAAGCATATAATAAGGCGGCGAAAAAGGCTGGTGAAGAGTAATCTACAGGGGTTGTTATCTACAGGGATTATGGTTAAGAAAGGATTAAGGGGATTTAAAACAATCCCTTTCTTAAACACAATCCGTGTAGATAGTACACATATCTACATGGATTACGGTTAAGAAAGGGATTAAAGGGATTTAAAACAATCCCTTTCTTAAACACAATCCCTGTAGATAGTACACATATCTACAGGGATTACGGTTAAGAAGGGATTTAAGGGATTTAAAACAATCCCTTTCTTAAACACAATCCGTGTAGATACTACACATATCTACACGGATTACGGTTAAGAAAGGGATTTAAGGGATTCAAAACAATCCCCTCTTAAACAAATCCGTGTAGATACTACACATATCTACATGGATTACGGTTAAGAAAGGGATTTAAGGGATTCAAAACAATCCCTTTCTTAAACACAATCCGTGTAGATAGTACACATATCTACACGGATTACGGTTAAGAAAGGGATTTAAGGGATTTAAAACAATCCCTTTCTTAAACACAATCCGTGTAGATACTACACATATCTACACGGATTACGGTTAAGAAAGGGATTTAAGGGATTCAAAACAATCCATTTCTTAACCACAATCCTTGTAGATAGCAATCCCTGTAGATAGTACACTGAATATCTACAGGGATTACGGTTAAGAAAGGATTAAGGGGATTTAAAACAATCCCTTTCTTAACCACAATCCTTGTAGATAGAGCAATTCCTGTAGATAGAGCAATCCCTGTAGATAACATAATCCCTGTAGATTAAAAAGGAGAAAACATTATGAAATCATTATACTTACATTCTATTCTTTTTATAATTTTTATATTGTCTGCATGTGTATCTGATAAAATAAATCCCAATGCTCTTGAGGAGAGAGTAAAAGGATGCTGGCAGGCTAAACAGAATAAAGAGTGGAATAAATCTTATGAGTTTTACTGTAAAAAATATAAAAATCAGATAAGCTATGAAAATTTTATAAAATCTTCCAATCTGGATATTACCGGATTTAAGGTTGAGAAGACTGATTTTAGAGAAAAAGAGAAAACCGCTACTGTAACCGTCAGCTTTGATAATCAGTCGCATGGATTTCACTTTCAGGGGATTAAAATCAGAGAAGAATGGATTTATGAAGAAAACAACTGGTATGTATGCGCTGAAGCAGGTTCGTTCAAAAAGATGTTTGAGGGAAAATAATGATCTTTTTCGTTAAAGCCAAAAAAAATTAAGTCATTGGAATAAATTATGAATATTAGTCTGAAAATAGATTTTAATCAGTTAAAATCACTGATAACTCAGTGCGGAATTGAAGAAAAAACCGAAATTATCAGAATGTTGGAAAAAGATACTTTCCATTTCCGTTTTAATCAGTTACTGAGTAAAGTCAGAACGGATGCTCTGACTCTTGAAGAAATTACTGGGGAGGTTAAATCAGTCCGGAAAAGAAGATACAGTGAAAAAAAATGATAATATTTCAGGCAACGCCGATTATCTAATCACAGGTGATGATGATCTATTAACCATGAATCCGTTTTGTGGTGTGGAAATTATAAATTACCGCGGTTTTCAGGAAATCTTACAAAAAATTTTACAAATTTTTAAACCTGACCCGCTGCATTCTAATATGAAAAAATACAAACATATATTTCTAATACTGATTTTTCTTTTTTATACGCCAAATACATCCTATGCAATAGATGTGAATCCCTTAAAATACTGGCAAACAGATATGCAATGGAATGTAGAAGCTATATATAAGAACATAGACGGAAACTGGTCTGAACCAAGAACATGGCATTTTAAAGTGGTAAAAGCAGATGAATCTCATTTTGAAATAAATATTACCAGTGAAACCGGCTCGCCGGATGCACAGATATTTATTGACAGGGAATCAGGTCAGATAAACCGGATTTTACTGACAGAAATAATTAAAGGAAAATCTTTGAAAAAAGAGATCTCTTTTCAGGGATTAAGCCCTGTATATCCGCTTTTTTCTGTTATTCCTTTTTATATGCCTGTTTTTTTATCTGAAAATAAAACCTATCACTTAAAACAGAAGATAAATAACAGACAGGAGACTGATGAAGAACTGACTCAGAGCGTTTATACTGTTAAAAAAGAAGATATTGCAGAGATTGACACTCTTAAAAATTTTTCATCTGTTATTCTTCAAAACGGTATTGAGTTTGAGATTTCCAAAAAAGAGAGGATAATTTTTAAGCAATACTGGTTTCCGGGTTTACCCTGGGCGGTTTATACAGAATCCCAAAATATAAAGGCATGGTTAAAAATGCCGGAGCGAAAAAGTTTGTAGTACCGCCTTTAGGCGGTTAGTTTGTAGGGCGGACTAAGCGGAGCGTGTCCGCCAAAGACACGTATCCGAAAAGAGGTGGACACGCTCCGCTTTGTCCACCCTACTACTACATCCAGAAAATCGAAAATTTGTAAAAGTTTGTAGTACCGCCTTTAGGCGGTACGTGTTAAATCAGACGGTTATCGCAGCACGCCTGACCGCCTAAAGGCGGTACTGCAAACTTTCCGCAGCACGCCTGACCGCCTAAAGGCGGTACTACAAACTTTTTTGCAGCACGCCTGACCGCCTAAAGGCGGTACTACAAACTTTTTTGATCTGAATGTCGGGTTACGCTCCTGCTAACCCGACCTACAATTTTAAATGAAAAAAATTCAGATATTTCTTTTATTCTGTTTATATCTTTTTGCATCCCCTGTCATAGCAGGCTCTGATTCAGCAAAGGTGCCGGATGATATGCTTCCCTGGTCGGGTTACTGGTGGTCTCTGACAGATGGAAAATTGGTAAACGGCTATCTTGGACATCCTTCACCTATAGAGAAATATGATGCTTATGTAAGCGGCTTTTATCCTGCTGATGCAACAGAATGGGGATTAGAAAATGTTTATAACCCTGATGCTCCTTTGTGGGCAGGCTACTGTGATGACTGGGCAGCCGCATCTGTTTTGGCGTCTGAACCGGATCATGCAGGGGAGCTTAATGGTATCAACTTTCGTGTGGGAGACAAAAAAGGACTCCTGACTCTTTATTATGATCAGAATTATGAGATTGTAATTTACGGAGAGCGGTATAGTAAAGAAAATAAATCTGATATAAATGATATATATCCGGGAGGAACTCAGGGATTTCATCAGATACTTATAAATTATATCTCAGATCAGGGTGTGCCGGTTATAATGGAGCTTGATGCAGGTGAACAAATCTGGAATTATCCTGCTTACCAATATGAAATGGATTGGTATGATGAAAATAATAAACGGCACGTAACTTGCATGGTATGGTTTGCGGACGATCTTGTTTATCCTGATTTTGTCGGATTGCAGCCGTTTGTCAAGACTTATACCTACTGGCTGGAGATTGATGAAAACGGAAATATCAAAGATTCACCCGGAGGATGGGAAGGTGATAGCATTGATGATCACCCTGATTTTATCTGGTATCCTGTATTTTTCGGAAACAAATCTTTTTTAAAAGATGATGTTATAGCAGAGATTATTGCATCTGAGTCTGAGCCGGGTAATGATATATTTGAAGATAATAACACAAGTGAAAAAGCATATCTTATCAAAGATTTGCAAAAAGATAGATTTTACTGCGCAACTGCTTATGATGATGACTGGTATAAAGTTATACTTCAGCAGGGTGATGATTTTACAGTTAATGCGGTTCCTGAATATATAATAAATTCGGAAAATATAATAAATGCTGATATTTTTAATGCCAAAGGAGAGCAGATAGGAACAGAACTGACAGACGGAGCAAGAATTGCCGATATATCAGAATCAGGTTATTATTATATAAAAATATCATCAGGTTCAGAAACACCTTATTACAGGATCCGGTTTTTTCAATCTCCCATGACACTCATTCCGCATACGCCTGTTACCAACGGCTGGAATACGCTTATAACAGTTCTGAATAATGAAACAGAAAATCAGAATCTCAGATTGAATCTTTTTGATAACAAAGGGAATCTTAAAATAACAAAAGAGATGACAATATTCCCCGGCAAACTGGAAACATTTTCATTTCAGGATATGTTTTTATCCTCTGATTCTTTGCTTGCATTTGCAAAGCTGATTAATCTGGAGGGAACAGACTGCGCCAAAGGATTTTTCAGCTATGAAGAGGCAACCGGCAGAGTGAATCTTCCTTTAGATGATAATATGACAGATACGCTTTATGTTCCTCATATAGCGGTTTCTGAAGGCTGGTGGACAGGGTTGGCAATTGCAAATCCAAATGCTGTAAATCCGGTTAAAATTAATATAAAGGCTTATACATCAGATGGATATATTACTGCTGAAAATATAATTGAACTGGGCGCGGGTGAAAATAAAACAGATTTTATTCAATCATACATGAATAATAGCATAATCCCGGAAAATACAGCATGGATGACTCTTGTTGCAGACGGTAATATAACCGGATGTCTGTTATGGGGAAATAATTCAGATACGACTAATACAGGATTATCAGGCATTTTACTAATGGATGATAGAAAGATTGCCCCGAGACTTTATATACCGCATCTTGCTGTCGGATCCGAATGGTGGACAGGAATTGTACTGATAAATCCGGGTGAGGAGACTTCACCTGTTACTTTTAATGGATATTCATCAGATGGTAATCTTGTTCAAACCGGAAAAATAACTGTTTCTGCTCATGGGAACCGTGCATGTTTTGTTCAGGATATTTTTTCAGAATGGAATGATAATATTTCATGGATTAAAATATTTGTTGACAGACCTTTGGGCGGATTTCAGATATTCGGCAGAGGCAATCAGGAGCTTGCCGCAACCATACTGCCTACTTATAAGGATGAATCTGCTGATGTATGGATGAATTATATATCTGCTGATAAAGGATGGAGCGGTTTGGCTATGTTAAATCCTTCTGAATCAGTAAAAACAGATATATGGGCTGTACCTTATGACTGTAGACGGAACCTGTTTGTTGCAGGATGGTAAATATCTATGGTATAATGCACCTTATGGGCTGGGTATGCAGAATAACAAATCAGGGTTATTGGAAAATCTTTTTCCGGGACTTCCTTCTGAAACAGCATATCTGTATATTATGAGCGAAGAGCCGCTTGTTACATTGGGGCTTTATGAGGATGTCAAAAGAAAAATGCTGGATGTGTTATATTTAAAGTAAAAAGTTTGTAGTACCGCCTTTAGGCGGTCTCGTTCCCACGCTTTGAGTGGGAACATAAAAGAGAACGCTTTGTGTAATTTGTTATAGATTCCGCTGATTCATGGACGCGAAGCGTCCATGCTGCATTCCCACGCAAAGCGTGGGAACGAGGAATTGGAAAAAAATATAACGCTCCTACGGAGCTTTTAAAACTGTGAACTGCATCTTGCTACAAATATAACGCTCCTACGGAGCTTTTCTTCTCCGTTCCCATGCAAAGCGTGGGAACAAGTAAAAAACAAGTTAGGTCAGCTGGTTACGCTGCGATTCACCCGCCTTACTTATTAAACATCTTTAAATCTTAACCCCCCTTCCCTTCAGGGAAGGGGGGCAGGGGGGTTAGGTTTGTTGTATAACAAAGAAGCTAAGTTTCTTTAAGAAACTTAGCTTCTTAAATTAAAAAGGACAAAAAAATGAATATTTATAAAATAATTTTGAATACGGTTTGGGTGTCAGTAATCTGTTTTATGTTTTTTAACGGCAAAGTCTCTGCCAAAGATATATCGTTGGAAATGAGGAGGGAAAAGATTACACAACCATTCAGGCAGCAATAGAAGCTGCCACAACCGGTGATACAATTACAGTCGGAAACGGAACATATCAGGAGAATATCACTATAGAAAACAAGCCAAATCTTACTCTCAAATCAGAAAACGGATATGAGAATACGACTATTGCGGGAATTAAAAATACGTCGGTTATTGATATTCGGAAAAGTAATAATGTAACAGTGGATGGTTTCACTATATATGCTATTTATGAGAGTAATGCAAGTTACGGAATAAACGTATGGTGGGGGTCGGGTAATTGCAAAATTTTTAATAACCGCTTCGGTGATGATAGTCATAAAAATGAAACGGGCATTTTCTTTGTATATTCAGATAACAACGAAATTTCAAAAAATCTGTTCTCTTCAAGTAATAGAGACAGCATTACTATTCAATCTTCACATTATAATAATATCCACGAGAATCTCTGCTATTACAAACGGAATTTATATGCCGTCAGGTTCTTCACATAATATTGTTGACGACAATGACTTTAAGTCAGACGGTTATTATTCTATCTCACTGGTCAGCGCGGATAATAATTTTATTTTAAATAACAAAAATATGGGAATAATTTATATGGGAAGTTCGGATTATAATTTTATTTATAACAATAGCATACATGACTATGAACTTAACGGGGCATTTACTGTTAAGGCATCAAATTACAATACTTTTTCTAATAATACTGTCAAAGATTCCAAGGGAAAAAGACTTCTTTATACATATTACTCTTTTTATAACACTTATTACCGTAATACCTTTGAATCTTCAACTGAATTTCATGTTGAAACCGATAACGGAGTTGTCTTTGAGATAGATCAGGCTGACAACAATATGTTCTGTCTGAACAATATAGGAGTTAAGGAAATTTCATATTATTCATCAAGTATCTGGAGTATGCCTGTAGCATCATATACTTATAATAATCAGGATTTTTCCGGACTAAAAAGTCTTGGCAACCTTCATAATTATCCTTCCGGCTATAACGATACCGGTTATGACGGTATTATAGATAATCCTTACGATTTCAATGAAACAACATGGTATGATGAAAACGGAGAAATATCTGATATTTGGGGAGATGACGAAGAAAATTTAGAGAACTATTACCCGCTTGCTGCCGCACCTGAGCAATATACCTTTCCTGTTTTATGGCTGAACAGCGATAAAAAAATGTATAAAGATGAAAATATGGAAAAACTGGTACCCGGCAATGTTGAAATTGCTCCGAAAGGCTCTGTTTTATGGATTAAGGAGAAAGAAGCGACAGCGAAAGTTTATACCGGCATCGGTGTGGGGCGGTTGGTGTTCATAGAGCCGCTGAACGGAGATTTCACAGTTGAAATCGGAACTTTCAGACGGTACTTCATGGGGGGGAACGGCTCAAAGAACAGCAACTTTAGGCGGAGACGGTACAGAAAATATTATAACCTTTGAAACAGATAATCCCGACGGCGGGTCTTTTACTGTAGGGCAGAATGAATATCTTGCTGTAAGAATAACCAACAATACAGATCAGGCTTACAATCTGCTGACCGGCGGAGCGTGGAGTTATATGAGCATAAAAGAATCAGAGGGGGGCGGCATCTCCTCGGTATCTCCTTCTTCCGAAGGATTTACAGCGGGAGAGATGATAACGGTTGAAGGTGCCGGTTTCGGTAATTCAGAGGGAAAGGTCATGTTCGGTGATAAAGAAGCCGGTTATAATGTTCAGCATCCTTCTTATTCAAAACCTTACATATCATGGACAGATAATAAGATTGAATGTCTTGCCCCGGCTTATGATACCGGAAAAGATGTAGTTCTGAAGGTAAAAAATACCGCAGGTAAAGAATTTACTCATACTGTGTCAGGCTTTAAGTATAAAGGTCCGTGGGTATTTTTTACTACAGGCTTCACAGGAAATAACAGAAGGAAACAATGCGTCTTTTATAATAAAAAAAAATTCGGAAAAAAACAGCAGCCTTGATATAACTGTACCTTTTACAGTAGTCGGAACAAATAACTTACCAAGCGGTAGTATAACAATTACCCCGACTGAGGAATCTGAAACGAAAATATTCAGTATTTCCGATGATGGTGTTATCTGCGGGAATCCGGGAACGGTTACAATAACTGTGGGAGAAGTAAAAAACGCTGTTAAAAAAGATCCTTCAACTCATACAATAACGGTAAAAAATAAAGAGATTTGCGTAGGTGATACTAACGACATTCAGACAGCAATAGATGAAGCCGCCGCTGAAAAGATGCCCATATTTATGTTACCAGAGAATCATACAAAGGCAATATCACTGTAGATAAACCGCTTATACTTGAATCACTGTCAGAAACGGAAATAAACGGAAATAAGGATAATAATGATCCTGTTATTCTCGTTAAAAGTGATAAGGTTACCATAAAAGGGTTTAAAGTTTCAGTAACCGCCGGAGAATGTATAGAACTTGACAATGTAGGAGGTTGTACAATATCTGACAATGAATGTGAAGAGGTATCAGTGATTGCAATTATATTACAGGGATTCTTGTTTACAAGGGAACAGGTAATACATTATTTCCAAGAATATCTGTTCAGATTTAACTTACGGTATTTATATTCAATATTCTGATAACAATACTGTTTCCGATAATATCTGTTCTTCAATTCAGCCGTAATAATACAGGGATTTTTATATATTACGGGAAGAATAATACTGTTTCCGTTAATACCTGCTCAAAATTAACTAATGGTATCTGGTTTCAATTTTCTGATAACAACAAAAATGTTTTTGGTAACACCTGTTATTCAAATACAAGTAACGGCATCTATGTTCAAGATTCGGACGGCAACACTGTTTCCGAAAATACCTGTTATTCAAATTCAAGAAACGGTATTTATATCCAATACTTTCACCCGACACTATCTCACCCGACACCAACACTGTTTCAGGTAATACCTGTTATTCAAATACAGATAACGGTATATATATTCAATATTCGGACAGCAACAGTATTTTACGCAATATCTGTTATTCAAACAAAGGAAAAAATATCTATATTCAGGTATCAGAAAATAATATCATTACAGGCGATATTGACGGAGATCAAGATATTGATCTGTCAGATATTATAACTGTCCTGAAAATTCTGACAGGAACGGATGCATCTCCGGTTAATATAGAATCGAATGATGTCAACGGCGACAATAAAATCGGCAGTGAAGAAGCAGTATATATATTGAAGATTATTTCAATGTAACCTGTCATAAGTTCTTCAATTCCGAACCTGCGGGGGTTATCGAAACCCGCCTGACCGCAGAAGTTTGTAG
Organism: uncultured delta proteobacterium; assembly: GCA_963806835.1. Classification (GTDB taxonomy): domain Bacteria; phylum Desulfobacterota; class Desulfobacteria; order Desulfobacterales; family CAWEAR01; genus CAWEAR01. The sequence goes on from CAWEAR010000033.1 coordinate 214,195, forward strand.
TACCGCCTTTAGGCGGTCAGTGTGAAATCAGACGGTCTTCACATAAGTTTGTAGTACCGCATTTATGCGGTCAGTGTGAAATCAGACGGTTATCGCAGCACGCCTGACCGCATAAATGCGGTACTACAAACTTTCTGTCCTTTCTTTCCCCTTCCCTTCAGGGAAGGGGGGCAGGGGGATTAGGTTTGTGAAACAACCTCATTTTTTTCTCTGAAACATTCTTTCCGTTATAATTCCAATTCAGTTGACAAAATTCATAAGAAATATTAACTATAACCGAAGTCAGTATATTTAAAAGGAATAAGCCATTGATAAAAATTATAATAATATATTCATATCTTTACCGGAAAGGTCTTTTTTAAATGGGCAAATCAAAATTAAAAGAACATATTATCAACAGAGACTGGTGCAAAGGGTGCGGTATATGCGTTCATTTCTGTCCCAAAAATGTTCTGAAATTGGACGAAAATGAAAAAGCATTTACAGCCAGACCCGAAGATTGTATCTGTTGCAGGCTCTGTGAATTCAGATGTCCGGATCTTGCTATATCAGTAGAATGTGAAAAAATAAGCGGAGAGAGATCGGAGAATGAGTAAAAATATAAAATTTGTTCAGGGAAATGAAGCATGTGTGGAGGGTGCGATGTATGCAGGACTCAATTTTTTTGCAGGGTATCCGATTACCCCATCCACAGAAATTGCCGAACTGCTCTCTAATCAGACTTCCTCGGCGCGGAGAGCATTTTATTCAGATGGAGGATGAAATCGCATCTATGTGTGCAATTATCGGAGCATCTCTGACAGGACATAAAGTCATGACCGCCACAAGCGGTCCCGGGTTTTCTCTTATGCAGGAGGCTCTCGGATATGCAATTATGACAGAGATACCCTGCGTGATTGTCAATGTTCAGCGGGGCGGTCCTTCAACAGGGAATCCGACTCATGTAAGTCAGGGGGATGTTGCACAGGCTCAATGGGGAACTCATGGAGATCATGCCATTATTGCATTAACCGCATCGAATCATCAGGATGTATTTGAAATAACGGTTCATGCCTTTAATATGGCGGAAACATACAGAACTCCTGTGATTCTCCTGTTTGATGAAGTGATCGGACATACACGTGAACGCCTGATTATACCGGAAGAAGGAGAGATTCCTCTAGTGCAGCGTCTCAGAACATCGGTAAAAGAAGGGTTGATTTTCATCCTTATCTTCCGAGAGAAGACGGAAGGCTTCCCATGTCTGATTTCGGAGGGGTTCATCGTTATAATGTTACCGGACTCTTTCATGATATGTGGGGATTTCCATCATCCAATCCTGCAGTTGTTCATGGACTTCTCCGCCATCTGACTGATAAAATTAACAATAATCTGCATCAGATTAACCGCTATAAAGAATATTACATGGAAGATGCCAGAATTGTGCTTATCTCTTACGGCTCTTCAGCCCGTTCCGCGCTTCATGTTGTAGAAAACAGGAGACAGAGAGGAGAGCGTCTCGGACTTCTGGAGCTTCAGATGCTATCCCCTTTTCCATTCGGTCTTGTCCGGCAAAAATGCGCCAACGCAAGATATGTAGTTGTTGTTGAAATGAATATGGGGCAGATCCTTCAGGCAGTAAGAATGGCTGTGGAACATCCGGATCGGGTATTTCTGGCAAACCGGATTGACGGCGAGTTAATCACGCCGACAGATATAAGAAATATACTGCGGCTTATCCAGGGGAGAGGAGTCTGAAAAATTATGGCAGTAAAAGATTATATCAGAGAAAGATTTTTTCCTCATATCTGGTGTTCAGGGTGCGGGCATGGGATTGTGTTGAATAATCTCCTAAGAGCAATAGAGAATCTTGGAATAAAAAAAAATGATATTGTTATGGTTTCAGGGATCGGATGCTCTTCACGTATTTCCGGTTATGTTGATTTTCATACGCTTCATACACTTCACGGAAGGGCGTTGGCGTTTGCTACGGGTGTCAAACTGAGCAGACCTGAATTAAATCTGATTGTTCCGATGGGAGACGGAGATGCTTTGGCAATCGGCGGAAATCATTTTATTCATGCTGCACGGCGAAATATTGATATGACTGCTATTGTTATGAATAACCGTGTCTATGGAATGACCGGAGGGCAGTTTTCCCCGTTATCCGGCTACGGAACAAAAGCAACCACAGCCCCTTATATGAATATAGATCATGCGTTTGATACTGTTGAACTGGCAAGAGCTGCGGGGGCATCTTTTGTGGCAAGAACTACAACGTATCATGTTCATCAGATTGTTGATATTCTGATGAAAGCTATTACACATAAAGGATTTTCAGTTGTAGAGATTCTGACGCAGTGTCCTACTTATTTCGGAAGAAAAAACAGGCAGGGGAATGCAGCGGAGATGATGGAGTTTTTTAAAGATAATACTACGCCGATAGGGTCAAAAGCAAAAGAGGAGAATCCTGCTCTGATTGAGCGGGGGATATTTGTTCAGAAAGATACTCCTGAATATTGCAGCGAGTACAGAAAAATCATTGAAATGGCTTGCAGAGATTCTCAGCGTGAATAAAAATAAAAAACCATTAGGCACGGTAATTACACTGCTGACATCTACAAGGATTGTGTGTAAGAATGTGATTTAACAGATGTATCCTTAAAAATCCCTTTCTTAACCGCAATCTTTGCAGATGTTACAATATCCTGTAATCCTAAATAATCCGTGCAATCCGATAAATCTGATAAATCAGCGATTCAGAACCGCTGATAATCCTGATGAATATGATAACGCTGATATTGTTGAAACACCTGACGGTGAATGTAAATTCTGGTTAGAACCTGTCAGACTTGCAAGAAACAAAGGAGTTCCGCAGCTTGCAGTCAGGCAAATCGAAAAGCTCATTTTTGAGCATCAAACATTATTGACGGAGAAATATAATGATTTCCAAAAATATAGAGAATGAAATGTCTGAACCGGCTGCAATCAGAGCATGGGCAGAAAAACGAATGATTTTCATTGAACTGACAGACGGCAGAATAGTCGGATTTCCTGCAGACCGATTCAAAATTCTCAAAAAAGCAGCCGATGATCAGCTTAAAAAAGTGACCGTGAGATTAAACGGTTTTGCACTTCGATGGGAGGAAATGGATGAAGATATTACAGTTCCCGGAATTATTGCCGGAAATTTTCAGCTTCCTTTAGAAGAAATAAACATAAAAAATGTGGCGTGACTAAATTCAGTAGATCGAAAAAGTTTGTAGTACCGCCTTTAGGCGGTCCGGCGTGCTGTGATCGAAAAAGTTTGTAGTACCGCCTTTAGGCGGTCCGGCGTGCTGTGATAACCATCTGATTTCACACTGACCGCCTAAAGGCGGTACTACAAACCTTTACAAATTTCCGATCTACTGAAATTAAATCGTTCCCGCGCTTCTCATGGGAACACAGGATAGGATGCTTCGCGTCGTGTCAGTTAAACAGAAACGGAATTTTTTTAATCTATAACTATAACCTGTTCTTTATATAAAAGAATGAAATCTGTTTATTTAATAAAACCTTATGTCAAAGAAAACCGTCTTCTGATTATCATCGGTCTTATTTCACTGATAGCAGTGGATATGCTTCAGCTTTATATTCCGCGTGTGATAAAATGGGCAATTGACGATCTTACCGCATATCAGATTGACTTGACAGGACTGCTCATCTATTCCCTGTATATTATAGGGATTGCAATTCTGATGCTTATCTGCCGTTACGGATGGCGGTTCTGTCTTATCGGTATGTCAAGACGGGTGGAAGAGGGGTTGCGTAACCGCCTTTTTGAGCATATTCAGAAACTCTCTGCTTCATATTTTAACAAAACACATACCGGGGATCTCATGGCTCATGCCACCAGCGATATTCAGCATATCCGCATGGCAACAGGCATGGGATTGGTAGCTTTAACTGACGGCATTTTCCTCGGAACACGCGGCAATCGGCTTTATGGCATATATCAATATCCGTTTGACCCTGTTAGTGCTGATTCCTATGCCGTTTATCATTTTCGGAACACGCTTTTTCAGTAAAAAAATGCACCGGAAATATCAGGAGGTGCAGGCTGCTTTTTCAGATTTAACCGAGACTGTCAGAGAGCGGTTTTCAGGTATCCGAATTATCAAAGCATATAACAGAGAAGATGAATCTCTCTCCAAAGTAGATGCAATATCAGGAACCTGCGTTCAGAAGAATCTTGAACGGGTAAAAGTGACAGGAGCATTTTTTCCCATGATGCTCTTTTTTTCAAACCTGAGTCTTGCAATTGTTCTGTATATCGGAGGGAGAGAGACTATTCTGACAACCATAACCCCGGGTGATTTTGTGGCATTTATCAGTTATCTCGGACTTCTGACCTGGCCCATGATGGCAGTCGGATGGGTTACGAATCTTGTTCAGCGCGGCAAAGCATCTTTGGACAGAATCAATGCTGTTTTACAGACTCAGCCGGAAATAGCCGATATAGCAGGATTACAAAGCCGTAGAAACGCAAAATCCTGCGTCTCTGCCGGAATAAAAACCGGAATAAAAAGAGGAGAAGCAGAGACGTTTCTGCATGGCGGAATTATCTTTGAAAAAGTTACATTTTCATATCCGCCTGATTCTCTTCCTGTTCTCTGTGAAATCAATATTCATCTGGAGCAGGGAAAAACATTAGGAATTGTGGGACCTCCCGGAGCGGGAAAAACAACACTTTTAAATCTGATTCCAAGACTCTATGATGTTTCAAACGGTCGTATCCTTATAGGAGATAAAGATATTCGACATATCCCACTTCACGAGCTTCGCTCTGAAATTGCATTTGTTCCACAGGAGCCGTTTTTATTTGCCGGAACTATTCGGGATAATATAATATTCGGAGATGATAAAATAAGTGAGGCTGAAATGATTGAAGCAGTCAAAGCCGCATCTCTGTATGATACAATCTGCTCATTTCCAAACGGATTTGAAACTGTTGCAGGTGAAAGAGGAGTAATTCTTTCCGGGGGACAGAAACAGCGGATTGCCCTTGCCCGTGCTTTGGTGCAAAAATCATCTGTACTGATTTTAGATGATCCCATCAGTCAGGTTGATATGGAAACCGGTAACACTATTATCAATACTATCCGTTCAATGGTCGGAAAAAAGACGGTTCTGACTGTTTCCCACAGGATTTCAGCAGTCCGGTTTGCTGATCAGATTATTGCATTAAAAGACGGTTTTATTGCAGAATCAGGAACTCATGACCAGTTGATGAAGCATAACAAGTATTATGCAAAAACATTCTATTTGCAGGAATTGGAAGAGGAATTTAATTAATCGGAAACTCTCTTAAAGAAACCCAAGTTGCCACCTATGCTCCTGCCGGACTTCGGCGTGAGACTTCGGCGTGAGCTCAGTCGAACGCTCAGTCGAACGATTGACAAATCCGGCAGGGGTTCGGATTTGTCAATCTTCCACCGAGCCGGGGGATGCTATTTTTTCAACAGGTCGCAACTTGGGTTAAAGAACGTAAATTTTTTTGCTTTCGTTCCAATGCTTTGTATCAATGCCATTAAGTTAAGACCTGACCTGACCCCCGACCCCTTCCCGAAGGGAAGGGGAGACCTCATTCCGCTTTATTCCCCCCTTCCCTTTGGGAAGGGGGGCAGGCTTCGACATGAGCTCAGCCGAATGGGGGTCAGGCTGGTTTATACCTTAACTTAACGGCATTGCCCTAAGTCCTTCCCTAAGGGAAGGGCTTAGGTCTGTTACATTTTATTCCTGTTTTTGAGTATTATTGTCGGATTTCACATCAGGTTCTGTTAAGGTTTTCTGAACATCTTCTTTTAATTCCTTAGCACTTTCACCAGCCTCTTTAGTAACCTCTTTAGCCCCTTCCTTTAATTCCTTACCGCTTTCAACAACCTCTTTAACAACTTCCTGAGCGCTGCCCTTTATCTCCTGAACTTTGCTGCCAACACCTGTAACAACATCCTGAACGCCGCCCTTCAATTGTTGAACGCCGGTACCAACATCTTTCACAGCATCCTGAATACCGCCTTTTACTTCCTGAACAATATTTTTGGATTCTGTAACAGCTTTCTGAATCGTTGTTTCCAAAGAAATTTTCTTCGGCTTCAGCATCTCTGCGATTTCAGTATGTCCGCCTTTTCTGGCAGCATCCAATGAGGTAATTCCTTTGTATGGTATATTGATATCCGCACCTTTATCAATCAGGAGTTTGACAATTGTTTTATTTCCGTTTCCAATAGCCGCATGAAGGGGCATAAAGCCGTCATTCTCGATTGCATTAGGGTTTGCATGATTTGCAAGCAATACCTTGACAACTTCTACCTGACCTTTTCCCGCGGCGTAATGCAGGGGCGTAGCTCCATTCTGATCTGTAACATTGACAGAAACTCCTTTTTCAAGCAATTCCTGAACTTTCTGAACATCTCCGTTTTGTGCTGCGTCAAACATTTTTTCTGTCTGGCTTGTACAGGCTGTTACAAGAAACAGCATGACCAGAAGAAGACCCATCTTTTTTACCATTTTAATCTTATCCTTTCTTTTTTTTTATCTTAATTTTACCACAAAGACACAAAGACATCTTCTTTGAGCCTTTGTGTCTTTGTGGTTAAGGTACAAAGTTTTCTTGTACTCCGGTTTAAAATATATCGGCTGAATAGATAAAAATTTCAGTATCTTTATCTTTCCACGCATTTTGAGGCAATCCGGCTTTCATGCAGGTATGCTCAAGAAATGTATCTCTGTCCCAGCCGTATTCTGTTGCCACCTGGGGAAGCAGAATCCCGGAATAAAAGCCTTTTTTAATATAAATCCCATGTTTCCCTACCTCAATTTTTTTTACATCCGTTATTTTGCGCAACGGTGTCAGCACAGAGATTTCAATCTCCAAATCTTTTAATTCATCTGAACTGACAGGCGGAAAACGCGGGTCTTCAAAAGCCGCGGCAACTGCCATCTGCGATATGGTCTCTATCAGGGGATAACTGGCAATAATATGACCGATACAGCCTCTGAGTTCTCCATGCTTCTTTAATGTAACAAACGCCCCGCGAGGCTCTTTTAAAGTAGATGAAGATGATTCATATATTTTAGGCTCTTTTCTATCCAGTTTTGCCTGAATTGTTTCCCGGACAATCTGATGAAGCAGACTCTTCTCTTCAGCAGTAAGTCCCATATCTATCCCTGCTTTTTTATCTTTATCTCCTTTCTCCGGTTTATCTTTATTCTCTTTTTTTCCGGGATTATCCCATAAAGCGGCTGACACATATCCCACAACACGGGAATGATCTCCGGTAACATCACCGGAATTTGCATAATTCAATACTTCACTTTTGGTAGCTCCGAGAAGACGGGCGGCTATCATTGCTGTTATCATGGGACCGCCGCCACATGCTTCACATTTACCTGAAGAGATATTCTCACTCAGTCCCTGCGGATCAAATTTCTTTATGCTTTCCAATACCAGATTATCAAGAGCTTTTGCATCTTTATATGTGTGAAAATGTGAAAGATCAGAGCTGGCAACAATCAGCACGGATTTATCTTTAACATTATCTGCAAGAAGTTGAGCAAGCCATTGGCATGTGGAGAGATTCTGCTCCCCCATGATCAAAGGAACAAGTTTGAATTTCGGCATAACAACCTGAAGAAACGGAAGTTGAATTTCAAGGGAATGTTCTTTTGAATGAGCTTCCGGAACATATCGTATCCGGCTATCACTCTGTTTCAGCATGGAGATCAGTTCTGTATCAAGCGGAACAATCCCAAGAGGCGTCTGGTATCCACCCTGATCATAAACAGAAACACCCTCGAAATAAGCATGATGACTCGGCGAAATTATTATCACTGTGTCAAATTTCTCTTTTTCAAGGAGCTTGTAACTGTGAGCCGCAACCTGACCTGAATAAATATACCCGGCATGAGGTGAAATTATTGCGATAATCTTTCCCGGTGCCGATTTCTCAGGAACGCGATCAAGAAAGCTCTGAATTGTATTACGCAGTTCTGTTTCATTCCCCGGATACCATGTACCTGCAATTACTGATTTGCGTATATTCTCTGTTGGCATACCACTCTCCTCTCCCATAGCCATATTTCCGCTTCCGTAAAGGATGAAAAAAACAGCTATGAAAATAATGATCTGTTTGAATAGATAATTAAAATACATAAATTACTCCTTTATCAGAGACCTGCGGGGTTTCGGAAACCCCGCAGGTCTTTTTGCCGTCATTTAAGTTTCCCCTGAAGCATATCTGTAACCAATTTGAAATCTTCAAAACTGAGCAATACAAAAAGATAGCCTTTTATATCTGTATCTTTGATACGCATTTCATTTTTTACAATAATCGCCTTGTCCAGGTCATGTAAATCTTTCAGTAAATTCTTAAAATAACTCTCAGATACCTCAACAGTTACTTCAGGCAGATCAAATGAAATTTTCCCTTCTATCATATTACTGACTTCAGACATGCACGATCCCATAATAATATTCCCGATTTCATTAAGCGTTGCAATTCCGCTTTCTGTCAGGGCTGTGGTCTTTAAGGTTTGTCCGTAGATTGCATTTAACAACGAGACAGAACATTCTTCTGTGTAAAAGAGAAGTGTTCTTCCTTTTATCAATCCGCTGAAATTCTGAGACATATAAACGCCAAGCGATTTAACTTCATTAAGAATATATTTATCAATATCTGCCGTACTTACAATATGAATATCCGGCACCTTGATAATTATCCGTGTATTTACCAGTTTTGAAAGGGAATTTGCCGCCTCACCGATTCCTATATTGATAATCTCTCTGATAATATCAGTTACGCTGTTATCATTATACATTTTGAATAATTTCCTTAATAAAAACAACAGATTTGTCAGTATCAATGCGTGAACTGTTTTTCATCTCAGTTTTTCAAATCATCCCTGAGTTGTTTTGCCGCTTCTATCTCTTTTACGGAGGCATTCCTTTCCAATCTTCTGCATATAACCCAATTGATTTGGGATAAAAGTGCCGCAATCTCTTTTTCGGACAACTGTCCCCTTTGTTTCCCGTAAATATGGGACAAATCAACGCTGCTTTCAGATTCCTTGAATGCCAAAAGTTCAGAGTCCCGATTATAAAGTGAAATTTTGTCGAATTTGCCGGATTTTTCCAAATCTATGATTGTTTTCAGAATATTATTGTATGCCTCGTTATGAGATTCCAAAGAAACGGCGCAGTCCATATCCTTTTGATTTTAATTCGTTCTCATATCTGAACATTATCCCGAATCTGCTTTGCAGTTCGTGAGCGGTCAAGATAATTCCCTCAACATGGTAACCCTTGGATTTCAAGGTTGAGGCAGTATTCAGGGGAACGCCCGAATTTCTCATGGTTCCTTCGACAATTATATTTATTTTTTTATCAGAGCATTCCTGTAATAAATTCTCTACAATGTAATTTGTGTACGGTTGGGATAATTTTACAGCGAGTTCAGGATCCTTTTTTTTCAGTCTGTTGTAAACCGTTATGTATTCTCTGAAATCGTCACCGTTAATTGATATGATATCTCCCTCGAATCTCTTTTGGACGGATTTAATAACAGATGTTTTTCCGGCGCCGGGTTGTCCCCCTAATATGACCACAGTTGGTTTTTTTTGTGTTGAAAATTTTGAAAGATTAACATGCGATCTGACTTCGGTTAAGTATTTTTCAGCAATTTTTTTATCAAAATCCATGAATCAATATCCCAATTTATTATCCAGCGATTTTACTAACTGTCCGTATTCATCGAATATTTTTTGAATTTCTTTTTTATCCAGCCTCCAAAAGTCCTGTGTTTCCTGTAGAAACCTTTTTGATTCTTCCGAATAATATCTGATCTTTTCCGGATCAGGTATTTTCTTTTCTTCTTCCTGCATCTTCAGATTTGAATAAAGTCCCGATAAACTTGCCAGGATACCACGGGCAACCTCTTCTATAATCGGATCAATCGCTTCCGGATATTCAATCCCTTCATGTTCATCTCCTAGACTATCACAGATGCCGTCTTCAAAACCCCTTTCGCGGAAATAATTATCTTCTTTACTATCACATAACAAATCATCCATAATTGTGCCGCTGCTTGATTCTCCTTCTCTTCCTCTTCTATGACTATCTTCCTTATATGCTTCTTTTTTACTCATTTTGTTTTACCTCCGGCTAACTTAATTTTCAAACAAGCTCTCAGGGTTTATCTATTCAAATATCTCTTTAAGCAGATCAAGCAGTTCTTCAGGATCAACAGGTTTGGCGACAAATCCTTTTGCCCCGATCTCTTTTGCCTCTTTTTTGCGGAATTTCTGTTTATCTGTCGAGCAGATGATAATTTTGGCATTTGAATCAGTTTTTAAGATTTCTCCGGCAGCATCCATGCCGTCCATATCAGGCATAAGCGATATCCATTGTTACTGCGTCAGGTTTTTCTTTTTTATATAATTCAACAGCATCGGATCCGCTGGCAGCCTCTGTTACCTGATAACCTGCGGATTCCAAGACCTGTTTATGTATATTCCTGCTAAATGCTGAATCATCAACAATCATTATTTTTTTCATATTATTTCTTTCCGAGAAAATTCCTAATTCTCTATTCCTAATTATTCCAAATTCCTATCGGATCAATTACCAGCACAATGCTTCCATCTCCTAAAATAGATGTCCCTGAAAATTCTTTTATTCCGGCAAAATATTTTTCAAGAGGCTTGATTAAAATACTCTCCCGCCTTAAAATATCATCAACAGCAATACCGCAAAGCCGCTCTCCTGATTTGACTGCAACAACTGCTATCTCTTCATCTGAATTTTTTTTCCCGATTTTTCCTTTTTTTTCAATATCTAATATTTTTCCAAGAGATTTTATAACAAGAAGAGTATCATTAAAACGTATAAATTCTTTTTTTTCAGGTCCGTAAATATTTCTTTTTTTAACTTTAACTGTTTTCAGAACCGATGAAAAAGGAAAAGCATACTGTTTTCCTGCAACCTTTGTTAAAAGCACATCGGTCAGGGACATAGAAACAGGTATTCTCATTTTCACTTTTGCCCCTATCCCCTCTTTACCGGAAAGAAGAGATACTCCCTCCGATCTTTTGGATATTATTTTTAACAATATCAAGACCAACGCCTCTTCCCGAAATTTTTGTCGCTTTGGATAAAGTACTGAATCCGGGAAGAAAAAGAAGATTAAGAATCTCCTGTTCACTCATCAATCTGATTTTATCATGAGAAATAATTTGTCTGTCCAATGCTGCCTGCTTTATCTGATTAAGATTAAAGCCTTTTCCGTCATCTGTAACTTCAATAATTCCGTAATTCCCCTCCTGATATGCACTTACAATAACAGAACCTGCCGGGGGCTTTCCTTTTCTGCTTCTCTCTTTGGGAGATTCAATTCCGTGATCCGCGGCATTTCTTATAAGATGAACAAGAGGATCAATCAGATATTCTGCGATCTTCCGGTCTATCTCAGTCTCTCCTCCAAGCAAAGAGAGTTCTATCTTCTTTTTATTTTCAGAAGAAATATCTCTGACAATTCTGGGTAATCTTTCAAAGAGCGTGCTGATTCTGACTAGTCTCAGTTTGATAATATCGGACTGAAGATTATCAGATATTCGGCTGATATTACATGAAATCTGCTTTAAATCTCCGATCCGTTCATTTGAGAATCCATGATTTATAAAACTCTTTATCAGATAATTCAATCTATTTTTAGTGATAGCAAATTCTGAAACATGGATCATAAAATCATCCAATTTTTCCAGACCCACCTTGATCTCCTGTCCTACAAAGTTGGAAAAAATATCTGAATCATTTAATGTCTCAGTCTCTTCATCATCAGATTTTTCCAATCCTGAGATTTGTTCTTTTAAATGAATTACTTTATTCAGAAAAAAAGAAATATCACTCTCCTTATAATCATCATCGCTGATATGCTGATTCATATTTCTGAGAAGATCAAGCCCTTCAAACAGGAGAGTTATAATCTCTTTGACAACCGGAATCTTCCCACCCCGAATATCATCCATCAGGTCTTCAAGCTGATATGCAAGGGTATTTATATCTTTGATTCCAAGATAATCGCTGTTCCCTTTTATGCTGTGAACATGCCTGAATGCAGAATTGACTGCTTCAGTATTATGGTGATCTTTTTCGATCTCCAGCAGCATATTCTCAAAATCATTCAGATGCTCTTCAGTTTCTGAACGGAACTGCTGTTTCATTTCAGGGGTTATTTTAATAATATAAGCCATTTTTTTGAATTGGGAATCAGAAATTGAAAATAATTTTATATCAGGAGTGCAAAAATTTTATTTTTGCATTCTTTTTATTTTAACGAATTTTCAGCTTGCTTTCAATAAATTTTAATGTCAATTAATGAAGATGAAAAGAGCTGATGGATATTCAAATCCATACAAATTCTTTTTTTACAAATAAAAATAAAGGATGACAAAATGGAACTTAATGAAATAATTATTACCAAAGCAATTATTGATCGGTATTATGCCAAACTCACAGATAACCTTGAAAATGATGTTGCAATTGTAGGAGGCGGACCTTCGGGGCTGGTAGCGGGATATTTTCTTGCAAAAGCCGGTAAAAAGGCAGTTTTGTTTGAAAGAAAACTGAGTCTCGGCGGGGGCGTATGGGGCGGGGGGATGATGTTTAATGAAATCGTTGTTCAGGATGCGGCAAAACATATTCTTGAAGAGTTCGGAATCCGCACCGGAAATATCAGGATAATTATTATACAGCAGATTCGGTTGAAACTGCGGCAATTCTTACCGGCAAAGCTGTTCAGGCAGGGCTGACTATTTTTAACTGTATGAGCGTTGAGGATGTCATGATGCGCGAAGATCGGGTTATCGGACTTGTGCTTAACTGGTCTGCTGTAGAAATGGCAGGGCTTCATATTGATCCTTTGGCAATGCGTTCAAAATTTGTGATTGACACAACCGGGCATGATGTTGAGGTCGTCAGCGTTGTTCAGAAAAAAGTACCGGGTAGGCTCAGAACCACAAGCGGTAAAGTTGAGGGTGAAAAATCAATGTGGTCAGATAAAGCTGAAACCCTGACTCTTGAAAATACCCGCGAGGTTTTTCCGGGTCTTTATGTCGCGGGAATGGCGGCAAATGCAACATTCGGGGGACCGCGTATGGGACCGATCTTCGGGGGAATGCTTCTTTCCGGTGAAAAAGCGGCAAAAGAACTGATAAACAAATTATAGCCGGATTTGAGACTTCCGAAGTTTCTGAAAATTCGGAAGTCTTAATCTTTAACTCAAGTTGCCACATAATGCTCCTGGCGGGATTGACAAATCCCGCCAGGCGGTTCGGATTTGTCAATCGTTCGACTGAGCGTTCGACTGAGCGTTCGACTGAGCGTTCGACTGAGCGTTCGACTGAGCGTTCGACTGAGCTCACGCCGAAGTCTCACGCCGAAGTCCGAACCGAGCCATGTGATGCTATTTTTTCAACAGGCGGCAACTTGGGTTATATTAAATCGGCATGTTTTTTATCCCCTTTTTCTAAAGGACGGCAGGGTGGGATTTTTAAGCAACTGTCTGAAAATCATCCTTAATCCCCCTTTAGAAAAGTGGGAAATCAATGCTTATATCTAAATCACGTTAACTTAACTCTGTCTCCTCATAAGCTCTTTTAAAAGCTCTGATATTCTTTTCTGCAATTCTCCCGAATCTTTTTTCAAGGGGACCTATAAGAGTATCAACAGGAACAATTTCATTAGCTCTGAGAAGCGAGCCGAGCATGGTTGTATTGGTAATCGGAAGCCCAAGCTCTTCAATCGCAATCTGTGTTGCATTGACAACTCCCAGAGAGTGCTTTATGCCAAGCTCTTTCCGTATCTCTGCTCCTGTATATTTGGTATTGGTCACCAGCTTCCCACCCTCTTTTAAACCGGCAGTAACATTCACCAGCCGGAGAATAGAAGGATCCAGCACCATCACCAAATCCGGGTTATAAATATTGGTTCTCAGCCGGATAGGCTCATCATCTATACGACAAAATGCCACAACAGGCACGCCCGTCTTTCTGGTCCGAAACTTGGAAATGCCTGAGCATATTTTCCGCTGTTAATAGCAGCAAGAGCCAGAAGTTCAGCCGATGTAACCGCCCCCTGTCCCCCACGACCGTGTAATCGAATTTCGATCATGATTATTTCTCCTGAAAGTTTTATAAACAGCCCGTAGGTTGGGGTGAATGAAATGAACCCCAACCTGCTTTAAAACCTGAAATTTAAAATCTGAAACTGATATGAAAATAATGCACTAATGACTTATTTCAAATATATTGTCAAGATTCCTTGTCAGCAGATTTATAACACACTGTTAATTCTTAATTCCCAATTCCCAATTCCTGATTGGCATATAAAAATGTTGTTTATTATTGACAAAATTCTCTGTACTTGATATTTGATAGCAACTTTATTAATGAAAGGAGGTGAAAGAGATGAAAAAGTCTTTTATGATTATAACAGCGGTTGTTGGATGTGCTGTTTTTTTTGTTGTGGCAGGTCTTTACGCCGGCACAGCGGTTCAGGATGTGATCAAAATGGAAAACAAGGCATATACCGAGCATAAAAAAAGTATTGTCGAGTTTACCCATAAGAAGCATACAGAAGAATACAAAGCCACTTGCGGCGAATGTCATCATAATGACAAAGGAGAGGCTCTTAAAGAACTGAAGGCAGGTGATGATGTAAAGAATTGCATCGAATGTCACAAGACCCCGGGTGAAAAACCCAAAGGCAAAGATGCACCCAAACTTTCAAAGAAAGAAGAGCTGCAATATCATGCTGAGGCAATCCATGAAAATTGCAAGGGTTGTCATAAAGAGTTCAACAAGAAAAACAATACAAAAGCTGCGCCGGAAAGTTGTAACAAGTGTCATCCGGGCAAAGATGCTAAAGAATAGCAGCTTGACATAAGAAAATATCAGGGGAATCTCATTGATAGCTTTTATCAGGTAGGTTCCCCTGTTTTATTTTACGGGAATAGAGAGATCGGCGATCCGTTCTACATTGCTTCATTACCGAACTTCTCCTTAAATGCCTGAGCAACTATCTGTGCCGCGGATTCCGGTTTACTGATATAGTCGCAATTGATGACCATATCAAATTCATAAGGGGATGCATTTTTTTTACCGAAAACTTTTTTAAAAAATTCACTCTGCTCTTTATCTATCTGATCCAGCCTGTTTTGAGTCTCTTCTTCTTTTGCATCAAGCATTTGAGCAAGGCGTCTGACCCGGTATGATCTGTCGCAGATAAATCTGACAGCCAGTACCCGGCTTCGCGGTAAAATCAGATGCGTCCCTCTTCCTACAAAGATAGTCGGCTCCATATGTGCAACTGAAATAACGGTTCTGAACAGAATCTTTGTGTAATCACTCTTTATAAAAGATTTTTCGCCGAAAAGCAGGGAAAGAAACTCATCCATCAGACCGGGGTAACGTTCATCAAAGAATGAAACTGTTTTTTCACTCAGATTTGCCTTCCCGGCAATATGCTCAAGAATCTCCCTGTCAACAACACGGTACCCGATTTTTTCTGCAAGAATATCTGCAATCTCCAATGCACCGACTCCGATTTTACGGGAAAAACAGATTGTCGGCAGTAATTTGGGTTTGGCTTTTTCTTCTTTTATTGACCGGGTTCGTTTTCTCTCCCAGTCAACAATGAATTTCTCCGCCATTTCAGGAGCTAATACTATTTTTTTCGGATACATTCCGGGTATATATTTTTTATTTCCGATGTTGATTGCCATAATCCCACCTCTTTATGTTTTTGGTAATGCCTGTTAAAATGCTTTGATATTTCTGCGGTAAGATTTTGCATTGCGAATCATTGCCTCTGCCCAGAAAGGTGTTCCCATTGCATGAATATGGGTATAGGTGGCAAGAACATTTTTATAACATAACCCGTCTCTGTTATTTATAATCCCTGATCCTTTTTTCATAGAAAAGACAAGCGAATTATCATCTCCCCGCCATTCTATGACTTTGGAATAATGAAACTCATGCCCCCTGATTTCAGTTCCCACATTAAAATACGGATTTTCATTTTCCACAGTAACAACTGTATAACCATGCCCCTGGGGTCTTTTTGAAAAACCGAAAACAATCGGCAAGACGCCTGCCATGGGATATGATTCACCATCCAGAACCAGTTTCTCCCCAAGATACATTAACCCCCCGCATTCAGCATAAATGGGAAATCCCTTTTTTGCCAAAGATTTTAATTCTTCTCTGAATTGTACATTTTCTGCAAGTTCTTTTGCATGAGTTTCAGGAAATCCTCCGCCGATGTAAAGGGCATCTAAACGGGGAAGGCTTTTTTCTGACAACGGACTTACAAAGATTATCTCTGCTCCTGCCAAAGCAAGAGCTTCAATATTTTCGGGATAATAAAACTGAAACGCAGAATCTCTGATAATACCGATTCGGGGCTTTCCAATCTCTGATATATTCAACTGAGTATCTGATTTTAAATCTTTTTCTTTTTTTTCCGGGAGTGAAATTTCAGACGCTGAATGTGCAATTTTTTCCAATGCCTCAAGATCAATATACTGCATTGCCATCTGAGCCGCGGCGTCAATCGAATCTTTTGCCCATGAATGTTCAGGTGTGGGTATAAGCCCCATATGACGTTCAGGAAAACTCTGCTTTCTCAGCTTGGGAATTGCGCCGATAACAGGTATTCCGCAATAATATTCAATATTTTTTCTGAGAGTTGTTTCATGTCTGGATCCGGCTACGCGATTTACTATAACCCCTTTAATTTTTACATCAGGATCAAAGTGCATACACCCCAGTACCGCGGCAGCCATAGTGCGGGTAGATTTTGTGCAGTCAATACAGAGAATTACAGGAGAATCAAGCAGTTTTGCAAGTTCAGCCGTGCTGGTGGTTCCGTCAATATCTGTACCGTCATAAAGCCCCCGGTTCCCTTCTATTACGGCAATATCATTTTTCAGGGTATAAGATAAAAATGAATTCAGGATAATATCCTGATCAATCAGGAATGTATCCAGATTGTGGCATGGACGATCCGCTGCCAGAGAAAGCCAGCCTGCATCAATATAATCAGGACCTTTTTTATAAGGAGCAACAGATTTTCCGAGTTTTGTCCATGCTGAAATGATTCCTATGGATACAACTGTTTTTCCCGCGCCGCCGCTCAAAGCTGAAATAATAAATCTTGGGTATTTCATCTGATTTTTTTTTAACCTTTTCTTTATATAATCGCATTTTACTAGCAGAAAAACCGGCGATTGTCAATAATATACATTATCAGTATTTTCAAACATACAAAAGTATGTTATTATATTTTTACATCTGAGAAAAATTATGATGAACAAGATAGCAGTTCCTCCTATAAAATGTCAGGGAATAAAGACAAAGTTAGTTACATGGATCAAGGCTGTTATACCCGATAACTTTACAGGAAGATGGATAGAACCGTTTATGGGTTCCGGTGTAGTTGTTTTTAATATTCAGCCGCATAAAGCTCTCCTTTGCGATATAAATCCGCATCTTATAGGATTTTACAATGCTGTTAAAAGCGGAAGAATAACTTCCGGTATTGTCAGAGAATTTCTTAAAAGCGAGGGGGAAAAACTTAAAAAAAATGGAGAAGATTATTATTATGAGGTAAGAGAACGGTTTAACAGTAAAGAAGAACCCCTGGATTTTCTATTTCTGAACCGTTCCTGTTTTAACGGAATGATACGGTTTAACAAAACAGGCGGATTCAATGTTCCGTTTTGTCGGAAACCCCGGAGATTTGAGCAGGCATATATAACCAAAATTGTCAATCAGGTTTCATATGTTCAGAATTTGCTGAATTATCATGAGTATGAATTTGTATGTCAGGATTTTGAAACAACCCTTATAAGTGCTTCGGATAATGATATTATTTACTGCGATCCTCCGTACATAGGGCGGCATACCGATTATTACGACAGTTGGGATGAAAAGCATGAGATGAAACTGAATGAACTTCTTACAAAATCTGAGAGCAGATTTATTTTATCCACATGGCACAGCAATGACTACCGTAAAAATAAATATCTTGATACAATCTGGAGTAAATTTAATATCCTGACCAGAGAGCATTTTTATCATATCGGAGGGTTTGAGAAAAACAGAAATCCTATGATAGAAGCACTGGTAACAAATTTTAAACCGTTTTATATTGAAAAATCAGATGATAAATCAGAACAATCGGCACTTTTTGAAAAAATGGCGGAAGGTTAAATAATAAAAAAAGAGTTTTTAAAGTATCTGTTTCTGAAAGGATGTTATGAAGATAAAACAACTGAAACTCACCAATTTCCGCTGTTTTGAATCGCTTTCCATTGATATGGATGAACAGTTGACAGTTCTGATTGCGCCGAACGGATTAGGCAAAACAGCCGTGCTTGATGCAACTGCAATTGCTTTCGGCTCTTTTGTATCAAGATTTCCCGGAGTTTCAGGCATTAATCCGAATAAAGAGAGAGATATTTTTATCAGAACAGATGGAAGCCATCCTCCTTATATGCGTATCCATATCTGTTTGACAAATAATATAGAATGGGATCGCACTGAAAAGCGCGATAATACAGAAAGAACAAAAGAGCAGATTCCCCATGCTTTGGGATTGAAAAATCTTTATCAGTATGCAGATAGTTCCTAAAGATATAGAAAAATATCCATGGAGCTAACAGGAGGCTTTGTCTCAGCGGCAAAGCAGACGTTGGAAAGGTCATCGCACCTGCGGGTGTTGTTCCAGCCTGCTGCTCTGCGGTCCGGCTTTAAGGGTAGCGGAAACGTGAATGTGAGCCGGACGTAAAAAGCCCTTTCAACATCTCCGAGGAGCACCTGACTCCCTGCAGCGGAGGGCTTAAAGCCGAAAGCTGTCATTTCAGATATGAAAGTGTTTGTAATAAATAAGAACGGCAATCCTCTGATGCCGTGCAGCCCCGCGAAAGCCCGTCATCTTCTCGGAGGCGGGAAAGCGGAAGCCGCTGAACTGTTTCCTTTCACCATCCGGCTGAAATGGGACTGTGAAGAAAATGTTCAGGCGGTAACGCTTGGAATTGACAAAGGAAGTCATAAAACAGGATTCTCCTGCACGGGAAACGGTGAAATTCTGCTTTCGGGCGTGATTGACCACAGAAGCGGTATAAAACATAAGCTAGATGCGAGGAGGGCAAACAGAAGGGCGCGGAGAAGCAGAAAACGGTACAGACCCGCGAGGTTTGAAAACAGGGGTTCGGCAAAACGGAGCGGCAGACTTCCGCCTTCGGTAAAGGCGAATGCGGATGAAGTTGCAAGAGTTGTCATGAAAATACCGCTTCCGGTTTCACGGATTGCAGCCGAGGATGTTCAGATTGACATTGCCCGTCTGAACAATGCGGATCTGAACGGAAAGGCGTATCAGGAGAGCGGCAGGCTCTACGAAAACCTGAGGATGGCGGCGCTGATGAGGGACGGATATAAATGTCAGGTGCCGGGTGCAGGCATAACACCCCCGCCTCGAAGCGCACCACATCATTTCCCGGAAAGATGGCGGAAAAGACACTGTACGGAATCTGATAACACTCTGTGAAGAATGCCATGACAGGGTGCATGACGGAAAAATAAAAATAACCGGCGGCGTGTCAGGGTTTGAAGACCGCATTGCACAGCGCACCATGCAGGGAAAGGCGTATATGTATGAAAAACTTGAAAAAACAGCTCCGATCACAAAAGTGTTCGGGTATCAGACATCCGCATACCGGAAATCGCTGAACATGCCCAAAGACCATGATACTGATGCGTTATGTGCTGCGGCTCTGACGGAAAAAAAAATCATTCCGCATGACAGGGAGAATTTCTGGCGGATAACATTCCGGGCAAAGCAGACAAGAAGGGTTTATCATGATCTGCCCCGGAAGGGCGCAGGACGGGTGCTGTATCAGGTGAACTGGGAATCGGGCGGGTTCCGGAAGGGCGATACCGTTCTTGTAAAAGAAAAATGGATAAAACAGATAAATTCGATATACTCCGGCGGGCAGCTTGCATTTGCAAGAGTGAAGGGCGAACCGTGCAGCAGCTCCCCCGGAAAATGCAGGCTGCTGAAAAAATGCAGCACGGTGAACTGGAAAAAAGAATCCCCGGATTTATAACTGTGTTTAACTATATTTTTCTATAAATTGAATGAATGTTTATAATACTGCGGCTTATCAACGATTCGGTTATATCGGCAGAGAGGTTATAACATATAGTTGTCCCGAATTGCTATGAGCTTATTAACTGATACAATTGTAAAAAATATCATTATATTTAGAAAAATCAAACCAAATAGAAACATTTTTTGAAAGGAGTTTCATTAATTGTCAGATATACTTGGAGAAATGAGACGTACTCATCATTGCTGCGAATTGGGTACAGGTGATATTGGAAAAGAGGTTGTACTCATGGGATGGGTGCAGCGCAGAAGAGATCACGGAGGGGTTATCTTTGTTGATTTACGCGACAGAGAAGGACTTACCCAGGTGGTCTTTAATCCTGAAGTGAATCAGGAAATTCATGAAAAAGCAGGCGTTATCCGAAGCGAATATGTTCTCGGAATTCGCGGAAAAGTAAAAGCAAGACCTGAAGGGATGGCAAATCCGAATCTCAAGACAGGCGGAATCGAGATTATGGTAACAGATCTGAAGATATTAAATACAGCCGCAACTCCGCCGTTTGTAATTGAAGATGATGCTGAGGTGTCGGAGAATGTGCGCCTGAAATACCGGCATCTTGATCTCCGCCGTCCGATGCTGCAGAAGAATCTGATTTTAAGACATAAAGCATCAGCCTGTGTACGTCAGTATTTTAATAATCTCGGATTTCTGGAGATAGAAACGCCGGTGCTGACTAAAAGCACCCCTGAAGGCGCAAGAGATTATCTGGTTCCGAGCCGGGTGAATCCGGGACAGTTTTACGCGCTCCCCCAGTCCCCTCAGTTATTCAAGCAGTTGTTTATGATCTCAGGCTTTGACAGATATTATCAGATTGTCCGGTGCTTCAGAGATGAAGACCTCCGGGCGGATCGTCAGCCGGAATTTACCCAGATTGATGTTGAGATGTCCTTTATCGGCGAAGAGGATATTATGGGAGTCGCCGAAGGTATGATGAAGCAATTGTTCAAAGAGATTCTTGATTTGGAAATTCAGATACCTTTTCCCCGTTTGTCTTATGATGAGGCGATCAGCCGTTACGGTCTTGATAAACCGGATATCCGTTTTGGTCTGGAATTAAAAGATGTTTCAGATATTGCAGCAACCTGCGGATTCAAGGTCTTTTCCGAAATCGTTGGAAAAGGGGGGATTGTCAAGGCGCTGAACGCAAAAGGGTGCGGTAATCTTTCCCGGAAAGATATTGATGACATCCGGGCTTATGCCACGATTTACAAAGCAAAAGAGCCTGCATGGATCAAGGTGAAAGAGAATGATGAATGGCAGTCTCCGATTGCAAAGTTTTTCACAGACGCTGAAAAAGATGCTTTAAATAAACGGATTGATATGCAGCCGGGTGATCTGGTCTTTTTTGTGGCGGATTATCCCAAGATTGTCAATGAGGCGCTGGGGCATCTGAGAAATCATCTTGGAGAAAAATTAGGGCTGATAAATAAGAAAGAGTTTAAATTTGTATGGGTAACGCTTTTTCCAATGATGGAATATGATGAAAATGAAAAACGTTATCAGGCTCTTCATCATCCGTTTACATCGCCCCTTGAAGAGGATTATGACAAGCTCCTGACAGATCAGCTTAATGTAAAATCAAGAGCTTATGATATGGTGTTAAACGGCTCTGAGATCGGCGGGGGGAGCATCCGTATTCATCAGAAGGAGATACAGGAGAAGGTATTTGAAGCATTGGGAATGGATCGCAAGACCTATGAGGAGAAATTCGGTTTTCTCCTCTCCGCGCTTGATTCCGGCGCACCGCCTCACGGTGGAATTGCATTCGGATTTGACCGTCTGACAATGATTCTCTGCGGAGAGTCCTCTATCCGTGATGTTATAGCATTTCCCAAGACACAGAAAGCCTCATGCCTTTTGACAAATGCTCCGTCAGAAGCCGGCAAAGCACAGTTGGATGAGCTTTTTCTGAAAGTCAAAACAACAAATTAGAGGCAGTCGGCAATTTTACCGCTGATTAAGAAGCTAAGTTTTTTGATAAAGACTTAGCTTCTTATCAAAAATGGGGAAATTAAAACTCCCCGACTTTCCGGTTTTTGTTTGATTTCCATAATAATTCCATGATAAATATTGCAACGTGCTGACAAAGACGGAATCTTTCGGAACTCCGCAGCAGAGAACCGTTACATACACATGGCATTGTTACTTCCGTTACCCGTGAAAGCGTGTCAAATCAGGGGCAGAACGTTGTAACATCTTCCACTTACGACACAACAGGAAATCTCCGTCAGAAAACGGAAAACGGGTATTATATTCTTTTACTGATTTGAATAGAATTGTATGGAATATTATACTATAAGATACTATTGGAAAATCTTAATGAAAATAACAAGATCGTCAAAAACATCGCTGAAATTTGCAACCGCGGAAAAACGGAAAATTCTGGATGAAATTCTGGATGAATATGCGCGTGTTGTGAATTTTTTTATTGATTTTTTCTGGGAACATCATGAAATCAGAGCAAAAGATGAGATAAAAAAAGAGATATACGGTCTGCCTGAAACATGGTTTACGGCAAGAATGAGGCAGTGTGCGGCAAGAGAGGCTCTTTCAATGGTTCTCGGTGCAGAAAATACTGAAAACAGAAGAAAAAACTCCGCTGAACGTGAGGTTGAGGAACTGCTCGGACAGGAGATTTTCAGTGACCCGGTGAAACCCGTGCATAACGGAAAGAAAATGACGCTTTCTTCCCAGATCGTGGAAATTGAAAAAAGCCGTAATTCCTTTGATTTATGGCTTGTTATCTCTTCGGTCGGAAAAGAGATTAAATTATATATTCCGCTGAAAAAACACAGGCAGTTTCTCAGATGGGAAAGTACAGGGAAAACAGCATCTTCAGTTGTCATACACCGTGAATATGTCCAGATTTCTTTTGATATTGAAACCGGCGGAAAAAAGGATGACGGAAAACTTGTCGGCATTGACGCGGGAATAAATCATCTTATGACGACATCGGAGAGGGAATTTCTCGGCAATGATGTCAAATCTCTGATTTCAAAAATAAAAAGAAAACGTCAGGGATCAGAGGGATATAAAAGAGCGAAAAAAGAACTGTCATATTATATTCATAAGAATGTGAAAGATTATATTGAAGACAGAGAGTTAAGGCTTGTTGTAACGGAAAAACTTAAAGATCTGAAGCTGAACACAAAAGAGAATAAAACAAAAGAATTCCGAAAGACTCTGAGTAACTGGAACTACCGGGAACTGCTGAATATAATTCAGATGCGCTGCGAAGAGAACCGTGTTTTCTTCCGGTCTGTCAGCCCGTTTAAGACCAGTCAGAAATGCCCTGCATGTACCCATACTCAGAGGGAGAACCGGAGGGGTGAAGAATTTAAGTGTCTGAAATGCGGGTATTCGGAGCAGGCTGACTTTGTCGGCTCACTTAACATTCGGGACCGTTTTCTCACCGGACGATATGGTGCCGGTTTCAAAACCGACTGAATACTATAAAATACTATTCATTTGGTAACTATTCCGGCACAACGCCTGTGAGCAGGACAACTTCCTTTGATTACAACGCTTACACGGATTCGGATCTGTTGGAAAAAATCGGGGATAACGAAGGTAATTATATAAAATATCAGTATGATACCGAAGGAAACCGCTTAAAAGAGGAGATTTACGATAAAAATAACGTCCTGAAGCAGTTCACGGATTATGAGCCGGATGATTACAACAGGCTGAAAAAAATCATTTATCACGGCGGTTCGTGTGAAGAATACACTTATGACGGCAATAACAACCTCATGCAGTCAAAAGATGCGGAGAATAACATCACCGCATACGGATATGACGCGAATCCCGTTAACCTGACAGATCCTTACGGTCTGATAGATTCATTAAAAACAAAAATACTGGAACTTGTCAGCAGGGGTGAAATTGCCGACGGTTTTACAGCGATGGTCAACAAGATTAACCGGTTTCATGCAACATTGAATTCACTGATACAGAAATTCCCTCTGTCCTCGGATAAATGCGGCAGCCTTGCAAAAGGTATATTCAATGCATTTAAAAAGATGGGCGGCAAACCTCAATATATGAGAGTTGGCAATCAATTGCCTATGACGAGAGTACAAATCGGTGAATATAATGCTGCTCAGCATTATGTGGTCAAAGTGGGCAATATGATTTATGATGCATATACAGGGGTGCAAGGGATGACAATCGAAGATTATAAGTCACTCTGGTATCATAGATATTACAAAAATACTATCAGTCAAAAAAGAACCGCTGCAATATTCTGATTCGGAAAATAGCGTGAGTTCGACATAAAAATTTAATGTATAAAATCAGACGATTTTTTTCCCCCCTTTTTTGTAAAGGGGGAGATAAATAAAGATTTTCAGCATGAGTTAATCATTTATCAAAGGAGTTTTTCATGAAAAAGATTTTTTGTATCACATTTGTTTCATTCTTTATTCTTTTTATCGCTAACGCCGCCTTTGGCTGAGGCGGAGACGGGGGCGGAGGTTCCGCTCCTTCGGCAAATGCAGGCGCAGATCAGACCGTTTATGAATGGTCTCCTGTTACCTTGGACGGTTCCGGTTCTTATGATACGGATAATGATCTTGTCTCTTATGAATGGACTCAGGTATCCGGTACTACAGTTGTTCTGTCTGCTTTCACTGCCAGCCAGCCGACATTTACCGCACCGGATGTGGGGATTGAAGGCGCATCACTGGTATTCAGCCTGAAAGTAAAAGACAGCACAGGTAAAACATGCAGTGATACCTGTATAGTTTATGTTGAATGGAAAAACAGCGCTCCGACTGCTGATGCAGGAGATAATCAGAGCATTAAAGAAGGAGATATCTCTGTTTTAGACGGTTCAGGCTCTTTTGATCCTGACAATGCTCTTCTCTCTTATGAATGGACTCAAGTATCAGGTCAGACAGTTGTTTTATCTGATTTCACTGCAATGCAGCCGACATTTGCCGCTCCGGATGTGGGAATTGAAGGCGCATCCCTGACATTCAAACTGAAAGTTACAGATAACGGAGAGCTTCAATCCGCGGATACCTGCGTTATCACAGTTGAGTGGGTGAATACTCCGCCGACTGCAAACGCCGGAGCAGATCAGACTGTTGAAGAGAATGTAACGGTTACATTGAACGGAAGCGGCTCTTCAGATACTGATGACGGAATTGCCGCGTATCAGTGGAGACAAATCTCCGGTACGTCTGTTTCTCTTTTAAATCCGACAGCAATCAGCACGACATTTATCTCTCCTGATGTGAATGAGGACGGAGAGACTCTGATCTTTGAACTTACAGCAGAGGATAACGGAAAACTGACTGCTACAGATACCTGTGAAGTTCATGTCAGTGAAAAAGAGATCAAAGACACGGATAAAGACGGTATCCCTGATGATCAGGATATTTTCCCTGATGATCCGAATGAATGGCTTGACGCAGACAAAGACGGCATGGGAAACAATGCGGATCCGGATGATGACGATGATGATATGCCTGATATATGGGAAGCCGAATATGGACTGAATCCTTTTGAAGATAATGCAGCGGATGACCCTGACAATGATGGAATTTCTAATATAAATGAATATCTTGCAGGATCAGATCCGACAAAAAAAGCACCGGCTTATCAGCCGTTGCTCTCTTTTCCGGCAAACGGAGCAGCCGATGTCTCTTTTACGCCTGAATTTAAGATTTTGCCTTTTTCAGATTTAGACAAAATCCATTCAAAAACAGAATGGCAAATCAGTACTGTATCAGATTTTTCATTACTGACGCTTGATCTTATCAGCAATGCTTATCTTACGGCATTGATTCTTCCTGATTTTGTGTTGGAGAGAGATACTTTATATTACTGGAGGGTCAGATTTTATTTTAATGACAATAATATATCTGAATGGTCGGTTCCGTATTCTTTTTCAACACAGATGACTTTTGCAGATGATAAAAATTCAAACGGAATACCTGATGGACAGGAAATTACTGATACCAGTATGGATATGGATGCAAATGGCACGCCTGACATAACGCAGGATGATATTTTATGTGTCAATTCAGTTGTCGGAAACAGAAGGATTGCTGTAAAGGCATCTGAAAATGTTATTGCTGTCAAAGGACTGAAATCAGTTAATCTGAATCAGATTGCCGATGAAAAAAACAAACCTGAGTCAATGCCGTCAGGACTGATAAGTTTTAAATTGACTCTCCGTAAACCCGGAGATACTGCGAGTGTTCTGGTTTATTTTTCTGAACTGATTCCGGCTGACGCCAAATGGTATAAATATGATTCTGTCAACGGTTGGTGGAATTATTCTGATCATGCTGTATTCAGTTCAGACAGAAAATCTGTTACACTGGAACTCAAAGACGGCGGGTTTGGCGATGCTGACGGCGCAGAAAACGGCGTTATTGTTGATCCTTCAGGTTTTTCTACAGTATCATCCGAATCTCAGGTTGAAAAAGATAGCGGAGGAGATAACTGTTTTATCTCCACAGCAGCCGATAGTTCTGTGATAAAAAAATATGCTGATGATCTGCTGATTCTTCTTCTTTCGTTTCTGAAGATAAAAGACTAGGTTCTGTTGACATTTCATTTTTGAAATCCGGCAAACAGGTTTGATTACAAAGATTTGTCAGGAAAAGAGACATTTTCTCATATCATTATAACAATTTGAATCAATTTATTATTTGACCAAATGTCAACAGAACCTAACCTTACGCAGAAAATTTGTACCCCCTTACAAAAACAGGGCTGTTAAGTTCTCATAACCTAACCCCCTGCCCCCCTTCCCTGAAGGGAAGAGGGGGAATATTTAGTAGGGGCGAATAATCGGGGGAATATGGGGCGAATAATCGGGGGAATATGTAGGGGCGAATAATCGGGGGAATATGTAGGGGCGAATAATTATTCGCCCCTACTTTTAAATATCAAAGAGAACACGGGCTTCCCAACCATGTTCACCCTCATAAACCTGAATTTCATGATATGTTACTGCTTTTATTTCATTCTTTATAATATGAATGTCAGAATCAAAAGGATCAGCCTTTATCTCTGCACTAAGCTCATATTCAGAGAAAGAAATTATATCAGCATCTTTTACAAGCAAATCTTTTCCAGCCCAGATGAATAATATCTCTCTTAACCAGTTTACCATCAGATCAGGCAGATCATCGCCGGTTACATGAATCTCAAGCAGCTCTGATCCTTTTAACTGCTGAATATCTGTAATACAGTCAGACGCAGCAATGGCAGCATTTGTAAAAAGCTCTTTCAGATCGGATCCGAAAATATGAATACCGAAATCAGCCGTATGATCAATAAGTATATATTTCATAGTGTATAAAATCCTATAATTTTATTACAATTTTATCTGATTTATTCAAAAAAATCAAAAAAATTTTCATTATTTTTTAAAAAGTATTTAACTAATTATAATTAAAAGATATATTTTGGATAAAACCATATATAAGGTATTGAAGGATAACTTTATATCTGATATATTATAATCATAACGCCTTATACAACTTTTTACCACAAAGGACACAAAACCTTGTGAAACCTGTTTGTAGTACCGCCTTCAGGCGGTGCGGATCGCTGCCTGTTTGTAGTACCGCCTTCAGGCGGTGCGGATCGCTGCCTGTTTGTAGTACCGCCTTCAGGCGGTTCGGCGTGCTGCGGTAACCGTCTGATTTCACACTGACCGCCTAAAGGCGGTACTACAAACTTTTGTCTGATTTCACACTGACCGCCTAAAGGCGGTACTACAAACTTTTACAAATTTCCGATCTGCTGATAATACCTTATCAAAATTTTATTCAAAAAATATAAATTTGGCTTGATTTTTGCATTTATAATTATTCAAGCATAAATGAAATTGCTTATTATTATAATATCTGACTGTAATAATTTGAATTTCATCTTTTTTCAATAAAAAAGATGATTTTTAAAACAGAATGGGAGGTGACAAAAATTGTCACGTAAGAGCAAAAATTGTCACTCATCAAAAAGTATTATTTATGGCTCTTCAATTTTTTTGTGGATTTGCGTAGGGGCGAATAATTATTCGCCCCTACGGTCTGAAATTTCCAAAAAAATCCTTGAAGAATCTTATTTATGTAAAGGCAATGGTTTATATATAAAAAACAGATTTTTTATTAACAGAACAGGAGGTTATTATGAAAGGTAAAGTTTTCTTTGCATGTATGCTGATCGGGATTTTTCTTATCTCCAGTATGGGATATGCTGATGATGCTTCAAAGATTCGGAAGCGAAAAGCAATATTTGTCAAACCGCTTAGTGAAAAAGGGAGAAAAGCGACAATCCCGGCTACAGCCGAAGAACTGGCTCTTGCAATGGATGTGCCGCAGGAATCAATTATTTCTGCTTCCATTGGTACGAGTGATACAAAAGGCGTGGGGGTTTCCCAGGGAAAGATCGGAAATCATCTCCCCACAAAAGGGGGAAGTTTTGTTATCCTCTCTACCGGACTTGCTGAATATGCTGAAACACCTAACAACAGCAAAGGTTTGTCAGGATACCTCGAGGGGCTGAAAAATTCAGAGGGTAAGGATATGGTTCAACTGGTTCTGGAATTAAAAGTTCCGGAAGGAGCATCATGCTTTGGATTTGACTTTGTTTATTATTCAGATGAGTTTCCGGAATATGTCAACAGTATTTTTAACGATACATTTATCACAGAGTTGGGTGAAAGCAATTTCACTATTGAAAACCATAAAGTTACTGCTCCTAATAATTTTGCCTTTGACACAAAAGGGAACAATATTGCAGTCAATGCTGTATTCGGCGTTAAAGAAAATTCCGCAACAACTTATGACGGCGGAACATCACTCTTAAAAGCAGTCAGTCCTGTCCCATCAGGTGCAAGTACCATAAAGATTTTTTTTACGATACAGGATATTGGAGACAGTGCATGGGATTCTGCTGTTTTTATTGATAATTTCTACTGGTCAAATGACGCTAATTGCAGCGCCGGTGCCATGGAAGATAGTGACGGTGACGGTTTGCTGGATGAGTGGGAAACAAACGGGCTTGATACAGACGGTGACGGCAAAGTTGATCTTGATCTGAAGGGAATGGTGCAGATCTCAGCATAAAGACATATTTGTTGAAGCAGATTATATGTCAGAAACTGTCTGCACCGGCGGATACGGATTCGGCGAGTGTATCTCTCATTCTCATCAGCCGAAAAAAGCGGCAATTCAGAAAGTGATTGACGCATTTAACGATTCTCCGGTAAGCAATCCTGACGGAACTACGGGCATACGTCTTCATGTTGATGCTGGAGCTGATTTTGTCATGAATCCAGTAACCAATGAAACATGGGGAGAATTCAGCAAAGCAGACAGCCTTTTCCATGAAGATTATGTCGGGAAGAATGTAAACGGCAAATTCAACTGGAGCAAATTTGAAGCAATAAAGGATGCCAATTTTTCAGAAGAACGGAAAAATATTTTCCGCTATTGCGTATTTGCTCATGATCTTTCTGAAAAGATGGAGACCGTCAGCGGTGCTTCTCAAGGCGCTCTGGGATCAGGATTTGTTGTTACCCTCGGAGAATGGACAAACGGCATCGGAACTGTTAATGAGCAAGCCGGGACATTTATGCACATGCTGGGAAATAATCTTGGGCTTGGTCAAAAAGAGAATACCCGTTTCAGTCCAAATTATCTGAGTATTATGAATCCGATCTTTCAGACAAGAGGATTAATCATCAACGGCGATAGCGGAAATTTTGATTATTCCCGTTTTGAAATTCCTGCTTTGGATGAGAATAAACTGGATGAAACTGTCGGGCTTAATGTAAATACAGGCACGGATGAATACGGCACGATCTTTTTTGTATCAGGTGAAGTAAAACAGGTCGCTAATATCAATAATCCTATAGACTGGGATAATGACGGGGTTGAAGAAAAGTCCGTATCTGCCGATGTTAATAAAAACGGCAAAAAAAGCGTTCTGCCGGCGTCTGCCAATGAATGGAATCAACTGGTATTCAAAGGCGGAGAAGTCGGCTCTCTCGGTATTATTTATGATGCGCCTGAAGAGACAGATGCTGCGGATCTGAGCGAAGAGGAAGATAATGAAATTCCAAAGGTATATGGAGTTTCAATCAGCGGATCATCTGCTGTAATTCTGAAGCCTGGAGCATCAGGAACTTATTCTCTGAC
Organism: uncultured delta proteobacterium; assembly: GCA_963806835.1. Lineage (GTDB taxonomy): Bacteria > Desulfobacterota > Desulfobacteria > Desulfobacterales > CAWEAR01 > CAWEAR01. The sequence goes on from CAWEAR010000033.1 coordinate 244,610, forward strand.
TATAAAAAATACCGGCGAAAAAACTGATACTTATTCTCTTACCGCAAACGGGAATAAGGGGTGGATAAAGGTTGATTCTCTGGTAAAATCAGTAACATTGAATGCCGGAAAATCTGAGACATTTGATATACCGATCAATATTCCGGCTGAAACTCAATTCGGAGAAAAAGAGACTCTGACTGTCAATTTTACAAGTCAGGCAAGTCCTAACCTGACAGATACTCTTGAAGCTGTTATTCTTGTTCTTCCTCCGGGTGATGTTGACGGAGACGCACAGATTGATATTCATGATATTGCCACATTAAAGAATTATATCCTTAAACTCGGTTCAACTTCAAGTTTCCCGGATATAAACAATGACGGAAAAGTGAATATCAAGGATATTGCAGTTCTGATGAACAAGGTTTTTACGGAATAAAGCAGGATTATATTGCATGGTGGGTGAAGTTGAGCGTAACTCACCATGCTTTCTTCTATTCAGAAAATAATATTTTGTTCAACTTTGTTTTTGTAAGTTGCTAAACTCTAAGGGTTTTAAAAACCATTAGGGTTTACTAACTCACAAATTCAAGATTGACAGAGTAGCAGCCTCATCAATGGCTCTGTTCGTATTGACAAATCCGAATCTGAATGCCGGATTTGTCAATACGAACAGAGTATAGGCAGCAACCGGAGTCATAATATGGAACTTGTAATAGAACTTCCCGCGAGTCAGTTTGAAAAACTTCGGGAAATAGCGGCTCAAACCGGAGTATTGCCTGAATATCTTGTAAAAGCGGCAATATCTGATTTAATAAGCGTTGAAGATGAAGATTTCCGTTCCGCAGCAGATTATGTAATCCGTAAGAATGAGGAACTTTATCGGCGGTTAAGTTAATGCGTTATCTCAGACTGTGTGAAATATTGTATCTTCACAGAAGAATTATTGAAAAAAGCGGCGGCATTAACGGAATTCGGAATCTTGGCGGGCTTGAGTCAGCAGTTGCCCTGCCGAAACAGTCTTTCAGCGGAACAGAGCTTTATCCGTCACTTATCGAAAAAGCGGCTGTTCTCTGTTTTTCAATCATAGCCAATCATCCGTTTATTGACGGAAATAAACGTACAGGACATGCAAGTATGGAAACATTCCTTATTCTCAACGGAATGGAATTAACGGCATCCGCAGATGAACAGGAACATATTATGCTTTCTTTGGCGTCAGGAGAAATGAATCGTGAATCCTTTGTTAAGTGGCTCCGGAATAATACAGACAGGATAAGGGGGTTTGACTAACTAAGCTGTTCAAAGGACAAAGTAACAAGCTCCCTGCTATTGCCATAAAAAAACAAGTTTTTCAAAGTATCTATAAAGAAAAAAAAGCCGGGTCTTTTGAAAACCCCGGCTTTTTTAAATACTAAAGGAGATGATTATGAAAAAAAAACTTCTGTTTACAGAAATTCTTATTTTGTTTCTTCTTTTTGCATTAAATGCCTCAGCACAGACATTGACTCTTGTTTCTGTCTCAGGCAAACAGGGTGATACCGTAGGCGTTCCGATAAGATTTACAAATGACGGAAACAATGTTCTTTTTATGCAGTTTGATATTATTGCAGATCCTTCTTTGGCACTTGTAACCGGCATAACCAAAGGAACTGCCATTAAAAATTTTGATTTCGGTTACAATGAAACAGAACCCGGAAGATTCACAATTCTTATATTCCCTTCACAACTACCTTTTCCTCCGATCCCCGGCGGTGAAATCGCCAGATTAACAGTAAAAATACTGAAAACAGTCAACGCTGTTGATATAAATTTTGAGAATGTTGAAATGACTGATTCAACCGGAACCGAGGATATTATACCTACAGAATTAAATAACGGCAAAATTACAAATCCCCTTGTTCCGACTGCTGATGCGGGAGAGGATCAGATAATAATTGAAGGGGATAAAGTAATGCTGAATGCCTCAGCCTCTTTTAATCCTGAGGGAGGCGGTTTATTATCATATAAATGGGAGCAGATCAGTGGGATAACTGTAACGCTGTCAGGAAGCAATATTCCTCAGCCTGATTTTACAGCTCCTGAAGTTGATGAATCAGGGGCTATACTTACTTTTAAGCTGACATTAAAAAACAGCGTAGGATTTGAAGATACAGACGAGGTTACAATAAAAATCACAGATACAACCCCGATCCTTTCTCTGAATCCTTCTTTAAAATATGTCTCTGAAACTGAAGGAGAATTCTCTGTTGATGTCGCAAACATAGGGACAGGTGTAATGACATGGACAGCGGTATCTGATGCAGAATGGATCACTCTTACCCAGAATACCGGAACAGATACGGGAATAATCAAAGTTAATTATACTGCAAATATCGGTGAAATAAGAATAGGAAGAATCATTGTTACTGCTTCTGACGCGATAAACAGCCCTCAGATATGTGAAGTGGTACAGGATCCTTCAGACTGGATAAAAATGGAGACAGGTATATCCGCTCATCTAAGAGGAATATGGGGAAGCTCTGAAAATAATATCTTTGCTGTAGGCAGAGACGGAGTTATTATTCATTATGACGGTAATACATGGGAAGCAATGACAAGTAATACTTCCGATTATCTGAGAGATGTATGGGGAAGTTCAGAAAATGATGTTTTTGCTGTCGGTTATTCAGGGACAATTATTCATTATGACGGAAATGAAGCAGGTATATGGGAAGAGATGAACAGCGGTGTATCAGATGATTTAAACAGCGTATGGGGAAGCTCAGAAAAAGATGTATTTGCAATAGGTGAAGACGGCATTATTCTTCATTATGACGGCATAAGCTGGATAAAAATGACAGTTCTTACGTTCAATCCTCTTTACAGTATATGGGGAAATTCGGGAAATGATATTTATGCTGTCGGCGGAGCATGGAATGACTTTATTATTCTTCATTATGACGGAAAGAACTGGGCTGAAATGAAGGATTCTTTTTCCAATATCCCTTATGATATATGGGGAAATGCCGGAAATAACATCTTTACAGTTGGAAATGCCGGTATGATCTCAAGATATAACGGCAGTACATGGACTGAAATAACAGGAGAAACAATAAATTACCTTAGAGGAATATGGGAAAACATTTCAGGTTCCAGTGTTTTTGCAGTCGGCATCGGCGGGACAATTCTCAGATATAACGGCAATGAATGGATAAAAATGTCTGTCGGGGCATCAGATGATCTTTTCGGTATATGGGGAAGCTCTGAAACAAATATCTTTGCAGTCGGAAATTCAGGCGTAATTCTCCGTCATGGGCTTACTGATCCTCTCTCTGTTACACCTTCTGAAATGGAAGTTCTCAGCAGCAGGCGGTACAACTGCTTTTGAAGTTAAAATATCCGGGTCAGGAATTCTATGGAAAGCAGAAACAGATGCTGACTGGCTGAAGATTGAGAACGGAAGCTCCGGCATAGATAACGGAATAATCAAAGTGAGTTATACCTCAAATCCCGGTGATGCAAGAACCGGAAAAATAATTGTTACGGCTACTGGTGTGGTTAATGCCTCTCAGAGCGTAGAAGTAAAACAGAATAAAGTTGTGCGGGGCGATGTGGACGGCAACGGCGTAATTGATCTGCGGGATGCGATTCTGGTATTAAAGGTGCTTACAGGAACAGCATCAGCGGATAATATTTCTGTTTTTGCTGATGTCAACGGTGACGGAAAAATAGGCATTGAAGATCTGATTTATATTTTACGTGCTGTTGTATATTAAAAAGAAGGGTTTAGCTCGTTACGAGGCTCTGCGATTCGACTGAGCGTTCGACTCAGCGCTCACGCCGAAGTTCTCATCGAAGTCCTCGTAACGAAGTTTTTTCAAAAAACTTAGTTTCTTTTCAGATATACTCAAGGTTTTTTTACCTAAGCCCTGAAATTTTCTGCATGATACAGACAGCATCTGTCAATCCGATCTTTCCGTCTCCTTCCGCATCGCTGACAAGATTGATATTGGCAGGATACATATTTATAATAACCTGTAATATCCTGATAATATCTTCCAAAGTCCCGTTACAGTTCGGATATATATAAGTTATTTCTGTAACTTCATATCCCTTTTCATTAAGCTCTGCTTCCATCTGCTCCGCATTTGTCTCTGAATCATCAAAAAAGACTGTAACCATCTGATTTGTTATATCTGTATTTACCGCTATCACACCGTCAATGCCTTTGAGAATAGAACTTATCTCAGCTTCTATTCCCCCTCAGGTACATGAAGGAATAAGCAACTGTACGGTTTTCTGAAACGCCTCTGCTGAATCGGATACAGCCAGACAGGATAAAATGATAAAGAATAAACCTGATAATTTTAATAATTTTTTCAATATAACCTCCTTTTGAAAAACTAAGTATGTAGGTCGGGTTAGCGTCAGCGTAACCCGACATTTGTGCTAGTACTCTGTCAATTTAATTCTGACGGGTAAAGACCTGCGGGGTTTTTAAAACCCCGCAGGTCTCCGCTGTATTTTATCCTTCAGAATTAAATTGACAGAGTACTAGCCCGACCTACGAACTTTTATGTAGGGATGTGTCGGGTTACGCTGACGCTAACCCGACCTACATACTACTGAAATACTTACGGATTTTTAGGAATATAAATATAATAACTGCCGATATTCTTTGCAAAAATATATCTCTTTTGAACCGCTTCAATAAAACCTTCTCCAAAGTGGGCAATTTCATACCATTGCGGGTGCCACTCCGGTTTTACAGGATTATTGAGAAAAACAATAGCCTTAAATCCGTTTTCACTGATTTTTTTATACAACGGCATAGCAAGAGACGGATTATTTATCTTCATCAGACGAAACATGAACGCATCCTGAAGATAAATTTTTTCTTCTGCCAAAACAGGGATAAACGGATTTTCCGAAAGGATCGGTTTTTCTGACTGATCCTGTGAAGCAATAAAAGAGATAACATCTTCTATCTGTTTCCGATGCGGCATGTTTGAAGAACTGAATATTCCCCTGACAGTCGGTGTTATCAAAATAACTGCAATTAAAGCAAAGATTGCTGTCTGCATATTGTAATTCATTTTTTTATCAGTAAAATAAGAAGCTAATATAAAAACTGATGCAATATGCAGGTCAACCAGATGATTGGAAACAGTGCCGGGAGATCCGAAAATAAAGACGGTAATGCCTATTGATGAAAGCCAATATACGGCAGACAGAGAAATCCGTTTTTCTTTCGGAATCGTAAAAAAACGGAAAACAGCAAAACAAAAAAGGCATAATAAGGCAATATCATTTTTTATCAGATGATAAAAAAGTTTTAAAGGACCTCTGGCAATACTCATTAAAGAGGCTCCGCCGGATGAACAGAGAGACATGATATTAAATACCCTGCCTGAACTTCCGACATACATAACAGCTATGACGATGAGAATCCCCAAACCTGTAAAGGCACTGAGTTTAAAAGCTGATTTTGTATGACCGTTTAAAAGAAGCCATACAGAAACTGCAAATACTCCATAAACAGATGTTATTTTTGCTGAAAATGCCAATGTAAAAAATATTGATGCAATGAATGGTCGTATTTTTTTAACGTCTGTACAGAATATCACTCCCCATATATTTAAAGCTATCGGCAAAAGATCGCCCCGTATAGAAGTCATGCCGAACTGCATACTGAATCCGGCAATGGCAAGCGTTGTAAAAAGAGCAGCAACCCATGTTTTACTCCCTGATTTTTTTAATAAAAAGAATATTCCGGCAAGAAGGATTAACGATACGGTCAATGTCAGAATACAACCTGAAGGTACCGGATCGTCAATCATAAGAATAATCAGTGCATGAAGTAAAAAATATAAAGGAAAGAAGCGTGTTCCGCCGTAACCGATCTCTTCTGAAAATAACGGACGGTAAAAAATTCCTTTTGTCATATCCAATGCAAGCGTTGTCCATGCCCCGGAAACATGGTTCAGATTAGAACCTCTGATCCATGATGAATATACATGAATCAAAGTAAAAAAAATGATCATAGAGGATAAAATAATAAGGATAAATTTTATCCTCTTTGTCAAAAAGATTTCATTCGGTGTTGACATTTTTTTCCTTTTCAAGCTCCTTCCATTTCCACAAGGAATGGATAGAGTAATTAATCAGAACACCGGATAGAATACCGATAAAATTTGCTCCAATATCAAATATATAAAATTTTTTGACAAGTAAAAGCAGAACAGCATAATTTGCTAATCCGCCCGGTATTGAAAGCATCTGAAACCGGAACAGTTTTTCAGATAAAAATATCTTTGATTTTTCTTTAAATATTTCCGTATGATTCAGAATAAAATTGCACAGAATCGAAAGCTCTATTGCGAATAATGATGCGATTTCAGGTACAAGCTCTGTAACTCCTGTAAGAAAAATATATGCCAGCATATTTACCAGAACCCCGGATATACCTATAATACAGAATTTTATAAATTCAGATGATTGTCTGAAGCGGATTTTAGGGATGTTCAGCAGAAATTCTTTCTGATCCTGAAAAGAGAGCTTTGATTTTCCCCGGGATTTGTCAGGAAATATAATCGGAATTTCAACAACTCTTGCCCCGTTTCTCAGCAGTTCACAAAGCAGAGAGGATTGAAATGAATATCCCCGTGTTGAAAGAAAAGAGAGATCACATTTTTTTATCAGATCAGCCTTTATACATCGGTAACCTGATGTGCAGTCATGAATACGAGGCAATCCGCCTAAAAAACGAATCATCCAGTTGCCGAACAGACTTATAAATCTGCGTTGTAACGAAAAATTCGGTGTATCCCCGCCCGGTGCAAAACGTGATCCTATAACAAGGCTGAATCCATAGTTACTTAAAGTTATAAAAAGCGGTATCAATGCCGGATCATGCTGTAAATCCGCATCCATTTCAAAGATAAGCTCAGGTTCAAAATTTTTTATGGCGTAATTCATCCCTCTTTTATATGCTTCGCCAAGCCCTTTTTTTTCTCCGGTAATCAGATGAAGATTCGGATAAATCTGAATTAATTCTCTTACCGGATATTGCGTTCCATCCGGTGAATTATCATCAACAACAAGAATATGGAGTTCATGGGTCTCAATTTTATCTTTCTGCTCAAATATTAACGGTATGATAACAGATATATTATCCGCTTCATTATAGGTGGGTAAAATAACACATGCTTTTTTCATATCATATTTTTAAGATACTCCTGACATTGAATAAAGCGGCTTTGATTAAATTTTTCAAATAGCGCTGACAGTTTTAAATGCGTTCTTTTCAGATTTACATAATGCCTGAATTTATATCCGATTTCAGCCTCTCTTACTCGCGGCTGAGACGGATCAATCTCCCACGGGTGCATATAAAAAAGATAGGCGTTCTCTTTTTTCAGAATCTGTCTGACGCCGATCTTAAATATCAGAGAAGGAATCAGCCGGAAATATCCTCCTCCGCCCCATGGAATAATATGATTTCGTATATTTAGATTGCTGACAGGAATCTCGTAAAAATTCTTTGAAATCTGAAAGGCAATACCTTTTCTGTTATATCCTGAAAAATCTGCTTTTCCGTATCTTCCGTGCATTCCGAAAGAATTAAAGCTTGAATCATACAGATAACCGCACTCTTCTATGATTTTCAAAATATCATTATTTATGGAGAAACTCGGAGCGCGATAACCGATAACAGGTGATCCGATAATATCTTCAAGAAGTTTTTTGCTACAGCACATATCTTTTTTTAATTCCCTGTAAGATTGCTGATCACAGAGATTATGATAATACCCGTGTGATGCAACTTCATGCCCTCTGTTGCGGATTTCTCTTACAAGATGAGGATAGCGTTTGGCAAGCCAGCCGAGAATAAAGAATGTAGCTTTGCGGGAATCCAAAATATCAAGCAGGCGGTATGTATTTTTCTGAACGCGGAGTTCATAAGACTGCCATGAAGAAAACGGGATATACGGTTTAAAGTTTTCTACCTGAAACCAGTCTTCAACATCAACGGTGATAAGAATAGAACTGATCATATTTATATGATTTTAAAGAGAAAAATTTTTTATCTGCTCGGGCGTTAAATCTGTAATATCTGAAATCTCTTCAGGAGAATAATTTTCTCATAGCTATCATTTTACGGGCGATCTCTTCAGCTTTTTCTTTCAGCTTTTCCTGTAGTTTCTGCTCCAGATTATATTCATCTTTCATACTCGCGTGTTCTTCAGGAGAAATCTGACTTTTTTCAATATAGTCAAACATTTTCCGAATTTCAGAATGACTGTAGCGTGATTCATCTACTTCGCCGTCAAGTGTATCTTCAATTGCCAGCATCCATTCTTTATATGCGTCAGGAGTTTCATCATTCACATATTTTGGACAGATATAAAAAATTTTATGTAAAATTTCTCCTAACGGCTTGCCTTTTAAATTGTAAGGATCAAAATTGATGATTGACACATCAGTTTTATGCCGATCTTCAGATGTCAGTATAACCAGAGTAAAAACTTTTAAATTCGGATGATAATTATCAGCACGGACAATCTGCTCTAACATGGCGAGGGAGTGATAATAAAGAAACCTGTCATAATGATCCAGATACCGTTCATGCTGAATTTCTACTATTATCCGATTTTTTTCATCCTGTGCAAAAAGATCAAATCTGGGTTTCACCTGTCCTATAGGCGGATCAAAAGATTTTTCTGTTTCAACACGCGTGATTTCCAAATCAATCCCAACAAAATCTTTTACAAATGCTGTAAAAATTTCCGGCTCACAAAATGCTTTTTTGAAAATCACATCATACCGTAAAGGGGCAACCTGTTTCATTTTTTTTATACTTTTATATCTTTAACAAGATACTTTGTAAAGAGTTCATGGAACTTAAAGCAGATTCTTTATAAATTTTACCACCCGCTCGGCTGTTCTGCCATCCCATAATTCAATCTGCTGTTTCGGAATAACTTTTCCTGAAAGAATATCTTCTAAATTCTAAAAATAGCCATAAGATTTTAATGGGCTTACTTTCTTTGTAAGCAAATATTCTTCAAAATTTTCAATGTTCCAATATACTTGTTCCGATGTTTTAATAACTTCATAATCAAACTTATAACAGCCGTCAAATTTGTGAATTCTGACTTTAGCAAATCCTTTATCAAAAGTCTTAAATGAAATTTCATCTACAATCCAAACCCTATTTTTAGTATTTGAATTGTTGTTAAAATTGATTTCTGAAATATCAATTTGATAATTTGTCAAAAAATCTTCGTCAGAATTTCTTAAATAACAATCTAAAAGTAGTTTTCCATAATCTGTAAAATTTACAGGGATCAATTTATCAGAAATACTGATAAAAATTTTTCTTTCAAGATATGAAATATTTATAAGCATATTTCAGAGTTGGAAAGGGATTTGAATCTTTTCTCTCTTTAAGTGAATATCTAACTCCAAATAGTTAAGACTCTTGATCCCAATGAGGTTATTACTGCTCTGTCAAATTGGGTTGCAGTCTTCATTCTTTCAACAAGCCTAATTCTTCACAATGATTACAGGTAAAACAAAGCAAATCTGCTAAACTTCTTCCGTGTAATTCATTCTGAAAAAACTATTTACAAAATCAATTTTTGCTTTATCGCTGATAAACCTATTTCTTGGTATTTATTCGCCATCAGTTAATGCTGTAAATTTTAAAAAATAATAAAGATTAATTTTGCTTTTTTTTTCATAGAAATTTCCATTTAATAAACTCTTAATAAAACCCGCCTTTGTTCAAGACTCAAATCAATTCGCTTAATATTATCTGTAATCTCAATAGAATTAATATTATCTCTGAATCTCTTTCCATAATTAGTCAAAATAAAAATGTCATCTTGTTTTTCGAGCAGATCAAAATAATAAGCACCTCGCCAGACTACATTAAAACTTGTTCTGTTCTTCCGAATTGATAACTGAAAATACTTTCTTGAAATCCTGTTTGCATAATCTATCAGCTCTATTTTCATAAAAAGGAATAAAAAGCCGGTTAAATGCAGATAAATTTAAAATATTTTTTTCTTTCATTCATATTCCTATTAAATTCAGCAACAAAAGATAAAGAGGTATTTTCAGCACTTTTTTTCAGAATTTCATTATTTTGAATTTTTCGTCCCTGCAAAATAGAATCACCCATTACTAAAATCAGATATTTTTTCGGCTTCAAAATTTTACTTATATTTTGAAAACACTTTTGCATATCATTTTGAAAATCAAATTCAGTCAGCCCGTTTTTTTTTGAATAATGTGCATGATATTCAATTTCATTTTTTTTTAAGTCTTTCGGATTCATATCAAGCCAATATAAACGATATTTATGATACAGATGATAATCATAAGCATTTGGATAAGGTGGTGAAGTAACTGCTAAATCAGCCGAATTTTCATTAAAAATATTTTCTGAACGGGTATCAGCGTATTTTACAAAGGTACTTCCCCTCTCTATTTCTTTATAGTGTATGTTCATTATAATTCGCATTTTTTTGATTTGTTTAACAAATTTTAAAAAAGTATCCTGTTCTTTAATATTTTTTTCCACACGCACATAACGGGTATCGCTATCTTGTTTTGAGACATTTACGATAATAGCAGACATTGCCGTAAGACAGAAGTTTTTTAAACTCTATCCCGAATTTTATTAATTTCATCTTTGATTATTGCAAGCTCCCGAATGACAAAATCTTTAAACCAAAGTTCTAATTTTGGAATTTGAGGTATATCAAAAGATGACTTTTTATCTATTATTCTTAAATAAATTTTAGGGAGAATTCCATCCAATAAACTGAGCCTTACAGTTTCTATAGGTGTTGTTTTTACTTTTGTCAGCAGAACGGATAATTCATTTATATCATTACCCAAAGCATTACGTTCCAATAAATTGGCTTCCAAACAAGTTGTGCCGCTCCCTAAAAATGGGTCATAAACGGTTTCGCCAAAACTGGAAAGTCTATTGATGCAAGCATTAGGAATTTGCGGAATAAATTTTGCCGGATAAGGGTGTATGGAGTGCATTTCCTCCCATAATTCATCTGTTCGTTTTTTCATAACTTTTGCAGGAAACCTATCTTGTAGAATGCTTCCAAGCTGCTTAATTTAAATAGCCGGTTTTTAGGTAAAGGTCGTGGGTTCTATGAATGCACAATAGCAGAACATTTGTTATTATTTTAAACGGAAAATTTTTTAATAAACCTGACTATTCTCTCTGCTGTCCTGCCATCCCATAATTCAATCTGCTGTTTTGGGATAACTTTTCCTGAAAGAATATCTTCTATATGCTTTTCAAGCTCTTCAATTTTACACAGCCGGTTTGTTCCCTGAGTAATGGTAATAGGGCGTTCTGTGTTCGGGCGCAGTGTCAGACAGGGAATCCCAAGATAAGTTGTCTCCTCCTGAATCCCCCCTGAGTCTGTTATCGCAACCCTGCAATTAAAGATCAGATTCATGAACCTGATATAATTCAGGGGTTCAAGAAGATGAATTTTATCAGAATTGCTTAACAATGACAAAAGATTATATTGCTGAAGATTTTTCCGGGTTCGGGGATGAACCGGAAAAATAAGCGGAAGTTTCTCTGAAATACGGATAAGAATTTCACAAAGGGATTTTAATATCTCAGGGTTATCAACATTTGAAGGACGGTGAAGCGTAACAACTCCGAACTTTCCGGGATTAACGCCAATCTCTTTGTATGCTTTCTGTTTTTCAATGGTATCTCTCAGCATTTCAAGGGAATCAATCATGATATTGCCTACACGGTGAATCTTTTCCGGGGATATACCCTCTCTTATCAGATTCTCATCTCCGTCCGGGGAAGGCGTCCATAAAATATCTGCCAAAACATCTGTTACCATGCGGTTAATCTCCTCAGGCATGGTACGGTCATAAGAACGGAGACCCGCTTCAAGATGTGCAGTTCTGATTCCAAGTTTTGATGCAGTCAGGGTTGCCGCCATTGTAGAATTGACATCACCCACAACCACGATCAGATCAGGACGATTTTTCAGAAGTATTTTTTCATAAGAAATCATGACATTGCCGGTCTGCTCCGCATGGGTTCCGCTTCCGACTCCGAGATGAATATCAGGCTCAGGAAGTCTGAGATCCTGAAAAAAGACATCTGACATATTCAGATCATAATGCTGTCCTGTATGAACAATCACAGGATATGCCCATTCTTCTTTTTTCAGGGCATGATAAAGGGGCGCAATTTTCATAAAATTGGGACGGGCAGCAGCGATCAGGTGAATAATCATTTTGTTTTGATTCATTATATTTCTCTTTTATTAAGATTCAAAGGGGGAATAACGCAGAATTAAACGGCGGTGCCAGCAGTCCATTTCAATAACGGGTTATTTTTTATTTCCGGGTGACCATTTCCGCTTTCAATTTGTTTCAATTCCGTGAACTGTTTCCGGTTACGGCAGTTCAGTTTTAAGTTTTTTCCTTTTCTGAGAACTCTTTCCGGTTAAAGCGGTTAATAACAGGCTCTCATGTTTATGAAAATTCCTTTGAAAATAATCATTCTGAATTTCTCAGAAAATAACCCTGAGATTTTTCATATCTCAGGGTTTGCTCTGATTATGAAAGCTGGTGTATCTTCCGGTGAATGATTTTTCCTTTATGATTGGGAAAATCAACACGAAGATAAACTTTTTTAGGAAAGAGTTTAACCACAACCGCATCTTTCTCTTCTTTTGCTTTACCGAATTTAATCTTTATTTTATCGCCTATTTCCATTGCTCTGCTCCTATTTTTCAGTAATATTAAAAAGACTGAATATAATATATATTTCTTTTAATTGTCAAACAAAAAATTAATGAGATTAAAACTCTTAGGGTTTCCTAAACCCTAAGAGTTTTATTTGTACATTACCGCTTAGGCGGCGCAGCTTCACGAATCACCGCTCCGTATTCTTCACTCAGAATCAGGATTGCAAACCGCTCCGCATAATCAAGCTCATTTGTATTCAGGGAAATATAATCAAATCTCCCCCGAAGGTCTGTATAACCGTCCTTGAAGAACTGAACTTCCCCGCCCTTCATTTGTGCATACACCTTCACATACACGCCGGATAAAGGCTTGCGGCTCTCCTGATGCGTTACCTTTACCTGCCCGTAATTCTCAATCACCTGAATATCAAGAGAATTGGCATAATATACCTGAGATTTCTTTATGCCGTTCCCAATGATTTCAATCATCAGGTTGCTGTTGTGAAATTTCTCAGGAAGATCAAAGATAAAGCGGGTCTGATCCGCAGAAAGAGAAATCTCTGCTGTCTCATTCGGCAGAATAAAAGCAAAATGCTCAGTCTGCTGCTTTACAAACGGATTCCGTGAAAAGAGAAGTTCAATATCCATCGGATAATAATTCACTCTGCATGATGTCAGATTCTGATAATTCAGCGTAATTTTTTTTGATTCAACCGTAAAATCAAAACTTGCCTCAGTTGCCGCTAATTTTGTCTGAATCTGTTCACGGTTTTCTTTATCCGCAATTTCAGGGATTTCTCCTTTTATTTCATTCAACTGATCTGAAACAGAGAAAAACAGATTCTGCCAACGTGGAACAGGATAATCCGCATATCTCTTTGCAATCTCTCCGGCTCTGTCAAAGTTTCCGGTGTAAAAATCAAGGTATGCCTGAAGATAGTCATATTGAATTGCTGTCGGTGAGCTTGGCAACCGTTGGTGTTGTCGGTGAGCTTGGTCGAACCGTTGGCTCTTGGCTTCTGACTCCTGACTTCTCTTGAAGAATGATATTGCCTCGCTTACCCGATCCTGAAGCAGCATATAATAAGTAATTCCCATAAGATCATCGTTATTCAGAGATTGCCGGTAACTCAGCATTTTCATAAAGCTCTGATATTGATCAAAGAATCTGTCATTCAGAATTTTCCTATCTTTTCCCAATAGATGCGTGGGCGTTTACCATCGGTTTATATTCAAGATGCTGATAAGTTTTCCGTGCTACAGGGTCAACTGTCAACAGAGCAGATTTAATATAAAGTCCGCACTGATTGGCATAATCAGAATTTGCAAGATATTCAGAGATAATCTTTGGTTCATTATGATAAATGCTGTATGACCAGAGTGTATGATGATAAAAATGCCTATCTTTGAGCAGAGATATAACAGATTTAAAAAATTCCTTATTCTGCATTCTGAATGCAATCTTGTCAAGATTAAGCCGGTTCAGATTATTCTCTTTGAGAAATTCAAGGACTTCTTTTTCAGAGCCGTTTTGTGAAATATAATCCCATGATTCTGTATCTGTTTTGCTGAGATTGGCAACCACATTGAGCGTAATCCCGGATGCACCGGCAATAAACGCCTCATTCTTTGCCGCCTGCACAGGATAATGTCCGAATTTGCCGGTTTCAGGAAAATAAAAGAGATATTCAAAATTCTGAGTTGCATACGGCTCAAGGGTAATCGGAATACTCTTTGTATAAAAGCCCTTGTTAAGCGGCATTGCTCCATGAGGTATCTGAAGCAGGATGCTCAGTTTATGCCGTGATGATGTGGGATTGCTCAGAACAAACTGACATCCAAAAGGCGTATGAACAAGAAATTCATCTTCAATATATTTGTCAAACCGCTCATTATCCGCATATCGGTAACGGTCATTCGGATTGAACAGATGCTGACTGATCAGAATCGGAACTTTCTCCTCCGCGGAAACCGCAGGCTTGATCTCTTTGTGAAAAACAATCATCGGATTCCCTGCTTTTAATTCAAATCGGATTCCCTGAACTGATGATTCATGCTTCTCTGCTTTTAACGGCAAATCAAGCACGGATAATGCCAGCATCATCTCTGCAAAATTCCGGGTAGCATAGATGAAGTTCCTTGAAATAAATGCCTTCTGACTCCTGCCTTCTGACTCCTGACTCCTCACCCATTCCGCATAATCATTCCAAAATGGATTGACGCTGATCAAGTCCGCGTTCTGCGATTCAATCGGCAGATGATAGTAATTATTTTCAGCCCATTCTTTGGTTTTATCCAGTTTACGGAAAAACTGCCTTGCTGATTCTCTCTCCCGCTGACGCGGCTGACTGAAAAATAATCCCTTGTCTCCGGCTGCTCCGCCGTCATCTGCTTTTTTCATCCGTCTGACTTCACGCATCTCTTTCATTGCCATCGGAGCAGGAGCAGATTTCATAGCACCTATAGATTCTCCTGATTCAGCCTCAAGAGAGAGTTCCATATTTGCCTCCGACATAGGGGCCGCTGCTATCTGGCGCAGGCATATTTTCCATTGGCATCATTTCATTTAATGCCTTATCTTTAGCCGCCCCGAATCCGAAAGTATCAGCTTCAAGAGACCTTCCTTTTAATGCTGTATCAAAAAGATGATTGTATTTATCTATATCCGGGGGAATCATATCATACAAATCTTTGATATATCTTTGGATTTGCTCTTTATCTCCTGTACCGCGCTGCGCAGCAGGATTTTCTCCGCAATATTGAGTTGTGAAAACGCCCATGGATCAAGATAAGATGTAAGATCATCACCCAAAAGCCAGTTATCAGGAAATGTTTTATCTTTTTTATCTGCAAGATACGGAAAAATTACACGGTCAAAAAATTCCTTATCTTTCTGATAGATAAAGAAACTGAGTTCATGACACGCATATTTGGAATACTTCTCCTGCTTTTCCGCATCTGTCATTGTATTCCATTGAAGAATAAAACTGAACTCCTGCAATGTTGCGTCTCCGCTCAATGTTGAGAGAAGATTGTAAACCTTATCAAGAGAATCATACAACTCAAACTCAGATGTGGTAATGTCAGAGAGAACAAAGGCTTCTCCCGTGCTGACAAAAGAAATCTCTTTCTGCTCTGTAAAATGCTTTTCAGTATCCAATCCCTGAATCAGCCGAAGGTCTCTCTTTTTTATCTCTTTACGGGGCAGAGATATTTCCTTGTAAACTGTATTAAAAGGATCAATTGCCGCAAAATGAATCTGCTGATGGTTACCCATATTTTTCCGGTCAATGATAATCACGCCGTTCTTATCCGGCTTGAGATTGACAAGGATAGCAGAGGTTTCGGCAAGAAAATCAAGGTTTGAATAACCCGTATCCCCTTCTCTGCCGGATACTCCTCTGCCTTTAGCCTCTCTTCTTATTCCGGTCTCCGCAGGCATTTCAGCGGAAAAAGCATCTCCTGCGGTTGCTTCATCTTTAGCGGTTTCAGTATCCCTGATGCTCCATGGATTCAAAAGAAGTTCCGGACGGTTCAGCATATTGCCGGAGAATTTTTCCGCATATTTTCTGTCAAGAATATAGCGGTATTCATCCCCGATATTCCGTCCTTCAACATACTGGGATTCAGGACGGAGCAGTTTCATTTCATAAGGCTCAGGAATGTTTACCTGATCCAGATGGGAAAAAGGATGAAAATCAGGCATAAATCTTGTTGCAAAAAGATGCACTCTTGTAAATTCAGATATATTTGACAGTTTCACTTTTACAGCAGTTTCGCTGATCTCAATATTGCTGATCTGAAGCGGATTATTATTCTTTCTTTCAAGAACACGGTTTTCAGAAATAACAAAATCATCCAAATCCTTCTGTTTTCTGCTGTCAGTCAGACGGAGGGTAATCTTTACTCCGTTATCTTTCAGAAAAAGATCATAATCTCCTGCGTCAAGCCCTTTGATTTCAATAAATCCGTTCTGGATTTTAATCTTATCCTTATGATCTGCTGTATATGTTTCTCCACGCTTTTCAAGAAGACCTGCGGGGTTTCCAAAACCCCGCAGGTCTTTTATATGAGAAATGGGAATCTGAATTGTTTCTTTGGTGTTGCCGTGAATATTTGCCGGATAATGATAAAAATTTTTTGCCGGATACCATATATGAGAATTTCCTTCAGATCCTGTTGCTTTTATCCCTTCAATATCTTCAAGTTTTCCAAACCGAATCTCTCCCTTATCATCTGTCTGAAGCGGAACAAAGACTGTATCCCTGAAATAGCGGTGTTTAAGCTCAACCTGAACAGGACGATCTGCTTTCGGCTCTCCGTTTTTGCCCAGAACATCCAATACATAACCATCGCTGATATGACTCAGGAACATATCATCCACAGAAGCATTAGTATCAATCTGATTTAATGAAAATTCCGACTGATCGCTCAAGTCTTCTTTTTTGTTCTGACTGATATTCTGAATCTGCGATTTCAGGGTAAACCGGATATGCTGAAGATTTTCAGGCACCTGAAAATCAAAGACCGATTCTTTATCATCAAATACCTGAAAATCAGAGATTTCTTTGCCCGTTGTTACGCCGTCCTGATCCGTTGTTTCAATCATAAGGCGGATATTCTCAAGAAGAGAAAGAGTTACGGGATGCCCGTTCACGGCAAGAACAGGGCGGATAATCACTTTGGAATTCAATCGTTTGAGAAGCGATTCCCGATCCGCATAAAAACCGGCTGACAGTGTATAATTTTCTGAAAGATGCTCAAATGATGACAAGGAGCAGAAATCATTATCTTTCAGAATCATAGTCTGCTTTCCCGGATTTGTGCTGAACGGAATAATAATGATCCCCTCATTATTTGTCTTGAATTCCCTTCCTGAAAGCCATATAGCGGCTTGAGGACATATCTGATTCATCTCATTCAGTATCCTGAATTCATGACCAGCAGTACCGATATTTTCAACTGCAAAGAGTTTTCCTTTGCGAATCACGGCACGGCTGCTTTTTCCGTTTCCGATAAATTCAGCGACATAAATTCCTCTTTTATTTTGAAACCTAACCCCCTGCCCCTTCCCTGAAGGGAAGGGGAGATCATCCTGATTTGTTTCCCCCTTCCCTTCAGGGAAGGGGGGCAGGGGGGTTAGGTTTAATTCGAATTTTCTTTGAATACGTCTCAAAGGCGGATCATTATATGTAACAACCTGCTCACTGTTTGCTGTCAGTCCGTCAAGATTAACAGCAGTATCAACCTCTTTCAGATTTGTCTGATAATAACTGAAGGTATTCAGTTCAAATATTTTGACAATCAGAGTATTGATATTCTTGATATAAAGATCAAGCGAAACCGGCTCATCCGTTGCAAAAAATCTTTTATCTGTAACAGCAAACTCAAGATCAATACGCTCTTTTAACGCCTGATACTGAGCAGGATTCATCATCGAATACCATTGCTCCATATCGCCGATACCGTTGAGAATCTTTGTTTCAGCAAAGACCTGTTTCAGAAAGTTGTCATTTATGAATTTGTCATAAGCATTGTAATTCTTTGCAGTCTTTAAAGTAATGGGCAAGATAATCTCTGACCAGTTCTTCATCTGTACTCACAGGCGGAAGCCGCGTTGCATCTGAATAATCAATATTCAGGTCTGCCATTGAGTCCCGGAATTCTTTGCGGCTGATATAATCCGGGTGAATATAATTCACATTGCGGGGCAGTTGAATATAAGTCATGAAAAGATCATCAGGATAATTCCCCTGAGTGCGGTTAAAATCAAGGATATGATAAAGAACGTGAACTTTCAGGGAATTATGCGCAGGAGCAAGATTTTTAACAAATGACCATAATCTGTCAAGATACGCCTTTTTTTCAGGAATGTCAGATTGAATATCCGCATCATTCTCCGGAACCAGCTTGGTCAGATACGTCATGATAAAATTTGTATTATCAGTCAGTTCAGACATAAGAATAAGAGCTTCATCCATCTGGGATTTCAAAAGCTGGCGGTGAATAGCAAGAGAGCCGAATCCGCCGCTGTGTATGTATTTCAGATCATCTGTTACCAGTTTTGCAAGGTCAGGAATATCAGGACGCTGAAGGCGCTGAAGCAGATCGCGTCTTCTGTCCGGGTCAAGATTATTATGTTGAAGGATGTCAAGCCCTGCATCTTCAATGCCTTGTAAATTCTGATAACGGGAAAATGCCTGCTGAGTGAGGGTTGAAATGCTGATAAGATTCTGATCAAGAGCGGTGGGATAATCTGTTTTCCGGGAGGCAATCTCTTTCTGATGATCAAACCTGAGATTAAGCTCCTGTCGGATATATTCCAGAGTTTTATCAGGATTCTGCTCATATTCAAGCAATGCCTGACGGTTCATAATCTCTTTGATTTGATTCGTATAACCGTCCCGTTTTATCCACTGCTCAAGAATCTCACGAACCGCTTTGTAATCTCCGCTGTTCTGGGCATGCAGGGCAGAATAGTAATAATATTCACTGCTTCCAGGAATCAACTGCTTTAACGCTTCTGCTCTCTTTTCTGAGAGACTGAACTTTTCAATAAACCCGATTTCACGGGCATTAACCGAAGATACGGCAAAACATACCCATGAAAGTAATACAACAGCAATAATCAGTTTCATAAATTCCTCCTTATATTTGAAAAGCAGATTGTTTCTGTTCATTTCAGAGTTCTGATCTCTTCCAAAGATAAACCTGTAAGCTCTGCTATATCTTTATCTGTAAGTTTACCTGATTTAATAAGATTTATTGCAGTTTTTTCAAGCCCTTCTTTCACTCCTTTTTCAAGCCCTTCTTTCACTCCTTTTTCAACTCCCTTTTTATATTCTTCATCAAGCAGTTGTTTATAACTGTATTCATCTTTCATTCTTGCGTATTCTTTCGGGGAGATAGTATCTTTTCTGATAAGTTCAAAAATTTTGAGTATTTCAGGATGTTTATATTCAGATTCTTCAACTCTTTCATCAAGGCTGTCTTCTATTGCAAGCATCCATTCCCTGTACGGCTCCGGGGTTCTCTCATTCACATATCTCGGGCAGATATGGATAATCTTATGCGGAATCTCCCCGTAAGGTTTCCCTTCAAGATCAACAGGATCAAATGATGTTATTCCAATATCTTTTTTATGCTTATCTCCTGATGTCAGCACAACAAGAGTAAAAACTTTTGCCTTTGGATGATAATTTCCTGAATCTGCAATCATTTCCATCATTGCAGCGCAGTGGTAATAAAGAAAACGGTCATAATGATCGTGATAACGGATATGCTGAATATCCACAATGACGCGGTTTTCTTTATCCTCTGCAAAAAGATCAAAGCGTGTGTCAATTTTTCCTATCTGCGGACTGAACGATTTTTCAGTCTCCACATGATCAATATTCAGTCTGATATTCAGAAAATCAAACACAAACGCTTTGAATATCTCAGGAACGCTGAACGCTTTTTTAAAAATAACTCCGTAGCGTAATGATGCAACTTCTTTCATTTCAGGGTCTCCTTTCACTGTTTTTTTAATGATATATCTGCATATCCTATCGCCTCTCCTATTGTCCAGCATATTATGCCTGATATTGTCAGGGGCAGGGCTTTTAAGAACTGTTTCAGATAAATCCGGTTTCTGATATTGAGTAGGGGCGAATAATTATTCGCCCCTACGGTCTGAAATTTCCGCAAAAATCCTTGAGAACCATTATTTTGCATATCCTATCGCCTCTCCTATTGTCCAGCATATTATGCCTGATATTGTCAGGGGCAGGGCTTTTAAGAACTGTTTCAGATAAATCCGGTTTCTGATATTGAGTATAATCACTTTCAGAGAGAGTTTGACTGCAATCATTGGGGAAAATATAATATAAAGAGTACGTTTTAATGCTGAAAAATTCTGCGACTTGCTTCGCACCCTGCCGAAACAGTAGCCGTGAAAAATTTCATGGGTCAAATATTTCCTGACATTTTCGATGCTGCAATGGGATACACGGATTGAAGGAACAAATCTCAGCCGGATGTCCTCTTTTCCAAGCCGCCAGTGAAATTCGGTATCTGAGCAGTATGTGCCTTCTATAAATCCGCCATATTTCTCAAATACTTTCTTTTTGTAAGATATATTGGCAGCAGGAATATCCGTCATCCATTTACTTTTTATATCCGTCATCCATTGGGAAAATTCGCAGAAATAAGCCGCCCATCCTTCATAATTGTCCGCATCAGCATTGGCAATTGCTCCCCCGATAACAGGATAGTTTGAATTATGCGCCTTTATTATCTCTTCAATCCAGTCCGGTTCTGCAATACAGTCTGCATCAATAAATGCAATTATATTTCCCTTTGCCGCAGAAATACCGATATTCCGGGCATCTCCGGGAAATTTTCTTTCTGAAAAATGATAAAGCCTTACATCAGGAAAAAAATTTTCAACAAGCTTTTCCGTATCATCTTCGGAACTGTCAACAACAATAATTTCAAACCTTTTGTCTGTTTTCTGATTCTTCAGAGATTCAAGACAACTGCTTGCGGATAAAGTTCTGTAATTTCTTCAGAATTATAACACCGAATTAAGCGGCACGGCGATAGCCGTGTCCGGTGCGACGCATGGTTAGGCTTTTGTTCTGATTCTGACCCTGTCTTCTTCAATGATCCAAAGCCGGTGTTCTATAGGCCCCTGCGGAATCATCTTTACAAAGCGGGAAAAAATTTTCAGGACATAAGGCTTATCCTGCCGTCTGAGACGAAATACAATCAGTCCGGAAATCTGGTTCCGGCGGATATTTTCTTATATCAGTAAAATCAGTATCCAGCGTTATCAGAATACGGCTTTCCTGCTGACATACCGATATAACATCTGAGTCAGGACTTCCTCTCATATTTTGTTCAGTAACCGTTTTTACATTGTAACCCGCCTCCCGTAAAAGTTCCGCCGCCTCAAACGGCATATTCTCATCAGTTTTAAATTTCATTCGGAATCTCCTATGCCGCTGACAGAAAAACGATCCGTTCCCGGGCGAGTTCAGCCGCATACGCAATGGAAGCCTGTATTGATTCATAAGTCAGTGCCGGATAACTGTTTATAATTTCATCGGCGGTAAGACCCGCCGCCAAATTATCCAATATAACCGAAACCATTATCCGTGTATCTTTAATGCAGGCTTTGCCGTGACATACCAACGGAACCGCTGTGATACAGTCTCTCCAATTAAACATTTTCATCCCTCTTATTGAATATGATTTGTATCTGTTTTTTGAAAAGCCTAACCCTGTTTATACATATAATTTTCTTTCTTTTTATCAAAACATGAGGCGTTTTCTGACCTATTTTCATAGGGTTTTCATTTATTATAAGTAATGTTCGTCCGCTTTTGCCAGATTCAGAATCCCGGAAACAATCACCTTTTTATCAGAGAGAACCATTCTTTAAAATCATAACCTGTAAACTCCCTTAATTGCTTAATATCATCTTTAAGAAAATCATCAAGTTTCTGTCTCAGCCACTGATCAGGAACAGGGCGTTTCACATTACGGGAAAAAGGAAGATAAAAGAGTTTTTCTGTTATTCCCCTTGATTCAAAAGGAAACTTATCAAGAATCTTCTGAAGAGGCAATCTTTTTTCCAGATATTCGCCGAATTCAGTTTTACGCCTGTTAAATTTGGACTGATGCCATTTGAAAAAGAATTTTTCAGTGAAAAATGAATCATCAACATTCAGAAACGAAAATGTCTTCTGCATTGTTTCCAGCCTTTTATTGTTAAGATTTATTGTATTATATTTATACACTGGATTCTATGGAATATTATGGTATCTCATAGTATTATTATCTGTGAAAAAATTATATTGACAAATAACTTTCCCTGGTATATCTCCTTACCGGAAATTATCGGGATAAGGCTCCGGACCGCCATGCCGGAGGGGAACCCGCAGATACGGAGAATGCAGGCTGTCCGTAATACGGCATGCGGAAAAGGCTCCGGCCCGTTTGTGATTTTTCCGCGGAATTCCGCCGGATGATATGGTACCGGCTTCAAAACCTGACGAATACTATGAAATACTGTTCAAAAGGTAACTATCCGGTATATAAGTTTTTTTTAAAAAACCCTGATAGTTTTAAAAACCATTAGGGTTTATCAAATTATATCAGAGAAGCAACGAATCCAATATCTCTTTTGCTCCCATTGCCAGCAGGCGATTTGCAAGCTCTATGCCGATAGATTCAGAATTTTCAGGCTGACCTGTAAGGGTCTCCTTAAAGATTCTTTTTCCGTCAATATCTGCTACAAGACCTGTGAGGGTGAATATATTTCTGCTGATTTTTCCGTGAGCTGCTACCGGAACCTGACATCCGCCTTCAAGACGATTCAGAAAAGCACGCTCTCCGTTTACAACAATATGTGTTTCCGGGTGATCCAGTACCGCGACAATCGGACTGATAACCGGATCATCTTTCCGGGTTTCAATACAGAGAGCGCCCTGCCCTACCGCGGGAAGCATAATATTTTCATCAAGATATTCCGTGATTCTATCTTCAAAATTAAGACGCTTCACTCCGGCGGCTGCCAGAACAATCGCATCTAAACCTTCATTCCCCACTTTTTTCAGGCGTGTATCAAGATTTCCTCTTAACGGCAAAATTTCAAGATCAGCTCTTGCATGTTTCAACTGAGCTGCGCGGCGAAGGCTGCCGGTTCCGACTTTTGCACCAAAAGGCAATTCTGAAAGTCTAAGCCCGTTTTTGGAGATTAGGACATCCTTTGGGATTTCCCGTTCTGGAACAGCGCCGATACACAAGCCATCCGGCACTTTGGCAGGCATATCTTTCATGCTGTGTACCGCCAGATCAACACGCCCGTCTGAAACAGCTTCCTCAATCTCTTTGACAAACAGCCCTTTTCCGCCGACTTTGGCAAGGGGGACATCAAGGATCTTATCCCCTTTGGTCTTTATAATGACAAGCTCGACAGAAAGTCCTCGTTCCCATGCTCCTGCGTGGGAACGAATAATCGCATTCCTTACCCAGTTTGCCTGCCAGAGAGCAAGCTGACTCCCTCTGGTTCCGATTTTGATATGTTTATCCATCAGTGACCACAACTTGAGCAACTGGTTGCCGAACATCCGCCGCAGGATGAATCCGCAGCGGCGTGCCGTGTTGTAGCGCCGTCACTCCCTTTGCTGAGAAATCCGCAGGCAGAGATCAGTTTATTTACATTTTTTCCCTTGCATGAAGGGCATTCAGGCTGCTCCTTTCCAAAGACCAGATATTCAAAATCATGGTTACAGTTATCACAATGATATTCATAAATTGGCATAATAAGCTCTCCTTCTTACATTCTACAAATATAACGCTCCTATGGAGCTTTTTTTTCAACTACTGCAAACTCTAATTCTTTTCAAGGATATTTAACTTTATCTTACCGATAAGACCCATCATATCCAACTGCTCCTGCTCACCTGATGCAAACCGGATATGCGTAACATCTGCCGGTATCTGTCCGAATACCGAATCTGCGGTTATCCACTTGTTACCCAAATACAGAAGATTCCACGCATGATAATAAAATCTGCCGTTCAGATAAACCAGCCCTGCTTCGATTTTAGCAGGAATATTACTTGCCCTTGCCAATGCCGCAAAAAGAACCGCATGTTCATTGCAGTCCCCCATTTTATTTTCAAGAGTGGAAATAGCATCCGGCATAGATAAAACAGGTCTTTTCTCAATATTTTTATAAAGCCATTCCATAATTTTCTCTGCTTTTTCCAAAGGCGGATCATCTTCTGACGCCAGTTCTTTTGCTATTTTCTGAATCTTTTCATTATCCGACTGAATAAAGAGAGTCGGCTGAAGAAAGCTCTTTTCATCCTGAGACAAATCCGTATCATGAAGCTCTGTTAAAGATTCCCTGTTTACAGTAAGGATATTCTCCTTAAAAATTTGCCTTCCGCCATCTATCTTTAATCCTTTTAATGCAGACAGTTCAATCTTGAGCATATTTAACTGATCAGGATTTTCAAGCAGCATATTTGATTCCACAGATGCAACTTTTGTCAAATCCTGACTCGATTCAATCGGAAGCCCGTAAATAGCATCTTCACGGGTGGTCTTTTCAAGGATAATTCCTAACAGCCCCTCTTCTTTCAGGACTTCGCCGTCTTCTCCTATCCATGCCTGCTGAATCGCTCCTTTAAAATTAAGCGATATTCTGGTCGCCGCCTGCTCAACATCCATGTTCACAATATTCTCTTTGCTGATTACATTAACCGTAACTGTCTCCTGCCCCATTGTAGTAGGATCAAATATATCAAAAGAAAGTGTATCACCGATCTTCACCCCTTTTGCTCTTACAGCATCCAGAATTCCGGCGACAAGATACGGTTTTTTCTTTAATTTTATATCTAAACTCCTTTTAACACCGGAGCTTTCTGTCTTTAAAGAGAGCATATCACCCGTGACCTTTCCCTCTGCTTTCAGACTGAACAGCCCTGAAATGATTTCAAAATGAATCGTTGAAAGAGTAAAATCAGGATTTAATGCCCCTTCCGTTTTCAGGTTTACATCTTGAACCATTCCAAGTGTATTTATCCGCATAAATACACTCTCTTTTATAGAATATCCGTCTGATTTTTTTAAAAAAAGCGAATGAGAAAATCCGATTTTGCGGTTACCCTGAAAAATATTCATCCAACTCACTCTGTCAGAGACTTCCTCCGGATGAGGAATAAGATTATCACTCCTCATGGAATGGGATTCTTTGAAGAATCCCAGACGGAAAGAAAAGAGAAACATAAACAGCACAATAGAAAAAAATCCGATGATTCTGAAGACTTTCATAACTTTGTGGCAGGAAACCCCTGTCCCTTCAGGGTAGGGGAGGAATGCCATGCACTCCAAACACCTGCTGCCTTCCCTCCCATAATAAACTTTTTAAAATTAGCCGGTTTTTATAACAGATAATCTCAATTTCTGTTCAGGAACCGGCAAACCCGTAAATATCCTCAGACAATGCTGTAAAGGCTTGTTATGTCGGCAACACCGCCCCTTACCCTCAGAACTTTTAATCACTGACGGCAGAGCTGCAAACCGGGATAAACATCCGCAGGTATCATGACCTGAACAACGCAGCTTCCGCTTAGTCCGGTCAGTCAGGCTTTTACAAGCCCCGACCCTTCAGGTCCGTGGGTTATTGACTCTCCTTTTATATTGTCTGAACTGTGATTTTCAGATGATTATTATGATTAACATGATTTTTTAATCACGACAATCACATAAATCATCCGGGAATCACAGTTCAAAATGATCCTTCCTTATTTGAATATGTTTCATTTGTCAAGAATTTTGTTACCCCTTATTTTCACACTCTGCACAGGAACATTTCTTATGCAGTTCCATTTTTCAATTATTGCCTTTTTAAATAATATGTGATAAACAAGATTAATTATTACAATAGTAACCATTTGATCAGTTATAAAAATACTATGACAGGGGAGTGCAGA
Organism: uncultured delta proteobacterium; assembly: GCA_963806835.1. GTDB lineage: Bacteria > Desulfobacterota > Desulfobacteria > Desulfobacterales > CAWEAR01 > CAWEAR01. The sequence continues at coordinate 270,825 of CAWEAR010000033.1, forward strand.
AATTATATTTTTGCACAGACTCCGGGAGAAAAACAGGATGCTCTCCATTAAAATAAAAAAAGGTTACAGGCTGAATATAGAGGGGAAACCCTCTGTTAAACTGGAAAAATTACAGAGACCTGCCCATGTGGCTCTTTTACCGGAAAAGATTCCGTTTATAAAGCCCCGTTTATTGACAGATATAGGGGATAAAGTCAAAATAGGAGCGGCGATTTTTGAAGATAAACAGAATCCTGATATAAAATTCCTCTCTCCAGGGGGCGGAGAGATTATCCAGATTAATTTCGGACCCCGGCGGATTATCAGAGAGATAGTCATTAAATTGGATGATGTTGAGGCTTATGAAAAATTTGAATCTTTACCGGAAAAAGATATTGAGCATGTTGAAAGGGAAACTCTGGTGAAAATGATTCTCAAAGGGGGATTATGGTCTCTGATAAGAGCGTTTCCTTTACGGGATATTGCTTCACCTGATTTCACTCCTCCGGCGATCTTTGTCAGTCTCGGATCTGAAGAGCCTTTTCAGCCGGAATCTTATGTTTATCTTAAAGGAAAAGAGGAATTATTCAGATATGGGATCAGCGTGCTGCGAAGGTTATCTCCAAATGTTTATGTCACTGAATCTTATACAAATCCTTTTGCTGAAAAAGAGCTTGATGATATATCTGTAACACATACTTATCAGGGAGATTATCCTGCGGATGATCCGGGAGTGCTTTTATATCATATCAGAAAATCGCAGTCGGATAACAAATCATGGTATATCAACGGTCAGGATATTCTTCTTATTGCACATCTCCTGAAAAACGGAACATATCCTGTTGAAAGAACTGTTGTTATTGCCGGAAGTGCGGCAAAAGAGAGAAAGCATATTAAAACCCGGCTGGGGGTTCCTCTGAGTCATCTTTGTCAGAATCTTGTTAAAGATAGCAGTTCTGTCAGATATGTTGTCGGCGGCATATTCAGAGGTTATACAGCATTAAAAGAGAGTTTTCTCAGCTTTTATGAAACTTCATTAACATTGCTTCCTGAAGGTAATGAAAAAGAATTTTTCGGATTTGCAAGGGCAGGCGGCAGAGAAACCGAGTTATTCCAAAGCATTTTTATCTGCTTTGAATCCATCTCATATTAAGATGAACTGCAATTTTCACGGAGATACAAGGGCGTGTGTAAGCTGCGGATCATGTGCTGAAGTCTGTCCCGTTGATATTCTGCCTCAGTTTACCTTTAAAGCAATTCTGGCAGATGAGTTGGAAGAATCTCTTGAACACGGCATGCTGGATTGTGTTGAATGCGGTTTATGTTCTTATGTCTGTCCGTCAAAGATTGAAATCTGCAAGATGATAAAAGATGCAAAAGCCGGATATAAATAAAAAAACATTGGGATCAAAACGCCATTTGCGATTTTTACCACAAAGACACAAAGAATACTGACTTTTGCAACCTTTGTGATATCTTTGTGTTCTTTGTCTCTTTGTGGTAAAAAATGGAAGTTGGTATTTAAAAAATTAATTTTAGGGGGAAAAATATGAACAAAAGAGCTAAAGTATTAACAGTATTGGTAATCGCTTTATCTTTTCTTTGGAGTTCTCTGCTTTGGTGCAGCAGAGATCAAAGATTCAGAATCCGCAAGCCACGGAACTGATGCAAGTATGTATTCGATTGTAGATACATATCAGTTTCCGGGCTTTAAAGTAATTCAATTTGAACTGCCTGTTCTTTCAATTTATTCATATCTGCTGATCAGCAACGGCGAGGCATTGATGATTGATCCGGTCAGAGATATATTCACTTATCTTGAGACCGCAAAAAAAGAGAATGTAACAATAAAAGGTATATATCTTACCCATTCCCATGCGGATTTTGTTGCAGGTCATATTGAGATGATGAAGGCTGTTTACTGCCCGATTTATCAGAGCAGAAAGAGCGGAATCTCTTATAAAACTGAAGCTCTTGAAGAGGGAACAACAATTAAAGTGGGTGATGCAGCAGTAAAATTCATTGAAACTCCGGGGCATACGCCTGACGGTATGTGTGCGCTGGCTTACAGCAAAGATAATCCAAATGTTCCTGAACTGATGTTTACAGGCGATGTGTTGTTTATCGGAAGCGTAGGGCGTCCTGATCTGATTGGCGGAGATACTTCTGCTGCATGGCTGGCAGGGGCGTTTTTTGATTCATGGGTCAGCAAAATTTCAAAACTTGCTGACAGTGTGAAGATTTTCCCTGCACACGGCGCGGGATCTTTGTGCGGAGCGCATCTGAGCGATAAACCGTTTTCAACGCTTGGTGAAGAAAAAAATTCAAATCCGTATCTGAAGTATAACAGCCGAAGTCAGTTTATAGCCGCGTTGCTTGAAGGACTTCCTGAAGCTCCTCAGTATTTCGGGCATAATGCAAAAATGAACCGTGAAGGTCCGCATCTGGTGGATTGGAACGCACCTATGCCAAATGAAGTTGCTCCGGGTTTGGATATGACAGACCCTGAAAAATGTTATGTGGTTGATCTCCGTGATGCCAAAGTCTATGCAGAGGGGCATATACCGGGTTCGATAAATATCGCTCTCAGAGGAAGGCTTGAAAACTGGGTAGGAATAATGATTCCATGGGGAGCAAATCTGATACTCTCCGGCGCACAGGAAGATTTAAGAGAAGCATTGTACAGATTGCCGAGAGTCGGCTATACCGGAAAGATTATTACACTTGATACATGGAAAAAATCAGGGCTTCCGATTACCGTAAGCAATCCGATTACTCCTGCTGAACTCTACGGGCTTATGCAGAAAGGAGATGCCCCGGTTATTGCGGATGTCCGTCTTCATGAAGAATGGATGGGCTTACGGATTGCTGAAACTATACTGAATCTTCCTTTGAATCATTTAGCCGCCCTTTCAGTAAAACTGAATCCCGCAGAGCCGGTTGTGGTGGTCTGTAATTCAGCATATCGATCCAGTATGGCAGTAGGAGTGCTGGAACGGAAGGGATTTCAGAAAGTCAGAAATCTTGAAGGGGGAAGTGAAGCATGGATCAATGCGGGATTGCCGGTATATGAAGGGGTTAAATCCGGCGCAGGAAAAGCCTCTGTTCCGAAAAAACAGGTAAAACTGCCCGAACGTATATCTGCCTCTGAATTGAAACGTCTTATGATGGATCTCCCCGGCACATTTGAAATAGCGGACATCCGACCCACTGAATATTTTAATGATTATCATCTGCCGGGATCAGTCAATACAGATATAGCAGATATTATATCCAATCCTGCTTATCTGGTCGGTGCCGGTCCCTTAATTATTGTTGACAGAGACGGATCGCTTGCAATGGCAGTTGCCGGAATTATTTCTCAGAAAACCGAGCGTCCTGTCAAAGTTCTGTTCGGCGGACTTGATGCTTACTGGTCTGATAGTGAAAGCGGCATGGGAGGAGCAGTTCCGATCATACCGAAAGCATCAACAACTCCGGCAATTCAGAAGCCGTCAACACCTGCAACTCCATCTGCACCGGTAACACCGCCTGCATCAGAACCCGCAAAGCCGAAACGGAAAAGCGCAGGGTGCTGATATAAAAAACTAAGTATATGAAACGTAAATAAGTTTCGTGTACTTATTAAAATTTTGCAGCTTTATCCAAAGGAGAAATTGAAAATGTTACTTATCAGACAGATTTTTATCAATATTATTCTCTGTTTATTCTTGTTTATTTTTTATGCCTGTTCCCATATTCAGACGCCGCCTGCACATGCTGACAGCAAATATTTTGATTCACTTCAGAAAATGCTTATTCGGGACGGATTTGATAAAACCCGTATAAAAAAACTTTATTCAGATTCAAGAATAAATTTTAATACTTCCGGCGTCTCAGCCTATTTTGTCCATCAGGAGAGCAGAGCAAATTATGATCAGTTTACTGAAACAGAGCCTATCCAAAGAGCCTTGAATTATATGGAACAATATGAAAACGAACTGATAAATGCAGAAAAATTTTATGGGGTTGACAGAAGAATCATTACAGCGATTATTCTGGTTGAAACCAATTTCGGAACCTATCTGGGAAAACGATCTGTTCTCAGTACACTTTCCACTATGGCTGCACTGGCAGAATCCCGGAGTAAAGGATATGCTTTGGAACAGAGTTGCTGATACAAGCGATCTGACAAAGGAAGAATTTGAAACAAAAGCAGATAAAAAATCAGAATGGGCATACAACGAACTGAAGGCATTTCTTGAATATACAGATAAAGAAGTGACAGATCCTTTTGAAATTCAAGGTTCCTTTGCAGGCGCAATGGGGATTTGCCAGTTTATGCCTAGCAATATCCTTACCCTTGCCAAAGACGGAAACAATGACGGAAGGATTAACCTGTTTAATCATGCTGATGCTATTATGAGTATTGCAAGCTATCTGAAGCATTACGGATGGTATCCCGGAATAGACCGGAACGGAGCGTATAATGTGGTTTATACTTATAACCACAGTTCATATTATGTTAATACAATTTTGAAAATTGCGGAACTGCTGGAAGGATAATTGATCGCCAATCTTTCATGTTATGCCTGTATCACGACCCTCATGAAAACGGATGCCGGGGTGAGCGGAGCCGAACCCCCGACCCCTTCCCAAAGGGAAGGGGGGCCAGGGGGGTTAGGCTGGTTTATACCTTAACTTAATGGCATTGAGAGCCGAACCCCGATCTACATCCTCTTCATAACAAAGAGAGTAACATCATCCGCCTTTTCATAAGATTTTAAGGATTCAATAATATCCGCATGAATTTCAGAAGCGGATTTTTCGCCTGATGATTCTATGATTTTTATAAGGCGATCTTCTCCGAACATATTGCTCTCTTTATCCCATGATTCTGTTATGCCGTCTGTGAAAAGCACCATGCAGTCTCCGTGATTCAGTTTCAGAGATCGTGTTGACAGCATTTCGGAAATATCGGATTCCATACCTATCCACATGCCGTCTGTTCCGATTTTTTCAACCTTGAAGTCCGATTTACGCCAGACAAGTATATCTTCATGAAGCCCTGAAAATGAGAAAACTCCGTCTTTTTCCGCGGCAAGCACAATAATAGTCATGTGCTTTGATTCATTCATTCTTTCAATATTATTATAGATTATCCTGTTAATCACCGAGAGCAGGACAGAGGGCGGAATTTCAGGATTTTCAAGAAGAACCGTATGGATTGAAGTCTGCACCATCATCATAACCAGTCCTGCGGTAACGCCGTGACCTGAAACATCGCCGATAACAATCCAGTCATAGCCTCCGACAGAGATTACATCATAATAATCTCCGCCGACTTCTTCCGAAGGTTCACAACTGGCGGCGATTTCATATCCTGATATTTCAGGTTTTTCAGGGAGTAAGCAGGTCTGAATCTTTTTTGCCAGTTCCATTTCACCCCATAATGCTTTCATTGCTTCGGAGAGTTTTGTATTTGCCGCAGCCAGCTCCGCAGTACGCTCTCTGACTTTATCTTCAAGATTTGCATACAGCATTGCATTTTCTATGGAGATTGCCGCCTGCGCAGACAGCACTTTCAGCAGTTCCAGTCTGTCCGAAGTAAAGGCATCGGTTGTAAGATTATTCTCCAGATAGAGCAGTCCGGTCAGTTTACCCTGATGGATAATCGGCAGACACAGCAGCGATTTCAACTGATTTGCGCTGATATACGGATCCTTTGTGTATGTCCTGTCCCGGAGCAGATCATTCAGCACCAGAGAATTTTTTGTCCGTGCCGCATAATGAATCACTGAAAGGGGAAGTTCATTACTCTGCTCAACCGGAATTCTCTGCATTGTTCCGATATTCTTCTGTGCAATCTCCCCTTTTGCCTGAATCAGCAGATTGTCATTCTCTCTTATGATAAGAATTCCTTTTGTTGCGCCTGCATTTTCCATAGCAATCCGTATCATCTTATCAAGCAGATTGACTAAATATACTTCCTGAGAAAGCGTCTGTGATGCTTTCATGATGGTTGCAGTATCCAGAAAAGAGCTTCCCTTGCTGTAATAGAGTGTTCCGGTATGTGTTGTAGTTCTGTTTACCGTTGTCATTACATCCGGCGTAACCGGCTCGGCAGTGAGAAAATTCCCGTACCTCTTTTCTATGTGGTTTACCTTTGCCTTTGCTCCCCATAGATGATAACAGTAATGCGCTTTTTTCATATACATGCCTGCAAATTCTTTTTTCCCTCTCACCACCCAGAACTTTGCTGTCAGTTCATTTGCCAGAGCCTCTTCCTGAATATATTCATTCTCTTTTGCCAGTTCAGCGGCTTTATCATAATGTTCTATAACATCTTTCATAGAACTGCCGATTGCCTGTAACCGTTCTGCTTCAACCAGATGCCACTTATGCAGATGATTCATAGGCGCATGATAAGCCCAGTTATTCATCTCCTGCTGATTGGCAACGACTTTTTCCATAAGGCTTTTTTTATATGATTCGGAAGCAGAAGGATAGATAGCAAGCCGTGCAAGGGAATCATAAAAGAACCAGACAGGAACAGCATACATTGCGACCAGCCCGCCTTTGTTTTTTTGTGCGGATTCCGAATTTTCAACCGCCTGATGATACTCCTCAAACAGATAACAGAGAATCAGCCTGTTTACATATATTGCTCCCATTGCCGCCTGATTATTGGTCTCCAGAAGAATCGGCAGCATTTTCTCCTGATTATATGCCTCACCAATGAGTTGACACGGATTTTCAGATTTTCCCAGCAGATTCTGAGCCGCCTGCCAGAAACTTCCCTGCCAGCGTCTGGCGGTTTCCGCCCGTATCTGTCTGATCCCCTCGTTATACGCCGCCATTTCCCGTTCCAGTTTGTTCAGTTCTCTTCCTGCGAAAAAAGCATTGCAGGAATAGAAAAAGGCATTATATCCCGCATATTCCAAATCTCCTGTATCTTTTCCGCTCTGATAACCGATTTCCAAAGGCGCAAGGGTCTCTTTCAGATGTTTTTTAAAGTGCCAGACATGACCGTTGACCACTTCAAGCACTTTGGATTTGAACTTGTTTGCCTGAATCTTCTCCAGAACATCTGCGGCAAGTTTGCCGAACTGATAACCGTTTTCAAAATCTCCTACATCAACGCCGCAGAGAATCAGCGCATAGCAGGCATATCCATAAGGAGAGTCCGGCGAATTGCCGTATCTGATTGATAAATTGACCTTTTTAAAAATAACAAGCTGGAAAAGTTCGGGTCTTCCAATATAAGCTGCTGCGGTTGACTGAGCCAGAATCCGCATAACAGCAATTTTACTGGGATCTGTCATTTTCGGCAAATCCGCAAGACTCCCGATCTCTTTCCCGGCGTAATTTCCCTTTGTCTCTTCCAGTCCGTGCTGAATATCTTCTGCTGTAGGATGGGCGGGCAGCTTCTCTCCGAGTTGCTCAAGAATATCCAGAGCTGTATCAAGAGCATCCTGAAGTTTCCCCTGAGAAACATAGCTTTGAATCTTGCTCTGAAAGACGCTGACTTTATCTAAAACTTTCAGTGCGTTTTGCATAACGGTCTGAAAGAGGCTTTCCATTGCCTCAAAATCTCCGCTGAGGGATGCCGCTTCAGTAGCTTCACTATGCAATGCCAGCGTCAGATCATACTGACGTTCCCAGCTATTTTTCTCCAATACTTCAATACCTGCTTTCAGATAATCAAAGGCGGAACCGAAAGCCGCAGATGACATTGCCTTTTTTCCGGCAGTCAGATTTAACCGGGCAAGTTTATTCTGTTCTTCATGATCGGAAATAATATCCGCACCGACCCGGCAGAGCTTGTCGAAGCCCAGATTCAGATGACTGACAATATCAAATATCCGCTCCTCCTGTTTTTCCGGTGGGATATTACGCAGAATCAACTGCCCGATTTTCCAGTGAAGTGCTTTGCGATCTTCTTCGGGAATCTGCTGATAAGCCGCCTGCTGTACCCGGTCATGCAGAAATCTGAAAGAACTCTTTAAAGTGAGGAATGAAAAATGAGAATCGGAAAGTGAAGAAAGGAGTTTGTAATTCTCATCAAGGGGAAGAATCAGCCCTTCTTCTATCCCTTTCCAGAGACGGGCAAGGGTCAGTTCCTTCGGGGATTCATAAATCACGGAAAGGGTTTCAATATCAAATATATTCCCGATACATGCGGCGAATTTCAGAACCGGCTGAGTTTCCGGGGGGAGTCTTAAAAGTTTTCCCGCCATCAGTTCCACAACATTATCCGTGATATTCTTCGCCTGAATCTGGTTCACGTCCCAGATCCAAATCCGTTTTTCATGATCAAATCTCAGCAGCTCATCTTCATACAGAGATTTAAGAAACTGATTGACAAAAAAAGCATTTCCCTGAGTCTTTTCATAAATCAGCCGGGTCAGAGGTTCCGCATAAAAGAGATCGCCGTGCAGAGTATCTGCTGTAAGTTCATTCACCTGTTCAGTCAGAAGGTTGTCCAGTCTGATGTTGTTGACTGCTGTTATATTTTTCTCCTGAATCTCATTCAGCGTCATCATCAGCGGATGGGTCGGATAAACCTCGTTATCCCGGTATGCGCCGATCAGCAGCAGATACCGGCTGTCTTCATCGCTCATAAGCACTCTGATAAGATTCAGGGATGCTGAATCCGCCCATTGCAGATCATCAGCAAATATGACAAACGGATGCTCTTTTCTGCTGACTGCTTTGATAACATTCTGAAAAACCAGATTGATACGGTTCTGACTCTCCGCGGCTCCCAGCTCCGGCACCGGGGGCTGACCGCCTATGACCAGTTCAAATGCGGGAATCAGATCAGTCAGCACCTGCCCGTTGTTGCCGGCTGCCCCGGATATTTTTTCTTTCCAGACCGCCATCTGTTCAGGGGTTTCCGTCAGAATGTAATTCACAAATTCCGTCAGAGTCTGAATAACGGTCGAGTATGGGATATTCCGCTGATACTGGTCATATTTTCCTGAAACAAAATATCCGCGTTTTTCTGTGATCGGCTTATGGATTTCACGCACGAGAGAGGATTTTCCGACCCCTGAATATCCGCTTACCAGCACAAGCTCCGCTGTCCCCTGACTGACCCGTTCAAACGCCTCCAGCAGCATACGGACTTCCTCTTCTCTGCCGTACAGCTTCTGAGGAATATGAAACCGTCCTGAAGTATCATTCCGCCCCGGTCTGAAACCCGCAAGTTTTCCGGTATTTTTAAGATTCGCAAGACAGAACTCCAAATCTGATTTTAATCCGAAAGCGGACTGATACCTCTCTTCGGCATTCTTTGCCATCAGCTTTGTAACAATACCGGAAACCGCCTGCGGAACTTCAGGATTCACTTCGCAGACCGGCACCGGAGCTTTGGCAATATGGGAATGGATCATCTCCATTGAGTCATCTGTTTCAAAGGGGAGTTTTCCGGTCAGCATTTCATAAAACGTAACCCCCAGAGAATACAGATCAGTCCGGTAATCTACGGATCTGTTCATTCTGCCGGTCTGTTCCGGTGAGATATACGCCAGAGTTCCCTCTAATCTGTCAGGATTGCCGGGATGCTCTGTTTTTGTGTCAATTCTGGAGGAAATGCCGAAATCAATAACAGTTGCGGAGAAAGATCCCCGGCGATCCACAATAATATTGTTGCCGTTAATATCTTTGTGAATCAGACGGTGCGCGTGAATATGCTCCAATGCCTGCGCAGCGGAGAGAGCAAATCTCAGAACCGCTTCGGTTCCTATCTTCTGCTCCGTAATGACTCTTTTAACAGTTTGCCCTCCGATAAATTCCAGAACCAGAGCAGGCTTGCCGTCAACGGTGATTCTTGAGTATGCTCTGCGCACACCGGCTATTTTCAGGTCTCTGGTACATTCGTACTCGTTGGCAAACCGGATCATCTGTTCCGGACCCGGATGCTCATCTTCTGAGAATTTTGATAATAACCGGCGTTTCATATTCTCCTTTATCCTGATAATAAATCAGGGAATTGCCGCTTTCATAAATCAGCTTTGAGGTCTGAGCAAGTTCAACAACAGAGAACATAGCTTTATCTCCTTTTTTTATTTAGGAGTTACGCAGTTGAAGCTGTTTGTCCGGAGTCGCAAGGTTTTTCTCCCCTCTGAGCCGCATGAAAACCTTGATACTCCTTGTTTCCGATATAAAAGTTTCAACTGCGTAACCTGCATTACATAAATCCTGTAAATCCTGTAAATCCTGTATTATCTGCTCCCATCTGCTTTCACTTTTTTCTGCAACTCATTTAGACAATTCATAGCATCCAAAGGAGTCATTCTTGATATATCAAGTTTCTGAAGCTCCTCTGCTATAAAATATCCTGAATTGCCGAAAAGATCAAGCTGCAAAAGAGAACTGTCTTTATTTTTCCTTTTTCCCGTTCCCATGCAAAACATCAAATTTTATGTTCACACACAAAGCATGGGAACAGTACAAAAACAGACAGGACAAAGGCAAATTTTGAAAAATCTCTTAAAAAAATGAAATTTCGGAATTATTCTTGACAGAAAAAAATACTTATTGTAAAAGACTATTAATATGTATGTTACTGATGGTTATTAAAACAAAAAAGGAGGATTTTTTTATGAAGAAGAAGGCAGTTATGGTTATTGTACTGCTGGCAGTATGTATCGGTTATACATTTAGTTTGAAGGCACAGGATTTTAAAGAGCAAAGAAATAGAAATTTGTCTGAATTCTGCGGATTAAAAAAATGATATTCGCGGACCGTTTGGCATTCAGGTTGATAAATCTTTTTTTACAAAAGACACATCTTATTATTCAAAATCAGGTGATGTGTACTATGCCGAATTTGAGTTGGATGAGATAAAAGGTGCTTCTCTTATTCTGACAAATCTTTCAAAATATAACTTTCCAGTTGTGCTTTCAGTTCATCTTCCTCAAAATAAATTCAGAAATTATATTGTTACATTTGGTAATCCGTATGAAGAATTGACAATTAATCTGGATGATGAATTAAGAACTTTAGCAGTTGGAAATAGGAAGAAATATACCTATAAAGTGAGTTTATCTGGCGGCTTTCCTTTTAGCGGAAAGACTTATCAGGAGAATCAAGCATCAGAGAATTTAGACATCAGAGAACCTGTAGCAGAGAACTTAGAGGACATATCTGCTGAAAACTACTCTTTGGAACAGGAGCTTGGAATAATGAGAACCAATACTCTGCCTAATGATATTCCTTCATATGTTTGTTGTCCATATACAACAAATGGTGGCAAAGTGCATGTTCAAATACGAGACAGGAATTGTCTTACTGGTACTATATATAACGCATGGGTAGTGTTGTCATATAAACTGGTTTTAGTCTAACTATTTAAAATTTGTGTATTTTTTATAATGACACATTTTTATATTTATCAATAAATACAAATACTTATAAGATACTTCTTCAAGATTATTTGACTGATTTTTTATAATATATTGTTTTAATTTTTTAAATAAACAGTCAATATGGAACCTCTACCAGAAAATGTAGTATAAAACAGTTTTATTATCTTTATTTTTTTCGGTGAAAGAAAATTATTAATATCTGTTTTCACCTAAAAAAGGTGATATTATACCTGTTCCCAATCTTTGCATGGGAACGCATAAGGAACGATTCGCTGTCCCTTATGTATGAATGGACGCAAATCGTCCGGGCTTCTCGTTCCCACGCAAAGATTGGGAACGAGATGAAAAATCACTCGGAAGGGTAATTGACCGGATGATAATTCTGATGTACAAATACTCTGACTCTGAAAGAATCTGAGATGTGATGTGTCTCTTAATACAAAGGGGGTGATGGCTATGATTGCAAACTTCATTGGGTGAAATTAGGAACTTTTGAAATGGCAGGCAGTTATTTGGTTACATATTTGACAATTAACAAAAATTACATCGAAAAAAGGAGTTTGTTGATGAGAAAAGGAATATTTCTGGCAGTAACGCTAATGATTGTATTTGGAGTCCTGACATGTTTGCATGCTCATGAGTTTATTGATAAAACTCATCTCAAGGACTTGGGAGAATTTGACGGATTAAAACATGAGATACTTGGTCCCATGAATATACCAGTTCCTGAATCATTTTTCACAGAAAAAACCTCTTTCTATCTGGGAAATAATGAATATCATTCGATTATTGAAATAGATATTAATCAACTACCTGATTCTGCTCTTGTTCTGAAAAACAGTCTTGAAGATGGTAAGCCTTATCCTGTTGTAATTTCAATTGAACTTCCCGGAAAACATTTCAGAAATTACATTGCTACATTCGGGAAAAACTCCGAATTGCTTATTTCTCTCAATAACGAGTTAGAATTGCATAGTATGGCTTTGAAAAATACAGAATCTCTGAAATATGAGGGAAATCTTAAATACCTGGTGAATATAATCAGTAGTTTTTCGTTTACGGGAGAATTCTTGGAAAACGACAAATTACTGCCATTGGAAGTTAATCAGGATCTCAGTTCTGATAACGTGCTTAGTTCTGATAGTAAATCGCTTGATGACGATTTTGAGACATGCTGTTTGGATTCGGGTGGTAAACAACGGTCTCTCATGATGTTGGACATCTCTCCTTATACACAGTGGGTTTGTTGGATTGATATTGATAGAATAAGGCTATCATATTTTCATCCTTTTTCAAAATATTACGGCGAACCGCGTTGTTATTATCCAACATCGGCGGCTATTTATCATTATCCAGATCCCTCATGGGACGAACGCCCCCTATGCTATTTCACCTCGGGCTCGGGAATTGGGTGTTTTATATCAATGGATCGTTATTATACATTATCTGTTGCCAGGGATTATTATAATAATCCTTACAAGGTTGAGTGGTGGGATGTGGATAAATATCTTTCTGATGATGGTCCCGGAAGATGTGTAATGACGATAGACAATACTACGTTTACCTTTGTTAAATATTAAAGGTAACACGAATTTTATTGGAAATATTATGATGAAATCGGCATAATATTCCGACTGATAGGATTGCTATGATGCAGTTATCTGTATCTGGTGAAAAAGAAAAGGAGATTATCTGATGAAAAAAAATTTTACAATAATTATAACGGTTTTCATGCTGGCTTTTATGTGGACGAACACTTACGCCCAGGAGACCTTGCCGACGGAAAACATATATGATCTGTCAAGATTTGATGGCATCATACAGGATATAAACGGACTGATGAATCTGCCGGTTCCCAAATCTTTTTTCACAAAAAATATGACCGAGGAATTGGAAAGCGGCGAATGTTTCCATACGACCTTTGCAATTGATATGGCTGAGGCAGCGGATTATGTCCTGGTTTATCATAACCTTTTGCCCGGAGGTCAGATAGGTCAGATGGTAATTTCGGTAAGGTTTCCCGATGGCAGTACGAGAAATTGTCTGATCCTCTTTCAGAACAAGGATGAGGGATATGTGATTCCGTGCTGCGAAAATGTTTATGCCTTCGACCTGTCAGACGAACTGAATCTGCTGAAACAGGAAATGACCGGCACCGGTGACGAGTTTCGTGTAACTCTCATTTCCTATGAGCCTTGTTCGGTCGAACTCCGGAAAAACAATGCGATTTCGGAAATTCCGGCAATTACCGCACCCTCTTATCTGAGCGATAATTGGAACACTCCGGAATATCTGGAATATCTGGAAAATTACAGGGAAAACAGATGGGATGTTCTTTGGAATATAAAGTACTTTTATAACATACCGTACATTGTATCTGGAGAGGGTCGTTGGTCAGGTGCCGGACTGCGAAACAGAGGTTCCGGATCCGCAAATGTTTTCGTAACAGTCTATGACAAAGATGGCAAAAAAATTTCAAATTCTGTCTATCCTACCAGAACCATTCCTGAAAACGGACAGGAATCAATTATGATCAGTGACGAAGTCTTGGAAGGATGGATGCAGATAAAATCGGATCAGCCGCTTTCGGGCATGGTCAATGTTGTCGGAGAGGATGGGCATATGCTCTCCATCTCTCTGAATTCCGATTTGTCCGAGAAGTTGTACATACCGCATATTGCCCAGGATGATCAATGGGATACGACCGTCATCGTATGTAATCCGAACTACAAGGCTACAACCGTAACGCTGGAGCTTATTGACAAGACAGGAAAAAGCATTGCCTCTGAGAGCTATGAGCTTCCGGCTCATTGTCGCAGGGAATATCGGGTTGCGGATTTTTCGGGGCAAATCAGCGGCAGCATCGTAATTTCCGCTGCCGGTAAAATTACGGCTTTTGCACTGAGCAGCAATCTGAAATCAGGCGGCATCTGCTATTCCGGTATGAGTGCCGTAAAATAGCAATCCGGAAATACTCACCTGTAACTCTTCCGACCTCAGGATATGAGGAGCAAAGCGGAACCCGCTTTTTTGGCGGGTTCCGCTATTGTTTTTACCACGCGATGTATATCCTAAAAATCCAATAGAAATTTTCAATTCTGTGTTATCCCTTCCCCCTCCCTTCACCTTTTTCTGCAACTCATTCAGGCAATTTGCTCTCTTTCCCACGCCTTGGAGAGAGAAATTTCCGAAATTCTTCTTGACAGGGAAAAGTACCTGTTATCAAAGATTATTGAAGTGAGAAAATGCGGTATAAAATAGTTTTATTATTTTTATTTTTTTCAGTGAAAGAAATTTATTAATATCTGTTTTCATAATGTATATGCTTATATTCGTTCCCACGCAAAGCGTGGAAACGAGAACAAAATACTCTGACTCTGAAAGAATCTGAGATATGATGTGTCTCTTAATACAAAGGGGGTGATGGCTATGATTGCAAACTTCGTTGGATGAAATTAGGAACTTTTGAAATGGCAAGGTATAATTTGCATACCGAATGCGGTGAAGTGAAGATGGATTAATCACTTGCTCCATTTGGAACTAAACAAGTACAATTTTTTTCTGTTCAGCAACAAGGAGGTAACGAATGAAAACTCTGAAATATTTTACAGTTCTGACAGTTGTAGCAATTTTCTTCATCAGTGCGACCTGTGTAGGAGCATCAGACAGCTTGGCGAAAGGTGCGACCGCAGAGTCTGTTGAAACCATCATAACACCGGATGGACGTACATTTCAGTTTGTCAGATTCCGGGATTCCGAAGGAAACCCCGGATCCGTCTGGCTGGATTCGTCGGGAAACCCGGTTTCGGAAAGCGGGCTGCCGCCTGCGGCTGAGCGGTCTTCCATAGACAGCAGCCTTTCATATATACTCGGCAGAGAACCTTCCGACCCGGATTATATAAAAGATGACGAGGCATTGGATGTGGTTGTCGCATTAAAAGTGGAAGATGTAATATACAATGATCCGCCTGAATACGGAACTGTAATAATTAACGAGGACGGAACTGCTGTTGTAACGATAAATGGCAAGGATGTTGATGAAAAAGAGATAGAGTTGAATATTAAGAAGAGATCTGAACGAATTGCCGAACGCCGTGAAATTCGGTTAAGCAATTGCCGAAATATACTTCAGAAATTGGCGGTCCGAAATGGTTTAGATATTTCCGATTTTCAAAAGGCTATAGAGCATGGACAAAGTTCTGTAAAACTTTCGGTGACAAAAGGTCAGATTATTTCATTTGTTCAAAAAAACAAAGATATCATCTCAGGGATTATGTTATATGTAGAACCTAAAAAGGGATTATCTGATGCAATGTGGGCAACACGTATTGATTATTGGGCTTTGACTTTTCCAGATCACAGAGGAAATGGAATAGGCATTTATATGAGTGAAAGCGACGGGTGTTGTGATCCTGGTCATATTACAAATTATACCAGACTTGCAGGAACTGCGGACGATCACTCTGAGAATATCAGCGCTATATTAAGAGGAGTGTCGCCTGATTCTTATGTATATTGCAAATCTGGAGGTGGACTTCCTACTACATCTGATCTAAATGGGTATAACGGCAATCCAGCTATTTATATTGAAAATCATTCCTATTATTATAATAATGGTATTGGCACAGATTACACGGATAAGGACAGAGATTTTGATAACCATATATATGATGAAGGTATTGCTGTTTTTAAGTCTGCTGGAAATTTGGGAGGCGGAACAGGTAATGTTACATCCCCGGGCAAAGGCTTAAATGTCATCACCGTCGGAAACTATGATGACAGTAATAACACAATTCGTTCTTCTTCCAGTTTTGTTAATCCTCAGACCAAAAATGAAAAACCTGAAATTGTTGCTCCGGGTACAAGCATAACAGCAGGAGGGCATACACTGACAGGTACAAGTATGGCTTCTCCTCATGCGGCTGCTTTTGCAGCGGATTTTTTATCAGTTTATACATGGATGCAATTAAGAGCTCATATGGTGAAAGCTTTTATGCTGGCGGGGCTACAGACAATATCAGCGGTGTTTATGACAAGGTCGGCCTGGGCGGAATAGACTATCTGAGCTGTGCATGGAATGTAAAAGCCAGCAAAGTATGGGAAGGTACCAACAGCGATTATTCATCTTTTGATTCTGTCGATCCTTATCCTGACAATGGTTATATAGACTATAAAGTCCATTTTAATTGCGGCTTCCCAGGCTGGGAAGATATTCGGATAGTCCTGAGCTGGCTTAACAGAGGCACATATACCTACGCGCATAGAAATGATTCTTATCCGCTCGGTATGGATTTTGACATGGTACTCTTGGATCCGAGCGGAAATTGTATAGCAAGTTCCGGATCACGTTATGATTCTTTCGAAGTCATAGACTTTACCCCTGTAACAGAAGGATACTATACAATCAGGATTCAAAGAGTTTGGAACCGGGATACCGATTCCAAAATTTCTATGGCATTAGCTGTCAATGCCTATTAATATCGGAAGTCATTATTCCAAAGGTTTTAATTTTACTTTGTCAACTTGTCAACTTAGATTCCCCCCTTTACAAAAGGGGGACTTTTAAAGATGACAAAGTATTAATAATAAAAAGGAGGTAATTGTCATGCAGAAGTTGGTAAAACTTTTCTTTACGGTTATGGTTCTATCCGGCATCGTCTGTTTTTCTGATACCGGTGCTGCCGAATGGATTCATGTAAGCGGAGAAGTAACATCGGACAACGGAACCCCGCTGTGTGCAATGGTGCTGGCAAACGGACAGCATATGTTTACCTGCGGTGAAGATTTGGGTTTGTATGATCTGAATGTCCCTCCTGATGAAAACGGCGCGGTAACCCTGCTTGCTTTCTGTGACGGACTTGCTCCGTTCAGAAAAATTCTGTATCCCGGCGGAACCGGGCAGGTTTATGACATCACCATGACTGCCGCTTCGGGAAACAGCCCGCAGATTGCCGTTACTTGTTATATGGGAACCGCGTCCGGACATCCGGGATGGGTAAAAATCACAGGAGTGGTGAAAGATGAAAACGGAACCCCGCTGTGTGCGATGGTGCTGGCAAACGGACAGCATACGTTTACCTGCGACAGCCCGGGAGAATTCGGACTGGAAGTTCCGCCCGATGCCGGAGGGGGAATCACGCTGTTCGTGTTCTGCGACGGTTTTGCGCCTTTCAGACAGATTATGATACCCAGTCTGAGAAGAACGGATAGCGACTGGGACGTTTATATTACGGCTGACTACGGCAACAATACGGAAGTATCGGACAGCCTGCCGGAAGGTGCGACCACGGAGTCAGTCGAAATCACCATAACACAGGACGGACGCACATTCCGGTTTGTCAGATTCCTGGATTCCGAAGGAAACTCCGGAACTGTCTGGCTGGATTCGTCGGGAAACCCGGTTTCGGAAAGCGAGATGCCACCGGGGAAGAGCGGTCTTCCATAGATAGCCGCCTTTCATACATACTCGACAGAGAACCTTCGGACCCGGATTATATGGAAGATGACGAGGTGCTGGATGTGGTTGTTGCGTTAAGTGCGAAATATGTACCATGCGATACTCCGCCTGAAGTGGTAGAATGGGCGGGGGGTGTCCTGACAGTAAACGGTGAGATACTTGCCGGAAAAGAGGAGATAGACGCATATATAAAGAAAAAAGCCGAGCAAATCGCCGAATGCGCGGAAGCCCAGCGGGAGAGCTGCCGCAGCGTGCTGCGGGAGCTGGCGGACCGCAACGGATTTTATGATGCGCCCGGTTTTCAGGAGGCTCTGGATAACGGCAGGGGTTCTGTGAAAATCCCGATGAAAAAAGGTGAGATAATCGTATTTGTAGAAAAGAACTGCGATATTGTCGCAGGAGTTGGATTCTATGGGGGAGTTCAGAATGACTGACATTGGGGAAGCGGGCATCGCCGCATATCTCATATCCTTATTCCGCTTCTGACATAACAGACCTTGAAGGTTTTGAAAACCTTCAAGGCTTTTTTGAAAAATTTATGAATCGGAGAGAGTTATTCGGCGCGGATGAAAAAGATTCCGAAGGACGGATGCGGATAAAATCGGATCAGCCCCTTTTGGGTCAGATTTTTTTGCCGGGGAAAAAGGTTGTATGGCAGGTATGCCACTGAATCCCGAAATGAGAGATACGGCAACCTGAAATCAGGCGGCATCTGCTATTCCGGTATGAGTGCCGTAAAATAGCAATCCGGAAATACTCACCTGTAACTCTTCCGACCTCAGGATATGAGGAGCAAAGCGGAAACCGCTTTTTTGGCGGGTTCCGCTATTGTTTTTACCACGCGAAGTATATCCTAAAAATCCAATAGAAATTTTCAATTCTGTGTTACACCTTCCCCCCTCCCTTCACCTTTTTCTGCAACTCATTCAGACAATTCATAGCATCCAAAGGAGTCATCATTGATATATCCAACTTCATAACGCACCT
>CAWEAR010000034.1:0-509022 GCA_963806835.1 uncultured delta proteobacterium
TTGGGCAATTGATTCAAGTTGATCCATGGGGTTTGATTGAACTCGTTGTTGCCGTATACAATCTGGGTGGGCATTGTCACCACAATGGTTGTTGGGCTTATGAATGCGCTGCCGAAACCATTTGAGATAACCGTCAAGCCTTGGTTACTTGAGAAGTTTGGTATAAGTTTCAGAAAATCTGAGCCAGTAGGCGTGGTATATTCAAAGTAGAAGGCGCCTAAAGCAAGCGCACTGATTAGAACAGCTATTACTTTTTTCTTTTTAAGTATATTTTTTGCAAGGTTTCTCAAACGCGGAGAATTGGAGGAGCTGTTTTTGTTTCTGCCTAATCCTGGCCAGAAAATTTTGTCTTCAATGCAATTTCAAGGGCAGGAAGAGTGTGAGTGAGGCGGCAAGCAGGATGGAGACGCTGATGGCGATGGCGGTTCCGACGTCGCTGAAAATGGGCACGTTAACAACAGCCATCACTATGTACGCTACGATGACGGTGATTCCCGCCGTAAGCACAGCTTGCCCAGCCCAACGGACGGAGAGCCCTACGCTTTCTTCAACCGACTTGCCCTGTTGCCTTTCCTCTCTTGTGCGGCGGAGCTGTAAAACTGCGTAGTCAACTGCCAACCCCAACAGAAGCAGTATGGTTAGTGTGGGTGTCGCAGCGTTATGTTGCCTTTACCCACCATCACCACTCCAAAATAGATTGACGCCAAAGAGATGACAGTTGAAAAGCCACCTATTACAAGGGGAATGATGGCGGCTAAGGGCGCCAAGAACATGAGTCCAACAATCAACAAGGAAATAACGATGGCAGGTCCTACGGTGAGTTCAAGTGCGGGTATGAAGGCGTTTTCGATGTCGCGACCGAGAACAGGCGAGCCAGTAACGTAGGTTGTTCCAAGGTTTTGGAGTTCCGAGTTTTGTACGGCTAATTTTACTTGAGCGATTGAGGTAACATCGGGCTCTGAAGAGAAGCCCAAAATGATAAGCACCGTTTTGTTGTCGGCGCCCACAAAGTTTTGGGTGATTGCGCTGGTTGGTTGGTAGGGGTAGTTGGTGAAGCTTTGGTTTGCGATTGTGTTTTGGATTGCCCCATCGATATCAGATGCGGTGGCGTTTTGTGGAAGAACTGAAAGCAAGTTCGCCTAGAGCAGGGCTGTTAATTGAGAAAAGCGGAGACCCCACAAACGCACTTTGAGTGGCGTTCGCGATGAATTCTGAAGCCAGTGCCCATTGCTGAGCGAAACTCGGCGACGAACCCAAGTTAACAGCTTCGTTAACCAGTTGTGATGGCGAAAAACCCACATCGATGTCTGTGAGGTTTCCCATAGAGTTTATTGTCAAATCTACTGCGTAGTCCAAAATTGTGGCGTTTGAGGGTGAGGACCCAAAACTGTATAGCTGGTTGATTAGGGCTTGAGGTGTAATGCCCAGTTGAGCTGATAGGTCAGATGGGATGTTTGCTGCCAGAGTCGTGGTCGCTAGGTTCGTTATGGCGTCGCTTTGACTCCAGTTGGAAATAGTCAGACCTGAAGCGACAGCGGTTACAATCTGTTGAGTTTGGGCGTCTAATTGTGGAGAGCTCAGAAACAGGGCAACTGACTGGTTTATAGCGAGGGTTTCCCCTGTCAAGAACTGAGATGGCGTTGCTTGGAAGGCTTTGGAAGCTGGAGTTCCAGAGTTACGTTGAAGAACGCGGTGTATTACCCGATGGAGTTTGGGTCGCCCCCAAAATTGTTTGTAATTTGATATGCGGTTGCGTTTGCTTGGAGGTTTGCAAGGTCTGGGTCAGATACTCCTTGACTGGTTATCCCCTGCCAAGCGCCCACAAAAGCCGCCGGTATCCCGTTCACTAGTTGGGCGGTCTGGTTGATTCCCTCGACTGTCTGAAACAGATTAATGTTTAGTGAAGACAAGTTTTGTGCTAATGCATATACGCCTGTGTTAATGGAACTTATGTTAGATTCCAAGGCGTCTACTTGAGGAATTATGCTTGGAAGCGATGAATTAAGTAAACTGTACTCTGTGGAGTAGAGGCTTGATTCACCAGTAAAATTTCCAATGCCTTGGTCCTTGGAGATTGTTTGGTTTAAATCGAGTAAGGCCTTCTTTAAGGCGTCCGAATATGGTTGAGCGCCCTGAACTACAAGTAGGATGCTGCTGGAGCTCTGGTTTGAGTCACTTGGAAACTGCGCTTTTAGTATGTTGGAGGCTTTTTCCGATTGGCTATTTGAGGGTGCACCAAAGCCGCCCACGATGTTGTATGAGACGGACGAGAAGAAACTGGGAACCAAACTCAACGAAACAACTAAAGCAATTACCCATGCTATGATTATCCAGCGATGCCGCTTAACTATAAATCTATTCAGTGAATCGAAAAGGTTTCTTGACAACTGTAACCGAACTCCGTAGACTTGACCTTTTTGCTGCGTTCCGTATTGGGGACACGACACTCAAATTAGAAGGTTTTGCCACAATCCCCCATGAATCTGTACATTTGAATGGAAAAATAAGTTAACTCACATGTTTGAAGTGGTTCAAGAGCGGAACCCGAAAGGCAGAAAGCAAGATAGAGTATTCTCTTAATAGAAGTAAATACTTACTTTGCCGTGAAGTATCATAAAAATTAGATTAAATAAAAAATAAAATGGGACATCGAAGTTTTTAGATGATAATTAGTTTGTTCTCGGTAATTATACCTGTACCTTAACAGTATCCACATTTACTTTTATGCCCTTTCTAACGCTTTGAGTGACAGTACAGTAATTTTCAAAAATCTCTAGGCATCTGAAGACTCGGGGCTTGTCCTCTTCGCTAATGACGAGTTGAATGCTTGCATCTATACTTGTTATTCTTAAATAGCCTTCTTCATTTTTCTCTTTGTTGGCTTTGATTGTTGTTTGGAGCTCCTTCACTTTGATTCTTGCTTTCTGCAAGCAAAATAAGATTGAACTGAGGCAGTGACCAATCGCAACGGATAGAAGCCTTGTTGGGTTGGGTCCAGCGTTTTCTCCGATGGGTATCGATTCGTCAACAATTATGCTTGGGATTTCTCCACATCAAAGTCAACTTTAAACTTGTAGCCCTGAAGTAGTTTGAGTGTTGTTACGGCTGATTCAGACATATCATCACTCTTCATGCTTTAACCTACAATACTTCTCTATAACCAAAAAGTGCTCTTATGCGTTTCTTTAATTATGTGACTGGTAAGTGCAACCACAAAAAAATATAAGCTGAGTCATGGCAAAGACCGCTGTAGAAGGATACAAGGTTGCACGTGACATTACTGGTTGTGGTTGTTCTTTGGGCAGTTACTTTGGCTTTGATTTTGTTTTTCGTTTTCTTAGGGCTTAGTTTCGCTGGAATAAGCTTACAAATTCAAATTGTAGTTGCAATAGCTGCTATTGTAATGTTATCGATTCTAGCTTTTCGTCTTTATAGGGGGGTTCGAGCGAACCTTATCAAAGCAAAAACAGGCAAGGAAACCATAATTGGCTCAATCGGGGTTGTGACCACTGATTTAAGACCTAAGGGTGAGGTTCGAGTTAAGGGTGAATTCTGGCAAGCAGTGACCAACGAGGGCTGGATAGACAAAGGTAAAGAAGTAGAAGTCGTTGGTATTGAAGGTCTTGTTCTCGACGTCAGGGGGCTAAACACTAATTAGTGAAATGTTGGCACTTTGTTGTTTTCCACTTGGCGGGCGGTTTCATACCCTGAAAGGTACAGGTCTCTACTGGGATTGAACGGTGGTTCCGAATCCAAATGCTTTGATTTTCTTTTCCGATAGTCATATATTCGACTAACTGCCTAGTTTTAATTGCCCTATTGTAGCAAATTCGGCGGTTTTGGTTTTGAGCGTACAATGTTATGTACACGCAAAAAAACGAAATTTCATCATCCTATCCGTTGTAGCTTTAAGTATAGTTGTTATTCTTAGCTCATTTGTCTATCTCAACTCTCAAAAGCCCTACACGGGCAACGTAGAGCCTATCACCCTCGGAGTGAACCCTTATGAATTCAATTCATTAATTTACATAGCAAACGACCAAAACTACTTCTCAACCAACGGTCTTTAATGTAACAATGAAGTGCTATCCTTCAGGGTCCGCAGCTGTTCGCGGAATGCTGAATGAGGAAGTAGACATCTCCACGGCATCCGAGTTCGTTATTGTTAATGAAGCGATGCAGAATAAAAGCTTGTACGCCTTAGGGAGTCTTTGCAAGTATCTTAACCTGTATCTGGTTGCAAGAACGGACAGAGGCATCAGCAGCGTTTTCGACCTTCAAGGCAAGACAATTGGAGTTACGATGGGAACTGCCCTACAATTCTACCTTGGCAGATTCTTAGAATTAAACGGCATCAACCAAAGCCAAGTAACCCTTTTCAATACGTCATTTGCTGAAGCCCCTAATGCCCTTGCAAACGGTACCGTAGATGCGGTAATAACGTTTGAGCCATACATTGATCAAATTGAAAACCTTATGGCCAACAGGATTGTGATGTGGTCAGCACAAGCTGATCAGTTTGGTTATTATGAGGCAATTTGCACAAGAGACTGGGCAGCAGAGCATCCGGATTTGATTGTGCGCTTCTTGAAGGCATTAGTTCAAGCTGAAAACTTCAATATAAACCATCAAGATCAAGCCAAGGCTATAGTGGCAAAGGACCTAAACCATACCAGCTCATACATATCTTCTGTCTGGCCAGACTACCAGTTTTCAGTTACACTTGATCAGTCATTCATTCTACTAATGCAAGATGAAGCCCGATGGCTAATAAGCAACAACCTAACCACTGCAAGTATGCCTAACTTTCTGAATTATGTTTATTTGGACGGGTTGAAAGCCAGCGAAACCTGAAGCAGTAAACATTATTGGTTGAGGAAAAAAATGAAAATTAAGAATCAATTCTTAATCAGCATCATAAGCTTCAGCATCATTTTAGCCATTATTGCAGCATCTGTAATCGTCACAGAGGCGCAAACAGCACAGTTGACCAGTCAGGAAGCAATTGTCCAAGACATCCAAACAGGCGTAAGCAACCTCAACTATATTGCGAACAATTACTTCCTCTACCAAGACAATTCATCTATTTCCCTATGGCAGACACAATTTGTAACACTCTCAGATGACCTCTCAAAACTAAGCTCAACCAATCTACAGCGACAAGCACTAATCAACAACGTCAATACCGATATGCAGCATCTAAACACTATATTTAATGGAGTTGTTGTCTTTTCTCGAAACGGCACCAAACGTTAGCGTGAGGATTTTGCCAGAGTTTCAGACCGAGTGGAGTCGAATTGCAGTGCAGGTACAAGCCCTTGTATTTGATGTACACCAATTATGCCAAAGTCTGCGGGACCAAATCCACCAAGCTAACTTTACGAACATCATTCTTATTCTTGCTTTCTTAGGGTTATTCGGCATCTATTTCGTTACCAACTACATTATAGCTTATCGCAGAACTTTCAAGTCGATTTCTGATTTGAAAGAAGGGATTGGAGTTATTGGTTCAGGTAACCTTGATTATTCGTTAAAAGAGGATAGGCAAGATGAAGTGGCTGAAATCTCTTAGGTCCGTCAACCAGATGGCAGCCAACTTGAAAACTGTAACCGCTTCTAAAGTCGATTTGGAAAAAGAAATTGTTGAGCGTAAAAAAGCTGAAGCAGAGCTTGAGCGAAGCACAAAGCAGCTTAAGGATGCTGAGCGTTTAGCAGCCATCGGTGCCACTGCAGGCATGGTTGGACATGATATTCGTAACCTCTTGCAGGCCATAACCAGCGATGTTTACCTTGTAAAATCTGATTTGTCTATCGTTGCTGAAGGCGAAGAGAAAGAAAGCCTAAAGGAAAGCTTGGAGGGAATCGAAAAGAACGTAGAGTACATCAACAAGATTGTTGCTGATCTTCAAGACTACGTTAGACCCGGCTCCAGCTTATAGCCGAAGAAACTGATTTTGAGCGCCTTTGCGACTGATGTGCTGCTAAAAACGAGTATTCCAAAAACAATTAAGGCTTCTCGCAAGGTAGATGAAAATGCTAAGCAAATCATAACTGATGTCTGGACTGCTGGAGGCGAGTCATAATCAATCTAGTGATTAATGCTGTTCAAGCAATGCCACAAGGCGGAAAACTCACTCTTCATGCATACCGACAGCAAGGCGATATCATCATAGAAGTTAAAGACACGGGGGTTGGAATTCCAGAAGATGTGAAACCCAAGTTGTTTACTCCTTTGTTCACTACCAAGTCTAAGGGTCAAGGCTTCGGCTTAGCCGTTGTGAAGCGAGTAACCGAATCGATGAATGGAACGATCTCCTTTGAAAGCAAGGAAGGCAAAGGTACAACTTTCACCATTCGTTTGCCCCCAAAAGAGAGATGGTAAATTGCTATTCAAGTGAAAGAAGAGAAAACCGAAACCACAAACTATTAACCCCTCCCACACACACTCTAATTTGACTTTTTTTGAATCGATCTGAAGTTAGTGTTAATTTTAAAAGAGATTTTCAAATGCACCTGGCCTAGATTGTTGTGGTGAGGCCGCTGGGATTTGAACCTAGACCTCAGGGTGAGATGCAGAAAAGTAAAATCAATCATCGCCACGTTTGCTTATTCTCCGCAGCTTTCTTCCCTTTTTTTGTTCTCCCGAAAGCATGTTTGTCAGGAGATGAAACGAATGACACCAGAAGTACGAAACTGCCCCTTTTGCGGGCGGTTCTTGCCAGAAGAGATCTGGAAAGAAAAAAATCAAACAATTCAAAAAGAGAGCGGCAGTTCATCAAGCAGACCTCATGCGACTTCCGTAAAGCACGAAGGAGTCAAGTGTCCTCGATGCGGCGGCACCAGAATCTGGAAATGCTCCAGATATTTTACTGCCCAAGGCGAAGACTTCCAACGTTATCTATGCCGAGATTGCGAATATCGATTCATCAAACGATAGGTAACGCTCTCACATTCTTTTTTCTTTTTTGTTATACTAGTCAGGAGGCTTTTTGATTGAATCAGAAGGAAATTGAAGTTGCAGCTTTGGCTATGCGGATTTTCCTTGCAGGTTTAGCGTTAAATTTTGATGCTAATTTTCATGAGCTTGAGGAGATTACGCATCGGGCTTTGGGTGCTGTCGAATCGGAGGCACTCAAGCATTGAGTGAATTTTTTTACACTGAAGAGGTTGAGACTTTTTGCAGTAAGAAGCGCTTTCAGGTCTTGATTTCTCTGCGTGCACCGGGGCAGCCTAAAGGGAACATGATTTCGGGTGTTCCTGTATCCTGCAATTTTGAGGCTGGTTGCAACAAGGGAGCATTGTGTCTTTTGAAGACTAAGCAAATGTCTACGGGGAGAAAGCGAAGATGACTAGTGCAGTGCGTGGCAAATTGGTTGTTTTAAGAAGTCAAGCCCGCAAAACCTGGCCTGCTGCAGATTATCCTGAGGATTTATGTTTTTTTAATTGGCGTTTTAGTCGCCAGATTGTTGAAATGGAAATGAAGCGGCTTAAGGGGAATCGTAAATGACTGAGCAACAGTGTTTAGCGGATAAGATTCTCCAAGAATTGCCTGAGGAGTTAGCAGCAGCTACTCGTTTTAAAGAGGATGAGAAAGGCAATTTGTGCATGTTTTTTGACTTCAAGCTTGCAGGTCCTGACTTTCCTATTGTGCTTGATGTTGTTAAACGGTATAATGGGGATTTTGTGAATAAGAAGGAAGGCGGCAAAGATGTAGGCTACTTTATGTTTCCTAAGCCTAAACCTGCAACTGTGGAAGCTAAAACTGAGGTGCCTAAGCCTGTGGATCCTGTGCCTGTTGCCGCCCAAGCTGCTGAAGTTAGCCAGGAGAAATCTCTTGAAGAACCCAAACAGCCTAGTCCGGTGGCTTATTTCTTTGAGAGTAACTGCAGAGTTTGCGAGGATAGCCCAAAATGCATCGTATCCACTGAGGAGGGTAGGTTTCATCGGGCGATGTGTCTGCAGTTGTTGGATCTGCAGCAGATGCAGGTGCTTAATGCTAACTTGGAGAAGTTTCGCAAAGTTGCCGTTTCCCAACCTGCCCAGGCATCTTCTCCTGCAGTTGCGCCTGTGCAAGCATCTCCTGCAGCTCAGCCGTCTCAGAAGGTTGAGCGGTCAACAAGGCCTGTGGAGGGGCACAAGGAAGGTGATGTCGTTTGGATTTATGCGGAGAATCAGGGCGGAGAGCGTTATGAGAAGGCGCTTGAGAAGGATAATGAGCGGTCTAATGATTATTTTGCGATGCGTAGATCAATTGTTGAGGCTGAGCAAGCGGGCAAAAAAGGCGTAGTTCTTCAGGGTAAGTGGTGTTGGCTGAGCCAGGAACGTGATTACATTGGGCGTAAGCCTGCTAAGACTTTTGCAAAGGGAGGAGGCAGACGTTATTGAGTGACGAGCAGTTTAAAGAAGCCAAGGAGAAGGAAAAAGCCTATTTCAAGCAGATTGTGGCGGCTAACAATGTTTTGCGTAGGATGCCTCAGAGCTCAACAGTTTATTGTGGTTCTTGTGGTCAAAGGCTCAAAGTTGCCTTAAGCCCTAGTATGAAGGAATGGTTTGAGGCATTGAGGTCTGCTTTGCTGTTTCCAGTAGAAGATCCGCAGAATCAAGAATCAAAGGGAGGCAGACGTTGATGTCTAAACAGAAGCATAAGCCTCGCAGAGTAACCGTTAACGTAAACTGCCCATGTGGAATGATTCATCAAGTAGTTTTAGGTCTTGGTGAACTTCAAACTCTCGAGCGGGGAATAATCAAAGGTAAGATGCCGCCGCTTAACATTACAGTCGACACTTTTGCACCAACAGGGAAAACTCTGAGTAACGGAACTCCAGAGTATCTGCGTTTTAAACCTGAACCATCAAAGGAGCATTCTTAGAGGTTTTTCAATGGCTAACTTATCTGATAATTCCACAAACACCTCTAGCAACACCTGTTTAAACAGTTTAGCGGATCGGTGCTGGTCGGTTGAGGCGCGGGTGTTTCATGTTATTGACGCGTCAGAAATTGAGTTGACACCCATGTGAGATTGCCCGTAAAATCCATGCTCCCCGTAAGCCTACGCGTGGTCAATGTACAACTGTTCGGGGGGTTCTTAGAAAACTCTTAGCGAAAGGCTCGGTCTTGCAGCCTTATCCTGGAGCATACTGCAACAAAATCACCTACGGGGTGCGGTTTGTTCCGCTTTGCGTGCACAACATTAGTCGTTGAGGAGTTTTGTTTGTCAGGATGTGAAGTCATTGGGAGAAGGATGAGTTTGTTGGGTGGGGTGAAGATTCATGTTTGTTTTGGCAGCTGAACGTCGCAAGATTAGCTGGGTATATTGCTTGTGATGTTGGCGGTATGAGTCATGATGCTTGTTTGTTGGCGTTGCATCGTTGGTTTGATGTTGTGCAGGATCATTTGGGTTGGCAGCTTAATGACCTGGAGATTTTGACTTTTGAATGTAACAAAGATTACCATGGCGTTCGCATCGATGGCGTTCAATGTGTGACTAAGACGGATCTTGTTTGGGATGGTTGAGCGGGTGTATCAGAAAGAAGAGAATCTGGTACGTAAAGAGCGCAAGGTTACTCGTCCGATGAGTGTGACGAAGTTTGAGGAGAGCTATCAGTAAGGGTTTTAAGGATAGTGAGGGGGCTCAGCATAATTTTGAGTTGCGTGCTGGAGCTTAAGCGGAATAGTGAGGCTTTGAAGTTTACGAATAGCCGTTTGCTGCAGGTTGAGCGTTTGCAGGAGGCTATCTATGGTGTTTTGCGTAAGGGTTCTGAGTCTGGTAAGCTTGTGAATCTTGAGGCAACGGTTGAGAAGATTGCGGTTAATGTGAAGGCGTTGACTGAGGCTTGAGGCAAAATGAGCGATTTAGAGGATCCTACTCGGTTGGCTGAGGGTCAGAAGAAACTTGGAGACTACGTACGATGAGTATGCAATCTCTTGATGAGAAATGTTTGTGTTTGAAGTGTCCTTTTCGGTTGCGAAAAGATTGCATTCACTACCGCACGGTTTGCTTAGCGTTTCGCAGTTGTAGCGCCTGTCAAGATAACAATGAAGTTATGGTGTCCTGCGAGAAATTGGAGGTTACATGATTTGAAGGCTTTTGGTCCTGCTAAAGCAGGTTCAGGTTCTATTTTCTTCATCAATAGAGGTAGAAAAAGTATGTTTTGGATACATGTGTTATGTGGAGGATGGGTGTAGTTTGAGTGAAAAATGGAAATCGGAAAAAATCGGTGTGACAGCCCTTTGCAGAATCAGTGCTAAAGGCGGTGAAGGTTTGTACTTGTATATTCCCAAGAATTTTGCTGATGCCTATGGGATTTTGGGTGCGGAGTTTGCTGAGGTGCAGTTTAGGAAGCTTTTCAGGGTGAAGCAGCCGGATTCTGATGCAGAGGCAGAGTTGGTTGATCTTAGAAGTCGCAGCAAGAAAAAGGTAGAGGAAGAGGAATGAAAGAAAATGAGTGAATCTAGCCATAACGAGGACTCGAAGCAAAGGAAGCTGAGCAAATGAAGTCGGCTGAGAAAAAGCAAATTATGAAGGAAGTAAGCGAGGTTTTCTTGAGACATCATCTTGTTCTTGAAGAGTCTAAGGAAGTTTGTGAGGCAGTTTTAGTTAATCTCGTAACCGCTAAATATGTGAGGGCTGAGGCGTCTGGCGTTCCAATGAATAGAAAAATTTGGAGAGGACTTAATTTATGAGTGGAAGAAGAAAACGACTTTGTGTGTTCCTGGAGCTTATGTGCCGTTGCTGGAAGATATTAGATTGTTGAAGAGTGATGAGCAGAATCCTCATAGGATGACAATTAAGCAGTTGGGAGAGGTTTGGCGTAGTCTGAAGAAGCATGGGTGGGCTTTTCCAATTGTTACGGATATTGAGGGTGTTTTTTCGGATGGAGAGCAGCGGGCTCAAGTTTGCAGGGAGCATGGGGAGTTTTTTGCTCCGGTGTTGAAGATTTATTTGAGTGCAGAAGGACGGCGCAATTTGTGCCGTAAGTTATGCAATAAAGGCTTTCCCTTTGAACATAGAAAACAGAAAGGTTGATGAGAAGTGATTTGAAGTGACTGAGAAGAAAACGACTTTGTGTGTTCCTGGGGCTTATGTGCCTCTGCTGGAAGATATTAGATTGTTGAAGACGGATGAGCAAAATCCTAATCGGACTACGGTTAAGCAGCGTGAGCAGATTTGGAAGAGCCTCAGTAAGTATGGCTGGACTTACCCGATTATTGTGAATAAGGATGGGGTGTTTGCGGATGGGGAGCAGCGTGCTGAGGTTCTGCGTGAGCATGGAGAGTTTTTTGCTCCGGTTCTTCGGTTGTCTGTGATCTGATGTTGATCGTCGGATGCTTCGGCAGATCCTCAATAAACTCAAGGGTACGCATAACAAGGAGTTGGATGCGGCTGAGTTTAAGCGGATTGCTGAGCTGGGGCAGAAAGAGGACCTGAAATTATTGTTGGCTGTCTGTTGGTGAGAGGCTTCCGGATGATTTGAGTGGCAAGAAGGATTCGGTGACGGTTCCTGAGACTTGGGAGCTCATTATTGAATGCAAAGATGAGTCGGAGCAGCAGCGTTTCTATGAGAAATTAAAGACGGAGGGGTTTAAACTACGGATTTTGACATTGTAAAAACGTGGAGTCAAGCAGATAGTTTCCGGGCCCAAAGCGTTGTCGGCTCGTTTACGCTCTTGGATGTTAAGTTGGAGAAGCGCATTAAGGGGTCTTTGCCGATTGAAGAGGCACCTTGGCAAGTGGGCGTGATCGTTGGGCGTAGCGGATCGGGCAAGAGCAGTATCGCTAAAGAACTGTTTCCTGAAGCATACATTCGTGCTTTTGATTATCACAGTAAGAGCATCCTGGATGATTTTCCTTCTGGCCTGCAGACTGGAGAGATCACTAAGGCGCTGTCAAGCGTAGGCTTCGCTAGTCCGCCTGATTGGCTCAAAAGTTACGATTGTCTTATCTCAGGGGGAGAAGATGCGTGTTGACATCGCAAGGGCTTTGTGCCTAGATAGGGACCTGATTGTCTTTGATGAATTTACGATCTGTTGTTGATCGGGAGATTGCCAAAGTCTCTGCGTTTGCCATTGCAAAAGCTGTTCGGCGTTCTAAGAAGCAGTTCATAGCGGTCACCTGCCATTATGATGTGGTTGATTGGCTTGAGCCCGATTGGGTCTTGTGCACGGATACGATGGAGTTTACGCGAAAAAAAGAAGTCAGGCCGCCCGTTAACATCCAAGTTTATCGGTGCGGCTCTAATCTGTGGCAGATGTTTCGGCAGTATCACTATCTAAGCGGGTCGATTGCTAAGGGTTCCAGGTGTTATGTTGCGGTGTATCAGGATAAGCCTGTTGGGTTCATTGCGGTTATGCATATTCAAATGAAGTCGAGGTATTTTCGGGTGCATCGGTTGGTGGTTTTGCCTGATTACCAGGGGATAGGGTTAGGGAAACGGCTGCTGAATTTTATTGCGGAGCTCTTCTCTTCTCAAACAAAAGAACCCTTCTACATTGTCACGAGTAATCCTCAGATTGTAAGGGGTAACCTTGACCGTTGGAATGTGAAGCGGTATGGGCATGTGAAGCGCAGCGGAGAAGATACCCGAATGAATAGTGAAATTAAATCTAGTGTTAGTGCCAAGCGTATTAGTATAACTTTAGAGTACAAGCCGATTGTTGGGCAGGACTGTGTTAAATGAGTAAAAATAGGAAAGAATTTTCCTACTGGAGAGAATATCTTTGAATGCTGAGCTTTTGAATCGACGTGAAACTTTGCTCAAGTATATGGTTAAGGGTTCTAAGCTTCAAGTTGTAGCGGAGGAAATGACGAAGGATATTTCTGACCTAGTTGAACGTGAAAAGCAGATTGCTGTGATTCGTCGAGACTGGGGTAACCGTAAGCACTGGATGACTAATGTTGTGCGTCTTAAGGATGAGTCGTTTTTGGCTGAGTTGATTGCTGGGATGAATGAGGCTATGAAGCATTGTTGGATTGAGGGTCTTCGAGAGAAGAATAATGCTTCTGTTCGGGTAGCTGCTTTGCGTTCGATTATTATGGGTGAGTCAAGGGTTGGCTTGTTGTTGATGAAGGCGGGGGTTATTCAGGTGGCACCGCAGCAGATTGAGTCGAATGTGACGATTGCGGGGACTCCGTTTGATGTTGATCCTGAGTTTAGGCGTTTGTTGCTAGCTGAGTCTGAGCGTCAGCGGCTTGAGAAAGCGGGGCAAAATGTCAAGTCTCAGTCTTGAGAAGCCTATTCCTGGCGAGAATAGTTTACTTTATTGTCCGACGCCTAAGCAGTTTGCTTTTCATGCTGGCCGAGGAGTGTATTATGAGCGGGCTGCTTTGTGTGGGGGTGGCGCTGGGAAGACTATTTGTGGTTTGTTTGAGGATATTCGGTGGGCGCTGGATTATCCTGGATCTGTAGGGGTTATTACTGAGCCTTCTTATCCGATGGTTCGCCTCAACATTATTCCAGCGTTGGAGTCAAAGTATCTGTTGGGTTGTCCTTTTCCTTTTACACGTCACCCATACATCGCTAATTTTAGTCGACTTGAGATGCGACTTGATTGGAAGAATGGGTCGCAGTGGTGGTTTCGCAGTTGGGATAATCCTGAGTCGATGGAGGGCGCTAACATTGATTATATTCACCTAGACGAAGCGCGGCTTATCCTGCACCTGGATACTGCTTTGTTGACTGCTAAGCGTCGTCTTCGTGGATCTGGAAGATGCAATGTTCCCATTAATCCTGCACTTGTGGATAACGACGACTACTGACAAGCTTTTGAGTGTCTTGTTTAATGAGCTGGAGAATCCTTTGACTAAGAATCCTGAGTCGAAGATTTACCGGTGGAGCATTTATGATAATCCGTTTTTGCCTAAGGCCTTCATTGATGCGATAGTTCAAAGTCACACTGGAGGCTTGGCTGAACGTTTCGTGTATGGGAGGTTTGCGAATGTTGGCGCTGGCAGTTTTCCCTTTGATACCTCGGTGCATGTTCGGGATCAATCTGATAAGCGGTTGTTTCGTGATGTTCGTTATGGCGTGGATTTTGGTTGGACTAATCAGTCGGCTATTGTGGTTTTGGCGTATGATTATGATGGAAGGGTGTGGGTGCTGGATGAATTTTATAAGACTCAGTGTTCAGCTGAGGATTTGATTACTGTTCTGCAGAAGTTTTTTGCTTTGTATGGGCGAGGGGAGATTTGGTGTGATAAGTCTGAGCCTGAGTCTATTGTGAAGATGCAGAGGGCAAGTTTGCCTGCTCAGGCTTATCCGCATAGGCGTGAAGATGGGATTCGTGAGTTGGGAGCTCGGTTTCCTAAAGCGGGGGATGGATTGCCCAGGTTGTTCATTTCGTCCCGTTGCATAAACCTAATTAGCGAACTTTTGGAGTACAAAGTCGATGTTAAAGAACGTGACCATGCAGTTGACGCTCTTCGGTATGCGTTGAAGTTGCAGGTTACTGCTCCTCTTGGAGCGTTTCAAGATTTGGGTGACTAAGATATGTTTAAACTTCCAGTAATACGGGCAAAAAATAAAAGGGCAAAATCTAAGTAGTAAAGGGTTTGCTCCTCCAATTCAGGGGAAACCGCAGATGCCTATTTTTTCGTTCTATTCCTTCAGATGACGAACGTGTCCCGTTTGTTCGCAAAGATGTCTTTACTGAGTATGCGAAGCGGATGGATGAGCGCTGCTGCAAGCATGAGGATTTTATTAAAGAGTTTCGTGAGGAGCAGATTAGGGAGCGTGAGCGTACTGATCGGTTGGTTAAGTCTACGCTTGTTTTTGTGATTCTTACGCTTGTCAGTATTTTGGGCGCTATTGGCTGGGGCGTTTTTCGTTGAAGTTTTCTAAGGCGTTTAGTCTTAAGGCGCCGGATGTTTCTGATTTGCTTGGGGAGACTGAGCGTTTCAGGGAACAGTTAGCTTTGCTTGATTGTCCAAGTTGTAGCTGAGAAGGCTTTGAAGCTTGTTAATTATGTTCAGGGATCTACAGGGTGGAGTTCGACCTTTCTTCTGTGTAACCTGTGATACTAGAGGGGAGCTTAACAGTGATGGCTTTCGTGTTGAGTTAACTGAAAAGAAAGAGGATGAACCTCAAGAAGAGGAGCCGAAGCCTAAACAGAGAAAGGAGATTAAGAAGTAATGCCTACGGGTTTTAAATCTGCGTTAGATGGATAAAGAGGTTCTTTCAGTTAAGGAGCTTAGGAAACGGTTTGCCGCTGACGTTGGGGAGTCAACAAATTATGATTCTATTGCTTTCTCAACTTTGAGGGCTCCAACTACTAGGGGCTTATTTGGCTCTAAAATTGATGATCGTGAATTATTGTTTGCTGTTCAACGTGAGCCCGCTGCGTTCCGCATAGTCTTCGGGGTAGCAAAGGATACGCTTGATAATTGGTTCACCATTGAGTTAATCAATAAAGATGACAAAGGAGCAACTAACGAGAAGGTTCAGAAGGAACTTACGCGGTTGCAAGCTAAGTGGAAGTTTATTAAGCTTCTAACGTTGAAGCGTCTTTTTGGCTATTCTATTCTAATTAAGGGGTACAAAGATGATGCTGCTAAACTTGAGAATGAATTAACTGATAAAACAGCGCAAATTGCCTACATTGAGCCTTATTCGAAACTTGAGATTAACCGTTTCATAGATGTGGATGATCCTGAAGATGAGCGAGATGGTTACCCTGAGTTTTATGTTATGAAGAAATCTGCGGGGCTTGTCAGTAACCAGGTGAAGGTTCATTATTCACGCGGTATTTTGTGTTCTTCGTTGGTTGTGGATCACCGTTATTTAGGCTGGAGTGTTCTGCAGGCCTTGTATGATGACATTACGGGTTACCGTTACATGCGCTATGGGTTTTATCAAACGATAATTCGTTACGGCAGCGGGTTCCCTGATGTGACGTTGATGGGTCCTGAAGCTGACCAAAAAGCCATAAATGCTTTCATTGCGTCGGGTCAATTTGATAATTTGAATGGCATGAAGTATTTTGTCCATAATGAACAACAGAAACTTGAATTCAAAGGGTTTGCCGCTGCAACTTTGAACCCGATTAATTATTATCAGATTGCACTTGAGACTTTGAGTATGGGTTCGGGTATTCCTGAGCCTGTTTTGAAGGGTAGCCAGGCGGGGGCAATCACCGGATCGGAGATTAATGAGCGTGCTTACTTCAAGGTTATTAGTGATGAGCAGACAGATTTTGAGCAGGTTATTCGGGATCTTGTGGATTCAATTTTGCTGTATCTAGAGTTAGGCACTGAAGAGGAGCCGTTGGATTACAAGATTGTGTGGAAGCCTAGTTATGAGCCTACCCAGAAAGAGAAGGCTGAACTGGATTTCTTGAATGCTCAGACTGCTGAAAAAGAATTGCTCTGCAAAACTGTTGATGAAGTCCGCAAAGACCGTTTTAAACTGCCTGAGTTACCTGACAAAGCTGGAGCCGTTGTAATTGGATTAGCGAAGCCAGCTCAACCTCAAGGAAACGGAGTTAACCCGTTTAATCCCGATGGAACCCCGAAGGATCCGCAGCAGATCGCAGATGAAACAGCAGCTCAACAAGCCTTCCTGCAATCAACAAAAGCCCCCGCTAAACCAGCAGTTAATCAGGCAAAACAAGAATCACCTCCTGCACCAGGAGCGGATGCTTCAGAAGCCGTTCAGGCTAGTGTTCCAGTTGATAAAACAATAAGCCGTACCTTGCCGATTCTTCTTAAAGAACTTGGTCAAGGCATTATGGATGGAAAAATCAGTAAAGACGAAGGACTTAGACGCGGCAAAAACATGATAACTGAATATAGCCGCCTTGAACAAGAACATGCTCTTCTGTGGATTAAACATCGAACAAACTTCCCAGGCGTCGTTTCTGTACCTCCGGAAATGCAGAAAAAACTTGATTCGCAAAAAACACGTTTTCTTGAAGATCTAGATGCCATGGCTGCGGATGCAGAAGCCGTCTTTAAATCCAAACAAACTCCGGTTGCATTAGCGAGTTGATTTTATGATTGATTGGGATGCGGAAGCTGATGCTTTAGCTGAAGCCTATTGGCAGAGTCCTGATGGTATTCTAGATCGTTTCAGTATGCTTGCTGAAGATGTGCAGCTTGCAACTTTTAATGGTGCAGTCAAAATCTGCAGTACCTCTTTTGGAGCAACTGACTTCATAATTAGGGGCGATCTTAGGCCTACAAGTTGTGAATGGTGCATAAATCATGTTGGAGTTATTTATCATCGTGGATGGTTTATGCCAGACTTGCCAAGGCATCCAGGCTGTCCGCATTTTTATGATATACTTAGAGTAGGAGAGCCCTCTATATTATGAGTAAAATTCAAGTTGACTCTCCACCATGGAGTGTCCAAGAAGTGGAACGTGACTACCGAGGCTATGTGACCTCTATTACGTATCTTTATAAAAATATCATTCTTGAAGTGGTTAGGTTCCAGAGAGATGTCAAAGGCAATGTCAGCTCGGTGACTCGTTCTAAGACTTAATGGCTAAGTAAGTGTCCTTGTCAACCCTGATAGCGAGGGAG
Organism: uncultured delta proteobacterium; assembly: GCA_963806835.1. Taxonomy (GTDB): domain Bacteria; phylum Desulfobacterota; class Desulfobacteria; order Desulfobacterales; family CAWEAR01; genus CAWEAR01. The sequence continues at coordinate 17,519 of CAWEAR010000034.1, forward strand.
CCTCTAACCCACATTAGTTCCCTGTTTTTGTCAACCATAAAAGCCACCTCGCCATCGAGGAGAGTGTACTCGTTTCTGCCTGAGAGGTAAGCTGGCTCGCCATCTATCCAAACTACATTCTCCTCTTTAGCTTCCCTGAAGGTTTGGGGAGGCATCGAGCTGAACACTTCGACTGGAGGCTGGTCTCCATAAGCGAATAATCTCCCCTGAGAGACTCCATGCCTAAACTTGACTTCGCTCATGGAGCTTGCCCCTTCCAGTTCACAGCGATGGTGTAGGCTTGTTGAGGCGCCATGAATCCTGCGTAGCTGTGCCCAACCTTCCCTAAGTTGGCTTTCGCGGCATAGGGTACATCCCACACTAGAGTGAGCACGCCAGTTGCTTGGTTGTAATAGGAGCTTGAGAATGCCCTGCCATTTACCACAAACACAGAGCCCATGACTAGGTCAGCGACGAAGGCTGCGGGGAGCTTATTTGACAGGTTATCAAGGAGGGTTGCTGTGTAGGTTACTGTGTCCCCGATTACTCCCCAAGCCACCGATAGCCCTTCATTAGTCACAACAACAGACCTTATAATATCGCATCCCGCGGCTGACTGATTAGCTTTAGCTGTTCCAGCGAGTGCTGGGGTGTTGGCGCTGTCTACATAAGAAATGTTGGCTTTAGCATAGCCAGCGCTCATTAAGCAATCATTTCCCAAGCCCCAGTTCTGAGGGTTAGGGTGTTTCCTGCAGTGGTTGCGCTGAAGAAAGCCGTCAGTACCATGTCGTTTTGGGTTGTGGTGTTGATGGTGACTGCTGATGTGTTGGCGGTGACTCCTCCTGTGCCAGCAGCGTTCAAGGCATAGTCCCTGAGTGGAGGAGTGTTGGTGACTGCCGAGTTGAATGTGATTTGTCCCTGAGCTTCAATGGAGCCGTTTGCGCCAACTGACATCACGACAAGCATTATGTCTACTTTGAACAGGTTGTTTACATGGCTTGCGATTGCCGTGATGACTCCTGAGTCCAGAAGGATTGTGCCTCCTGTCCCGCCGAACCTGACTCTCCAGCGTGGGTTTGTTGGAGTGCTGGAGGAAGCATATGAGCCGTAGCCTGTGAACCTGATTACTCGCCCAACCGTGAGCATGTTGGCTGGGATAGTCCAAGTGGCTGAGGTGAAGGCTGTTTCAGCGTTGACAGCGTTTACTGCCGAGGTGGCTGTGACAGCTTTGACTGTGCATGGCATAATCTCCCAAACAGCGTTTGCTGCATCCCTCACGAATTGGAGGTTGAAGTCTGTTTGGTACCACTGCATCCCAGCATAGGTAGGAGAAGGCGCAGATGTTGATGGTCCAATGTAGAGGGTTTTCTGGTTGAGCCTCGCCACTGACAGGACATCTTGGTCATCGAACTGTGTTCCTCCGCTTCCCATGTTAATCTCTCCTTAGAATCCGCTTAGATTATCTGGTCTGACCACTGAAGCGTGACTTGGCTTTGCCCTGAGCCTGCTGGAACCACAAATGATAGCGTAAGTAATCCTGTGCTTTGCGAGTAGTGGCCTGCATCGAACACTTGGTTGTTGACTACTGTGGTTGCCCCAAACTTTAGTGTGGCGACGAATGAAGCTGGAAGTTTGGCTGAGGTTGAATCGAGGACTGTGCCTGTGTAGGTGACGTTGTCGCCTTGGTAGCCGTTGTTTTGCACCAACGCTTCTACAGTAACGTTTACGCTTCTTGTTTCTCCTTCAGTGAAGGGTTGCCCAGTTGAAGTTGAACCTAAATATTTAATTGTCAAAGTGATTACCTGCCCTCCAACTTTCATGTAATAAGGTTTAAAGCAATTATGCAACACCTGTGAGAATACCTGAATTTCTCAGAGACCTCATGATGAGAACAACAAACAAGATTCCTGAATACCAAAAATATGACGTAGGCGACTGGACGTTTGGCTGCCCTACGATTGTTGAGTGTGAGGGTGAGCAGGGTAAACTCAAAATTGGTAAGTTCTGCAGTATCGCGGATGATGTCAGGATCCTCCTGGGCGGCGAGCATAATTATCGGCTTGTTTCGAGTTATCCGTTTGATAATTTGCTAATTCGCTTCAAGCCGTTGGGTCCTACTGTGAAGACTAAGGGCGACGTCGTCGTTGGGAATGATGTTTGGATAGGGTATGGCGCCATGATTTTGAGCGGGGTCACTATTGGGGATGGAGCGGTGATAGGCGCTGGGTCAGTTGTTACGAGAGATGTTAAGCCATATGCTATTGTAGGTGGCAATCCAGCTCGCTTAATCAAGTATCGCTTCAACAAATATGTTATTCAGCGTTTGTTGCGTGAGCGGTGGTGGGATCTGCCCTGGAATCAATTGCGTGAGAAGATTCCGTGGCTTATGAGTTCCTCTGTTTAGTTATGCAATAAATTTCTTAAGTATTCAACATGTAAACAGTTTCTTGAAGGGGAAATCTATGAGTAAAAATGTGAATGCTGTTTTTCCTGTTCCGCTAGATAAATCTATTTTGGATGATCTTGACAAGTTGCATGGTCAGGCGTTGAAAGATTTGAAGGCAGATATGGCGACGGCTTTGAAGAATCGTATTGCTGTATTAATTCGATTTGTTGATGCTTGAGATGGTGCGGCGTTCACAAGCTCAGATGCTTTTTGAAGTGTTTGAGGCATTATATTCTTCGCCTATGAAGCTTACGAAGTTAATGTATAAGACAAATGTAAACTGCTCTGTTCTTGCTAATTTAGTTCGGATTCTTGTAAATAATGGCTATGTTCAGGTGCCTTATCGTGCAGAGAAGCATCCTTTGAGCTTAAAAAAAACAAGGAAAAAACCTAAGTACCCAACTTCTTTTGGGTATCCTTATACTTTGACGAAGGAAGGTAAAGTGTTTTTTGAGCGGGTTGCTCCGGTTATGAAGGAGTTTCAAACTCTTGTTAACGTGGTTGATGCGCAAACTTATGCTTTAGAGGCTCAACGTTACTCGGTTATTCTGCAGAAAGGTTCTGCCATGCAATAAACGCTTTAAGCAAAATTGCCGATAGGCTTTCTTTGTAGAGAGGTTTGCTTTGGCTACTATTGGGATTATTAATGGTGAGGTAGACGCTTCGAAGGCGATTTCTGAGACGGATGATGAGTTAGTTATTCCTGCGATTCTTGCAAGGGAAGCGGTTTTGCCGTATCCTAAGGGTAGGGCGTATCGTAGTGCACAAGAACTTGAGGATGCACTTTTTACTTTTAAGAAGGCTTGGGTGACGGCTGAGAAGCATCCGGAGCCTCTTATCAGTATAGTTACGGATCGTAAATCAGTCAGAGAACGGTTTCTTTCAAGCCGGGTTATCATATTTTCCATTATCTGCTGAGTCATCAACGTATCAGAGAGCGAGCCAAGCTCATACGTTCCCGGCTCATAGTAAGCAAATCTTCTGAAATTACATAAGAATCATTATACAGCCTGAACCGCTTTTCTTTTTCAATAAAATCATGCAAAGCCATGTGAACCTGAACAATAACACCGGCAGTCAGCATAAGACGCTGTGCTTTTACCAATGATTCTGTCCTCTCCTGATATTTCCAGCTTGCATATCTTGATGGCAATGAAAGCAGATTCTCAACAACCCCCAGCCCCACAGATGACCAGTAATTATTCACCAGATACTTATTATCATCATAATGATGGGAAATGTCAAATCGGATTCCGGGAAACATGCTGACCAATGCTGCCCTTGCTTCATCTTTCTGAATACGCATCTGAATATCTGCGGCAAAAAATTCGGGACGGTTATTAAGAGCAGTTATTTCAAGATGTTCAGGCTTTATCTCTTCAGATTCAGGCATTTTTTTCAGATATACTTCTGATGATTCATGCGCCAATCTGAATTCTGTCATGGGATTCAATCCCATGAGTCTGCACAACTCAATCCTTGCATTTGATATATCTGCCTGAAGAGATGCGGCTGTTATCGCCAGATCCGCCATCTTTTTTTCTATGTTTTTTGCAGAGATCGGATCAAGCCGGTTCTGCGCCACCATCTCTTTTGCTTTTTCTTTGTATATCTTGACATCTGCTTCAATTTTTGCAATATATTCCAATTCCTGCTCTGCCATAACAGATTTACGGTATGATGCGGCAATATCCATTGCCAGATTCTGTGCCTGACGCAGACGCTCCATGCGTTTGATCTCTTTATCCATTGCCGCCTGTCTCGCCCGGATAAATGAAAGTCCAAAATCTAAGACATTCCATGACAAAGAAAGGTTTACCACTTTCCGGGTTCTCTCTTCAGATATTGAACGCCCGAGAACTTTTTTCACCTGTATCAAGATTTTCATATTCCTTGAGGTCATCATCGCTTCGCCGTGAAATATCTCCGCTGAAACTCAGTTGCGGAAGTATCTTCAATTTTTCAGATAATGCTTTATCATCAGCAAGTTCAGCCATGATTTTGCTGATTCTGATTTCCAGATTATTCTCTAAACCGATTCTGACTGCATTATCAAGGGTTAAAGGGTCAGGAAGTTCAACAGGCTTTTGTGAATTAAGGGACGCCAGATCATCTGTCAGATTTAGCCGCCGCTGCGCCGCGAGATTCATCTGATACTGACTGGTACATCCGCTTAAAAGCATAAGAATTATAATAAAAAGAGACTTCAAAAATCTTCCCCCTATTTTGTTATAGGATATTAACATGCAAAAATTGTGCCATTGAGATTTATCTGAATTTATTATTCCTATCTACACTGATTTATTATAAGAAGAGGATTTTTTATTTCTTTATTATAAATCCGTATTCTTATAACAAATCACCGTAAAGAACAAGAATAAGACGGACACGCTGCATTTAGTCCGCCCTACAAATAGACACAGGATATAAAAAAATATAACAGAGAGATTAAATAAATATAAAGATATGTTCTCTGCTTTGTTTCTGCCTATTTCTGATTAAACTTATAATATCAAAGCCATATAAAAATACAAATATCAGCTTTTTACTGATAATTAACATTGCATGCCTGATCTTGTCAACAGCAAAGTTTGTAGTACCGCCTAAAGGCGGTCTTCAAAGTTTGTAGTACCGCCTAAAGGCGGTCTTCAAAGTTTGTAGTACCGCCTTTAGGCGGTCTTCAAGGTTCGTAGTACCGCCTTTAGGCGGTCTTCAAGGTTCGTAGTACCGCCTTTAGGCGGTCTTCAAGGTTCGTAGTACCGCCTTTAGGCGGTCTTCAAGGTTCGTAGTACCGCCTTTAGGCGGTCTTCAAAGTTTGTAGTACCGCCTAAAGGCGGTCTTCAAGGTTCGTAGTACCGCCTTTAGGCGGTCTTCAAGGTTCGTAGTACCGCCTTTAGGCGGTCTTCAAAGTTTGTAGTACCGCCTTTAGGCGGTCCGGCGTGCCGCGATAATCGTCTGATTTCATATAAACCGCCTAAAGGCGGTACTACGAACTTTGACTGCATAAAGGCGGTACTACGAACTTTGACTGCATAAAGGCGGTACTACGAACTTTGACCGCCTAAAGGCGGTACTACGAACCTTGAAGACCGCCTAAAGGCGGTACTACGAACTTTGACCGCCTAAAGGCGGTACTACAAACTTTGAAGACCGCCTAAAGGCGGTACTACGAACCTTGCGGTACTACGAACTTTGAAAGAAGCTCCGCCTAAAGGCGGAACTACAAACTTTGTGAAGGCGGATAGTGATATGTGATGGGGGTTTTTGAGGAATAAAACCCTTCGGGTTTTATTTTACTGCTGAAAAAGAAACCAAGTTTCTTTAACCCAAGTTGCCACCTACGCTCCCGCCGGATTGCCAAATCCGGCGGCGGTTCGGATTTGGCAATCTTCCACCGAGCCATGAGGATGCTACTTTTTTCAACAGGTCGCAACTTGGGTTAAATTTCTTAAAGAAACTTAGTTTCTTTTCTCCTAATTGACATTTCTTATATATCAAAATAGAGGAAAAATTCATGGGGATGCGGACGAAGCTTGACTGCATTAATCTCTTTGTCAGTCTTGTATTCAACCCACATATCTATAACATCTTTGGTAAAAACATCACCCTTCATCAGAAATTCAGAATCATTCTTTAAAGCGGCAAGAGCCTCTTCCAGAGAACCAGGAGCAGAAGGAATATTTGCAAGCTCTTCAGGGGGAAGTCCGTATATATCTTTGTCTAACGGCTCACCGGGGTCTAATTTATTTTCAATTCCGTCAAGTATTGCCATCAGGATAGCTGAAAATGCCATATATCCGTTGCATGAGGGATCAGGGGTTCTGAACTCCAATCTCTTTGCCTTTGGTGAATCAGAATACATCGGTATTCTTATTGCAGCACTCCGGTTTCTGCTTGAATATGCAAGATTGACAGGAGCTTCAAATCCGGGAACCAGCCGTTTGTATGAGTTTGTTGTCGGGTTGGTAAATGCACAGATTGCCTTGCAATGTTTCAGAATCCCGCCGATACCGTACAAAGCCATCTGGGAAACACCTGCATATTTATCCCCTGCAAAGAGCGGTTTCCCTTCTTTCCATATACTTACATGCGTGTGCATTCCGCTTCCGTTATCTTCAAAAAGAGGCTTGGGCATAAAGGTAACACTACAGTTATGGCGATTAGCAACATTTTTTAAGACATATTTGAACCATGCCAGCTGATCCCCCATTTTTACCAGAGACTGAAACCGCATATCAATCTCTGCCTGCCCTGCTGTTGCAACTTCATGGTGCTGACGTTCAACAGGTATGCCGAGTTCCTGAAGAATCAGCATCATTTCCGTCCGCATATCCTGATATTTATCTGTGGGCGGAACCGGAACATACCCTTCTTTATGACGGACTTTATATCCGAGATTCGGACATTCTTCTCTGCCGGTATTCCAGCTTCCTTCAATAGAATCAACCATATAAAATGCACTGTTTTTGCCGGATTCAAATCTGACATCATCAAAGATAAAAAATTCAGCTTCAGGTCCCATATATGCTGTATCGCCGATTCCGGTTGATTTCAGATATGCTTCTGCTTTTCTGGCAATATTGCGGGGATCGCGGGTATATGGTTCATGGGTAATCGGATCAATAATATTTCCGATAAGCACCAATGTAGGCTCTTCAAAAAACGGGTCCATTTTGGCTGTTTCAGGATCAGGAACAACCAGCATATCACTTATATTAATCGGCTGCCATCCGCGGATACTTGAACCGTCAAATCCATAACCCTCATCAAAAATTGGTTCATCCAATTCATTCATCGGTACGGAAAAATGCTGCCATATACCCGGAAAATCCATGAAACGAATATCTACAATCTTTGCTTTATTCTCTTTTGCCATCTTCAATACATCTTTTGGTGTCATGAAAAAAAACCCTCCATTATAATATAAACTTGTTTTTTCTGTTTGTATCTTTGTGTGTCTGAACTGTGATTCCCTTATGATTCATGTGATTACGGTGATTAAATCATGTCCATCATAATAATCATACGGGAATCACAGTTCAGACAATGAAATATGAAAAAAATCACATTAAATAGCGTCTTTGCCTCTCTCACCCGTTCTCACCCTGACAGCCTCTTCAACCGGAAGTACAAAAATCTTGCCGTCCCCTAGCTTCCCTGTATATGCAGCCTGCTTAATCTTTTCAATAACCTTCTCTTCCCATTCAGCATCTATGACAAGCTCAATCTTAATCTTAGGTATAAAATCAACAATATATTCAGCTCCCCGGTAAATCTCCTTATGTCCTTTCTGCCGCCCGTAGCCTTTTACCTCTGAGATAGTCATTCCCTGAATACCGACTTCATTCAATGCTTCCTTAACATCGTCCAATTTGAAAGGCTTGATGATCGCCTCGATTTTCTTCATCATGATTCTGTTCCTCCTTTTGTTCTGCGTCTTAAATTTTTTTTTGACTTATGAACGGCATATTCTCTTTTTTTCTTACCTTGTCAAACGCCATTTTATCGCTATCAGTATTTTTAAAGTCATATAAGACTGACAACGCAGAACAAACTGATATAAAAAGATTAACCTTCTATTTCAAAAGCCCTTTCACCATGTATTGAACTATCAAGCCCTTGAATTTCATTATCTCTTTCTACCCTGATTCCTCCGGTAACTGCTTTTGTTATATATATGATAATGACGGTTCCGATTCCTGTATAAACGGCTGTTGCAATAATTGAGATAATCTGAATCCATAGCTGTTTGGGATTTCCGTAAATCAGCCCTTTTCCAATCGCATTTATTGAAGGATCTGCAAAGACTCCGGTTGCAAGCGCACCCCATATCCCGCACATGCCATGAACTCCGAAGGCGTCCAGTGAATCATCATAACCGACTTTTTTCTTTATAACTGCTACACTGTAAAATCCGAGGATACCTGCTACCAGTCCTATAATCAGCGATGCCGATAAATTAACAAACCCTGCTGCCGGTGTTATGGCTACAAGCCCTGCCACAACCCCGGAGGCAAGTCCAAGTACAGTCGGTTTTTTATTCCATGCCCATTCTGCAAACATCCATGAAAGACCTGCCATTGAAGCAGATGTATTGGTTACTAAAAATGCTGATCCTGCAATACCGTCAGCGGCTAACTGGCTGCCCGCATTAAAGCCGAACCATCCGAACCATAAGAGTGCCGCTCCCAGGGCGGTTAATGCTACACTTGAGGGAAACATAGCCTCTTTTCCGTATCCGATACGTTTTCCGACAAACATGGAGAGAATAAGCCCTGCCACACCCGCGTTGATATGAACTACTGTTCCGCCGGCAAAATCAAGCGAGCCCATCTTTCCCATCCATCCGCCGCCCCATACCCAGTGTGCAATGGGACAATAAACAAATGTTACCCATAATATTGCAAATACAATCCATGAAGAGAATTTCATTCTGTCAACAATTGACCCAAGCACAAGAGCGACTGTGATACATGCAAATGTCATCTGAAAAAGAGCAAATACAAAGGTCGGGATGGTCCCGGTCAGGCTGTTGACTCCGATTCCGTTTAAGAAGAGGTAATCCAGTCCCCCGATAACTCCTCCCATATCAGGACCAAATGCAAATGTATATCCCCACATCATCCATATAACACTGGCAAGACAGTAGGAAACAATTGTCATTGCAAAAGTGTTCAACTGATTTTTATACCTTGACATCCCTCCGTAAAAAAGAGCAAGTCCCGCCGGAGTCATGACCATGACCATAGCGGTAGATATAATTACCCAAGCGGTGTTCCCGGAATTTAAGCTCTCTCCTTCGGCAAATGCCATAGAAAAAGGGAACAAAGAGAATATCGCTGTTATTATAAGACTTTTAAACTTTTTCATATATTTATACCTGATTTACAAAACTTATAAAAGAATTGTTTTAAGTTTTGAAGTACCGTAGTAGATTGGGGTGAGCAAAGCGAACCCCAACAGTTTATTGTTGTCGGGGTCATTTCATTCACCCCAACCTACGAACTGCCTTTCTTCAGTCCGTTAAAAACAACTTTGATACGCTGCTATTCTGTAAGATAGCAACATTCCTCTGCCATGTACAAAAAAATTTTCCGGAAAAATCTTTTTATGTTTATTAAAAGCAAAAGTTGTGCCATAATGAAATTAAAATATTTATCATCTTTGAATTATTGGTTATTATTTTTAATATAGAACCTCTGAAAATAGGATATTGCTTACAATTTTGTAAAATATCGGATAAAATAATCACAATTTTGTAAAAAAATAAAAAACAGAACAGCAAATAGACAAAAAAACTTAGCGTCTTTGTGGCTTTGTGTTTTTGTGTTTTTTTAACACAAAGGCACTAAGTCACGAAGATGAATTTTTCTTTGACATGCAAATCAATAAAATTGTACTATGGTATTGCATTTTGCAGGCAGGATTTTAACAGAGAAGAGACCCAATCCTTATTTTTAACTTTAACTTATCATAGGAAGTCAGGATATGGCAAAAGAGGATCGTAACCATTTCAGTCTGCTTTGTAATATAGTCGCACTCACAGATTTGCTCACAACAGGCTCAGATATTGAGAAATTTCTTCAACGCGCGGTAATGATGGTTTCCCGTCATCTGGATGCAAATATCTGTGCTATTTATCTGTATGATGAAAAATCAGAATTGCTTGTTTTAAGGGCAATTACCGGAGCGGATGCAATTGGCAAAGTTCATATAAAACCCGGGGAAGGACCCGTAGGAAGCATATTTGAATCTCTCCGCCTGATTCATGAGGGGAATGTCAGTCCCCAGCCCAGATTCAGGGATGAATCTCTTCATATGCGTTCGGTCTCTCCGATAACTGAATCCTTAAAAAAGTTTGAATCTTTTCTGGCTGTCCCGATCCACAGGGGAACCCGGAAGATCGGCGTTCTTGTTGTACAGCATGAACAAGGCGACTATTTTAATGAAACAGATGCGCTGGCGTTACAGGCTCTGGCGTCTCAACTGGCAGGAGCAATTGAGAATGCCCGCCTTCTGGCAAATCTTCATCAGAGCGACCCCCGAACCGGTGAAAAAATCAATATTCTTGAACGCCTTCAATTTATAAAGGGAGAATCTGCTTCAGGAGGTTATGTATTTGCAGCATCAAAGAGATTCAAACGGGTCAATGATGTTTTAAAAGCTGATGATTCTGATTCAGATAGCAGTTATTCGTTGGATGATTTTTACAAAGCTGTACAAAAGACAGGCGAGCAGTTGACAGAATTTCAGACCCGGCTTGCAGAGCGGATGCTTGAAAGCGCATCTCTGATCTTTACAGCTCACTTCATGATCTTAAAGGATGCCCAGTTTATCAACAAAATTGTTCAACTGATTATTGAAGGGATCACACCGCCCAGAGCAGTAAAAGAGGTAACAGGTTATTATACAGAAAAATTTTCATCCAGTTCCAATGCGTATATTCGGGAAAAAGTCAGCGATATAGAAGACTTATCTGCAAGAATACTGAAAAACCTCTACAACTGGGGAATGGAAGACCCGAATAATTATGAAAGCAGAATTGTCCTGACAAAACATCTCTATCCTTCGGAAATCCTGAAACTTGCCTCTGAAAATGTAAAAGGGATTGTTCTGGTAAAAGGAGGAGTAACATCCCATGTTGCTATTCTTTCACGATCTCTGAAAATTCCTATGGTGATAGCAGATCAGTCTGATATTCTGAATCTGCCTGAAGATACACCGATATTATTGGATGCAGATATTGGAAATATTTACATCCATCCCACGGAAGATATTATTCAGCAGTTTGAAAAACAGAATAAAGTCAAAAAAGCCGCATCACTTCTGAAAAGAAATATGCTGCCTACCACTCATACTCAGGACAGAAGCGGAGTACATCTTTTTGCCAATATCAATCTGCTGAGTGAAATTGCAGTTGCCCGTGAATTGAAGGCAGAAGGTGTGGGACTTTACAGGACTGAATTCCCTTTTCTTATCCGTCCTGCATTTCCTTCAGAAGAGGAGCAGTATCTTATTTACAGGCGGTTATTTGATGAAATGAAAGGGCAGGAGGTCACAGTTCGGACATTGGATATTGGCGGGGATAAAATTGCCGGTTACTCATCTGAAGAGGATGAAGTTAATCCTGCTCTGGGACTCAGATCCATAAGGTTTTCTCTCCGGCACAAAGATATGTTTGAGCAGCAGCTCCGGGCGATTCTGCGGGCGGCGGCAAATGCTCATAATCCTAAGATAATGTTTCCGATGATCTCTTCGGTGGATGAATTTCTGGAATCAAAACAGATGGTGCTTGACTGTATTGATTCGTTAAACAAAGGGGGATTACCGCATCATCCGAAACCTGCTATCGGCATGATGATTGAAGTTCCGTCTGTTGTTGAGATTATTGACGAACTTGTATGTGAAGCAGATTTTTTTTCTATAGGAACAAATGATTTTGTCCAATATATGCTTGCGATTGACAGAACAAATGAGAAACTGGCAGATTATTACTGTCCGTATCATCCATCTGTTCTGAGAGGACTTGCCAGAGCGGTCAGGGCGGTAATAAGCAGGAATAAAAGCATCTCTATCTGCGGTGAAATGGCTCATGAATCAGAATATATCCCTTTTCTTATAGGAATCGGCGTCCGTATATTCAGTGTTGACCCCCAGTTTCTGCCTTATGTGCAGGAGCAGATCGGCAATCTGACATTGACTGAGGCTGAAGAAGAGGCTAAAAAACTTCTTTCAGAAGGTACCCTGAAAGGTATCCGTGAAATTTTGCAGCAGCAGATGATTCCAATTAATCAATAAGTATCACAAAGACTTCCCAAGTTCAGAAAACTTGGGAAGTCTTTGTTTATTGTCAGCGTTTAATTCTTGCTTAACTTATATTCTGTATGCTATGATTATACAGTTATGATTTCTAAAATATAGGAGTTACACAGTTGAAATCCGCTTTTTTTTATTTAACCGCAAAGATCGCAAAGTTCCGCAAAGATATATTAAAACTTTGCAATCTTTGCGGTTCATTTTTACGGTGTAAAAATTCCGACTGCGTAACTCCTTAAAATAGTTAAAGTTTCTCCTTTTTATATAAAGGGGATAAAATATTCATTAGAAAACCCTGAAATTTTTTATATTGTCCGGGTTTTAACAAGGAAAAAGGCATGACAAAGGGAAAAGTCAGGATTCTTTGCATTGATGATGAAGAAATGATTCGCCAAACTATGGGGGATTATCTGACAGACAGCGGATTTGAAATTATAGAAGCCGGAAATGGCCGTGAAGGGCTGGAAATTTTTCAACGGGAGAATCCTGATCTTATTTTAGTGGATTTGCGTATGCCTGAAATTGACGGGTTGGATGTTCTGGCTGCTGTTACTGAAAAATCGCCTGAAACACCGATTATTGTAGTATCAGGAACCGGAGTTCTTGAAGATGCAATTGAGGCATTGAGACGCGGAGCATGGGATTATATCACAAAACCTGTTGAAGATATGGCAATCTTAGAGATTGCGGTAAAAAATGCCCTGAAACATGCCCAGATTTTAAGAGAGAACCGGCAATATCAGGAGAATCTTGAAAATGAAGTCAGAAAGAGAACTGATGAACTGCATGACACCCATGAAAAATTAAAAGAGCAGCATGTTTTTCTCCAAACCCTGATAGAAAGCATTCCGAATCCTATTTTTTATAAAGATGCAGACGGAAAATATATGGGGTGTAATCAGAGCTTTTGCAGGATGCTGGGCGTAACAGGGAAAGCAATTATCGGTAAAAAAGCTGATGACTTTCTGCCTGAAAATCTGGTATCTCTCTTCAAAGAGACAGATCAGTCTATTTTTGAGCAGCATAATGTTCAGACGTATGAATACAGCCTCCGTTTTCCTGACGGAACTATGCACCATCTTTTTACCACCAAGGCACCGTTTACCAATCTTAAAGGGGAGATAGCCGGGATTGTAGGCGTTATAAGCGATATAACCAATTTAAGAAAAACTGAAGAGGAAAAATCACTCCTTGAAGATCAGCTCAGACATTCTCAGAAAATGGAGGCGGTAGGGACTTTAGCCGGAGGGATTGCCCATGATTTTAATAATATTCTTCAGGCAATGTCCGGTTATATTCAACTGCTGCTGATGAAAAAAGATAAAGATGATCCTGACCGGAAATATCTGACCAAGATTGATCAGTCAACCATAAGAGCCACTGAACTGGTGCGCCGCCTTCTGACCTTCAGCCGTAAATCAGAAACCCGTTTCCAGCCCGTCAATCTCAATCTTGTTGTTGCCAATACTGTTCATTTTCTGGAGCAGACTATTCCCCGGATGATTCAGATTAAAATGCACCCGGCATCTGATCTCCCCGGTATTTATGCGGATCCGAGTCAGATAGAGCAGATTATTATCAATATCGCTGCTAATGCTTTTGACGCCATGCCCGAAGGGGGAACACTTTTATTTGAAACAGAGAGTATTTCTTTCAAGGATGAATACAGAGACAAATATCTGGAATTAAAATCAGGTAATTATGTACTTCTCAAAATTTCAGATACAGGGCAAGGAATGAATGAAGAGATTCAGAAACATATATTTGAACCTTTTTTTACCACCAAAGAGATCGGCAAAGGTACAGGGCTTGGATTAGCTACGGTTTACGGTATTGTTAAGAGTCATAACGGAAGAATCGCATGTTACAGCGAATCCGGATTGGGAACCACCTTTAAAATTTATCTGCCTGTGCAACACAATCAGAGAGCAAAAATTTCAGATCCGGATACGGATAAAGAGAATGAGTATAAGATAAAAAACGGAAAAGAGACTGTTTTAACAGTAGATGATGAAGATACCATTCTTGATATGGCTCAGGAGATGCTGGAACAGCATGGTTATACAGTGATAAAAGCACGGACAGGTGAAGAGGCTGTTGAAGTTTATCTCAGCAAAACAGAAGCTGTTGATCTTGTCATTCTGGATCTGGGTATGCCCGGAATGGGCGGAGAAAAGTGTCTTAAAGAACTGTTAAAGATAAATTCCGAGGCAAAAATTATTGTCGCCAGCGGATATGCTGCTCACAAGATGGCGGCAAACCCCCGAAAATACGGTGCCGCCGAGTTTATAAGCAAACCTTATCATATCAATATTATGATGCAGAAAATACGGGATGTTCTTGACTCAAAAAATTAAGACAGACTTCCGAAGTAGCATGTAGGGCGGACAAATCGCCAGCGTGTCCGCCATTGCAAAAAAAGGTGGACACGCTAGTACTCTGTCAATTTAATTATGACGGATAAAGACCTGCGGGGTTTTTGAAACCCCGCAGGTCTGTATTTTATCCTTCAGCATGTAGGGCGGACAAAGCGCCAGCGTGTCCGCCATTGCAAAAAAAGGTGAACACGCTAGTACTCTGTCAATTTAATTATGACGGATAAAGACTGCGGGGTTTTTGAAACCCGCGGGTCTGTATTTTATCCTTCAGCATGTAGGGCGGACAAAGCGCCAGCGTGTCCGCCATTGCAAAAAAAAGGTGGACACGCTGGCGATTTGTCCACCCTACTACTCAGGTGGACACGCTAGCGCTTTGTCCACCCTACTACTCAGTGAAATATTACCGGAGAGATAAAAGAGCAGATGAAATCATTATTCAGATCCCGTCATTTTGGTATTACCTTAAAACTTTTATTTCTTAACCTGATGATTCTTACTATTTTTTCAATTATTATCGGCGTTATGGTTATGGCATTTCATAATGTAAATCATCTGACTGATACCATAATTGATAAAAACGTAAAACAGGTTATTATGAATGCCCAGTACGGAAGAGAGCTTTCAAATCTCTTTGACAGAACTCATCTGCTGGCAGGCACATTTTACAGAAATGAAGATATAGTTAAAACCGAAAAAAAACAGATACTTCAAAAAATAAATCAGCTTTCGGACAAAACAGCAGACGGGAATCTGAAGAGGGCTGTCAATGATTTTGAAATAAAACTGAAACTTCTTTTTGAGCAGTGTATAATCATCAATGATATTTTCAGAAATATCAATAATATTGACAATGAGCTTGGTATTTATCTTGAAAATCTGGAACATACAGTATCTGAAAAGGTTATTGCATCTGTTATGGAGGGAAAAGATACTGTAATTTTTGATCAGATAGTTTCATCACTCCCTTTATACCGGGAGATACTGCTGAAAATCAAAATCGGATTTGCTGAATTAGAGCCGATCAGATCTGACTCCAGAGATGTATCGCCTATTGTTGATCTGGTATCTGAGCTTAATCTGAAGCTCAGAACCCTTCTTGCATCAGATCATGAAATAACAGATTACTATAACAGACTGCTTGAAGGGCTTTCAGAATATAATGACTCTGTTATTGAGTTTAATACTACAGTTACAGAATTCAGGAGAATAATAAATGATATAAACCGGACAAAAGAGAAGATAATAACTCTTATGCAGCAGCATGAAGATGAGATCAGTTGTGAATTCAGCTTTATGAGAGAAAAAACCGGCAAAGTTATGATCTCTTCTCTCCATTTTGTCTATATTTTATCAGGATTGGCAATTCTTTTTATAGGGATTCTGACTTATATTTTTTTTCTGGTAAATATCCGCAGACCGATGAAGCTGATCCTACAGGGGCTTGAATCTATCGGGGACGGCAACCTTGATATTCAGATACGGCTTGAAAGAAAAGATGAATGGAGCATAATTGAAGATGCTGTCAATAAAATGGTTTCCGAAGTATGGCATTCTTATTCCGAGCTTTATCATAAAAATGAAGAATTGCAGGCGAGCGAGGAGAGGCTCAACAGAGCGCAGGCAGTTGCTCATGTCGGAAACTGGGAATTGGATATTCCGACAAAAAAGATGTGGGGGTCTAATGAGGCGTTTAAAATTTACGGATTATCCGGAACCACCCCGTTTCTCCCCTCGGAACAGATTCAGAACAGCATTCATTTAAAAGACAGGCAGCGGCTGGATGAATCATTAAACCGCCTTATTCATGAAGAGAGAGAATATGATGAAATATTCAGGATATACAGGGCAGATGATAATGAACTGAGAGTTATCCATTCCAGAGCCGAGCTTCTCCTTGATGAAAAAGGGAATCCCATGAAAGTACTCGGTACAGTTCATGATATTACAGAATTAAAAAAGACAGAGGAGGAGCTTAATAAAACCCGGCTTTATTTAAACAGAATTGTGGATTCCATGCCTTCGGTGCTGGTCGGAATTGATCCCAAAGGATATGTAACCCTCTGGAATACTGCGGCGGAAAAAGATACCTGCATATCTTCCGAAGATGCTGTAGGAAAACTCCTGACTCATGCTTTCTCAGGCTATTCAAGATTTCTTGATGAAATGATGCAGTCCATGAATAATAAATTAGCTATTATAAAAGAGAAAATACAGAAACAGAATCACAGCGGAGATAACGGTTATCTGAATATGATGATTTATCCGCTGGTCTCAAATGTTGTGGACGGAGCGGTTCTCAGAATAGATGATGTTACAGAAAAGGTACACATTGAAGAGATGATGATTCAGACTGAAAAAATGATGTCTGTCGGCGGGTTAGCTGCCGGTATGGCTCATGAGATCAATAATCCTCTGGGAATTATTATCCAGAGCATTCAGAATACTTTTCGGAGATTATCACCTGAAATTGAAGCAAATAAGGCTGTAGCTGATGAATGCGGTATTAATCTGGATGCAGTTCACATTTATCTGGATAAAAGAGGAATATTCAGTTATCTTAACGGAATAAAAGATGCCGGAAGCAGGGCATCCAAAATTGTTACCAATATGCTGAATTTCAGCCGGCGCAGTGATTCCAAGATGACTGCTTCGGATATTAACAGACTGCTTGACAACACGGTTGAGCTTGCCGCAAATGACTATGATTTGAAAAAAAGATATGATTTCAGGAGTATTGAAATTATACGCGAATATGATCCGCAACTGACAAATGTTTTCTGCACCCCTACGGAAATTGAGCAGGTAATTCTGAATCTTTTGAAGAATTCTGCTCAGGCAATTGCTGAAATAAAAGAGAAAAGAGAGGAACCGAAAATTATATTACGGACTAAAAAAATATTAAAATACGCACAAATAGAGGTAGAGGATAACGGACCGGGAGTAGATGAAAAGAACCGCACCCGGATTTTTGAGCCGTTTTATACAACTAAAACCGTGGGAATCGGTACCGGACTTGGGCTTTCAGTTTCGTATTTTATTATCACAAATAATCATAAAGGGACTCTGACTATGGAATCTGAACCGGGTAAGGGTGCGAAATTTATTATACAGCTTCCCCTGGAAAAGTAGAGGTATTATATTCACTTGGTGTCTTGGTGTCTTGGTGTTTTCGTGTTTTTTTACCACTAAGACACGAAGACACTAAGACACAATCGCAAACTGTTTACTTAGTCTGATTTACATATAAATCAGGAGATAATTATGAAATTGTTCGACAGCCATTGTCATTTAGATGATCGGGTATATGACAAAGATATGGATGACGTTATCAGGCGAATCAATGCAGCAGGCGTTGCTTCATTGATGATTGTAGGGATTAATAAAAAGAGTTCAGGCAGGGCGGTTGCTTTAGCGGAGTCTTATCCCGATTTTTTTGCCTCTGTAGGGGTTCATCCGCATGATGCAGCGGATTGCAGCGAATCTACACTGAAATATCTTTGTGAGCTTGCCAAGAATCCCAAAGTCCGGGCATGGGGAGAGATCGGACTTGATTTTAACCGGATGTACTCTCCAAGAGAAGATCAGGAGAAATGGTTTATCCGTCAGCTTGATATGGCTGATAATCTGAATCTTCCGATTATCTTTCATGAAAGAGAGAGCAAAGGAAGATTTCTTGAAATGCTTAAAGAGCGTTATCAGAAAGAAAGAAAAGGGGTTGTCCATTGTTTCAGCGGAAACAGAACAGAACTGGAGCAGTATCTGAAGCTAGGTTTTTACATCGGAGTTACAGGTATTCTTACGATTCAGAGCAGAGGGCAGGATTTGCGGAGACTTGTCTCCAGTATTCCCAATGATCGGGTTCTGATTGAGACTGACGCACCTTATCTGACGCCTGCTCCTGAAAAGAATCATATCCGGCGAAATGAACCCGCGTTTGTGAAATCGGTTCTGCTGAAGCTGGCAGAGGAAAGAGGTGAAGAGCCTGAGCATCTTGCTGAAATTGTATGGGAAAATACATGCAGGCTGTTTAATATAAAAAGAGAGGCAGCAGATTAGAAAAATTTTGTCAAAAAAAGCGTCAACTGGGCTTTGCGGCAAATAGGGAAAAGAAATAAGGAACTGAACCGGCGTGCTGTCGAAGTTGCAAAAGAAATTCAGAAACTTTATCCTGATTCAAAATCCGCCCGGCGGATTGCCGCTGATGCTCTGAGAGAATTAACCGGCGACAAGATTCAGAAAAAATTAAAAACTGAGAACCTTGTTATGTCAGTTCCACCAGCACAACGGTCAGGTTGTCATCTGATTGCCGATCATTTGCCAATTGAATTAAAAACCGTGCTTTTTCTTCAATACAGAGGGGCTGCTTTAGTACTTCCTGAATAGGATTAACCTCCCTGCTTGAGAGAAAAGAGGTTAATTTTTTTTCTCCACCCTGCCAGTTGTCATAAAACCTGCTGATACCGTTACATATATCAGCAGCTTTCTTTTTTAAATTATCAGATTTGCTGATTACCGGCTCAGATGCCTGCTCTTCACCCATGCACCATTGATCTTTTATTTTCTCTACCCCTGACTCTTTTGCTCTCAACTGCTCCAAAGAGTGTTTTATTTCAGCTAATTCTTCCGGGACTTCTGAATGATCCAGCATATTGGAAAAACCATCGCTGCAAAGCAGAAAAATATCGCCCGGTGAACCTCTTCTTTATTCAGCATAGCAATTTCAGGATGGCAATCTATTCCAGCGCCGATTGAATTGATAATCTCATTTTTTCGTGGAAAATTTTTAATCTCATCTTTTTCCAGTTTCCCGGCATCCAATAATACCTGAACAAGCGAATGATCCCTTGTAATCTGTTGCAGCATATTGTTATGAAAATGATAAAGGCGGCTGTCCCCTACATGAAAGCGGAAAAAATGACCTTTGAATATATTCAGACCGACAACAGTAGTTCCCATATTCATTAAAAGAGGATTTTTTTCAGCGTCTTCCGATATTTTCTGATGTGCTGCCAGAACAGATGTTTTAATAATCTCCATGACTTGATTTGCTGATAGCTTAGGATAAGTATCAGAATAGTAATGCCTTGAAAAAGCATAAAGTCCGAGTGTGCTGGCAATATGACCTCCCCCCATCCCGCCCATTCCATCGGCAACAGCAATTAAAAGCCCCTGATTCTGAATTGAAAGGGAATCCATATTCAGAGAGAGACTGACAACGCTGGTACGTTCAACTATGTTTCCGATTAAAAACGCATCTTCATTTCTGGAACGTTTTTTTCCGACATCACTTATTGCGCAGATACATATCTTTTGAATATCACTCATAAAAATAACTTTTTATTTATAAGAAACCAATTTTTTTCAAAAACTAAGTTTTTTGAATCTCTCTTCTGATATCCGCTTTGAATTACTCACCCGGTGTATGAAATTTTGCCCCCGGATAAATATTTCTTTCGGATTTGATAACAACAGCGGTAGCTGTATCCTCTTCGGTATGGAGAACAAGAATCGTTCCAAAATTAATAGAATCAAGGGGAACAGAGTCTTTTACAATCTGGGCTTTTTCCTGATAATAGACATTATAATACTGCCCCGGCATAATCCCGTTCCTGCTTCCCTTATTGAGAAAGACAACGCTGTGTTCTCCGATAAGGACTGAATGCTCCTCAGGTCCGATAATTTCTCCGTCAATTTCCGGTTTGCTTTCTGTCAGAAGAATTTTAGGCGATTTTTCTGTATATGGCATCAGTAAATCATCTACAGCAATATTACGGAAACTTTTTATTACTTTGGCAATTACAAAACGGGGATTTTTTTCAGTAATTTCAACAACACCTGTCAGATAATACTGGGTACCGAAATTAATCTTTCTCTCTTCATCTGTCATCGGATCCATTGTTCTGTAAATTGTATAATATCCGCCCAAAACAATCTGGGAATTTCTCATGGGTCTGATATAGACTATATCTCCGGCGCTGATCAGGGTTTTGTCATCTTTTGCTTTAAAGATTGATCCGTTTGGAATAACAGGCTTTTTTCTTATAAATCCTGTGCGGTTGATGGATGAGTAAAAATAAGACGGCGGGTCAGATTCCCTTCTATAAGGCTCAGACCGTCCGGTTTGTGCAAGTAATGATCTGTATGCTCTGTATTCAGCCATAATATTCAAAGGATAAGAACATATTATAATAAATAAGAACAATCCTGTAAGGATTTTCTGAAAAATTTTTCCGCAATTCATATCATACCTCACTTTTTTATTGCTTTTGTCTTCAGTTCAATTATTCTCTATAACATTATTCGTTTAAATATGGAAGATTATTTTCAGATGAATTGAAGGTTTATTTGTACCCATATCTTGTTATATTTGTTATTCTATTTAGCTATTGATTTTTTGCCTCAATATTCATCAGTAATCCTATAGATGCCATATTCAGCAAAAGGGATGTACCGCCGTAACTGAGAAAAGGGAGTGTAAGCCCTTTGGTCGGCAGAAGCGCAAGAGTAACCCCCATATTGACACAGACCTGAATCCCTATTGAAGTCGTGATCCCGGCTGCTAAAAGCGATTCAAACGCATCTTCAGCTTTAATGGCAATATTGATACCTCTCCATAGAATCAGTATAAAGAGTCCGATTATAAAGAGAACCCCTAACAATCCGAGTTCTTCTCCGATAACAGAAAAAACAAAATCTGTATGCGGTTCAGGAAGATAGAAGAGTTTCTGATACCCCTGCCCGATTCCCATACCCCATAGTCCGCCTGATCCGAATGCCATAAGTGAATGAATGGTCTGATACCCAAGGTCCGCAGCATGTTGCCAAGGGTCCCAGAAACTCAGGAGACGATCAACCCGGTAATTTGCACCAAGCAGAAAAACATAAGCAAACGGAAGCAGAACAACCAGAGACAATAAAAGGTGTTTTATGGGAACTCCGGCGATAAACATCATGATCCATGTTACAGCGAAAAAAATAACCGCAGTTCCAAAATCCGGCTGAGAGAGTATAAGAGCGGTAAATACAGCCAACACAATAACATGAGGGAGAAAACCGATATAAAAATCTTTTAAATACTCCTGCTTCCTGCTCATTGAAAAAGCCAGATATATCACCAGACAAAGACGGGCAAATTCAGACGGCTGAAATGTAAGACGCCCGATCCGCAGCCAACGGGTTGCACCTCCTGCGGTGAGTCCGAATCCGGTAACATGAATCGCTACAAGAAAAATAAAAGCAATTGAAAGAAGCGGATAGGTTAAAGGACGAAGAAGTTTTAACGGAAAATGTCTGCAGACAACCATAGCGATAATTCCTGCTATGGAGGATACAGCCTGTTTTTTGAGAAAATAATAATCTGTCCCGAATTTATTCAATGCAAGGGCAGAGCTTGCGCTGTAAATCATTACAATGCCGATTCCCACCAGAAAAAGTACGGAAAAGAGGAGCTTAATATCATAATACAATGAAGTTTCCCGCCATCCTATTCCCATATTCTGTCTGTAAGTGTCCATAAATTTTATCTCCCGTTACCATGCTTAAAATATTTAGTTACAAATTCTGCTTTCTTCGATCCTTTTGCAACTGCATCTTCCATATCTTTGAGCGACTTTTTCGTTCCTTTATAGCCTGTACATCCGATTAACTCATCAATTTTTATCTCTTTAAAATGTTCAAGAGGCTTGAGCAGAATACCGTCTCCAATATCTATAATCATAAATTCAAGACCTTCTCTCCATCCGTAGGTGTTACATATTATTTCCGGTATAATTATATTACCGTTATCAGATAAACGCGTTGTCTGCATATATTTTAATCCCCTCTTATTTTTATATAATATATTAAAATAAGATAAATTTTATATTTTTTTTCCCCATTACGGTGCTGTGTTAGACTGTAGAAGCCCCGTAACTGGGGAAAAATTTTACTTATCTCAGCTTCAGCGTACTGATAGAGATTAACGCAAGGATAATTGAAATAATCCAGAATCGGACAATCACTTTTGTCTCAGACCAGCCGTTTAATTCAAAATGATGATGAATCGGAGCCATCTTGAAGATTCTTTTTCCGTTTGTCATTTTAAAGAACCCCACCTGAAAAATAACAGATAATGCCTCCATGACAAAAAGACCGCCGACCAGAACCAGCATTATTTCCTGCTTGGTAATTACTGCCACAGTACCGAGAACCGCTCCGAGTGAAAGGGCACCGACATCTCCCATAAAGACCTGAGCAGGATATGCGTTAAACCAAAGAAATCCAAGACCTGAACCGATCAGAATTCCGCAGAAAATAGTAATCTCTCCGCTTCCCGTAACATAATTGATTTGCAGATAATTGGCAATATGAACATGCCCTGTTACATAAGCAAAAACCATATATGTCAGGGATACAATAATCACCGGACCGATTGCAAGCCCGTCAAGACCGTCTGTGAGATTCACTGCATTGGATGCGCCGACAATTACAAAAGCGGCAAAAAATATATATCCCCATCCGAGATCAGGTGAAACATTTTTAAAAAAAGGAACAGTTACACGGGTATTGAATTCAGGACATACAGAATATATAAGAATACCTGTAACCAAAGCCAAAACAGACTGCATGACAAACTTTTCTTTTGCGCTCAATCCTTTATTCTGTTTTTTGACAACCTTGCGATAGTCATCCATAAAACCGATAAATCCGTATCCTGTTGTTACAAGAAGAAGTATCCATACATAACAGATTGTCAGATTCATCCACAAAAGAGTTGATACAACAATAGAAAAAATAATCAGAAGCCCCCCCATTGTCGGAGTTCCTGCTTTTTTGTGATGACTTTGAGGTCCGTCTTCTCTGATATATTGTCCTATCTGCATTTCATTAAGTTTTTTTACTGCCCATTTCCCAAGAAAAAAACAGATAAGAAAAGCGGTCAGACAAGCGTAAATAGTTCTGAATGTTATATATCGGAATACATTAAAGGCTGAAACTGTTGTGTGAAATGAATAAAGCAGATGATATAGCATATTGTTCTGATTAGTTACTCCTATATGAATTTAAAATAAAGTATAAGACCTGATCACCCATTCCCTTCAGGGAAGGGGGAACATGTAAGGGCGAATAATTATTCGCCACTACATCCCTAAAGGGAAGGGGAACATGTAAGGGCGAATAATTATTCCCTACTTTCATGTCTCAGCAGTCAATCATCACCTGATTGACAATCTCCTCCATTTTCATGCCTCTGGAGCCTTTTACCAGAATTGAGTCATCTGATTCAAGCTCTTTTTTAAGATTTTCAATAATCTCTTTTTTGGTTCCGACAAAAACAGATCCGGAATCCATTCCTCCGTCAGATACTGCCCCTTCGGCAACATCTTCTGCAAAGTTTCCAAAAGCATAAAGCCTTGAAATACCGGATTCGGCTGCTGTCCTGCCAAGCTCTCTGTGCATTGATTCTGAATATTCACCAAGCTCCAGCATATCCCCTGATACAAAGACGCCTCTTTTATCCCCTCTCAGAGATTTAAAAGCAGATAGCGCCGCTTTCATGGAGTCTAAGTTGGCATTATAAGTATCATCAATAATATATCTCCCTTTTTCTGTTCTGCGGATATTCATTCTCCCCTGAACCTGTTTAAAAGATTCAAGTCCCTGAATAATCTCCTGAGCATTTAATCCCATCAAATATCCGACCGAAGCCGCAGCAAGTGTATTTAATACCATAAACCCGCCCGGTAATTCAAGACGGACGGGGAGATTTTTTTCCGGCAAAACCAGTGTAAAAGAAGTTCCGGTGCTATCTTCTCTGATTGAATCCGCATAAATATGAGATTTCGGATGTTGAGTTTTGGAATAAAAAATTTTTTTTATTCCATATTCTGAACATTGATTTCCTATTTCAGCAACTCTCTGATCATCCAGATTCAGAACTGCTGTTCCTCCGGGTTTGATCTTTTCAAGCAGCTCTCCTTTGGCGTGCATGATTGCATCCAAAGAGCCTAACATGCCGATATGGGCAGGTCCGATATTTGTTATGACGCCAATATCCGGCTGACAGATTTCCGCAAGTCTTCTGATTTCACCGGCATGATTCATGCCAAGCTCCAGAACTGCACATTCATGAGATGTTGTCAGATTGAAGAGTGTAAGAGGAACTCCGATTTCATTATTGAAATTCTTTTGGGGGGTAAGAGTTTTGAATCTTTGGGATACAACTGAGGCAGTCATTTCCCGCGTGGTGGTCTTGCCGTTTGATCCGGTAATTGCTACAACTTTGATATTTAAACGCTTTCTGTGAAACGCAGCAAGATCACCCAATGCCCTTGTAGTATTCTCAACCGCTATACAGAGAATCTCTTTATCTTTCCATTCAGTACAGGATAAATCATTCACCATGTTTTTGTTTATAATCACTCCCTTAACACCTGAATTGAGAACATCTGATGCAAATTTATGCCCGTCATGAACCTCTCCAACGATAGCAGCAAATATCTCATCAGGAGCTATCTTTCTTGAATCAATGGATATATTGGAGAATATTCTTTGAGTATCTCCGAATATAAGCTCCCCTTTTGCTGCTTCAAGAATTTGCTCTGTTTTCCATGGTATGATAGATTTTGTCATATTTTTAATCCGTTATTTTTACTCGTTACGAGGCTCTGAAATTGTGAAAACGGCGGAGCCTTTTTCTTTCCGTAATTTACAGGGTAGGTGATAGTTACCAAAAATATATAAGAATCTGATGTTACGCCGTCAATTCCTGTAATTTTTGAAAGATTGCTTTGAAAGCATTCATATAAAGTTTGGTTCTTAAAGCGGAGTGATTTAAATTATGTCTGATTTTAAGTTTCTCCGGTTTGAAAAAAGAGTAAACAGAAGCAAAAAAATGACTGCTCTGAGTTCTCACTGTTCTTGTCGCAGAATAATACCGGTTTGCGGATGATTTCATAAGCAGCAGGAATACTTACATTTTGTGAATTATAAAGGCAGTTAAGAATATTGACTCCTTTGACGGATCGGTTTTTGCAATGGTCATAATGCCATGTAATAATTCCGTTTTCATCTGTCCATTGTTTTTCTCCGGCCGTATCGTCAAATATCAGAACACTGTCGTAAGATCCGACAGATCGGACAGTTTCTTTGACCGGAAGCCGTAAATCGCCGGAACTGAAATCAGAACCCGATAAAAAGTCAGTTATTCTGTCATGACCTGTCTGTTTATCCGACAAATCGGATAATCCGGCTGCTGCTGTATAACCAAACGAACTTAAAAGATAACCGCTGTATAATTCCAAAATGTCCTTTTTCATATATTGATAATATCAGCTTAACAGAAAATGGGCAAACTTTTAATTCAGGATAATAACCTTTGCATGTCGCCGCCTGCTCCAGAATAGCAGCGCAGTGATAATGCAGAAACCGATCATAATGATCAAAGAGTCTTTCATGCTGAATATCTACAATGATCCTGTTTTTCTTATCTTCTGCATAAAGATCAAACCGGGATGCGACTTTGCCGATCGGCGGATCAAACGATTTTTCAGTTTCAACTTTTTCAATTTCAATATCAATTCCTAAAAAATCCCGGACAAATGCCGTGAAAATTTCAGGATCACTGAAGGTTTTCCTGAAGATTACACCGTATTTCAATGATGCGACTTCTTTCATGATACACCTTTTATCTGTAAGACAAAACCCTAAGGATTTCAGAAATCCTTAGGGTTTTAAGTAGAGTGGACTATTTTTTCCGATTTTCAGGTCTTAATGAACGAACTGCCGCGCCTGCTCTCCACATTTCAGAATTTCGTATAATTTCAAGCTCTTTATTCAGTTTTTCCCGATAATCTGCAGCGCTGTTTGCCTCAATAACCCGTTTGGTCTCTTTCCCTGTTTTAACACTGTTATAGAGTTCTTTAAAAAGAGGGGCAACAGCGTCACGGAATTTCGGTGCCCAATCCAATGCACCGCGCTGTGCGGTGGTGCTGCAATTTCCGAACATCCAGTCCATGCCGTTTTCCGCTACAAGACGGATCAGGCTCTGAGTAAGCTCTTCAACTGTTTCATTAAATGCTTCACTTGGGGAGTGTCCGTGTTTTCTCAGTTCAGCATACTGAGCATCCATAACACCTGCAAGACATCCCATCAGAACACCGCGCTCTCCGGTCAGATCGCTATAGACCTCTTTTTCAAAGGTTGTCGGAAAGAGATAGCCTGAACCGATAGCAATCCCTGTTGCGACAGTTCTCTCTTTTGCTCTCCCTGTATAATCCTGATGAATCGCAAAACTGGAATTGATGCCGCTTCCTGCGAGAAAATTTGTTCTTACGGTTCTGCCTGAGCCTTTGGGCGCTACCAGAATAACATCAACATTATCAGGAGGGATAATTCCGGTCTGATCTTTATAAACAATTCCGAAGCCGTGTGAAAAATAGAGGGCATCCCCTTTATTCAGACATGGTTTAATCTTTGACCATGCTGCAACCTGACCTGCATCTGAAAGCAGATACTGAATAATCGTCCCCTTTTTTGCCGCCTCTTCAATCGGAAAAAGAGTTTTCCCCGGAACAAAGCCGTCTTCCTCTGCACGCTGCCATGATCTTCCACCCTGACGCTGCCCGACAATTACGTTAATTCCGTTATCTTTCATGTTTAACGCCTGCCCCGGTCCCTGTACTCCGTAACCGATAACTGCGACAACTTCATTTTTAAGGACTTCTCTTGCTTTTTTCAGAGGAAATTCTTCAGATGTTATCACCTCTTCCGTTACACCGCCAAAATCAATCTGTGCCATGTTTTTTCTCCTTAATATTAAATATTCTCAATAATATATTTTGAACTTTATAAAAATGACTGTTTAATTTATCATAAAAAAGCAAAGATATAAAGGACAGTTTGTAGGGCGGACACGTCGTGATTTTTCCACCCTACAAGTTTAATAATGAATTGAAAGACTTCTGGAAAAAAAGAGATGCACCTGATATTCTCTCATAATATCTGCCAGTCCCCCTGACTGCATTACAGATAATGACGCACTCTCTTCGGATTCCCTTTCATTTTTAATAATATCTTCAAAACAGATGCCTCCTAATCCAACGTCTCTTTTATAAATTCCGTGTCCGTCAATATGTATGACATGAAATGGCATCTGAAGATTAGACGCCTTTTCTATCTCTTTTTTTAGTGAAGGGAAAGTTGCCGGTGTCAGCAGTGTAATTTCAGCAGCCTCGCCGCCGACTGCCTCTGATGATTCCACCAGAGGAAACTGACTTATCCGGTGTTCAATATATTCATTTTTTTCATATTCAGGGCGCGGGCTGACTAACAGAATACGGATAGGCGGATCAGCAGCCGCAAGATCACGGGGCTTTCTCAAAGGAAGCTGACGCTGTGTCATTACAGATTTGGCTCCCTGAAATAAATAACCTTTTCTGTTGCGCAGGAGTTCCCACGGCAACCCCAGCATCAGAGCAGACGCCTCATTTGCCTCTTTCTGCTTTGTTCTGGAACTCCCTTTTATCAGTTGAGAATCCACAAAAACTGTAAAGCGGCATTCAACAGGATATTTAATATCACGCCATGCTTCCAAAACATTTCTGCAAATATCGTTCTGCATTGAATTCCAGAGTTCATAACCCCATTCAGGGAGCTTATTCTCTACTTTCTGCGCTCTGGTTTTCAATGTTCCGGTGGGCCACAGATAATACTGCTCAAGATACCACCTGAGTTCATCAATTTCAGCAGTTCCCATAGGCGCTGTAAAGAGAAACGGCTCAAGAGACTCTACACAAGGCTTTTTTCCTGACGGGATATATATCAATTCTGCTGTTGCAGATGCTCTGCGCTCCCCTTTTTTTTCTTCAATAAAAGGATATTTTAATTCCAGCCATAGTTCTTCCGCAGGCTCTGTCTTAATAACGGGTACTGTGCTTTCAGGTTCATCAAAAATACCTTTTCCCAGAGCCGCCAATATATGCGGTAAAGCACTGCGGATACCGTCAGCGCCGTCTTTTACACGAATAGCCACAGGTTTCTTTGTAAAAATCCATTTTAACGCACCCAGTTCAATCCCTTCTCTTAACAAAGGAATGATCGGATAATTCCCCTGAATCTTCTCTTTGATCTGAGAAGCATATCGGGTCTCTTCTGCTACCCATGCTGAATTAAAGGCATCAGCGCTTATGATTACAATAAATGCTTTAGCCTCTTCAATTGCTGTGTGAATCTTCTGCGCCAATTCGTTTGAGCCACGCAATTCACGGGAATCTATAAAATTGTATAATCCTTTTGCCTCCATAGCCCGACGCAGTTCAATAACAAAATCAGTATCCCGGCTGCTATGAGAAATGAATATCGAATTTTTCATGATCATTCCTTTGAAAAAAACAGAAATCATCGGAACAAGAAACTAATACTCTGTCAATTTAATTCTTACGGGTAAAGACCTGCGGGGTTTTTGAAACCCCGCAGGTCTCCGTATTTTATCCTTCAGAATTAAATTGACAGAGTACTAAGTTTTTTAAAAAAACTTAGTTTCTTCAGTATCCAAAAAAAACTTTCAATCGGTTATTTAGCTTATTTTTTAACAGAAAGCAATATTGAATATAGTACAGAAAATTATTGTCAAATATTTATAACGGTTGACAAAATCATTCAGTCCTGTTATAAATTGCATATTGACCTGATTAATGCCTGTCAACTTTTATTCATATACAGAATTTTCGGATCGGATAATTTCCCGTGAACTCCTTAAATAAAGAGATTAAAATCCATTATTTTAATGAAGTCTCATCTACAATGGATATTGCCGGAGAGCTTGCAGCAGAAGGATGTTCTGATTTTACAGTGGTTGTTGCAGATATACAGACAAAAGGGCACGGGCGTTTAACAAGAAAATGGGTATCTTCAGAAGGTGGATTATATTTTACTGTTGTACTCAGACCCGAAATTCCTCCGGCATTAAGCTACAGACTCAATTTTGCCGCATCCCTGACTCTTGCGAGGATTCTCAGGAATATGTTTCATATTGACGCAAAAGTAAAATGGCCCAATGATATTCTTGTCAATGACAAAAAAATATCCGGTATGCTTTCTGAAATGAATGTGGATGCAAATAAGGTTTTATCTGTCAATATAGGGATTGGTATCAACGTGAATAATGATCAGGGTACAGAAGAGCCGATGGCATCATCATTAAAAAAAATCCTCGGCAGAGATATTTCAAAAAAAGAGATTCTGTTTGCATTTTTGAATGAATTTAAAAAAGAGATTACTCATAAAAAACTTGAATATGTTATTGCTGAATGGAAAAAATATACTATGACCATTAATCGGCACGTGAAAATTGTAACCCCGAATGAAGTATCTGAAGGAACTGCTGTTGATGTGGATGATGACGGCGCATTGATATTAAAACTTGAAGACGGAAAAATAAAAAGGATTATCTACGGCGATTGCTTTCCTCAAGCTCTGTAATCAATATTCCTTTATTTTTCAGTAAACAGCCCCTTTTATGTCTGCTCCTTCAAGATGAACATTCTCTAAATTCACTCCTCTCAGATCAGCCCCTTTGAGATATGCTTTTCTGAGATTTGCCCCTTCAAGATTAGCTCCCTCAAGCATTGCCCCTTCAAGATTAGCTCCCTCAAGCATTGCCCCTTCAAGATTTGCCCCTTCAAGATTGGCATTTTTAAGAATTGTTCCGTAAAGAAGAGAACCTTTTAAATCAGCATCTTGAAGATTTGCTCCTTCCATATCAGCCCAGCATAAATCTGCTTCTCTGAGATCAGCTTCATTAAGATCAGCCTCTTTTAAATCAGCACCTTTCAGACTCGCGCCCATGAGAAAAGCTCCCCTCAGATCAGCTCCCCTGAGATTCGCTTCCTTCAGTCTTGCTTTATAAAGATCAGCCCCTTCAAGAACCGCTCCCTCAAATTTTGCTTTTTTGAGATCAGCTTTTCCCATGTTAGCCCCCCTGAGACAAGATTTCTTCAGATTTGCCTCTGTCATATATGATTCTGAAAGATCAGCCTCTTCAAGATTTGCTGATTCAAGATTTGCCTGATAAAGAATCGCTCCTCTGAGATTAACCTTTTTTAAATCAGCGCCTTTCAGATCAGCTTTTTTCAGATCACAATAGATACATTCCTTTTTATTAAGCAGTCTTTCCAGACTTGCCTGAACATAAGCCACAGATTCACGGAATACAGAAATAAGAATGATGACAAATATATAAAGAATCATCGGAATTCTTTTCATATCATGCTCCGGTCTGATTTGCGGTTACGCAGCAGATTCCTTTACCTTCCATAGCCGGTTTAAAGCATTTATTATCAGAAATACAGGATGCTTTGGCGGTATCCCCTGATTTCCAGCGTTTAATCAGATACGGCTCCCGAATAAACGGACGGGACATGGATATATAATCTGTTATCCCGTCTTTTACCAATTTTTCAGCAATATAAAAAGAACGTATTCCTCCCGACCAGTATCAGCGGTACATGGATTTTTTCTTTATATCTTTTTGCCGCATCCTTATAAAAAACTTCTTTTTCTTCAGAATTAGCTCCGGATCTGACAGGATTATATTTTCCTGCATTTAAGATTCCGCCGCTTAATTCTATGGCATCTATGCCTGATTTTTCAAGAGCTTCTGATAACTGGAGCATATCATCCCGACTAAATCCGTCTTCAATAAAATCTTCGGAGTTTATTTTAATTAAAACCGGAAATTTATCTCCTACAGCACTTCTGACTGCCTGAAGGATTTCTGTAATAATTTGTGAACGGCATTCAATACTTCCGCCATACTGATCTCTCCGTTTATTGTAAAAAGGGGAGAGAAACTGGCTTAACAGATAACCGTGTGCCGCATGAATCTGTATTCCGTCAAATCCTGATTTGTGAGCAAGTTCAGCTCCTTTCCCAAACGCATCTGTAATCCGCTGAATATCATCCTTTGTCATTTCCCTGCAAATAGGCGATTTTTTATTATTCTCTATTACTGATGGTCCAAGAGCCTCTTCTCCTGTCAGATTTACCGCTGCATAACAGCCCGCATGGGCAAGCTGTAAGATAATTTTCCCTTCTGATTTGTGAACCGCATCTGTCATCTGATTAAGGCTTGGGATAAGCTCTCTGCTGTATGCTCCAAGTTGCCAAGGGGTTGCCTGTCCCTCTCTGCTCACATAAGCATGACCTGTTATAATCAAACCTATATCTCCTTTGGCAAGATTCTCCATTATTTTTATCAGTTGCGGGGTACAAAAACCCTCTTTATCTGCCATACCTTCCCATGTTGCAGAACGTACAAACCTGTTGCTCAGATTCATTGTATTTATTGATGTGGTTTCAAAAAGTTTCGGCATAAGATTATTCTCCTTTTATTTTTTTTGTAAAGGGATTATAATGCAAATTAGCTGTAGTCAGTATTTTGGGGTGAATGAAATAAACTCCAACCTATATGTGCTTAATTCATATTAAATGTATCATTATTATTTTTTTATGGCTACTCATTTCTATAAGAGTGGCACAAAAACACCATATTTGCATTAAAATAAGTAAAACAGGTATGTTGCTTGAGCTTCTTTTAAATTTTACCGAATTTTGAGAAATTATTCTTGACAATATAGATAAGAATATCTATTTTATGAGTTTAATCTCATAAAAGGAGTGTTTATGGCTCGACCTAAAAAAAATCGTATTGTATCTTATCGTCCGAATATCAGTTACTTTAAGCCCAGAGGGATCCCCATGCTTGATTTGGAGGAAGTGTGCCTTACCATTGATGAGCGGGAGGCTATCCGGCTGGCTGATCTTATGGAAATGCCTTATGAAGAGGCTGGTCAGCAGATGGGCGTCTCAAGAGCGACTTTCGGGCGGATTGTCCAAAAAGCAAGGAAAATCATTGCAGACGCATTGATTAATGGCAAGGCAATTAATATTGAAGGCGGAAGTTACACCCTTGTCAATCCGGATCGGACTTTTGCCTGTAGCAAATGCAATCACACATGGAACATATCTTATGATGCTGAACCGCCTCAGAAGTGTCCGCTTTGTGATAATAAAGGGGCTTATGAAGTTTCAGAATCATCATAAAGTGAAGTCTGATGATTTTACAGTTCCTGCGCTGGTCGTGGGAAGTATTGAAAGCATAAGCTATTTGTACAATAAGGAGATAGTAATATAATGGGAGAATGTCAGATAAGCAGCAGTTGCGGTGCGGCAAAACAGCAGAAACAGAACGAGCAGGATGCCGCTGTCCAAGATTCTTTGGGAAAAATCAAAAATAAGATCATTGTCATGAGCGGCAAAGGCGGAGTAGGAAAATCAAGCGTTTCCGTCAATCTTGCCATAGCCCTTGCCAAAAAAGGCTTTCAGGTCGGGATCATGGATGTTGATATTCATGGTCCTGATATACCGAGAATGTTAGGGCTTGACGGAATGCTGGGGGTAAGTCCTAATCATAAGCTGACCCCTGTTAAATATTCTGATAATCTGAGAGCTGTCTCTATTGAATCCCTCAGTACAAGCAAAGATGACGCCATTATATGGCGTGGACCTATAAAACATTCTGTTATCCTACAGTTTATCGCTGATGTGGAATGGGGTAGTCTTGATTATCTGATTATTGATTCTCCTCCGGGTACAGGGGATGAACCCCTGACAGTCGCTCAGATTATAAATGATTCAAAGGCGATTATTGTTACCACACCCCAGGAGGTTGCGCTGGGGGATGTCAGAAAATCAATCAATTTCTGCAAAACCGTTAAAATGGAGATTTTCGGACTGATTGAGAATATGAGCGGTTTTACCTGTCCTCACTGTAATAAAGCGATTGATCTCTTCGGATACGGCGGCGGAGAGCGCACAGCGGTATCTTCCGGTATTCCGTTTCTCGGAAGAATTCCGTTTGATTCCAATGTTGTTATATGCGGTGATGCCGGAACATCTTATCAGGAGAAATATGCAGATTCTCCGGTAACAAAGGCGTTTGCCGGTATTGCAGATAAAATGGCTGCACTTGTTTAAAACCATGAAATTCAAGAAAACCGTTTCATAAAATATACTTATGAAGGGCATAATTTTTTGATTTTCTAATGTAGGGCAACCCCCTGTGTTTGCCCCTTGTAACAGGAGTAAGCACAGTGGATTACCCAAATTATGACCTTTGAAAGTATATTACAGACAGGCATAAATACACATCAGACAGGACCTTGAAGGTCTTTAAAACCTTCAAGGTCTTCCGATGGCAATTTATAAATAAATATTATTAAGAAATTAAATTAGTTAAAGATCAGACCGTCATCTTTTTTATTGACATTCTCCTGATGAACTGTTATCTGAATTTTTTGGAAACTAAGTTTTTTTGATTTTCTGTAGGGGTAAGCCCCTAAGTTTTTTTTGATTTTCTGTAGGGGTAAGCCCCTAAGTTTTTTTTGATTTTCTGTAGGGGTAAGCCCCTGTGCTTACCCCTGTGAAGAGGGCAACCACAGGGGTTTTGCCCCTACGTTTAAAATCACAAATTATGCCCTTCACAAGCATATAACTAATTATAAATATGAATAATAAAAAAATAAAAGATATTTTTTGGAAAGATGAATATCGCTGGTTAAGACAGGTTGTTATCAACAGTTGTTCTTTGCATATAGGGCTTCCTTTACGAATATACAGCCGGAAAAATCCAAATGGTAAGGATGCTGAATCTTGTTATCAAAAAATCTTTGAACAAAACGATTTTTTAAATGTTTGAAAGATATTTTTAATACAATTCCATAACAAACTTTTCTGCTGCAATAACCGTCTGATTTCACACTGACCACTAAAGGCGGTACTACGAACTTTTACAAGTTTTCGACCTACTGAATGTCAATAGAAATTCAGCAGACTTTTATATATTATATTTTATAAAGAATATCAGATATTTAATATTTCAGGACAAAAAAATGAAAAGATTAACTTACATCATATTATTTCTGACTGTTGCTATATGGACAAACTCAGTCATGGGTCAGGGCTGGTCTGATGAGATACTCTCCGCCCTTCCTGATGAATCTTTTGCCGTAACAGAGATCAACAAAGAGGGAATCAAAATAAGGCATTGTCCCTATCTTGATGCAAAAGGGAATCAGGATGAAGAGCAGTTGATATATGTTTTAGGAACTATTGAAAATGAAACATGGTTTGACATTAAAAACAAAGAAGCAGCACGGAGCCTTCTGGAAACCCATTACAACAGACTTATAGAGAGCCTGAAGAAAAAGGGATTACAGTCACCTGTGAATATCAACACGGCAAAACTGACTGAACTGGTGGCACTCCCAAGAATAGGTCCGGTATTGGCAGTAAAAATCGTACAGTACAGAAATGAGCATGGCAAATTTGATTCTTTAGAAGATATAAAGCAGATAAAAGGGATTGCTGACGGAACATTTAACGCTATCAGGTTTTATATTTGTACTGAATGAACTCTTCAAAATTATTGCAAAGACTTTCATAGGGGCAAATAATTATGGTTCTTCAAGGATTTTTGCGGAAATTTCAGACTGTAGGGGCGAATAATTATTCGCCCCTACGCAAATCCGCAAAAAAGATAGAAGAGCCATAATTATTTGCCCCTGCTTATATTAAAAAGGAATATAATCTCATGAATTTTATCACCATAGATCAGGAGAAATGCAAACAGGATGGTATATGTGCGGCAACATGCCCCATGGGACTTATTGAGTTAAAAGATGAAAAATCTTTTCCCACCCCTATTGAAAAGGCTGAGGAGATATGTATTATCTGCGGGCATTGTGTAGCGGTCTGTCCTCACGGAGCTTTATCTTTAAAGAGTATGAAATCAGAACAATGCACGCGGATACAAAAAGAATTACAAATCAGTCCTGAACAGGCAGAGCAATTCTTACGTTCCCGAAGGTCTGTCAGGGTCTATAAAGATAAGCCGGTTGAAAAAGAGCTTATAATCCGCCTTATAGATACTGCCCGTTATGCTCCGTCAGGACATAACAGCCAGCCGCTCAAGTGGCTGGTGATATATGATACTGCTGAACTGCAAAGACTGACAGCTCATGTGGCGGATTGGATGCGATATATGCTCAAAGAACAGCCTGAATTTGCAAAATCTATTCATATAGATCGGGTTGTAGAAAAGTGGGAATCAGGGATTGACAATATTTGCCGCAAAGCCCCTCATCTTATTATTGCTCATGCCCATAAAGATAACCGTATGGCTCCTGCTTCTGCCAATATTGCCCTGACCTATTTGGAACTTGCCGCTTATTCTCTTGGACTTGGAGCATGTTGGGCAGGATATTTCAATCTTGCCGCAACATTATGGCAGCCCTTGAAACAGGCTCTTCTGCTCCCTGACGGAGAGATCAGCTACGGTGCAATGATGATCGGATATGCAAAGTTCAAATATCAGCGGATACCGCTCAGGAATGAGGCAAAGGTTAAATGGTTTTAAGTTTTAATTTTCAGCTTTTAACTCATATTACGCACAACACTGTCATTCCCGCTTTCACGGGAATGACGCTGCGTAATGTCATTTTTTCATTCCTAATTCTTCATTCCCAATTCTTAATTAGCATTATATCTCCTTATCATACTCTTTCAGCAGCCTTTCGGTTTTGACTTCACTGATTTTATTGATTATTCTTTTTGCTTCATGGTCATCTCTGAGGGTCTTTGAAAGGGTTATAGATGAGCCGATCACAAACAATAATCCCATCCCCATATATCCCTTTACCCAGTAATCTGTCGGCAAAAAATATATTCCAATAGACATTGTAATGACCGAAATAGCAAAACAGGTTTTTACAAAAAATTTCCATGCTGCCGAGTCTCTCTGAAGTATTCCGTAGTCTTCCATAGTTTTTCTCCTTTTACAAGAAACTAAGTTTTTTGAAGAAACTTAGTTTCTTCAAAGTATTATTTAGAAATACGATCTTTCAGTGCTTCAAGTTCATTCTCTACCTCTGTATCTGCTTCCAGTTTTTCAAGCTCCCGTTCCATGTCGTAAGAATCTTTGTTTAATTCTTCAATAGCCTCTGTGCAGGTTTCAATCTCAAGTATCTTATCTTCAATTCGTGAGAATTTTCCTTCAGTGCAAAGACTTTTCTGAAAACGGCTCAGGGTAATCCCCATCTGCTGACGGGTTTCAGCCGCTCTTTTCCTTGCTGTCAGACTGCTGCACCTGATTCGTGCTTTCTCTAATTTATGCTCCATAAGATGCAACTGATCCTTCAGCTTTCTGCTGCTGATTTTAGCTGATTTCCATGCCTCTTCTAACTCCTGAACAATTTTATCATGCTCCTTTTTACGGGTAAGAGCGGCTCTCGCCAGTTTTTCATTATCTGCTTTTAACGCAATTTCAGCTTTTTTCAACAGATCTTCAGACTGACGGCTATGATATTCTGATTCCCGCCCAAGTCTTTTTTCACCGGCAATAGCGTGAATAACATTCTGTTTTATAAACCTGATATTCTCTTCCATCTCCCGGATAATATGATTAAGCATTATTTCAGGTTCCTCTGCATGGTCAATCAGATCATTGATATTGGCAGATATAATATTGTTGATTCTCTGTATAAAATTAATCATTCTTTCACCTCCTTTGGATTTATTTTTAATCAGACCTGCGGGGTTTCCAATTAAAAATATAATTAGCAACAATTATGCCAAAATGAATTA
Source organism: uncultured delta proteobacterium (assembly GCA_963806835.1). GTDB lineage: Bacteria > Desulfobacterota > Desulfobacteria > Desulfobacterales > CAWEAR01 > CAWEAR01. Next base: position 54,818 of record CAWEAR010000034.1, read on the forward strand.
TACAATAATATAAGTATATTTTATTTATCAAATGCAATATATGTTATCAGAAAATGTATATTGCTATACATTTCTTGTCTGTTAAAACCCTTAGGGTTTATGCAAATATCATTTTGCTATCTTTTTCCCTTTACAAATTCAGATTTTAAGATTAATTTTATGTATATGAAGATAAATTAAAATCAAGATTTAGGAAGTCTTAAAAAGGAGGATTTTTTTTGAAAACAAAAGATTGTAATATGCTGCGGCTGATAATTCTCTCTGTATTTTTTGCCATTATAGCGGGAAATCTGAGCGATGCCTTAGCCGAACCTGTAAAAATGGCGATTATTCCCTTTAAGATGAATGCAGAAAAGGATATGACTTTTTTGCAGGATGGAGTTTCAGACATGCTGACTGCCCGTCTTTCCAAAGAAAAGAATGTATTTGTGATAAACAGGGAAGAAACAGAAAAAGCGGCTGAAAAAGTTTCCGTTCCTTTGAACGAGGAGAAAGCCCGCAATATCGGTATTCAATTGAATGTTAATTATGTGATCTTCGGAAGTGTTACGATTTTTGGGAACAGCATAAGCATAGATGCCAAAATGGTTGATGTTTCTAATCTTACTCCAACCCTTAATTTTTCCGATCAGTCGAATGATACAGGAGATGTGATCCCTAAAATTAATCTTTTTGCAACCGAAATCAGTAAAAAACTTTCAGAGCGGACCCGGTTATCCAAAGTCAGCCTGCTATCTCTCCTAAGTCGGATAAGACAGCAGAAAAAAATGATGAAGGAGATAAAAAGAAATCTGAAAAAAATCTGAATCCTGCATTTATTGTACCTGAACATCATGGGGAGACGGCACAGGAATTCTGGAAGAGTCAGGATTTTGAATATCTGATAAACGGTATGGCATTAGGAGATGTTGATAAAGACGGCAAAATCGAAGTTGTTTTTATCACCCCTAATCATATTCACATTTACAGAAAAGAGAATAACACCCTTGAAGAAGTAAAAATTATAGAGGAGAGCCGGTATAAAATTCTTATAGGAATTGATATTGCGGATATTAACGCCAACGGTTATCCTGAAATTTTTATCACCAGTCTGAATTCATTAAGAAACAGCCTTAACTCAATGGTATTTGAATGGAACGGGCAGGATTATGTCAGAATTGTTGAGAAAAGTTCATGGTATTACCGGGTAATTCAGGTTCCGGGAGGTGGGAGCATTCTGCTTGGTCAGCGGAATACATCTTATGATCCGTTTTCAGGTGACATTGTTGAAATGGAGTGGCGGAATTCAGATTATGTTTCCAAAAAAATTGTGGCGACTTCTTTATCCCGCAGCAACATTATAGGATTTGCCTTCGGAGATATTATGAACAACGGAAAGCCTGTTTCTTTAGGATATAACACAAATGATTATATTCAGATAACTGATCCGTCAGGCAGTGTTATCTGGAAAAGCAGCGAGCCTTACGGCGGAAGTCATATTTACTGCTCAATGCCGAAAGAAGAGCCGGGGGTTGAAAATCTGAAATATCTTCCTTTGCGGCTTCTTATCACAGATTCAGATTCAGACGGAAAAAATGAGGTGATAACAGTCAAAAATTATGAGATTACAGGGGGATTGCTTCAAAAATTCAGAAAATTCACAAAGACGCATATTGAATCATTCTCATGGAATGGTCTTGGTCTGGTTACAAACTGGAAAACCCCTGAAACATCAGGTTACATCAGCGATTTTGCCATAGGAGATATTGACAATGACGGAGCAGATGAAATAGCGGCATCTGTTATTCTGAAAGACGGGGCAATTATCGGGACAACTCCGAAAAGCACATTTATTATGTATGAATTGAAGAAATAACTAAAATCCTAATGGTTTTATCAAAGTAGGGGCAAATAATTATTTGCCCCTACGGATAATTGTCAAAATTATTTGCCACTTCTGTATATCTGTTAATTCCGTAGGGGCAAATAATTATTTGCCCCTACTTCACAGAATATTATGGTAAATGAAGAAAAATTTAATCCTAAATCCTTTGGTATTATCGGCGCCGGTCCCGTGGGGTGTATTGTTGCCGCGTTTCTTGCAAAAGCCGGATACAAAGTAACACTCTGTGATGTGACGCCGGAACTGCTCGCCCCTGCATTGGAATCCGGTATAATTATTGAAGGTGCGGAGAATCTTCAGCAGCGTGTTTCAAAGATATGTACCAGTGTAGATGATCTTGCAGAGGATATTCCTGATGTAATCTTTATTACAGTCAAAGCAAATTCCCTTCCCCTGATTGCCTCGGCAATTGAAGGTTTTTATAAACAGGGCATCTATGTGGTCAGTTGGCAGAATGGGATTGATACGGAATTTGTTCTTTCTAATACATTGGGAAAAAAAGCGGTTATCCGCGCTGTTGTCAATTACGGGTGCGGACTGATAAAACCTGCCCATGTTTATATGCCGTTTCATCATCCGCCTAACTTTATTCAGGAATTTGACAAAGAATCAAAAGATGCCGCGGTTGTCATTGCAGATATTCTGACCCAATCCGGTCTTAAAACAGATAACACAGATAATATTGTTTCCAAGGTATGGTATAAAAGCGTTCTGAATGCCTGTATGAATCCGGTATGTGCGGTTACAGGCTATACAATATCTCAGGCAATGAGCGACCCTATTGTATTTAATCTTGTTGATTCCCTGCTCAAGGAATGTGTCAAAGTTGCCAGAGCCAATGAAATTCAGTTGGGCTGGAATTTTTACCGTGAAGCAATGGAATACTTGAGAAACGCAGGGGATCACAAGCCGTCAATGCTTGTGGATATTGAAATGAAACGGAGAACGGAAATTGATTTTATCAACGGAAAATTTATTGAATATGGTCAGCGGGCAGGAATAGAAACCCCTTATAATATTACACTGAGAACGCTTGTTAAAGCGTTGGAAAATAAATAATGGGGAATCTCAGGAATTAGTAATTGATTCTGGCTACCGGCTCCTGACTTCTGAAAAGGATGGAGAATCATGGCGCAACCTGTTTTTGTCGGTATTGATGTCGGATCATCAAGAATAAAAGTAGCTGTTCTTAATGCAGATAAGCATTTGATCGGTTATGACATAAAAAAATCCGGGACAAATTTTTATGCTGTTGCAGAGGTCTCTCTGGAATCTTCTCTGAAAATGGCAAATGCTAAAGAAGAGGATATTGTCAGGGCTATATCTACCGGATTCGGAAGAAAAAATATCTCTTTTGTTCAGGGAACACAAACAGAAATCGGCTGTCATTCAAAAGGATGTTATTTTTATTATCCTACGGCAATAACCATCATTGATATTGGGGGACAGGATAATAAAATCATCAAGCTGGATAAGACAGGACGGCGTATCAGTTTTAAAATGAACCGTAAATGCGCTGCCGGAACAGGCGCGTTTCTTGAAGAGATGTCCCGGCGTTTTGATATTCCGGTTGAAGATATGGACAGACTTGCAAGAGAGTCTGAAGATATGGTAAAGCTCGGAAGTTTCTGTACTCTTTTTTCTGCCGCAGAGGTGCTGGAGAATATCCGGCAGGGGAGAAAGATACCTGATATTGTAAAAGGTCTCTTTTTTTCAATGATAAAAAGAGTCATGGAGATGGATTCTATTACGGAGAATCTTGTTATGACCGGCGGCGTTGCGGCAAATAATCCGTATCTGATCCGGATGACCGAAGAGTTTATAGGGAAAGAGGTATTAGTTCCTGATTATCCTCAGTTGACAGGAGCTATCGGAGCGGCTCTTTATGCTATGGATGACTTCAGGGGAACAGAATAATCTTTTTTTATATTTCAGGTATTTATTTTTATGAAACAATTTTTTAATCAACCATCCGTACCACTAACCCTTAACCCCATAAAATATATATTGACTTATGGCAGAATGATTAAATTCAGCCATACCATATTTGCGCTCCCTTTTGCATTATCTGCGGTTATTCTTGCACAGAGATATTATCCGATAGTCTTATCTGATATTTTATGGATTCTCCTTGCAATGGTAGGAGCGAGATCCGCTGCTATGGGATTTAACCGGATTGCAGATGCAGAACTTGATTCAAAAAATCCGCGTACTCTTAACCGGGAAATACCTTCCGGCAAACTTTCATTAACAAGTACAAAAATATTTGTGATCATATTTTCAGGGCTTTTTATATTTGCTTCATGGATGCTTGGAACACTCTGTTTTTTATGTTCTTTTCCGGTGCTTGGAATTCTTTTTTCTTATTCTTATACAAAACGGTTTACATGGGCGGCACATTTATATCTTGGATTTGCAATATCGCTTGCTCCTCTTGGAGCATGGATAGCCCTGTCAAAAAGATTTTCATGGGAAATACTCCTTCTCTCTTCTGCCCTGATGACCTATATAGCCGGATTTGACATTCTGTATGCGTGTCAGGATATTGACTTTGACAGAAAAGAGAAGCTGTTTTCCATACCAGTCTATTTTGGTATAAACAAAGCTCTTTTTATTGCAAAACTGCTCCATTCTCTTTCATTCGGATTCTTTTTTATGATATTTTTTTCATTTGACATGAGCATTATCTATCTGATAACGGTTTTTATCATCGGAATCCTGTTTATTATTGAACATCGTCTGGTTCATCCGAATGATCTGAGTAATATCAATATTGCTTTTTTTCATATCAACAGTCTGGTCTCTCTTCTGCTCTTTATCGGGGTTCTGGCAGATGAAATACTGAAGCGGTGGGGATGATAAAAAAAACCTTCAGGTTTTTTATGGTCCAGGGTGTTTTTCAAAAAATAAATTCCGCAGGCTGAATTCCAAACTCTGAAGGGCTGAGGCTTGCAACAATATTTCTTAAAAATTTTCCTGTAACAGGATCGCGTTCTGCCAGACTTACTTCTCTTCCCTTTTTGATTCCCCCTTTTCCGTCAGATGCCAATAATATAATCCAGGGTCTTGTTCCATTGAATCCGTTGGAAGACTTATTCTCTTCTTCATGGGGTGCCGTGTCATCCGGCTGAATTGTTACCAGCCCAACGCCTTTATCTAATTTCAGAAGGGTTCCTACCGGATAAACGCCAAGCATATTAATGAAAACTTTCAGAAGGATCGGATCAAAATCAGTCCCCGCCCCTTCCAGCATAAATCCCAAAGCTCTATCCTGACTGAGAACAGACGGACGATAGACCCGGGGAGATGTTATCGCATCATAGACATCTGCAATGGTCAGAATTCTGCCGAAGAGGCTGACTTCTTTTTTCCGGTTTGTCTGAGGATATCCGGAGAGATCATATTTCAGATGATGCTCAAACGGAGGCAGAAGAATCTGAGCCTTGCGATCCCGCTCGGCTTTTATTTTCGTAATCAGACGGACGCTGATCAGTGAATGCTGCTTCATTACTTCAAACTCTTCATTAGTCAGTTTTCCCGGCTTATTGAGTATCTTTTTCGGCACTTCTGTTTTACCCAGATCATGCAGTATTCCGCAGAGTCCGAGCCGCTCCAGAGATTTCTGGGATAACATGATTCGCTTTCCCATGCACATGGCAAGGATTGCCACATTGACCGAATGGGCATAAGTATAATCGTCATAAATACGAATCGTGCTTAATGCTTTGAACAGCGGCTCATCCTCCATAATCAGATCAACCATCTTCTGAATCACCCGTCTGGTTTTGCTCAATCCCACTGTTCTATTTGAAGTCAGTTTTTCACCCACCTCTTTGACAGATGCCAGAACATGGGCGTAAGTTCTTTTAGCTCTTTCTTTTTTCTCAGGCACCTGCTCCTGATGTTTTGCTGTTGTCTTCAGAACAAGCTCTGCCCAGGGAAATTTTTTTGCATCCAACTGTTTTTTAAGCCAGTTTAAAGGATTTTCCTGTAATTCGGCATGATTGAAAATCCGTATGAATGTCATGAGCTGCTTAAAAGAGGATTCTTCAATATTTGTATAAAAACGTATCCCCTGTATCCTCCGCTTTTCAAAATATTGAAACAGATTATCGTAAATAACGTTGGTTTCGGGGCGATATAAAACTTTACATTCCTGAAGATAAATCCGTTTGCCGATAAACTGAATGGTCACGTATTCTTCATTCTCTCCCAGTTGAGGAATCGAACCAAGGAAATTTTTGGCGTAATCAAGGAGTAATTTATTGTTTTCACTATGTATTTTAACTGTCTGGGTCAGATTATAAAACGACCTGATCAACTGCTCTTTTAACAAAAGCAGTTCCCGGGTGCTTTTATCTGATGTTGGCGTATTATCCGTCATGTTTTCCCTCAACAGCCTTCTGATAAGCTTGCCGAATACCCGGAAAGAGACTCCTTGATGCTTTTTTCAGAGTCTCCTCAGCCTCGTTTGTTTTTAATTCAGCCAATGCAGTTGCCGCTCCCTGTCTTTCCAAAGAAAAACTGTCTGTACCGACAATAGATTTCCATCCCTGATCTAAAAGAACATTTTGTAAAAACAGAACGGAAAGTGATGAACCGCATTTGCCAAGAGTTCGGTAACAATCAAGAATATGCTGATTATCTGTCCGCCTGAACTGGCGTTTTTCAAGATAATCAAGAAAAAGCTCTTCTGTTGTCTGACTTCTGTGTTGTCCAAGTAATTCAAACATCAGTTGGCGAATCGAATCATCCTGGTCTTCAATCAGCAGAAAGAGCCGCTTAATAACATTGGGATGCTGATTGACCAGAGCCTTGATTGCCTCTTTGCGTACGGACTCAGATGAATGATGTGTCAGTCTGAATAATATCTGAACAGGTCTGTTCCCTCTCAGCCGTCTAAGGATAAGTATCATCTTTAAAAGCAACGGCTCTTCAGAGTGATTCATTACCAACTGTGCAAGCGGCTCAATATCTCTGCTCGCCAGAGTTCCGATGATATTCATGCACATTCGCTGAGACTCTTCAGAGGATGCTTCAAGAAGCATATCGCCGATGGTCGGAATTGCCGCGGGATCAAGAAGTCGAAGAATTTGCCAGAACGCCTTCATCTCATTCTGCTCTTCTTCAGGACATGGACGGGCATACTGAATAATGCCAAGAACCTGATGACCGGAAATCTCTCTGAAAAAATTATCTGTCAACGGAATTACCCAGGGTTTGGCTGTTTCATAAGTCTCTCTGATATTGTTCAACTGCTTCAGAAGTTTTAACGCAATCTGAAAATCCCCTTTTTCAAGAGTATTTTCAAATTCTTCTCTCAGAAAAACAAGAACCGCTTCAAAATCCTTTTCTTTCTGCTGCTCTTCAAGGATAACCAGAAGCACATCTACCACATCATTTGTGCCATCCCGGTTTTCCTCCAGATAGACCATCCTTCTGAGCGTTTTCAGTTCTTTGGGAGTCAGTTGCCACAGAGAATGATCCAGAGACGGATCAGCCAGACTTGAGGGTGTCTTCGGATCATCCCTCTGCACTCTCTTCTCTTCAGATTCCCCTTCTTCCTCCCCGTTTTGTATATCCTGTTTTTTCGGTGGCATATTCAAAGTTGAAAAATCAATGATCGGCTCTGCCTCCCAGAAGACATCTTTTGCTTCATGACTTATATGGGGAAAATTCTCTTCCCATAGCGCCGTTACCACATCCCCTTCTGAATTTTCCTGAAGTGTCTTATATTGCTTCAGAATTTTTAAAAACCCGATAATCTCTTTCAGTTCTATATTTTTTTGAAATTCAAGCCATTGAATTCCGTCCCGAAATAAAACCGAAGCCGGATTCGCATCATTGGACGTTTCCTGATATATCACCCGGGTCTGAAAAAGAATCTGATCTTTTTCCACAAAAAATCTTATATAGCTATGACTTCTGAAAAATTCATCCAGAGAGGCTTTTACATTTTCAGTTGCTTTTTGGCAGTTTATATGATTATCGGGATAAAGTCCGAAATTCTTCATAGCAATAATCAATGACGCTATCACTTTTTTAGCTGCCTGAATCTCTTCATTTGCAGGATTTTCACTTGAACATTCTTTTTTTTCAGCAGATTCATTTTTCATCATAAATCCTTTGCGCCATAGCCAATCGAAAGTTTGTAGTTCCGCCTTCAGGCGGTAAAAGTTCAACTTTTGTACTCCCGCAAAGATTATAAGCAGCAACTTAAATTGATATTACTGCATTTTTCATGCCAAAATAAATATGTGGAGTATTAAGCAGTTTGCAGAAAAAGAGATATAAAAAAAATTGGAATTATCCGATCTCGGATATGAAGAATTGAATTCAGATATGAGTATCAATTTTAATTCTGAATAATCAGAATCTTACAGTAAAAAATCCAATTATCCGATCCCGAATAATATTATCCGCTTTTGAATAATAAAATTTTTCATTATTTGAAGGTTTAAATTTTCGTACATAATTTTTCAGATTATTTATAATTCTATTATTTTATATAAAAGTTCTTTTTATGTCAAGTCTAATTACTTTTTCTTTCTTTTCTATCTTTTTTGATTTATGATATAATTTTAAATTATCAGTAGATCAAAAAAGTTTGTAGTACCGCCTTTAGGCGGTTCGGCATGCCAAAAAAGTTTGTAGTACCGCCTTAGGCGGTTCGGCATGCCAAAAAAGTTTGTAGTACCGCCTTTAGGCGGTTCGGCATGCCAAAAAAGTTTGTAGTACCGCCTTTAGGCGGTTCGGCATGCTGTAGGTAACCGTCTGATTTCACACGGACCGCCTAAAGGCGGTACTACAAACTTTTACAAATTTCCGATCTGCTGAGTCTTTATGAAAACTCTGAATCAGGATTTTAAATATTGAAATGAATAAAAAAAATATTGTTGTCGCCATTTGCGGAGCATCCGGCTCTGTTTACGGTATAAGACTGTTAAAGGCGATTTTACAGCAGCCGATTAATGTGCATCTGATTATCTCTCATGCAGGAATACAGGTTCTCAGACATGAAACAGGATATGCGGGTCAGCCGTTTGAAGAGTTCTTAAAAGAGACAGGTATTATTTTTCATCAGAATGCAGATTTGAAGATATATGATCAGAATAATTTTTTTGCTCCGTTTGCCAGCGGCTCATTTCAGCATGACGGCATGGTGATTGCCCCATGCTCTATGAAAACATTGGGAGCGATTAATGCGGGAATAGCGGATAATCTTATTCATCGTGCGGCGGATGTATGTCTTAAAGAAAAACGTCCCCTGATTCTGATGACAAGGGAAACTCCTTTAAGTATTATCCATTTAAAAAATATGTATGAAGCTGCGGTTGCCGGAGCAACAATTATGCCGCCGGTTCCCGGTTTTTATTTTAAACCTGAAACAATTGCTGATATAGTAGATTCCACAATTGCAAGGGTGCTTGATCATCTGAAGATTGAACATCATCTTATAAAACGCTGGGGAGAAGATAATGTATAAAAATCTGAGAGAATTTTTAAAGACTCTGGAACAGGCAGGAGAATTGAAATTTATCCGTCAGCCGGTCTCTCCGTATCTGGAGATCAGCAGATTCACTGACAGAGAATCCAAGTCGCCGAATGGCGGAAAAGCTCTTTTTTTTGAAAATGTGGTTTATGAAGGCTCAGAAGCAAAAGAAAAATATGAGTTTCCGATTGTTACCAACATATTCGGAAGCTACCGGAGAATCTGCATGGCGCTTGGGGTGAATCATCTTGATGAACCGGGAGAGCGGATAAAAGAATATATTCACTTTAATCCTCCGAAGAATTTAAAAGAGGCTCTGAATGTGATTCATACAGCAATATCTCTTTCAAAATTTTTTCCAAGATATGTTTAAAGGAAAAACTCCGCCGTGTCAGGAGATTATTCTGACAGGAGATCAGGTTGATCTGACAAAGCTCCCTGTGCTTCATTGCTGGCTTAAAGATGCGGGATCATTTATTACTCTTCCGTTAGTCTTTACAAAAAGCCCTGTTACAGGAAAACGGAATATCGGAATGTACAGGATGCAGATTTTTGACAGAAATACCACTGGAATGCACTGGCATATCCATAAAGACGGTTCCCATTATTATAATGAATATTGCAGAGCAGGAAAGCGGATGCCGGTTGCAGTTGCTATCGGAGCAGACCCTGCCACAATTTACGCGGCTACTGCGCCAATGCCAAGAGGGGTTGATGAAACCATGCTTGCTGGCTTTCTGCGTAAAAAGCCGGTAACGCTTGCAAGATGTATCAGCATAGATATGGAGGTTCCGGCAGAGGCTGAATTTGTTTTAGAAGGTTATGTTGATCCGGGTGAAATGAGAAGAGAGGGTCCATTTGGAGATCATACAGGATATTATTCATTGGCAGATGATTATCCTGTATTTCATGTTACTGCAATAACACATAGGAAAGATGCGATTTATAATGCCACGCTGGTCGGACGTCCGCCTATGGAAGACTGCTATCTGGCAAAAGCAACAGAGCGGATATTTCTCCCTATGCTTCAGACGGTTTTCCCGGAAATAAAAGATTACTGGTTCCCGTGGGAAGGGGTATTTCATAATATTGTTATAGTCTCCATTGACAAGGAATATCAGGGACATGCCCAGAAGATCATGAGCGGTCTGTGGGGACAGGGGCAGATGAGTTTCTGCAAAGCAATTGTTGTTGTGGATAAAGATGTTAATCCTCAAAATCCTGAAGAGGTAATAAAGGCGTTAATAAGCAGATTTGATATAACTTCGGATATAACCGTGACCAAAGGAGTTTTAGATGTGCTGGATCATTCTTCTCCGTTTCCCAATTTCGGAAACAAGATAGGGCTTGATCTGACAGAAAGATTTAAAGATGAGCCTGACAAGGATAAATTTTCAACAGCCAACGGTTCGACTAAGCTCACCGACAATAGGCAACATGCAACAGTCCCCCGTCGTTATAAATTTCAGAGAGTTATTCCCTGAACAGGAGGGAATCCTTAAGACAGAATCCTAATTCTCTCAGTTGAAAAAACGCAGGAGAGAGGCGGAAAAGATTTTGCCGTCATGCTCTTTGATTCGCCGGAGCTTGACAGATTCAATATTTTTATCCTTTTTGATAAAGATATTGATCTTTATGATAATTCTCTGATATTGTGGAAGCTGTTCAACAATGTTGATCCGGGCAGGGATATAATATTTCAAAGTACTGAAAAACAACGGATTGTGATTGACGCATGTAAAAAAGGTCTTATGGATGGTCATGAACGGGAATGGCCCGAGGAGCTTTCTTTCTGATTTTATCCTCGTTACGAGGCAGAGCCTCGTAACGAGATAAGATAAACTTAGTTATAAAACGGCGGACACGCTGCGCTTAGTCCGCCCTACAACCGGATAAAATACAGCGGAGACCTGCGGGGTTTCAAAAACCCCGCAGGTCTTTACCCGTCAGAATTAAATTGACAGAGTATTAGCTTTTTTATGTGAAATATTACAAGGTCTGAAATGAATCTGTATGTTTCAGATTGAATTCTGTAACATCCTGAAGGTTTTCCGGGTCAAATCCTTCATGTCTGATCTGCTGAATAAATTTTCCGAATTCCGCTGTCTCTTTCACATTGGTAGATGTTATTTTCAAAGGATAATCTGCCACAATCCTCGATCCTGCCGTCATTCCTTTTTTTCCGTCTCTTTTGTCTATATAAAACTGAGAGAGTACCAGAATCCGCGTACCGAGAAAAACCGCTTCTTCCAGGTCATGAGTAACAAAAAAGATGGTCATCTGATGCTCTTCCCAAATCTTTAAAATAAGCACCTGCATAGCTTCTCTGGTTCCGGGATCCAATGCTCCAAAGGGTTCATCCATAAGCATAATTTCAGGCTTCATAATAAGAGCCTGTGCAATTGCGACACGCTGCTGCATTCCGCCGGATAACTGATGCGGATATTTATCAGCATGATCTGCCAGACGGACATCCTCAAGATACTGCATTCCCTCTTTTTTCGCCTCTTTTTTGACAAAAGCGGCTTTCCAGAATGGCATTGGAAGCAGTTTGCCGAGCATGATATTCTCCAGAATAGTCAGATGGGGAAAAAGGGAATATTTCTGATAGACAATACCGCGATCCCGCGAAGGGCGGAGAATATGATCGCCATTCATCGTGATTATACCGGATGTCGCCTGCTCCTGTCCCAGTATAAGCCTTAGCAGTGTGGATTTACCGCAGCCGCTCGGTCCCACAACCGTGCAGAATTCCCCTTTAGTTACAGCAAGATCAATATCCGCCAGCACAATCTTATTGCCGTATGCCTTTATGACATCTTCAAGAAAGAGAAAATAATTTGATGATTTTTCCATATTATAATTATCTATTTGATTCAATTCCTAATTCCTAATTGACATTATTTATCATCATTTTTCGGACTGTACCATGGATACCGCAGGGCAACCCATTTTCTCAGGAAAATATCCGTAATAAATGCCAAAAAGGTTATCCATGCCACATACAGGATAATCACATCCATTGAAAGATAACGCCTGACCAGAAATATTCTGTATCCGAGTCCGTCCTGAGCGGCAATTGCTTCAGATGCAATCAGAAACAGCCATGCTGCCCCAAGAGAGAGCCGAACAACTTCAATAAGACGTGGAAGTATCTGCGGATAAATCACCCGATACGCCACGTCAAATTCAGAAGCTCCGAGTGTTAAAGATTTGACAATCATCTCTCTGGGAATCTTTTTAACGGTAAGATAAATATCCCTTGTTATCAGCGGGAAAGTGCCTAAAAAGATCAGCGTTACTTTCCCCACCTCATCTACGCCAAAGGTAATAAAGAGTATCGGCAGAATCGCAAGGGGCGGGATATTGGCAATAAATGTGATAAATGAGAGAGAAAGGCTGCTGATCCCCGGCAAGAGTCCCATATTCAACCCCAGAAGAAAACCGACACAGGCAGAGAGGGAAATACCGATAAATATCCGCTTTAAACTTGAGATCGTATCTCTCCATAGCAGGTAATTCCCTGTACGCATATCTTTTGTAAATGCTGTTTTGCTGATTGCCTCGCCGATCTTTGAAGGAGTGGGAAGGAGTTTATCCTGTGGGTTATCCCTGTGTCTGATCTCAAATGCTGTCAGATATACAGCAATAAGAATGACAAACGGCAATATCGCAAGTATTATATGAAACACCCTGGGGGGATCAGCATGAATACCGAAAAACCAGTTGTTATTATTTTTTTTCATTTTAAAATCTTTAAGCAGATTTCCGAAATTTTTTAAAAGTTGATATTTGAAAATAGTTACTCAGGTACTTATATATCAGAGATGAAAATTTTTCAATAGTGTATCAATAATTCAACATGATAATTCTGATTTTATCTTTGATGCTAATAAAAAATATTGAAATACAAGAGAGTTCAAATTATAATAATTATTTTACAGAATCTGTATCTGTAGGGGTTATCTACAAGGATTGTGGGTAAGAATAGGATTTTTTAACATCGTTTTATCCTCTTCTTAACCACAATCCATGTAGATGGAATCCGTTCAATCCCTGTAGATGAATCCGGTAAATCAGGTATTTTCAACTTTTATAGGAAAGGATTTAAAGATTTAAACAATTATGAACTACGAAACTTCTCACAAACTTTTTAACAAGGCAACAGAGATAATACCCGGAGGCGTGAACAGTCCTGTACGGGCATGTAAATCTGTCGGAAGAGAACCGCTTTTTATTGACAAAGCCGATGGATGTTTGATTATTGACGCAGACGGCAATTGTTTTATTGATTATGTAGGGTCATGGGGTCCCATGATTCTGGGACACAGGCACCCGGCAGTTATCAAGGCAATCTCAGATGTATTGAATCGGGGAACCAGCTTTGGCGCACCGACCGACCTTGAAATTGAACTTGCTCAACTGGTGATTGATGCTGTTCCCTCTGTAGAGATGGTTCGCATGGTCAACTCAGGCACTGAGGCGACAATGAGCGCGATTCGCCTTGCCAGAGGATTTACCAACAGAGATACGATTATCAAATTTGACGGGTGCTATCATGGTCATGCAGATACGCTTCTGGTGGAAGCAGGTTCAGGCGTGGCAACTTTGGGGATTCCGGGAAGTCCGGGCGTTCCCAAATCATTTGTTGAGCATACCCTTTCTCTGCCGTATAATGATATTGAAAAAATTAAAGATGTCATGACTAAGCAGGGGGATAAGATTGCATGTATCATTGTTGAGCCAATTGCCGGTAATATGGGGCTGGTTCCGCCAGTTGACGGATTTCTGAAGACCCTCAGAGAACTTACAGAAAAGAGCGGAGCGTTGCTGATCTTTGATGAAGTAATGACCGGGTTCCGTGTCGCATACAGCGGGGCGCAATCGCTTTATGGCATATCGCCTGATATTACCTGTTTAGGCAAAATCATCGGCGGTGGATTGCCTGTCGGAGCTTATGGAGGAAGACGTAAAATCATGGAGTATATGGCACCCCGGGGACCTGTTTATCAGGCTGGAACTCTCTCAGGTAATCCGCTTGCTATGGCAGCGGGGATTGCTACGCTTAATCAATTAAAAAGACCCGGATTTTATGAAAATCTTGAGAAAACATCCGCGCACCTTTCTGACGGGCTTGTAAATGTCGCAAAAAAAGCAGGTGTACCTGTTACAGCAAAACGGGTCGGATCCATGCTGGGACTTTTTTTCACAGATAAAGATGTGAAGAATTTTAATGATGCAAAAAGAAGTAATCTGGAGATGTTTTCATCTTATTACAATGGAATGCTCCAAAAAGGAATATATCTTGCACCTTCTCAGTTTGAAGCTCTATTTGTCTCATCTGCTCATACCCCGGCAGATATTGATGCCACTATCAAAGCCGCCGGAGAGGTTTTAACGGAATTGAGCAATAAGTAAAAGTTTTATCAAGATTTCGGAAGTTTCCAAAACTTAGGAAATTTGCAGGGCAGACAAAGCGGAGCGCGTCCACCCTGCAAACTTTTTACCGGTTACAAAATCAGTCCATGCTCCTGAAAGCTGTAATATCCCCTTTTTGATATGATAATATGATCCAGAACCGTAATGCCGAGAATTTTACCCGCCTCTATCAACTGCTTATTGACATTTAAATCACCTGCGCTTGGTTCAAGCTCGCCGGAGGGGTGGTTATGTGATAAGATTACAGCCGCTGCCCGGTCTGTTATAACATCTGCAAATACCTCTCTCGGATGTACCTGCGTTTTATTCAGCAGACCCACTGTTACGATTCTCTTTTCAATTACTTCATTTGCGCCGTTCAGTGAAATGCAGACAAAATACTCCTGATGTTTGTCAACTATATCTTTAAGAAGAGGGAGCACATCCTCTGCCTCTGAAATTTTGACTGATTCCCTGATCATATACCGCCTTGAGAGTTCAAAACCTGCAAGAATCTGAGCGGCTTTTGCAAGCCCGATTCCTTCAATTTCAGTGAGCATCTCAAGGGATATATGTCCCTTATATTTTGCAATCAGTCTGGCTACTTTGGATGCTATTGCCATGACATCCTGCTCTCTGCTGCCGCTCCCTAAGATAATGGCAACGAGTTCTGTATCTGATAAAGCCTGCGCCCCCTTTTCTTTCAGCTTTTCTCTTGGTCGGCTGAATTCCGGCAATTCTTTTATTTTTTTCATTTTATTAAACACCTGACCCCCTGCACCTCCCTGAAAGTTAGTAGGGGCGAATAATTATTCGCCCCTACTTCCCACTTCTATTGAAAACCCCACTACGGTTATATCATCCTGCCGCTCTTCTTTTCCTTTATAATCATGGAATATTTTAAGAATTATCTCTTTCTGTTCTTTAAATGGCTTGACGCTGTTATCTCTGAGAAGCTCTCTGAAACGTTTACTCCCGAAGCGGCTGATTTCAAAACGGCTCTCTGTATCATCTCCAAGCTGATCCTCGAATCCGTCTGTCGCCATATAAAAGCACATCCCCTTTTTTATATCAATTTTATGATTAGTAAATTCAAAATTAATATCAGACCTTCTTGACTGTTTATAACCGATACTCTGACGATCCCCTTTTATAACCGTTAATTCATCATTATAAACACATATCAGAGGAAGTTTTGCGCCTGAAAAGATCAGATAAACCGGACTATTATCTTCTGTCATAGATTTTCTGACAAAGCAGATGGCAACATCCATACCGTCATCAGAAGCAGCCTCTTCAGTATCCTGCTGAAGTGTTGTTTTTACAATTAAATTAAGATGATTCAAAATTTCAGCAGGATCATGACATCCTTCATCTTTTATGATTCTTCTCAGAGCAGATGATGCAATCATAGTCATAAACGCTCCCGGAACTCCATGCCCCGTAGAGTCAATAACCGCAATAATAAAACCGTCTGCAAAACAGTCCGCAAAAAATATATCTCCGCCGACAATATCTTTCGGCATCCAGATAAAAAAGCTGTCCGGCAGAAATTCCTTAACTGCGCCGGTATTCGGCAATAAAGATCGCTGTATCTTTTCAGCATACTGAATACTTTCCAATATTTTTTTATTGGCAGCCTCTACAGCCTTCAGAGTTTCATTCAGATCCGTGTTCTTCCGGTTAAGCTGCCGGGTACGTTCTGCTACCAATCCCTCAAGATGATAATGATGCTGATTTATAGTATCAAGCATATTATTAAGAGCAAAACCGAGTTCTGCGATTTCATCTCCGCTTTCGGATGAAAAACGTGCCTGATCATCTCCTGACTGAAATTGTGTAACAACATGAGATATTCCCCTGATAGGATTGACAATCTTTTTGGCAAGCATATTGATGATAAACAACAGAAAAATAAAGGCAACAGCACCGGAAACCAAAAACCACATCTGTAATCTGCTGCGAAGATTTTCAGCAGTCAGAATTGCTTCATGAGAAAGATTCTCCGCTGTCTGAGATATATCAGAAAAAAGATGCGTCAAGTGATTGCTGATTTCGTCAAATTTCAGGTTAATTATCTGTCTCTCTTTTTCCAGCCTGAAATCGTATGACACAGCATTCTCCAACTCTGTTACATAGGATTGAAGGCGATCATTCATTATTTCAGATTTGGACAACTTCCCTTTCAACAATTTAAAAACCATATCAAACGCCTGATATTCTGAATCTCTCCGATATTGAAGATACGTGTATAAAAAACGATCCAGATTACGGAATATTCGGAGAAAATCGGTTTCATTGCTCATAAGAATAGCAGATACCAGTAACTGATAATTCGAGCTGATTTTTGTTTCATTAAGTTTCCGATCTGTTTCAACCTGCATAAGATGAGAAAATCCGCTTTTATATTCAATAACAAGACTGAATATCTGAAGCGTTTTTTCATACAAATGCTCTGTAAAGAGTGTCGGATTAAGCAATGAAAGCCTTTTTTTTATATCTTCAATATTTTCTCCGAACTGTTTTTCAGCATCAGGATAACTATGTGCGGCTACCGCTCTTTCCCAGAATCTGACCTCCCAGAATTTTCTTTCCAGTTCTTTTATTTCATTATTTATATTGACAGGTATCTGCCCCGCTTCTGAACTGCTCTTTAACTGATTAAGAAACAGCGCCAGCCCTGCATATCCCGAACAGAACAGAAGCATCAGGAATAAGACAATGATATAGAATCTCTCTTTTGTTCTTTTAATACTGAACATGATTTATTCCAATCAGATGATTAGATGGGGCAGTGCTTTGTGTAATAAACCCTAAGGGTTTTTAAAACCATTAGGGTTTATCATTCTCTATCTTGAAATCAGTTCCAAATCAACAAGAGTCTCTTTCTGCACATCATCCCCTCTGAAGAGCCGGACAGCATTTTGGACAGCCAATTTTCCCATCTCTTCAGGCATCTGGGCAATTGTAGCAGTAAGTTTCTTCTGCTTTATTGCATCCAAAGCTGAAGGAATGGCATCAAAGCCGACCATAAGCGGAAGCGGCTGAATCTTGGATAATTCAAATGCCTCAATCGCCCCTAAAATCATGCCGTCATTATGTGCAAAAACCGCATCAAAAGAGCCTCCTTTTTTCAGAACCTGTAGGACAGCATTTTTAGCTTTCTCCTGATCAAAATATCCGACTTCCCTTGCCGTAATCTTTATGCCCGGATATTTGGCAACTGCTTCGTTAAAACCTTTTCCACGATCATAGGCAGCGGATGTTCCGGGAATTCCGACAATTTCCAATATATTTCCGTTTTCTTTTAACTGCTTTGCAATAAACTCCCCTGCCAACATCCCGCCTGCAACATTATCTGAAGCAATATGGGAGATAACCAGATTATCGCTCAAAGATTTCCGATCCACTGTTATCACTTTTACCCCTGAAGCATCTGCAATTTCAATTGCCGCAGTTACAGATTCAACATTGGCAGGATTGATAATGATCATCTCTGCTTTATTCCGAATAAACTGTTGTATATCAAGCATTTGTTTGGCATCATCATTACCTGCATCTGCTGTCAGGATTTGAACACCGAAGAGTTCGGCGGCTTTTTCAGCCCCTTTTTTCAGGCTGGCAAAAAAAGGATTTTTCAGATCAGATATGGAAAGCCCTATCTTTTTATCAAAACATTCGTAAGTAATCAAGTCCATGGGCGTGGATGTGTAATCAGGAATCTTTTCTCCTGCCAAGGCATGAGCAGCCAGATCAACGCCGAATTCACCCATAAGCTCAGGATGCTGTTCAACACTGGCGTGCATTCTTCTGTTTCGCATCTCCTGACGCGCCTCTTCAATGTTGTCATACGCTCCGACCCATATCTTGCCTGACAGTCCAAGCATATCTATTGCCTGAACAACACCTAATGCCATGTTATCATTGGCGCAAAGCACTGCATCTATATTTGAATGTTTTTGCAGTAATCCGGTCATTACTGAAAAAGCCTCATCCTTATGCCAGTTTGCTGTTTCATTTGCCAAAATTTTTATCTGGGTTCCCGTAGTTAAAGATTCAGTAAAACCCTGCTTTCTCAGTTCTGCATTCTCAACCCCTCTGATCCCTTCGATGATAACAGCATTTCCTTTATCTTTCAGTTTTTTCCTGATATAATTCCCTACCATTGCAGCCCCTGCCCGGTTATCCGAACCGACAAACGGAATGGAAATTTTATGCTCTTTCAGAGTTTCTTTGTGAAACGGATTATCAATGTTGACAACGATAATCCCTTTATCCAATGCCTTTTTACATACCGGAACCAGTTTTTTTGAATCTGCCGGAGCAATAACAATTGCTACGAATTCTCCTGAAATCAGATTTTCAATAATGCTGATCTGCCGATCAATATCGGTTTCTCTGTCAACGCCAAAGACTTCCAAAGGAATATTATTCTTTTTTGCATACTCTTCCCCGCCTTCTTTCATTTTCAGAAAAAAGGGATTGCTCAAAGCCTTCATGACAAGGGCGATTTTTCCCTTATTGTCAGAGTCTGACGCCATACCTGACCCTGCAAATGCAAGACAAATGAATAGATAAATCATTTTTTTAAACATAATAAATAGCTCCTTTTTTTTGATTAAACCCTAAGTGTATATGCTTCGTTTTTTGTGTCTTTGTGACTTAGTGTCTTGGTGGTAAAAAACACAAAGGCACAAAGACACAAAGCCACATTCATCATTCAACTCCTGTTTTAATCTTTCCGCTCTTCAAACCTTCAGCCGCTTCATTCAAAATCATTCTTTTCAACATAATGGTATTCTCCTTTTTTTGATTAAACCCTAAGTGTATATGCTTCGTTTTTTGTGTCTTTGTGACTTAGTGTCTTGGTGATAAAAAACACAAAGGCACAAAGACACAAAGCCACATTCATCATTCAACTCCTGTTTTAATCTTTCCGTTCTTTAATCCCTCAGCAACTTCATTCAGTTTCTTCTTAACAGCCTCGGGAACAGCATTCTCAGCCTCATGAAACGGCGATAAACCGATTCCGTTATTTTCAGCATTAAATAATCTGGTTCTTCCGCTGAACTGACCTTTCACACCGAGTCTGATCACTTCATATACTGCATTATCTATATGCTTCATTGCACAGGATAATATTTTATCTGACCCCTGAGCTTTTCCCTGTTTAAAAGTTGTCATATATTCATCCTGATCAACGCCGATAACCCACGCCCCTGCCTGAGCCGCGCCCAGAATCGCACCTGAGCCTGTTGTTCCGCCGCCGCCGAATATAACATCTGCGCCTTCATCCATTTGGGAAATTGCGGCTGTCTTTCCCCTTGCCGGGTCTGTAAAACTGTCAATAAATACTCCTAATACTTCACATTTGGAGCATACAGATTTTACCCCTGCTTCAAATCCCTTGCGAAATCTGACAACAGGCGGAATCTCTATCCCTCCGACAACGCCGACTGTTTTGGATTTGGTCATTGATCCTGCCAACACCCCTGCCAGATAGCCTGCCTGATCTTCGGCAAATACAAGCCCCATAACATTTTTAACCGGCGGTTCAAAAGCAAAATCTATAATTACAAACTTTATTTCAGGATTTTTATCCGCCATTTTTCGGGTAGCATCTCCAAGCATAAATCCTACAGTGATAATCATATCAAAGCCTTCAGAGACAAACCGCCCGATATTCTTTTCATAATCCGTAGGCTGCTGAGTTTCAATAAAAGCGGATTCAATCCCGAATTCTTTGGCAGCGCGAATCATGCCTTTGTAAGCAAATTCATTGAAAGTTTTATCATCCACTTTTCCGACATCTGTTACAAGACCGACCTTTTTGACTTCATCAGCATAAATCACGCCGTGACATATAATCATGACAATGATGATTATACCACACTTTATAAATTTTTTCATTCCCCTGCCTCCTTGTCTGAAATTTAAAAAATGAGTTTTCATGTACTTAGTGACTTAGTGTCTTAGAGCCTTGGTGTTTTTCTGTTTTTTTACCACCAAGACACAAAGGCACTAAGACACTATCTATTGACCGTTATAAAGAAAAAATTTCAGTTAAATCATTTATATTTATGCTAACATTACTGATACGCTGTTGTAAAGAGAAAAATCAGTTTCTTACAATCCTTTTCTTATAATCATCTTCTTATAAAGAATCCCTGTACTTTTTGATTGCTTTTTTTTCTCTACAGGGATTTCTTATAAGAAAAGGATAAAAATCAGTGTACTTTTTGATTTGATTAAAATAAAAAAATAATATATCCTGATGCAATGATTGAACGGATTTCGCTGATTTATATCTACAGGGATTATGTGTAAGAATAGGATTTTTTCGCTGTCAAAGCAAATGTTTGATGCTCATAATAAATAATCCTTTTCTTAAACACAATCCCTGTAGATTGAATAGATTTTCAGAAATTAAATTTCATTAGAGGGAGTGCAAAAATACAATTTTTGCACTCCGGCTATCAAGGAAAATAAAATTATAATGGGCAAACATTCAGGATCAAAACGCTTTCTGCTCAAAGGACTTGAGATTATTTATGAAGATCGGGATATTATTGTGATAAACAAGCCGTCAGGTCTTCTGACAATCGGAACAGATACAGAAAAATCACGGACAGCACACTTTGCCCTGACAGATTATATGCGTAAAGGGTGCGCCAAGTCCAAAAATCAGGCATTCATTGTTCACCGGTTAGATAAGGAAACCTCAGGGGTACTAATCTTTGCAAAGAGTGAAGATGCAAAGTTCCGTTTGCAGAGTCAATGGACAGAAACAAAAAAAAAGTATCTTGCGGTTGTTCACGGCAGCTTTGAGAAACAGGACGGGATTATTACCACATATCTGGCGGAAAATCAGGGCTACGGCGTCTATTCCACGTCTGATACTGAAAAAGGAAAGCTCGCTTCCACTGCTTATAAAGTAATCAGAGAGACAAAAAAATTCTCTTTGCTGGAGATTGATCTGCTTACAGGCAAAAAGCATCAAATCAGGGTTCATTTGGCTGAAAACGGACATCCGGTTGTCGGTGATAAGCGATACGGAAAAGAGGATAAAGATGCAAAACGTATGGCTCTCCATGCCTTATCAATTTCATTCAGACATCCGTTCAGCGGCAAGGAACTCTTTTTTGAAACAGAGATGCCGGAATATTTCAATAAACTGGTCAGCAGAAAATAATAAAGAAACCAAGTTGCTACCTATGCTCGGTTCGGACTTCGGCGTGAGCTTAGTCGAAGTCCGAACCGAGCCACAACGGTTATTCTTCCGATAGGTAGCACCTTGGGTGATCATATGAAAAATCAAATGATTCAACGTGAACTGACTGAAAAAAGAGATGTTATAATTATCGGCGCCGGAGCGTCAGGGCTGATATGCGCCATTGAAGCAGGCAAGCGTAAGCGTAACGCGATTGTCATAGATCATGAAAAGAGTCCGGGTCAGAAACTTCTGATGACCGGAGGCGGAAAATGCAATTTTACAAATTACAATATAGATTCAAACGACTATATTTCACATAATCCGCATTTCTGCAAATCGGCTCTCAGCCAATACACTCAATGGGATTTTCTGGCATTGGTGCAGAAGCATAATATCCCCTTTGTTGAAAGAGAGCATGGACAACTCTTCTGTAAAGGAAGTTCCCGCGATATTCTGAATATGCTCTTATCTGAGTGCAAAGCGGCGGGAGTCTCTTTTCAGATGAATTCAGAAATAAAAAAGATTGAACGGAACCTCTCCTTTCATTCAGATGAAAACCGTTTTAAGATATATACGGATCAGGATAACTATTTCTGTCAGTCCCTTGTAATTGCTACGGGCGGATTATCCATACCCGCAACAGGCGCTGGTCCCTTTGGGTATAAAATCGCCGAACAGTTTAATATCAAAGTATATCCAAGATATGCTGGTCTTGTTCCTTTCACATTTCATCCAAAAGATAAAGAAAAACTGTCAGGTTTATCCGGTATTTCTCTTGATGCTCTGGTCAGTAATAAACAGCAAAGTTTCCGTGAAAAAATCTTATTTACCCACCGGGGACTTAGCGGACCCGCTATTCTTCAAATGTCATTATATTGGCAACCCGGAGAAGAGCTTATTATCAATCTGCTGCCGGATGTTGATCTCTTCAATATACTGAAGGAAGAACAGAAACAGCATCCGCAGCGGAAGCTGAAATCTGTATTGGCGGAATATCTGCCGAAACGTCTTGCTGAGACGATAATAATGAATGATCTTGCAGAAAACCCTTTGCAGATAATATCTCACAGCCAGTTCAGGGAGATTTCAGCACAGATACAGCAATGGAAATTCAAACCCGGCGGAACCGAGGGATACAGAACTGCAGAGGTTACAGTCGGCGGAGTTGACTGCAATGCAGTTTCATCAAAGACAATGGAATCCCTTGATGTGCCGGGGCTTTTTTTCATCGGAGAAGTGCTTGATGTGAGCGGCAGGCTTGGCGGTTATAATCTTCAATGGGCATGGTCATCCGGCTGGTGTGCGGGACAGAATGTGTAAAGACTCAAAAAAGACTTCCGAAGTTTCGGAAGATTAGGAAGTATATAAGGAGGTTGCACTATGAAAAATTTTTTTGACAATTTAATGATGACGGGCAGGAGTCTTATAAGACTTCTGAAGTTTCCAAAACTTCTGAAGTCTTTATTTATCAGCTTTTATTTGGTGATGTACCAATTCTGCAATGTCTGATAAGTAATCTTCTTAAAAGTTCCTTCCTTTTTCATATCCCTGACAGCCTCTGCTACTTTGGGGACTAAATCGCTATGTTTCTTGTGAAGATATAAGAATATCATGCCAGGCTCTTTAACCAGATCATGTCCCATCAGCCGCTCGTAGATAATCAGGTCTGTTTCACCTTTTACAAGAGTATTAAACAGCTTGAAAGCCATATAGGTCGGGTTATCGCAAGTGTAACCCGACCTACCGGCTGAAGTTACACGGAAAAATTATATAAAGATTTATCATGTGATAAAATACTTATCTGCCGATGCAGCCGGTTTCCCGAATCCGGGATCGGAATAACGGCAGATGTATGTTTAAAAGGCGGGACACACCCATAAAATGAACCCGGCGTAAGGTTGTTGAGATTGTCATGAACAGGACGGATTCGCTGCGCCCGGAATAATGCGGATTTATAAGATTCCGCATATTTTTTTTATCTTATGATCTGAAAATCAGCCGAATCTTCCTTTATAAAAAAAAGATTTTTATGTATAATATTTTTATTATGCAATGTGCAGCTTTTACCACAAAGGACACAAAGGTTTCACAAAAGAATCTCAGTGTTCTTTGCGGTTTAAAAAAAAGTTGCACATCACGTTTTTATTGTAAAATTTATGATTAGCGTTAATTTTAAAGAGAAAAACATAATTGCAATCAAAGGAGCTTATAAGCATGTCTGAAGATTTGAAAAAAATGTACAGAACCATTGTTGAAGAGAATTTTCCTGCCAAAATGGAAATCAGTTTTGTTGATCAGGATAACACGCGGCAGACACTTTTTTATGAAAAGGTGTTATGGAATATTGATAATATAAAGAAGGGGTTAAGATATGGGGAGAATCCGGGACAGGAGGCTGCGCTGTATAAGTTAGTCAATGGAAATCTGGTTCTTGGAGAGAGTGAAAGCATCCGCCAGGGGCAGTATCTTGCGTCAGATATTGAACTATTACAGTCCGGCAAGCACCCTGGAAAAACAAATCTGACAGATGCTGATAATGCTCTGAATATTTTAAGATATTTTACAGACAAGCCGACTACGGTAATTGTAAAGCATAATAATCCATGCGGCGTTGCCCGTGCTGATTCTCTCAGCGAAGCGTATCACAAGGCATATATGGCGGATCGTGTTGCGGCATTTGGCGGATGTATTGCCGTGAATAAAGCGATTGATAAAATCACTGCTCAGGCTATTTCCAATCAGTACGCCGAAGTGGTAGTCGCCCCTGATTTTGAGGATGGTGCAATGGATATTTTGGCAAAACGTCAGAATCTCAGGGTGATCAGAATCGGTAATATTAACCGGCTGCACGAGTTTGTCGGAAAACGGTTTGTAGATTTTAAAAGCCTGATAGACGGAGGGCTGATCGTCCAGTGGTCTTTTGTTCCTCTGGCTCGCTCTGAAAAAGATCTGAAGCCTGCGGAATGTGAATATAAAGGGAAGATATATAAAGTCAACAGAAAACCGGCTCCGCAGGAATATGAGGATATGATTTTCGGTTGGCTGGTGGAATCAGGCGTAACATCTAATTCTGTGATTTATGTAAAGGATCAGGTGACTGTAGGAATCGGAACCGGAGAGCAGGATCGGGTCGGCGTTGCTGAGATTGCAAGGGACAAGGCGTATCGGAAACTTGCAGATCGGTATTGCTTTGAGAGTTATGAAACTTCATATAATGATCTGAAGGATCATGATAAGAAAAAAGAGATAGATAACCGGGTAGCAAAGGAAAAAGGCGGGTTAATCGGATCAGCAATGGTGAGCGACGCATTCTTTCCTTTCAGAGACGGCATTGATGTAGGACTCAGGGAAGGGGTTTCCGCTGTGATTCATCCTGGGGGTTCCGGCAATGATTATCAGTCTATTGAGGCGTGCAATGAGGTAAATGCGACTATGGTTTATACAGGTCAGCGGAGTTTTAAGCATTAGTAAATGAATCACATAAATAATGACCCTGAAAAATTCGGAAACTTTCAGGGTCATATCAGAAAAATCGGGAGATTATCTTTACACGCCAGACCGCCTGAAGGCGGTACTACAGACTTTTTCTTCTTGTTTCAAAACTTTACGCTGAAACGCGGCAATCATAAACCATTTGCAATCAAATGAATACTTTTTTCTTTTAATACGGTTCCGGTTTCGATTATTGATTTGATCTCATTTGAGATTTTTTCTGTCTCTCCTTGATCCGTATGAATCGGCAGAAGAAGCTCAAGTATCCGGTTCCAAATAATGACCCTGAAAAATTCGGAAACTTTCAGGGTCATATCAGAAAAATCGGGAGATTATCTTTACACGCCAGACCGCCTGAAGGCGGTACTACAGACTTTTTCTTCTTGTTTCAAAACTTTACGCTGAAACGCGGCAATCATAAACCATTTGCAATCAAATGAATACTTTTTTCTTTTAATACGGTTCCGGTTTCGATTATTGATTTGATCTCATTTGAGATTTTTTCTGTCTCTCCTTGATCCGTATGAATCGGCAGAAGAAGCTCAAGTATCCGGTTCCCCAATGTGGATAATGTTGCCTGAACAAAGGTCTGAACAGCAATCTGGCGCTGGACTATCCGGGTATTCAGCAGATAAAAGAGATAATAAGGGCTTATAACATCCGGCTTTAATACCCTGATCTTCCTCAGATGACTCTGAATAACACTTTTTTCATCTAACCGCGTAACCAACGCAGACCTGCCGATTAAAAACGTTCCGTCATTCACAAACAAAATATCATTAATCCTGACATCCTGCTGTTTTTTATATTTATTGTAAACCGCTTCAGAGACCGCTTTTACCGGATCCATTCTGATTTCCCAGTTGACAATATCTGTTGTGCGTATAAAAGGGATAGTTCCGGTTCCGTAATGATGAGAGCCGATTTCATTCCCTCTTTTTATTTCAATGACATCCTGCTCAACCAGTTCAGCAATCTTTATAAGCCGATATTCTCCGCTCTCTCTTATCTTATTCAGCTTTTGCCTGAGTTCAGGATTATAATTCTCTGGAATAAAAATATTATCCTGAATCTCATCAGTTAAAACTGTAAAACCGAGTCTGCTCTCTTTCTTTAAATCCTGATTGAAAAATTTTCTGAAATTACAGGCAATTTCAGGCAGATCATCATCTAAAAATTTATTCCCCCTGTCATCTGCAATAAAAGAGCTGTCAGGGTTCATTTTATAAATCTCTTTTCCGTTTTTATTATGCCCCACAGCATCTGCAATTGCCATAAAAACAGAGGTTCTGCTCTGAATTCTCTTTTCCAGAAATAGAACGCTGGTCTTGGTGTGAGTACTTGGCTGAAAAGTCTCCTGAGAAAGACTGATCACCCCGATAACCGAGGCGTATTTGCGAATATATTCCCATATATAACGATCCGTTGGATTGCCGAATATTCCTTCAGGCAGCACAATTCCGGCTCTTCCCCCGATCTTCAGGAATTGAAT
The DNA here is from genome assembly GCA_963806835.1 of uncultured delta proteobacterium. Taxonomy (GTDB): domain Bacteria; phylum Desulfobacterota; class Desulfobacteria; order Desulfobacterales; family CAWEAR01; genus CAWEAR01. The sequence goes on from CAWEAR010000034.1 coordinate 81,807, forward strand.
CACCCGTTCTATAAAGAGAATCTGGGGCGGCTGTTTGCTCCTTAATTTTTTGCTCAATACCCATTTGTTCTGATCTTTGCTCCAATAATGTCCTAATTCATATTGCATCAACAAATCATTACCTTGCACCGGAATTTTAGCTCCAAACGGAGGATTGGTCAGAATCAGATCAAAGCTGTTCAATGCGACTTGTTCCTGCGTCTTTTTTTCCCATTTTTCAGTATCTTCCAGACTGTTTTCGCAGAATACCGGAACAGCTTTATCTCCTAACAGTCTCAGATATATTTTTGCCATCCTTGAGAGAAATAGATCCTTTTCAATGCCGGTAATAAAATAATCCGCAGCGTTATTTTTCAGTAATTCTCTTAAAATATAAGCTAAAAATCCGCCTGTGCCGCAGGTAGGATCAAGGATTCTCTCATGGGACTGAGGCTGTAACACATCAATCATCATCTGAACAACATTACGCGGAGTAAAAAACTGCCCTTCTCCGCCGCGAAACGTGGTTCCGATAAGCTCTTCAAACGCATCTCCGATCACATCCCGATCAGCGACTAAGAGTGCGTGATGTTCAATCTTTGAAACAATATATGACAGATTGTATGGTTTGATTTCAATGATTTCATCAGCTTCAAATATATCAGGATAAGTCTGCTTTACCAGTTCAAAAAGTCTGCTGATACGCAGAGAAAATTTTTCAAGGTCTTCATCCGGTCTGTTGGCAAATTCAACTAATTCATTCTCCTGTTTATTTTTTTCATCAAAGATTTTGCAGAAGAGGAGACGCATGATATTTTGGGCAATTGTTTCATCCCTTGAAATACCTGTAACATTTCCGGCAAAATAATCGCGTATCTCTCTGAATACAATCTTCAGATTATTGATCGGGAGCAGGTCTTTTTTATAAATCGGTTGTTTATGCTTATCAATTTCTGCAAAAGTGAATAAATCAAGTGTATCTTCTTTTTTCATTGTAATTCTATTTACATTCCATGTGTCTTAATAATATGTTCCATATTATAAATTTTATCAGTCAAAAAAGAACCACTACCAAGAATATTTATATAAATCAATAAATTAGGTGAGTTTTGTTTTGCAGAACTTTATAAATTCTTTTCCTATTTTTCCTGAATGAACAGCATCTTCAATGCACTGAATAAGTTGTTGACGTGATTACATGGATTGCGTTTAAGAATGGATAATACGTCAATCTTTTCTTAAACACAATCCGTGTAGATATTTGTTTCACCTGATTTAAAGGATTTTCATGATGTTTGTCAAGGGTAGTTTTGGGGAAGATTTGAACCGCTGATAATCATGATATGCCTGATACCGCTGATAAAGCAGGTTGTTATCATGATCATCATATTTATCATTATTATCAAGAGAAGTTTTGCTATGGTTTATTTTTATTAACTCACCTTACACATCATTCACACGGCAATGAATTGCCATGCTGTTTTCGGACATCCCTCAGGGATGGTCAGTTCAGTCAGCCCCGTAGGGACTGCCGGAAATAGCCACCCAATTCATTGGCGGGAAAAGGTGTGCGTAAAGTGAGTTATTAATCGGAAATACTCTTGACGAATTATTAAAAATCCTTCAAGAATAAAGGGGTAATCAAATTTTCTGATTCGTTGTATTGAAAGGGAAAAAATATGGAATTTGAATCTGTTATTGGACTTGAAGTTCACGCCCAATTAAAAACAAAAACAAAAATTTTCTGCAACTGTTCAACTGTATTCGGCGCGCCGCCCAATACACATACCTGTCCGGTATGTCTGGGAATGCCGGGGGTTCTTCCGGTGCTGAATAAAAAAGTGGTTGAGTATTCGATTCGCATGGCGATTGCGACAGATTGTCAGATTGAACATGAAAGCAGGTTTGCAAGGAAGAATTATTTTTATCCTGACCTCCCCAAAGGGTATCAGATTTCTCAATATGAAATGCCTATCGCCCGGTTCGGACATATTGATATTGAAGTGAACGGAAATAAAAAACGTATCGGTATCACCCGTATTCACATGGAAGAGGATGCAGGCAAACTTGTTCATAATTCTGACAGACCTGTAAGCATGGTTGATCTGAACAGAACAGGGGTTCCTCTGATTGAAATTGTGAGTGAACCGGATATTCGCTCTCCTGAAGAGGCTGGAGAATATCTGAAAAAACTCCGGGCAATTCTCAGATATATCGGTATCAGCGACGGCAATATGGAGGAGGGGAGCTTCCGGTGTGATGCAAATATATCAATTATGCCTAAAGGCTCAAAAACATTGGGAACACGCGCAGAGGTGAAAAATCTTAATTCCTTTAAGCATGTTGAGAACGCACTTCATTTTGAAATCAACCGTCAACGGGAGTTGATTTCCGAAGGTGGGAATGTGGTTCAGGAGACTCTGCTATGGGATCCGGTAAAGAATATTACCACATCCATGCGATCCAAAGAAGAGGCTCATGATTACCGATATTTTCCGGATCCTGATCTGCTGCCTCTTGTGATAGAAAAAGAATGGATTGATTCAATAAAATCCACGCTTCCTGAACTGCCTGATGAAAAAAAAGACAGGTTTATCAGAGAATTCGGACTCCCCTCTTATGATGCACAAGTGCTGACTTCCTCAAGAGAATTGGCAGAGTATTTTGAAGCCTGTGTTAAAGAATTTAAGGATAAGAAGCTCTCATTGTACAAACAGGCGAGCAACTGGATTATGGTCTCGCTTCTGGGGCTTTTGAATGCGGAGGGAAAGAGTATTGAAGAGTCTCCGATCTCCGCACATGATCTGGCGGATCTTCTGATGCTGACAGATGAAGGGATTATCAACGGCAGTATTGCCAAGACCGTCTTTGATGAAATGGCAAAAACAGGAAAGCATCCCAAAGATATTGTCAAAGAGAAAGGACTGATTCAGGTAACAGATGTATCGGCTATCGAAGCTGTTGTTTTAAAGGTGATTTCACAGAATCCCAAAGAGGTTGAGGGGTATAAAAACGGAAAAACCAAACTGCTCAGTTTCTTTGTGGGACAGGTTATGAAGGAGACAAAAGGGAAGGCAAATCCTCAGATGGTGAATGAATTATTGAAAGATAAATTGGGAAGGGTTTAGGTTTTAAATCTTGAGTTTTAAGTTTAATGAAAAATAAGAAACTAAGTTTTCTGAAAAAACTTAGTTTCTATTCTTCTTTGTCATATTCTTCGGGCTTGGGAAACTTGAAAAACTCTATCCCTTCATTTTTTAAGACTTTTTCCTCTGCATCGGTACTGATCCCTTTTATATTTCTTGGTTCAGCAGCGCCGTAATGGATTTTCAAAGCCTCTTTTGCAAAATCACATCCGACATTTTCAAAATTTTTATCTATATAATCAATAACTTTTTTAGCAAGTAATTCAATTTCTTTCTGCTTTTCAGATAAATCTTTCTGCTGGTTACTAGGCTCAACCTCGTAACCGGCAGAAAATTGGGAAGATGATTTTATTCCGAAAGTGGAAGGGATTTTAAAGACAGATGTGCTGTTACATAAAGGACATGAAATCAATGATTTTTTCCGCTGATCTTCATAAGATTCTCCATCATCAAACCAGCCTTCAAAAACATGACCGTTTATACATTGCAAATCAAATACTATCATAAAATTAAACCTTTAATCTATTAAAACCCTAAGGATTTCAGAAACCCTTAGGGTTTTGCGGTTTCCACGGACCGCTTGACTGCTCAGGAAATACAAAAAAACGTCTTCCCATAAAATTAAATGCCAAGCCCATCAGAGACGCCAGCATTTTTGATATTCCGGGTGTGAAATTCAGAGAAAGCAAAAACTTGGTTAAACTAAGGTCTAAAAAGCAGACCAGTCCTACAACAAACCAATATACGGCAATTTCAACAGCCGGATTCCACCTTGCTTTATGCCTGAACAGGAGCAGGATACAAAGGAGATAATTCACAATTGCGGCTGAAATAAAGGCTGCTGGAGCAGCAACTGTTACGCTGATTCCTAAAGAAAAGAATGCCATAAAAAGCAGAACATTGATAACTGCCGCCAGTCCGCCGATAAAAAGATACGATAAAAACTGAACCGGCAAAGGAGCTTTATGAGCGTTATATCGCAAAATACAGTATATTGCCCGGAACCCGTCTTTTACGCCGATCTTTTTTCCCTCGTAGTATGTTCTGCCGTGATATGAAACACCCATTTCATAAATCCGCAGCCGTTTATGAGCAACTTTTGCAACGATTTCAGGTTCAAATCCGAAACGGTTCTCCTGAATATCAATGCTCTGAATCACATCCCGGCGGAACACCTTATAACAGGTCTCCATATCTGTCAGATTCAAATCTGTAAACATATTTGATGCAAATGTGAGAAAACGGTTTCCGAGTGAATGCCAGAAATAGAGAACCCGATGCGCTCCGGCTGATAAAAATCTTGAGCCGAATACCACATCTGCCTGATTCTTGATCAATGGAATCAGCAGGTTTCTCAAATCAATAGGATCATATTCAAGATTCTGCATCCTGAACCGCGACAAAATCGCCGGTTGCTTTTTGAATTCCTGTTCGCAATGCCGCTCCTTTTCCCTGATTCTTCTCATGATGAAGTACAACAATTTCAGGGTATCTGATTTCAAGATTCTTTGCAATAGAAAGACTCTGATCCTTAGATGCGTCATCAACAATGATCAGCTCCAATGCCAATTCATTATCAGCAATCTCCAGCACCCGATTAATACATTTTTCAAGGGTCTTTTCTTCATTAAAACATGGAATAACTATGCTTAATTTAGTCATTATTTCATTTCCGGCGGTGAGCTCAGTCGATCGGTGAGCTCAGTCGATCGGTGAGCTCAGTCGATCGGTGAGCTCAGTCGAACCGCGGTTTATATGATTCAACTTCAGGAGCTACAGGGACATAACCAATATCCGGCAGTCTGTTCATATCCCATTGCGGAGTCTCATAATTTACAAGAGATCTGCGATATGGCGGTGCCTTATCTGAAAGGATTTTTCCGATTCTATATCTCATTCTCCATAATGCAAATACATCCCCTTTTTCAAACAGGAGTGTTCCTGCGTCTGTTTCAGAGGTTTTAAAGAGTTTCTCCTGTAAATCAATACTCTTTTCCAGCCAATCATCAACAGCAAATCTTGGGATTTTATAAATATCAGAAAAGAGTGTAAGATATTCAATATCCTGCTGTCCCCTTGCAAATGCTTTTAAACGGACAGAGGGTTTTACTCCTTCAGGATGCGGATAAAAGAGTGCAGTCTGTTCAGCTCTGTTCCAGCAGTTCTTACTCCCGATTGTCTGCCATGGCAGAACCCCGATTGCACCTTTTGACCATGCTGACAAGCACCAGAGAACTGGCTGAGTATTAGGTTCTTCAATTTTATTTGCAGTGCCGTATTCAGCGAAAAAGGTTCTTCCCCAAAGAGTCTGTTCATCATGTTTCATCCGGGTCTTCTGAAAATTATTTCCCCCCAGATATTCAACATCAGTTACTCCCCATAAGATATTCCGTGCAAACTGTGTATAAGAAATGTCAGCACGATACCACATCTTAGCATTTTTCGCAACAGAACTCACAGCATTGCGCCACAAAATTCCATACCAGCGGATCGCCCAGAAATCCTGTGTATTTACAGGCTCATCAAAAATCCACGGAGCCGAACCTTTTGGGTATTTTTCCCGGTAATAGAGTTTATTATTCAGATAAAACTGAAAAATTGTATCATTCCATTTTTTATCTTCACAATGTTTTGCAAATGAGGCAAATGCCAGTTTCATTTCACTTTGGTATTGTTCGGAAAAAGATTCATCCGCCCAGTAAGATGGGGTATAATGGTCAAAAAGATTTACAGGATAATTTTCACTGAACGGCAGATAAAAAACATCAACAGGTTCATTTTTACGAGGTAAATCATGAAACGCTGAACCGTCAAGCAAAGGAGCGACCTTCTGATCCCATTCCTGCCAGTCAAAATCATCCCCTTTCCATTTTGGCGCAAATTCAGGCAATCCGCTCCATCCGTACGGAAGCCGGTTAATACAGGTTCGATGCTCATGGGCAAGGCGATAATATTCATATCCGCTGTAAGGAGAGGCGGTTCCGTAAGCGTTCATTTCCGGGATAAAAGAGAGCTTATCAGGCAATGTAAAATTCCATACAGTAAGCTCTACATTAAATTCAAGAATTTCTTTGCCGACAGAGATTGTCAGCTTTCCTTTTTTCCTGCCAGGGGTTTCTTTATGCGGAACGTAAAGTTCGCATATCAGAGAAAAATTAGATGCGTTTTCAGGCGGTGTTTTTAATTCTATGTTTTCAGATTTCAATGGGATTAAAGGATCCGGAAGAAGAGAAACAGTTTTCCCATGATTATCAGGAATATTCACATATCCGAACTGGTAAATTTTTGTTTTAAGATTCGGAGCATTATCAAATGTATAATTTAAGATGATATTCTGTTTTGAATCATTAATCTGAGATTTTGCAGTATTCTCAAGATTTAACTGAAAAGAGACAGTTTCATTTCCGGCTGCCTGAAGGCGTATCAGCTTTTTCTTTGCTGAAAAAATATGATTTCCTCCTTTATATCCTTGCTTACGCGGAGGAATCATCACGCCGGTTTCAGGATTAATCTTATCAAGCATATCAACAATTGAAACTTTGAACATGCCTGCTGTCGGAAGCTCTGTATCCAAAGGAAACAGCTCAATATCAGGTTCAGGGATATTTGGCATATCTGAACCTGAAGATAATGTTATCTCTTTTGTGAAAGGATTTCCTTTATTTCCTGTGCTGTCAACGGGTCTGACAGTCAGAGAGATTACTTCACCCGGATTGAACTGCATGTCATGAATGTGCATTCGCACTTCATTACCCGGTTTTCCAGCCATCGGTATCAGATAACCGGGGATTGGTTTTTCAATATCTTCTTTTTTATACGTGATTTGAAAGCCGAGCGTCTTTCCGCCCCCTGAATCTTCAGGGGTTATCCAACGGATAAGAGCCTCTCCTGCTGGAAAGTCTTTGGTATCAACATTTACTGCTTTTATCGCTTCAGGCGGAACAGAATCTTCTTTCTCTGTCCATATCTCCAGATACGGGATACTGCCGCTCTCTCTGCTGTAACAGAAGCGGTTCGGAAAAACCGTGTATTGAAATTTTCCGTTTTTAAGAGACCAGATATTGCCGACTTCATCATATACGCAAAATCCGTAACTCAGATCAGCAACACGGACGGCAATAACATCAGGATCAACTGCGCAGATTTGCCATCCGTCTTTGTCCGGCGAAGTTGATTCAGCAAATTTCCAGATTGTATGCCCATGACCAAAGACTACATCCATCAGAGTACTTCCAGGATAAGCCCAGTCCCGCATTTTGTATTCAGCCTGATGATAGCATGAGCTTCCGATTTGAGGGCGATACCTGCCTGAATCGCCTTCCGTCCACTCACTTGCTACAGAAGAGACGCCTATTCTTGCCAACGGTGCGTCTTTCGGGGATGCGGAACGGATATGAAGTAATGCTCCGGTTATAATTTTACCTTTTAACGGGGTTGTATCAATATCAAAAAGAATATACTCCTGCTGTCCTTTGACTTTGAGTTTTTCTGCTCCGCCGTTGCTGCCGTATCTTTCATTTCCGACAGATGACAACCATGTATCACGGGTAATCGGGCATCTGATGCTTTGACCTTCAGAATGCCATGATGGTTTCGGTGATACAGCAGTAGTAGAATATACTTGAGCAATATTAATATCTCCGGAAAATATTAATATTAATATCAGCATCTGCTTGGATAATTTATATTTGCTCATAGCATATCTTCATGTTCGATAAGGATTGATTTTTTAAGCATCAACGCATCTGCAAAAAATTTTGTTGCCCAGTTAGGAAAAGAGAAGGGTTCATATTTTCCCCAGCAAGGATAAGAACCGGGAATAGCGCCTCTGATTTCAGGATTTCGGAGAAAACATTGCATAGCTTTTACCTGTTCAAGAATTTTTACACCAGCGTCTAGATAGTCAGGGTTTCTATATAGTCTGTATAGCTTCAGCCATATTATGGCTAATTGCGCATTACCGGTAACACAAGAGTATCTGTCTTTGGATTCCCATTTTTCATTTAGTGTTCCATAAAGCGGCAGGGGGTATTGAGCAATAGGACTCTTACGCCTTTCATAACAGGTAATTATATTTTCAGATGCAATTCTGACAATATTCATAATTTTTTCCTGAAAATCTTTCTCAAAATAATGAGCGCATTCCAGTAATCCACGTATTGTATAGGCAATAGTATGGGTGAATGGTGTGTCTTCTTTTCTAAAACCCATATATACAAACCATCCGTTCTTTTTTGACTGATTCAGAACCCACTTCAGATATTTTTCTGCACACAGTCTATATCTTTCATTTTTTGTCTGTGCATAAACTTCAAGAATGGGCCACGCAACACGTGTATGATAAGCATGGGGAACATTGTTAAGTGTGTATCTGCTCCATTTTCCGTCATTATCCTGCATATCAGTCAGCCAGTCAGCCGCCCGGGCTGCCGCTTTAAGAAAACGATTTTCACCTGTTTCCTTATATAATAACATCCAGCCGATAATTACCTGACCAGTGTTGAATACAATAGGATATGTGTTAATCCCTATTCCCCCGCGTACTGCACCGTCAGATAATTGAATTTCAATTTCCCAATCCCCCATTCTTAATGCGCGATCCAAAAATACAGGGTCGTTTTTGAGATGTCCATATTCTAAAAAAGTGGGAATAATATAACCTGTAGTTTCAGGATATGGTGGCAACCAGCCTCTGTCCTGAGCTTTGTAACCGGCTGATACCCCGCCTATTCCTGTAACATCCTGCGCTTTGCATAGCCATTGCATGGCAGCATCAAGGTGTTCATAGTCATCCCGTCGGGAATATGACAGCATTTTTAAATCATTAAATATTAACCTTACATGAGATGGATGGCTGAAAAGATTGTATAATTTAAGAGCAGTTAATGTTATTCTGCCTGACATATTATATCTCCTTATAATATTATCTTTTTTAGTATTGCTGAAGAGATAAGCTGTAAACTTTTTGCCATGATCAGTACAACAGACATAGATATAGTTACCAAAAATATATAAGATTGTCCAAATTCCAGATCGGTCTTGAATAATAAAAAGGATAAACAGAAAAATATTAATAACTGCCAATTTTACAGCCAATCTCTCTATTTTTTTCTGCCGGAACTTCTTTTTATTAAAATTCCCATTATATTTCAGATAGGTAAAAAGCCTGATGACCAACTGAAGATTAACAGAGCAATCGTTACAGGAACTCATAATATTTCAATATTATCAAAATAATGCCCTGTAAAAACAGCGAGTATTGAAAAAAATTTTCCTATATGGAAAGTCTGGCTGACATTCGGATTGATTTGATATGATATTGTATTCATTATTTTTTAATAGCGCTGTTCATATAATTATTTGGTAGTGCTATACAAGTAATGCTGAATCTCATTCAGCAAAATTCAAACTGCTGTTTTCAAAAAATTTAAAGTTTACTGAATCTGATTCAGCATTACTTGTGTAGCACTACCAATTATTTAATAATTTCTTTTCCTGATCTACAATATCACCTTCCTTATTTTTAATAAAAACAAGTTTTTTGAATAAATTATACTTGAATTTGTTGAAAGGGAATTTCCATAGATAACCTTTTTTCATATTTGTGCCGAATCTGCTTTTAAATCTTTGAATACCTTCTAATTTTGAACCTTGTTCCGGTTTTATTCTTGCACCTGCAAAATCATAACACCTTACGCCCTTTTCTTTATAATATTTTATGATCTCCCACTGAAGCAGGTTTAAAGAACCCGTAAAAGGTTTTTCAATACTCCCTCCAAGCAAATAATAGGCGGAATATTGACTAAAAGGAATGATGGCACATCCCTGCGGCTTATTCTCATAAGAAACAATAAAAATTTCTATATTCTCTCCAAGTAATGTGACCATATTGTCAAATTCATGCTTCAATATAAAGGTTTTATCAGCCCGTTCCATTGTCTGTTCCAATATTTGATATGCAATCTCAGAAAATTTTCTGCTTTTTTCAATGATTACATTGCTTTTCATTGCTTTTCTTATGACATTTCTGTGTTTTTGATGAATATTTTTCCACAAATCATCTTCAGATAACATCAAATCAATAATATAGCTTCCGAATTCAGCATATTCAGAATTATCAGGAAATGTATTAAAAACAGTATTTGTCGGAGAGTGACTTATAAAATCTAAATTTTTTTGCCTTAAAAATTCAATGACATGATTTAAAAAAACCTTTTCATTTTCAACATTCAGATTATTATCTATATATATGGTATCTGTCTGAAATTGAAGATAGTTAAAAATCAGTCTCTTTTTTATCAAATACGGCAAAACAAATTTCAGCGAATTATCTGAAAAACAGCCTAACCATCCGTATTTATAATTTTTTGACTTTAAATAATTTTTTGATGCAAAAATCGGGTAATTTTCATTCCACTCAAATTGAATTTCTTTTATTTCCATTAATCTTTTATCCTTATAGAAATTACAAAGTTGATTTATAACTACCTGTCTTTTAAGAATCCGATTTGTGCAATGCACAAATTCACGCCTAAATAAATCAGAGTGTTATATTTCAACTGCGTAACTCTTTCCTTAATTGATATTATCAGTCTTTATCAGAAGACAATACTATATGATAAATTTTTTGATACTTTTCTATATGACGATCCCATGAATATTTCTCATTAGCAAGTTTTTTTCCCTCTTCTGCCACACTTTCATATTTAGCACGATTATTGATAACATCCTTTAACAGGTGAAAAAGCGACTCATAGTCTCCGGCAGGAAAAAATATTCCCCCTTTTCCAATAATTTCTTTAATACCGCCTACATCACTTCCGATAACAAGTTTTCCCATTGCCATTGCCTCAAGCGGTTTAAGCGGTGTAACCAGTTCTGTCAGCCGTTCACTATGACGGGGATAAACAAATATATCTATTACAGAATAATAGCGGAGAATATCTTCATAGGGAACCCTGCCTGTAAAGATGACATTGGAAAGCTCCAATTTTTCAGCTAACTGCCTCCATTCAGCATCCATCTCACCGCTGCCGACCAGAATAGCTTTATATTTCAGATTCTGTTTTTTTAATAAGGAAAGAGCTTTTAACAATACATCCAAGCCTTCAAACCTGTAAAAAGAACCGATAAAACCGATAACCGGATACTCTCCGATTCCCAGTTCTTTTGCCAATTGCGTATTCCGGAGCATGGGATAAAAATGATTACGATCCACCCCGTTAGGTATAAGAAAAACATTAGGCTTTTTTACCGATCTTGCCAAAATATCATTTTTAAGATAATCCGTAATCGTAACAACAGCATCTGCTCTCTTAATCACAAAAGATTCCAGAATACGCATTATACGATATTTCAGCGATCCCGTAGCATACTTACCGGCATCTACCGCGGCATCTTCCCAGAAAGCTCTGATCTCATATATAAAAGGAATTCCTGTAAACATGGAGAAAAGCATAGCGCCTAAACCGCATAAAGCCGGTGAATGCGCGTGAATCAGATCAAAACCTTTTTGCTGATATATTTTTTTAATATGTCTGAATATAGCATAAATAATATAGTTGTTAGAGAGAACAGAATTTATCTGAAATGGTTTATGCCGGGGAATCCGATAATAGCATGTCTCTTGAAAAACTTCTGGATTAACAGTATAATCAGGTTCATGCTTGGGTGATGTAAGAACAGCCGGATCCATCCCATACCGACGCTGCCCGTTGATAATATTGAAACCCCTGATGGCATATCCGTCTGTATAAGGATATGAATGATTAAGAACATGAAGGATTCTGATTTTGGAATTCATATAATACCCTTAAAGATTTTATAAATTTTTGATGCTGTTATTTCCCATGAATATGAATATCTTGCATGCGCTGCAATTTTATTGTGATCCCAGTTTTTTTGCAAAGCAGACCGGATTCCCTTCCGAATATTTTCAACATCACGTTCAACCAGTATCCCGAGTTCCTGATCTGAGATAATCTCAGGAATACCGCCAACTTTTGTTGCTACTACAGGGGTTCCGCATGACAGGCTTTCAAGAACCACATTAGGGCAACCTTCTCTTGAGCTGGCTAAACAGAAAATATCTGATGCAGAATACCAGTATTTTAATTCCTCAGGCTTTTTAGGTCCTGCAAAAAAAACATTATCCTGCAAATGGTTTTCAGCAATCTTACTGTACATAAAGTCTTTATAAAAAGACTGATCATCTTCTCCGATAACAAAGAAATAAATAGGCTGATTTGTTTCATATTGCAGTGTTTTCATGGCTTCGATAATCAGGTGAAAACCTTTAATTTCGTGTAAGTAACCGACGCTTAGAATAATATGCCCGTTATCAGGCAATTTAAGATACTTACGTGCTTCACATTTTTGAACCGGATAAAACTTTTGATAATCCACCCCATTCTCTGCCACTTCCGTCTTTTCCAAAGGAATACCGACTTTAAGCAAATTATTTTGTAATGCTTTGGAAACGCAGATAATCCGATCAGCTTTCATCAGACTGCGAATGATTAACTTGCCACGTAATCTCTCTTTTGCAAAAACATTAATATCACTTCCTCTGACAGTAACCGTGTAAGGAACATTTAATCTTTTTGCCAGACAGCCTGCGGCATAACCGTCAGGATATGCCCAGTGTGCATCTATGAGATCAAAAGAAAAATCTTTCTTCATCTGTCGGATAAAAATAAATAGTGAGATAAACATAAAGAAACCGTCCAGATATTTAAATATTCTGGGAATGGTGACATATCGCGGATGAAAAACATCCAAATCTCCCTGTTTCTCATATTTTATTACCTGAGAGAAGTTATAATAACGCTCTCCAAAAAATTTTACAGGAGGAAACCAGGGAACAGGCGCAACAACCCACACGTCGCATAACTCAGCTAATACTTTTATCCTTTCGCGGACAAATAAACTATAAAAAGGCTGTCTGTGGTTCGGAAATAATGTTGTAAATGTTAGAATCTTCATTATTTTTTTCTTTTTTCATCCTTTTTCACAGATGGTGAGAGTATTTTTTCAGAATCCGGAAAGGCTTCTTCACCTTCTTTAAGCAGTTTCTCCTGAACATTCTGATGAACAACCGCCAATGCACACCACCAATAAATTGTTTCATACATAAAACGATTTATAAATGTGGCTGATAAAAGAAAACCGATAAAACCGATTTGTAAAACATAAATATCTTCTGCAAGATATTCATAAGGAGTATCTGCATATCTTATCCGTACCTTTGTTGTTCTGTAAAAGAAAAGGAGAAGCATCCATACAAAAGGAACACCTAACATAATACCTCCTTCTGCCAATACTTCAAACCATAAACTATGAGCCACATGCCCTCGTACTCCCCACGGCAGTTCCTCATGACGATGTCCGTTATAATAACCGAAATTATTCATACCGCATCCGAACCATGGCATCTCATACCAAACTTCCCTGGCGACTTTCCATGCGTTTTTCCGGCTGTTTGCAGAGGCATCCTCATCAACATTCTCTTCACCTTTTCCGAAAAGTCCTGCTATCCTTGTCTTATAGTGTTCAGGAACAAACGGCATTGCAATCATAGACATAACGATTAAAGATATTAATATCTGCTTTCTGCGTCCCCTGTATAACAGAACAGTCATTATACAGGTAACTATTAATCCCAGAAAACCGCCCCGGGATCCTGTAATCATAATTGTCATTGCCAATCCGAAAGCACCCATTGCTGCTCCTACACGCATCCACCAGGGACCCTTGAATATTCGTCTTACTACAATGGGAAACAGTAAGACGCATGCTGCTGCAAAATGATTAGCATCAGCCACAGCTCCACCGTCACGATTTTCAAATCTTGCGCCTGTAGTTCCCCGTAATGTAAAACATCTGTAAACCATCCACGCGGCACTGAACAGAACCGCATTCATAAACCATTCGATTTTGAATGGGGTATTTATAATATTCACAAACAGAATGAAAAATATCGTAAATTTAAAAAAATCACCTGATTTGGAAGCAGCAGCTTCAGGGTCAAATGCCATTGATCCGCTGATCTTCATTGCTGCATACATAAACAACATCAGCTTTGATTCTATGGGCCATATACCAAATTTTTTGGGATACTTGCTGCTTATCAGATAAGTACCTAATGTTAATATTGAAAAAAGTAAAGGCGCTCTGAAGGATGTAATACGATATCCTAACTGCTGCGGAGTCATGTGAGTAAAGACACTGAAAGTAACAAGCCCCCAGAAAGAATCAGAAAATGTCTTAAATGCGCCGAAAACTATGATTATAAGACCAAGAAGAAATTTAAGCATTACAATAACCTTAATTACTTATTATCTCTTAGATTTAGTCCTCTTTTTTCAAGAACTTCTTCATAAATATCTTCATAATTTTTTATCATTGTCTCTATCGAAAAATGTTCTCTTACAAAATTAAACCCCTCTTCTGATATTTTTTTGCAATAATCCTGATTCGTTAATAAAGTTACCAACGCCAACGAGAGTGAATCTGCATCACTTTCAACAACTTTTCCGTTTACTCCGTCTTTAATCAGTTCCGCCCTGTTTGCTGATCGTGTTATAATTACAGGAACTTTTGCAGCCAATGCTTCAAGCAGAGAAAGAGGCAGTCCTTCTGTTTTGGAACAGAGTACAAAAATATCACTTAACCATAGGAATGTCCGGACATCTTTTTTATATCCTAAAAAATGAATTATATTATCAAGTCTCAGTTTTTGTGTCAATTTAATAAGTTCATCACGCAGTTCACCATCTCCGAGGAAAATTACATGAACATTATCAATCTGTCCTCTGATTCCTGATATAGCCTGAATAAATAAAGCATGATTTTTAACAGGATGGAATCTGGCAACCATAATGATAATCT
This sequence comes from uncultured delta proteobacterium, assembly GCA_963806835.1. Lineage (GTDB taxonomy): Bacteria > Desulfobacterota > Desulfobacteria > Desulfobacterales > CAWEAR01 > CAWEAR01. The sequence continues at coordinate 96,821 of CAWEAR010000034.1, forward strand.
TGGCATTTTCAGGTATATTTATTTTTTTTTTTAATTCAGCAAGCTCATTTTGTATCGCATATAGCGGAATAAAGTGATTTATATCTATACCATTTTGAACAGCTGCTACTTTCTTTGATGATAAACCGTCTTTCACTATAGAAAGCCGAGCCAATTCCCCGCTGACTGTTATCCATCTGTCGGTAATTTTAGACATCAGAAATTTTTGCAATCTGCGTTTTTTATAATTATCATCTATATAATGACGACTATGCTCAGTAGTTACCAGACGGGGATGCAATATCAATTTTGCCGCCAATCCTGCATAAAAATGGGCTGCTTCATTATGCGTATGAACAATATCAATTTTTTCCTTTAAAAAAATACGTGCAAGAGAAATAATTATTTTCCAATCAACACCGGAACGTCTATGAAGTACAAAACTTTTGAAACCTGATGAATTAATCTCATCAAGCAGGATTCCTCCGGAGTCCAGACAAATCACAAACAATTTAAAACGGCTGTGATTAAGATAATGGGAGAAATTAACAACAAAGTTTTCAATACCGCCTGGCTCCATGCAAAGAGTAATATGTGCTACTTTAATACACATGACAAGATTCCTCAAAATCCGAATAATTTTTTATTTCTGTAAAATATCGGATTGAATAATAGGCATTCAATCTTTTTTTGCGGACTGCGTTTTTACCGAAGGACAACTGCCCATCGGTAAACGGATAAGCATGGGGGTTTACTCCTACTATTCCGACATCTTCACAAAAATCCTTGAAAAAAAATAATATACCATAGGAATGCCTGAGTTTATGTCTCGGGAGGGACATATATAGAATAGCACGGAAGTGCTAAAAGTTTTAGATATACTTAAATTTATTGAAAAATAATCTGATACCATCTGTCTATTATTGTGTTGCGTCTTAGATATATCACAAGGCTGCATATAACAGCACAAGCTGAAAAAATAATAACCGAATATACAAGACATTCAATCTGATAATCAAAACGAATCTTGAAAATAATTTTGAGAAAGTTGATAATACTGATTTGCAACAGATATACAAAAAGCGAATTACTACCCGCAATCATTATTCCCTGTGTTACATAGTTATATGGCACTTTTTTTATATCATATCTTGCATGAAACATCAGACTTAAACTGACTGTATATATACTGACTGCAAGTATTCCAGTTCCTATCTTGAATAACATATATTCATAAAAAATTTTTTTATAAGCAGCACAAAATTCGATTGGCAAAAAAATGCAGAACAGTGTTATTCCTATTATATATATCTGTTTTTTTTGTAAATCTCTGTTATAAATGTACTGATGAAATATCATTCCGATTCCTACTCCGACCAGTCCGTGAAGCACATATCGCCAAAGATACGGAATATATTCTGAATTTTTATAATCTTTTACAGCTAATATCACCAGAACTGTTACGCCGATAAATATAGCCGGTTTTATTTTAATAAAAAATATCATCATAATATAGCCGGAAATCAGCGTAACTGCAACTGCTATAAGCACTTGCAACGATATGTCCCAACGGTCTTTGTAAAAAAGGCTCAGAATATCCTGCATAATTATAAAAATATCCTTCAATGAAAAGGATTTCTCTTTTAAATACCGCATCACCAGGCCCGCAACAAAGACAAAAAGAAATAATTTCCCTGCTCTTACACATATCCTTTTAAAAAGAGAAGTCCACTTTATTCCGTTAATTATTTTCTGATAATAATGAGTTCCAATCATAAAGCCGCTGGAAAGAACAAAATAGCCTGTTACAAAAAACTGCATCCTATGCAATTCAGCTTCATAAGATTTATATGAATAAAAATTTTCAAAAACATGCCATATTATAAATGAAAAGATACTTATTCCTTTTAATAAATCCAATGAAGTCCGTCTGGTAGCAGTTGCCATATTTCAATGTATAGCGTTTCCCGTTTGAATACGGAACAAATTTTTGCGGGCTATATTGCATGAACAGATTTATGAAATAAAACTGTATAAGAATCAAAAGGGAAATGCTATAAACATGCTGTAAACAGGAGCATCCTGTTTACAACTGATGAAAAGATTTTCTTATTTTGACAAAATACCTTTAATTACTTTCCTTAACTCCTCATTAAGTACCATATAAGCATCTTTATTTACATGAAGAAAAAAATCATTATCTCTGTATTTATCCTCAAGAATACTTTTCCGGGAACGCAGAATATTATAAGCATCTATGACAAATATATCACGGTTGTCTGCCAGATTTTTTATAAAATTATTAATATCATAAATAATATCAGTAAATTGTTGATCTATAAAAAACCATCTTATTATCGGTATTTTATAGGGTGGAAACAGAGTTGTCACAATAATTTTATAGCCTTCTGATTTCAAATGATTTACAATTTCAGAGATATTCTCTTTGCAGTTTTTTATGATTAGCGGTTTCAACTCTCTAAAAGCACCGATAGGATGAATATCATTAATCCCCACTTGTAAAATTACAAATTTCCCTTCGGGAAACGGATTGCTTTTTATTTGTAAAAGTACCTGACTGCTTGTCTGACCGCCGTGTCCTATATTTATAACACCGTAATCAGCCTCAAGGGATGATGTATCCCACATTTGAAATCTTGAATCTCCAAGAAAAATAAGCCTCGTTGCCTGAGAATTGCCTTGTATTTTATTTTCAGAACTGATATAACCGAGCGGAAATATTCTGGAAAACTGCAATTTTTTAAATGATTCAGATGCTTTTAAAAGAAAAACAAGATTTGCGCTGATGCTTGAACTGCATAAAATCAAGAGAATTCCTGAAATATATCGGGCATATTTTTTAGTATTTAAAATTGAATGTATTATCCGGGAATTCATTAATATCAAGTTCCTTTACATTCCTTAAAAATCTTCAGCAATTGAATTGTTAAATTCTTATTCAGAAAGTCATCGCATGTAATTCTATTCATATTATTATAAATAATGCCGTTTTTCCATTGCCGGTATAGAAATTCGACAACTGATTCTATATCAGTGACCTTATCAGGTGTTACAAATCCTAGTCTTTTTTCACGAATCACTCTTGCAGTTGCGCCATTTACATCTGTTATTCCCAGTATCGGCTTTCTGAAAGCCATATAATCGTATAACTTGCGGGGAATTTGCAGAGGAAAATTAGGCTGAATAAGAAATAACACATCGCTTTTACTTTGATACCGAAGCGATTCCTCATATGGAAGGCGACGGAGCAGTTTAATTACATTTTGTAAGATCGGATGATTTAACAGCTTTTCCAATTCAGAATCTTGAACAGCAATACCTCCGAGGAAAACAATATTTATTTTATCATCAGGTATTTTCCCCTTTTCAATCAGATTAAACACAGCTTGAATAAAAAATTTGGGATTTCTGGAAAAATATAAAGAACCGGCATGAGTAATCGTAAATTTATCATTAATATTTCCGGTATCACCTATATATATCTCAAATCCATTCGCAACAGTAGAAACTGTTTTATCGGTAAGATTTGGGAAACGTATTAAAAAATTCTGTTTAAGTTCGTCTGTATTTGTTATGATTCTATCAGCAGATAATATTACCTTCCGTTCCATAAAAGTTTCAACAAAGCGAACCACCTTGCTTCTAATCATAAATCCCGGATTTGCTGTCCATGGATCCCGAAAATCCATCACAAGCGGTTTTCGGGTAAGTTTTTTAAGAAATGCACCTATTATCAAACTTGTCCATGGACTGCCTGTTGCATAAATCAGGTCAATATTTTTCTCTTTTATAATTTCCTTACCTTTTTTTACGGCTGAAGGAAGCCATCCGATATGAGGATCCGGGGTTGATAAAAAATCTGTAAAAGTATCTTTCACCTGCTTTATCAGAGAAGGTTTTAAGCATATCGTATTATCATTATAAATGCTATTGTTCTTAATTTCTTTCTTTTGTTTAATCAGCAAGTCACGATATTTTATAACAGCTTCCCTTGGACGTAAGAGACCGCAGCGAATAATTTTAATATTCTTATTTATATTTTTTAACTGATTGTAATCTTTTGGCTGATAAGGAAGATAATCTTCTTCACAGGCAGTCAGAACATATACATTTTCACCCATTTCCTCTAAGTGATTGGCAAAATGAAAAGGACGAAATGAACCGCTGCTGGAATCAGGCGGGAAATAATAGGCTATCATTAATATTTTCAATGCTTCACCTCTGATAACCTCACTCATTCTTATCAAAGAATGTCCAATGAAGATTTTTAACATCAAAAGATAACATAGTATCTTCCGCCAGTTTTTTTCCCAGCATCTTAAATGATGTGTTACTCCAAAAATATCCTGATTTTTTAAACAGGTTAGCCCAAGGATGTTTTTCATTAACACGAAATCGGATCATTTCTTTTTCTGACTTTCGTGCAATATCCTCAATCTTTGATAACAGACTATACAAAATATCAGAGGATTCTGCAAGCAAATCATCTATATCCAAACAATTGTCTCTTTGAGCAATAATAGCATAACCGCATGAATTTCCATTATAATATGCACACAGTAATTTGTATGGGATACATGGATTGAAAAGTTTCCAGCGAATATAAGAAATATCTCTAAGAGCGATCATTCCAAATGTATAACAAACTTGTTTACACGTCTTATCAAATGATTCGGGAAATATTTCTTCCTCTTTTATCTCGACTCCCGAAACAATTCCGGGTTTTGCAAGCCTTCCAAATATTGACAAAGCCGCGTAAGGCACGAGCCGTAAAAAAGGATTTCTGACTTTCTGTTCAACAAACTTTTTCACGTTGAGGACTTTCATGAGATACCGCTGATTTCCCCATATTTTCCAGCCCGCTTTTTTTGTAAATACTTTAAAACCGATCTCTGAAGTCCATCCATATACCCATGAAATCTTATGCCTTCTCATCTCTTCATAAACGCTGTTCTGCAAAATCCCGAATAATCCTTCTCCCCGGCAATCAGGATCAGTTGCTGTATCAAAAGATTGAACAATCCAAAATTTATTTCCGCCTGACATGAGCATACGTGGTCTGTAACCGTTAAATGCAACAATCTTGCCATTTTTTTCAATGATCCATGCTATCGGAAAATTGCATACATCTGTTTTTCTGTATTTCCAGTTAAAATACTCCTCATCTCCAATCCATGGGTTAAATACTCTGTTCAACAGTGAAATCACTTCCTCATTACGGTCAAAATCATATGGGACAACATTTAATTTACCCATCTCTGCCTCCTGAGTAAAAAAAAATTTTCTTTTCCAACTGTGTAAGTATAAATCCAACCGCCAGCATAATCAACAAAAATACGCTTACAGTAATAATGTTGTGCATTTTTAATGAAACAACGGTAATATATTTGAAAATAAGCGGTCTGTGAAAAAGATAGATTGCATAAGAATTTATACCAAAAAGAGATATAACTATAGCAATCGGATTACAAATTTTATTAACGCCTTTATAGCAGCCAATCAGAAGAAGAAAAATCCCTGTTGAGACGATAGGTCTCGCTAATCCGAAAAGAAAAGAAAAAACAGAAATATCATGGCGCATGACAATTAAAAAAAATATCATGGATGTTGCACAGTATGCGATTTCAATCTTCTTTAAAGCGATTCTCTTCTCAGAGACTGAATATTCATACCACAGCATCCCCGCAGCAAAAGTTGGCAAAAATGCAAAGAGACTGTAATTTGTATTGATATTTGCAAATTCAATAAATCTGGCGGTAACTGTTAATAAAGCGAATAACAGGAATATATAAAATTTATTATAATAATTTATTATATTATAAATAAAAGGAGATAAAATATAAAGCTGAATAATCATTCCCATAAACCACCAGGCGCTTTGCAGCTCAAACATATATTTGGTGAAGGTATGCAAGCCTATCATATGCAGCAGGATAGAAAATATATTTAACTGAAAATTTTCCATCCCGATTAAATAATCCAAAAGCAGTACCCAAAGAATCGCTGTATAATACAAAGGTACAAGTCTTTTGATACGTTTGATAAAAAATTTATCAAAGAGTTCCGGCTTGTGGTTATCTTTCTCATAAGAATTTGCCAGCAGAAAACCGGAGCATATCACAAAAAGATCAACACCTAAAGCACCCGATAAAATCAGATGAGAAAAACTCAGCCCCGATTCTTCGCTTTTTCCGACAAATATTTCACTGAAATCTCTGAATATATGAAACATCATAATCCAAATGACAGCAATCCCCTTGATAAAATCTATTTCAGGAAATCTGTTATATTGAAAATTTTTCTCTTCCGCCATATCTATAGTTCAGAATTTTTTATCGGATAGTTTAATCTTTCAGATAGTTGCGCAAATTCGCTTAATGTAATGCCGGTTAATCCGCATTCTTTTATAAAAAAATCTATAATTTTAAACAGTCTGTCTGTAAACGATGCAACATCGCTTTCAGTTTTATTATACGGAAACGCGCCAGGATATAACTCGCTGGAATGAAACATTATATTAAATACCGGAGATTTTTCTTTTTTCATGATAAATTCCGCAACCTGACGCATCTCTTTGTAATTGTAATTTGTGGGACGCAGCCATATCAGACGCGCAAGATTAAACCGATACATTGCTCCTTTAATTTTTGTCCAGTCAGGAATACTGAAATAGATTTTTTTAAAAGATTCAGAGAGACGTGTTACAAGAGCGATGGTTATCGGTACTTCCAGTAAATTTTTTCCTGCACAGGTTTTTATCCAAAAAGGTTTGTAATTATTATTTTTAAAATTTGGCACGCCATAATCACTGTAATCTCTCAGAGGAGCAATGCTTGAATCTGCCTGATACCCCAGTTCTGCTAAAGTTTCAAGAGATTCCAAAGTCAAGCCATATCTGCCTGCTCTGTAACTTGTTGGAGCAATTCCGAGTCGTTGGATAAAGTAATTGTGAAGAGATATTATTTTCTGTCTTTGAATCTCTCCGGGATAGAGATTCAGAACAGTTGGCTTGCCCTCTTTTTCTTCCGTCATAATCGGAGGCGTATTCCATGAATGAAGGTGCATTCCTATTTCACAGTTATTCTGTCGGCTCAGATTCTCTATTGTTTTACATGCGGTTTCATCAGATAAAACAGGTCTGTCAACCAGATAAGTGGGACGGACATCATAGTGTTGGAACATTTCATTTACTTGCGGTAAAGAGTTTATATTCTTTACCGTTGTAACAGGCTCAGGTCTCCACTTTGGCATATCTTCTTCTGTATCTATTGTAACGACAAGGTATCCTTGTGGTAATATAATACACTTATTGCATCTTCTCATAAACTTTGCTTTCTTTTAAAAATGCCAGTTTGCATAAAATTGATTTCACATCAAATCTGAGCCATTTGTTTAACAGATCAATATCATCCTGAAAAATCATGCTGTATCTCATCATTAAAAAGAGATAACAATAAAAATAAATTACAGCCTCAATTGTCAATAGAATAAATAAATTCAATCCTTCAGGGTGATAAATGTATTCAAGAGAATAAACCGGAATACTCGCTGCAAGTGAAATTAATATCAATTTAAAGAGATAATTCCATGGAAAGATTTTGTCAAATGAAACCCTGATTATTTTACAATCGTGAAATAAATAACAGAAAATACCTAAAACCATAGATATAATTGTAGCTATAGCAGCACCAATGGGACCGATAATTGAGACTAAAATCAGGCTTAATATAATATTGCTCACAACAGAGAGAACTGTTGCATACATGATAAATGAAGTTTTACCGCTTGCTCTGGGTATTATACTATAGACAGAGATACTTGTTATAAGAAAAAACAGATAAACTCTGAAAATATTTGAAGATTCTATATATTCTTTTGTATAAAGGAGCGTAACAACAGAAGGGGCGACAGCAAATAAAAATGAAAAAACAGGAAAGTTAATCTTTGCCACTTTTTCAGTACAGAGATGAAAGTACCTTAAAAATGTCTGAATATCACCTGTCTGATAAGAACTTACATATTTAGGCATCATGATGTTGTTAATTGTAAACTGAATTGAAGATAATACAGGAATCTGTGTAGCCCCCCGCGAGTAAACAGCAAAATCTCTCGGAGTAAAAAAAACAGAGACAATGTATTGATCAAGCTGCCGTCCTATGATTCCTATATAGCCGGATACGGCTATCGGTAAAGCATAAAACAGCTGCTCTTTAAAACCGACCATTTCTTTCTTACCGGTGGAGGCATCTTCAGATATATGAATTCTTAGTGAATTTAACATAGCTTTGAACATCAGAAAAAAAAAGATAATCCACTCTGCTCCGGCAGAAATGAGAAAGATTATCAGTAATATCTTTAAAGGCTGTGAAAAGAAAACCCCGATAATTACCGGAACAAAAACAACAATATTGCATAAAACCGTTGCTGCAGAATTAAGAATCAGATTATCATAGGATATGAGAATCGGCTCTCTCAAAGCGGATGGAGAACGGAAAAAGATGAACAAAGCGGTTATCCATCCATATTCTGACAACAACGGATTATTCATCAAATCAGATAATATCCCTTTGAAAGCATACATAACTAAAGAAGCGATTAAGCCTGCTGACAGAGAAAATATCACATTCCTGATTACAAAACGGCTCCGGCTCGGTACTATCTGAAAAAAATAATATATACTGTGGGGCAAGCCAAGAGAAGTAAGCATGACAGTTGTATTACCAATCAGCATTACTTGCAGAAATGTTCCATAGTCAGACTTGGACAAGTGGCGTACCATAACAACACTGGAGATCAGCAGCAAAAATGCTTCGCTTGATTTCGCTAATATATTCAGTACAGTTTTATCGGCAATATTCATTTCAGGATTTCTTATAATATTTTTTATACCACGAAATAAACCGCTCTATTCCGGTTTCAATCGGCGTATCAGGCTTAAACCCCGCATCATTTATCAGGTCATCAACATCTGCATAGGTTGAAACCACATCTCCGGGCTGAAGATCAAGAAATTCTTTTTCAGCTTTTTTTCTAAATTATCTTCAATCACTTCAATAAATTTCATCAGTTCTACCGGATTATTATTTCCGATATTGTAAATCTTATAAGGCACATAAGATGTTCCTGGATCAGGCTTGTCGCCGTTCCATTCAGGATTTGGTTCCGGAAGTTTTGCCATGACTCTGACAACCCCTTCAATAATATCGTCAATATAGGTAAAATCCCGTTTCATTTTACCGTGATTAAATACTTTTATAGACTTCCCTTCTAAGATTGCCCGTGTAAAAAGAAAAAGAGCCATGTCCGGGCGTCCCCATGGACCATATACCGTAAAGAATCTCAGCCCCGTACACGGGAGTCCGTACAAATGGCTGTATGTATGTGCCATAAGCTCATTTGCCTTTTTGGTGGCGGCGTAAAGTGATACAGGATGATCAACATTATGATGAACAGAAAAGGGCATCTTTGTATTTGCCCCGTAAACAGAGCTGGATGATGCAAAGACCAGATGTCTGATTTTATTATACCGGCAGCATTCAAGGAGATTCACAAAACCCACAAGGTTTGAATTTACATACGCATGAGGATTTGTCAATGAATATCTTACTCCTGCCTGAGCCGCAAGATTGACCACTACATCAAAGGGCGTATTTTTAAAAATCTTTTCCATTCCCTCTAAATCTTCGAGGTCTGTTTTGAAAAAAGAGAAATTCGGATATGGTTTCAGTTCATTCAGACGGGCATCTTTAAGGCTGACATCATAATAATCATTCATGTTGTCAATTCCAGTGACATAGAATCCATCATTTAAGAGCCGTTTTGACAAGTGAAAACCGATAAATCCGGCTGCGCCTGTAACAAGTATATTTTTGAAATCAATATTCATTTTACGAATACCCCTCTTCATAACGGTTCACCATCGTTTAATGTATATAACTCAAGTTGTCACCTATGCTCCTGCCGGATTGACAAATCCGGCAGAGGTTCGGATTTGTCAATCGTTCGGCTGAGCTCACGCCGAAGTCCGAACCGGGCAGTGGGAGGCTATTTTTTCAACAGGTCGCAACTTGGGTTATTTATATCTTCTGAAGATTCATGCAGAAAATCGAAAGAATCTGTCTGTCCGGCAGCAATGAGTACTTCACAATCACTCATCTCAGAATTTTTTCTGATTTATTCTCTTTATGTTCAATAAAATCAATAAATTCATAAACTATAACAAGTTTATCCTTTGGCAGCCGCTCTATTTTTTTGTAATCTCATTAATGCTTATCATGCTTAACATCCTTATGTTGCGATAAAAGAATATTTTTTATTTACTCAGTTTACGTTTATTGTCATACTTATCTCAAAGTCTCCTGTAAATGTTCCGACTACTTCCAGACTGCCGACTTTTGTAAGCGGAGCTGTCAGCCATTTTATTTTATCGGTACAACCTGTCTCAGAGGGATCAATACAGCCTTGCTTTACTATCAGATTTTCTCCCGCTGTTGCTCCGACAGACATTGTACCTGCATCAAGCAGGTAGTCTTCCGCCATGCTGATCTGAGTAAAAAACATCACCATAATAAAAGACAACACTGATTTTTTCATTTCTGTTTGTTAAAAAAAGCCTAACTCGTAATTTACCAAAGATCTGCGGAGTTTTTTAAACGGTTCGACTGAGCTCACCGAAGTCCCGGCAGGTCTTTTTATCCCATATTTATCTTAAAAAAGCAAGATTAAAAAAAAAGGGGGTCCCACCTTGATTGTTTTATCCTTGACATAATCATATAGTTCCGATATTTAAAATAATAATAAAAAGAGAAAATCAATAAAAAAATTTGGATTCTTATTAACAGTAATTTAAAGAATTGGAAACAGATAAACCTATCCTTGAAATGAAGGGGATCACAAAAAAGTTCCCCGGTGTAACGGCAAATAAGCAGACCGATTTTTCCCTTTATCATGGAGAGATTCACGCTCTCATGGGGGAGAACGGCGCGGGGAAATCCACGCTGATGAATATCCTCTATGGTTTATCCATGCCGGATGCAGGGGAAATTTTTCTTCACGGCAAAAAAGTCCGTATTTCCAGACCGGTTGACGCTGTCCGGCTGGGAATAGGAATGGTGCATCAGCATTTTATGCTGATTCCGGTGATGACTGTTGCGGAAAATATGATCATCGGCAATGAAATAACACGGGGATGGATTTTTCCTGATTTAAAAAAAGCATCGGAAAAAGTGCAGGAATTCTCTGTGCAATACGGATTAGAGATTGATCCCGGTGCATTGGTCAGCAGCCTTCCTGTAGGAACCCGTCAGCGCGGAAATTCTGAAACTCCTTTTCCGTAAAGCAGATATTCTGATTCTTGATGAACCGACAGCAGTACTGACTCCTGAAGAATCTGAAAAACTTTTTCAGACCCTGACTCAACTGACAAAGCTCGGCAAATCAGTTATATTTATCACCCATAAGATTAAAGAGGTGATGCAGATTGCCGACCGGATTACTGTGCTGAGACATGGAAAAACGGTCGGCGTTTCAGCGGTCACTGAAAAAACCTCTGAGTCGCATATTGCATCGCTCATGGTCGGGCGTGATGTGATATTGAGCATTGATAAAAAAAAATCAAATCCGGGTGAGCCTGTGCTACAGGTCAATGATTTAAAAGCCGAAGATGATCGGGGGGCAGAAAAGATAGCCGGACTTTCTTTTAAGGTTCATTCAGGTGAAATCATGGGAATTGCCGGTGTTCAGGGGAACGGACAGACAGAGCTTGCAGAAGTCCTGACAGGATTGAGAAGAGCATCATCAGGACTGATTAAAATCAGGGAAAGCGACATTACGAACGGTTCCCCCCGTTTTATCTCAGGATGCGGCGTTGCCCACATTCCTGAAGACCGCCATAAATACGGCATGGTAGAGAGCTATCCGGTCTGTGATAATCTGATTTTAAATTCTTACTATCGCAAGCCGTTTTCCCAAAGATGTGTTATCTCATCTCCGGCAAAAGAGGAGAATGCCGCCCGGCTTGTCAGTCAGTTTGATATAAGGGTTCCGAATATTTTCACATCTGCCGGAACTCTTTCAGGAGGAAATCAGCAGAAGATGGTTGTCGCCCGTGAATTTTCCCGTGAAATTCAGCTTCTTATTGCAGATCAGCCGACCCGGGGGCTTGATGTCGGTTCCATAGAATTTATCCATCAGCAGATTGTGAAAAAAAGGGATGAGGGATGCTCTGTACTTCTGATTTCAACAGAATTGGATGAGATTATGGCATTGGCAGATCGTATCTGTGTGATGTACAAAGGAATGATTATTGCTGAAACAGATGCGGATAAAGTCAGCCGCCGGCAATTGGGGCTTTGGATGGCAGGGATAAAATAAGATGAGCAGTTTAAGTATATTTACATACAGATATGGAAATTCCTTTATTCATCAGCTTGACATCCGCTTTAAATTTATATCTCTTATTATTATCAGCTTGGGAATCATGAATTCTGATTTTAAAGGATTATTCTTATATACTCTTATTCTGAACGGTTTTATGATTCACGCCCGGTTATCTTTTATATCGCTTTTAAAAGAGCTTCGCTATTTCTTTATCATGCTGATTTTTGTATGGATTGCCCGATTATTATCTACTCCGGGAACGCCCATATTAAAAATCCTTTTTTTTATAGATATAACAATCACCAAAGAAGGATTTCATGAGGGACTGATTATCTGCTGGCGGCTTCTTCTTATCACCATACTCGGATTATTACTCTCTTCAACCAGCAGGACTTCGGAAATTCATGCGGCTGTAGCATGGTTTTTACCTTTTATCCCCCATAAGCGGGCTGCTGTTATGATCAGTCTGATGATACGCTTTATTCCTGTGATTCTGAATCAGGCAAAAGAGATTTCAGATGTTCAGCGCGCAAGGGGAATTGAATGCCGTAAAAATCCGCTTTATCGGCTGATAAAATTTTCAATTCCTCTGCTGCGCCGGATATTCGGGCAGGCAGACAATCTTGTTATTGCAATGGAAGCAAGATGTTATTCCGAAGAGCGGACTGAACCGGCGATGATCTCGGCAAAAAAGGACTGGGCTGCACTTCTTGCGGTGATTTTTTTCTCTTCTTCAATTATAATTATCTGATTTTATGAAATTTTTATATTTATACTAACCCAAGTTGCCACCTATGCTCTCGCCGGATTGATAAATCCGGCGCAGGGGTTCGGATTTGCCAATCGTTCGGCTAAACTCACGCCGAAGTCTTTGTGTCCTTTGTGGTTAAAAAATTAAAAGTTGCACATTACATTCCTTTTTTATTATTTTTAATTCCTAATTCTCCATTCCTGATTTCACAGCGTTATTCCTGAAAAAAGCATAAAAGACATTGCCATAAGTCCCGTAACAATGATTGTTATTCCAAATCCCTCAAGACCTTTCGGAACATCAGCATATCGGAGTTTTTTTCTTATAGCAGCCATAGCCACAATCGCAAGCATCCATCCGAAACCGGAACTGAACCCGAAAACAAGCGATTCCGTAAAATTATAGTTCCGCTCCACCATAAACAGAGCTGTTCCCAAAATGGCGCAGTTCACAGCAATCAGAGGCAGAAAAACCCCCAGTGCCGTGTATAACGCCGGAGAATAGCGATCAATCACCATCTCCACAATCTGTACTATTGCAGCAACCACAGCGATAAATATAATGAATTTAAGGAAACTTAAATCCACAGTCGGCAATCCTGCCCATGCCAATGCTCCCGGCGCGAGTAAATAATAATATACCAGCCAGTTTATCGGCGTGGTAATCGTCAGGACAAATACCACAGCAAACCCAAGACCTGTTGCTGTTTCAATCTTTTTTGAAACAGCAAGGAATGAACACATCCCCAGAAAATATGCCAGAAGAATATTTCCGACAAAAACGGAATTTAACGCAATACTGAATAGATTTTCCATATATTTCTCCTAAAAAACTTAGCATTTTTGAGTTATTCCCTTTGAAATACAGCATAAACCGGAAAATGATCCGAAGGATAAATGCCGTTAAATTTTTCATGAATAACGTAAGCATTCTTTAATGTAATTTCACCATGATAAAGAATCCAGTCAATATGATTTCCGCCTGATTTTCCGGTAAAACCGTGAAATGTAGCCGGAAACGGAGATGTAAAAGCATTTTTAAAATAAATCCTCTTATTCTCTTCAGAAAACGGAGCAGGAGAATTATCTGAATATTTTCCGGTAAATACTTTGTAACATGATGAATAGGGAAGAGCATTAAAATCTCCTGTCAGGATGACAGGGATATTTGACGGTAACTCTTTAAGATGTTTCATGATAATCTCTGCGCTTTCAGCCTGAACAGATTCTTCAAAATCAAAATGGGTATTGATACAGATAACAGCATGATTTTTATTTTCAAATATGCCGATAGTGCATTGCCGGGGCCACCTGCTTTTTACAGAACGGCTTGGTATATCAGGCGTGGGACTGAGAAAAAAATGCTTTGAATATATACATTTCCAATCTTTTTTGTAAAAAATCAGATTGTTCTGCCAAAACGCGGAAGCCGGAGTTCTGACACCGATAAGATCATAATCTGTAAGAATATTTTTAAGAAAATCTGTCTGAAAATCATTTGCCTCCTGAAATCCCATGAAATCTGAGGAATATTGATTCAAAAGAGAAGGAAATGCTTTTTCTCTGTAAACCCAGTTGTTGGGTCCGTCATTTGCCAATCCGAACCGGAGGTTAAGTGTTAAAATAGAGAATATGTTATCTGTCATAAAATATTTACTGATTTAATAAAGAAAAAACTTAGCTTCTCAAATATGAACATATTTCAAAAATTTTGACTTGTTCTCACGCTTTGCATGGGAATACAGACACTGACGCTTCGCGTTTTTTCATCACGGAACGCAAAGCAGGGGCGAATAATTATTCGCCCTTACTGCGTTTTCGCCCAGAGCGTGTGAACGGGTCAAAAATATTTCCCATGAATTATCCAACATATTGCCGGTTTTCAGGATCATTAGATACTAACTGACTGTGCGGCTTAACCTATATCCGCTCTTGAAATAAATTTCGAGGTTATGGCTTTATATATTTTTGAGTCATTCTTTCAAAAACTTTTTCAGAAATACCCTTTTTGTTTGCCTTGTCAAAAGCGTCTCTTAATGCAGCGCCTTCATTGGTATTACGAAAGATACTATATAACTCCATAGGTTTGACCGGTAACATAATTAATCTGACATCATCAAGGTGCCCTTTGCTCTCCAGCCAATACTTTGTAGATATATAATCAACATTCAATATTGCGTCCACTCTTTTAAATTGCAGTTTTTTATAATTCGTTTCCCGGAAATCAGTGGTTGTTATCAAGTCCAATTTGATTTTTTCATGTTTCAACATTTCGGGAATACGGGCTGCCTTTATGAAACCAAGTGTCATCCCAAATAAATCTTCAGATTTCCTGACTTCTTTAAGAGGACTCTCCTTCAGGACAAAAAGGCAGCTAATTATGGAGGTCAAAGGCGTATCACTATATAGAAACTCAGCTTCACGCTCAGGCGTTTTTGTCAACTGGGAAACAACATCCACTTCTCCATCTCTCAGCATTTGCACTGCTCTGAGAATAGGATAGATGCCTGTAACTTCAAAATCCACGCCCATTTCCGGAGCAATAAACTCTTTCCAGTAATCAATTGTTACTCCAACAACTTTATCGGATGCTGTATCTTCCATCATAAAAGGGACTACCATAAAAGCAGCCAATTTAACAGTTTTGGCAGAAACCTGCGTTTGTGAAAACATAATAATCAAAATAAAAATGACAGATAATTTCATTAATAGTTTCATGCGTCCTCCTTTGATAATAACAGGAATATCATATTTGACTTGTTTCCGCGATTTGCATAGGAATACAGACACTGACGCTTCGCGTCTTTTCATAACGGAATGCAAAGCGTTCTCTTTCCTGCGTTTTCACACAAAGCGTGGGAATGAGTCAAGAAGGGTGCGGGAAGCAAATAGAGACCGGAACCCCTTGAGTCCGTCTGCGATTGATTAAAAAAGTATTCTTTAGGATTTAACTCTGTATCAATAACTGCTATTCCAAAAATACTTAATCTTACAGGATATACGAGTATGTTTTTGAGCTTTTCTTCTTTATATGGTCTTTGTAAATAGAATTTTCTGCATTGAAAAGCTAATTTTTTCCCTTCAATAGATGCACCGATTTTTGTTAAAACCATTTTATAACTCACTATTTTATCGTAGTAGTAAAGGTATTATTTGGCAGTTGCTTTAAAATTTCTTCAACATTTTCATGTTTACACTGAAAAATTTCAGCTAACTCAGAAGATGTGAAGACATCTCCAGTATATTTAAGCAAACATTTCAGTTTATTCAGAAGAATTTGATTGTCAATATTTTTTGGTGAATAGGCATAATTTTCAGATTCTTCAATAAATTCTTCTTCCGAAATTTGACCGAGAAGGAATGCATTGTATATAGCATTATATTCAATGAGCTTCTTTTGAGACTTTACAACATTTGCGAGAATTTGAATATCACTCTCAAAATTTAAGCATATATTTTCAATGTTTGAACGAAAAGTTTCTGTTTTAGTTAAACCAATAGCAGTTGTTGATGATGATGTATAAGTAACTCTGAAGATATAATCAAAAGTCTTAAAATCTTTCGTTTTTTGAATAATAGACAAGTTAGATTTTGTTGGTTCAAAATCAATCTTTTGCCTGTACGAAGTAGAGTTTGATATTGATTCATTAAAATACATTTCTATTTCTTATCCTCCTCTTTTTTTTCGTTAACATTGATTAAACTGATATTTTTAATCAACTGTTTTTTATACAAATCAATATTTTCGGATAAATTTTGTTCGTTTTCTTTCATACCGGCTAATATACTTAGGGTTAATTCAAGAAGTACATGAGTCGGAATTACAATACGTGTTTTTAATTCACGCTTTTCAACTGAAACATCATCCTGTTTTTCAAAGCCTTCAATAGAGTGAAATTGTAGTTTTGAGATGGGCATACCAAACATAATCTCTGCTCCATCAACATATATTTCTTTGACACCATCGGATGGCTCATAAGTATCAATATTTTTACCATTTTCTTGTCTGACTTTTTTTAAGGTCTCTAATTTTATACTCATGATAAATCTCATCTCCTTTTCATAAAATTATTGTTTTACACATAACACAGTTAAGCGGTTGAGTAAGCAATCCGCTTGAATAAAGCGGTTATGCGGTTTTAAGAGCGAATAACAATGGAAAATCACTTTTTTAATATTTAACGTGATGTGCAACTTTTTTTTCTTAATCACAAAGAACACAAAGGTTTCAAAAGGTTCACAAAGTTTTGTGTTCTTTGCGGATAAGTAACCAGTCATAAGTTTTCGTATATAAAGACCTGCGGGGTTTTGGAAACCCCGCAGGTTTTCCATTGAAAAATTTATGAATGGTTACTTACTTTGTGTCCTTTGTGTTTAAAAAATTACATATTGCGTTATTTACACCTTTTTTACATTTTTTGCAAACATAGATTCAGGATCATTATTTCAGTTTTGCAGAAATTCCGTTTAACAGGGCATTCAATCCGAGCTTTAAAACTTCAGGGATATTCTCAGAGCCTTGATCTTCTCCTGAAATAAAATTCTGAGGATTTTCAATCTTTTGCCCCGCAATATCCTCGGATATATGATTGCACCATATCCTGAAAAAATTCAAATCTGTAATCAGCCCCTGCTCATAATCATCACTGACAGCAAAAACCGCTTCAAGAAAGGCTGCATAAGAGGGTTCAAGCAATATCTTTTCCAGTTCTGAAATCATCCGGTCTTTTTCAATATTACATTCACATTCGGCAACCAGATCAAAAATCGCTATTTTCCGCTCTTTGAGACGCTCAAAAATGCTCCGTTTTTTTATCAGCCCGTTCTGTTTATAAATTGCATCCTGAACCGCGTGATAAACCGCATTGGCAATCAGTTCACCCATTTTTGTATGCCCGCCTGCATTGTCAATCTCTGTTCCCTCGCCCTGAACAACGATGATATTATCCGTTCCTGTGCCGGTTGCCTGATTAACCGTTCCTGAATATGAGCTTCGGATGTCCATATCATTCAGAGCCGCGGTCTTTGCCTCTGTTGCAGAGATAACGGCACGGGTCATTGCCCGCGGGGTCAGCTTCATATTGCTCATAATAATCATGTTGATAGTTCCAGGTTCATAAAAGAGTCCAATATCTTTTGACATTCTTACTGCATTTGATTCCACGCCTGCTGTTACAACCGCATAAACATCCATCGCTTTAAACGTCTCTTTTTTAATGGATAGCTTATCCATATCAGCGCCCGTAAAAAGGATACTGGTATTCTCTTTCTGCTTATTTAAGACTTTATATAATCCGGCTCTTGAATCATCCAATGAAATTTTATGATAAATTCCCCACATTTGAGGAGGTGAATAACTGTTTCCGACAAATTTTATCCCTTCTCTGTACCCCTCAAGCGTGGATACAACAGGCATCTGCCTGTTTAACTCAATTATCATAGTTTTATGAACAAAATCATAAATATAAGCATGAATAATCTGAATATCTTTCACGTAATCTAAATCAAGTGAAAGAGGTACTGATTTTATTATCTTATCTTCAGTAACCTGATTCTCTTTTTTTATAAATTCATCTTCATAGATTCGTGAAGCAAGAGAGGAGATAAAATATCCGGCATGACTTGAGGCTCTGCATGTCAGATCACATGGAAAATACATTATATTTCCGTTTTTAGCTGCATCAACATCTTTCCAGCCCGGCTGATCAAAGAATTTTTTTGCAAGTTTTCTGTCATTGCCGCATCCGTAAACTATCTGGGGATTGAATTTTATCCATTCATCTTTGCTGACCGGAACAACACTCCCGTTTTTATTCAGCTTTGGCGCAATCCCTCCCGGCAAGGCGGATATACTCATTCTGAAATGAATCATCTCCCGGAGTCATGATTGTATCACGCCCCATGAGTCTGATAACCCGTTTTCTTTTGGATTCAGGAATCTTGGCTGTTTTCTTTTGGATATGCTCAATCTCTGCTTTTATTTCATCAATGATTTTCAGGGCATTATCTTTTTTATCAAAGATTTGCCCAAGCAATTCAATTGTCTTATAAATCTCTGAAACTGAATCAGATTTAAGATGAATCAGTTTGCATTTACCCTGAAATTCTTTGATAATATTTTTATGAAGATCAGAGATAAAGATAATATCAGGCGAGATTTTTCTGATTCTCTCCAAATCAGGTGAAAAGAATCCGCCGACAATCTCTTTTTGAGATGCATTCGGGCGAATCAGTATCATGATATGTTATTCCTTTTAAAGCATCTCCTGCGCCGATTCTGAAGATAATCTCTGTTATGCCCGGAACAACAGAGATAACGGAATCAGGTCTTTTATCAATCGTGATATTGCTCCCATCTTTATCTGTAAAATTGAGCGGATAAGAAAACGCAGAGATAACCGTTGAACAGGTGAATATAAGAAAAAACAGTAAAGTTTTCATGTTAAATATTCCTTTATATGAAAACCCTAAGGGTTTCGGAAACCCTTAGGGTTTTTCAGCAAGTTCAGGATGAATAAGTTTAAACATCAGTTCAAGCCCTTCTACCAGACGGGGCGTAGGGCGGTCAACAATATCAGAATCAACAATAAATATGCGGTTATTTTTTATTGCAGGCATTTCAGTCCATTGATTCCATTCTGCTTTAACCTGCTCAAATATCGCCCCTCTTGTCATTGAAGTAATAATAAAAACCTCCGGCGCAATGGCAAGAATCTTTTCCCTGTTTAATCGCGGATAAGGGGTATCTCCTTCAGTAAGATTCTTTCCTCCGGCAAATGTGATAAGCTCATGGATAAATGTTTCAGTTCCGACAGATACAATCGGGGCAATACCAATCTGAACAAATACTCCCGGATGGTAATCTGCTGTTTCAGCCAGACTCTTTATCCGTTCAATTCTGGATTGCATATCTTAAGACAACTGATTCTGCTCTTTCCGTTGCATTAAGAAGCTCTCCGATTTCAGTGATTGTCTCTGTTACAGCATTGATATTCTTAGGATTAACAATATAAACAGGAATATTTAACAATTCCAGCTTACTTATTACATCTTTAGGGTTTCCGTCTTCAATTGCAAGACAAAGATCAGATTTTAAAGCCAAAATTTTTTCCAATTCAAGCTCTTTGTAAGAACCGACTTTGGGAAGCTCTTTTGCTTGGGGAGGAAAATCGCTGAACCGTGTAACTCCTTTTAAACAATCTTGCTTTGCCGATGGCAAAGACAATCTCAGTAATACTCGGCGCAAGTGATACAATCCGCTGAGGATTATCCGGCGCAGTAATCTGCCGCCCTGTCTGATCTGTTACAATTTTAGCATCTGCTGTTGTAAAGAACAGATTAACGATAATAATAATGGTAAATAAATATTTCATAATAGCACCTTAAATATAAGCCCCGTTAGGGGTGATATAAAAACACGAAGGATACTAAGAACACTAAGGCGTGTTTGTAAACTGGCTTAACGGAAGATTGGCAAATCTTCCGCCAAGCCATGCGGACTTCGACTACGCTCAGTCCGCAGGGACTACGCTCAGTCCGCATGGACTGCGCTCAGTCCTCAGTGACTAATGCTCAGTCCGCATGGACTGCGCTCAGTCCTCAGTGACTAATGCTCAGTCCGCAGGGACTACGCTCAGTCCGCAGGGACTACGCTCAGTCCGCATGGACTGCGCTCAGTCCTCAGTGACTAATGCTCAGTCCGCAGGGACTGCGCTCAGTCCTCAGTGACTAATGCTCAGTCCGCAGGGACTACGCTCAGTCCTCAGTGACTAATGCTCAGTCCGCAGGGACTACGCTCAGTCCGCAGGGACTACGCTCAGTCCGCAGGGACTACGCTCAGTCCTCAGTGACTAAGGCTCAGTCCTCATGGACTACGCTCAGTCCTCAGTGACTAATGCTCAGTCCGCATGGACTACGCTCAGTCCGCAGGGACTACGCTCAGTCCTCAGTGACTAATGCTCAGTCAGCATGGACTACGCTCAGTCCTCAGTGACTAAGGATCAGTCAGCATGGACTACGCTCAGTCCTCAGTGACTAAGGATCAGTCAGCATGGACTACGCTCAGTCCTCAGTGACTAAGGATCAGTCAGCATGGACTACGCTCAGTCCTCAGTGACTAAGGATCAGTCCTCATGGACTACGCTCAGTCCTCAGTGACTAAGGATCAGTCAGCATGGACTACGCTCAGTCCTCAGTGACTAAGGATCAGTCCTCATGGACTACGCTCAGTCCGCAGGGACTAAGGCTCAGTCCTCATGGACTACGCTCAGTCCTCAGTGACTAAGGCTCAGTCCGCAGGGACTACGCTCAGTCCTCAGTGACTAAGGCTCAGTCCGCAGTGACTACGCTCAGTCCTCAGTGACTAATGCTCAGTCCGCAGGGACTGCGCCTGATCCGGCGGACTGAGCGTAGTCGAAGTCCGCCGGAAGCAAGAGTGAGTTTGCAAACACGCCCTAATATCCGCAGAGCTGCAATTCACGCCCTGTAAGACGTATGACCGAAGAACCCGCGACAGCCTCGCCTATCATGCAGACAATTCTTGACATCCCTTCTCTGGTAAGATTCCACCATGCATCCATTACATCAAAGCATGTATCGCCTGAAAATACGAGCTTTATACTCTCTGCTTTGATTCCCAATCCTTTTACAGCATTCTTTTCATCAAAATCCTTACCGGCATTTTCGCATCCCACAACATAAACAATAATTCCTGTTTTCATTCTCTTACATCTCCTTTATTTTGTTAATGTTATGCGGATTGAACTATTTATTAAAGACTTCCGGAGAAACTAAGTCTAAGTCTGTAGGGCGGACTAAGCGGAGCGTGTCCGTCTGTTCACTTATTCACGCATGGCGGACACGCTATCGCTTTGTCCGCCCTACTGCTTATTCACGCATGGCGGACACGCTATCGCTTCGCCCTACTGCTTATCAATACAAAAAAAATCCCCGGATCCAAATAAACCGGATCCGGGGATTCCCATTTTTATCCTCGAAATCTTATAAGCGACCCCAATCCGCGAAGGTCTTGTAAATACTTGCAAGGCAGGTCTTCTGACTCTCGGTTCATCCTACTGACCGCGCCTTCCCGACTTTTAAAGCCAGTGGTCTTTGCGGTGTTCGTACCGATTACAGCGGCGGGTCCGCTCCCGATTTTCACGGGATTCCCTTTTAAGCCACAAACAGCACCTTTAACAATAATTAAAAATTATCAGATATTCTATGATTATGTCAAGGAAAAATTTTGACAGAGATAGACCGCTGCAATGCCATTAAAGAATATGGACAAAATAACCTTATGATCTTGTATTGACAAATGGCACACATGATATTAAAAATAAACGGGAGGAGAGACCGGTTGTTTTATAAACTGTATGGATTGAGGAAATAAAAATTATAGAAGGGAAAAGTTGAAAGGAGGATATTTTTATGAAAAGTGACAAACTGTTTTACAGCAACTTTTTTTTCAATACGGGTATCAGTATTCTGGTATTTCTTTTTATCCTGATGCCTGTATTTTCGCCATCTGCTTTGTGCAAAGAGATCATGAACTCCGGCGATATTAAGGCTGTATCATCTGACAGGCAGAATGATGATACAAATCCGGTTCAGGACGGCGGATTTGAGAAAGGAATATCAGGTATATGGGATGATAATTCTTTATTGTTTGAGCAGAGTATATATCAGAATGAAGAGGCTGCACATTCAGGTGAATGGCTTGTATGGTTTGCAGGAGGAGACGATTATGAAGGAGCGGAAAATGCTTCAGTTGCTCAGAGCGTAACTATTCCAAAAGCAGGGAAAGCAACACTGACATTCTGGTTTCAGATTTTATGGGCGGATGTTACCGGGGTATTTAAAGTTAAAATAGACGAGCAGGAACTTTTTATTGCCACGGATGCCGGTGAATATGATGAATGGACTGAAATTAAAATAGATATAAGTCCGTTTGCTGATGGAAATTCTCATTATCTGAAAATTGAAGCAAATATTCTTGAAGGAGAAGGCTCGACCGATTTTCTTCTGGATGATGTTTCTGTGACTGCTGAGTCCGTGAACAGCCCGTTGACAGGAGATGCTGACGGAAACGGCAAAGTGGATATTTTTGACGCGCTGATAATTGCCGAGTTTGATGCAAATATAAAAAGAGCGGATCAGGTTCCGGGTCTTGCATTAGCTGATGTGGATAAAAGCGGCAAAGTAGATATTTATGATGCTTTGGGAATTGCCAAATTTGATGCAAGGCTGATCCTCTCTTTTGATGAGCTTATCCAGCCTGATGACAATCCTGTATTTGCAGTATTTTCCGACCCGCATTATTTTGATCCGGATTTGCTTATCAGCGACGGCGAAGCATTTCAGAATTACCTTGCATTTGATCGGAAACTGCTGCGCGAGAGCGGAGCAATTCTGGATGCGACCATCAGTTCAATAACAGAGAATAAAGAGATTGATTTTGTGATTGTTTCCGGTGATCTGACTAAAGACGGGGAGCTTACAGGTCATCAGAAATTTGCCGCCTACCTGAAAATTCTGGAAAATAAAGGAATTCAGGTTTATGTGATTCCGGGGAACCATGATATAAATAATCCTCATGCAATGTCATTTGACGGAGAGACTGCAATCCCTGTTGACACGGTTACGCCTGAAGAGTTTGCACAAATTTATGCAGAGTACGGCTATAATCAGGCAATTTACAGAGATTCAGAATCTCTGAGTTATATCGCAGAACCGGCTCCGGGTTTTTGGCTTTTTGCATTGGATTCATGTCAGTATGATGAAAATAAAACGCTTGGAAAACCTGTAACAGCCGGGCGGTTTTCAGAGGAGACTCTGAACTGGATTTTGGAAAGGCTGGCTCAGGCAAAAACAGAAGGTAAAAAAGTCATCGGAATGATGCACCACGGAATATTGGAACATTTTACAGGTCAGTCCAAGGTAAATCCGGGGAAAGAATATGTGATTGAAGATTGGCAAACGATTTCGGAATCTTTTGCAAAATCAGGATTACACATTGTTTTCACAGGTCATTATCATGCTCAGGATATAACATCCGGGGCATGGGAGACAGATGACGGAACAGTCTCTCTTACAGATGTGGAAACAGGTTCACTTGTTACGTTCCCGAATCCGTATCGGATAGTTACACTTGGCGAGGACAATACTGCAGATATTCAAAGCAGTTTTATCACTCAGATTGATTATAACACCGGACTGATGACCTTCCCGGAATATTCAGAAGCCTTTATTGAACAGGGAATTTACGGATTGGCTTATTACTCCCTGACTCTTCCTTTAGCTCAGGGCGGTTTCGGATTATCCGAAAATGATGCAAATCTGATTGCTCCGTCAGTAAGTAATGCTTTTAAGGCTCACTATACGGGAGATGAAACTCCGACCCCGGAAACGCTTGCCGCTATAATGACTTATCTGCAAAGTACAGACCCGGTAATCAGACAACTGGGGCAAATCCTTTATTCGTTGTGGACGGATTTGTTACCGGCAGATAATAAAATTACGATTAATCTGAAATAAGGATGGCTGTTTCGGAAGTCCGATTCATATCACAGATTATCTTATGCACATTCCTAAATCAGATTTTTATATCTGTAAGGGCAGCCCCTGTGGTTGCCCTGAAAAAAAGAAAAGTTTGCAGTACCGCCAGGCGTGTCGCGTGATAACCATCTGATTTCACACTGACCGCCTAAAGGCGGTATTACAAATTTTCGATCTACTGAGTATAGAATTAGAAGATGGAATCATTTATGAAGGTAAACTTGCTACTACATGGTTACATGGCTGGCATTGTCATGAATATCCAAATATTCAGAAAATTCTTATCTCTTTCAGACATGCTTCAAGGCGTGATTATCTATCCGATAGGAGACACGATTGCCGCTTTGATATTAAAAGAATTCTGTATTTATCGCCTGTTGGGAATCATGGCTGTCGGCGGCACATTTTATGCTCTGGAGATACCTAATTATTTCAAATGGATTGATAAAAAAAATTCTGAAAACGGAAATATTATTGCATCATGTAAGCGGACAGGCTTTGCTGTACTCTATTTCAATCCTCTCTGGGTTGCGCGTCATCTTTTTTTTATAAAATTTTTTTCCGGCAACTGGGATGCAATCGGCTGGAATCTGATGATTTTGGGAACATGGTCATTTCTGGTAAATATTCCCATCTCTTTTGCCGCCAATTATCTGATTCAAAATAAATTACCCTATTCATGGCGTTTCTTTGGCAGTTCGGTTTTTTCCGCTTTCATGGCGGTTTACTATGCGTTCAGTGAAGTTTTTTTTCAAAATTTTAATACCGCCTAAAGGCGGTAATACGAACTTTTTATAAAAAAAGGAGAAATGTCAGGTCTGACTTATACAAAAAAAGTTTCTTGACCTGATGACTTTATATTGCTAAAATTAAATAAAAAATTTTTGGAAAAAGTATAACAACTCTAACATAAGGAGTAAAGAATGGAAATAAAAGAAATCGAATTTAATATGGATGATGTGATAACAAGCGTGCTGAATGTAATCGCATATATTATCAGCCCAATCCTGTTTATATGGGCGGTGAATACACTTTTTAACTGCGGGATCCCCATGAATTTTAAGTCATGGCTGGCGGGGCTGGTTCTCATTATGCTGATAAAATTTCATTTAAGAGGAACAGATGTTTCCTGTCCTTACAATGAAGAATATAACGATGATGAATATGATGATGAATATAATGATGAATATGATGATGATGATGATGAAAGCATAGAAAAGATGAAAGCAAAACTTATTGCCTATAATGAGCATAAAAATAAGAAAAATCCGCCGACAGACGGTTAAAAACTGAAGTTGTTTCTGAATTCAAAATCTTTTCTATAAAAGTCTCATCCTCTCTTTCATACAGAACTTCTTAAAATGATTAAAAAAATAGGCGTTCCGCAGTTGGAATTTTTGCATCTGAAAAATGAACCGCAAAGATTGCAAAGTTTCAATATATCTTTGCGGAACTTTGCGTACATTTGCGGTTAAATAAAAAGGCGGATTTTAACTGCGTAACTCTTAAAAGAAGTTAAGATTCTTTAAGAAACTTGGCTTCTTAAACATCGGCATTTATAAAATACTTTCAGTTCCTAATTCCCGATTCAAACAAAATGTCTTTATATTCTTACAAAGCAACTGATATTTCAGGTAAAATTGTTAAAGGAACCCTTGAAGCTGTCAATGAACAAAACGCAGCAAACCGGCTTCAGGATATGGGATATATTCCTATAAAAATCAGCCATTCAGGAAAAGAGCAGATACAGCTTAATCATAATATTTCAAAAGATGTTCTCTCTTTTTTTTCAAGAATATCAAATAAAGATGTCATGCTCTTTACCCAGGATCTTTCTGCTCTGTTAAAAGCCGGATTGCCTGTGGATAAAGCATTATCTATTCTGATTGATGTAACAGAAAAAGAGAGATTCAAAGCAATTATCCGGGATATTCTGAAATCTGTTGAAAGCGGGAGCTATCTCTCTGATGCAATGGCAAAATATCCGAATGGGTTTTCAGATTTTTATGTAAATATGATACGGGCAGGAGAGGCAGGCGGTGTATTAGAGGCTGTGCTTGACAGGCTTGGAATTTTTCTGGAAAACACACAGGATTTAAGAGATTATATAAAATCGGCTCTGATTTATCCGATCTTTCTGGTACTTGTGGGGGGAATCTCTATTATTATTCTGATGACGGTTGTTATTCCGAAATTTTCAGTTATCTTTTCTGATATGGGGCAGACGATCCCGTTCTCAACCAGATTGTTACTTGGAATGAGTGATCTGCTGAGAAGTTACTGGTGGATCATTCTTCCGGGTTTAACCGGCTGTTATATATCTTATTGGCAATACGCAAAAACCCCGGCAGGTCGCTTCAGGATAGATAAATATAAAATCAGGTTCCCGATTAGCGGTGAACTTGTCAAGAAGATTGAAGTCGCCCGGTTTGCAAGAACTTTGGGAACTCTTGTAAAAAGCGGAGTGCCGCTTTTACAGGCGATTGATCTGGTCAAAGATATTATCGGGAATAAAGTGGTTGCCGGAGCAATGAAAAAGATTTATGACAGGGTAAAAGAAGGCGAACGCCTTTCAAAGCCTTTAAATGATACAGCTATCTTTCCATCTCTTGCAATTCAGATGATTACCGTAGGTGAAGAATCAGGAAGACTTGATGAAATGCTGTTAAGAGTAGCGGATAATTATGAAAAGGTTGTCAGAAATACGGTAAGGCGTTTTGTAAACTTATTAGAACCCGTTATGATCCTTATAATGGGATTAGTGGTAGGGTTTATTGTTATATCAATGCTGATGGCTATATTCAGTATGAATGATATGCCGTTTTGAATTAGGAATCAGTGATAAGAAGCCAAGTTTTTTTTAAAAACTTGGCTTCTCGTTAAAAAAATGAAGAGTTGGGAAAATTTTTGGCTCTTCAATCTTTTTTGCGGATTTGCGCAGGGGCGAATAATTATTCGCCCCTGCTGAAATTTCCGCAAAAATCCTTGAAGAACCGATTAATTTTTTTGGATTTCCTAATCGGAAGTCTGAATAAGAGGCAGATAATGTAATGAAATCAAAAAATAAGAAAAAGCAGAATATAAAAATAACTCCGTCAGCGATTATCGGGTTAATTATCGGGATATTGATGATTGTTGCCGGAGTTTATACAGTCGTCATATATGGCGGATATAGCGGGTATTATTTTGCCGCATTGGGAATATGTTTTATCCTTTTAATTATTGTAATTCTTCTGTTACGGAGATGAAGATGATTATTTGCGGGAGTAGTGCTTTGTCAAGTTTGAAATTGTAGGTTGGGTTAATTTTCTAATTTTTACAAAAAATTAGAAAATTAACCCAACAACGCCGGATTCCAACTCCTAAAAACAAAGTTGACAAAGCAGTAGGCAAGGCAAACGCATTTGGAAAATAAGAGGCATTGATTTTTTCAAGAAAATTATCAACAATAGAACAGCATGGTTTCCAAAACCCCGAAAATTTTTGTTAAACTGTAAACCCTCTAATCCTTTACCCCTTTTTCAAAGGATTCACAAATAATCTCTCTGACTTTTTGTAAAAGTTTATCTTTGGTTTTTCTGGAATATGATGATGTTTCAATCGGTTCACGGATTTCAAGAATAACCTCTCCTGATTGGATAACCATCTGCTTCTTTGGCATAATTGCCCTTGTTCCATGAATAATAATCGGTATCACCGGAACCCCGGAATCAACAGCTAAAACAAATCCGCCCTTTTTAAACTCTCTGATATTACCGTCTTTGCTGCGAGTCCCTTCCGGAAAAATTAAAACTGAAACTCCTTCCCGAATAAGATGAGCAGCCCGTTTAAGGCTCTCAAATGCAGATTTCCGGTTTGATCTGTCAATGCTGATATACCCCGCCCGCTTCATGGCATAACCGAAGATAGGTATTTTAAAAAGCTCTGCTTTGGCAAGCCATTTGGATTCCGCGGGAAGGTATGCCAGAAGAACCGGAATATCAAAGTTGCTCTGATGATTGCACATATAAATATACGATCTGGCAGGGTCTATATTGGAGATTCCTTTTACAGTTACATTTATGCAACTGATCCGGAGAATTGATTTTGACCACATTTTTAAGAGCCTATGAATTAACCGCCCGTCTTTGTATAAAAATGATACAGCAATGATGGTTATACCGAAAAAAGCAGTAGCAACTATGGTCCATGTCATAATTAACAAGGTGTGTATTATTTTCATTTTTTAACAGGGAAACTAAGTCTTTTCATGGGACTTAGCGACTTATCAACTCCGATTTTGCGGGTTGAAATCTGTTTGTAGTACCGCCTTTAGGCGGAGGCTGTGCAAAACCGCCTAAAGGCGGTACTACGGACTTATTTCAAGATTGACAAAGTATCAGTCTCTGATTTTAAATTTTAATTTTAAATTTTTCAAATATATCATCAATAAACCGGATAAGCCAGTTCCTCTGCTCTTCTGTTGTATAGCTCATACAGTCGCATCTCATCCGGTTTCTTGTTCTTACCAGAAGCTCGCAGGCTAAAAGATTCGTCTCAAGAGAAAGAGCAAAATAAAAAGGAGCGCAGTCTGTATGCGCTGCCTGAATTTCAGTCAGTATCCCATTTTCTATAGGGATCCAGTAAATCCCCTCTACCCCGGATGTTCCGAAATTTTCATCCAGATATGTCTTTATCTTTTCGTGATCTCCGATTCTCAGCTCATCAATTACATATTGTTTCATTACTTATGCCCCATTCCCAAATCCTTGATTCCTAATTCCTGATTCTCCATTCCTGATTTATATTTCTAAGTTTCATCTTCAATATCAAGGGATTCATCATCTGCGATTTTAAGCGGGGAATTGATTGGATCTATTGAACTTTTATCATCAAAATCATCTTCAATATCATCAATATCATCTTCAAGCAGATCATCCAGATCATCCCCTGCTGCTGCTATCGGCTCATCCTCAATCTCTTCCTCGGGTATTTCAGGTTCTCTCGGCTCTTTTGTCAGAAAATCAATATCATTAAATAAAATATCAACCGGATGCTGATTCATATCAGAAGAATTGTACAGAGAAATAACAGCCTCTGCTATTCTATCCACATATACACCGGGGGGATACATATTCTGAGTCCTCAGGGTAGCAATGAGCGATTCCTTACTTTTTTTTATGGCGGATTGAATAACATCCCTATTATATACCTCCTCACAAAGAAGAGAGAATATTTCTTTATCTAATTCAGCAGATTCCCTGATGATTAACTCATTTTTTTCATCATTCTTTAAAATCGTATATTTTTGTTTCATGTCTTATTCCCCCTTTATTCCTTCTTTTTTCAGAAGCTCGTAATACCAGCATGAAAATTCAAACATTCCTTTAAACCGCTCATCATCATTGACAATTCCCATACAGATTTCAAGAACACCCCTTCCGTATTGATTGCTGTAATCTTGAGAATTTCTGGACTGAAGAAATTCTCTTACAAGCATCTGGCTGGTACGTTTTGTCTGATCCCTTCTTATCTCTATAGGGTCTTTAGGTTCCTGAAACGGATCCCATTTCTTATACCCTTTTTTTAAAATATGCTGCTGGCGCCTCGGAGACATATTGTCAAAGATCGCTTTTTTTTTCTCTTCTGTTTCGGATAAAAGCTCAGTCATTTGTTTTCCCCTTTGTTCTCTTCCTTTTTTAATCCAAGATATTCTTCATCATAAACCGTGAGCAGTGCCATAGATAAAGGTACAAGTATCTCTGACAGATTTGAATATTTAGATTGAACTGCATCAGCCAGTTCACCGGATATTTTATAAAGTTCTCTGTGAATCATATCAAGATTTACTGTAGGATACTGCTTTCCCCTGACAAAACCTGATTCTCCGCAGGTGTATCCCTGTCCGCCTATGGATGTAGGTATTCCGTAAAATCTGCATGTAATGGGTCGGTATTCATACAGATCGCATTTTTCCTGATCATTCAGCAATGGGCATCTGACTTTCTCCCGAGCCATTTCTGCAAGTATATCATTCTCGTTTTTTCCCGACTCCAGATCTTTATATGCTTTTCTTTTGATTTTATATACTTTCCGATCAGTTTCATTTGCTTTTTCAATAAGTTTGTCTCTTTTTTCTCCATTAAAAAGTGTATTGAACTGATGGTTTATATATATGGCTTCAATAAGGGTGAGATCAAATAAGGCATGGCAGCAGTCAGAACATCCGACTTTGCATCTGACACATTCCTGATATTCATTGGAAACCCGATTGAATGCACTGTCTGCTTTTTTGGAAAGCTCTTCATATTTCTTAAAAAAAGGGGTAAAGTCTATATTCATTAAATGTTATTTTTTTTCTCCTTTTTCTTACATGAATACAGGCTTTCTCCATGTACTCATATAATTTTTTTTGTAAAAAAATAATCCACAATCTTAAATAAGTCAAGGTTTTTTCAATATTACAGAAAAACTGAAGACTTCCGAAGTTTTTAAAATTGCGGAAGTCTTCATACTAAAAAACTTCGGGTCGGTTACTTAAGTAACCGTTCACAAGTTTTGTTATATAAAGACCTGCGGGGTTTCAGAAACCCCGCAGGTCTGACATTGGAAAATTTATGAACGGTTACTTATAAGAAACGTATCAAATAAAATTAAAGCTGAGACAACTTAACTATGGGACCGAATTTCTCTCTCAGTTTCATCAGCCCCTCCTGCTGTTCATCCAGAACCTTGAAGAGTCTCTTAGGGGTGCTTGGATTTTTGCTGTACGCCTCTTTCTGCATGACAATTCTGGCAAGGATATTGTCAATATACAGAGAAAACTGCTTAATATACAAATCTTCTGTATATTCCTTGTCAATTATACTCTTAAAGAGCTTTTTCAGATCATCAAACTTGGGAAGATACCCAATCGGAGTTTCAATCGCATCAACCTCTTTATTTGCTCTTCTCTCAAGCCATGACATCCAGACTTTGACATCTCTCTTTTCTCCTATCAGCTTTTTAGATTCCCCGCCTCTTGCCTCATGAGTCAGAAAATAATTTAATCCTGCCATGATCGGCTTTTTCTCTTTGGCAATTTTTTCACTGTTGAAAAAAGTAAATTGAGCATCCATATAATCTGCCAATGCTCCGGGAATAAAGGGTGCGTTTGCCCAGGGAGCGCGTTTTATGCCGGTTGCGCCGACCTCTGTTGCAGTTGCCGCAGATACAATTGTGGCACCGATTACAACCCCGTGATCCGGATTTTTCCCGACCCAGACCGGGGGCATGGTGTCGCTGTCCCGCCCGTTATACGTGATTACTCTCAGTTCGACGCCTTCGGGATCCTCTGCATATTCAGAATAAATTGCCAGAACAGATGAAGATATTGTACACCGTGCGTTCGGATGAGAAATCGGCACAGGTTTTCCGTTTTTATCCTTCATACCCTTTTCCCATGCACCCTGAAAATTCACACCTTTTGCCGGAATCTCTTCTCCGCTGCCTGCCCAATGCGGAATCCCGTCTTCAGTAACCAGAACATTTGACCAGATCACTTCCGCGCCCGGTTTTCTCAGGATTGCCATCAACTGCGGATCTCCATCCTGATTCACATCTTCCAAGATACCGAATATACCGCATTCAGGGTTTACTGCCCGGATGCTGCCGTCTTTGGCTATCCAAATCTGGGCAAGATCATCGCCGATAAAATGATTTCCTGCCATTGCTGTAGTGGTCTTGCCGCATCCGCTTGGAGCGGCTCCGCGCACCATGTAATTCTGCCGCCTGGTCCGTCAATGCCGGTAATAAACATATGCTCTGCCAGTTCGCTGCCTTTATTTTCATACACTGCTTTGTCAACAGAAAAGCGATGATTCCCTTTTTTCATCAGCAGGGTATTCCCTGCATAAGTACAGTTAAAGCTGTATGTAGTCCAGTGGCTCCGATCCATGAATACCCGTGCATTGGGCAAATCTTCCGGGCGGTTTTTTCCCTGACTGTGAATATTGACATAAAAATGTCCTAAACGTTCAGTCTCCTTATCAAATGCGGCAAAAGAATTCCGGTAAAGAAGCTCCGCACTGTGAGATACATACGCGGAGCTTGTGATCTCCAGAGCAGGATTTGATACCGGAGAGCCCACGGGTCCACGGATATAAAATCCGACCATCATGACCATTCCCCGCATAATCCCTTTCATGAATTTCTGAACCTCTTCAATCGCCTTGGGTCTTTCTATTTTATTTGCAAGAGAGCTGATCTTCTCTCCTTCATTGGCAATATAAAATGTACGATCAACAATTCTCCCCTGTTCATCCTTTAAATCAAAATGAATTGTATGACCCTTCATCTGAAGTGGCTTTTCTTCCCCGTTCTTGATTGCCAGCTCTCTGATATATTTTTTATCAGCCTTGGATCCGGTATTGACAAAAACCGTATCAGGCTCACACATGACAATTGCATTGGCAATTTTCAGAATCGCTTCTTCATTGGTTATTCTTTTTATTTTGGAAAGATTCTCCGCATCCATCTTTTTCTCAAAAATCTGAACAGCCGCATCTTTGGTGCTGATTTTTCCGATTTCAACAACTATATCTGTACCTTTTTTTCGCTGTAACATATTATGTTTATTCTCCTTATTATATTCAATGATTCCCATGTAAACAAGAAACTTATGTTTGTAGTACCGCCTTTAGGCGGTAACGGTCATACCGCCTAAAGGCGGTACTACGCGAACAGCGGTAACCGTCATACCGCCTAAAGGCGGTACTACGAACAGCGGTAACGGTCATCCGCCTAAAGGCGGTACTACGAACTCATTTAAAAATGAGCATCTTCAAAAGCTCCTCTTTCTCATTTTCTGTCAGATAACGCCAGTCTCCTTCAGCAAGATTTCCTAATTTTATATTTGCAACTCTGATCCGTTTTAAAGCCTTGACGCTGTTACCTACTTTTCTGACCATGCGCCGTATCTGTCTGTTTTTTCCTTCTTTGAGTATGATACTGAACTGAGTCGGGGATATGCGTGTAATCTTTGCAGGTCGCGTTTTTGTTCCCATAATATATACTCCCTGTTCTATATGATGAATCGCTCCGTCAGGTATAGGATTATCAACAGTAACAATATACTCTTTTTCATGATCAAACGAAGGGTGCAGAAGCCGGTGATGTATTCTGCCGTCATTTGTCAGAAGCAGAAGCCCGGAAGAATCTTTATCGAGCCTTCCGACAGGATAAACCCTTTCAGCAATACCGATAAGATGAATGACAGTATCTCTTCCCGGCTGTTTACAGGTGGTGAGATACCCTTCGGGTTTATTCAGGGCAATGTAAATAAGATTATTCACCGCTTTTATAAGCTCTCCGCAGACTTCTACCCGGTCATTCTCAGGATCAATCTTTGTTCCAAGCTCTGTTATAATCTTGCCATTGACGCTGACATGCCCGGCTCTTATATGATTTTCTCCGGCTCTTCTGGAGCAGAACCCGGCTGCTGAAAGAAATTTCTGCAATCGCATCTGTTTTTTTTCCATTATGAGACTTCCGAAGTCTGATTTCTGCAATCTTAAATCATTTTATGCTTGCAAAATAAAAACGGTTAATGATAATGCCAAAATAAGAATTAGGAATTAGGAATTAACGCAATGTGCAATTTTTACCACAAAGGACACAAAGAACACTATACTTTGTGAAAACCTTGTGTTCTTTGTGGTTAAAAAAAAGTTGCATATCACGTGCAATTAAGAATCATAAGGTAAAGAAATATGAAAGTCAATTCAATTATAAGCAGATACATATTCAAAGAGATAATCACCCCGTTTGTCATTATTCTGATTTTTTTCACCTTTATTTTTTTAATGACAAAGCTGATTGATATAACCAACCTGATTGTCAATTACCGGATCGGTATCTCATCTGTTTTTATGATGCTGGTTTATACAACTCCGTATTTTCTTGTATTTGTTATCCCTATGTCAGTGATGATGGCTGTTCTTCTGACATTTCTCAGGTTGTCAGGTGATAATGAGATTCTTGCATTGAAAGCCGGGGGGATCAATATCTGCGGGATGCTTCCGCCGGTTTTTCTCTTCAGCCTGATCGGTTTTATTCTGACAGGATTTATGATTATCTACGGACTGCCCTGGGGAAGAACCGCTTTTAAAGAAGAGGGATTAAAAATGGCGGCATCCAATGTGAATATCGGACTGAAAGAAAGGACATTCAACGACAGTTTCAAAGATGTCATGCTGTATATCAATAAAACAGATACTAAAAATAATATGCTGACAGATATTTTCATTGAGGATCAGAGAACCGGAGGGATTGCTGTTACTATAGTAGCTCC
This sequence comes from uncultured delta proteobacterium, assembly GCA_963806835.1. Lineage (GTDB taxonomy): Bacteria > Desulfobacterota > Desulfobacteria > Desulfobacterales > CAWEAR01 > CAWEAR01. The sequence continues at coordinate 131,814 of CAWEAR010000034.1, forward strand.
AAAAGGCGAGCTGTTAAGCGATCCTGATACATCAGCTTTTCACCTGAAACTTTTTAACGGAACGATCAATCAGGTTGATCTGAAAAAAAAAGAGGCTAATTCAATTAATTTTGATCTTTATGAGATCCGTCTGGATATGGAACAGACTCTTTCAAAAGCAAAAAATAATGAAAAAAAGCGCAAAAGAGATGAGCCTTACTGAGTTGCGGGAATATTTAAAATCTGATACAAAGAAAGATACAGCATATTATTCTGCCCTGATTGAATTTCACAGAAAATTTTCAATTCCCTCTGCATGTTTTATTCTGGGATTTCTTGCTGTTCCGTTGGGAATTCAGTCAAGAACCGCCCGACGGTCATTTGGAATAGGAATCGGACTCTTTTTTATCCTGTTATATTATCTGCTGCTCTCTGCCGGAGAAGTTTTTGGAGAAACAGGTCTTTATCCGCCAATCATAGGAATGTGGGTTCCGAATATTGTAATGGGAATAATCGGATTATATTTTTTCAGAAGAGCCGAGGATGATCGTCCTATAAAATTGTTTTTTATCAGAAAAAAATAAAGGAGATATGTCAGGAGACAGAAATTAGAAATTATAATTCTATAAAATTATGAGTTACGCAGTTAAATTTCACTCTTCTGCTTAACCGCAAGGATCGCAAAGTTTACCGCAAAGAACGCAAAGATATATTTTAACACTTTGCGCCCTTTGCGGAAACTCTGCGCCCTTTGCGGTTAAGTGTTACGATGCAGGAATTCCAAGTGCATAACTCCTAAGAATAAATATTACGCTATGTGCAATTTTTTACCACAAAGATCACAAAGGCTTCGGCGTGAGACTTCGGCGTGAGCTCAGCCGAACGCTCAGCCGAACGGATTAACAAGGAGTGCTTTGTGACCTTTGTGAAAAACTTTGTGTTCTTTGTGGTTAAAGTTGTACTTGACGTATTTATAGTCTAAACTGAATCCTGACTTCTATCTTCTGACTCCTGTATATTAAAATATGCTATATTCAAAAGTTTATATAAAATCATTTGGTTATCAGCTTGCTCCAAATGTGGTTACTTCAGATGATCTGGAGAAACGGCTTGAGCCGCTTTATGAATCGCTTCATATTCAGAAAGGGCAATTGGAAGCATTAACCGGAATCCATGAAAGAAGATTCTGGGATCCGGGTTATAAAGTCTCTGAAGGAGCAGTTGCCGCGGGAAAAAAAGCAATAGAATCTTCAGGCATCCCTCTTGAGAAGATCGGGATGTTAATCTACTGCGGAGTTTGCAGGGAGAATTTAGAGCCTGCAACAGCCTGCGCTGCGGCGCATGGCATCGGACTCAGCCATGAAACAGAGATATATGATGTTTCAAATGCCTGTCTTGGCGTATTAAACGGCATGGTTCAGATTGCCAATGCTATTGAACTCGGTTATATAAAAGCCGGATTAGCGGTATCTTGTGAGGCATCCAGACAGATTGTTGATATTACCATTGATCGGCTTTTACAAAACCCGAATATGGATATGTTTAAAAAGACCATTGCCACTTTAACCGGTGGTTCAGGTGCCGTTGCGGTTCTGTTGACAGATAAATCCCTTGCTGATTCAAAATCACATCGTCTGATGGGCGGGGTTGCAAGAAACGCATCTGAATTTCATAAGCTGTGTCTCTGGGGACCTGATGCGGGAAAGCCGATAAACGGGACTTATGTGATGAAAACCGATTCAATCGGTGTTCTTCAGAACGGAGTGATTCTTGGAATTGAAACTTTTAAAGCGTTTAAAAGAAAATTCTCATTGCCTGATAACAAACCGGATAAAGTGATCTGTCATCAGGTCGGCGCGGCGCATCAAAAGAATATTCTTGATTCAATCGGTATCCCAAAAGAGAAAGATTTTTCTACATTCCGGTATCTTGGAAATATAGGAACCGTTTCTCTTCCCATAACCGCAGCTATTGCTGATGAACGTGAATTTCTTGTTAAAAATGATCTGGTCGGATTTATGGGAATCGGCAGCGGGCTTAATTGTCTGATGCTGGCGGTTGAATGGTAATATCAATTAGGAGTTAGGAATTAGGAATTAGGAATTTAACCCTCGTTCCCACGCTTTGCGTGGGAACGCAGAAGGGACGCTTTGCGTCCCGTAGTGTATGAAGAAAAGAAAGGACTCGAAGCGTCTGAGCTTGCGTTCCCACGCAAAACGTGGGAACGAGATGAATGTCTATTAGCAAAAATGTATCGGAATGGTGGGCAGGTATCAGAAATGAATATGGAAAACGACAAAGAGATCATTGAGCAGTTTGTTGCTGAAGCAAAAGAGCATCTTGATAATATTGAAGATGACTTTCTTCTCATGGAAAAGCAGAAAGATAAACTTGAGCAGGGGCTTATAGACAAAGTTTTCCGTGCAGTTCACTCAATAAAAGGAGCAGCCGGTTTTCTCGGACTGGAGAAGATCGGAGAGATTTCTCATGTTATGGAGACGCTCCTTTCTATGATAAGAGCAAGAGAGATTCTCCCTGAATCCGAAATAATTGATGCGCTTCTGGAAGGGGCTGACCTCCTCGGCTTTATGATGGATAACATTGAGCAGAGCAATGAGACAGATATAACCAAAGTTCATAATCGTTTAGCCACACTCCTTGCACGTCAACTCTCTCCCAAAGTCAAAGCAGAGATGAATACGGCTGTACAATTATCCGGTTTTAAAGGGGAAGTAATCGGCTTTGATATAAATGAATTCAAGCTGAAAAATATTTCTGAGGATATGCTGCTTTATCTTTTGAAATATGATCTGATGAAACTTGAAGAGTCTCCTGTACTGCTGATTAAAAAACTTCTTAAAACCGGAGAAGTTGTAGATGCAAAAATAGATACACCATCTGATGACCTGCATAACGGGCTTCCCAGTAGTCCCCTGATGTATGAAGTACTGTATGCAACAAGATTAGGCATTGATGATGTTCAGCAGGCAACAGGGCTTTCCGAATGGCAGATTATCCCTGTAAAAAGAGATCGGATAAAGGAATGCAGGGAAATACCGCAATCCCCAACGGCAGGTTCAAGTCAGAGACTTGAACCGACAGCAGTAACCGAGGTTCAAGTCTCTGACTTGAATCAGGAAAAAACAGTAACCGATCATGCCGGCACTATACGGATTCATGTTGATATTCTTGACAAACTCATGATGCTTGCCGGAGAACTGGTTCTGGTGCGTAATCAGCAGATTATTTCAGTTGATTCATTTGATTCTGCCTCCCGCTCCATTGCACAGCGGTTGGATGCTGTTACCAGTGAATTGCAGGAGACTATTATGAGAGCCAGAATGCAGCCGATCGGAAAAATATTCGGAAAATTTCCGCGAATTGTCCGTGAACTTGGAAAACAGCTTGGCAAAAATATCCGTCTTTCAATACAGGGGAGTGAAGTTGAACTGGATAAGACGATTATAGAATCTCTGACTGATCCTCTGACGCATATTATCCGTAACTGCTGCGATCATGGAATTGAAGCCTCTGAAAAAAGAGTCCAAACAGGAAAACCGGAAATTGGAAACATCACCATCACCGCTTATCATGAAGCCGGACAGATCAATATAAAAATCAGAGATGACGGCAAAGGGATAAATCCGAATGCAATCCGTAAAAAAGCGGCTGAAAAAGGGATAAAGAGCGAAGCTGAATTAAAACAGATGAATGACAAGGAGATATTAAGGCTCATCCTGCTGCCCGGATTTTCATTGGCAGACGAGGTCAGCTCTCTTTCAGGACGCGGTGTAGGTATGGATGTTGTCAGAACCGGGCTTGAAAAAATGGGAGGCGCTATTGAAATAGAATCAGCCCCCGGAGAAGGGACAGCAATTCATCTCAGATTGCCGCTTACCCTTGCGATTATACCCTGTCTGATGGCTGCGGTCGGAGAACATACTTATGCCATTCCTCAGATTAACCTTATAGAATTAGTTTGTCTTTATGATGATGATGTAAAAAGAAAAATAGAATATGCTTCTGATCAGGAGGTCTATCGCCTCAGAAACAGCCTGCTCCCTATGGTACGTCTTTCAGAAGTCCTGGCAAAACCAAAGTCTTTCACCAAGGCAATCCGGGCAGAAATAGCAGAGAAGTATAGAATAAAAATTCAGAATTCAGAAGCCGACAGCCGACAGCCGACAGACATTCTTTCTAAGCTCTCCCTTAATTTTGCTGTTATCAAAGTCGGGACAAGCCGTTTCGGGCTGATTATTGACAAGATACTCGGAACCGAGGAGATTGTTGTAAAGCCGATGCACCCTGCTCTCAAGTCCTTGAAGATATATTCCGGAGCCGCAGTCACCGGCGATGGCAAGGTGTCGCTGATTCTGGATGTAAACGGTATTGCCGAACACGCAGGGATTATCTTTGACACAAGTTCAAATTGTCATATAGAGCAGAGACATAAAATAAGAGATGATGAAGATTCACAGACTGTCCTTCTTTTCAGGTACGGAAAAAAAGAATGCTTTGCTATGGCATTACCGCTGATTCGCCGTATTGAGAAAATATCTGTATCTGATATTGAGCAGGTCGGTGATAAAGAATTTATTACCATTGACGGAATATCTGTCTTTATTCTGCGTCCTGATAATGTTCTGAAAGTGTCATCATTTTCTGAAAAAAAAGATGAGATGTTTCTGATTCTTCCGAAATATATTCAAAGACCTGTGGGGCTGCTTGCTTCTGAACTGATTGATATTGAAACAATATCTGTTAAGCTGAATGTGGAAAGCTATATAGAGGACGGTCTTTTAGGCACAACGATTGTCCGGGGACATATTACTTTGTTTACAGATATTTATCGTCTGGTTGAAAAAGCTGATCATGAATGGTTTACGGATCGGCGGAAAAAGACGCCTCCTCCTGAAGCGGTCAAGCAGATTCTTCTGGTGGAAGATGCTTCATTTTTCAGGCAGTTGGTAAAAGGTTATCTGGAATCTGACGGCTACAGAATTATTACAGCAGAAAACGGCAGGGAAGGGCTTGAGCAGATGAATCATAATGTTTTTGATATGATTGTCTCTGATCTTGAAATGCCGGTAATGGACGGCTGGAATTTTTTAAAATCTGTCCGTCAGAAAAAAGAATGGCAAAATATCCCTGCCATAGCCCTTACCGCATTGGATACTGAAAAAGATCGGAATGCTGCTGTAAAATGCGGTTATAACAGGTATGAAATCAAGATTGACCGGGAGCAGTTTCTTACATCAGTTGCAGAGCTTTTACAGCATAGATAAGTTTGTCGGGAGATTTTATGAAAAAAAATTCAGAGGAGAGAAAAAAATATCAGTTCTGTACGTTTCGGATAGCTGAACATATCTTCGGCATAAATATTCTTGATGTAAAAGAGATTAATGCAGAGACCGATTTCACCCCTATCTTTCATGCACCGCCGACTGTAAAAGGATATGTCAATATTCGGGGACAAATCTATCTTATTCTTGATTTAAGGCTTATACTGGGATTCAAATGCAAAGAAGTTGATAAATCAAGCCGTCTTATGCTGTTTAAGCCGAATATAGGAGAATCCTTCGGTGTTCTGGTGGATCAGATCGGTGATGTTGTAAAGGTCAGAGAATCTGAAATTGAAGAGGAATGCAAAGATATTCATAATGATTCCGAAATGCTGAAACTGAGTGCATCAAATCTGGAGATGGGAGTATGCAAATTAAAGGACAGGCTGATTATTATTCTGAATTCACGGAATTTATTAAAAAATATTTATTAATCAGCAGATCGGAAAAGTTCGTAGTACCGCATTTATGCGGTTACTGTGAAATCAGATTAAGTAACCATTCATAAATTTTTCAACAGACCTGCGGGGTTTCAGAAACCCCGCAGGTCTTTATATACTAAAACTTCTGACTGGTTACTTATTACCGAATCACGCCCCGCCGCCTGAAGGCGGTACTACGAACTTTTCCGATTTACTGAATTTGGATTATATTCTTTATGAAGAAAAAACTCCTTATTATTGAAGATGAAATATCGCTGGCAAAACAACTGAAGTGGGGACTAAGTGATATATATGAAGTTATTATTGCCGGTACAGTTGAACAATCCCGCCAGTTGCTTGCATCCGGTGCTTTTCCGGTAGTAACATTGGATCTTGGACTCCCTCCGTCTCCTGATATACCCAGGGAAGGCTTTCGCCTGCTTGAAGCTATGTCATCTTTAGCCCCTTATATCAAGGTGATTGTCATTACAGGAAATGCTGAAACAGATAATGCTATGAAGGCTATAGCTCTGGGAGCAGTTGATTTCTGTTCCAAGCCGGTTGAACTTGAAGTTCTGAAGATCATACTTGAACGTACATTTAAAATCTATGAGTTAGAAGAGGCGAATCGTCAGTTACAATTATTAAATCAGAATTCCTGTTCTTTATGCGGTATAATGAGTATCTCTCCTGATATGGATGAATGTTTAAATCTTATCAGACAGGTAAGCAGTACAGATTATCCGGTTCTTATTCAGGGGGAGAGCGGAACCGGCAAGGAGATGGCGGCAAATGCGATTCACATCCTAAGTAAAAGAGCTAAATCCCCTTTTGTGATTATCAATTGCGGTGCTATTCCTGAAAATCTGCTGGAGAGTGAGCTTTTCGGGCATGAAAAAGGCTCATTTACCGGAGCATCTGCAAGGAAAACCGGAAGGTTTGAACAGGCTGAAAAAGGAACAATCTTTTTAGATGAAATCGGTGATATGCCGTTACTGCTGCAAGTCAAAATTTTGCGGTTTCTTCAGGAGAAGACCATAGAACGGGTAGGCGGGAATCAGACCATAGAGATGAATGTCCGTATTATTGCGGCTACTCATGTTAATCTTGAAGAGGCTGTTAAAACAGGTCGTTTCCGTGAAGACCTTTTTTACCGCCTGAATGTTGTCCCGATAAGATTGCCCCCCTTGAGAGAACGAAAAGAGGACATTCTGCTTCTTGCACATCATTTTATCAGGAATGAAGCTCAAAGACTCAAAAAGGGTAAAGTAACACTTTCTCAGGCAGCCGCGGATGTTCTTATGGCACATTCATGGTCAGGCAATATTCGTGAGTTGCAGAACCGTATTTGCCGGGCATTGGCTACAAATGTCAGCGGGATTATAATTTCTGATGATTTGGGACTCTCTCAAATATCAGAGAATAATAAAAAGCCGCAGATTCTCAGCCTTAAAGAAGCCCGTGAATCAGCCGAAAAAGAGATAGTTCAACGGGCATTGGCAATTACCGGCAACAATATCACTCATGCGGCAAAGCTGCTTGGCATCAGCCGACCTACATTACATGATTTATTGAAAAAACATAAAATCAGTATTTAACAGCAGAAGAAACCCAGCAGATCGAAAAAGTTTGCAGTACCGCCTTTAGGCGGTCTGTCGTTTTGTGATAACAGTCTGATTTAACACGAACCGCCTAAAGGCGGTACTACGAACTTTCCCCAAATTTCGATCTACTGAAACTGAATCGCTTTAAGAATTTTATCCGCAATAAAGAAGAGAGATTCAAAATTTACTGATAAATATTATTTGAAATTATTGACAAAAAAAAAGAGAAATGATATTTTTTATGGTTCTTCAAGGATTTTTGTGGAAATTTCAGACTGTAGGGACGAATAATTATTCGCCCCTACTTTTTGATAAAAGGATTTTTACGATTATCAGCAGTTAAATTTTAATGATTGGGAATTATCTATAAAATGGAAAAACAGTTTCTTATTGATGATATAAAAAAAGGTGAAGCATGGCGCCTCTTCAGAATCATGGGCGAATTTGTGGATGGCGTTGAAACACTTCATGATGTCGGACCAGCAGTAACTATATTCGGATCAGCAAGAAGCAGACCTGAAGATGCGGATTACAAAAAAGCAGAGAAGATTGCCGCATTATTTGCCAAACACAAATTTGCTGTGCTTACCGGGGGCGGGGGCGGCATAATGGAGGCAGCAAACAAAGGCGCGGCTGAAGCAGGCGGAACCTCAGTCGGCTTGAATATTATCCTTCCTATGGAGCAGAAGCCAAATCCGTTTGCCAATGTTAAGATAGAATTTAAATATTTTTTCATCCGCAAAGTAATGCTTATCAAATATGCCACTGCATATATTATCATGCCCGGCGGCTTCGGAACACTTGATGAGCTGTTTGAAGCTGTTACTCTTATTCAGACTCACCGTATCAAACCGTTCCCTTTGATTCTGGTAGGCTCTGATTACTGGACGGGTCTTTTGGACTGGATCAAATCCCGTATGCTGGCTGAAAAACGCATATCATCTGAAGACCTTGATATTATTCGTATCATGGATGAACCTGAAGAGATTGTCAAGGCTGTTCAGAAAGTGGTGATTCTTTAAAGATTATAAACCATAAGGGTTTTAAAACCCCTTATGGTTTAAAGGGAGCAAAAACAGAATTGACACGAAAAAAAATCAGTTTGGCAATATTAAGCGGGTTGTTACTCACAGGCTCTTTTCCAAATATAAATATGGACTGGCTTGCATGGTTTGCACTTGTTCCCCTGCTGACTGCTTTAACATCTTCATCTGATTCTGACAAAGGGAATTTAAAAGAGAGCTTTTATCTCGGATTTGTAACAGGCTTAGTTCATTATCTTACCTTGATATACTGGATTGCCCATACCATGAAAATCTATGGTTATTTGCCTCTTTATATCTGTATTCCGGTTCTTTTTCTTTTTGCATCCTATCTTGCACTTTATTCCGCTATATTTTCAATGTTAATATCCATTCCCTGCTCCTCACCCGTTACCTGCTTTTTTATGCTCCCTGTTTTATGGGTTTCTCTGGAATATATCCGCTCTTTTCTCTTCTCAGGATTTCCATGGGAATTAATCGGATATTCTCAGTTTAATCACTTGCATCTTATACAGATTTCAGATATATTCGGAGTTTACGGAGTATCATTCCTGATTGCTCTGTCAAACGGAACTCTCTTTTTTATATGGCTTTATTTAAAAAAAATGGAATGGCAGGGCATAGCTGTTACAAAGCGATTTGTTCAAGTAATCGTGAGCTTTTTTATTCTGATTCTCGGTTCTGTATGGTTTTACGGAGAATGGCGTATCAATACAGCGGAAAAGCTGATCAGTAATTCTCCATCGCTAAAAGTATCGGTTGTTCAGGGGAATATTGATCAGACTATTAAATGGGATCCTGAGTTTCAGTATGTAACTACAAAGAAATATATTGACTTATCCCTTTCTGTAAAAAAGGATAATCCTGATCTGATTGTTTGGACAGAGACTGCCACACCTTTTTATTTTCTGTATAATTTAAAGATGACTCAGATGGTAAAAGAAGGGATTAAAGAGACCGGAACGCATTTTCTGATCGGAAGCCCTTATTTTACGCAAAGGGAAAAGGATAAGATAGATTATTACAACAGTGCTTATCTGATAAAGCCTGACGGAGAGGTTACAGGGAAATATGACAAGGCTCATCTTGTGCCGTTTGGCGAGTATGTTCCTTTAAAAAAATGGCTACCGTTTATCGGCAAGATGGTAGAGCAGGTCGGGGATTTTATTCCGGGTAAAGAAGGGGAGACAATTGACGCTGAGTTTCAAAGATCGGGAAATAAAGAGAAGATAAAACTGGGGATTCAGATATGTTATGAGATTATTTTTCCTAATCTTTCCAGAATGATGGCAAAGAATGATGCTGGTCTGTTGATTAATATTACAAATGATGCGTGGTACGGAAGAACCGGCGCTCCGTATCAGCATTTTTCTATGGCGATATTCAGGGCGGTTGAAAACAAACGCACTCTTATCAGGTCGGCAAATACCGGAATAAGCGGATTTATCAGTCCGGTTGGGAAAGTGATTGCTTCAACTCAGTTATTTGAAGATGCAGTGATTATCCGTGATGTGCCGGTGATACAAAGCAAAACAATTTATACACGGTTCGGAGATTGGTTTTCTGTTTTATGTTGTGTCTTTGTGTCTTTGTGTCTTTGTGGTAAAATTAAAGAGTCAATAAAAGGAGGAAAAAGAGCATGTCTTTAGAATTAAAACTAACGGTTAAGGAACTTCATGTTAAATTAGATCAACTGAAAGAATATCTTTGACCTTGCCGGAAAAGAGAAACGGTTAAATGAAATTGAGTTGTTCATTTCAAAAGACGGATTTTGGAATAATCCTGATGATACAAAAGTCATTTTAAAAGAGCGTACTTTATTAACAGATAAGATTGAAGCATTTCATAATCTGTGCAAGGATTTGGATGAAAATGAAATCCTATTGAATCTCGGTATAGAAGAATCAGACACAGAGACTATTGAAGAGGCATATCATCAGACTGCGGCGATTGAAAAAAAAATCAGTGATTTTTCTTTGGAGATGATGTTGAGCGGAGAGGATGATAAGAATAACGCTATTATTTCAATCAATGCCGGGGCAGGAGGAACTGAGGCTCAGGACTGGGCAGAAATGCTTTTCAGAATGTATCTGAGATGGAGTGAAAAAAAAGGCTTTAATACCAATATCATAGATTTTCAGCCCGGAGATGAAGCAGGAATAAAAAGCGTTACTTTCACGGCAGACGGCTCTTATGCTTATGGATATTTGAAGGCTGAAATCGGGGTGCATCGTTTAGTCAGGATTTCACCATTTAACGCCAGCGGAAAGCGTCATACATCATTTGCTTCGGTATCTGTCTATCCGGAGGTGGATAACAGCATTGTCATTGATATTGAAGAGAAGGATTTGCGTATAGATGTCTTCAGAGCAAGCGGATCCGGGGGCAGCATGTGAATAAAACCAGCAGTGCTATCCGTATCACACATCTTCCGACCGGGATTGTTGTTCAGTGTCAGCAGGAGAAATCCCAGCACAGAAACAAGGATATGGCAATGAAGGTATTGAAGGCTCGTCTGTATCAGCAGGAGAAAGAGAAGCAGAATGAAAAGATTCGGGAGCTTCATGAAAGCAAAGATGATATTGCATGGGGGAGTCAGATTCGTTCGTATGTGCTGCATCCTTATCAGATGGCAAAGGATCACCGGATTAATCTTGAAATCGGTAATGTAAACAGTGTTCTGGACGGGGGGATTGATCCGTTTATTGAAGGGGTGTTGCTTGCGAGGATTTAGGTTTTCGTAGGATGTCGGGGTTCATTTCATTCACCACAACCTACTGTACTTTGTGGTAAAAAGAGACAAAAAAAGACCTGCGTGGTTTTGAAAACCCGGCAGGTCTTTCATTTCATGTATGAGAACTCAATGATTCCCCTTGAATCTGCTGATGCTTCGTCTCATTCTTTTCATTGTCTGCTGAAAATTCAGCAGATTGTTTAAGAAGAAGATAATTGATGTATTTATCAATATCATTATCAAATTTTTCAGAAATTGCCTTACGAACTTTGCGTGTATCATTAACTATTGGAGAATTTTTAATCATAATAATCACCTATTAATTGATTTGGGGTTACTAATAAAGGAACATATAATCCTAATAAATTATTGAATAGACGAATTTGATTAAATTTATTTGGATTAGCAAGATGTTTGCAATTCCATGTGAGCAGGTAATCGCATTTATGATATGATGCCAAAGCAAGGTGTAAAGCATCACCTAATGGATTATTCGGCATTAATTTGTTTTGAATGTAAATTTTTACAATTTGACTGATTTCTGACTCAATTGTTACTTTTTGTATATTCTTTATCAGTCCAAGGGCATCTTCTGAATTAGGATAATCAGGATGCGATAATTCATCTTTAACAGCCTGGCTTATAACGATTTCATATTTTTCCCGCAAATTTTCCCACCATATATGTGTCCAATATCTCTGAGCAGCGGATACAACATCAATTCTTTCATCAAAATATGCGCCTATTACAGATGTTTCTATGTAAATTTTTTTCCCCATATTTTAGGATCAAATAGGATTTCATTGATATTTTTAGAAAAAAAGACCTGCGGGGTTTTGAAAACCCGGCAGGTCTTTTTTTGTTAAAATTATTGTTGAGAAGGTGGGTTACGCTTGCGCTTCACCCACCATGCTAATTTATCTTTGTTCCTTCCTGAAGAAGAAAACGCTGATTGCACCAACAGCTGTCATCAGCATCAGTGCGATCATGGATCCGAAACTCATAGAACCATTCGCAGTGGTGGAGATAAAGCAGTTGTCGCCGCTGCTATCGCTTGTCGGTGTGGGAACTGTAACGTCTTTTGAGATTGACTCAGAACCGTTAGCGCCCATTGCCAGCAGCGTAACAGTATAAGTGCCTCTCTCTTCATATTCGTGTGTTACCACTTTATGAATTCCGCCGGTTGTTACACAGGATATATCATTCGGTGTACCATCGCCGAAATCCCACACAAAGCACTCGCCTGTTGATGCTGTTGCATCAAATTCTGCTATCAGAGTAGTGGGTGATGTTTTAACTGTGAAACTGGCTTTGCCGACTGTAGCAACTTTCGGTACGCCGTAACCTGACGGACCTGCAACTACATGGCAGTTGACAATACCATCCAGATCACCGAAGCCGCCGTCCTGGAATTTCAGAGTAACTGACTCATACTCGCCGTCGTTGTTTGCATCATTGAAAACAGCGTGGTCAGAGTAATCCAGCATTCTGGCGGTCTCATGATCATACTGATACCACTTAGGATTATCATCAGCCGTTGGCAGAGGTTTGGCAAACAGAATCTTTGCCTGAACCACCTGACCAGCCTCATTTACATCACACTCTTCAATTTCCAGAGTAAAAGTTGCAAGCCCCATCGGCATATTCACACCTGAAGGAATTGCAATATTACCGGCATCAACAGAATCAAGATAGGTAATAACGGTGCCGTCTCCAGCTTTCACAGCAATAGGAGCGGTTCCGCCTTCTACTGTTACCAGACTGTATCCGGTCAGATCTGTCCCTGTCGGATAATACTGCTGAGGAGAAGAAACTTCTTTATCTTCCGGTATAACAGCTCCGTTACTTTCGGTGTAAGTTTGTGTTACTTTTGTTGTAAACTTACATACATCTGACCATTCAGATACAACGCCCAGATCATTTGTATATCTTGCTTTCCAGTAATAGGTAACACCTTCCTGCAGTATAAATTCAGAAACTGTGAAGAAGTTAAGACCTGTCTCAATTTTTCTTCCCTTGAATACAAGCTCCTTACCGTCAGTAAATGTCTTATCAGTGCTGATGCTGAATACTGTCCAAGCATGACCGCTCTGATCTTCCTCAGCAGTACCCGCAGGATAAGAGAATCCCCTGGTTTCCAAATCCGGTGTCAGAGAAGTCTCTGCATTACAGACCAATGTAGGCTGATTAGGTCTGATTACAGTTACCGGTTGTTCCACCACTGTAAAAGTAACCCGGATCGTATGATCTTTGGTTACATTGGAGAAGGTATGAATAGTAGGCTTACCTACTGATATACCGTCCACTTTTACATCGGCGATTTCATAATCTGCATCAGCCTCCATGTTAAAGGTCTTGGTTCCGCCGGAAATAACCTCAACTGAACCAGACGGTTCAATCACGCCGCCCACACCTGCCGAGGCAGTTATCGTATATATTACTACCTTAAAGGTTGCATGGATTGTGTGATTTGCATTAACATTTGAGAAAATATAATACTGACCATCTGTTAATGCTACGGCTGCATCATCAACTGTTACTGTATCAACAACATATCCTGATGCAGTATCCGGTGCAATGGTAAAGGTCGCATCTTCACCCTCTTTAACTTTAACAGGACCAAAGGGTGAAATTGTTCCGCCCACACCGGCACTGGCAGTAATGGTATATTCCTTTTCCGGTACTTCTATCAGTTCAAAAGTTACATTAATCGTATGATTTGCTGTAACCCCTGTAAACTTATAACTGGTAGCAGTACCTACAGAAACATCATCTACCTTCACATCCGCAATCTTATAATTATTATAAGGTGTAAAACTGAAGCTCTGGCTTCCGCCTTCATAAACGGTTACTACTCCTGACGGAGTGATACTTCCGTTTGCACCCGCTGTTGCTGTGATTGTGTATTTAGGTGTAACAGTTGTCAGTTTAAAGGTTACATGAATCGTCTGATCTGATGCAACATTTGTAAATGTATAACTGTAACGTACACCTACAGACGCACCGTTCACAGTTACATCTGAAACTTCATAGCCGGTAGAAGGTGTAAAGGAGAAGGTTTTGCTTCCTCCTTTGAGAACCTTGACTTCACCTGACGGGTTGATATATCCGTGTGAATCAGCGGTTGCTGTAATGGTGTAATAAACTTCTACCTCTTCTTTCTTAAATGTTACATAAATCTTATGATTTGCTGTAACATTTGTAAAAGTATAGGTATGCTGTCTTCGGCACGATCTACAGAAACATCATCTACTTTTACATCAGCAACTTCATAGCCGGTATTTGCTGTAAATGTAAATGTCTGGTTTTCACCTTCTTTTACTTTTACGGCACCGGACGGGGTAATGCTTCCATTCGCTCCCGCGGTTGCTGTAATAATGTAAGATACTCCGCTTTCAATAAATGTTACATGAATAGTATGATCAGCGGTTACATTTGGGAAAGTAAAATCACTCAATGCACCGACTGACACGCCGTCTATTGTAACATCCGCTACTGCATAATCAGCATTTGCTGTAAAGACAAACTTCTGAGATGCACCTTTATTCACTTTGACAGCGCCTGACGGGGTAACTGTTCCGTTGTCTCCCGTTGTTGCTGTGATAGTGTATGTAGAAATTCCACCGGAGAATGTTACATGAATCGTATGATTTACTGTAACATTTGTAAAAGTATAGCTGCTTTTTACACCGACAGAGACTCCATCAACTATTACATCTTCAACAGCAGAGCCTGCGTTTGGTGCAAAGGTGAAAGTCTGGTTTGCACCTTCATTGACCTTAACTTCGCCTGCCGGGGTAATTGCTCCGTTGCCTTCCACGGTTGCTGTGATTATGTATGTTTTACCTGTCTCAAATGTTACATGAATCTTATGATTTGCTGTAACATTTGTAAAAGTATAAGTGTATTCAACACCTACAGAAACATCATCCACTTTTACATCTTCAACTACATAACCTGCATCCGGTGTAAAGGTAAATGTCTGATTTACACCTTCATTCACTGTAACAATACCGGCGGGGCTGATTTTTCCGTTAGCTCCAGCGGTTGCCGCGATGTCATAAGTAATAACCGTGCTTTTCTTAAATTCTACATGAATAGTATGATCAGCATCAACATTCTTAAATGTATAGCCGTATATCACACCTTGAGAAACGCCATCTACTTTTACCTCTTTAACCTCATAACCTGCATTCGGAGTAAAGGTAAAAGTCTTGTTTTCACCTTTATTGACTTTAACATCGCCTGACGGAGCAATTGTTCCGTTATCTCCGGCAGTTGCCTTGATGATATATTCATCATGCGGCGGAACTTCTTCAAATGTTACGCTGATTGTATGCTTTGCATTTACTGCCGGGAAGGTATAGCCTGTAAGAGCGCCCGCAGACACACCGTCCACAACTACATCTTTAACTTTATATCCTTCATTTGCCTGAATGATAAAGCTCTGAGTTACACCCTCATTTACCGAAACAGCGCCTGACGGACTGATAGTTCCATTGGGTCCCGCAGTTGCTTCGATAATATACTTAACAGGTCCAGCGGGTCTGAATGTAACATCAATAGTGTGGTCAGCATTAACATCCTCAAATGTAAATTCACTTACTGAACCGACTGAAATGCCGTCTATCTTAACATCATCCACTACATACCCGGGATCAGGTGTGAAGATAAAGGTCTGGTTTGCACCCAGTTCCACATGAACAACATCTGGCGGGGTAATGGTTCCGTTAGGACCTGCACTTGGGGTAATGGTAAAAAAGTCACCCACAATTTTTTCAAATGCTACATAAATAGTGCGATTTGCTGTAACATTTGCAAAGGTATATTTGTTATTTGCAGGTATATCTATAGAAACATTATCTATCTTAACATCTGCAACTTTATAACCTGTAGCAGGCTGGAATATAAATTCCTGTGTTGCACCTTTAGCCACAATAACATTGCCTGACGGAGTGATAGTTCCGTTAGGTCCTGCTGATGCTGTAATGGTATATGTTGGTGGAATTGCATTAAATGTAACATGGATTGTATGAGGTCCTGTTGTTACATTGGTAAAGGTATAAGAATAACGGATACCTACTGAAACACCATCTACTTTCACATCTGCAACTGTATAGCCTGTATTTGGCGTAAATGTAAAAGTCTGATTTGTGCCGTTAAGTACTTTTACCTGACCTGACGGGGTTATTGTACCGTTACCATCTGTAGTAGCGTTAATAATCCAATAGATTATTTCACCGCCGGCAACAGAAATCGGCAAATTTTCAACATCAGGAATAAACTCATGATTTGAATCTGTGCCAAATTTAATGTCACCATCTTCTTTGCTGATGGTCAGTGTTGTGAACCCTTGTTTCAAGCCTTTTACAGTAAGCTCAAGGAAAGCATAGGTACCCTCACCGACTCCGCCTATATCCTTACCTGTAACAGGATCTTTTTTTACATCAGCACCGACAACTATAAGATTCCCATTAACTTTATCATTATTGAGTTCAGATATAGACCAGTCTTTGAAAGGTGAAAGAACTTTTTCGCCGGTAATTTCAACTACGGTTTTATCATATACCAGCGTAAATTTGTATGCTTTAAGAGTCTTTCCGGCTGGTACTTCTGCCATCAGCCGGATGGTCTGCTCTGCATTTACAGTTGCCAATATAACTTGATACGGATCAAGTTTGACATTTGAAGTATTGGCAAAATATGCTGCACCCGCAGCGGTATCTTTAACAGTAATTGCCAACGGATACTCTGTCGGCAAAAATTCTTCTGTCGGGCTGTCTATATCGCCGAATTTATCCGCCTGAATAGTGAAATTGGCGGTTGCTCCGGCAGCCAATCCTTTTATACCAACATCCAGCAGAGAAAGGATAAATCCGTTTGCTCCGCCCTCTGTACCGGTGGTATCAAATCCGTTAAATACAATTTTTCCCGGCTCAATGTCATTGATTGTAGTATTTTCAAATGCCAAATTTCCGATGTCAATGACTTCAATAGCCGTAGGATCATAAGTCAATGTGAACTTATATGCTCTCAGGGTTTTGTCTGCTGGTATTTCTGTCGCCAAACGGATTACCTGAGTATGATCAACTGCTATTTCCAGTTTATCATCTGCAAACCGGAGATCAGTTGTCGCATCTGTCCAAAATGCTTTATTTGTAACAATCGGCTGAACATTGATAGTCAGCGGGAAAGTTTCAGGAATAAACTCATTATTCTCATTATCGCCGAAATCATTTGCTGTAATGCCAAATGCAGTAGTTCCTTCAGCAACCGCTTTGACTGTAACATCCAGCAAATCAACTGTTTTTCCTGCTGCGCCTGCAATTCCGTTAGCAAAAAAACCGTTTACAACAATACTGTTGGCGGTTTTATTAATTGTGGTTGTGAATACTGATGTTGCAGATGCAACAGCGTTCACAACATCAACAATGCCTGAAGAGTAAGGCAATGTAAATTTGAATGCCTTGAGAGTTTTGCCTTCGGGAACATCTGCTGTTAAGCGGATAACTTTGGTATCGCCTACAGTCATTTCTGTCTCAGCAACATCAACGCTATTAACAGCATCATAAGACCAGAATGCTCTATTCCCCAAGAGATGCGGCAGGATTAACTGTAATATTCAGCGGCACAGTTGCAGGTATAAATTCCTCAACAGGTGTATCATTTGTGCCGAAGTTATTAACAGTAATACCGAAAACAGAATTACCCTCTGCAACACCTTTAACAGTAATATCAAGCAGTGTTACAGTTTTTACGGGTTCTACGCCGAGTTCTCCGGTTGTATTAAAACCGTTAACAGAGATAGTTCCGGGTGTTGATTCATTAATAGTTGTATCAAATATAGAATCAGCCGATTTTTCTATCTTCAGCACTTCGATTTTTGACGCATCATACGGCAAAGTGAAATGAAATGCTTTAAGAGTCTTTGTATCCGGTATTTCTGCTCTTAAATGAAGGACTTTGGTTTCACCCGCATTTACTGTTGTCAGTTCATTATTAAAGCGGACATTATTTTCATCTGCAAAAAAGACAGTATGAGGTCCGACATTGATACTGTTTACATTCACGGTAACAGGAACTGTTGTCAACGCAATCTCATTTATACCGTCACCAAATATATTGACAGCAATATTGAATTCAGAAGAGCCGTCTTTTAAGCCTTTGAGAGTAACTTCAATCAAAGGCTCTGTTCCCGGTCCTGTTGTACCTGCTACACTGAAACCGTTAAAAATTATTGTACCTGGTGTTTTGTCATTGATAAAATTGGCAAAAGAAGATATTGACTTTACTTTAACCACTTCAACGACAGTTGCATCATAATTTACGGTAAATTTATATGCCTGAAGTATTGATCCCGCAGGCACATCTGCTTTCAGACGAATGGTCTGGGTTGCAGTTCCTGTCAAGTTTACCTGCTCACCCGGAATTCGCGTATCTGAGCTATCTGTCCAGTACGCTGTCTGGGCATAAGCAGTAGCTCCCATGCACATCCCGATCATTATAGCGATCAGAAGTATGATGGGCAAACCTTTAAATCTTTTCATAATCTTTTTTTCCATCTCTGTTTTAAACCTCCATTTCTTATGAGGTTAATACATTAAAAAAACAACTTCCCCTACCACTATTATTTTTCAAAAAATCTGCGGAGTTTAAAAAACCGTCAAATTTTTAATAATCTTTACAATAGAAACCCCGTCAAACCCTTTTTACAAGGCTTACGGGGTTTCTTGTCTTTCTACAAGGACTTGTCTTTATCTATCTACAGGGATTCTTTATCTATCTACAGGGATTTGGTATAAGAAAAAGGATTTAATCCTCTTCTTAATCTACAGGGATTTGGTGTAAGAAAAAGGATTTAATCCTCTTCTTAATCTACAGGGATTTGGTGTAAGAAAAAGGATTTAATCCTCTTCTTAAAAAGAATCCTTGTAGATGATTCTTAATCTACAGGGATTTGGTGTAAGAAAAAGGATTTAATCCTCTTCTTAAAAAAAATCCTTGTAGATGATTCTTAATCTACAGGGATTTGGTGTAAGAAAAAGGATTTAATCCTCTTCTTAAAAAGAATCCTTGTAGATATATCAACCCTGTAGTTGTTCTTAATCCCTGTTATTTTTCACAAGGAAAAGTTGTAACAGCAGTTCCGACAGTTACTTTAACCGGGCAAATCTTTTCTGTAGCGCTTTTGCCGAAATCATCAACAGTTACGCCAAAATTGGCTGCGCCGTCAACAGTTATATCAAGAATCGGCAGTTCAGCAGGTCCTTGAAGACCTTCTACGCTAAAGCCATTGACAATAATGGTTTTTTCCATTTTATTCGGTGTAACAGCAAATCCTGTTCCTGCAACTGCTTTAACGTCTGTTACATTGGCTGTATCTGTCAGGGTAATCTTAAATGCCTTCAGGGTACTCCCCTCTGGGACTTCTGCTTTTAATGTTACAACATCAGCACTTGCAATTGATGCGATACTGAAAATCATCATTCCGCTTATCAGCAAGCTGATCAGTTTTTTACGATTCATAATTTTCTTATTCCTCCTTATTTTTTTACAATGTTGTTAGAGAAACTAAGTTTCTTTTAAAGAAACTTAGTTTCTTATCAGAAAAGAACTATTTTTTTGCATCAAGTATGCAATTACAGGTCAGACCAACATCATACTTTGCAATTGCAAGTGCATCGTTGATGTCAACGCCTGTCGGAGCTATAACATCCAGCATGTCTTCATTACAAACAGCAACACCACCAGGATTTCCAATACCAATAATGGCTGCCAACAGCGCATCATAAATATCAGTATAATTATCGCAGTTGCCGTCACCATTAGATGTTACAACGCCTTCTTCAATGAAGGTTACGGAAATTGTATGTGTTCCGGTTGTTGTTGACGGGAAGGTGTAGCTTGTAACTGTTCCCTTAGAAACACCGTCAACATTCACATCTTCAACCACATAGCCGTTGTACGGTGTGATTATAAATAACTGAGACTGACCTTCATTCACTTCCACAGTGCCTGACGGAGAAATGCTTCCGTTTGCTCCGGCTGTCGCTGTTACTGTGTATTTATTAACCGCTATTGTCTTAAATGTTGCAAAAATTGTATGTGTTCCGGTTGTTGTTGCCAGGAATGTGTAACTGGCAACCGATCCCTGAGAAGCACCATCAACCTTTACATCATCAATCAAATAGCCATTACTCGGTGTAATTACAAATGTCTGTGCCTGACCTACGTTCACTTCAACAGTGCCTGACGGAGAAATGCTTCCGTTTGCTCCGGCTGTCGCTGTTACTGTGTATTTACCAACAGGTTTTACCTTGAATGTAGCAGAAATTGTATGTGTTCCGGTTGTTGTTGACGGGAATGTGTAACTGGTAACCGCTCCCTGAGAAACACTATCAACCTTTACATCCTCAATCAAATAGTCATTACTCGGTGTAATTGTAAATGTCTTAGCTTCGCCTTCGTTCACTTCAACAGTGCCTGACGGAGAAATGCTTCCGTTTGCTCCGGCTGTCGCTGTTACTGTGTATGTGACACCCGGAACATTCACTGTAACCACCATGCTCTGTGTTGAACATACAGCATCACTTGCATCTTTCAATGTAAGTGTTACTGGAGAAGATGCAGTAAAGGTGTGAGTTGCTGTTTTGTTAGGACCGGCATACTCAGCGCCGTCTCCGTAACTCAGCACAAATGAACTGTAGTTAGCAGACGCTGAAATATCAAATGTTACTGCATCGTCTTTATTGATGGTAATTCCAGTAGGTGCAGTTACTGTGGTTGCACCGGCGGTTGCTGTAAAGGCTGCTGTACAGCCTGTTGGTGAAAATGTTGCTGTAACAGCCTTTGATGCATTCATTGTCAAATCAACGGGAGCAGTACCTGTTGCATCAACTGAAAAACCGTCAAATTTGCTGCCTGCATCGGGTTTTCCGGTAAGCTTTACAACTGCGTCTTTTGCATACCATGTTTCAAGAGCATACTGATTACCAGCGCCATCTACAATGATTCCGTTTCCGGTACCGGCTATTGTCAAAGTCAGTTTGTATTCTACTTCATCAGAATTAACTGCGGCAACCCAGTTGGCAAATGTGTCATACAGATAATAGACTCTGGTAAAGCTGTTGGGAGCAGCAGCCAGTTTATTTGCTTCTGCTTTTGCATTTTCTGCATCACGGCAATAGACAAGAATCGGTGTGTCTTTTGCAAGAGATGCAAGATCAACTTCAGCCAAAGTCTTAGCGCCTGTGATGCGTCCAGCAGCATAATCGGCTGGATCAGCAACATCTATAATAACCAGATTAGGTGTTACCCCGACGAGAGCGCCATCCGCTTCGGCGATGGTCTGAGAAGTAGCGGTTGGCTGGATTACTGCACCGATAGCAGCGGGTGTACCTTCAAAGGTGAACCCTGATGCTGTTCCTGATGCTGTAACATTAACAGCAGTTTGCGGAGCTGCAACAGATGCTACAAAATTTAAAGTTACAAGATTAAGCGGAAGAGCAACATTGGTCAACTTCCTCCAAAAGGATCGCCATAACCTATGATAAGAACTTTATTGGTATTAGCATCTCCATCATCTTCGGTTGCAGCTTCATCTCTGTTTTGAACAGTGCCCATACTGCCGCCGGCATGAAGAACATTAGCATCTACATATGTAAGTTTTGTAGAATCATAATGAACACGAATTCCAAATACAGTTACGGTATTATCGTTACAGCCGTATTGAACAGTAACAGCCAACGGATCGCCTGCATTAGCAAGGCTTGTAACGCTTGGATTAAGAATTGCTTTTTGAACATTCTGGGCATAAGCAGAACCTATTCCTGCAAGCAGGATCAGTACCGCACACAGAATTACATGTGACCACCTTTTTGTCCTCATAATCTTTCTCTCCTCCTTAAAAATGAATCCTAAATTATATTATTTTTTCCCGGTTTTGGTATTTAAATAAATACCAAAACCGGAATTTCTACTCTTTACTAGTTAGGAAACAACAATTGAATATATGCCTCAATATCTGCTGCTTCACAACGATTACAGTAGTTTGTATCTATCGCATTATTAATCAGGGCTGCGCCTGTGTAACCAAACATATAACGCATAATGATGACACCATCTTCACCAAGAGTCGGTTTTCCGCTGTCGTCAACATCAAAAACAGCTTCATTCACTGCGCCGATATAAGCAGAAATAGCTGCTGCATCACATCTTGTACAATCGGCGGCTACTGCATTATCAGTCAATGCTGGCCTGTGTAACCGAACAGATAGCGCATCACCATAACACCATCAGCTCCCAGTTCTGCTTTTCCATTTCCATCTACATCCAGATTTGCTACACGGAAGTCTGTCAAAGCATTATATCCGGTTCCCATAGGAGTCCAAGTAGTTGGATTGGTTACATCTACTCCCGTTGGTCCCTGCGGAGGTGTTGCTACTGTAGGATCAGAGTTATTCACTCTCTCCTGATCATTGGTAAATCCATCATGATCATAGTCATCATTAGGTCCGCCGATGTCAGGATTATCATAGCCATTTGCGATTTTCCATGCTTCATAATCACCGCCAATGGTAACTGTAAGCGTAGGATTTGTTGTAAAACTTGCAAGACGAACAGGGAAATCATCTGTAAGATTACCACCAAAACCATCTATCCATGTTGCATCCCATGTAGCCTGTGTTGCATCATTAGGCATGGCACCCACAATTATAGGTACTCCTTCTGCAACTCCATCTTTTCCCCAGCCAGCGGCTGTATTCAGAATCTTTGTCTGTTTCAGAGTAAATGTGATACTGCCTGAAGCTGTGCTTTTTACTGTAAATTTAGCGTTAAAAAGGGTAACATCAAAAGGATGTGTTTTTGAGCCGCCTTTATCTGTGATTTCTGCACCAGAGAAATAAATCATACCTGTTGATGAATTTTCACGATGGGTATCATTAATAGCGCCATCAACCGTTGTTTGAAAGTGAAAATCAGAGGTTATACCGGCAGAAACGCCATTTGAATCAGTGGTCGGCGGTGTCAATGCATCAACCGGCGTCCATTCCAATGTAAAAGCGCAGGCTGCCACACCGGCGGATCCGGCATCAAGATTGATGTTAAGATTCAATTCGCTGCCCGGAGTGAATTCAGTTGTAATATAATCATTTGCATCCTCAGCATCCATTGTAATATTGTATGCTGCTCCGGCAGAGAATACCCCTACCACCAGACAAAAAACCATCAAACACGACAAAACTAAACCTTTTTGTTTCATTTTTACCTCCTGAAAGATTTATAAATATACTTTCATAAAGATCATAACTTGTAATCTTCTGTTTTTTTAAGACCTACGGGGTTTTCAAAACCCCGTAGGTCTCTACAGTTAAGAACAATTATGCTCTTTATTAGTATATAAAAAAAAATTATGAAACTATAAAATTTTTATATAATAAGGTGAGTCTAGGTTATCATTTTATATCAGATTATATCAGAATATACAGAAATGTTCTGAATTTTGATATAAAATGTTTATGAAGGCGTAACCCTCAATGGACATAACCCCACGCCCTCTATCCGGTCGGCGCGAGCGTTCCGGAATACTTTTCTGACTTTCGGGAACTGTATAATGTTTCTGATTACCTTTTCTGACATCGGGAACTGCATGATGTTTCTGATTACCTCGCTGCAATCCTGATTTGCTTGCTGTTTCAGTCTCAGTACTGCAACACTTCCGTGTCCGTTGTTTGACCCCGGGCAGGATTTTCACCCGAAAATTGCAGGTCTCCGGCTCCTACAGTTTTAAGGTCTGTACAAAAGGTTTTACACCTCCTTATCATTAAAAACATTTAAAGAGAATTTCAGGATATGTCAGAAAAACATTTTATATCATAAATCAGGTATAATTTGAATATTCTGACAGATTTTTTATGACTATATAAACTACACCATAACAGAGTGGAATTTAATATTTTTTAAGATGGCGGACATTCCGGTAAGATAAGTACAGAAAGATAAGAAAATCTTTTTTCAGATACAGCATCTGAATAAAGACTTAAATTCATGGGGATAAAATAAGATAAAATTAAGAATGGCTGATCCAAGCCCTTCATCACATTTGATGAAGGCGAATCTTTTTTTATAATGGTCTTTAAACCCGCAGCAACATGAAATGCAGAAATAACATTTCCAGTAGTTTCAGCAAATATTTCAGGCTGATCAGCGGTTTTAACAAACGCTTTCATCCATATAATAATATCAGACAGATCAATCCTCTTGTCGCAGGTCGCATCTTCTGAATTAAAATGCGGCAGTCCTGAAGCTATCAGAGAACTTACGACAAATAAAATCACACTATGTCTGATTATTTTTTTCATAAGGGTTTTGGGTTTTGATTAGGTTTTGTTGACATTTCATCCTCTGAACCGCTGATAATCCTGATTATGATGATGACCATGATGATTCATGCCTTTATCAGCGGTATCAGTTTTATCATGATTATCAGCGGTTCAGAACATCAGGGAATGAAATGTCAACAGAACAACTGCTTCGGAAATTTTTTTATTAAATTAAAAAGTTTTAAATCAGAATCCTCAGCCGGAGAGATAATATCACCTATAATTTTTTCCGCTCTTTCTCATACATCCAAGCCATGAACTGCTTTCGGAAGAAAAAACATGAACGATTTTTACCAGAGGTTTTTTTTATCGGCTATCATCACAGCCTTATCCTCTATACTCACCGATTTTATAATACTATAAAAGTCAGTAAGTTGTATTTCTTCCATTTTTTACTCCAATTTTAATATTCATGCGGAATAACAGGTTCATTCCTTCTTTCAGCTATAACTGCAAGGTCTTCTATATCTTCAATCAGTTCCTCGAATTCTTTCATAGTTAAAATAATTCCTACCGGATATGGAATTCTCATTTTTTATCCTTAAACTAAGTACACGAAATATTAAATACGCTTCGTTTTTTTGTGTCTTTGTGCCTTAGTGTTTTCTTAACACCAAGACACTAAGACACAAAGCGTATTTATATTCTGTTCTCTTTTTGAAAGCCTGAAAAATAACATGCAAAAACTATGCCATCATTTATGTTCATACCGGCGAACCATTCATCCATATTTCATATTCACTTATATCAGTATCTTCGTCCCATTTAATCGCATATCCGCCTGTTTCAATCTGCACATTTTTGAAAAACGCCTGCTTCTTCAGCACAGAAAACATTTCTCTGTTCAATAAAGGAGATACATCATATTTCCGTTTTTCATCATTTGAGAAACCTACCAGAAGCGTATATTTATCAGTTATTAAAACTGATTTTATAGTCGGATATTTCATCTTATCTATTAGGCATTTTTTTAGAAAAGAATATTATTTCTCAATTCTCATAAACAAGCATAATCTATTCTTTACATCAGATTCACTAAATATGTCAAGCAAAAATGATACAATTCGATAATTCTGATTTTGAAAAAAACATTTAAACATGAATTATCATAATTTTAGCTATCAATCTCTTTTTAATCTTCACCCGCTCATCCTGTTGAAAAATCGCCTGACAACAGGATGCTCACTTTGATTCTTCAGTTCTCCGGGAATCCCTTGGGCAATAATCCCCTTTGTGCTTTTATCAAGCATAATCACCCTTTGGGCAATAGCAAAGATACTTGCAAGCTCATGGGTAACAATGACCATTGTTGTACCAACCATTTTATTGATCCTTAATATCAGTTCATCAATCTCTGCTGAGGTAATCGGATCCAATCCTGCTGATGGCTCATCAAGAAAAAGAATTTTGGGATTTAACGCCAACGCCCTCGCAAGCCCGGCTCTTTTTTTCATTCCGCCGCTGATCTGTGCAGGGAGATAATCTCCGTAATCTCCCAATCCGACCATACATAGTTTCATTCTGACCAGATTGGCAATTGCATTCTGAGGAAGCCCTGAATATTCTGCTATTGGAAGAGCAACATTTTCTGCAATGGTCATTGACCCGATAAGTGCGCCGCTCTGAAACAGAACTCCGATTTTTCTTAAAGTATTGTGGAATAACTCATCATCACAGGAAGAAATATCATTTTCATCAATGATAATCTCTCCGGCAAAAGGCTTGTTCAATCCGATAAGATGCCTGAGCAGTGTGCTTTTTCCGCATCCGCTTCCACCAAGTATAACAAAGATTTCACCATTGTAAACATCAAAACTGATATTATCCAGAATACGGGTTTCGCCATACTGGGCAATAAGATTTCTTACCTGAATAATCGCTTCTTTTTGCATAAAAATTAACTTTGTGCCTTAGTGTCTTTGTGGTAAAAAAACACAAAGACACTAAGGCACAAAGACACTAAGATTTATTTTGCGAATTTCTTTGCCAGATCACTGTCAATCACATAAATACAGACTTCTTTTGCCCCTTTCTTGGTATAACGGCACCTGTTGCAAAGATTATCCATCAGAAAGGTAACATCATCCCGGATTCTTTTATCATAGGTCTTGAATGCCTCTTCATCATAATCTTTGATTGCCTGACGGAAATTCTCATTTTCCAGAAACGGATCAAGCACTTTTTCTTTCAGATTATATACATACCGCTCATATAACGAATCATATAAGCCGGTCTTGCTGATCGGCTTTCCTTCCACCATCATCTCCTGAGTCAGCGTTTTTGAAGCATATTCTTTCTGAGTATCTTTTCTGAATGCATACCGTTGTGAATTATCCGCCATTGCGCCCAGCAGACGATTTTCAATACTTGAGAAAAACGCCTCGGTAATCTCAATTTTTTCTCCGGTAAATTTACAGGTTTCAATTGCACCCTGTTCAAAATTGACAGCAAAAAGGTAATTCTGTATATCTCTGGAAATCTGCTCTTCATTATAATAATACAAAGATTCTTTCACCTCATGCAAGATTGTATAATTGTACATGTGAAGCAGAGACTCAAGAAATCCGTCAGGAATAGATTCTTTTAAATCCTTTCGGACTTTTGTAAAAAAGGCGAATAACATGGACATATTGATCAGCCGGTCTTCTCTGGCATAAGTTGAATAAAATTCATTGAATATCTTTATGGCATCACGACCTGAGAATCCCTTTTTCCCTTCAGATTCAGACTCTTCAATGATTTTCCGCCTCCGCTTTGCTGTAAAACGTTTTCGTTCTTCTTCTAAAAGCCATGGCGGAATATATCCTGTATAAAGTTCCATCTTTAAAAGCTGCAGATTCTGATCACAATACTGACTGTATTTTCTAATATCTCCTATCCATTCAATCATTGCCTCAGATCTGATATTCAAACGTGAGGAGATAATCACCCGTGCAAAATTATGCAGTACCCTTGGCAGAAAATTCTCTTCAATATGCTTGCCGAAAATATTCCGATATATATCAACTTCTGTATTTAAATCAAGTACATAAGGAATGTTTATATATTCAATCCGGTCTGAAAATGAAGGAAAATCCTGAACATTCTTTTTATCTTCAGGATTCATCAGAGCCATAAAAAGGGAAGTAACATTCTCTTCAATATCTTCAACCTTATGCACTGCCTCGCTGATAATATTATGAAGCTCAATCAGCCTCTCAACATTATGCGATTTGACATCCATCAGAGCATATATTCCGTTATTGGTTTTTGCATACCGGGAGAAGATATATTTTACCTGATTACTGTCTTTGAGAATACCGTTGATACGCTTTTGAAGCATCTGATTTGTCAGTACATTCTCACGGGTCGGTTTATCTCCGGGGTTAAAGACGCTGATTCCTTCTCCAAGACGCCTGTTAAAGCGGTACGGACGGGCAAAGATCATCTGAAAAACCTGTAAAGGACTTTTGAGCTTGTCCAACAATGCTTCATAAAGAGAACTGCAAATAGTGCAGGGATTATCCCTGAATACCCATTCATATTCTTTTTCAGTAAAGAGTTTCCATTTGAATTCATCATTTAAGAACAGTTCATCAAAAAAGGGGCGACGGAACCGCTTGGGAATCATTAAAACAGGGTGATCATGACTTGGACAGGGGATTTCTATATAATCTTCATTTAAATATCCTGAATTCTGATAATCCATAGTTAAATCTGAATTTCCGGGAGAATGGTTCGGATTGCATGATTTTTCAGTATTATTTTCTTCCTGATTACCTGCATTTGACAGCAGATGGGAAAATTTCTGAAATAATAACGGCATAGTATTTTCATTCTCTATCATACCTCCGAGCAGTTTCCGATCCAGACGCCAGACAACTTCAAAGCGTGAACCGTCTTCTGTATTGGCATATTCTTCAAATTTTTTGAGCAGGTTATTTAAAAATGTACTCTTTCCGCAGCCCGGGGGACCGTCAAAAATATAAATCTTGTTCTGCTGCGCCCCTCGCCTCAGAGCTTCAACATGATTGATCAGCCTGTTGGCAAAGAGCCTGTCTGCAAAAAACGGATGATCTGAGTCTTCCACAAAGAGCTTGTTACAGTCATAATAGACAAAATTGATAGATTCAGGATCTCCGGGGTACTCTTCATTTCCTTCTCCCACGTAGGTTCTCATCATATCATGAAATACCTGAAAGATATTTCTTATCACCTTAGCCGGTTTTGTGGTGAGTACCTTGAGAAATTCATCAAACGGAATTGCAGCATATTGGTTCCGCCCGCTCATGCTGCGATCCAGATGTTGGAGTGCATTTTGTATAGTTTTCATATTATTATCCAATTTCAGCAAATCGAAAAAGTTCGTAGTACCGCCTTTAGGCGGGTCAGGAAGTGCAGATCAAAAAAGTTTGTAGTACCGCCTTTAGGCGGTCAGGAAGTGCTTTATGTCAATATTGTGAATTTATCGACAGTTACCGCCTAAAGGCGGTACTACGAACCTTTATACCGCCTAAAGGCGGTACTACGAACCTTTGTCTGCTGATATTACTGTTTCGTGTGTTTTGACAATTTCCGTTTCTCCATTGTATATATCACCAGTTGCCATTTTATCTCAGGCTTTTGCTGTTCTCCTTCAGGCGGAACAGATGAAACAGATGAAACTTCATGGGTTTCCAACTGAACCGGACCTCCCCATAGATATTCAATCCCCATCATGGTATTTGGAATAAATTCTGTTACCAAAGGCTTTTCTTCAAAATGATGCACCAGATAAAGAGTTCC
Organism: uncultured delta proteobacterium; assembly: GCA_963806835.1. Classification (GTDB taxonomy): domain Bacteria; phylum Desulfobacterota; class Desulfobacteria; order Desulfobacterales; family CAWEAR01; genus CAWEAR01. Next base: position 161,084 of record CAWEAR010000034.1, read on the forward strand.
ATCTTTTGTCTTTTCAGGATCAACTGTAATATGAGGCGGATGATATAAAGATTCAAAGAGCATCTTACGGTAATCTTCTGCATTCCGGCTTTTAACATAATATTCCCATACCATTCTTGCCTGATTCAGTCTTCTCCCTGCAACAAAGAGTTTATTCCGTGTAACAAAATCCTGATCCACAAAGGTATTGATAAAGAGGAAATCAGAGAGATTTTCACGGGTTTTAAATATAAAAGGTTTTCCTTTTTCAGCCTTGCTGTCAAATTCTTTTCTCTCATTTATATCTGAAATCTTTCGGAACTCAAAAGAATATTTTCCTTTATCTGCCAAATCTTCAAGATAATAAAATATCCGCATCCCCAGAGCATAAGGATTCAGTCCGACCCTCGGCATAGCTGTTACCCCGGAATTTACACGGGCAAATTCTATTTCATGCCCTTTTATCCGGTCATCCTGAAGGAAAAGTCTTTCATGCCAGTAGCTTGCCCATCCTTCATTCATGATTTTTGTCCGAATCTGTGGCTGAAAAAATATAGATGTCTTTCTCACAACCTCCATAACCGACTGCATCCATTTATTCTCTTCTTTATTTAAAAAATCAGAATGTTCCATCAGATATTGAGAAAGGTCTGCCCCATGTACTGATTTTTTTTCAAGGCTCTTTTTGAACAATGCCTCAAATTCAGGATATTTCTTATTCACATCATCAAAAAAAACCTCTTCGCCCCGCTCCCTGTAATTTTTTATACACTCATTGTATCTTTCAATCTCTTTTATATATTCACCGATCTTTACTTTTTTATCAGATTGCAGAAAAAGATCAAAGTAAAAATCCAATTTTCTGGTTCGGATTGTTTTATCAGGATGATCCAGCCGGGAGAGTTCATCATAATATCCTGCCAAATTATCAATACTACGGGAAAACTCAATCACATAATCTACCCATCTCCCTTTTTCAGCCCGGAGTTTGGCAATTAACCGCTTATCTGAAAGAGCCTGACCTGTAAAATCATAATCCCATGTATGGCGGAAAAAGAAATTGTTCTGAAAAAAATCAATATGGGCAATAACATGGTAAAAAATCATCACATTCAGCCAATCAGGGTTGTTGTCATTATAAAATGAGATTGCAGGGCGGGTATTGATTACGGTTTCATAAGGATTATGCGGATATAGTTCATACATTCCTTTTTCTTTAAGGACTTCCAAATCATGAACCCAGTAATCATAAAGCGTGGGGATCATTCCTTTTGGGGAGAGTTCAAGCAAATCCCGGTTTGTAACAATATATTCAAGTGTTTCATCCTGAAAGCGCAGACCAGCATCCGCGCTCTCTCCTTGCATCCTTCCATGATTTTTTTGGTGTGTTGGTCTATAATTTCCATTGATTTGCTCCAGGGGATTTATGCTCACGCAAAGACGCAGAGACGCAAAGAAAAAAATTTTGCGACTTTGCGGCTTTGCGTGAAAATTTTTTCTGATAATTTCTAATCTTTTCTCGCCAGCCGATCTAAGATAATCGCTGCTGCCGCCCTTACCGGAAGATGATTATAATCACTATCTCCCTGTATAGGCTCAAAAACATAATCTGCTCCTGCAATAAAATCTTCTGAAAGTCCCCATGCAGTGCCAAAGCATAAAATAAAAGGGGATTCATCTTTTTTCAGAATATCACGGAATTCCGCATAAGTGATACTCTGCGGATAAGTCCGGGCTGATGTTACAACGATCTTCGGTTTCCCTTTTCCCTCGTCTGAGCATGGGAATGAGGCTATAACATCTTCTAAAGAATCTTTTATCTGAATAATTTCAAGAGCTTCTTTTCGTATTGGGTTATATACCGCGCCGATACCTGTTATCCAGTGTGAAATAATCTTTTCAACAAGCGATTTCTGATCTTCAAGCGGAGTTACAACATAAAATGTCTGAACTCCATAAGTTTTTGATGTCCTTGCTATATCATGAAGATCAAGGTTGGTAACAGCAGAGGCGATCAACTCACCCCGTTTATTTACTACAGGATAATGAATCAGTGCCACATACAGATTCGGTTTGAATAATTTCTTCAATATCTTGCTGCCATTTTTTAAGAATTTGTATCTCCTGATTATTCAATCTTCTGCTTTTTAACAAATCAGGTCTTTTCAGGAATGTGCGTATCATGGATGTTTCAAGCCGCCATTTATCAATCTCTTTATGATTACCTGATAAAAGGACTTGAGGAACTTCTTCTCCTTCAAAAATACTGGGTCTGGTATAATGGGCATGTTCCAAAAGATTTTCTGAAAATGAATCTTTTTCAGCAGAATCTGCTCCGCCAAGTACATCGGGAATCAAGCGGATGACTGCATCAATCATCACCATTGCCGCAAGCTCCCCCCGGTCATCACATAGTCCCCGATTGAAATTTCGTAATCAGTCAGATCGCTGTTGCATATACGCTCATCTATCCCTTCATATCTGCCGCATATAAAAATAAGCCCGTCAAGCATTGAAAGCTCGCGGGCAACATCCTGATTAAAAACCCGTCCCTGAGGAGTCAGAAGAATAGTTTTGGAGGCAGGCGACATGCTTTTTGCCTCCCGAATCGCTTTTGCCAAAGGCTCAGGCTTCATTACCATTCCGCATCCGCCACCGTAGGGACTGTCATCAGTGGTTTTATGCTTATCTTCTGTAAAATCCCTGATATTTAAAGCAGATACAGAAATTTTATTCCGATCAACCGCTCTTCGGATAATCCCATGATCCCTGAACGGAACAAATAATTCAGGGAATATTGTCAGAATAATAAAGTCCATTTTTTTTCAGTGAACAGTTATCAGTAAACAGTGAACAACTATCAATATAATATAGAAATTTCTGATAACTGTTCACTGATTACAATCCTTCAGGCAAATTAACCCGCATAATCTTCTCTTTAAATCAACCGAAATAATAACTGACTCAAGAGCAGGGATAAGAATCTCTTTATCACCGTTTTTTACTACATAAACATCATTGCTTCCCGTGGGAATAATAGATTCTATACGACCTATAAAGATTTCAGCAGAATCTTCCTTTGCAAAAACAGAAAGCCCTATAAGATCAGTCCAGTAATAAGTCCCATCTTCAAGCTCCGGCAAATTCACTTTTTCAATAAAAAATTCCGCACCGATAAGCTCTTCTGCGATAGTACAGTTAGTTATCTCTTTCAAGCAGAGCAGAAAAACCCTTTTGTAAGGTTTTATCCATTCAACCTCATGGAATACCTCATGTTCATCAGAGCTTTTTAACAGAATAGAACTCTCCGGTTTAAAAACAAAAGGGGATTCAGAATAGGAAATAACCTTGAGAATCCCCTTGACGCCATGAACCCCTATGACCTTCCCGATAGGAATAAGATCGGATTTATTATTTATCATTTATTATTAACAGATTATAAAAATACCAATTAGGAATTGAGAATTAGGAATTAACAGTACTTTTCTGATTCTCAATTACCAATTGACAAAGGATTGTCATTCATCATTCAGAAAAAAAATCTGCAATGACGAATGACAATAATGGTTTTTACTCCAGGATTTCAAGCACTGTACGTTTTTTCACTTTTGCGGAAGCAGCGCTTAATATAGTACGCATGGCTCTGGCTGTCCGTCCCTGCTTCCCGATGACCTTTCCCAGATCCTCTTTTGCCACCTTTAATTCCAAAACAGAGGTCTGATTCCCCTCTACTTCCTGGACTACTACTGCATCTGGATTATCAACGAGTGCCTGTGCAATGTACTTAATCAAATTTTTCATAGCTACATCTCCTTAATGTTGGTGTTGAGAGAATAAGGGAGTAATATCCTGAAACAGCTACACCCTGTGTGTCACCATTCCTTAACGGCGTTTTCCCTCACTTTTTTTATAAATATCATAATAGCTTATATAATCACAGATAAGCTGTTTTTTTGAGCATTATGATAATGACCATGCAAAATATTTACACTGCAATATTTCAGCCGACAGAGTTCTAAAAATGTAGATTCATTCAGCACTCAGAATCAGAAATTGTCACTCTGCTGCTGTCTGAACAGTACTTTTAAAAACACCTTCCTTTTTCAAAATACTTCTGACAGTATCAGTAGGAATTGCTCCTTCATTCATCCAATGCCTGATACGATCTTCTTTGATTAGAACACCTTTTTCCGCATCCTTTTGCAGCGGATTATATGTTCCGACAATCTCCAGAAATTTGCCGTCTCTACGGCTTCCGATTTCAGCCACGACAATACGGTAAAAAGGTTTTTTGGTTGTACCGTGTCTGGCTAATCTGATTTTTACTGACATTTATTTTATTCTCCTTTATTTATTAACTGTTGGCTGTTGGCTGGCAAAACAACTGACTGACCAGTTAAACCAATTCAACTCTTATTATCATCCAAATAATTAGTATCTTATTATTCTCCTTACCTAATCAGCAAATTCAGCAGTGAGGCGATAGCCCAGTCTGCTTCATTGAAGCGGTTATGCTTCTTTTTCAGACAGTTCTTTTCTCAGCTCGAATAAAAATTTCAAGGTTCCGCAAAATCTGAACGTATAGAAATGCTCAATTTCCTCAAGATGCGGATCATAGCTTACAATATGAGTCGCATTTCCATTCTCCGCACAAAGAAGAAAGGCAATGTCATCCGGATCAGAGGGATAAAAAGGGAGATGGTAAAATAGAATATTGACATATCTGCCGAGAGCAAGTATTGCCCGGATCAGCTTCCTGATGATTTCTTCAAGTACGTTCAGTTCTCTCATCTTTTCAATGTATTCAAGAAGCGTATCATCCGAATAAATGATTTCAAACTCGCAGTTTTTCCAACGGTCAAAAAATTCTCTGTTCGGACTTGACTCCGATATACTTTTCTGAGAAGCAATCACAACATTTGTATCAGGTACAACGATGAAAGAGGTTTTCATGATGTTCTGATTCATAAATATTTGCTTATTTCTCTCTGTGCATCCTCAAAGTCTCCGAATGCCTGCTCACGTGTATATCCTTTCTCTCTGAGTCTTTTATGCTCATCTTTCGCTTCCTGAAGGATTCTGGCACTTTCTTTGTCGTAAGTCTTTAAATAGAAATATCTGATTTTGTCTCCCCTCTTCTCAAATATTACTGAAACATCCTGTTCTTTCAGAAGAAGCTGTACAATAAGTTCGGGATTGTTTCTGATCTCTTCAACTGACATAAGCTGAGTTTGTTGTGATATTTGTTCCATATTTTAAAGGGCTTAATAATAAGATATACTTATGAATACGGACTTTTCTCTGATTTTATTTAAAACAGATTCAAACAAAACGGCCAAATTAAAACTGCATCATTCCCCGTCCCATTCCGCGTATGCCGCCTTTGTTAATTTTTTTGACCATCTTCATGACCTGTGTATAAGATTTAAGCAGTTTGTTTATATCCTGAACAGTGGTGCCGCTTCCTTTGGCAATCCGTTTTCTGCGGCTGCCGTTGATGATCGTATGCTGACGGCGCTCATGGGGAGTCATGGAATTGATAATCGCTTCAATCTTGACAAACTCTTTTTCATCAACCTGAAAATCTCTCAACTGACTCTTGCCGAAACCGGGAATCATGCTCAGGAGATCATTTAAGGATCCCATCTTCCGTATCCTTACCATCTGATCTTTGAAGTCATCCAGCGTAAACTCATTTTTGCGGAGTTTTCTCTCAAGTTCTACTGCCTTCTCCTCATCCACCACCTCCTGAGCTTTTTCAATAAAGCTGAGGACATCACCCATTCCCAGAATACTTGACGCCATTCTGTCAGGATGAAAAGGCTCCAACTGGCTCAACTTCTCTCCGACACCGATAAATTTGATCGGCTTATTGGTGATTGCCTTGATAGAGAGCGCAGCACCGCCACGTGCATCACCATCCATTTTGCTCAGGATAACCCCGCCGATATTCAGCGCATCATCAAATGCTTTGGCAATATTGACAGCATCCTGCCCTGTCATTGCATCTGCTACAAGAAGAATATCAGACGGCTTAACAGCATCACGGATACAGCAGAGTTCAGCCATTAATTTTTCATCTATATGCAGACGTCCGGCTGTATCCAAAATCAGTGTATCGCATCCCGCTTTTAAAGCCGCTTTTGCCGCATCCTTGCAGATTTGAAGCGGATCCATATCAACAGTAGATGGAAAAACAGGGATTGATAACTGCTCTCCAAGTTTTTTCAACTGATCAATAGCCGCCGGGCGATACACATCTGCCGGGACAAGATACGGTTTCCTTTTCTTTTTTCTCAGAATAACAGAGAGCTTGCCTGCTGTTGTGGTTTTGCCTGATCCTTGAAGACCAACCAGCATAATCGGTATGGGGATAGGACCTGCCAAATGCAAATCTTCATGCCTATCCCCCATTAATCGGGTCAGTTCCTCATTAACGATCTTAATTACCTGCTGACCCGGAGTCAGGCTCTTCATGACATCCTGTCCGACAGCCCGCTCTTTTATTTCAGCAATAAAATTTTTGGCAACCTTATAATGGACATCAGCCTCAAGAAGCGCCATCCGGACTTCTTTTAAGCCATCTTCAATATTTTTTTCTGTTAGTTTCCCGTGTCCTTTGAGCTTCTTAAAAACCGCTTCAAGTCTGTCGCTTAAATTATCAAACATAAGATATACACCTTGTCTGCTGCTTATTAAAACAATCCTTAAAAATAATATCTTAATAATATTATGTCAAGAAAAATAGTCATCAGATAAAATTTCTGAGAAAGATAAACTCTTTTCAAGTGATAATGAATATGTTAAGGAATTAGGAATTTGAATTAGGGGTTAAAATTATTTTTTTTAATTACGAACAATATTATGAAAAATCTTCTTATTACAATAGACGGACCTGCGGGAGCAGGTAAAACAACTGTGAGCCGGAATCTTTCAGATCGTCTGGGATACAGGTATATAGATACAGGCGCACTTTACAGAGGTGCTGCATTAAAAGCAAAATCAGCAGGTATAAATCCTGATGATGACGCAGTACTTGGAAAACTCTGCAATAACATGAATCTGAAATTTATACGGAATCAGCATGGAACACGCCTTTTTTCAAATGAGGAAGATATTACGGATCATATCCGAACCCCTGAAATTACAATGCTTTCATCAGCAATTTCAGCAAGACCTGTTGTCAGAGAATATCTTTTAAAGATTCAAAGAGAGATGGGCAAAGAAAAATGTGCTGTATTCGAGGGGCGCGATATGGGTACAGTGGTATTCCCTGATGCAGATATAAAATTTTTTCTGAATGCCTCTTTGAAAAAAAGAGCTTTCAGACGTTATCAGGAATTTTTATCTAAGAACAATCAGTCTTTGGAAGAGGTTGAACAAGATATGAAGCTCCGTGATGAAAATGACAGCAAAAGAGATATTGCTCCTTTAAAACCGGCTGAGGATGCTGTTATCATAGATTCAACAGAGCTTTGCGCTCAGGATGTTGTTGAGCAGATGTTAAGCTATATCAGAGATAAAGGAATATCTTAGTGTTCTTAGTGTCTTTGTGTCTTAGTGGTAAAAAAACACAAAGACACAAAGACGCTAAGATATTAATATACAAAAAAAAGCACTTATAAATGAAAAAGCGGATTTTGCAAAAATAATGATTGTTTTTTAACAAATAGTCTGATAATATTTTCAGGTTTATAAACCGGATAAAAATCGCCGAAATTTTTAAATCTTCGGAAAACTGAATAATCCGGTCTGTGCCGGAATATATTCCGGTACATTGCTACCTTTTTTTGGTAGTTGTATAAAATCAGGCAAGGGGGATTATTTTTTTTGATGGAAAATTTTGTTAAAGAAGAAACCGAACAACGTAACCTGAATATCCCGTCGAATCCGGCGGTTATGGAACAGAAAAGCAAAGATAGTGTAAATAAATCTGATAAAGTTTCCGGGAAAAAGTCATCCGGAAACGGTAAGACATCTAATGTAAATAGCAATAAAACATCTGAAGGCGTTAACGGATCGGCTGATTCAATGGAGCATCTGATGAATCTGTATGAAGAGAGCTTCAAACGTTTTGAAGAAGGAGAAGTTGTTACAGGTAAAATCATTTCTGTAGATAAAGATCATGTGCTTGTTGATATTGGTTATAAATCAGAAGGACGGATTCCGATTCAGGAATTTAAAGATGAAAAAGGAAATGTTAACGCTAAATTAGATGATTTTATAGAAGTCATGGTTGAATCATGGGATGATGATGAAGAGGTTGTTATCCTTTCCAAAGAAAAAGCCGCCAAAATTAAGATATGGGATGATATAAAAAAGGCTCATGATGACAACGGCATTATCGAAGGTACGATTATTAACCGTGTCAAGGGCGGTTTCTCTGTAGAGATCGGAGTTCCTGCATTTTTACCCGGTTCTCAGGCTGATTTACGCCCGATTCGCAATCTTGATGAGATGGTCGGAAAGAAATTTGCATTCAAGATATTGAAATTAAACAGGAAAAGAAGTAATATAGTACTGTCAAGACGGGCAATTCTTGAGGAAGAGCGAAATGCCCAACGGACAGCCACATTGGAAACCATCCATGAAGGAAAAGTTCTGGAAGGTACTGTCAAAAATATTACAGAATACGGTGTCTTTGTTGATCTCGGAGGCGTGGATGGTCTGCTTCATATAACAGATATTTCATGGGGGCGTGTAAAACATCCTTCAGAACTCTTCGCTGTCGGGGATCATATAAAAGTCAAAGTTCTCAGCATAGATGCTGAAAAAGAGAGAGTCTCACTCGGAATGAAGCAGTTGACTGATGACCCGTGGACAACCGCTGCGGGAAAATATCCGATAGGGACTCATATCACAGGTAAGGTTGTAAGTTTAACAGATTACGGCGCATTTGTTGAACTGGAAGAAGGGATTGAAGGGCTTATTCATGTATCAGAAATGTCATGGACACGAAAGATTCGTCATCCTTCCAAAATGGTCTCTGTAGGAGAAGAGGTTGAAGCGATAGTTCTGGATATAAAGCCTGAAAACAGACGTATTTCTCTTGGAATGAAACAGGCAGTTCCAAATCCCTGGGATGTTATCAGTGAGAAATATCCGGTAGGTACGACTATTGAGGGGAGAATCAAGAATATCACTGATTTCGGGCTGTTTATCGGTATTGACGAAGGGATTGACGGTCTGGTTCATATATCGGATATTTCATGGACAAAGCGTATCAAGCATCCAAGTGAAATCTATAAAAAAGGGGATGTTGTTCAGGCTATTGTTCTGGATATTGAAAAGGAAAATGAAAAATTTTCTCTCGGAATCAAACAGTTGTATCCTGATCCATGGCAAAGTGTGGCAGATCGTTATGAAGCAGGAAAGAAGATCACCGGAACAGTTACCAATGTTACAGATTTCGGCGTTTTTATAGAATTGGAAGAAGGGATTGAAGGTCTTGTTCATGTATCTGAAATCAGTAAAGAAAAAATAAAAACTCCGGTGGGTAAATTTAACATCGGCGACTCTATTACTGCCAAAGTCATGAATATTAATGGAGATGAAAGGCGGATTGGTCTTTCTATCAAACGGCTTGAAGCAGAGGATGACCAGATGCCTCTAAGCGATTACGTGAATAAAATGGGACCTGCAACCTCGGATTTCGGAGAAATGCTGCGCGAAAATCTTCAGGAAAAGTACGATGAAGATGAGAAGGAAGAAGAGAAAGAATAGCTTTTTCTTATAATTCAGCTTATGCTCTGCGTGGGTGAACTCATTCAGGGACGGTTTGCGTTCCTGTGAGTCTGCCCGATACTTTATAGCCATTATATGAATCTTGGGGAACGCAAAGTGTTCCTTAATTGCGTTCCCACGCAGAGTGTGGGAACGCAGCCGCTTTTTTATCCATCCCTGCATAAGACTTACATTCAGGATGTTTCTTTGTATCTTCAAATAATTCCCCTTTTTACCCCTTACAGCACACATTCATTTCCGTAAGTCTTGCTGTCACAGCCTCATCCTGAGTATTTTTTCTGCACTCCTGATCGCTGAATATTTCCGATCTGCTTTTTATATCTGATTTTTTTTTCACAGCCTCATGGTTTACCTAAATTTTACAGGTGTTATATATTATATAAATATAGTATTGTATTTTTATCCGGTTAAGTATATTTTAGCAATTCTGTAAAATATTAAGATAAAAACATGATTTAAGCTGATTTAAAAAACAAAGGGAAATCTGATAGGATTATATATGCCGGATGATAAAAATTCAACAAAAACTGAAAATCAGGAAAATGATAAATATTTATCTGCCAAAGCAGTCAGGCTGATGAAATATCATCTCCAGCTTCTGACTCTGACAAAAAAGATAAATTTTACATTGTGGGAATGGGTGCATCTGCCGGTGGATTAGAAGCATTTGAAATATTTTTTAAAAACATGCCCTCAGAGAGCGGCATGGCATTTATTCTGGTCAGTCATCTGGAACCGACTCACATCAGCCTTCTTCCTAAGATATTGCAGAAGCATACGAAAATGAAGGTGATTCAGGCTGAAGACGGCTTAAAGGTTCAGCTTGACAATGTGTATGTTATTCCGCCTAACAGAAATATAGGGATTTTAAACAGAACCATTCAACTGATGGAATATTCTGAGCCTCGGGGCAGCCGGATGCCGATTGATTATTTTCTGCGAACCCTTGCCGAAGATCAGGAGGAATATGCAATCTGCATTATCCTTTCAGGAACAGGCTCAGACGGATACTTAGGCTTAAAAGCAGTCAAAGAAAAATCAGGGCTTGTCATGGTTCAGGATGAATCCTCCGCCAAATATGACGGAATGCCCAAAAATGCGATTGCTACGGGGCTGGCTGATTGCGTTCTCCCGGTTGAAAAGATGCCGGAGGAGCTTCTGAAATATACAAAACACGTTCTTTTGGGAGTGAAAAATCTCAATTTTTGCACTCCTGAAAAAGATGAAATCCCTGATGCGCTGCAAAAGATTTATATTCTTCTCCGCTCTGCCACAAGCCATGATTTTTCCTCATACAAACATAATACACTCTGCCGCAGGATTCAGAAGCGGATGTCTCTTCATCAGTTGAACCGGCTTTCCGATTATGTCCGGTATCTTCAGGAGAATGCAAAAGAAGTTCAAATTTTATTTAAAGAGCTTCTTATCGGCGTTACCAGTTTTTTCAGGGATCCTGAGGGATTTGACGCTCTGAAAACCGAAGCATTATATCCTCTGCTGAAAAAAAAGAGGCATAATGAATCTGTCCGTATATGGGTTCCCGGGTGTTCCACAGGCGAAGAGGCTTATTCGCTGGCAATTCTTATGCAGGAATATATTGAAGAGAATAAGCAAATCTTAAATGTCCAGATATTTGCAACAGATATTGATGAAGATGCAATCAATAAAGCGCGTCTCGGTTTTTATCCTGCCGGTATTTCAGAAGATGTGAGCGGGGAACGCCTGAAGAAATTCTTTGTTCAGGAGAACAGCGGATATAAGATACGGAAAGATATCAGAGGAATGTTGGTCTTTGCCACACATAATCTCATCAAAGATGCTCCTTTTACCAAACTGGATATGCTCTGCTGTAGAAACCTGCTGATTTATCTGAACTCAGGATTACAGAAAAAACTTATCCCTATTTTTCATTACTCCATTTTACCTGAAGGAATACTTTTTCTCGGCTCTTCTGAAACTGTCAGCAATGCAACTGATCTCTTCTCTTCAGTGAATGTTAAATGGAAAATTTATAAACGGAGAGGGACAGAGTATTCAACAAGCCGGATATTGGAACTTCCTGATTCATATCTGCTTTCTAAACCGCTAACAAGTCAATATTCTGAATTGATTGAAAAAAAAACGATTCTCAAATAGCTGAATATATTCTTAAACAAACCAAGAGTCCTCCATGTGTAATGATAAACAAAGATTATGAAGTTCTCTTTATTCACGGAAAAATAGGGAAATATCTGGAGCTTGCCGAGGGGAAAGCAGAACTGAATATTCTGAAGATGGCGCATCAGGGGCTGAAAAGACCGATAGCTTCTGCTGTAAGCAAAGTTATTGCTGAAAATAAGGAGGTGATTCAGGAAGGGGTGCGAATCAGGAATAACGACGATTACGTTGTTATCAATCTGATTGTCAGACCTGTTTTTGAACCCGCAGATATGTGGGGACTTATACTTATTACATTTGAGGAGCTTATTCCATCTCTGAAATTGCCGGATAAACCTTTAAAAGATACAGACACGGAGAAACGCCTTGTCGATATAGAATTTCAGCTTATCAGCACCAAAGAAGACCTTCAACTGACTATTGAAGAGCTGCAATCTTCCAATGAAGAGCTGAGATCAACCAATGAAGAACTTCAGTCAACCAATGAGGAACTACAGTCGCTTCATGAAGAGACTGAAACAGTAAATGTTGAGCTTCAGAAGAGAATTGAAGATATGGTCTGTATGAAGGATGATATGCAGAATCTGCTTTATAATACAGATATTGGCATTATTTTTTTGGATATGAATCTGTGCGTCAAGCGTTTTACGCCAAAAGCAACTGAACTGGTTGAGCTTATCAGGAGCGATATTGGAAGATCTTTGAAGCATTTCGCATTTCACTTAAAATATGATACACTGATTAAAGATGCTGAAAGTATAATAAAAAATTTTGGGTCTGTTAAAAGAGAAGCGGAAGATGATCAGGGGAGATGGTTCTCTGTGCGACTTTTTCCGTATCGCACCATAGATAACAGGATTGACGGCGTTGTTATAACATTTCAGGATATAACCATTCAGAAAAGACTTGAAAATGAATTAAAAGCCGCCATTGCAAACCATTAGATAACTTAGTGTCTTTGTGTTAAAAAAACACTAAGACACGAAGGCACAAAGACACTAAGAAATAAAGGATATTAATCATGAATACGAAATTCCCGCCTGTCTCTAAAAAAGAAGAAGATATAGGCAGGGAGATTGTGGATGCAGCTTATATTGTTCATAAAGCACTTGGACCCGGTTTATTGGAAAATGTTTATGAAATCTGTTTTTTTCATGAACTTACCAAAAAGGGGCTGGTTTGCCAGCGGCAAGTTAAAATACCTATTGTATATGATGGGATAACCTTTGAAGAGGGACTGCGATTAGATGTACTGGTAGAAAATACGGTTATCTGTGAATTAAAGTCTGTTGAAACAATGCACCCGGTATTCATGGCTCAAATTCTTACACAACTTAAACTGACAGATAAACGGCTCGGCTATCTGATTAATTTTAATGTGCCATTAATAAAAGAAGGAATCAAACGGGTTGTCCGATAAAAACCTTAGTGCCTTCGTGTCTTAGTGTTAAAAAAACACAAAGACACTAAGTCACTAAGTCACTAATAAAAGAAGGAATCAAACGGGTTGTTCGATAAAAACCTTAGTGCCTTCGTGTCTTTTATTCTATATAAATTCAGTTGACATTAAACTGGAGGTCGGAACAGCTATCACCTGCGGACTTATTCTCAATGAACTGGTCACCAATTCCCTGAAATATGCTTTTCCTGATAATAAACCGCGTGCTGATTCTGCTGACAAGGAATGTAAAATTCAGATTACATTTGATTTAAAAGATGAGATGTATATTATGACTGTCAGCGATAACGGCGCAGGATTTCCCCCGGAACTTGACTGGCGCAGGACAGAATCTCTGGGACTGAAATTAGTAAATATATGGAGCGAATATCAACTGATGGGGAAAGTTGAAACTGATCTCAGCAAGGGAACAAAATTTATTATAAAATTTCCGGTAAAATAAACCTTAGAGCCTTTGTGTCTTTGTGTCTTCGTGTCTTCGTGTTTTTTTACCACAAAGACACGAAGACTCTAAGACTCTAAGAAAAAAAGAAAAAATATGTTCAAATCAGATAAATTCAATAACCTGCGAAAGCGTACAGAGGCATTACTGCCGAATCATCAGGAAAAGCCTGCTGAAATGTCAGCAGCGAAGATTCATAATCTGCTTCATGAACTGGAGACTCATCAGTATGAACTGGAAATGCAGAATAACGAACTCCGGGAAAAACAGAAAGAACTGGAGATTTCACGAAATGAATATTCAGAACTCTTTGATTTCTCGCCAGTCGGATATGTGATTATCAATCAGAACGGAGTTATTCTTAAAGCCAATCTTACCGTGGCAGAACTTCTTGGGATTGAAAGATGTTATCTGATAAATATGAATTTTTTCCGTCTCATTCATCCCGGTTTTCATGATAAATATTATTCTTATCAAAAAAAATTATTAGTTGCCCGCGCCCCTCTGACATGCGAATTTCAATTAAAAAAAAAAGATGGTACATTCTTTTATGCCATTCTCAAAAGTATTGTCATACAGGATGCTGACGGAAAATTTAATAATATTCAGATAGCTGTTATTAATATTGAAGATCGGAAGCAGGCAGAGTATGCTCTTGAAAAAAGTGAAAAAAAATACCGTCTTCTGGTGGAGAATATCAATGAAGGGATATTGGCGGATTGATCAGAATGAACGTACTGATTTTGTAAATCCTGCAATGGCAGAGATGCTTGGTTATACTGAAGATGAAATGCTTGGAAAGCATCTGTTTTCATTCATGGATAATGAAGGGATAAACATCTGCAGAGAGAAACTGGAACTCTGGAGAAAAGGAGTCAAAGAACAGCATGATTTTGAATTTATTAAAAAAGACGGCTCAAAAATTTACACAATCATAAATGTTGCTCCCCTGTATGATGAAATGGGAAAATATACCGGAATAATTGCATTTGTTACCGATATATCCGAACGCAAAAAAAATGAAGAATTACTTCATGAGAGTGAAGCCCGGTATCGCACAGTGGTTGAACTTCAGACTGACATGATCTGCCGTTTTCTCCCGGATACCACTGTCAGCTTTGTCAACCATGCATATTGCCGCTATTTTGGGAAAAAAGAAGAAGAACTGATTGGATGCCGCTTTCTGGAGCTTCTTCCTGAAGCAGATCATAAAAGCATCCTTGATTTTTTTGCATCATTTACCCCTGAGGAATCTGTAAAAGAGCATGAATATACTCTTAAATCTCCTGACGGTGTGATCCGCTGGCAATATTGGACTAATCTTGCAATATTTGATTCTAAAAATCAGATAGTTGCATTCCAGACTGTGGGGAGAGACATAACCAGCCTGAAAGAAGCTGAACAAGCCCGCCGCAGATTTGAGTTTATTGCCGACAGTTCCAAAGATTTCATGACGCTTATCAACCGTAATTATATATATGAGGCTGCCAACAGGACTTATCTGAAATATATCAACAAATCAAGAAAAGATATTGTCGGCAAAACAGTGGCTGAGGTCTGGGGAGATGAAGTTTTTGAACATAACATAAAACCGAATCTGGATAAATGCTTTGCAGGCGAGGCAGTCCATTTTAAAGGCTGGATTGAGTTTCATAAAAAAGGGCGGGGATATTATGATGTCAGTTATTATCCTTATATAAATGAAAAAGGTGATATTACTCATGTTGCAGTCTTTTCTTTAGATCATACAGATCGCAAACTGGCAGAAGATGGTCGCATGGAGAGTGATACAAGATTCAGAAATGCCTTTGATTATGCGGCTATCGGCATGTCGCTGGTGAGTCCCGACGGGTATTTTTTGACAGTTAATCAGTCTCTCTGTAAAATGTTCGGGTATGAGGAGAAAGAGCTTGTGGGAAAAAATTTCAGGGAGATCACTTACCCGGATGACATGAGTATAGGATTGAGAATTCAGAAAGATTTATTAAGCGGCAGAAAAAATTATGCATGGATGGAAAAACGGTATATTCATAAAGAGGGGCATATTGTATGGGCTTTTGTCAGCACCTCTTTAATACATGATTCACAGGGGATGGCATTATATTTTGTCTCACAAATTCAGGATATAACTCAGCGGAAATATGCTGAAAAAGCATTGCAGAAAAGTGAGCAGCAGCTCAGTTCCATGCTTCACGCCATCGGAGATCATATTGTGATGATAGACAGAGATTTCAATATAATGTGGGCAAATGACAGTATTAAACAGATTTTCGGAGAGGATATTATTAAAAAGAAATGTTATGAAGTTTATCATCAGAAAAAAGAACCATGTTCTCTCTATGACTGCCCTGTCTTTAAATCTTTTCAGGATGTAAAGATTCATGACTGGGAGACAACAATGAATATTTCAGGAGAGGAGAAATATTTTTACTGTACTGCCAATGTGGCTTTAAGAGATCATAAAGAAAATCCTGTCTCAGTAATTAAAATCGCCAGAGATATTACTAAACAGAAGATTGCCGAAAAAAAATTAATGCGGGCTTATGAGGAGCTTAAAAGCACACAGACTCAACTGATTCAGTCAGCAAAGTTGGCATCCATCGGAGAGCTGGCTGCCGGAGTCGCCCATGAACTGAATCAGCCACTTACAGTTATCCGTTCCAATTCACAGCTTCTGCTTCAAATCCTTGATAAAAATAATCAGACGGATCAGAAATGGGAGACAGAAGATCGAAATGATTGAAAAGCATACAGGACGTATGATGACTATTATCAATCATTTAAGAGTATTCTCCCATCAGTCGAATGCAAAGTTTGAAAATTTACATATCAACAGTGTTATAGAAGAATCTTTTCTGATAGTAAATGAGCAGTTACGGACTCACAGTATTTCGGTAAAAAAGGATTTGACTTCCGGGCTTCCTAAAATTCAGGGAAATTCTATTCAACTGGAGCAGGTTTTTCTGAACCTTTTTAACAATGCCAGAGATGCTATTGAAGAGAAAAGAGCAAAAAGAGAAACAGATTCGACTGTTTCTCCGGCTGTCAAAGATTTTCTGGAAATTACAACACGGCTTTCTGAAGATAATAAAAACAGAATTGAAATCTTGATAAAAGATTCAGGATGCGGTATTATAAAAAATCGTATAGATAAAATTTTTGATCCTTTTTTTACCACCAAAGAAGTTGGAAAAGGAACCGGACTGGGGCTTTCTATAAGTTACGGTATTATCAAAGATCACGGAGGTACAATAGAAGTCCTTGAAACAGGAGAGAACGGAACCACATTCAAAATAACAATGCCTGTATCTTCAGGTTCGTAGTACCGTCCCCGCCTAAAGGCGGTACTACGAACTCTTTTTAAAAAAAAGCAGCCGAGGTAGTGATGAATAATTATATATTGATGGTTGATGATGAACCGGATATTCTGGAAATATTCGGTGAAATTCTGAAAGCAGAGGGGTTTAATGTCAAAAGCGTACTGAATGGCGGAGATGCTTATAATCTTTTAAAATCAGAGCCTTTTGATGTAGTTATCACTGACATAAGGATGCCGAACACTGATGGCATAAGCCTTATGAAACATATCCGGCAATTTGATGATGAAATAGAGCTGATAGTGCTTACCGGCTATCCTTCCCTTGATGTTGCAGTAAAATCCCTTAAAGATTATGATGTATTTGATTTTCTCACTAAACCTCTGCAAGATAATACTCATCTCGTTATTACCGTGAAACAGGCTATAGAGAGGCGGCAATTGCGGCAGGAGAGAAAATATCTTCTTGAATCACTTAAACTTACAAACAAAGAGCTGAAGCAGGAGATTGAAGAACGCAAGAAAACAGAGGATACGCTCCTGAAAAGAGAGAAAGAACTGGAAAGCAAAAGCATAAACCTCGAAGAGGTGAATACAGCTCTGAGAGTTTTGCTGAAAAAAAGAGAAGAGGACAAACAGAATCTTGAAGAGAAGATGTTATTTAATGTAAAGGAACTGGTGATGCCGTATGTGGAAAAACTGAAAAACAGCAAGTTAAATGAACAGCAGAACAGTTATCTGGAAATCATTGAAAATAATCTGAATATTATTATTACGCCGTTTATACCGGGATTATCTCCCAGATACCTGAAGCTTACCCCTCAGGAGATTCAGGTTGCAAATCTTGTCAAACAGGGTAAAACCACCAAAGAAATAGCCGAGTTTCTGAATCTCTCCCCAAGAACCGTTGAATTTCACCGAAATAGTATCCGAAAAAAAATCGGGCTGAGAAATGAAAAAATAAATTTAAGAACCTATCTTTTATCTGTTCAGTAATCCATCCATTCAAACCTGCGAGGTATTCAAAGCCCCGCAGGTTTTTCTTACTCCATTAAATAAAAAGTTCGTAGTACCGCCTTTAGGCGGTTATTCACGCTCACCGCCTAAAGGCGGTACTACGAACCCTTCCCCTCTTTTATCTGAAATAAAAAAAATCCTGTAACAGGAAAAGGATTTTCTCACCTTTAACAAGCTGATAAAATAAATCTTTTTCATACCTGATATTTATAAGTGTTTTATGCTGTAAATAATCCGTATTGTATTTTCACTTACTTAGATTTATCTTTATTAAAAAGTTTGGCGTCCAGGATAACAAAACAAAAAAACAAAAAGGAGACAAGTAAAGAGATGGAGAACCAAAACAGTATGATGGCGGATTATTATACCAAGACAATGAAAACATGGTCAGATATGTTTAAATATCAGCCGCAGAAAGCAGGAGTATTTTTTCAGCCGTTAAACATAACAGATTTGAATAAGAGAGTATCAAAAGGGGTAACATCAACATTGGAAATTTATGATACATGGCTTACAGGTATGGATAAACTTATTGATGAAAGTTGTGAAATAAGCCGAAAAATGCTCAGAGGGGAGGAGATAGAAACAGAGAAATTATCAGAAATTTTTAAAGAGGAGTATAATAATATAAGCGGCAGTGTTTTGAAATCACTGGAAGAAACACCGTTTGAATGCTTAAAAGAGATGGACTCCGCAATAAAAAATTCTATGAATTCATTCAGCGGAGAACAGGAAGTTTTCAAAGAAATCATGAATGAAATGATGACTTTCAGAAGTAAAATGATAAAGCTCTTTAAATTATCAAACGGAAATTTTTCCCTGATATTTTCAAATATACTGAAAGGGAAGCCGGTTTTCTCTGATGACAATTCTCAGCAAATCATTGAAATGTATCAGAGAATGATTGAGCATTCAGCAGATATGCTCCGTATCTTGGCTGTACTGAATCCTGCATGTAAGTCTCAGGTGAATGAGAACTATAGGCTGGGCAAAAAAGAGCGCCGGTATTTTTGCCTCATGGATGGAATTAACCCTTAAACCTTATAAAGAATGGGGGAAATATACAATGGATTTTTATGCTATAGTGGAAGAGACGCTTAAAGAAGGGAATTCAATAGAAGAGTTTTACAGCAAATGGGTTGAAACTATGGATAAAGCAAAAGAGAATTTTGTCAAAAATCCTTCTTATTATGAAAGCATCTCTGAGTTTATAAATAAAAATACCGAATTCATAAAATCAACCATGGAACTGTACCGGAACTCAAATCCTATTATGTCGGCAAACGGATACAGCAAAGATACTGAAAAATCAGAATCTTTATCCATGCAGGCAGCATAGCCAAATCACTACTGCAACAGGCATATTAATTTTATAAGAGAAAATTTCCTTCAGGAAGGAGGAACGGCTGTTATGTCTGCACCGTACCGGGCGGAGAATTTTAGGGAAAAATTTCCGGGAGAATTCTCCGCTATAACCGGGATACAGGAGAATCTGAATCAGGGATTATCAAATAAGAAGGGTGTTATAAATTTGATAAATTATGATTCTTATACAAAGGATGATAAAAATGGGGAGAGACTTTAGACCTGCGGGGTTTTTAAAAAACCCGGCAGGTCTTTTTTTTACCTGATTCCTGTTATAATTCCTGATTCAGTCGGTCCCTTGAACGGAAGACGCTGAATTTCTCTGATACCTTCTTTATCAAGCATCTCCATAATCTGCTCTTCAGAATAGTGACCAAATGAATAGTATTTTATAGTATTTATTCGGTTTGGAAGCGATGTATCATCCGGCGGAATTGGAAAAGTGCAGGTGAGCCGAACTTTTCCGCATACCGCAATGCGGACAGTCGCATTCCCCCTGTCTCATTTCCTCCGACAGCGGTCGGGAATCTCTTGAATCATAGTTCTCAAAAAATCACACGTCCGTAACAGATTTCACAAGCTGAATACACCGGAAAAAACTGTTTGTCAAGATAATTTTTTTCCGCACAAAATAATACTGTGAAATACTATAATATTCTATGAAATCCAGTGTATAAATATAATATCTTCTTCAATATAATTCCCGTCTGTAAAATTCACCTGCTTTGTCATATTATACCAAATCGCCATTGAAAACATACTTCTGAAAAAACAAATTTCTGTAATCAATCAGAAAAAAATGACGGCATTGTATAAAGTCAATGGAGATTTGGTATTAAACCGCTGAATTGTCTTTTCAGCAAAAGGGCGGGTAGCAGGCAAGTCATAGATTGTTGCTTTAAGATGCGGGTTATTCATGCAGAAATGAATAGCATAAGTTCCGGGACCGCCGCCTAAATCAAGCAGATGACGCCGATCAGAAAGATCAATCTCTTTTGCCAGTCCCGGAGCAATACTCATTGCCATGTTAAACATTCCCATCAGAAAACTCTCCCGCTGCTCCTCATCATTAAAGACCGCTCTTGTTCGGACAGGTTTGCCGGTTATCACCCCTTTATCCAACTGAAACCATGATTCTACCAGATGATGATGGTGCATAATCATGTATCCGATATAACCAGGGGAATCTTTACGAAGAAATAGCCCGGCAGAATTATTGGAATATCTGTTATCTTTTTTATTCAGAAGATTCATGGCGGCAAGTGCATTCAGAAGCATGGTGACGCCTCTTTTATCTGCATTGAGCATATTGTGCGGCTTCATCAGCCGTTATCTCTTTATCTCCGATAACTGTAAAAATACCGAGTTTCACACCCGCATGAAGGGTTCCTGTTTTCCAGAAATATCCTGATAATTCAAATAATTTTCCCGGATTCCATTCCTGTGTATTCATATTTCTCTCCTTATTCAGAGATTGACAAAGTAAGCGGTTATCAAAAGGCTCCCAGCTGACACGGTTTTATCCTGATATTCATAGCTTCACAGGCTCCGCTGACAGTCATCTTTGAAACATGAAACTGATCAGCAATCTCCCACACACTTTTACAGGGAAGCCTTTCATTTACAACGCTGTCATGAATTGCATCTTTTATATCCTGAGCAACATCGCTCTCAGGTTTTATTATCCGTCTTTCAGGCTGATAGCCAAACAGACCGAGCTGGCATTTAATCAGCTTTAAATTCATCAGATCAAGAGTTTTTCCGACTTCACCCGGAGGAATATTCAGGGTTTTTGCAATTTCAAACGCGGCAGCACAGGATAATCCTCTCTCATCTTTGACATGCTTTAAGATTTCATCGCTTATTTGCTTATCCGGCTTTGCATCAGCTCCGTATTTTTCTGAAAACCGCTTTTTTTTATCAGAATTCATATTAAAATGCTCCTTTTCAATAGTAGATAAGAAACTAACTGTTTGTAGTACCACCTTGGGCAAACTGTTCGTAGTACCGCCTTTAGGCGGTGGGGCGTGAATAACCGCCTAAAGGCGGTACTACAAACAAACTGTACCGCCTGGGTAAACTGTTCGTAGTACCGCCTTTAGGCGGTGGGGCGTGAATAACCGCCTAAAGGCGGTACTACAAACAAACTGTACCGCCTGGGCAAACTGTTCGTAGTACCGCCTTTAGGCGGTGGGGCGTGAATAACCGCCTAAAGGCGGTACTACAAACTTTTATCTTTTTCAGAATCTCGTTGATTCTTCTTATTGCCCGGCACCTGACAGGCATCTTTCATTCAGGTTGAGATTCCCAGCTTCGGCAGAATATATGCCTGCAAAAGAATCCAGACTCCGATTACCAGCAAACTCAAGATAATTTCATACATAATTTTACTCCTTCTATCCATTGACGGGCGTACAATATTTCTTTTTAAATATAAGAGCATAAAGAGCAATCATCAGAAAAATCAGCACTAATCCGAGATGAGCGAAATCAAGAAACATAATTACACTCGGAGAAAACCGGTATCCTGTTAAATTTCTTATAACAAGGAGAATTCCGGTTATGACAATAGCAGTCAGAAGTATTCCCCGAATATAACCTGAAATCGTGAGTTTATAATCTCTCTTATAAATCATCAGATATTCAATAAGAACATAGGAAAAGATTCCCAATATCATGATAGCGCCCAGATAATGAATATAATGAGTTGTATAGAACTCAGCCAGCCATCCGAAACCGGGAATATCAGCAATATAATAGCGTTTGAATATCGGCATCTGCCCGAACCCTGTAATTGCTGTAAAAAAAAGGATAATCCGATAAATATAACGGAAAACCGCTTTCTGCATAATTGGAATATCGCTTTGATTCATATCTATAAAAAATGCTCCTTTATTTTAGATGGCGGACACGCTCCGCTTAGTCCGCCCTACATATTAAAGATGGCGGACACGCTCCGCTTAGTCCGCCCTACATATTTTAGATGGCGGACACACTCAGCTTAGTCCGCCTTACATATTAAAGTGGGGATGGCGGACACGCTCCGCTTAGTCCGCCCTACATATTAAAGATGGCGGACACGCTCCGCTTAGTCCCAATGCCATTAAGTTAAGACCTGACCTAACCCCTGCCCCCCTTCCCAAAGGGAAGGGGAGACCTCATTCCGCTTTATTCCCCCCTTCCCTTTGGGAAGGGGGCAGGGGGGTTAGGTTGGTTTATACCTTAACTTAACGGCATTGCCGCTTAGTCCGCCCTACATATTAAAGATTCTCACTTCTCAAGTGGTTATAATATTTCCCCATCGCCGCCGCAATTCCCGCAACCGGAGCAATCATAATTGCCGCCGCCAGATTATTTGCCTGCGACATAGAATCCTCAACAGGCTTCAGATGCGGCTTTCCTTTTCCTTTATCAATCACCTTGTTTAATTCTTCAAAAGGAACAGGTGAAACATAAATGGTATTGGTTCCGCCGTTTTCATTTTCACCGTAAATATAGCCGTTTATATTTTTTGCCAGATCATGAGCCTGCCGGATAATCTCATCACGGGAACCAATTGTCTGAACATTTTCAGGGCAGACTTCAATACATGCAGGTAGTTCACCTTTGGCAATCCGGTTATAACAACGGTCGCATTTGTTCATAATTCCGTTTCCTGCAACAGAGGGCATAAGTTTCAGATATAATCCGTCTCCGGTCTGTCTCTGAGGAATCTCCCATGGACAGACATCTCTGCATTTTGCCCCGCCCAGACATAAATCTGTGTCAATTCTGGAAATACCGTTTTCAAGCTGCTGCGCCGCTCCCCAGGGGCAGAGCTTGACACAAGGCGGATTCTGGCAGTGCATACAGCGTCTCGGAATGGTCAGCGTAGTCTCTTCCCCTTTTATTCGTACTGTTGCACTTTGGATAAACAGCCAGTTATAAGGAGTAAGACGATCTTTAACATCCTGTTTCTCTGACCAGTCTTCAGCCTTTACTCTGGCAGGGTACATTTTGGGAAAAGGTTTTTTCGGATTCGGGTATTTATCGGCATTTACTTCTTTGCAGGCTTCAACGCAGGCTTCACATCCTATACATTTCCGTATATCAATAAGAGTAGCAAGCTGTATGCCTGTATCAGATTTTGCCATTACATCAGGGAAGCCTGAAGCTGCCAGTGTACATGCCACCGCTAATCCGCTTTTAAGAAATATCCTTCTGGAAATTTTTTTATCCATATTTATTTTTCCTTATAATATCAGGAGGGAGTACAAAACTCCATATTTTATAAAAAATTAGTCAGAAAATTTTTTCTTTTACAAAAATTATTATTGTAAGTATAATGATAAAATATGATTTTTACAAGAGGAATATCGGAAGTCCTGAATGGTTTATTTGTTTCTGATCTGCCGATAAGATATTGACAAGCCGATATTATTTTAATATAATCAATTGTATATAGTTGGATAAAATAAATATCTGATTTCTGTGGAATGTTAAATAAAAATGAGCAAACCGAAACCTCCGAAGCCTGCAAAATTAGTTATCGGTCTTTTTACAAAAGATAAAAGCCTGCTTTCTCCTGTGGCAGATGCCCTTACAGAAAGATTCGGTACTATTGATATAGTAAGTAACTGGTTCCCTTTTGACTATACTGTTTATTATGAATCTGAAATGGGGGAACCGCTTTTCAGAAGAATGATGTCTTTCGGCAATCTGATAGAGCAGGAATATCTTGCTGATGTAAAGTGCATCACCAATGAAATTGAAATAAATCTTTCAGAAAAAGGAGATCGGAGAGTCAATATTGATCCCGGATATATGCTGCCTGAACGGTTTGTTCTGGCAACCGGAAAGAATTACACCCACAGAATATATATCGGCAAAAATATTTATGCGGATCTGACATTGATTTATCAGAAAGGAGCATTTCAGGTATTGCCCTGGACATATCCTGATTATGCTTCTCCTGTAATGCTCTCTTATCTTGAGAAGGTTCGTAAAAAATATATGAGTGACAAAAAATCTGTCAGAATATTCAGATTATACTTGATTTATGATATAAAATGTTTTTCTGACATATTCTGAAATTTTCTTTAAATGTTTTTAATGAAAGGAGGTGATGTTATTGGAACAGCCTGCATCGGATTTATTCTGTGAGCCTGAACCTGAAGAATCTGAAACTTTAAGTTTTCTCAGAGTTGAGAGACATATCGTTGTCAGATCGCAGGTGATTGATGATTTATGCTTTAAATCAAAGAATCTGTATAACAGGGCGAATTATCTGATACGGCAGAAGTTTATCGGAACTTCAAAGGAGGCTGCGGCGGGTGAAAGGGAACATGCCGAATGGCTCAGATACAGTGAGATTGACAGGATTGCCAAAGCTGAAAACTGGAGCGAATACAGGGAACTGCCTGCCGCCACATCGCAGCAGATTCTGATGATTCTGGAAAGGAACTGGAAATCGTTTTTCAATGCAGTGAAAATATGGGGAAACGGAAAGGACGGTTTTACAGGGAAACCGGAACTGCCGAAATACAAACATAAAACAAAAGGCAGGAATATCGTTGTTTTCACGAATCAGCAGGCAAAACTGAAAGACGGATATATTCATTTTCCTGGGAAATCAGGGATTGCCCCTCTGAAAACTGCTGTCGGGGGAGGATTGCAGCAGGTGAGAATAATTCCTCAATGTTCGTGTTATGTGATTGAAGCTGTTTACAGAAAGGAAACGGCTGTAAACGGCAGATTAGACAGTTCTCTCTGTCTGGGAATTGATTTGGGACTGAACAACCTTGCGGCGCTGACTTCAAATCAGTCCGGTCTGAGACCTCTGCTGATTAACGGGTGTCCGCTGAAGTCTCTGAATCAGTTCTTTAACAGGAGAAAAGCTGAATTTATGTCATTTACCGGCGGTAAGGGAAATTCACGCAGGATTGAAAAACTGACTCTGAAAAGGAACTGCAAAGCAGATGACTATCTCCACAAGACTTCACGTTTTATCGTGGATTATGCGGTCATGCACAGAATCGGCAACATCATTATCGGTCACAATAAGGACTGGAAAAGAGAGATAAACATCGGAAAGAGGAACAATCAGAATTTCGTTTCAGTCTCATTCGGAAAGCTGACTGAACAGATTCGGTACAAAGCAGAAGAAGTCGGGATAAATGTCATTCTGACTGAGGAGAGCTACACTTCAAAATGCTCATTTTTTGACGGCGAGGAAATCGGAAAACATGATGAATACATGGGATGCAGGATAAAAGAGAGGGCTGTTCAGAACTCTTGCCGGCAAACTTGTCAACGCCGATGTCAACGGTTCTGCAAACATAATCAGAAAAGCATTCCCGGACGCATTCGCCGACGGGACAGAGGGCGTGGGGTTACGTCCGGTGAGGGTTATGCCTTCATAAATATTTTATATCAAAATTCCGAATATTCTGATATAAAATGATAACCTGAATGACAGAAAATCGGAAAATTAGGAATTGAGAATCAGGAAACAAATATGTAGGGCGGACAAAGCAGAGCATATCCGACATTTATATTTGAAATAAAAGAATAAATTTGACAAGGAGGAGTATTATGAAATTTTATGTAGTGAAAAGAATCTGTTGTATAACAGCGATATTTATCTGGTTTTTTTCTCTGTCTGCTTTGGCTCAGGAGAAAGTTTTTACAGCAGGATGGGAGACATGGCAGCCGCATCAATATAAGGATGATAAAGGTAATATGGCAGGAATTGATGTTGAGCTTGCACACGCAATATTTGAACATGCCGGATATAAAGTAAAATTTGTTGAAGAGATACCATGGAAACGGCATCTGCTTCTGCTGGAAAAAGGGAAGATTGACATTGCCATGGGGACATCAAAAAATGCGGAGCGCGAAGAATATGCTTATTTTACTATACCATATACATTTGATTATAATTCAATGTTTGTCAGAACCGGTGAAAAGAGTAAATATTCCTTTAAATCTCTAAAAGATATTATCGGAACAAATTTTAAATTGGGTATAAACAGGGGCTGGAGCTATTCGGAAGAATTTGATGCGTTATTACAGAATGAACAGTTCAAAGAACGTCTGGAAGAAGTAACGAGTGATGAACAGAATGTTGAGAAGTTACTGAAAAACCGTATAGACGGGTTTCTGGCTTCGGAACTTGCCGCTTTGTCATTGCTCAAAAGCAAAAGCGTCTCAGATCAGGCGACTGTACTGATGAGGCTGTACGGCGAAGAAGAGTCCGTAACATATATTATGTGCAGTAAAAAAAGCTTCACCCCGGAACAGATTGCAAAGCTCAATGAGGGTATAAAAGCAATTTTTGATAACGGCACATATCAGAAGATTATTGATAAGTATGTAAAATAATTAAAGACTAATGGTTTAAGAAACCATTAGTCTTTTTTATACCGGTACTATTTTTCCTGAGACCTTGCGGTTTTGAATACCCCCGCAGGTTTGATTCATCAAAAAAAACAGTCAGGCGATTCACCGCCGTATAAAAGCCGATTATAAAGCTCTGTCATTGAATTAACAAGATTATCCTGAGAATATTTTTCTCTGACGAGAACTTTGCCTCTGATTCCGAACTCTTTCAGGGTTTCAGGATTCATTGACATCACTTTTCGCAAAGCGGATTCCCATTCGGCTATATCAGGTTTCAACCACCATCCGCAGCCATGAGTTTCCAAATCTGACCAGGGGCAGTTTGTTGACGCCATAACCGGAATCCCTTTATTTAATGCTTCTAAAACCACAATCCCAAAGCTTTCCAAATATGACGGAAGTATCAGCAAATCAGAGGCTCTGAGTAAAGCAGATTTTTTATCGCCAGCCACGGGCCCGACAAATGTTATACGGTTGGAAATCCTCAATTGTTCAAATAAGGTTTGAAGTTCAGACTGATAATTATCTTCATCAGGTCCTGCAATGACCCATTGCCAATTGGGAAAATCATTTGCTGTCTTTGCCCATATTTTTGCAAAGAAATCCAAGCCTTTGACCGGATGAATCCTTCCGAGAAACAGAATTATTCTTTTATTTCTCAGTTCAGGATAAAAATCCGCATCCTGTGTCCTACAACCTGTGACCTGAATACCATTCGGAATAACCGCAACAGGTGTTTTTATACCCAGATTTCTTATATTTTCAGCCTCCCGCTGTGTTGCTACATGCAGACAGGTTGCCAATCGAATATCACGGCTTTGAAAAGCCAGCCATGCAAGTCTTTTTTTCCATCGGCTCCGGTTTAAAGCCCAGGGTTCGAGCATTCCGTGAAGGCTGATAATATGCGGAATCTTATATTTCCGGGCAAATTTGGCTGCCATGCGATACGGATCAAGCCATAATCCGTGCTGATGAATTACAGCGGGCTTTGGATTCAAATCTTCAAGAGCTTTATAAAATCCTTTACAGTGATATATAAATTTCGGAATATTGATTTCAAACTGGTGTATCACAATCTTATTTTTCAGAGATATATCAGCATCACTACGCTTCGGTGCCCATATTTCTGCCTGAATTTCCCTTTCATTCAGAGCATCACATAGGTTTATGATAAACTCTGTTGTACCGCCCAGTGATAACTCTATACCCTCTGTAACATGAATAATTTTTTCATGAATCTGATTCAAATTTATGTCACCATCCAACGCAATTGTTTCTTTTTTTCAAGCAGGATACAAAATCCTGCGGATATAATCAGGCAAATAAAAAACCGGACAGGTGTAACCCAGTATGCCCTTGAAACAAATCCCATATATAATTCCAGTTTCATCAGTCCCTGTGAAAAAAGATGATGAGACAAATATATTCCAAAACTTACAATAATAAGAGGTTTTATCCATTCCGGTATTTCAACCGGCAAAAAGCGGAATGTTAAAAATAGCAGCGTATATTGCCATACTGGTTGAAAGGGGATTGAATAAGGAAAAAAATAAGGGTTAAGCCATAGTATAAGAGTAAGTATTCCGCATATTGATGAAATAAAAATATTATCTTTTTCTTTCTGCTGAAAAATATTGATTTTTTCAATTAAATCAAAGAGTAATATTCCTATAAAGAGAAACGGAAAATTATTTCTGAAATAAAAAGGAAATACATCTGCTTCAGGCGATCCCAATTTTATATTAGGAATACCTGAATATTTGAACCATATTGCAAAACTAAGTCCAATCAGACAAACAGATACTCTCAAAATTGTTGAAAAAGGCATTGCTATAAGTATCATTGAATAATAAAAGAATCATCGGAATAAAATAAAGATGTAAAGCAGCAGAGCCGCAGAAAAAAAGACGCAGCCATTCTTTTACAGAAAAAAGATTTACATTCCCGCCGTCAATAAAGCGTGCTGCTGCATATATCAATGTCCATGTCAGAAAAGCCGGAAATAAACGAAATGCCCGTTTCTTAAAAAAATACCATCGCGATCCGCCTTTGTTCAGTTGGTATGCTGAAAAATATACAGACATCATAACAAAACATGGAACAGCGAAGGATAAATTTTCTACAACCCGATTAAAATGATAATGTTCTAAACAGTGAATCCCGATAACAGCGGCGATACATATAGTTCTCAGCAGATCAAAGCCCTTAACAGATTGAATTCTTCTCAATTCTCAGTTCTCAATATGTTTATACGCAAAGGCAAATACAGCAAAGCAATGGTAAGAATAGTCTGCCAAAGCCGCCAAGATAGCTTGGCGAAATCCATGTAACCATAAGCCCGTTACCGATCATAAACCCAAGAAGAGCAAGCTGCCATCCGAAACCGTTTTCCGGGTTGCCAAGATTATCAATCATCCAGCGGATAAACATCCCGAAGATTGCCATTATAATAATAACCCCTGCAGTTCCGAAATTCATGTATGCCTCATCCATCAGACCAGCACTAAATGCCACTGTTCCTACTGTCTGTTCCGAAAGCCATCCGTATCTGATTACTAATTCATTTGTAACGTCCATGGTCGAAGGTTTATCATGCCAAAGTATTCTTGGAACAAACATAGCCGGAACACACTTATAACTATAACCATCTAAATAAGGAATATATTTAGGTGTAGCAATTGTTACATGCCCAAAAAAACTCAGATGATTTGCCCTTTCTTGAGCAAGGTCTGTAGCCCCCTCACCCAGATCGCCTATATTTTTGATAGCCATTTCAAGCCAGTTTTTTGAACGGCTGAAAGATTCACCTACACTGCTTATCGCAGAGCCGCCCATTCTTTCTCCCCAGTATTCATCTCTAAAAGCACCTTTTGACATTTGTAAGATAATAATTATCACACAGACAGATAAAACTCTGAGCCATGGTATGCGATTTCGAGCCTGAATCATTCCAAGAAAAAAAGCGGCTATAGGAAATAAAAATACACCTAACCATCCGCTTGCCAGACAGAGCGCCAAAAATGAAACTAATTCAGCCAAAAATATTTTATGCTGCTGAAAAGATAATTTTCCTGAATACATACATAACGTCAGCGCATAAGTCGCAACACAACCGTTTACATTGAAAATTATATGACCTACTTTAAATAAAAATCCCGGTAATCTTGGAACTAAAATTGGACCTACTGCCGCGATTCCCAAGTAAATAAGAAAAAAATTTACAGCACGGTTCCAGTCAAGATGAAAGCCTTTAAAGGCTCTTACTTTCGGCAAACGTACAAGATAATATCCTATAAATAAAGAAATAATACCTGTAAGAATTATCAGCAGAAGTCTTGTCAAATCATCATCCCGTATGACTGAAGCCTGAGTTGCTCCGACAAATGTTACCGGACCGAGAAATATCTGAGGGCAAAATATGATAAAAAAATGCAGAGATACAAGTTCTATAAAGGGTATATGCTTGTCTTTTAATGTTACCCACCGATAAAGAGGAGCTAATGTCAAAATACCAAGTACTGTTCCCATCAGTTTGTGGAAAACCAGTACATCTTCATCTGAATGAGTCCATAAAATAACAAACAGGGCTGTCATCAGTATGATAAAAATTCTGCCTGACTGTTTCAGATGAATTTCATCTTCATTCAGTATATTCTTATTGCTATCCTGATTTAATAATATATTATTCTCTGTAACTTGCATTTTGATTTTTAGTTAAATTCTTTTTATGAATCACTCTCTTTAGAACAGGATATATAAAATTTGCAAACTGATCTCTTCCAATAGGGCTGAAATGGCAGAAATCAGTAAAATATTCTTCTTTATCAGACATAAATTCAGATACATCAACCAGTTCAACATTATGCTGATCTGCAAGTTTTTTTAATATCTGATTATGCCGATGAACACCTTTTGCAGCCATCTCTTCCATACCCCATGATTCAGAGAGATGTCCCTGATGAACTTTATTATGTGCAAATGTAACTAAAATAACTTCTATATTTCTGACTTTTGCAATTCCTATTAAACTTTCAATATTCAGTTGAAACGAATTTAATAAACCTAATTCATCTTCCGAATAGTTATGAGAAACGAATCTGCGTTTAATTCCGAGAATTTTATTATAAGCTAATGTATAAAAGGCTGAACGGTCAACTATTGTATCTCTATAATTAATAAAATTACCTGAGATACTAGATATTTTCTTTATATAATCAAAAAAATCATTTGGAGCTACACCCTTAAATGTCAGGGGCAATAAATCATTAATTCCATGATAGACAATAATTATATCAGGTTTTAACATAAGTAATTTTGTCTGAAAATAAATTAGTGTCTGATATGTTGTGTAACCCGGTGTACCGGCAGAAGCAAATCTGACTTTAATATGATTGGAACTGTCAGATTCATAAGTGTTTTTGAGTTTCAGCATGTAATTTCTGAAAAAAGATGTAGAACCTCCTAAAGCAAGCACTTTTATCTCATTATTACCTGCATCTCCCAGTGTATCATTTAAAAGTCCTTCACTGTTAATTTTACATGGTTCACCGGGAATCTCTGTAACCAAAGTATCAGGACGCAGTTTTACATGTGTTGGTGGATAGAATTCATAAGCCTTTCCGCCAGCATAATGATCACGCAATTCGTGTTTTTTTATAATATGTATATAAATTCTGGCAAGAGATTCCAAAGCAAAAAAAGGTATAAATATCATTAATATATAAAATATCAGCTTTTTCTTATCCATTTAATTTTTATCTTTTTGATATATTAAGCAAATTTGCCCCTTATGCTCCCGCCGGATTGGCAAATCAGGCGGATTGGTTCGGATTTGTCAATCAGAACGAGCGACGAAGGCTAATTTTTCAACAGGTGGCAACTTGGTTTATGTTACATGGCTCTATCGGATTACGCTGAATTAACCCGACCTGCAATCCTTTTACAAAGTGCCTGATAAGCGTTGTTCCAGCATTTTCAATTTTGCTTCCAGCATTTCAGCGCGAAGTCTCTCCTGCTCTGCTATTTTTTCAGCCTGATCAGCGCGATGCTTTTCTTTTTCAGCGCGGTGCTTTTCTTTTTCCGCCCGCTGCTTTTCTCTTTCAGCCTCTTCCACTGTTTCAACAAAAGTCAGAAATTTATGTCCGTCAGGATCAAATATCTTTAATTCATCATTCGGTTCAAAGCGGATATTCAATAGCGGACTTTTCCATCCCTTCATATCTTTGACAGGAATAAGTTTTTCTTCTGAACGGATCCAGCCCTCTATTTTCACTTTATCAGGATCATACAGATAATATTCTTCTACCCCGTATTTTTCATAAAATCCTAATTTTCTTTTCATTTCAGCAGGGGTATTTCCCGGGGAAAGGATTTCAAAGACAACCTGGGGCGGAATATTATCCTCTTTCCACTGAAGATATGAGCCTCTATGCCCTTTGGGTCTTCCGAAAACGATCATTGCATCCGGCGCAACACGGATTTTGTTATTCCCTTCAACAGGATACCAGAAAAAATCTCCGGCAACAAAGACATCATCCTGATCTTTAAAGAGCGATTCAAGTCCTTCTTTTATTTTCACAATCCACTCAAACTGTTTTGTATTATCTGCCATCGGTTTTCCGTCACTTTCAGGATAAACAATATCTTTTCCGATTTTCTCTTTTCTTACGGAAAATCCGGTTGTTTTTTTTTTCAATGCTTTTAGAGTATTTCTCATAAAGAACCGATTCTTTCACTATACTGGCATATTTTCATGCAGTTTTATTTTCATGCAAATGGATTATTCTTTTAATAATGATTGCTTAGAATTGTTCTGTAATTTTTTAATCTTCTGAATATTATTCCCGGCTTCATAAAATAACCAGTTGAGTATATTAAAAAGTTTCTGAATATTTTCTACAGCGGAGTATGAGATGATTTCCATTGTCAGGATATTATACTGTAGTTTGCCGAACTGCCAAAAATTTCCTGTTGTAACAATACCGAATATCTCTGTCTCTTCATTCTGATTAAACCTTTGGGCGGCTATCATTTCAGCAAGGGACTGTGCCCACCCTTCATTGAAATTCTCTTTTTTTGCTTCGGAAACACATATAACAGGTTTTTCAAAAGTTGTCCCAATATCAGACGCGGGAGCAATAAGATAATCAGGGATACCTGACAGCCCGTCTTCCTCCGAAACATCAAACTTCATGTGTGACCAGAGAGGCAGATTGTTATGCTTTGATACTACACTCAGTATTGGAAAAATAATACTCTCGCAGATCACATATTCATTTACATAGTTTCTTCTCAGTTCCAGATTTTCTTTGATAAAGTTGAAAATATCCTCTTTGATGATAATTTCCCGTTCCCGCAAAAATGACAATTCTTTAAGTTTAATATTAAATTTCGCTGCAACTTCTTCATAAGTAACAAATTTGCCGTAAGCCATATTTCACCTCATATTTTAATATCTTAGAGAGAAAAGTGTTTTAACAATTATATCTCCTGCATTTTCAACACTGTATTTCTGAATATGCTTAAATGCCGCTGATCCAAGAGAATGGGTTTTTTCAGGGTTATCGGCAAGATAAATCATATACTTTGACAATGCTGAAATATCTCCGCATGGATATGAATATCCGGTTTCTCCCTGAATAATAAAATCCGGGACACAGCCGCATTCTTCAGATACAATTGCCGGAAGCCCACATGCCATTGCCTCATTGACAACTAGTCCCCATGTTTCTCTGCCTGATGATAAAACAAGAGAGTCTGCTACTGCATATGCCTTCGGCATTTCACTCTGGTTAAGAAATCCGGTAAAATAAACAGGCAAATTGTTTTTTTCTGCAGAAATCTCTTTATTACGGGTTTAAAACTCCATCTCCTGCCATAAGCAGAGCCACATTTTTTGTACCTGATTTTATTGCCTGATCTAACGCTTGAATAATATCCAACGGTCGTTTTTTAGCTTCAAATTTTCCGGCAAATAAAAATACAAACGCATTTTCATCTATTCCCCATTTTGAACGTAATTCTTTTCTCTGTTTTTGTACAGATTCAGCCTTTTCTGCAAACCATTTATTATCAACAAAATGGGGTGAAATAACAATTTTTTTTGCTCCGAAATACCGGAAATATTCAGCAGAGCGTTTTCCCATAGCAAGACATACATCAAATCGTCTGATAAAAAGAGGATAGACTATTTTTTTTATAAGTTTTTTGATAGCAGGATTTTTGTGATCTTAATTGTGAATCTCCCACGAACAAAAATAGGCGTTCTACTTTTCCAGGCATCCTGAAAAAGCCTGCCAGCAGCTTTTATTATTCCATCCGTGAACAATAAAAGCATCAAATTTTTCTCTCTGAATGATATTTGTAATTTCAGGTGTATCACATCCGAAAAATGATGTCAATGAAGGGTATTCTGCCTGATTCTTTAACCAGATATGATGGTATCCTGAAGTCAGATCAATATCCCATTCAAAAGATATACCAAAGCCTGTTCCCTGCTCTTTTGGCGTGGGATGTTGGCAGAAATACACTGTCAGATCAATATCCGGGCGTGAGGCAAGATACCTGAATAACGGAGCGTGGTATTGAATAGGGTGGGTGGCGAGGATTCCGATGCGGATCATTATAAATGACCTCTTTATTCTTCAAGAAATATATTCCGAAAAGGAAAATTATTTTTCCAACGATAAGCATGAAAATCACGTTGGTCGGTTGTTAATATCCTGCCATCCTTCAGATATTCAGCCAGAATAACCAATGAAGCGTCAGCCAAATCCATCGGTAAGTCAGAATATTGTTCCATCAATTTCACAAGGCGTTCCGTATGTTCTTCCTTTAAATTGAACACTGCAAAAGCACCTTTTTTGTAGCTTTGTATAAAACTTAATTCGGCTTCTACTCCTCCACGTTTTAACAGCAGATGACATACTTCAGTCATCACCGGCCAGGTAGTAATTAACGGTTCGGTAAGAATATCAATCGTATCAGCCGCTAATCCGTGATATTTATCACGGTCATTAGCCAGTGCAACCCAAAAACCTGTATCAGCAATAATCACAGTTTATTGCTCCAATCCAATTCACACTTATAGTTTAGAGATAAATCATTTTCTTCATGCAGACAGCCTATAAAGCCATTACGCTGAAAAATCTGCTTTGCTTTTTCACCTATAGCTGTCTGATGTCTGGCATATAGTTCGTCAATTGCAATTTCCAAAACTGTAGCAATATTTTCTCCTAAAATTTTCTGAAGTTGTCGGATTTTTTGATGATGTTGTAAATCCAATTCGGCGATGATTTGCATAGTTGAATCTCCGTATAATATTATGATTTATCAATCATTCAAACAATATGCCAAAGCCTGTTCCCTGCTCCTTTGGCGTGGGACGTTGGCAGAAACAGTTAAATATAACGCTCCTACGGAGCTTTAAAAAATTCTTCTGCATTTTATTCCTTCATCAATTAAATCAAGTTTTTTTAAAAGCTCCGAAGGAGCGGAATATTTGTAGATGGCAGAGACAGCCCACAGTTTAAAAGCTCCATAGGAGCGGAATATTTTTTTCCGTCATAGATAGGCGGCAATCCGGGTTAAATATAACGCTTTACGGAGATTAAAAAAAACTCGTCAGATTTTTACCAATCCTGTTACAAGCTCTGCTGTATCAATATTGCCATACCAATAATCAAGAAGAATATCTTTGTTTATCTTAATATATTGTCTGACAAGTTCAAAATCTTTTGTATTCAGTCCGATACCTGCTACAATTTCCGGTTTGTCGTTTATTGAAACTGATACTGAATTTTGAATATCTGCTTTATGGCTGTGAGTTTTACTTACTTTGATTCTGGGTCCATGTTTGACATATCCTTTTTCACTGACCCATATAACCATTGGCATACCTGTGGAATTCTGTCTTAAATTAGCCATTTCAAAAAAAATCTCATCATTTTCAATGTAATTATTATTTTCTGTATAAGCTATATCTTCTGTATAATTCACTGCGGTTGACATAATAAACATCCTCTTGATGATGTTGCATAAAGTACGTTAATTACTTCTTTTTTTCTTCATTACTTTTATGAATTGCATACAAGTTAGTGTCACATCCTATATATCGGCTGCAATTTCTGCAAACAGCAGGAGGTTTTCCTTTCATAAAACTTTTGAATATAGCACGTCTCCGATTACCGAAAAACATATCTTCAAGATTTGTTTCAAGAATATTTCCAAGACACATGCCCTTTAAACCATATACATCCCGACACGTACATGCCCCGACATTTCCGTTTTCAAAAATCATATATCACATCTCAAAAAAATCTGCATAAGAATAAACCTCTATATTCAGTTCCTTTGCCACCTTCAACGCTTTTTCATCTGCCATAGGTGAAATAACAATCATTCTGGATGCTTTCCGGTTATGCCTCTGCTCATAAAACCGGACTTTTCTTTCAAACATATACATATCTGATTTGCTCATAGAGGATTTCAGTTCGCAAACAATAAGTATTCCGTTTTTTATAATAATATCAAGTTCCACCTGATCCGGTCTTCCGAAAACAGTACCTTCTTCATCAAATTCATTGATGTTAAGCACCCTGACATCAAAGGATTCTTCCAAAATTGCCTGAAGTCCGTTTCTGAAAGATTTTTCAGAACGCATTCCCCATCTTGCGCCTAATGAGCTTATAGTATTATCCAGCCTTCTGGTTAATGATTCAAATCTTTTATCAGATGATTTCTGATTTTCATCCCATTTTTTCTGGTTTTCATCCCATTTTCGCCGACTCTCCTCTCGGTCAGCTTTTAGTTCATCAAGAATTCTGTCAAATCTGCTTTTTGTTTTTATTCTGTCTGCAAACTCAGGTTTGCAGATTTTCAGAATATATTTTCGGACAGATTCATCATTTTGAATTAATATAGGAAGTTCTTTGAATATAGCCTCTTTTAACTGTTGAAGTTCCATTTCTTTACCGATACATTTTTGCTAACCGACATTGCTGTTTGTTAACAAATGCACACTCAGTTTTTTTAACTGAATGAGGGGGTATCTCCCAAAGCACGCAGGAAAATCCCCGTGCGCCGTTGACGTCTCTGTCAAGAACCGTTCCGCAGGCGGTGCAGTCCATAACTTTTTTTGAACCTATGTTATGAATTTTTCCGCAGACGGAGCAGGTCTTTGACGTATATGCTTCGCAGACTCTTATAACCCGGGTTCCGTACTCACCGGCTTTATGCTTAAGGAACTCCGCAAAGCGGTAGTGCGCCCATGTCAGCATTGCCCTTGCAGTCTTTGAGTGCAGTTTTGTCACCATCCGTGAACTCTCAAAAGACGGAAGGAAAATCACATCAAAGTTTTTACACAGAAAATAAGCGGTCTTGTGATGAATCTCATTAATCAGATTCTTTATCTTCTCTCTGATTCTTACAGCCGCTTTCATCAGCCGCCGCTTCTGCTTACACTTTGCCATGCTTATCCTTGAATATAAGTTATCAAGATATTTGCAGAGTTGTGAACTCTTCCGAAATCACCCGCTCCGATTTTGCCTGTCATGACAGGGGAATAAAATGTCTGAAAAGTTCTGACACCCGGATCGAGAGCGGCTGCTCCGTTCCTTTGGTTTTCGGGAACGATGCGCGTTTTCACCAACCGGGACGCATAACCAGAACTTCCCGTTCTCACATTTTAAACGGCAGTCATGAAGGATTTCCGGCATGGTCTCCGTCATTTTCATCTTTTTTCCGAGATAACGGACATAAAAAGATTCAGCCTTCACAAGCTGTTTCGGAATAAAAACGGAATCCTTCTTCTCTCTTTTACTCCTGAATTTCACATCCTGAAACTGTCCGGTTTTCCCGCATTTCATTTTTGCATTTTTCACGGCGTCACACGCATCACGGACTGCAACCGACTTTATCTGATAAGGCACTGATTTTGCCCATTCAGGCAGTCCGGTGATAATCCCCGTCTTTATCCTGAACCAGTCCGGCGATGTCCCGGGCTGTTTCAGAAAAGCGACGGTCTGATTAAAGATAAACCGTGCCGTACCGAGCCACTGTCTTAAAAGACTTTTCTGATTATCACCGGGATAAATCCTTATTTTTCTTGTTTTAAGACCGCCTGAATAAAAACTGTCTGAAAAGAGAGAAAGACAGGCAGCCGTCATTCCCTGTTCTGACGGTTCACCCGTAACCGCTGAAAACCATGAGTCTTTCAGAGTCATATCCGGCAAACCGCCGGAAAAAGAGAAAGGCGGAATCCATAAGATTTCAGAGATATCTCTGACAGACGGATTCCAGAAAGGATGAATACCGTTATCCTTCTCCGGCTTCCGGATAACCTCTGCCGGAGATTCCTGTCCTGAAAATAATTCATCAAATGAAAGCTGTTTCAGCAAAATCACCTCCTTTTATAAAAAACATTAAAAAAAATTTCTTTGTCAGTGTCTGTCAATAAAAGTCCGTATTTGTCAACAAATCATTAACAGTTCATGAACCTTTATATTTTTCTCTTAAAAGTCATATTATTATAGTGGTAGGGCGGACAAACGCAGCATGTCCGCCGTTATAAACACCGATAAAGGCGAACATACTGCATTTTGTCTGCCCTGCAAACTGCCCTAACCGGTTATAATTTATGCCGCACATTTATTAAGAATAAGCGGTTCCGGAATTTCACAGCCATCTTGCCTTAAAACTTCAATAAATCCTTTTATGGCTGTTTCTGCTTCCTTCAATGCCTGCTGCGGCGTCTCTCCAAAGGCTGATAAATTAGGGAATTCGGGAACTGTTGCGATATATGCCTTATCTTCTTCACTCCATATTAAATTTATTGAATATTTAAACATAGTTAATCTCCTATGAGTAAGCTGTATTTATCTATTATCTTTAATAACTGCCTTACCTGATATGGTTTTGCCTTATTTCCTTCAGGCTGTAAATTTACTATTTCTTTAAGAACCGGAATAAACACCGAAAAGGCGAACATACTGCATTTTGTCTGCTCTACAAACTGTACAGTATTTTATTATATTACAGGGATTTATTATAAGAAAAGGATAAAAATCCGTTTCTTATAATCCTCTTCTTATAAAAAATCCCTGTGCAGTAGTGGTAGGGCGGACAAAGGCAGCGTGTCCGCCGTTAAAACTGAAATATGATGTCCCGGAAGGACATTCTGAAAATAGCACGGCAATTTATTGCCGTGATTTATTTAATTTTGGCGGACACGCTGCGCTTAGTCCGCCCTACAAACTACAAACTCTATGATCTGCTTTTTATGAATTTATTCAAGATGCTGAATCCGCCGCAGGAAGCAAGAGCGGCAAAGGCTGCCATCATAAAAAAACGGTAACGGGTATGATAAAACGGTCCTGTAATTGCAGCAAAATAAATCAAAGTTAAGATACTCCAGATTAATAGTTGATTGTATTTATATTTTTTAGCAGTAAAACATCCGATTACGGCAAAAAGATAGGTGAGTCCGAGAAAAATCCACATAATCAACTGATATTTTAACCACCCGCTTTGATATAACCAG
Organism: uncultured delta proteobacterium; assembly: GCA_963806835.1. Classification (GTDB taxonomy): domain Bacteria; phylum Desulfobacterota; class Desulfobacteria; order Desulfobacterales; family CAWEAR01; genus CAWEAR01. The sequence continues at coordinate 200,481 of CAWEAR010000034.1, forward strand.
TTAAATTCATCTTTAACTGATCTTGAAGACAAATTTACAGATTCGGCGGTTCTGTCTATAGCCGCCATAGCTCTGGTGCCTGTTCCAAGATATAATCTCGGCTGCTGACGCATAATCAGATAAATATAAGTTCCTATATTAGCTTTAATATCTTCCTTTGCCAACTGCTCAAGCACAGCATTACGGTATGCGAGATTATCCCATGAACTGCCGAATTTCCGCTCCCATTCATCCTTTGTTTCAGGAATACGGGAATCTTTATATCCGCCGTTGAGAAGCCGTGTTTTATCATAAACTTCCTGATTTAATTCAGTTAATAACATCGGACGGATAAAATGATATAAATGTGAACCGCCGTTTGGTGTTAATAAAACTTTATCCCATAGCATAAAATTACGCGCACACCAGGGAACCAGAATAATTGTAAAACAGAAAAGATGTATAACGGCTGAAATTGCTAACCTTCTGATATTATATATATATATATATATAAGAATTATTAACAGGCAAATTAACTCATAATAAAGGAAAATCGGTTTGGTCAATACTGTAATCCCCAAGACCAAGCCGGATAATCCTGTTAAAAAGAGTGAATCAGACAATAAGCCCTGAAACATTAATAATAATGAGATAATCCAAAGTATAGCAGCCAAAGATTCCGGCATATGCGCAGAGAATAAGGCGGACCATGAAATGAAAAAAGAATTGCCGATATTAATCCGCAGTTCTGTTTTGACAACAATGATACAAATAAAAACAGAAAAACAGATGCTCCTGCATACAGCAATAAATTCAGAATAGTTATGAACTTATGAACAGACCATCCGAATTTAAGAGCGGTTTTTTTGGCTGCAAGAATAAATAAAGGATAAACAGGCATTCTTGATCGGATGCTTTCATCTGTTTCTTTGTCATCATAAAATAATCCTTTTTTTTCAAAAATATCGGACATAGGATAATAAATATCCGAATCTTCAATAACAAACACTTTCCAACCGTCCTGATTCCAACCGTGTCTGAGTATAAAGATAAAAATGGATTGAATAAAAAGAGTTACAATAAATACCAAAATGGTTAAATATAAATTCCTCAAAAATTTTTCCTTATCTGTCAAAATCATATCCTTGTATTTTATCATATCTCAAATAAATCCGCATGTGAATAAACCTCTATGTTCAATTCCTTTGCCACCTTCAACGCTTTTTCATCAACCATAGATGAAATAACGATTATTCTGGATGCTTTCCGGTTATGCCTCTGCTCATAAAACCGGACTTTTCTTTCAAACATATACATATCTGATTTACTCATAGAAGATTTCAGCTCGCAAACAATAAGTATTCCGTTTTTTATAATAATATCCAGTTCCACTTGATCCGGTCTTCCGAAAACAGTTCCTTCATCATCAAATTCATTGATATTAAGCACCTTAACATCAAAGGATTCTTCCAAAATTGCCTGAAGTCCGTTTCTGAAAGATTTTTCAGAACGCATTCCCCATCTTGCGCTAATGAGCTTATAGTATTATCCAGCCTTCTGGTTAATGATTCAAATCTCTTATCAGAATCATTCCTGTTTTCATCCCATTTTTTCTGATTTTCATCCCATTTTCGCCGACTTTCTTCTCTGTCAGCCTTTAATTCATTCAGAATTCTGTCGAATCTGCTTTCTGTCTCTGTTCTGTCTGCAAACTCAGGTTTGCAAATTTTCAGAATATATTTTCGGACAGATTCATCATTTTGAATTAATATGGGAAGTTCTTTGAATATAGCCTCTTTTAACTGTTGAATTTCCATTTTTTTACCTTTACACCTTTCTATTAAAATTCAAATTATTAACCCAAGTTGCCACATAATGCTACTGCCGGACTTCGGCGTGAGACTTCGGCGTGAGCTCAGTCGAACGCTCAGTCGAACGATTGACAAATCCGGCAGGGGTTCGGATTTGTCAATCTTCCGCCGAGCCGACGATGCTATTTTCTCAACAGGTCGCAACTTAGGTTATTATTATAGCTATATAGTTCAAGGTATACACATTGCTCTCTGAACCGCTGATAATCATGATAACAATGATGAACATGATATTTCAGGCTTATCAGTTTTATCCAGATTATCAGCGGTTCAGACAATTGTAAAGATAAAAACTCCCCGATACCTTATTTAGTTTGGTGGATTATTACATCATAATTTTATATCAAATTGTTAAATTTTAAAATGTCAATTATCAACAGTCAAAACCAATATTTAAAAATCCTCTCCGACATCCATTGCTGACTGAAGAAAAGCATCCTGCTCTTTCCGCTCATCAGGAGAAATGAGTATTTCCTTTATATCTTTGATTATAGGATTATGCTTTTCAGATGATACATAACACGCTCTTTTTTCAATTTTATCTAAATCAAGTCCAATCTCTTGGGAGAAACGTTTTACAATTCCGTCAGGCGGATGAAACGCCAAATCCTCTAACGCCTGTTCCCGCATGATCTCCCCTTTTCTGACTAATCCGGCGTATTCTTCATAATACCACGTATAATTCATTTTTTTCAAATCAGCATAAGTATTTAACCAGACCATCTTACAGTTTGTTGTCCTTCCCGGATAGCTGTATGCCATCGGCTGCCAGTCAAATCTTTTTCTTACCTCTTTTTTCAGTTTCTCTTTATCTGTCTGATAAAATTGAAATAAATAAAACGGCACAACTAATATTTTTTCCCGGATTTGTCTCTTTTTCAAGCTCTTCTCTGCTCTGATAATTTATCCGTTTTTCAATAATCTTGTATTTATTGATAAACTGATTTATAAAATCTTTATCTCCTGATTGTTCAGAACGCATCTGATTTGCAGCACCGGATCCCCTTCCCTGTCATTCACTTTCTCTGCATCCCCTTTTGAATAGCCATTAATCACCAGCGGAATATGAAAACTATTCCGCGATCTCCAATGCAGTCAGATAGAGTATATTCCGCAGACATAGCAGACGCTTAATCCTTTACCGAATTCATTTGTGTATTTCCAGAGTTTTTTCATAAAAGAAAGCCCCTGCTGAAAAATGATCAGATCAACATCCAATGCCATACATAATTTTTTGGCATTATCAGTTGCAACAGAGTCTTCATATCCGTTATCATAATGAAACACCAGAGGTCTCAGTTTATATATTTCGACAATCCTGATTAAAGCGTGGCTGCTGTCAACCCCGCCGCTTAAAGGAACTAAAACATTGTATTTCTTATTTGGATTTCTGTATTTTTCAAGGCATCGGATAAGCTCCGCCTCATTTTCAAAATCTTTTTCTGGCATCTTATTTTTTGCCTCATTACAGAAATTACAGATGCCTTTATTATCAAAGGTTATTCCGGGAAAATTTTCAGGTAAAACACATTTTTGACATATATTCATGCTGTTATCCTATTGTAAAACCCTAAGCAGAATCGGTACAGTAAATTCGTCTGGGGTTGTATATGATAGAATATAATACGCGACCGGATACATCTTTGTGTCTTTGTGTCTTTGTGTCTTCGTGGTAAAAAAACACGAAGACTTCTAAGACTAAGACATAAACCATATCATCCTCAGCAACACCGAATCCTTGTTTCAACATTCCGGCAATTTCTCCGTTGCTGTCAAACGGCATGATCTAAAGAGATGCCCCTTGCATTTCTCTTTAATATTCTCTTCTGTTACGGCTAATACGGAATATTACCTATCACGACCATCCCCGTTTCGGATTCTCATCCAGAAAATATCTGATATTTAACTGATTCAGCATCCACTTCAAGAATATTTTCAAGATATTGAAGAAAATTAGGCGTATAAACGCATCGCGCAACTGTAACCGGACGTCTGTTCTTTGCCAAATCAAGAAGGCGTTCTCTGTATTTTCCGATTTCTTTTTTTATATGATCAAAGTTTGTGGGAAGCAGACCCACAGCGCAACCGCAGGATGGCATAATATATCCATAGTTCTGATATAATTAACATGAATATGCTTATAGGTCATATTCTTATTGCAGTGCGGACAGGATAATTCCATTGAATACAAAAAGGTTCTCTTTCACCGAATCAAAACCTTCCTGTTCAACAGAAATAATCTGAGCAAATTTTCTGTGAGCCACACGAATCTCATACCCCTGGTAAAAAATCCGCTGATACTCAAAATCATTCATTTCTCTGCTCATATTCACCGGCGGACATCCTTTTTCAAGGAACTCAAGTTTATCAGTAATAATCTTATTTTCAAGGGAATATTTATAAATCTCTGTGCAGGGATGAGTCAGAGGATTCATAATAAAATCATAATCACTGTGATTCCGCCACCAGTTCATGGTTTCCCGGACTGTCTCTGCTGTTTTCTGCCGGGTTCCCCAAGATAAAATTTGATACAGGAATAATGCCTGCCTCTTTTATCATCGGCAATATACGCTCTATCATGGCAACAGTGGTATGTTTTTTCATGCTCTTTAAAATCGTATCCGAAGCACTCTCCACACCGCACCCCATAATATAATTGCCGGAAATCTTTCAGCATAGATAGTGTTTCAGGTGTTATTTTCGTATCTGCACGTATCTGGGCATACCACATCAGATTAAACGGCTTAATTCTCCGGCAAAATTCATTCACCCGATTTGTATCTCCGGCAAAAAGCTCATCCATGATCTCAACCATGTTTAATTCATATTTTTTAACAAAATATTCCAGTTCCTTAAAAAAAGAATCCAGAGATCGCTGGCGGTATTTATTACCTGTGGGGTGAAAACAGAAGGTACAGTTAAAAGGACATGATCTGCTTGAGATCAGCGTAATAGCACGGGGATTATCCATGAATGTCAGTTGAATAGAATCATTTGGGCGGAGAGAATCAAGCTGTTTTTCCACTTCAAAGCCTTCATAATCCGGGAAAGGAAGAGCATCAAGCTCTTCAGCAGCTTTTCTTGTCGGCGTTCTGACAATATCCCCTTTTTTATCTTTACAGATAATTCCGTTAATCCTGCTGAAATCCCCCTGATTTTCAATGGCTCTGATCAGCTCAATAATGGTTTCTTCCCCTTCTCCGATTACCCCGAAATCCATCTGCATTGACTTTATCATCAGTTCAGGCTCGCTGGTGATTAACCCTCCGCCTGCAATGGTGATAATATCTTTTTTTGTTTTTTTTGCACTTGCAAGGATATGTTTGACCTGATTATATTGATAAGAGAGGCTTCCTGTTCCTACAATGTCAATATCTTTGGATAATATTGCCCGTTCAATCGCCTTGCCAATCGCTTCATCTATGTGATTCAGATTTAAGCATACCACATCAAAGTTTTCTTTTTTTAAAACCGCAGAGATGTACAAAATTCCCATAGAAAATTCATAGTAATCTCCGGCTTTTTCCACCTGAGTCGGCATAACTAATAATATTCGCATGATTTACCTCCTTAACAAGACTTCCGAAGAAGTCCTGTTAGTTCTGATCCGCATCCGGCAGTTCATATTATACCGGCAAATTCTGACTCTGTATTTATGATAACCTGGATTTCAGTTGTTCAAACAGAACCTTCAGTTCCTCATTGCTTTTTTTGACAAGCGTTGTCTTTGAACTCCGGCGGCATTTGAGCATCTCCTGTAACAACTGAATCTTGCCAATCAATTCGCCTTTTTCAATCCCTTCTTCAATCCCTTCTTCTCTTCCTATCTGAATAAGCTCCTGACCTGCAACGGTTTTTTCAAGGGGAGTTAATCTTATCATGGTCTGTACCTCCTTTAAGGTCATTTTCGGGAAACACTGCAAAATAAAGTATTCAAGCAGTTCTGTCAGCTTTTCTTTTTTATATTCCGGCAGACTCAGGGCGTCAAGCTCCGCTTTCCATCGGATGACAGACTGAGGCAGCTTTTCCCTGTCAGAAACAGCAAAGGGCTTGAGTACCGTCAGAACCCCCGGTCTCTCTTTTACTGATTCAAGAGATTCCGCCAGCGTTGTCCGGATCATCAGATTCGGAGGAGCGCATAACAGCGGACAGTCGCCCGGGTCATATTTTTCATCAATAAAAAGAATAACAAGTATAAACGGTTTCTTATCTTTTGTCTGCTCATACCATGTGCAGACTTCCCGGAAAGAACGCCAGTAAATTTCTTCATCATCATACCCCTGTATTTCAAGAAATATATTCGGGTCCGGTTCCGTCAGTCCTTCTGAAAAAACCGTCAAAACGCTTTTCCGTTGTCTTGACGGTGATACTTTCAAACGCATATTCGCCCTCGATCTCCAGATTCACAAGTTCAAACAGGCTCCGGGGATACATTTTGAACAGTTCGTAAAACAGGGCATCTGTTTTCATAAAGCTCCTTCATGGACGGGAGTTCTTAAAATTGCCAAAGCCTCTGAAATCTCTTTACCTTTTGACTCAATAATCTCAACAAGCTCTTTTGGAGTGCGATTATCTGTTACGGATTTTTTATTGGGATTAACTGCTTTAAGATCATAAAGAGCATCCTCAATCTCTTTTGCCTTGTTTAAAAGCTCTTTGGCATCCTGAGTCAGTTCTTTGAATCCGGTTTCAGCCTCCGCGATTGCATCTTTATCAGATGATTTTATCTTTTTAAGGTCGCTGAGTTTATCTTTCCATAGGTTTGCCTCCAGTTGTTTATGATTTGCCTTGTCTTTAAACGGAAGGGCTTCATTTAATGCTTTTTGTCTGCGGTTTTCTATGTCAATTGTCCAACTCTGTTCACTGTCGGATTTTGCAGGAAGCAGGACAAAAAAATCCTCAAAATGTTTAAGCGTCAGCGGGGTCTTTTTGCCGACCTTAATATCGCTTAAATCATAATACCAGATTTTCTTTGTTTTTTCACCCTTTTTAAAGAATAGCAGATTTGTTTTGACGCCCGCACCTGCGGCAGTAAAGACTCCGCCGGGAAGGCTGACAATGCAGAAAAGATCACATTCATCTAAAAGTTTCCGTTTTGTTTTGACAAAAGCATCTTCATTTGTTCTGAAAAGAAGCCCTTCATCAACAACAATTCCGCAGCGACCACGGTTTTTAAGACTTTTCAGAACATGCTGAAGAAAAAGAACCTGTGTTGAACCTGTTTTATAATCAAAATCAGTCTGAGCGTCTTTTCCCTCTTTTCCGCCAAAAGGGGGATTTGTAAGGATAACATCAAACTGACGCGGACTCCCTTCAAACAGACCGCCGTAAATCTCCTGACCTGTCAGCGTGTTTCCGTGCCAGATATTTGGTTTATCCAAGCCATGCAGAATCAGATTTGCCAGAGCTATGGGATAAGCAATATTATCTTTTTCACGCCCCCAGAAAGTCCGGTTTTTGAGAGTATTTATTTGATTGGCAGTCATATCGCCAAGTCTGTTTCTGATATATTCAAAAGTCTGGGCAAGAAATCCGCCTGTTCCGCAGCCGGGGTCGTAAACAGTTTCATCAATCTCAGGAGCTATTACCTGAACCATTACCCGGATAATTTCACGCGGAAGTAAAGAACTGCCCGCCGTCATTCCCTTTTTCTCCCATTTTCAGGAGCAAGCCTTCATAGACCTGTGAGAGTGTGAAAACATGGGTATCAGCAACGCTCTCCGAAGTGATTTCATCAACCTTGTCAACAACATCAAGGAAATTCTTTTCCGTATCAATGCGGATACGCTCAACGCCTGAGAGTATTTCGCTGATTACTTTTTGCCGGGGTGTGGCATTCGGTAAATTTTTTAGATTCTTCAGATACGGCAGCAAGCCGGTCATGTTGCCTTTTGCGTCTGTATATCCATTGACAAAGCTGAAAAAAGGGTCTTTATTTGTCGCTTCTTTAAGTTCTTTGTATTTTTTGCCTTGTGAAGATGCCCAATCCTGCCAGCGATAAGGGGGTTCAATTGAGGGTGTGAAGGGAATGCCTACGGCTTCATAATCTTCCTGCTCTTTCTGCTCTTTTTCATCAAGGATGCGGAGGAATAAAATCCAGGTGAGTTCAGGAACATATTGAAGTGCGCCCGCGCAGTTGCCACGTCTCATGATGTCGCATATAGTTTTGATGACTTGATCAACTGATTGCTGGGTTACGAGTTTTTTGTTGTTATTGTTGTTCTTTTTTGTCATGTATTGAATACCCTTTAATTTCATTGCGTAAAGATTCAATTTCATTTCTGGCTTCCTCAATTGTTTCGGTGTCCAGTTTGAGGGGAATACCCTGTTCTTTCAGAATATCTTTCATCTGGGCCCAGCTTACTCCTGCAAGATGAGCCGCCTTTGCCAAAGAAATCTCTTCTTTCTGATACTGATAAACAGCTATTTGAATTTTCAATTCAGGACGCTCGCTCAGAAGATGCCGCAAGGCATCCTGAATAACCGCATCTTCATTCGGATAAAGATGCGAATCCACAAAATATCTGGGCGTTAGCATTTTACTTTTTCCTTGATTACTTTTTATTTTTTCTGAAAATTTCAGAGCCTAAGACCTACGGGGTTTTCAAAACCCCGTAGGTCTTTGTTATTTATAAATTGTGATTTGTCTGATTTATCTGATTAATTTGATTAAAAAATAATCACTGTAACAGATAAATCAAAGTTCAGATAATATATCATCACACAAGGCTCTGTCTTTAAAATTATAAATTGTTTTCCAATTCCAGAGCAATAATTACTTTTTTTGACACTTCCTGCATGGTTAAATGATCCAATATTCCGATATATTTCATAAATATCTGCTTGGGAACTGTATGGATGTTGTTCTGTCTGAACAAAAGAAGGTTCAGGCAGATTTGCTTTCTGTCCGATAAACACCTCCGTGGGATAGCCTTTGCCTTTTGTGGTTACTTCTGCTACGGTAACTTTGTTAAGATACGGCAGAACATTCTGTCTTGTAAGAATAACAGCAGGTCTTGTGCCTGTTTTTCCTCCGAGATTTATCAGCCATATATCTCCCCGGTTCATTTATCGCTCCATGTCTGAAACTGTATCCATTTTTCAGCATCTTCAGAATTATCAGGATGTTTTTTCAGTTTTTCAATCCATTCATTTTCAAATGATTTGATTTCTCTCTGTTTCAGCCATTGTGTCAGTGCTTCAGTGATTATATCGGAATAAGAGAGACTGCTTACTGATACGGCATAATCCAATTCTTCAAGAATCTTTTCATCAAAACAGATTTGTATATTTTTCATAATTTTCCTTAATTAAACATTCAGCAGATCGAAAAAGTTCGTAGTACATGACCACGTTGAATTTTATAGTATTAAATAGACCTACGGGGTTTTCAAAACCCCGTAGGTCTTCGCCGGTTTATAGTATTAAATAGACCTACGGGGTTTTCAAAACCCCGTAGGTCTTCGCCGGTTTATAGTCTTAAATAGACCTACGGGGTTTTTAAAACCCCGTAGGTCTTCGCTGTTTATAGCTCTCCGTTAAATGCCTGACGTAAAAACTAACCGGCATCCGGCAATTCATCTTCAAGCAGCCTGAGACGAGGATAAAGAAAAGCGGCTACGCTTGTCAGAATTGTCAGGAGTCCCATAACAATAAACAAAAGCCCGATTCCCCGTCCATGCCCCACCCCGATGATTCTGCCTACGCTTCCGGCCAAAAAACCGTCTGACGCCATCAGAGGCTCAAAAACATAATCTGCCAGAGGTCCCGCCAAGATATAGGCAAACGGCAGAGACGACCATGAAACCATCCGGGTCAGTGCAAATACTCTCCCCTGTAAATCTGATTCCACTTTCTTCTGCCATATAACTTTGCAGCATCCGTTGCTGATAGGCATCCCAAGCATCAGAAGAAAAAGCGTGGCAGCCAGTATCGGAACATAAGTATGAAATCCGAGCGTCAGCGTATAAAATCCTGTCATAAAATCAAATGCGATAACGCCCATAATAAGACGTCTGGGACCTCCCCACGCGCTCATTATCAGACTTCCTGCCACCATGCCTATGCCGCCGACAGAAAGAATCGTACCGAGAACCACCGGAGAAGCAAAAGAGAGAACCAGCGGTGTGGCTAATACTTCCACCATTCCCATGAGGAGATTGATAACAGCAAAGTAAATCAGCATGGCAAATAATCCGGGCTTTGTGACAATGTAGTTCCATGCAAAGAGAGCCTCATAAAGCAGAGAGCCTTTTCCTGCCTCGCCTGCGGCAGTGGTATGAACGTCAGGAATACGGGCAATAAAGAGTGTGATCATTGAAAAGAGAAAAGTAATGAAGTCAATAATAATGATCCCTTCAAGCCGGATAATTCCCATTAATACGCCTGCCATTAAAGGTGAAATCAGGAAAGATACAGCATCTCCTCCTTCAGTCATACCGCTGGCACGTCCTAAGTGCCGTTTGGGAATCATCTGGGTGATGGCTGCGGTATAAGCCGGAAACTGGAAAGCATTAAATACAGATCTGACTGAATTGATAATATAAATATGCCAGATATTCAGAATGTCGGCGTTCAGCAGTAAGAGAATCATCAGGGTGCAGCACACCGCGCCTGAATCGCTGATTATCATAACCCAACGGCGGTTCCAGCGATCCGCCATAACTCCGGCTAACGGAGAGGCAAATATTCCAGGAAGTGTTGCAAAAAGAGAGATAAGAGCAAACTGGGTGGCTGATCCGGTAAGCTGATATACCCACACTCCAAGCGCAAAACTGGTCAGGCTTGAACCTGTCAGAGATACAACTTGTCCGAACCATATAAGAAGGAAGGCTTTCATAAGTGTTAAGTTTTAAGTGTTAAGTTTTAAGTGTTAGGTTTTAAGTGTTAAGTTTCAGGTTTTTAGATTTTAATCGTAACTTTTTTCGTATTATATCTTAAAACTTAAAACCTAAAACCCAAATCCTGATTAAAACTCCTCTTCAATCTCCAATGCTGCATTCAGAAAGTTCTCCTGCTCTTTTTTCTCTTCAGGGGTCAGAAACGATTCCCTTGCCTGAATCAGATTCATATCCATATTTTCAGCAAATAATTCAAATATTCTGATCAGATGTTTTCCTATCTTGTCAATGGATTCAGGTTTAAAGAGTTCTGTATCATATTCAATGGTTAATTGCAATTGAGAATCTTCATCTGTTTCAAATATAAAATGCCATATCCGCCCGGCTGGTCATGGATTCTTCAAGAAAATTGGTCATCTTTACTTTATCCATTTCAATATAGGAGCGTTCAAAATTGACAAAATTGACAATAATGTCAAAAAGATGATTTCTTGATGTATCTTTAGGCAGATTAAGATCATCAACTAACGCATCATAAGGATATATTTCATGCTCATAAGCCTCTGTAGTCGTCTTTTTAACCTTTTCCAGACGAGTTCTTAAATGTATCTTTGCTGTCAAGAATATTACGCAGGGGCAGCATATTCAGATAAAACCCTATCTGATTCTCCAGATCAGGATGAATTCTTCCGGCAGCCGGTAAGCCGACAATAATATCATTCTGAGATGTATAAGAATAAAGAAGCAGATTCACACCGCTTACCAGCGTCATAAAGAGCGTAACACCGTGTCTGGCCGCTTAATCCGTTCAGCTCTTTTGTCAATTCCGGGTCAATCTGAAATTTTGAGTACTCCCCTTTAAACTCTGTACCGACGGGCGAGGATAATCCAGAGGAAAATCAAGCACCGGCAAATCCCCTGAAAATTTATTCAGCCAGTATTCCCGATGCGGCTTTATCGCATCGCCTGCCAGCAGATTATTTATCCATGCGGAATAATCTTTGTAATGAATCCGCAAAGATGGAAGATTATGATCATCTCCGTTACAATATGCTTTATACAGACGGGATAATTCATCCATCATAATATTATGAGTCCAGCCGTCAAAGATAATATGGTGGATATTAAAAATCATAATATATCCTGACTCTGAAATTTTAAGCAGAATAGCCCTCATTAAAGGACCTTTTTCCAGATTAAACGGAGTGTCAGCCACTTCACGGTAACAGGCAACCGCGCGGGCTTTCGGATCCTTTTCATTTGTCAGATCAGTGTATTCCAGATAAAATTCTACATCATCAAGAATTTTCTGTTTCGGTTCCCCTTCTATACTGATAAATACAGTTCGGAAGGCTTCATGGCGATTCACAATCGCTTTCATAGCTTTCTGAATTGCGCCGATATTCAGATCGCCTTCAAGCAGATATGCGGCGTGCATATTGTTCACCACAGAATTCTCTATCATCTGATCAATCAGCCACAGTCGTTTCTGTGCATTGGATACATCATAATACGGCTGCTCAGGAAGCGGTTCTATTGGAGAAAGTTTTATTGCAGAACTCTTTTCAGCTTTGGCGGCCAATTCAGCAATAGACGGAGCCGTAAAAATATCCTGAAGTCTGATCTCTATTCCGAGTTCAGTCTGTATCTTAGATACCATGCGGATCGCTTTTATGCTATGTCCGCCAAGCTCAAAAAAATTGTCATGAATCCCGATTCTTTCCCTGTCTAAAACAGATTCCCATATTTGAGTGAGACGCTTTTCCAAATCAGTGCGCGGTGGATCATAAGATGTGCTTAAACTCCGCTCTGCTTTATCAGGAATCGGCAATGCTTTCCGGTCTATTTTTCCATTAGGCGTAAGAGGAAATTCTTTGAGAAAAATAAAATATCCGGGGAATCATATAATCCGGCAAAAACTGGCTCAGATAAGTTCTTAAATCTGAAACAGATATATCACAGGAGTCAGCAGCAGCAACAACAATATAAGCGACTAAATCTGTTGAGCCTTCTTCTGTTCCCCGGGCAAGAACCACTGCCTCTTTTACAGCTTCATGTTTAAGAATCTGCTTTTCAATCTCCTCCAGTTCAACACGATAACCCCGAATCTGTACCTGATTATCCATTCTTCCGAAATATTCTGTATTCCCGTTGGAAAGGCACCGTGCAATATCGCCGGTTTTATACATCCGTTCCCCTTGTCTGAAAGGATTCGGAATAAACCGTTCCGCAGTCAGTGCATCATTATTCAGATAGCCCCTTGCAACTCCTGCACCGCCGATATACAATTCACCCGGAACGCCAATCGGCTGAATCTTTTGATATTTATCAAGAATATAAAAATAAGTATTCTGTAAAAGCGGTCTTCCAATCGGCGTAATCGCGACTGTAATATTATCAGGATTACTCTCCTCAAAATAGCTTGAATCAATTGTTGCCTCAGTAATTCCAAATGTATTGATGATCCGCATTCCTGTTTTGCCGAATCTTTCAGTCAACTGCCTGTAATGTTTAGCCTGAATACTGTCGGAACTGGTAATCAGGACTTTCAGGAAGCTGATATCCAGATTATTTTCATAAATATAATCCGTCAGCGGCAGAATGAGCGCCGGAGTTGATTCAAAGATACTGATCCGGTATTGCGACATCAGACGGTAAAGCCCGGCAATATCAATCCGGGTCTCAGTCGGGCAGATAATCATCTGCCCGCCGTTCATAAGAGCACGGAGCATATCACCGGCAAAGACATCAAACGACATACTTGCCAACTGAAGCAACCTGACTTCAAAAGTATCAAGTCCGTATGCCTTGCGATAAGCTCCCGCCATATTGACCAGATTTCTATGTTCAACCATCACCCCTTTGGGAAGCCCTGTTGATCCGGATGTATAAATCACATAAGCAAGATTATTAGCTGTTGGCTGTCGGTTATTGGCTGACTTCGGTGAGCTCAGTCTAACCGTTGGCTGTTGCTGACTCCTGACTCCTGACTCCTCTCTTCCTATTTCCCGAATATCAACAACCGGAATATTTATATCTTTTGTGATCTTAGCATCTCTTGCAGATTTTTCCGTGAGAATGACTTTGCAGTTGCTGTTTTCCAGAATATGCCGGATTCTGTCCGGGGGATATAAAACATCTGCCGGAACATACGCGCCGCCGGATTTCATGATTCCCAACGCACCGATTACCATCTGCTCTGAACGATCCAGCAGCAATCCTACCCTGTCTTCAGGTTGAATTTTATATTCTTTTCTCAGATAATCAGCAACCTGATCCGCCTTTTCATTTAATTCTCTGTACGTCAGACAGACATCTTTAAGCCCTTGAAGATTCTTTGCAAGAGAATTTTGTATTCCGGTAGTGAGCCCTTGAAGTGAATCTTGTATTCCGGTAGTGAGCCCTTGAAGATTCTTTAAAAGAGAATCCTGCATTCCGGTAGTGAGACTTTGAAGGTTCTTTGTAAGAGAATCCTGCATTCCGGAAGTAAGAGATTGAAGGCTTTGGAAACCCTCAAATTTTTTCGGATAAATAACTGCTATATTATCCGGGGTCTTTTTTGCCTGCTCTTCAAATAAATCAATCACTGTTTTATCTTCCGGAAAATCTGCTTCAGTATCATTAAATTCAACAATCAGGCGGTGTTTTTCAGCTTCGGAAATAATGTCAATATCACCCGGACGCTGATTCGGATTGCGGATAATCTCATGAAGAATCTTCTCATAATATCCCAGCCAACGCATCATTGTCTCTTCCCTGAAAAGCTGGGAACTGTATTCAAACATCAGGTTTATCTTGTCTTCCTGTTCAATCGTCTCAATACTGATGTCAGCCTGTGACGTTTCCTGCCTGATGTTATACGGCGTTATCACCATATCTCTGATTTTAAAAACCCGTTCATCAGCTTTTTCATAAACAAAAGTCGTGTCAAACAGAGCGTTTCTGCTCATATCTCTTTGAAGATTCAGTTTTTCCACTAAAAGTTCAAACGGATAATTCTGATGATCATAGTCTCTGAAGGAATTCTTTTTAACATCTTTCAGAAAATCCGAAAAAGTCTGGTCTCCTTTTGGCTGGTTACGCATTGCAATGGTATTGGCAAACATGCCCGGAACATCTTCAAAATCTTCAGGACGCCCGCTTACCGGCAGCCCCACGACAATATCCTCCTGACCTGTCAGTTTGTACAGCAGCAGATTATATGCCGCAAAAAGGAGCATATTCAGAGTTACCGATGATCTTTTTGCCAAAGTTTTCAAATCAGACGTTCTATCCTCTGATAACTCAGAATAAAGAACCCCGCCCGCGGAATTACGGTAAAGGGGTCTCGGATAATCTGAAGGGAGTTGAAGTACCGGAATTTCACCTGAAAATTTCTCAACCCAGTATGCCTCATCTTCTTTGGCTCTCTGTGATTGAAGCTCTTCCAGTTGCCAGAGAACAAAATCTCTGTACTGTTTTTTTAACGGAGGAAGCGGCTCTCCTGCATACAGGCTATTGAGTTCCTTAGTAATAATTGTCAGAGACATTCCATCTACGGCTATATGATGAGAATCAAGAATCAGCAGATAATCACCCGAAACCCTTAGGGTTTTAGGAGAAGAGAGCTTTGCAAGTCCGATCCGAAAGAGAGGAGCTTTTGACAGGTCAAACGGTTTACTGATAAATTCCCGGATTATATCATCAATCTTATCATCCGAGCCTTCTATGTAGGCGATATGAAAATCAACAGAATCATGCACATGCTGAATCAGTTCCCCGTCTTTCATTTTAAAAGAGGTGCGAAGCGCGTCATGGCGTTTTACAATTTCAGTAAAGACCTGCTCCGACCTCTTTTTATCCGGTTCACCTTTTATCAGCATGGCAGCGCTGATACGATAACTGCTCTGTCCACCGTCTAATTTATCAAGAAAGAATATCCGTTTCTGAGCTGAAGACATCGGATAAACGTAGGGCGGACTAAGCGACAGCGTGTCCGCCATTATTTTATCAAAGGAGTTTTTTTTTTGACCGCTCTGTTCACCGCCCCAGAAGCCGTTTTCCTTCATTTCCAGAATAGTCTCTCTGATAGCGCGGATGACAGATTCCACATCTTCATCCGTATGAGCAGTGGAGATAAAGCAGATATGGCGTTCCCATGTATAAACCCCCTTATCAAGAAGGATATGGAAAAAGAGATTCATCTCTATAGGTTCCAGAAAAAGGTGGAATTTTCCGAAAGATTCAAACTTAAAGAGAGATCCGAAATGATCAATACGGAGCGGGACATTCTCTTTTTCAAAAAATTCATTCAAAGAACGGCAAAAATGATCAGCCCGTTTATTCACACCCTCCTGAAGCCGGGTCCCTGCTCTTTCATGTATCTGAGTGCGGCTCTGCTTGCGGCCATGGTAAGCGGATGTTTACAGAACGTACCTGCAAATGCTGTTACCTGTTTCGGAGGATATGAATTATCTCCGAATTGCCACACGCCCCCGTCAATTGCGTCAATATATTCCGCTTTACCTGCGACAACGCCGATTGGCATTCCGCCGCCGACAATCTTTCCGTATGTAACAATATCTGCTTTTACTCCGAAATACTCCTGCGCTCCGCCGGGACAGATGCGGAATCCTGTTATCATTTCATCAAAAATCAGACATATACCGTGTTTAAGAGTCAGTTTTCTGAGATCATGCAGGAATTCTTTTGGCTGAAATCCGGGTCTGCGGCTCTGCACAGGCTCAACCAGAACCGCTGCCAATTCATGAGCATGGGATTCTATGATTTTCATGGATTCCGGCGTCCCGTAAGGTAAGATAATCATATCTTCCGCCATACCCGAAGGGGTTCCAGGGGAAGACGGACGGGCATAATCGCCTTCTTCTGCGGGTTCAATCAGAACACCGTCAAAGACCCCGTGATAAGCTCCGATAAACTGGACAACCTTTTTTCGGCAGGTTACCGCCCGCGCAACACGCAGGGAGACCATAACAGATTCGGAGCCGGTATTGCACAGAGCAACCCGTTCAACTCCGGTCAGTTCACAAATCAGTTGAGATACTTCACCTGCTAACGGAGTCTGCGGACCAAGTTCAAATCCTTCATTTAACTGCTCTTCAATTGCCTTTATTATAAAGGGTGCGCGGTTTCCGAAATAGCTCACCCCGTATCCGCATGCAATGTCAATATATTCGTTTCCGTCAATATCCCATATTCTTGAACCCGCCGACCGGGTTACTGCAATCGGGTATTTTATCTCTTTAAGCGTGAGACGGAATCCGAGTGATGCAATCCAGTCAGCAAGAATCGGACGATTTTTTCCTGTCAGTTCTTTTGACTTTTTTGTACTTTCTGTATAGCGGGCAATGAATCTTTTCAGAAAATCCCGCTGCTGAGGAGTCAGGTCATCCTCTTCAAATTTCATGGCACGGAGCTTCAGGGTTTTGTCGTTTGCAGTACCGCCTTTAGGCGGTGCCGTTGTTGCGTTTGAGTACCGCCTTCAGGATTGAAGCATTTTCCGAAGACTTGAGTTTATTAAAAGCTCCTTTCTGGGAATGTGTTTTTAACACATCCAACTGATGCGTCATAAGCTGAGACATTGCCTGCATCTGCTGAATCATTATATTTTCAATGTAGGTCGGGTTAGCGGAGCGTAACCCGACATTGCTGACAGTGATAAGACCTACGGGGTTTTGAATACCCCGCAGGTCTTCAACTTCCGGCTTCTGACTCCTGACTTCTGATTCCTGACTTTTCCCGTTACGAGGCTCTTCCCCGTAACGTTTCCAGTCTTTGGGCAGATGCTGAACAAGATAATCAGCCAGTTTATTCAAAGAAGAAGTCTCCTCATAGAACTGGCTTATCTTTAACTCTATTCCGAAACGCTTTTCAATATTCTGACCAATGCGCACAATTACCAGAGAATCAAGACCCAGCATAATTAAATCTGTATCTGCATCTATTTGGGCAGTATTGAGTCCTGAAATATTTTTTATAATTGTGCTTAATTCTGATAAAATAATTTCTCTCATTTTATTCCTCTGACTGTAATGAATATTTAAGAACCTTAGTTTCTTTAAAAAACTTGGCTTCTTATCTGTTTCAGAACCCGAAGTGTATTTACTGTTAATGTACTTGGGGTTTTATACAATCTACAGATTCTTCAATAATCCTCAATCCGCTTTCCAATTCCGTCTGATCAATAATCAGCGGAGGCATTAACTTGAGAACATTATCTTCTGATCCTGAAGTTTCAATAATCATGTTCCGTTTAAACGCCTCGCCGGAGATTTTGGAACCCATCTTATTGATTCCGAAATCAATCCCCCAAATTAATCCCCGTCCCCGGATTTTGAGCTTTAAATCAGCATATTTTTCAGCAATCTGATTCAGACGCTGCTGAACATATTCAGATTTTTTCATAATACTCCGCGTGAATTCATCTGTTTCCCAGTAAGTTAAAGCCTCTGTTGCTGTAACAAATGAAAGGTTGCACCCGCGAAATGTGCCGTTATGCTCTCCAGGGTTCCATATATCCAATTCCGGCTTAATAAGCAATACGGAAAGAGGAGAGACCATATCCGGTAAGGGATTTGGAAAGGCAGATCATATCCGGCTTAATGCCCGCAGATTCAAAACTGAAGAATGTTCCGGTTCTGCCGCACCCCATCTGTATATCATCTGCAATTATCAGCATTTCATATTTTCTTGCAAGGGATTCAAGACGCTGTAGCCATCTGATACCCGCGACATTAACGCCGCCTTCCCCCTGAATCGTCTCCAGTATAACTGCTGCGGGAATATCGGAACCTTTGCAGTTTTTAAGGTACTGCTCCATATAATCAATGGTATCCTCTGTTTCACCTGCATAACCGTCAAACGGCATTGCCACGCTGTTATTTAAAGGAACTCCGGCACCCGCCCTTTTATACGGGTTATATGTAACAGCCAATGCCCCAAGAGTCATACCATGAAATGCGTTGATAAAAAAGATAATATTCCTGCGGCTTGTCTCTTTCCGGGCTAATTTCAGGGCGGCTTCAACAGCGTTATTCCCCACGGGTCCCGGAAACTGAATTTTGTATTCAAAACCCCTCGGAAGGAGAATCACATCATTGAACCGCGTCAGGAATTCCCGCTTGGCTGTTGTCGCCATGTCAAGCCCCTGAATAATTCCGTTTTTCTGAATATAATCAATGATCTTATCCCTCATGTGCGGGGGATTGTGTCCGTAATTCAATGATCCTGCTGCGCTGAAAAAGTCAATATATTTTTTGCCGTCTTCATCAATAAGATAACACCCTTCCCCTTTTTCAAAAACTGTGGGAAATTCACGGCAATAACTGCGGACTTCTGATTCCAATGTCTGGAAGATATTCATCTGTCACCTCCTTTATGTCACTCCTACGGAGCTAATTGAATCTACAAGGATTGCGTTTAAGAAAAGGATTTCAGGGAGCCTTGAAAAATCCTTTCTTACACACAATCCCTGTAGATGTCAGCATAATGATCCGCATTATTGAACGGATTATATTTTCTTAAATTTTATCATAAACTTCAGAAATATCCAATTTGCAGTCAATCGCTTCAAGTATGATTGCAGGATGTTCATCATCTGTCTCTGTAAGAACCCACTGCTGATCCTCATTTCTGAAATATCTTTCAATCTTCCTGATTCGTTGAGAAATCATCACGTATTCTTTTAATGATCTGAGCTTTCTGTAATGAGAAAATTTCACGCCTCTGTCATATCCCTCAGTTGAATCTGAAAGAACTTCAATAATAATATCAGGGTTTAACAAGGTTACTGAGCTTTGTCGAAGTAAGGTATTCTCTTTTTCATCAAGAAATTTCTCTTCTCCGCAGACCACCATTACATCAGGATAAGTATATAATCCGGTGGTTTCAATCTGTAACCGCATATCACTCGGATAAAGTCTGCACGGTTTCTTTTTCAACTGATTCCGTAATTCACCGATAATATTTGCTGTAATCAGGTTATGCTCTCTTGACGCCCCTGCCATTGCAAATATTTCACCCTGATAATACTCATATTTTATCTCCGAAGCCATTTCATATTCAAGATATTCTGCTTCGGAAATCCCGGATATTTCTTTTTGCAGCACAGTTTAACCTCATGTTAATCAGACCCGTAAAGTTTCAGAAATCACGTAAATCTTGATTTCCAGACTGACAACTTCCACTTACTTCTATACCTGAAAAATCCCTTCTTAACCACAATCCCTGTAGATGTCCGAATCACTTTTCAGATTCTTTATTATGATATTCTATCTCATACAAAATTTCACGGTTGAAAGCATCTATATATATATCTGCCGGTAAAAGTTCACGGCTGACTTTTTTTAAGGTTTCAGAAGAGATTTTATTATCTCTGATAAGCTCTTTTCCCGCCTCTTTTGCCGCTTCAAATATATCGCTTGTATCGCCGATTGATACCAAACCGTTTTTTCCCTGTCTGAAAGCATCTGCATGGGGTCTTAGTATTGCTCCGGCAAATTCTCTTGCTGCAATTTTGCTGAACAGCTTTATCTGGGAAACCAGGGGATCAAAATTATCCAATTCATATAATGAAGCCGTTGAAACCAGCACATCTTTCCCGTGCTTATGGATTTTCTGCTCTGTATGACGGGAATGCCCATCATGTAATTCTAAATCCGGAGAGGCAACAGAGACTAACCTTTCCATAAGTATTTTCATTTTTGCTGTAATTCCGCATACATAAACCGGAGTTGCAAAGACCC
The DNA here is from genome assembly GCA_963806835.1 of uncultured delta proteobacterium. Taxonomy (GTDB): domain Bacteria; phylum Desulfobacterota; class Desulfobacteria; order Desulfobacterales; family CAWEAR01; genus CAWEAR01. The sequence continues at coordinate 220,914 of CAWEAR010000034.1, forward strand.
ATATATCTGCTTCACAGAATTTGGGGCGAAGCCACTCCATGTCATCCTCGTGAACGCACTTATGAGATTCATGATACCAACACTTCAGGCACCCTTTGCAGATATTTATATTTAATTTTTCACTGAAAAAGAGTTCAACGCTTGCTCCAGCCTCGCTCATCCCGTTCAGAAAAGGCTCAAGTATCATAAATGTATTACCCTTTTTCATGACAGGACTGCTGTTGATCGCTACTACTTTAATCTCTTTACTGTTATTCATTTTTCAAACCTCCGAGTATTTCTAATTGTTGAGCCATAAGCTGTGACATTGTGCGAATCTGTTCAGACATAATCAGTTCAAGAGGCTGTTGGCTGTTAGCTGTTGGCTGTTGTGATTCATTTTTTATCTCCTTACTTCTTTCTTCTGATTTCTGACTTCTGACTTCTGACTTCTGACTAATATCTCCTGACTCAATCCAATACCTTTCCCTTTGAAACGGATAATTCGGCAATACAACTTTTCTGAATGAATAATCTTTATAAAATTCCTGCCAATTGACAGGCTCGCCGCTGACATACAATGCTCCGAGACTTTCAAGGATTTGTTTCAAATCAGGATGTTTGGGGCTTAGACTTGGAAGCCACTGAACAGGCTTATCCATAGGAGCGCCGTATCCTTCAGGCAAGAGCCTGATCCAGACCGAGCAGAACAGGATCAGGTCCGATTTCAACAAATACTTCATATCCGCTTTCATGAAGCATTTTCATGCTGTCAACAAATCTGACCGGCTGACGCATGTGCCTGAGCCAATATTCAGGCGTTGCGATTTCATCTGATACAAAATCTCCGGTAAGATTGGATATTAGCTTTATTTTTGGATGAGCAAATTTTACATTTGATAGAATCTTTTCATATTCCGCCAGCATGTATTCTGTCAGCGGAGAATGAAACGCATGGGAAATATTCACTTTTATTGTTCGGATTCTATCTTTTTTCAATATCTCTGCAACTTTTTGGACTGCATCTTTTCTACCGGAAAATAGGATAATCTCAGGTCCGTTTATGGCGGCAATTGAAACATCTTTGGTATAAGGCTGAATTGCTTCAACAACCTTTTTTTCAGGAGCAAAAGCAGTAAGCATTTCGCCTTCAGGTGAAAGCTGATTCATAAGCCGGCGTGGGAAGCAACTAATTTCAATCCGTCTTCAAGAGTGAATACTCCGGCAACACAAGCGGCAATATATTCTCCAAGACTATGCCCTAAGACAACATCCGGCTGTAATTCCCCATGATTTCCATAATTCAGCCAGAGCATACTCAACAGCAAATGCAGCAGGCTGTGCATAAATAGTTGAATTAAGAAGAGCATTAGCTGTCGGCGGTTGGCTGTTGGCTGTTGGCGGTTGGCTGTTGGCGGTTGGCTGTTGGCTTTCAGTTTCTTCTGAATATAACACTTCAAGCAGGGGTTTCTCAAGATAATGCTTGCAGAATTTCATTGCAGCGATCCATTGCCTGACGGAAAACCGGCTGAGTTTCATATAATTGTTGTCCCATGCCGACATACTGAGAACCCTGTCCTGTAAATAGAAATACCGGCTTTGGCGCATTGACATTTGCTTTTCCTTTTGATACGCCTTCTGACAATTTTTTTTCTGAAGCAAACGCCGCCAGCTTTTTCTGCATTTGATCCGATGATTCTGCTGTAACAGATAAGCGATACGGAAAATGCGTTCTGCATGTATTGGCGGTAAAGCAGATATTCTCAATTTCAGGATTCTCCGCTATATATTCTTTATATTTTCCAGTCATTTCATGCAAAGCATTTTCTGTTTTTGCAGAAATCGTAAGGATATGCAAAGGAGGCTGTTTACTGTTCAGACCTACGGGGTTTTCAAAACCCCGTAGGTCTTTACTGTATTCTTCCAACACAACATGAGCATTTGTTCCGCTGTAGCCAAAGGAGCTTACGCCTGCTATCAGTTTTCCGTTTTCTGATTGCCAAGCCATTTTTTCTGTTGAAACTTTTATCGGCAATTCATCCCACGCAACATGCGGATTCGGGTTCTGAAAATGAAGATGCGGCGGTATCTCCTGATGCTGCAATGAAAGTACTGTTTTAATCAAGCCCGCTATACCGGCTGCACCCTCCAAATGCCCCAGATTGGTCTTTACAGAGCCTATTATCAGAGGCGTCTCTTTATTCCGATCTTTGCCGAATATTGAACCGAGTGCGCTCACTTCTATGGGATCCCCCAGAGATGTCGCACTGCCATGCGCTTCAATATAGCTTATTTCTGAAGGCTTTATTTTAGCGTTCTCAAGAGCAGTTTTTATTACAGCCTCCTGTGCCAATTCATTTGGAACTGTCAATCCGCTGCTTCTGCCGTTATGATTCACAGCAGAACCTCGAATCACTGCCAGAATATTATCTTTGTCAGATATTGCATCTGACAGACGCTTTAAAATTACCACTCCGCAGCCTTCTCCTCTGACATATCCGTTTGCAGAAGCGTCAAAACTTTTGCATCTGCCGTCAGGAGAGAGCATCTGGGCCCTGCTGATGGCAATGGTATCATGAGGAGAGAGTATCATATTCACACCTCCGGCAATCGCCAAGTCAGATTCTTTCAGACGCAGGCTCTGACACGCCAGATGAACTGCGACCAGAGAAGATGAACAGGCTGTATCCATTGTTACAGCAGCGCCTTGCAAACCCAAAAAGTACGAAAGTCTGCCGCCAATAACACTGATGCCGCCGCCAACCGCAGTATGTATATCATATAACACGGGATCATTGATTACATGCGTATAATCATGATTAACCATGACTCCGATGAATACGCCTGTTCTGCTCTTTTTCAGATGTTCCGGTAAAAGAGAAGCGTTCTCAATTGCCTCCCAACTTACTTCAAGAAGAAGCCGCTGTTGAGGATCCATCATGGCGGCTTCCTTCGGAATAATTCCGAAAAACAGAGCATCAAAGCGGTCTGCCTGTTTTAAAAAACCGCCATGCCGACAATACATTTTTCCGGGTTTATCAGGATCAGGATCATAAAACGCATCTATATCCCATCGCTCAGGCGGGACTTGGGTAACTGCATCTGTTCCGTTTTTCAGCAATTGCCAAAATTTATCAGGATTATCAGCATCTCCCGGAAAACGGCAGCCTATTCCTGTAATTGCAATCGGCTCTGTCAATGCACCTTCTATAGCATCAAGCCGGGTCTGCATTTTCTTCAATGCCAGAAGTGAGCGTTTTGTTGAAGAAAGAGTCTGTGTCTGTTTTGTATCTGTATTCATAGGTTTCTTTTAAAAGTAGGGTGGACTAAGCGGAGCGTGTCCACCCTACATTGACATCGGCGGACACGCTTGCGCTTAGTCCGCCCTACATAGCTACATAGCTACATAGCTGCAAACCCTAATGGTTTTGGAAACCCTTAGGGTTTTTTATTATTAATTTTTTCCAATTCTTTGAGGAGAGCATCCTCTGCTTCAGATTCCGAAAGTTTTTCTATCTCTCTGTTTATATTATCCTCTCCGTTATTTTTCAAAGGAATCTGATATTGAAGATGTTCAAAGCCTTCAAGGTCCGAAAATATCTCTTTTGCCAGATAAGCTGAAAGGGATTTTACAGTCGGATATTTAAAAAGCATTGTAACAGGAAACTTACATTTCAGGGTTTTTTCCAGAGATTCATGAAACTTTATGCAGCGGTTATCATTCATTCCCAATTCATAAAAACCGTGATCCGAATCAGCAAAAACAGAATCTCCTGTTATCTCGGAAATCAGCAGACAAATATGCTCTAATAGCATATCCCATCTTTTTTCTTCTGGAATATCTTTTAAATTCAAAGAATTGACTGTCGGATGCCGGTTCTTAACTTTTGATATTTCCCCGAAAAGATTCATTATATTGAGAAGACTTTCTCTCTTATCAATAGGCTGTGTTATCCGCGTCATTGTTTCATGAGATATTTTTCCGATCTCAACAAGCTCTTTACCTGCGGCAACAGTTGCATTCAGAATATCATTGATTTTATCTCTGTATAAAAGGTCTGAATCAGTTCTGAGCATAAATGCCGCGTTACGGTAAATTTCAGCTATAATATTCTCTTTTCCGAACATATAATTCATATAAAAAGAAACAGCATTAAACTCAGCATCCTGAGGATAACCGCACACAGCAAGAACAGCTATTAAAGGCAAATTACCCCGCCCCTGAATAAGGGATATTTCATTATTCACGCTGAACTTATTATATGCCGGAAAAGTCCGATCTATAAATCTCTTCATCAAACAATTGAAAAAACGGAAACAGACAGGCGCGGCATAAACAACAATGTCGGCTTTCCGCCATTTGGGAAGCAGTTCTTCTGTCATGTCATCTTTAAGAATACATTTCCCCTGCGTCCGGGTCTGGCAAAATTCACAGCCGATGCAATCTTTTATATTCTTTTCCCTTAAAGATATAACTTCAACCTCAGCGCCTGCCTGTTTCATTCCTCTGACAAGATAATCAAGCATTAAAGCTGTTTTGCTCTCTTTTTCACTTCGGGGACTTGAATTTATAGCAAGAATATTCATAAATTTCCGGAAATCCCAAAAACTAAGCAAGTAGCTCGTAGCTCGTAGGGCGGACTAAGCGATAGCGTGTCCGCCGTTTTATAACCGGCGGCGTAATTATGCCGGTGTGTATTTAGCAAGTAGGTTGGGGTGAACGGAGTGAACCCCAACATAGCTTTTGGGAACGCATCAGTTGGGGTTCACTATGTTCACCCTAACCTACTTTGTAACGGTTTATCTTCTTGATTCCAATTTTTCCAATTCATCAAGCAGAGACATTTCCGCTTCATCTTCTGAAAGCTGTTCCACTTCTTTCTGACTTATGACCTCTGACTCCTGACTCATTTTATTTATTGCAGATTCATCCTTTATACCTGATTCTGAAGCGGATGAATCAGACAAAGCAGCAATCTCATTAACAAGATAACCTGTCAGTGCTTTTATATTCGGATACTTAAAAGCCAATGTAGTCGGAAGAGTCAGTTTTAAATGACTGATAAGTCTTATTTCTCAATTCCATAGTCATCATAGAATCCATTCCAAGTTCAAAAAAGCCCTTGTCAGTATCCAAAGATTTGGAAGGATTTCTTCCAAGCACCTGAGAAACAAGATTACAGAGAAATTCATGAATATTCTTTTCCCGTTCCTCAACTGGTATATTTTTCAACTTATTCAGAAAATCAGATTTATTATCCTGTTTTTCTTCATTATTTTTATTATCTTCCCCGCCCGAGCCTGTCAGATAAGAATATCGCGGGGAATTACCTGTAGCATGGGCTTTGCTCCATTTTTCCCAATTCATATCTGCAACTGTAATCTGAACAGCACGGGATGTTGGAGATAATAATTCTTTCAGAATTTCAAATGCTTCTCCTGATGTAAAACCTTTGACGCCGATTCTTTCAAGGTGCTTGGCTACATCAGCATCTTTTGCCGCATAACCTGTGTCAGATACAGTGCCCCAGTTAATTGTCAGAGCGCATAATCCGTTATTACGCCGGTAATGGGCAAGAGCATCAAGAAAACGCATTTGCTGCCGCATAATTTCCCTGCCCCGGATTTCCGATTACTGATGTAACAGAAGAGAACATAACAAAAAAATCCAACGGCATATTCAGAGTCTGCTGATGCAGATTCCATGCGCCTATTACTTTGGGATTTATCACTTTATTCATACGCTCTACTGTCAAATCAGTCAAAAACGCATCATCATAAACATTGGCAGAATGAATAATCCCTTTTAATCCAGGCATTGTTTTATCTATTTCATCAAAGAGATTGGCAATCTGCTCTGAATTTGTTACATCTGCTTTGGCGATTTTGATATGAATCCCTGCCTGATTCATCTCTTCAACGGCTTTTTCCGCTTCAGTGTTTGAAATACCGCTTCTTCCTATCAGAACTAAATGTTTTGCTCCCTGTTTTCCAAGCCATTTTGCCGCGGCAAGCCCGAAACCGCTCAGACCGCCTGTAATCAGATATGTTGCATCATCATGAATTATCTCCTGTGAGACAGGTTTAAGCAGAATCTTATCATCCTGAGCAGATATTCGGATTCCGCTGTTTCCGTCAACCTGAATTTCAATCCGGTTATTCCGATCTTTTCTGAGCTGCAAAGATAGAGGCTCTGATAATATTTCAGGATCAGCAATCTCAAGACAAATCTGATTTTTGACAGATATGATCTGCGGCTTATTATGATCAGCTTGAAAACGCTCCGGCGAACTTTTTATCAGCCTGTGAACATAACGGGATTCGCCCCTGATCGCTATTTCATCTTCATTTGTATTTGCTGTTATTTCTTTGAACAGAGAATGAATATCTTCTGATGAACCTATATCAATCATGCGTGTATGAAAATCTGGCAATTCATTCATAATGACTCTGCCTAGTCCCCAAAGCGGAGCCTGAAAAACAGGAGTGCAAAAATTTAATTTTTGCACTCCGGCAGCCTGCGCCATTTCCGTTACTAAGAAGAGTGCCGGGGGAGTTGTTCTCCATTCAAATTTAACAAGGGATTTAACAAGATGAAGTAATAAAGCAAGTTTTTCTGAATAATTTTGCTTTTGAGCTGAACCGAGATAAATCACGCCCTGAAATTCAGGAAAAACTCCAAAGAGTGTTTCAAGAATATTCTGCATATCTTCAGGCTCTTCAGGGCGAATGCTGAAATGCTCAGGACTCAGCTGCCTGTATTCATCTCCGGGCGATATAAGAACCGCTGTCTGATCATGCTTTTTAAAAAGGTCTCCTTTAATTGAAAACCCCGAAGGTCTGAAGAATCTTCAAAAATAAGCCATACACCCTGATTTTTAAAGAAACCTGCGGTTTTTTTTAAACCCCGCAAAGAATCTTCAATTTTTAATTCCTGATTTTCCCATTGAAATTCATAAAGCCATTCTGATTTTTTATCAACAGCAGGAATCATGGTTTCCAAAGACTGACATAAAAAGCCTCTGATCTCTGTAATAAGATTTCCTGAATCATCAAATAGTGCAATATCTCCGACAAGATGAGCCTCATTATGAGTGGTCAGAGATGCGTAACACCAGAGATTTTTATTTATATCAGGACGGGCATAATATCCGAACCGCTCTGTTTTAGCGGGTAAATATGTTGTCTGTTTTGCCCCTTCATAAGCAGCAGCTCCGAGGAATGTCTGAAAACAGGAATCCAGAATCACCGGATGCAGAAAATAGCCTTCATCTTTCTGTGATTCAGGAAGATAAATCTGAGCAAACGCTTCATTATTCCCTTTCCAGAATCGCTTTATCCCCTGAAATTTAGAACCGTATTCAAATCCCATTTTATGAAATTTGTCATAACATTCTTTAACGGAAATTTCATCCTTACATCTGTTGCGAACCGCTTCCAATCCCAAAATTGCTTCCCGTGTAATCTGCGGAGCAGAAGTTATCTTTCCGGTTATATGAAGCGACCATCTGTTTTCATCTGTTTTACTGAATACTTCAAATCTCCGTGTGTCAGAATCAAATATAAACTGAAGCTCAGGTATCTTTCCGGAATCAGGGAGAAAGAACGCTTTTTTATATCGGACTTCATCAAGCGTACAAACGGCGTTGCCAAATATCTCTTTTGCCGCTGCCAACGCCATTTCTGCATATCCTGCGCCCGGATATACCACTGATCCCTGAATCTGATGATCCCGGATATAATCAAGCGACTGCGGACTCAGTTCTGAATTCCATATCGGATGAGGAGACGCCATACGGCTTCCCAGCAAAGGATGTACCGCATCCGCCTTGCTAAAATAAAATTTTAGCACTCCTTTTCCCAAACGATCTTCGCGACCCTGCTCTGATTCTGTCCAATATCGCTCCTCCTGCCAGGAATAAGTAGGAACGCGGATAAAATTCCCATTAGGATAAAACTGCTCCCATTTAACCGGATAACCGATGGTATAAAGTTTAGCAACTGAACTGAGCATTTCGATCTGTTCATCCTCTTTACGGCGGAGAGAATGAAGAACCGCTCCCTGAACTTTTGCTTTTTCAAGACATTCGGAAACTGATCCGCCAAGCACCGGGTGAGCGCTGATCTCTAAAAATGTTGTATATCCGGCTTTGATTATCTCATCAACAGCATTGGCAAAAAGAACCGGATTTCTCATATTTTCAGCCCAATATTGCGGAGTGAGCGATTCTCCCTGAATCTGTTTTCCGGTAACAGTTGAATATAAAGGAACAGCAGCGGGATGCGGAGTTATTCCTTTTAAAGATTCAGCCAGTTCTCTCTTTAAAGGCTCCATCAAGGGACTGTGGTAAGGGACTTCCACCCTTAAAAAACGATGGAAAACATCTTTTTTCGCTAACAATTCCGCAATTGCTTCAAGCCTAACTGTATCACCGGAAAGCGTAACAGAATCGGGTCCGTTGACTGCTCCGACTGAAACCAAAGATGAATGATCTTTGAGAAGTTTCTCTGCTTCTGATATCGGCAATCCCACCGCGAGCATTTTGCCCTGTCCTGCGGTTCGCTGCTGCAAACGGCTACGGTGAAACGTAACGCGGAGAGCATCTTCAAGAGATAAAACCCCTGCAATATGGGCTGCGGCAATCTCTCCTACGCTGTGTCCAACAATTGCTGAGGGATAAATCCCCATATTTTTCCATAATGCGGATAATGCAGCCTGCACAGAAAAAATAGCAGGCTGTGCAATCTGAGTTTCATTGATCCTTGAATGAGTTTCATCAGCGGTCAATTCATCCCACAATGACCAGTCTGCAAAATTGACGCAGTATTTTGTCGCACTCTCTGATTTTTTCTCTGAACAATTCATTCTGTTCTAAAAGTTGGCGTCCCATTCCCCACCACTGGGGCCCCATGCCTGAAAAGATAAAGACCAACTTCGGCGGACTGTTCTGATGCTTTTCCCTCAGCCAGTCCGCGCCGGTTTTCTTTGATCAGAAATGCGTTAAGATTATCCCGAATCTCTTCTTTGGAATGTGCAACAATCGCCATGCGGTATGAATGATGACTTCGCCGTCTGCCTGCGGTATAACCAATATCAGCAAGAGAATGATCCGTATTCGGATTTTCAAAGAAATCAAGATATGAGCGGCAAAGCTCCTGAAGCGCCTCAGGGGTTTTTGCAGAAAAGGGTAAAAGGAATAAAGGATTAGAGGAATAGAGGGGTAGAGGATTATTAGAGCTTCTGTCTCCTGTCTCCTGCCCCCTGAATTCTTCCATAACCACATGAGCATTGGTTCCGCCAAATCCGAATGAATTAACACTGGCAATATGGCGGATTTCCGTTATTTGCAGGAAAAGGCTCAAGAGTTTTTGCCACTCTTATAGGCAATTCATCAAAACGGATTTTAGGATTCGGTTTCTGAAAATGGATGCTTGGGGGAATTGCTCCGTAATTCAGACACAACGCGGCTTTGATTAAACCGGCAACTCCTGCGGCAGCCTCGGTATGTCCCATATTGCTCTTTACTGAACCGATAATACACTTGTTTTCAGGTGAACGACCTTCTCCGCAGACTGTTCCGATGGCGTTTGCTTCAACCGGATCTCCTGCGGCTGTGCCTGTTCCGTGAGCCTCAACATATTGAACCTGATTCGGTAAAATCCCTGAATGTTCGCAAACTTCTCTGATCAGGCTAATCTGAGCATCTCCGCTGGGAAAAGTAATTCCGGGTGTTCGCCCATCCTGATTAGCTCCTGTTCCGAGAATCACAGCATAAACAGGGTCTTTATCTGCCACAGCTTTTGACAGTGGCTTTAAAACAACAATCCCGACTCCTTCACTTCTGACATATCCGTTTGCTTTTTCATCAAAACTTTTACATCTGCCGTCAGGAGATAAAAATCCGCCTTTTGCTGTAGCTATTGTCCATTCCGGTTTAAAAATAACATTCGCCCCCCCTGCCAGAGCAAGATCAGACTCTTCTCTCCATATACTCTGACAGGCAAAATGAGTTGCAACCAATGATGATGAACATGCTGTATCAAGGCTTACAGACGGACCTTTAAAATCAAACCAGTAAGAAATCCGGTTTGACAGCAAGGTTGCAGAGATACCTGTTGCCGTGTGCATTCCGGTAATATCCCGCTGATACTCGCTCATTAATAACAGCTTGTAATCCATTGGGAATCCACCGATAAACACGCCTGTTCTTGTATTTGCAAGATTCTCCGGGACCTGTCCGCCGTCTTCCAATGCTTCCCATACCGTCTGCATCAGCCAGCCTCTGCTGGGGATCAATTGCAGACGCCTCTCTCGGAGAGATTCCAAAAAACTGGGCGTCAAAAAAATCTATCTTATCCAGAAAACCGCCGTGACGGATGTGCATTTTACCGGGCTTTGTCGGGTCTTCATCAAAAAATGTTTTTAAATTCCAGCGATCCTGTGGTATTTCAGTAATTGCGTCTGTACCCGCGCATAAAAGTTTCCAGAAAGATTCAGGATTTCTGACTCCGCCGGGAAAACGGCAGCCTATGCCGATAATTGCTATTGGTTCCTGGTTTTTCATATTTCCCCTTTTATACAGTCTGTTACATTAATTCTTAATTTTTCAGTTCTTCAATTCCCAAATTTTCAAATTTAAGTTTGACAAAATCAGGAAAAGGCTGAACAGCAGTCAGATCGTTTTCAAAAATAGTCATATCCCCTTTTTTTTCAATCTCATAAAAATTTGAGAACTTATAGGTCATATACATCATCCGGTTCCGATCATTGGTGATCATTTCAGAACGCAGGCTGACACCTCTTTTTTTTGCTTCATTCCGTATGTAATTGATCATAACAGCGCCGACACCTCTTGACATCACCCGACAGGACATTAACAGCAGTTTTATTGTCCAGATATTTTCATCACATTCAATAAGTGTCAGACCGATTTTGCCGTAAGTTCCGTATTTGTCATCAAGAGTTGCAACCAGCAGAATATGCTTGTCAGATGTGCGGAAATAATTCAGTTCATCATAAGTGTAAGTATAGCCGGTTGTATTCAACTGATGAGTCCGAACTGTTAATTCTTCAGCACGTTTTAAATCCTCTTCTTTTGCCGGAGCAATTTTGAATATCATATTCAGAGATGCTAAAAACTCCTCTTTGGGTCCCTCAAAAGTTTCTTCGATTTTGTTCCGTTTTATATCAGCAAGATACATCTGCCTGCGGATTTTTGAATCATCTGTTATAAAACGGGGATTCATCTCAGGCATATCCAATATCTTATCAAGATCGGCAGCATCAATGCAAAGTACTTCCAGGAGATGAAAAACTCACCTCTTCACGTTCAAACGGCTGATCATCAATAAACGCAAGGGTATCAATTCCGATATTTATTGATTTCGCAATGTTTTTTATGGATAATGATTTGGGATTCCAGTTAATCTGAGGATAGAGAAAATAATCGCTCAAACCCAATTCAGCAATCTTTGACATGGCAAGGTCATAATCATTTTTGCTGGCAACAGACTGCAATATTCCGCGATTATCCAGCGTCTTCATGATTTCCGTAATACCTGCGCGAAGTGCCACCTGATCCCCTTCCAACAGTGTGCCGTTCCATAAGGTGTTGTCCATATCCCAGACAACACATTTGATTTTTTTCTCTTCTTTTTCCATTTTCAGATCCTTTGTCTAAAGAGAAACATTCAGATAATCTGCATAAAAATGAATCTTTGACATTTGCCCGATAGTTGAAAAAACAATATCTTCTCCAAAAGAACTGATCAGATAAGTAACTTGAGGAGCCAGAGCTTTTTTGTATTCTTCCAATGATAATCCGGGATTCTCTGCAATATAAAAGAGCATATTTCTGTATTCTTCAAAAAAGGTAATATAATCCTCCCTTGTGTAAGAACGGCTGCTCCTTCCCAACTGATTAAAGACTGTGGGTTTTGACCATCTTATTCCGCGTGAAACAAATTTTACCGCATTATCACAGTCATACCATTTAAAAGAAAGATATGTAAACAGGTGCTGTGCATCGCAGTTTGTTATACTGCTGCTGCTCTCTTCTTTGGATAAAATATCATTTTTTTCCAGTTCATTCCAGATGGTCTTGCTGTCATAATCCATAAATGTAAACGGACAAATCCGGGTTGGAAAATCATTTTTTTTATACAGTTCAAAATCAGGAAAATAGATGCTCCCCTTGTATTCATTCCCCAAAACATCCTCATACAGTTTTCTATCCTGTGCAATATAACTTTCTCCTTTCATACACAGATCCTTAATTTTTTCACCGTCAACCAGCACAGGCGCCGGGCTTTGGGTAGGATCATTGCCAACCAGGATATAAGGAATATTTAACTGTATTGCCATTTTCATTGAAATTCTGTGAAATAACCTGCTGCATACGCCGCACCCGATATCTTCTTCAAAATTGTATTTTTCTTTTTCAAGAATACTTTGGCGTATAAGTTTTTTTCTGATTTCTTCATTAAGATGAAATTTTATCAGATCAACGCCGAGTTTTTCTGCCACGCGTTCCATATTTGCAATTGCTGTCTCATTGACAAACGGATGTATAACAGAAAAAGCAAGGGGGCGCAGATGATATTTCTCTTTCAACATATACAGAAGATAAGAACTGTCTTTTCCGCCGCTGAACATACACATTGCATGATATGGAATATCTTTTTTTCTTACTGCATCAAATCTTTGTTCCATCTCATCTATATATTCATGATTATTATATTCTTCAAGTTTATCATTTTTACACTCTGAACACAGACCGTCATTATCTATTGTAACGCCCGGAGTTGTGGAAGTGCATATACACTTTATACATCGCAAAGATTTATCAGTTATCATATTATCCTTTTTTGTTTTTAAGGTTAAGGCTCAAATTCCAGAATATTGCGTGAATCTTCCGCATTTTCATGCCGGGATGGTAATACAGAGAAGGTAACAGCAACAGGAACAAGATTATCCCCTTCTGCTTTTTCATATTGATCAAAAAAATCATTAAAAAGTTTTTCTATCTTCCTTTTGAACTGTTTCACTTTATCATTAGGCGCATTTACAGAATAACTCCCTGCAAGAAACGGCAAGTTATAATCTTTTGATTTTAAAATACTTAACCCTTCACGGTTACGTTCATTCACCCATGAGAGCGTATAATCAAGATAAAAATCAATATCATCTTCAGATACCGCGGGCCAGTTCTCAATATCAAGAGTGAATAATTTTTCAGTTATACCGTTGGGTCCGGGCGGGTATCATGAAGTTTGATAAAGCTCACATCCAAAAGCATTTTTATATGATAATGGATCGCGGCGTTTGATGTGGAGAGTATCTTGCCGATCTCTCTCTGGGTGCGGGGTTCTCCGTCTCTGAGTATGGTCAGGATTCTGTCCCTTATGGGATGACGGAAAATTTTTTTCGTATTTTCCAATCGCCGTTCTTTTTCCTTTTCCGGAGAGTCAAATTTATCTTCAGACTCTTTTTTTGTTAAAGAAATATATGGCATCACTATTTTTTCCCTCTTATGCAAGAAGTGCGGAGCTTTTGAAATCCGCACCTTTTTATTAATTTCCGGAACGATTGTTTTATGATAAACGATTAACTATTTATTGTCAAGTTTTTTTGCTCTGTTTTTTTACCACAAAGACACGAAGACACAAAGATTTAAAAACTCCCAGTATCCGATGTTATCAGAGTCTTTGTGTCTTTGTGATAAAAAATTGCATATATCGCTAACTTAACAACCCTGATAAGCATATCTGGCGATAATCATCTGCTGAATTTGAGAACTTCCTTCAATGATTTCCATGATTTTCGCATCCCGCATATACCGCTGAACCGGATAATCGCTGCTGCATCCGTTTGCACCGTGTATCTGTACTGCGTTATTTGCGGCTTTTGCCGCCATTTTGGATGCAAAATATTTGGCAACAGAAGTTTCCATAATCAAGCCGGGATCACCTGAATCCTTTAAATATCCTGCATTAAGACAGAGCAGCCTTGCGGCTTTTACATTTGTTATCATATCAGCGATCATCTCCTGAATCAGTTGATGCTCTTTTAAATAAACGCTAAACTGTTTCCGTTCGGATGTATAACTGATACATGCTTCAAGGCAGGCTCTGCCAAGCCCCACGCATCCCCATGCGATTGTATATCTGCCGTAATCCAATGCTGAATTTGCAACATGGGAAAATCCGAAGCCGACTCTGCCGATAAGGTTTTTTTCAGGAATCTGACATGCTTTCATCTGCAATTCAGCTAACATGGCAGAACGGAAGCCCAATAATCCGTTAATTGGTTTGACTGAAAATCCGGGGCTGTTTTTTTCAACAAGAAATGCTGAGGGTTTTCCTTCACATTGAGCAAAGATCAGAAAAAGCTCTGCAACCTGTCCAAAGGATATCCATTTTTTCTCTCCGTTTAACAGATATGAATCATTGGAAAGCACGGCTATTGTTTTAACGCTCTTTGCATCACTTCCGATCTGAGGTTCTGTAAGTGCAAATGCTCCGATTATTTCACCCTTTGCCAATTTGGGCAGCCAATATTCTTTATGTGCTGAACTTCCCCATTTCAGAATCACCTGTGAGATCATACACTGAACAGTCAGCAGGCTTAATAATGATGCGCTTCCTCTTCCGATCTCTTCACACAGCAGCCCGTAAGTAATCATATCCATTCCGCTGCCGCTGTTTTCTTTGGGGATAGTTGCCCCAAGATAACCCTGTTCTGCGATTTTTCTGATAAGCTCCGGCGGGGTGCGCTCTTCCCGGTCATACTGATCCGCGTAAGGGAGAATCTCTTTGTCAACAAAGGATTTGAAAGACGCCTGCGATTCTTTCTGCTGAGGGGTCAATTCGATATTCATGGTGTTTTTATCCTTATTTAAAGATATTGAAGGTTTTCAGTAACCTAACCCCCATGCCCCCTTCCCTTCAGGGAAGGGGGAGCAAATCAGGGATGTATCTCCCCTTCCTTTCAGGGAAGGGGATGGGGGTTAGGTTTTCAGACAGAAGCCATTTTCCGTTCTACGAATCCGGCAATTGCATTTAATGTGTTAAAGTTTTTTAAATCAAGATCCTCATTTTCAACCTTGATGGCAAACTCTTTTTCCACAAATAAAACAAGTTGCATGGCAAAGAGCGAATTAACAAAGCCTTTTGCAAATATATCTTCATCATCCTGTAAATCATGGTTTCGTATAAAACGGGAAAGAAATGTTTTGCTTTTTCCTTTTATATCATTTGTATTCATATTTATCCTTTTTGGTAGGGGCAAATAATTATTTGCCCCTACCGGTAACTGTAAAACCCCTGTCCGCTTTTCCGACCGTGCAGACCCGCATCCACCATTTTTTTGAGCAGGGGGCAGGGTCTGTATTTGCTGTCGTTAAAGCTCTCATATAAAACATCCAATGAATATAATATGGTATCCAATCCGATCAGATCGGCAGTCTCAAGAGGTCCCATTTTATGACCGAAACAGGATTTGAATATCTGATCCACATCCTCTGCTGATGCAACATTCTCATGCACAAGAAATATTGCTTCATTAACCGTCAGCATAAGAACCCGGTTGGAGACAAACCCGGGTGAATCATTGACAATAATACATTCTTTACCCATCTGCGCCAGAAATTTTTTTGATATTTCAATGGTTTCATCAGAAGTGTGGTATCCGCGTATCACTTCAACCATTGTTTTCATGGGAACAGGGTTCATAAAGTGCATTCCGATTACTTTTGAAGGGCGTTTTGTGGCTGATCCGATACGGGTAATGGATATTGCAGAGGTGTTGGCGGCAAATATGCAATCTTTGTGACAAATTTCATCTATCCGGGAATAGACTTCTTTTTTGATTTCCCATTTTTCAACAACATTTTCAACAACAAAATCAGCATCTTTAAACAAATGATAATCTGTTGTGAATCTGATTTTGCTTATAATTTCATCAGGGGATTGCGCGGCGGCATCTTTTTTAAACATGCTCTGAAAACGGAGATTTCGGAATATCTCCGTTTTTGCACGTTCAAGTATATCTTCTGAAATATCTGTTAAAATGACCTTATGGTTTGTCTGAGAAAGGTTCTGGGCGACTCCGATCCCCATAACGCCTGCCCCGATAACCCCGACAGTTTGAATCTCCATAGTATCTCCTCTGGTTATCTTGAGATTGGGATTCATTTCAGATTCACGCCTAGCCTTTTTCTTATTCAAAGAACAAAGGTTTCATAAGGAATTCTTTGTTACCTTTGCAGTAAAAAATTGACAAATATCTGTTAATCTTTTATAGAAGATTAATTGATAATCGTCAAGTTTTTTTCAATCTGTGAAACTGCTTTTATAGGGTTGTGAATTAAATAAATTCAAAACCCAAGTTCATGAACGGTAAATACTTCGGAGTTTTTGAAACTTCCGAGGTCTTTAAGACCATTAGGGTTTATAGTACATTCCGGGTGATTATTACAAAATCATAGCAGTGCTTTTTACCGGGTAATTAAAGGATTGACAGGAACTTTTTATGAAGATTTCTGATTTAAAAGAATAAAGAATTAATTTGGAATAAGTGAATTCAAAGTTTACTCAGGCAGGAAATATATAAGGCGGGTTCATTCATTGGCTGCCTCTGTAAACCCGCCTTACAAAAAAGAACTGATTTTTTATCAGTTTTTGCTGACATAGTTTTCCATTTTTGCTAAATTGATGTCAACAACTTTTTTAAATCTGTCACATCCATCCTGATATGCCTTTAACCATTCTGTAAAGCCATGTCTCCATTTTTCAGAACCCCACATAACTTGTTCTATAAACATTTCAGATATTTTCTCCATACGGGTCCGAAATATCGCCATTGTATTAAATGAACTGTTAAAAGTTGTCTTTTGAAAATCAACCATCTGTTTTATCAACTGATTCGGTTTTATATCAACTGAACTGTTAAAAGTTGTCTTTTGAAAATCAGCCATCTGTTTTATCAACTGATTCGGTTTCATTATTTCCATCATCTTTTGTTTCTCCTTTTTTAACGGTTTTCTGTTTGGCATCTTTTACAGATGACTCCGGTGATGAAGAACCTGCTTCGCCTTTTGTTTCTTTTTTAGTAAAATACTGCTGGCTGACATTGTTCATCATTTTTTGGAAAAAGCCGGTCTGATCTTTTATAATACTTTGCAGACTTTTTATTATAATATCACCGTTATCAACACTTTTTCCATCCATAATCATCTTCAGATGCTTTATTGTCTCTTCCTGATCTGCACACTTTTCCTTCAGTTTTTCATACTTCTCAACCAGTCTGATATGTTCATCTTTTGGAATAAATCCTGTAAAAGCCAGATATTCCCTGAATGATTTCTGAAAATCCTGCACAGCTTTTTTTGACACTTCATTATATTCTGAACTCTGCTCAGGAAACTGATCAAGACCGTAAAAGCTTCGGAACATTGCGGAAAACTGCTCAAAGCCGGTAATATCCTTTTTTTTTGTAATACTGCCGAATAATTCATCAAAGCCGGTAAGATTCTTCTGCATAAGTTTTGAGAAAAATTCATTAAAGACGGCAAGATTCTTCTGAAAAATTTCAGTTGTTTCAGTTGTCTGCTTTTTTCCCTTGGCAAAACTTATCAGAAGATTTCCCCAAAATTCCAAAAATTTTTCATCCATAGCGGATAATCTCCGGGGGACAAATGCCAATTAAGAATTGAGAGTTAACATACTTTATAGGCATTTAATTTTAACTCTTAATTTGCATTTTATATATTAATTAGCGGTATCAGGTGTTTCACTCTTGCTTTTATTTTCATCTTCTACACCCGGGGATGAAGAAGCTCCTTTGGATTCACGTAATTTTGACAACTCTTCATCAAGATCAAGCTGAAATCTTACAGGTCCCCGGTGCTGTCTGGGACCGAAGCGGGTATGAAGAGCGCAGGCTGACCTGGGATCAGACCATGAAGTTGCAATCGCAACATGCCCCTTGGGAAACTCTGAAAGCTCCACGTCTATATAATCAAGCGGCGCAGTTGCCACTGCCGGTTCTACCAGATCATCCTTTTCTCCGTAACAGATAAGCCATTTAATCCCTTTCTCCTGAATTCTTTTAAAATTAAGAGTGCGATCAAATAACCTTATCGGAAGAGTCCCGTCTTTTGTAACCGGAATATTATAGGAATCAAAACTCATTTTTGTAATATCCAGAGGCAGATCCGTGCGTTCATTTTCAAGCCAGTAATTCAATGCCGCAGCGCTTTTGCTGATTTTCACATCTCCGTTGTTTTTTGGACTGAGCATCATCATATCCCGTATAAAAGCAACCACCGGAGCTTCATTCTCTATGCTTTTGAGTTTGTAAATCCAGCCCATAATCTTGCCGTCAGCTACTTTGTTGCCGTTTGGCAAGGTTTTAGTACCGTAAGCCAGATCATTAAACCGCCGAGGCAATGAATGTAAAAAACCTTTTAATCCTTTGCTGCGCGTTCCGTCCATAGGCGAAACACAGGTAATGATCGCATCCACCAGTCCGTCCAGTTCACCGGAAAGGACGCTGCACACAACGCTGAATCCGCCCTGACAGTATCCGTTTAATGTAACGGGTTTTCCATGTCTTGCCTTGATTTTTTCACAAAAGAATTTTGTATCCAGTGTATCGTTTTCAGCAGTCATTATCTGAACCGCAGGGGTAATTGCTATATCTTTCTGAATTCTGATATATGTCGGAATCCCCATGTTGGCGTAATAATGGGTGTAGCTCCTGTTTTCTCCGGGCAGAAATGCAAGGATATTCGCGCCAAGTACATACGGCGGAACAATAAGAATCGGTTTTACATTCTCATCAACCTTAATTTTTTTGTCTTTGGGAAGAACCTGATAAACAATAAACCGATCTGTTTCAGCAAACCGGATATCTTCACCCCTTTCAAAATGGAATCCGAAATCAGGTTCAGCATCCCTGATTGCCTGAGGATAAACATTTGCCACAGATTCTATCATTTTTGAATGTCTGGCGATAAATTTTTCTACATTCTCACCATCCAGATTTAAAAAGGTATTAAACCAGGCATTCATTGCATTTTGTAACTCTTTGTTATTGTAGTCATTGATAGCCTTCAGACTGCCCTGTATATACCTGTTATAAATATCAAAATTAAAGTCAAAAAGTTCCATATAAGACTGAAAATTCTCAAAGGGTGAGGTCATAACTAATCTGGAATTTTCCACGCCGCTGAAATAGTTTGTGGCAATCAGATACGGAGTCATAAATTCATTCAGGTATTTTGAAAGACCGACATAATAATTCTGGCTGGTGCTGACATGATTGGTGATAGCTTCAACCGGAGATAACATCTTTTCCCAGTTACATGCGATACTTCCGGTTAAATTAAAAATATTTTTCATGATTTGCTTTTCTCCTTCAAAAAAATACTCAGGAATGCCAAGTTAATCTTCTGATAATCGCATATCATTCTGAATGTAATGATTTAGCCTGTGGCACACCTCAGTTTATCCGAACATTCAGAGAAGTCGGATAAAAAACATAGAACACAGGATTTTTTTATCTTGCTCTGTTTGGAAATAAAGGATTTGTAAAATCTGTCTGAACCTTTTCTCCGGTTTGCAGACAGACATCTGCAAACCGGAGAAAAATATATCTGTTTCAGATATTTAAGCGACTTATAAGCGGATGATGCGGATTATATATCTGAATTAAGAATGAAAAAGTTTAAAATCGTTATATCGGGAAGTCCGTTCTTCACTCTTAACTGTGATATATTATTCCTTATTGCTCATTAGAACCTTCAAAATAAGCCTGAACTTTGTCAAAGTTTTTTTCAACTATCACCTTGAATTCTTCACGCCCTTTTTTATATGCCTTGAGCCATTCGGTAACAGACTTTCTCCCCTCTTCGGGAAGCCATGGAGACTGTTCCAGAAACATATCGATCATCTTTTCTCCCTGTTCCTGAAGGGTTGACATTGCTTTAAAAGAATTGTCAAATGTGGTTTTCTGAAAATCAATAACCTGCTTGAATAACTGTTTTTGGTCCATTTTTTGCTTTTGCTCCTTTGTTGTTTTTAAGATGTATATATAAGTACACAAACAATTTGATTTTTAGAGTATCACAAACTAAGTTTCTTAAAGAAACTTAGTTTGTTGAGTACTGATTTATTCTCTAAAAACTAAATTGGTTATGTAACAGTATATCAGTCCCTATTTTTCGATAAAAAGCTCTTCCAGTTTATCAAAACCGTCATCAACAGATTTTCTGAAATCTTCCCGTGCTTTTCTGTAAAAGCCGATTGACTCTTTTGCAGTTTTTTTTCCCTCTTCCGGGAGCCATGGAAGTCTTTCCAGAAAAGTTTCTGTCATTTTTTCTGTCTGATCCTGAATCATTACCATAGCATTAAAGCTGTTTTCAAAAAGTGTTTTCTGAAAATTAATCATCTGTTTTGCAATCTTTCCAGGTTCCATCATTACTTACCTCCTGAATATAATTTTAATTTTTTTTTATTGCCTGATAAATCCGGCTCTCTTCTCTTTTTTAATTTAATAATAAATCTCTTTTTTTCTGTTGTCAAGAAAAAATGATGCAACGCACAAAAAAATCTTTTGACAAAATTCTTATATGTAATTATAAAAAAACTTAACTTTACAATGATTAAATGAATAAACAGAAAAGATGAATTTTGGAATAATTTATGAAATCATGTTGCACTGTATCATAAATTTTCAAAAAGAGAGATTGACTTATATTAAATGATTTGCTATATTTTTTTATATGAAAGTAAAAAAGCTGACACCGAAACAGGCGGCGGAACATTTTTCGGTCAATGTTCATACTTTAAGGGTGTGGGATAAGGCAGGCAAAATCAGAACCGAAAGAACCCCCGGCGGTGACAGACGTTATATTATCGAAATTTCAGATGAATATCACATCTGTTACTGCCGAGTGTCATCCCATGAACAAAAGGATGATCTGGATCGACAAATAAACTTTATGCAGGAGAAATACCCGGATGCTGAAATTATCAGAGACATCGGTTCAGGGCTTAATTTTAAAAGAAAAGGGCTTGAAACCATTCTGGAACGGGCAATCAGAGGCGATTGCATCACACTTTACATTGCCCACAAGGACAGACTATGCCGGTTCGGATTTGATCTTATCGAATGGATTATCCGAAGAGCGGGTGGCAAAATCGTGGTTCTCGGCAAAACTGTTTTATCACCGGAATCTGAGCTTACCGGAGATTTACTCCGCATCCTGCATGTCTTTTCCTGCCGGATGCACGGACTTGGAAATTACCGTAAGCAGATTGACAAGGCTCTCTCCGACAGCGGAACAGAAAAAGATATTCAAAAACTGGACTGATGTAAGCAGATGGGTTTTCAACCGGACTATAGACTTCATACGTTCATGCGTTAATTTCACACCTTCATGGATGGATATAAAAAAATACGCAACCCGGTTTCTCCCCGCATGGACAAAATCGGTTCCTTTTCAGGTCAAAGGCATTGCCATTAAAGAAGCGTGTAATGCCTTTTGGAAAGCCGGGGGAAAACCCGCTTTCAGAACAAGGAAAAACCCGGAGCAGTCATGCTTTATTCCGAAAACTGCTTTAAAAAGTTCGGGGATATACCCGCGTGTTTCCGGCAAAGGGCTTAAATTCCATGAATCTTTGCCGGATAATCCTGCGGACAGCAGACTTATCTGGAGAGATGGGAAGTGGTGGATCAGCGTACCCTGTAAAAAAACAATCTCCCGAAGCGAGAACCAAGCCAGCGGGATTGTTGCCGTTGACCCCGGTGTACGCACATTTGCTGCTTTCTACTCTCCGAATATTTCAGGCAAGATAGGCGAAGGTGATTTTGCACGGATTTACCGTTTACTCCTTCATCTGGACAGACTTTATTCAAGGCGTTCAAAAGCAAATAAACGGGATAAAAAGGCGCTCACCAAAGCCATACGCCGTATGACAGCCAAAGCCGGAAATCTGATAACAGAACTGCACTGGAAAACAGCGCGTTATTTATGCGAAAAATTTTCTTTAATTCTGATGCCGACTTATGAAACAAAGCAGATGGTAAAAAAATCAGACAGGAAAATCAGATCAAAGACAGCCCGATCAATGCTCGGTTTTGCAAATCATAAGTTTAAAAACAGGCTGAAATGGATGGCTGAAAAACTCGGCGTGACAGTGCTGGATGTTTCAGAGGCTTACACAAGCAGAACACATCCGCAGACCGGAGAAATCAGGAACATAGGTTCTGCAAAATGGATTAAACTTAAAGACGGGTCAATGGCAGACAGGGATTTGACAGGAGCGTACAACATTCTGGTTAAATTTTTGACAGAGCGTTGTACTTTGGGAGATACCCTCGCTGTTTGCAATTAGCAAATATTGCAAGCTGTAAAATTTTACAGCAAAAAATGTATCGGAAAAAGATATGCTCCCTAAACTTACCTTTAAAAAATATCCTAACAGACGACTGTATGACACAGAAAACAGCACGTATGTAACCCTGAGCGATGTCGCGGATGTCGTCAGAAAAGGCAGGCAGGTTGAAGTAATTGATTTAAAAACCAATGAAGATGTTACAGCCTTTATTCTGACTCAGATTATCATGGAGCAGGTAAAAAGAAATAACAGCATACTTCCTGTTTCACTGCTGCATCTGATTATCCGGTTCGGAGATGATGTTCTGAGTGAATTTTTTGAAAAATATCTTGAAAAAGCTATTGAAAACTATCTGGTTTACAAAAAAAATATGGAAGATCAGTTCAGAATATGTCTTGAGTTGGGGATGGATTTCTCCAATCTGACTGAAAAAATATTAAAAGAGCATACCCCGTCTTTTCAGTCTTTCTTTGTCAGAAATTCTGATAAAAAATCTAAGGAGAAGAAATAATGCCAATCAGGGAATTGGAATTAACAGTCAGACCTACGGGGTTTGGGAAACCCCGTAGGTCTCTTTTTCAAGTTTGAAAATACGAGTTCTTGGTTCCGCCTGAAGGTAGAATAAAAACGGATTTCAACCAAAAAATAAAAATAACGGGCAACCACAGGTTGCCCGTACATTAATTTGGAAATTTCGGAAATCCGGTTTTATCAGGGTGATTTATGAGCGGAGAGAATAGCCTCTTTTATTTTCTGAATCAGCTCATCTATATCACATGGTTTAGTCAGATAATCAAAAGCACCGTATTCTATCCCTTCTTTTGCCGCCTGCTCTGATCCGTGTCCTGTAAGCATTATAACAGGCATATCCGGGAGCATTTTTTTAAAAATTTTAAGCACATCTATACCATTCATATCTTCCATCTTCAGGTCCAGAAGTGCTGCGTCAAAGTCTTGTTTACGGAGGATTTGAATAGCCTCTGAGCCGCTTAATGCTTTTGTTACTTCAAATCCTCTTTTTCCAAGTCTGTTGGAAAGGACACTCACGTATCCTTCTTCATCATCTGTCATAAGAAGTTTTATAATATCTTCCTGCGACATTATCTTTCCTTTTAATCGCGCCGGTTGGCAATCTCTTTTACTGCGCCTGAATTATCTTTTCTTCATGCTGCCGTTTTTTTGCTGCAGCTTCCCCTACTTTGGCAATCAACTGATCCATATCACATGGCTTCATCAGGTAATCAAATGCTCCGAGTTTCATTCCTTCAATGCCTGTTTCCACTGTGGCATGTCCGGTCAGCATGATAACTTCTGTCAGAGGATGACTCTTTTTTATCTCTCTCAGTGTATCAATACCGCCCATCCCCGGCATTTTGACATCAAGAATCACGACCTCAATACTGTTATCTTTTTCAAGTGTTTTTAAAGATTCTTCCCCTGTAAAGGCACTGACAATATTCAGATTTCTCTTGGTCAGCCGTTTTGTCATAGTCTCTACAAAAGGAACTTCATCATCTACTAAAAGTACATTTGCAATCGCCATACTCTTTTCTTCTCCTTATTTTTTGTTTGAATCAGGTGCAACCGGAATTCGGATATTAAATGTTGTCCCGACACCGACTACACTCTGAACATCAATCTCCCCGCCTATTTTTTTTATAATGCCGTAGCAGATTGATAATCCCAGACCTGTTCCTTTGCCTACCGGCTTGGTTGTAAAAAACGGATCAAATATCCTGACAAGATTTGCATGGGGAATCCCCGGACCATTATCCGCTACACTGATGACAATTTTATCATTTTCCATAAACGTTTTTATATCAAGTGTTCCCCCTTTTTCTCCATAGCATCAAGAGCATTGTTGATAAGGTTAAGAAGCA
The DNA here is from genome assembly GCA_963806835.1 of uncultured delta proteobacterium. Taxonomy (GTDB): domain Bacteria; phylum Desulfobacterota; class Desulfobacteria; order Desulfobacterales; family CAWEAR01; genus CAWEAR01. The sequence continues at coordinate 245,177 of CAWEAR010000034.1, forward strand.
CCTGCTGAAGCTCTGTATGAGACATCTTTATATTGGGAATCTCATCCTGAAGATTTGTACGGATGGTAACATTGCTGTATTTTGCCCTCTGCCCGGAAAGTTCTGCTACATCTTCAATCAGTTCATTTATCTGGAGATCATGAACCTGAGAATCTGTTTTTCTTGCAAAACTGAGTAATTTATGCGTAATCTCCTTGCACCGCTTTCCCTGAGTATTAATCTGCTTTAATGCTCTTTGAAATTCCTCTAAGCTTTCACTCTTTTTTAAGTCTTCCTCTTCTAACAGATCCTGTATCCATCCGGCTTCTTCAACCATAATAGCAACAGGGTTATTGATCTCATGGGCAATACCCGCGGCAAGTTCGCCGATAGACGCAAGCTTCCCCGTCTCAATAATCTGCTGGTTCATCATCTCTTTTTCACTGTCCAGATTGGCAATTCTGCTGACCATCCTTTTTGACAAAACAAAAGACATCACAATAATACAGATACCGCCGATGAGAAAAATCATAACAGCGATTTTCTGGGTCTGATTGAGAGTTGAAAATGCATCATCTGTATTTTGCTGGAATATCAGCATCCAGTCACCCTCTTTCAGATAAGTCCCCACATAAATATTTTTTTTTCCCAGCTCATCTTTTTTTTCTGTAATATGTATTCCTTCTTTATTTTTCTTTGCTTTTTGCAGAAAATTATATTGAGTATCCCCCGGTCTGGTGTCAAAAGCGGGTTCGGTCTGAAACTTCCCTTCTTTATTCAGAATAAATGCAAATCCTGTTTTACCTATACGGAGATTCTCCACAAGAGAATTAAAGGTCATGAAATTGATAGTAGATCTCAGTATCCAGTCTTTTCCCTGCCAACTGCTTCTCACGGCTATTATAAAGTGAGGACGCCCTCTTAGCCCCATAAATACATCGCTGATAAAATACTGACTCTGAATCGCTTTTTTAAACCAGTCTGCATCTGAATAATCCGCATTTATAAGTTTGAATGGTCCGGCGTATGCCACCTGAATACCTTTATCATTTATTACTCCCAGATCCTCAAATACAGCAGCGTATTCACGCTGAATGATACCCAGTTTATCCCGCAAAAATGTTTCATCACTTAACTGCTCAAAATTGAAACATGCAGCCAGGAATTTTATATCACCCAGTTTTTTTTTGAGAAAATCGTCAATACTCTGTTTATGTTTAAGGATTAGTTCAGCAAGATGAGCGTGAACTTTTTCACGGTATGTAATATAGAACTGATCAAAATTGATGCCGCCGACAAGAAGCATGGGAGTGAATGATACAATAATCACAAAGAGAACCATTCTTCTGGTAAGCGATTTATAATGCGGATTATTTAATCTTTCATTATTCTGTTTCATAAAAATTACCTTTTCTTTAAATTTCTGTACCTCATCTGTTAAGATTGTATCTGATTACCGAATATTTTGTAAGAAGTCAAGAATTTCAATTGAAAAAATAAAACTTCCGCACTCTGTAATAATTGTCTGAGAATTCGATTTTTTTAAATAAACTTGGCTTATTTTAACATAAAAAAGACTTCCAAAGTCTGAATTTATACCTGTAAGATATGCGGCGGAATATAGAAGAAGTTGTTTAAAAAGCATGGCAGAAAAGTTCGTAGTACCGCCTTTAGGCGGTGGGACGTGAATAACCGCCTAAAGGCGGAACTACAAACTTTTTCAATCCGCCTAAAGGCGGTACTACAAACAGAAAAGTTCGTAGTACCGCCTTTAGGCGGTGGGACGTGAATAACCGCCTAAAGGCGGTACTATAAACTCTTCAATCCGCCTAAAGGCGGTACTACAAACAGAAAAGTTCGTAGTACCGCCTTTAGGCGGTGGGACGTGAATAACCGCCTAAAGGCGGAACTACAAACTCTTTCAATCCGCCTAAAGGCGGTACTACAAACAGAAAAGTTCGTAGTACCGCCTTTAGGCGGTGGGACGTGAATAACCGCCTAAAGGCGGAACTACAAACTCTTTCAATCCGCCTAAAGGCGGTACTACAAACAGAAAAGTTCGTAGTACCGCCTTTAGGCGGTGGGACGTGAATAACCGCCTAAAGGCGGAACTACAAACTCTTTCAATCCGCCTAAAGGCGGAACTAACAGAAAAGTTCGTAGTACCGCCTTTAGGCGGTGGGACGTGAATAACCGCCTAAAGGCGGAACTACAAACTCTTTCAATCCGCCTAAAGGCGGTACTACAAACTTTTTTGATTTACTGATTTTTATTCAGAATATTTGAAACCATCTCTTTCAGGCTCTCCACACTGTTTCCTTTTTTTTCCACAAAACCGGCGGTTGTAAAGAATGCTTCAATATCTGCATAATCTGAAATAAATGTATGGATAATAACAGGAAGTGCAGGAATCCGGTTCTGCAGTTTTTTCAATATAAATACTACCTCTGTATCAGGCATATCAGGATCCAGAATTAAAAGATCAGGGGCTTCAGTCTGGTATGCTAATTTAAGAACTTCCCGACCATTCTCTGCTAACCGGACTTCATAACCTTCCGTAGCCATCTCACGCTTCAGAAACTCACGAACATGCGGATTTCGATCAGCGATTAATATGGTAAATTTTTCTTTCACCTATATGTCCGATACATTTTTGCTAACATACATTGCTGTTTATTAACAAATGCACACTCAGTTTTGTTTCGGCAAGCTCAACAACCTTAACTGAGTGAGGGGGTATCTCCCAAAGCACACAGGAAAATCCCACGTGCGCCGTTTATATCTCTGTCAAGAACCGTTCCGCAGGCGGGGCAGTCCATAACTTTTTTTGAACCGATGTTATGAATTTTCCCGCAGGAGGAACAGGTCTTTGATGTATATGCCTCACAGACTCTTATAACCCGTGTTCCGAACTCACCCGCCTTATGTTTCAGGAACTCAGCAAAGCGGAAGTGCGCCCATGTCAGCGTTCGACTGAGCTCACGCCGAAGTCATTGCTCTTGCAGTCTTTGAATGTAACTTTGTTACCATGCCCGATGTTTCAAAAAAGGGCAGAAAAATCACATTAAAGGTTTTGCAGAGGAAATAAGCGGTTTTATGATGAATTTCGTTTATCAGGTTTTTTATCTTCTCTCTGATTCTTACCGCCGCTTTCACAAGACGCCGTTTCCGCTTACACTTTGCTTTACTGATCCCTGAATATAAATTGTCAAGATATTTGCAGAGCCTGTGAATTCTTCCGAAATCACCCGCCCCGATTTTTCCCGACGTGACGGGAGAATAAAACGTCTGAAAAGTTCTGACACCCGGGTCAATCGCCAGCCGCTCCGCACCTTTGGTTTTCGGGTGTCAGGTCAGCTTTTGCAACCGGGATGCACAGCCAGAATTTTCCGTTCTCACATTTCAGTCGGCAGTCATGAAGGACTTCAGGCATGGTCTCCGTCATTCTTATTTTCTTTCCGAGATAACGGACATAAAAAGATTCCGTTTTAACAAGCTGTTTCAGAATATAAACAGAATCTTTTTTCTCTCTTTTACTTCTGAATTTTACATCCTGAATCTGTCCGGTTTTCCTGCATTTCATCTTTGCATTTTTTACAGCATCACAGGCATCACGGACGGCAACCGACTTTATCTGATAAGGAACTGATTTTGCCCATTCAGGCAGCCCTGCGATAATCTCCGTTTTTATTCCGAACCAGTTTGCCGATGTCTCAGGCTGTTTCAGATAAGCAACCGTCTGATTGAAAACAAAGCGTGCCGTTCCCAGCCATTGCCTGAGCAGAGATTTCTGTCTGTCATCAGGATAAATCCTTATCTTTTTTGATTTAAGACCGCCTGAATCAGAACAGTCTGAAAACAGAGAAAGACAGGCAGCCGATATTCCCGGATTTGCCGCTTCCTTCATCAGTGCCGAAAACCATGAGTTTCCAATTGTTATATCTGACTCATCAGAAAAACCTGAAGGCGGAAGCCAAAGTATTCCCGACACATCTCTGACAAACGGATTCCAGTAAGGATGAATACCGTTACTCTCCTCTGTTTTCTGAAAAGAAACAGCCGGAAATTCCGGTTTCCGAAACAGTTCATCAGACATAAGCTGTTTCAACAAAATCAACTCCTTTCATAAAAAAATATTCAAAAAAAATTTTTTGTAAGCGTCTGTCAATAAAAGTTTACGATTGTTAATGAATCATTAACAGTTCATGAACCTTTTAAACAATTCACCATGTGCGATAGAAAGGGGATATTGCCGGAAAAAACGTAACAGATATGTTGTTTAAATAACAGAAACTAAGTTTTTAAAAAAACTTAGTTTCGTGTTACGCGATTCTAAACCTTAATGGTTTATTTTATACTTCAAAGACTTACTTTAAAGGGAGCATACCTTTCTCTTTCATTATCGCCACACCTTTTTCAGATAATGTAAAGTCTATGAATTTCTTTGCAAGCCCGGCAGGTTCACCTTTGGTAATATAGTAAAAAGTCTGAAAATAAGGATAATCTTTATCTGCCGGTGAAAATCCGCCTATTTTGATCGCCTTGATATTTGTGTGCTTTGAAATATCCCCCTGTGCAATAAAAGATATGGCAGCCGGAAAATTTTCAACTGCTTCAATTACTTTTGTAGATTGGTAGGTCATATAATCATACAGCATTTCCTGACGTCCCATTGCCAGCCGCTCGAAATTCTTATATGCAGCAGTATCTTTTCCCGGAATCACAACAATAACAGGTTCATCCGATCCTCCGACCTCTTTCCAGTTCTTGATATTCTTGCTGAAAATATCCTGAAGCTGCTTTTCCGTAAGATTTTCAACACCGCATTTTACATTTGCAATCACCGCCAGCGGGTCTTTGCAAAAAGGGATTTCAACATATCCGCTCTCTTTGTGGCGGTAATACAGTCCCTGTGCAGTACTTGCCATATCACTGAAAGCATTCATCAGACGATATACAGCGGAACCGGATGATGAGACATATAAATCTACTTTTATACCTGTCTCTTTTGTAAAAGCATCCAACCGCTCCATGCCGAATGCTTCAAAAATCTGGGCAGAACAACTGTACCTCAAAGTCTCTTCAGCACCTGTCAGACATGGCATAATTGTCAACCCTGCAAAAAGAGTGATCAAAAAGATCATTCTCCCAAAATAACCTATTTTTTTCATAAAAATTTCATCCTTGAAATAATGCTGTTAGTACCTGACTAATTTAATTTTTGTTATCAAAAAACTAAGTACACGAAACAGTAATTACGCTTCGTGTCTTCGTGACTTTGTGTCTTTGTGTTTTAATCATCTTTTACCGCCAAGACACAAAGACTCAAAGACACAAAAAAACCCGGTGCGAATTTACTGTTTCGTGTACTTAGTCTTTATAAAATTGCAATTTCAACATTCCCTGCTTTTTAACTCGTTATGCAAGCTATATGCCAAAATTCCCATGTATCACGGAATATGACTTAACAGACTGATATAAAAAATATTTTTTTAAAATAAGATAAAATATAAGATAAAAATTAATATTTATTCTTGTCGGTATTTTTTACAAATTGTAAATATGTGATAAAATCTATATGTAAAAGAGTAACAGAGAAAAATAATCCCTCTTTTTTTTACAATTTGTAAAAATTACCGACACACTTCCCCACAAATAAGCAATTCTCCGAAATTTTCTTATCGGAATAAATATCAGTCTTTTCAGAATTTTATAAAAAATATTTTTATGATCCGATTTTTGGCATAAAGATTGCCTTATTCTGAATTAAACCTTTATCGGACAGGAAAAACAGAGATACAATTTTAGTCAGGAGCCAGCCTTTTAAAAGGCGGAATTCCTGAAATTATTAAAAGACAGAGCAAAAATATGAAAGAAAATCACTATGATTTTATGAAAAAAACCATCCTCGGCAGTATGATTCTGGTGCCGCTTATTCCATTTATCTTTGTATTATTTATAGGATATTACTATTTTACAGCGGCACTGGAAGGAAATACTATAGCGAGTCTGGAACGGATTGTTGATGACCACCGCCTTATGATTGATTCCTTTTTAGGCGAGCGCAAGTCAAATCTGGAATTTATCATTCAGTCACACACCTTTGAAGAGCTTAGTCAGCCGGAACGTTCTCAAGGTAACTTTTGATCTTTTGCAGAAAGAATCCGGCGTCTTTGTTGATCTTGGCGTTTTTAATCAGGAAGGAGTTCATGTAGCATATCAGGGACCTTATAAACTGACAGGAAAAATCTATAAAGATGCAGACTGGTTTATTGAGGTGATGAAGAAGGGATATTATATCAGCGATGTATTTCTCGGATTCAGAAAGGTTCCTCATTTTGTTATTGCTATTACCAGAGAAGATCAGGGTAAAAAATGGATTCTGCGTTCTACCATTGATACTTATATGTTTAACAATCTGGTTGAAAAAGTCCGTATCGGCAAAACCGGAGAATCTTATATTGTCAATGCTGACGGAATATTTCAGACAGACCGGCGTTCGGGCGGAAATCTGATGAATGAGGATCCGAATTATAAGACATATCCTGAACATCATACAGGCATTAAGACCTTTATAAAAGGGGATTATCTTTATGCCACAACATGGATAAAAGACAACAGATGGCTGATGGTTGTAAGACAGGAGAAGGCTGATGCGTTTAAAGCACTTCATACCGCAGCCTCGCTGATTGTCCTGATCAGTATTCTGGGCGGCGCTATTATTGTGGGGCTGGCATTTTATCTGACGAATATCATTATCAACCGCATGGAGCAGGCAGATACTGAAAGAGATAAGATGGGGCAGCAACTGATTCGCGCCACCCGTCTTGCGGAGCTTGGTGAAATGGCGGCAGGATTTGCCCATGAAATCAATAATCCGCTTCAGATCATAAAGAGCGAGCAGTCCCTTATTGAGATGCTTTTTAAAGATTTGAAAGATAAAGGGGAGTTAAAGGAATCAGAGGAATTAAAAGATATAGAAGATTCCACAAGCCAGATAAGGCTTCAGATTGATCGGTGTGCAAAGATTACTCAGGCGATTCTCAAATTCGGCAGACAAAGTGAGCCGGTTTATCAGGATGTGGATGTCCGGCATTTTATCCCTGAAATTGTTGATATGATAGCCAAAAAAGCAAGTGTCAACGGAGTTGATATAAAAGAGGAGCTTTCAGATGATACTCCCTTGATTCACGGAGATCCGGGCAGCTTCAGCAGGTTATGCTCAACCTGTTTAATAATGCTATGGATGCTATCTCTGAAAAACACGGCGTTAAGGGAGGAAGGCTCATTATCCGGTCAGGATTTAACAGAGAAGATAAAAAGGTTGAAATCTCAGTGACTGATAACGGAAGCGGAATCAGTCCTGATAATCAGAAAAAGATATTTGCTCCTTTTTTCACAACCAAGCCTGTCGGAAAAGGAACAGGGCTGGGGCTTTCAGTCTGTTACGGAATTATCAACAACATGGGCGGAGGGATGGAGGTCAGCAGCCAACCGGGTGCCGGAACAACTTTTACGATAAAATTGCCGGTGCTGTAGAGTTGTACTTAGGTTCTGTTGACATTTGGGAATATAATAAATAATTACAGGATGATGGGTTTCGGCTCCGCTCAACCCGCTTAGCCGGGAATGCGGGTTGAGCGAGCCGGGAATGCGGGTTGAGCGGAGCGGGAATGCGGGTTGAGCGAGCGGGAATGCGGGTTGAGCGAGCTGGAATGCGGGTTGAGCGAGCCGAAACCCGAAATGTCAACAGAACCTAGTGTCTTTGTGTTTATAATCTTTACCACAAAGACACTAAGGCACAAAGGCACAAAACAAAAAAAAAATAAGTTAAGGAGGCGAATAAACTATAGAAAAAATGAAAATTATGCTGGTGGATGATGAGGTGAGATACCTTGAAACCACCGGAAAACTGCTTTCCAAAAAAGGATATGATGTCCAGACAGCGGCAAGCGGACCCGAAGCATTGGAAAAACTGACAAAACAGAATGTTCATGTAGTTATTCTGGATGTTAAAATGCCCGGAATGGATGGAATTGCAACATTAAAAGAGATTAAGAAGCAGTTCCCGTCAGTTGAAGTTATCATGCTCACAGGACATGCCACTGTAGAATCGGCTATTGAGGGTTTAAAAGCAGGTGCCTCAGATTATCTGATGAAGCCCGCTGAAGTAGATGATCTGATTGCCAAGGCAAAAGAAGTATTTGAAAAACAGCAGAAAATCCAGGAGAAGATTCATAAAATGGCGCAGTCCCGTCAGAGTATGAAACAGCCTGGGGAAATATTGAAAGAAGCAGAGAAAGTTTAACTGAAACAGGAACTTGTAACTTAGAAACTGGAGCTTTGTTTTGTTTCAGATTTCTTATTTCAAATTCATGGGAGGGAATCATGACAGAAGAAAAGATAAGTGTTCTGATGGTTGATGATGAAGAGCAGTTTCGTGAAACAACATCTAAGATTCTTAGCCGCAAAGGCTTTGATGTCAGCATGGCAGGCACAGGAGAAGAAGCGATCAATCTTCTGATTGAGAAATCAAGAGATGTGGTAATTCTGGACATAAAAATGCCGGGAATTGACGGACATGCAGCGCTTTCTGAGATCAGAAAAATCCGTCCTGAAACGAAAGTTATAATGCTGACAGGGCATGGGGGAAAGGATTCTGCAAAAGAGTCCTTAAAGCTCGGAGCTTTTGACTATCTGAGCAAGCCTTGTGATATTGATCTGCTGGCTGCAAAGATTAATGACGCATATAAATCCGTGCATAAGGGCGGGACAAAGCTGGAAAAGACAGCCAGAGACATCATGATCCATATTGATGATTATACCACCATCACAGAGGATAAAACCGTCAGAGAAGCGATTCAGCAGCTCATGAAATCATTTGAAGGTTTTATCTCAACAAGCAGGGTCATGGAGACAGGGCATCGCTCAATTCTGGTATTTAACGAAAAACAGGAACTTACAGGTTTGCTGAGTATTCTGGATCTGATCGGAGCAATAAGACCCGCTTATCTTTCTGCTCCCAAGCCGTCCACAGCAGACAGTATGCAATATTCCACAATGTTCTGGACCGGACTCTTTACAACTCAGGTAAAAAATCTTGGCAATAAAAAAGTCAGCGAAGTCATGAAAGCTGAAGTTCTGCCAAGCGTAAATGAGAATACAAACCTGATGGAAATTGCTAATATGATGTATTCACAGGGAATTCGCCGTATGGTGATAACAAGCAAAGGAAAAGCAATCGGAGTTGTAAGAGAGCAGGAGATTTTCTTTGAAATAGCAAATATTATTCTGTAGATAATACTGTTTCAGGAATATTTTCAAAAACATCTCATCCCGATATGCAGATTGCTGTCGGAGATATTAAGGAGTAAAAAAATGACAGAAGAGAAAAAGAAAAAAGAACACGAAGAGAGCGGTTATGACAAGTATGTTGACTGGAAATATTTTTCTATTCCGCTTGTAATGCTGCTTCTGCTGCTGATTATACCCACACCCTCAGGTATGATGGATGTCGGTGTGGAATACAGTATGGGACCCAAGTATGTTCAGGATTATTTCGGAAAAGAATTCTTCGGAAAAGGAACAAATGACCTTGAACAATGGCAACTGATGATGGTAAGAGCCGGGGATGCGTATATACAGCAGGGTGCCTTTGATTATAAGGCATTTGTGGATGTTGATGATAAATGGTATAAACAGAATAAAATCCGCACAACCAAAAAACATATAGAACAGGTAAAAGCATTTCTTGCGCAGGTGCCTGAGGAAAAATTTGAAGACCTCATGAGGAAAGGCCGCAAGCTGAGAATGGATGACCTTACGATTGACACATTAAAATCTGATGAAGATAAAGCCGCAGCAAAAAAAGGCGGGTTCCACGTTCAGGTTGCTGTGGGAATCATCCTTTTTGTGGTAGGATGCTTTGTTACTGAAGCAATTCCTCTGCCAATGGTCGGTCTTTGCGTAGGTATAATCTCTCTGGCAACAGGTATCATGAGCCGGGGCGAGCTGGCATCATCTTACTGGTCAGATTCTACATGGTTTATCATGGGAAGTCTGATGTTTGCCACAGCATTTGTCAAAACCGGCGTGGATAAACGGATTGCAATGGCAATGTTCGGAAGGCTGAAATCTCTTGATATTAAATGGATTACTCTTGCCATTCTCTGCGTGGTCTCTCCGCTCTCAATGTTCATGTCTGACCATGCTTTGGCCGCAATGTTTCTGCCGATTATCATGATGCTCTATGCAACATCAACAGCCGCTTACGGCAAAGAAGACCCGGAACTCGGCAAAATGCTGGCAATCACCCTTGCATTCGGGTGTAACCTTTCCGGTTCTCTTGCACCGTCAGGCGCCGCCCGAAACATCATCATGATGAACTATCTGGAACAGATGTTCGGAATTCAGATCTCATACGGACAATGGTGTCTGTATCAGCTTCCTCTGCTGTTCATTACCCTTCCTATATGCTGGTTTATGCTGAACTGGCGGTTCAAACCCCAGATCAAAGACCTCAGCCCTGCTATGAACTTTGTAAGAGAGGAGATTAATAAAGTAGGCGGCGGCAGATGGTCAAAGCAGCAAATTATAACCATTTTGATATTTTCCATAGTACTTTTCTTCTGGATTGTGGATGAAGACCTTATGCCGAAACTTTTCGGTTATCAGTTCGGTCTTGGTGCGCTGGCAGTAGTAGGAGCTATCGCATATATATTTGTCGGTATTGCCAACTGGCGCGATTATCAGACAAAAGTTGACTGGGGCGTAGTCTGGCTGTATGCAGGAGCAATCCATTTCGGTGCTATTCTGGTCAAAACAGGCGGAGCATACTGGATAGCAAGAGCATTTGTAGAATCCGTAGCCGCTCCTATGGGACTTGGCAAAGGACTTGGACTTCTCCTCAGCGGAAATGTCATTGTCGGTATTGTTACCCAGTTCATGGCAGACGGTCCTGCATGTGCCGCAGTCGGTCCTGTTACACTCTCTATGGCAGGAATGGTGCATCCGGGTACAAGTCTGCTTCCCTTTGTGGCAATGGGAACAGCTTATGCATCATCTCTTGCATACTGTCTGGTTATCGGAACGCCGCCTAATGCAATTGTTTATGCAAGCGGTTATCTTGTTCCCAAAGATTATTTCAGAGTCGGCTTGATTCTCTGGTTTGTCAACCTTGGAATCTCAATGCTGATGTCCGCAACTTACTGGATGTGGATGGGATGGCCCGGGTTGAAGCCTTTCTAAAGAACCTAACCCCCATGCCCCCTTCCCTGAAGGGAAGGGGAGAGATAATGATTATTAACCTAACCCCCGACCCCTTCCCTGAAGGGAAGGGGAGATTATCCTATTTTATTCCCCCCTTCCCTTCAGGGAAGGGGGGCAGGGGGGTTAGGTTTATTAAAGCAACCCGGAGTGCAAAGTTATCCCTGCATGGTGCAGGGATAATCTTCACTCCATAAAAATAAATAGGAGAGATTAAGAAGAACATGAAAAAATGGTTTATCGGAGTACTGGCAGTTGTTATCGGGCTTTGTCTTGCAGGAAATGCAATATCTGCAGAATCCCGAGAAGAATGTATGGACATGTGCAAAGCGGCTGTCAAACTGGTCGCTGACAAAGGCGTAGATGCGGCAATCGCCGAAATTAACAAAAAAGACGGCAAATTTGTTTCTGAAACAACCTTTGTTATTCTGTTCGGTTTTGACGGCGTTGTCAAAGCACATGCTCTGAAGCCGGAAACTATCGGCAAAAACAGACTTGCGGATAAAGACAGCAAAGGCAAAGCATATTACAATGACTATATCACAGTTGCAAAAGCCGCGGGATCCGGGTGGGTTGAACATATGTGGACTTCACCGGATAAGAAAGACTTTCCCAAGAAGACTTATGTTATGAAAGTCGAAGGTCAGGATATGGCAGTAGCTGCCGGTTATGTAGTGAAATAAGTATATTAAATAAGAAGCCGAGTTTTTTTAAAAAACTTGGCTTCTTTCCTCCTTGTTTTTTTGTTCCCGATCTTTACACGGGAACGTAAAAAATCTCCTAATACACGGAACGGGATATTTTTACGACTTAAAAAGAAGCTAAGTTTTTTTAAAGACTTAGCTTCATGTGGGAACAAGAGCCGCTGTCTGAGCGTAGCCGAAGACAGCGTAGCCGAAGACAGCGTAGCCGAAGACAGCGAAGAACACGAACCAAAAGGTAATATAATTATAGATTTTTACAATCTGGTGCAACAGGCGATTAACGAAGGTGATTCAATAGAAGATTTTTATAAAAAATGGGTTGAAAATATGGATAAAGTAAGATACTCTTTTATAAATGATCCTCAATACGATGAGATGATTTCTGAATTTATCAAAAAAAATACAGAGTTTATAAAATCAACAATGGAATTGTATCAGAATTCTGTAATGACGTTGTGTGATGCAGAGAAATATAATAACGGGTCGGATAAAAATGATCCTGAATAAGAAAATTGTAGGGCAACCCCCTGTGGTTGCCCTGTGCCGTAGGGGCAACCCCCTGTGGTTGCCCTGTGCCGTAGGGGCAACCCCCTGTGGTTGCCCTGTGCCGTAGGGGCAACCCCCTGTGGTTGCCCTGTGCCGTAGGGGCAACCCCCTGTGGTTGCCCTGTGCCGTAGGGGTAACCTCCTGTGGTTGCCCTGTGCCGTAGGGGTAAGCACAGGGGCTTACCCCTACATTACAAAATTGTTTTGTGAAAATATTGGTTTTTTTGCTCGTAATTTCAGATAAAAGGAGATAATAAACAAATGGAAAAACAGGAATTTATAAATGAAACAATGAAAGAGAAAAAAAGAATATTGGTTCATGACAAAGGAAAAATCTATTTTACCAAAGCTACAGAAAGAAAAATTTTCTTTGCTTTGACAATAGCAACGTTTGTTTGGGTAATTCTTTCAAAATTCGGTTTATTTTAAGAAGGAATGTAAAAAATTGCAGGATAAAGACGGAAATATAACACAAACCAGTAATTTTACATTACAGTTTTATTTTGATACACTCACGCAGTTGCTGAAAGAGCCGCGAAAATTTTTCAGCGGGCTGAGTCCGGAAATAGGCTGGAAAACGCCCGGCTGCTTTCTCTCTGCTTCCAGTATTATCTATGCCATAGCAAGCGCTATGAACGGAACTTATCCCAATCCTTTTTTTATGGGTGTGATATTCTTTATCAATGCTGTGGGCATGGTTCTGATTACCGCATTTCTCGGTTATACAGTAATGATGGTGACCATAGGAAAGCGGTTGACATTTATCAGTTTTTTCGCTATATATGCGTTTGCATCAGGCGTCACACTTATCGCATCATGGATGTCTTTTTTTCTGATTATTACAGAACCCTGGAAATTTTGGATTATCGGAACAGGGCTGGTCAAATTCGGAAAATTTACAGTAAAAGAGGCAATTCTGATTATTCTCCTTTCTGTAGGGCTTATAATCTTATTTTTATATTCTATTCTCCTTCTTTTTCCAAATCTCAGTTTGTAGTGCTTTGTTTCAGCTGAAATTATGAGTATTTCAGAAGATGTCGGGTTATGCTATCGCTAACCCGACCTACAATTTAAGATGAAATTAATAAATTATCGGGGTTTTTAACAGTTGAGAAAAATCTGAACATATATAAACAAATCTGTACAAATGTACAGATTGTGAAAAAAATATCGGACGGACAGTATTTTTCCGCATTTCTGTTTGACGGATTATCTGATTTATGATAATAAATACAGTAAATTATATGATTAAAGAACATCTGACGGAGAATCTGAAATGGAAATAGTTTTAAGCCATAAAATAAAACTTGATCCGGATAAGGAGCAGTCCGGATATTTCGCCAAAGCCTGCGGTATCGCCCGTTTTGCATGGAACTGGGGGCTTGCGGAGTGGCAGGAGCAGTATGAAGCCGAACTCAGAACCGTCCGGGCTGTCGCTTAAAAAAGAATTCAACGCGGTAAAAAGAACAGATTTTAAATGGACATACGAAGTTACCAAATACGCCTGTCAGCAGCCGTTCATCTTTCTGCAGAAGGCGTTTGTGAACTTTTTCAGCGGCACGGCGGAATATCCCCGTTTCAAAAAGAAAGGCATACACGACAGCTTTTATGTGGGCAATGACCATTTTGACATTGAGGGGAAAAAGATAAGATTTCCGAAACTCGGATGGGTGAAAATGCGGGAATATCTGAGATTTTCGGGCAAAATAATAAGCGCAACGGTGTCAAAGACTGCCGGAATGTGGTTTGTCAGTATCAGCGTGAGACTCGGCGCTGCGCCTGCAATATGCGAAAACCAAGCAGCCGCAGGCGTGGATTTGGGAATTGCGAAGCTGGCGACCGTATCGGACGGCTCCGTAACTGAGAATCCGAAGGCTTACCGGAAACTGGAAAAGAAACTTGCAAAACTGCAGAGGTCTCTTTCCAGGAAGGTAAAAGGCTCAAAGAACCGTGAAAAAGCGAAAAGGAAAGTCTCAAAACTGCATTACCGGATTTCCTGCATAAGACAGGACTCTCTGCATAAGCTGACAACCGGACTGACCCGGAATTATTCAGCGGTTGTCATCGAGGATTTGAACGTAAAAGGCATGATGCGGAATGAAAAACTGTCAAAGTCCGTATCGGACACGGGATTTTATGAGTTCAGGCGTCAGCTTGAATACAAGATGCGGATGAGCGGCGGGAAGGTGATTGCCGCGGACAGATTCTTTCCTTCCACAAAAAAGTGTTCGGAATGCGGAAACATCAATGCTGAAATAACTTTGTCAGACCGTATTTACACCTGTCCGGAGTGCGGTCTGACAATTGACAGAGATTACAATGCCGCTCTGAATCTGAAGGCTCTTGCGGCTTAGAATATAAGAAAATCTACCGGAAGCTTTCCGGGAATTTACGCCTGCGGAGAGGATGTAAGACCTGAGTTGCAAAGCGGGGGCAGCCTCGGTGAAACAGGAATTGAAGGATGATCAGATTTGATCAGATTTCAAGGAGCGGTTTGCTTTGCTTATCCCTTCAGACGCTTCTTATTACAGCGTTATATAATTATTCAAAATTTTTTATTAAGGAGATTTATAATGGATAAAGAAAAGAAAGCGGTTTTAGATGAATATCTTAAAAATATTTCAGAATGTTATACTATGGTTGGAGAATGGCTGAATGAAAAATCTCTTTTATCCAAAACAATTGAATATAATATATATGAAAAAGCATCAGGTGAATATACAACTGAAAAGCTGCTTATTTATAAAGACAAAAATAATCAGATTGCGGAAATCATCCCTGTCGGCACATGGATAATCGGCGCAAACGGGCGTATTGATCTGATAGGAAACTTTGATCAACAGATTCTTATATATTTAAAAAAAGATATAAAAATAAAAACTTCTATAACGACTTCAACAGATGAAGAAGAGTATCAAGTATCAGAAAGCAGTCATTTTCTCTATAAAGGATTTGAACAGGATGGATGGTATTGGATTGAAGACAAAAGACTTGGGAAAGCCCATGTTTTAAACAAAGAATTATTCTTTGATTTATTGTCGGAGGTATAATATTCTTTTATAGGTTTTATATAATTTTATATAAATATATTATCCGTTCCGGGAACCGGACTGACGGAGAAATCTGATAATGAAAATAACAAGGTCGTCAAAGACATCGCTGAAATTTGCCACCGCGGAAAAACGGGAAATTCTGAATGAAATTCTTGATGAATATGCACTGGTTGTGAATTTTTTTATTGACTGGTTCTGGGAACATCCTGAAATAAGGGCAAAAGATGAGATAAAAAAAGAGATATACGGTCTGCCGGAAACATGGTTTGCTGCCAGAATGAGGCAGTGCGCGGCAAGAGAGGCTTTATCAATGGTTTCCGGCGATGAACATACTGAAAACAGAAGAAAAAGCTCCGCGGAACGTGAAGTTGAAGAATTAATCGGAAAAGAAATTTTCAGCGATCCGGTGAAACCCGTGCATAACGGAAAGAAGATGACGCTCTCCTCCCAGACCGTGAGAATTGAAAAAAGCCGTAATTCCTTTGATTTATGGCTTGTTCTCTCTTCAGTCGGAAAAGAGATAAAATTATATATTCCGCTGAAAAAGCACCGTCAGTTCATCAGATGGGAAAATACCGGAAAAACAGCATC
The DNA here is from genome assembly GCA_963806835.1 of uncultured delta proteobacterium. GTDB lineage: Bacteria > Desulfobacterota > Desulfobacteria > Desulfobacterales > CAWEAR01 > CAWEAR01. The sequence goes on from CAWEAR010000034.1 coordinate 261,314, forward strand.
TTCCGTTGTAATACACCGTGAGTATGTGCAGATTTCTTTTGAAGCTGAAACCGGGGAAAAGAAGGAAGACGGAAAAATTGTCGGCATTGACGCGGGAATAAATCATCTTATGACGACTTCGGAAAGGGAATTTCTGGGAAATGATATTAAACCTCTTATTTCAAAAATAAAAAGAAAACGTCAGGGTTCAAAGGCATACAGAAGAGCGAAAAAAGAACTGTCATATTATATTCATAAAACTGTGAAAGATTATATTGAAAACAGAGACCTGAGGCTTGTTGTAACGGAAAAACTGAAAAATCTGAAGCTGAACACGAAAGAAAAGAACAGAAGTAAAGAATTCCGTAAGACTCTGAGCAACTGGAATTACCGGGAACTGCTGAATATAATTCAGATGCGCTGCGAAGAAAACCGTGTTTCCTTCCGGTCGGTCAGCCCGTATAAGACCAGTCAGCGCTGTCCCGCGCTGCGCCCATACCCAGAGGGAGAACCGGAGAGGAGAGGAATTTAAGTGTCTGAAATGCGGGCATTCGGAGCAGGCTGATTTTATCGGCTCGCTTAACATTCTTCACCGGTTTCTCACCGGACGATATGGTGCCGGTTTCAAAACCTTTTTTATATATTTTTATATATTCTTATATAATTTTATATATTTTAGGTAACTATATCCAAAAAAGATATGAGTCTTTTAAATAAAACCGATTTTTGGACAAGTTCACAGGAACATGCAATAAATCAGATTAAAAAAGGCAAAACCGATGCAAATGATTATGTTATTTTATCTTTATGGGCAGCATTTGAAAGAATCATAATGGAATATCTGCAAATACAGGGACGTAGGATTTTAAGCGTTCCGATACATTTTCGCTAACAGACATTGCTGTTTGTTAACAAATGCACACTCAGTTTTAACTGGGTGAGGGGGTATCTCCCGAAGCACAGGAAAATTCCTGTGCGCTTATATAGCCTGGTTCCCGCTGTACTCACAAAATTTTACATGCCGGGAGATTTTGCCGGCATAACCTGATATTTTGTCAAAGAACTGATTTAAATTATATACTCTGAAAAACCTTTTCCGTCAATATATTTTTCAGAAAATCCGGCAATATTATGCAAACTTCGGCATCTGTCAACAAATACTTAACAGTTCATGAACCTCCAGTCCGAATTTAATCAGAAAATTCATCAGAAGTTGGAGCATGAAATAGAATATTGGAAAATTGATGATATTCTGAATCTGTTCAAGGTAGTTATTGATCCTGATCTTATAGGACAAGCTAAACAGATAAAACAATATCGGGATTGGGTAGCTCATCGCAACATTGGCAAAGGCGCTCCTCCAAATGTTACACCAAAGAAAGCATACGAAATAATTTCAGAAATTCTGAATAAATTAGAAAAACATCCTGATTTTGGTATAATTTAAAGTTTGTAGGATGGACAAAGCACAGCGTGTCCACCCCACAGCTTAAAATATCTTTGTTAATGTCAAAGTGGTGATAGCCCCTTCAGTTCTGTCAACAGCCCCGAATTCACAAAGACTTCTGAGTGAAGCAAAGAGCTTGACAGACGGAATAAAGAGACTCGCTTCAGGGTCCTATTGCAAATACTCTGTCGTGAACGCTCTGATCCCATGTTGTATCATCTCCGCTGTCATCTGTTACCTGCCATTGACAATATCCCACAACTCCCACATCCCAGACCTGAGCGATATTCTTACTCACGCCCCATTCAAAATGAAAATCATTACCGGGAGTTATATCCAGATCATCTTCTTCACTGTGAATTTCATATCTGCTCAAAATAGAGGCGGCCCATGTTTTTTCCATATCAAAATAATATGTTCCGCCCAGAGTAAACATCCCTGTCCAGAAATCTTTACCCGGAGAAGCGGGTTCGCTTTTTTCATATTCACCGGTCGGAAGATAGAGTCCGAAGCCAAATGCTGCATCATAACGTGAACCGTGCCATGAGAGAAGAATCGGCTCAATCATAATATCTCCGAGAGCGAATTTGTCATCTTCAACATTTTTAGCAGAAATTTTTATGTCCGTATAATTAGCCGGAATAATTATATCTGCTCCATAGTCTGCCCCCAGCATTTTCATATCGGAAATCCATATAAAACGGTTGACCAGAGCATAAACAGTCAGATCAAATCCAATATCTATCTCATCTCCATCTTTATCTGTCATTGTATCCGCCGTGTAAAAAGCATTATACAGCTTCCAGTAAAATCCGGGCGGCGGCAAAGAAGCGCCTTTTAACCCCTCCACGCCGTTTACATAATGACCTGTCTCCTGTGCAAAAACAGAACCTAATCCGCTTATCAGAAAAGAGATAAGCAATACCATAGCCGTCTTTTTCATCCTTAAAATCTCCTCCTTTTAAATTATTCCTTCCTATTTCTCACATCTTGCGTGGGAATACAACAAATTTGTTGCGGTTGATTTCATTCACTTTAACATGCTTAATCCCTTAATGATTCACACAAAGTGTCCAATCCTGTGTTCCAAACGCAAATTGCCGGAACAAAACTAATCTTATATTTCAGATATATCCGTATAATAAAAACAGATATGAATAAAAATCCCCGTTGACAAAATCTTATCTTATGTAGTAAGGAGATATGATTATTTTTAGGTATTATAACCCAGTTTGCCGCCTATGCTTCCTGCGGGATTGGTTCGGATTTGCCAATCTTCCGCAGAGCCGCGGATAACGGTGTATAAAAATTCTTTCAGTCGATTTTTAAGAAAGGATAGTTAAATGAATATTGCAAAATCGTATATAACTGATGAATCAGGAAAGATAAAAAGTGTCATTCTTGATTATGAGATATATCAGAAAATTGAGAAGCTTCTTCTTGATGACGGATTACTGAAAGCTATGGAAGAAGTTCAGGATGAAGAAACTGTAGATTATGAAGATGTAAGAGAACTGATTAAGCAATTATGAAAATCAGCCTGAAAAAGACATTTTTAAAAGATATTCAGAAGGTCAGCGAACCGCAGAGGAGTCAGGTAAAATTTTTTCTGGAAGAACTTCATGCCGAACCTTCAATTCTGGAAAATTCTTATAATATTAAGAAGTTAAAAGGAGAAAAGAAAAAGGGTAACTTTTTCAGAATCCGATTCGGAGAATACAGATTGGGATATAGTCATAAATTTTATTCAGCAATTCTAATTTTGGCAGAAATACTTTTTTAAAGCACTGAAATTGCATTTGTCAAAACGGCTGAAAAATACATTTTGGCTTCAACTTTTTTCAAAATTAGAATTGCTGAATTTTATTGATAACTGTTGACATTTATATAAAACAGAATACATTCATAAAATGACCTTTGACATAAGCGGTCAGCTGTGTTATAAGCAGTGACAGTTCTTTGGCAAAATATGCGGTTGTTCTGACAGACACCCTCGGAACGTAAAATTTTGCGGGTCCGGTCAGCCTGTATCAGTCGCAGGTTTGAAGATTCCTTTGAGAATCACTATGGAAACTGACTGTTTAATACATAAAAAGTAGTCCCGGAATCCGAAGAGAGGACGGGATAGCGGGGCGGTTCACCCCTCATTGCAGACTGCTGACGGTTTAATACACCTGTCAACAGTTGTCAATGGAATTTGAACCTGAGAAAAGAGAAGATGAAATCATCATATATCGTATTCTGCACAGAAAGGAAATTTATCGGTATTTCCCATAAAATAATAGATTATTTCGTCCTTCACAAGAAAGTCAGCTTTGAGAGAATAACACGAAGGGTCAAATAGATGCTTAAACAGAAACTTCCGAAATTGTTCTGCTGATCTGATTACTGATTTGCCGCGTTTCCTAATTCCCTGCAAGCATCATACAACCCGCGCCAGTTTGAGCCGCGTTTCTTCATCACATTGCCAAGATATTCCTCCCACACCAGATGATCCTTATCCTCATCTTTTACAACAGCCCCCTGTAAACCAGCCGCAATATCTGAATCCGTTACTTTTCCTGTTCCGAAATTTCCCGCCAATGCCATGCTGTTGGCAAGAAGAGAGATTGCTTCGGCAGTTGATAACACGCCTGACGGGGATTTTACCTTATTCTTTCCGTCAAGCGTCATGCCTGCACGAAGCTCACGGAAAATCGTAACAACCTTTTCAATAGATTCATCCGCCGGTACAGGAGCATTTAAATCAAGATTCACTGCCAACTCACCGACCCGTTTACGGACAATTCCGATCTCAGTATCCAAATCAGGCGGAGCAGGGAGAATAATCATGTTAAACCGGCGTTTCAATGCGGCTGACATATCATTGACTCCGCGATCCCGTGTATTTGCGGTTGCAATCAGAGAAAAACCTTTTTTTGCCGGAACCTCTTTTTTAAGCTCAGGAATGGAAATCCGTTTCTCTGATAATATTGAGATCATGGCATCCTGAACTTCGGAGGCACATCGTGTGATCTCCTCAAACCGTGCAATACTGCCATCTTCCATTGCTCTGAATATCGGACTTCTGATTAATGCGTCATCTGAAGGTCCATTTGCCAGAAGCATGGCGTAATTCCATGTATAACGAATCTGCTCTTCGGTAGTTCCGGCTGTTCCCTGAACAACTTTACCGGAATCGCCGGTTATCGCGGCTGTAAGATGCTCAGATAACCATGATTTTGCTGTACCCGGTTCACCGAGCAGCAGGAGGGCCCGATCTGTTACCAGCGTGGATATAGCGATCTCCACAAGCCGCTGATGACCGATATATTTCGGCGTTATATTCTTCTTTCCAATCTTACCGCCGCAGATATATGTCAGCACAGAGCGGGGGGACATCTTCCATCCTGTCGGAACAGGATGTTTTTCAGCCTTAATCAGCGTCTCAATTTCATCTGCAAATAGTATCTCCGCAGGCAGACGGAGTAATTGTTCCGTCTCTTTTTTCATAAAAATAATTTCCAATAAAATATATGCGCAATTTTTTTAAACCAAAAGAAGATAAAGTCAGCATATTTAAAATTTGTAAAAGTTTGTAGTACCGCCTTTAGGCGGTTCTTCACATCACACCGCCTAAAGGCGGTACTACGAACCTTTTCTGTTTGTAGTACCGCCTTTAGGCGGTTCTTCACATCACACCGCCTAAAGGCGGTACTACGAACCTTTTCTGTTTGTAGTACCGCCTTTAGGCGGTTCTTCACATCACACCGCCTTTAGGCGGTTCTTCACGTCACACCGCCTAAAGGCGGTACTACGAACACTGCGAACCTTTGTGGTTCAAGCTGCATATAGCGTTTTATAAGCACACTGTTATCGTTTAAGCATTATTCCCATGCCGAAACTTGTGATATAACTATCATAGTCAATCAGACTCTCCCCGTAGCCTGTCCACAGCTGGGCAACCCAGAATATATTTTTACCGGCAATCGGAATTGTATAATCCATTTGCAAACCGCAGCGGTTCTCTTTGACATTCCATCTCCCTATCATACTCAGCATCTGGTTATTCTCAAACTCATACCTGAGCATCAGTTCAGAATAACCGTAATAATCTTCTATATCAGGATTGTCATCGCCGGATGCGTCATCTTTATTATCTTTCTCATCTTCCGGAATCCGGTACCAGATTTTCAGGTCCCCTCTGAATCTTTTGTATTCATAATACGGCTTGATATAAATTCTGTCCCAGCTTCGGGAAGTCGAAATTTCAGAACCGTTTGATTCATGCTCATATCCGAGGTCGCCGCCCCATGTTCCTGAAGAATATTTCTTTACAAGACGATAAAAGATTTCAGGGTTATAATTTGTCTCCCGGAATGGTCTGGAATCATTGCCATCTAAAAACCGCCAAAATGATTTCTGTGTATAGGCAGCATAAAAACCTGTATCAAAAAGCCGCAGCTTTAAACTGAGTTGAAATTTAAGCTCCGCGTCTTCAAGGGTTGAATCATTATTTCCCCATGTCAGAGGCAAAAGATAATTCTGTTTATGCAGGCTTATCCCTTTTCCGACCAGACTGATAGCCTCTTCAACTTTAATTTTAAGATCATCTTTAGCTATTTCAGCATCTTCAGATTTGCTTTCAGAAATAGCGTCTTTAATTTTTTGTTCAACATCTTCAGCACAAATATCACCTGAGATAATCAGACAGGCGAATATCAGCCATAAGACAGCCATTTTTTTGAAAATACGGGTATTTTCAGTTTTCATAAAAAATCTCCTTGTTTAAGACCCTAATGGTTTTATAACTTAGTCGGGTTACGCTATCGCTAACCCGACCTACTACTCTGTCAATTTAATTCTGACGGGTAAAGACCTGCGGGGTTTTTGAAACCCCGCAGGTCTCCGCTGTATTTTATCCTTCAGAATCAAATTGACAGAGTACTACAATTTCTAAACTTTTTGTAAGTCAGTTATAATTTCTTTCATTCGGAAATGTCAAGAAAATATACAGAGTCAACTAAAAGATTATTTTTCAGTCCTTGACAATTCAGAGTCAGATTTTTTATAATAAACTACAGATTATACAGACGACACAGGATCAGGATAAAATTATAATATGAATGAAATATCTTATCAGAACTATCCCAAAGAACCTGTAGCAATAAACAATCTTTCCGTAAAGTTTATGAAGCAGTCCCGATTTATTCCATTGGAACTAAATGAAAATATTCTGAGGATTGCCATAGCAGAGCCGGATGATTCTTACACCCTTGACGCGCTGAAATTTGCTTATGGAATGAATATAGAGGTCTGTAAGGGAAAGCCGGATGATATTATTGAAGCAATAGAAAGGCTTTACGGCGCTGGGAGCCAGTCGCTTGAAACTATTATAGAAGAGGCAGACAAAGGCATCTATGAAATCTCTGCTGAAAAAGAAGATGATATTGACCATCTCAGAGACCTTGCTTCAGAGGCTCCGATTATCCGCCTTGTCAACCGGCTGATTCTGAATGCTGTAGAGCTAAGAGCCAGCGATATTCATTTTGAGCCGTTTGAAGATGAATTTCAGGTGAGATACCGGATTGACGGAATTTTGCATGAAGCAGAATCCCCGCCCAAGCGTCTTCAGGCAGCAGTGATCTCCAGAGTCAAGATCATGTCAAAACTTGACATTGCAGAGAGGCGCCTTCCCCAGGACGGCAGAATCAAGCTGAAAATCGCAGAAAAAGAGATTGATTTCCGTGTCTCCACAATTCCCACGCTCTTTGGCGAAAGTCTGGTCATGCGCATACTTGACAGAGAGACGCTTGTTCTTGATTTGCGTAAGATAGGATTTCCCGAAAATCTTTTAGAAAAATATACAGATTTGATTTCACAGCCTTATGGAATGGTTTTAGTAACAGGTCCAACAGGAAGCGGAAAAACTTCAACTCTTTACACAACCCTTGCAAAGATCAATTCCCCGGAAAACAAGATCATCACGTTGGAAGACCCGGTAGAGTATCAGTTGCGCGGGGTGAATCAGATTCAGGTGAATCCTAAGATTGGTCTCTCGTTTTCTAATGGATTGCGTTCTATTGTGCGTCAGGATCCTGATATTATTCTGGTCGGTGAAATCCGGGACAAAGAGACTGCTGAAATTGCGATTCAGTCTGCATTGACAGGGCATCTGCTATTCAGTACCCTGCACACCAATGATGCAGCAGGCGCAATTACCCGTCTGCTTGATATGGGTGTGGAGAATTTTCTGTTAAGCTCAACATTATTAGGCATTCTGGCACAGCGGCTGGTGAGAGTTATCTGTTCTCATTGTAAAAGAGAGACAGAACCGGATGCAAAACTTTTAAAAGCAATAAATCTGAGCAAACAGGAATTGGCGGCAGCCCGTTTTTTCAGCGGGGAAGGATGTGAAGCATGTCGTCATACCGGATTTAAAGGAAGAACAGGTATTTTTGAATACTTGCCGATAGATGATGAGATCAGAAAAGAGATTATCGGGCAATCCGGCACAGAGCAGATTAAAAAGGCAGCAATAAAGAAAGGTATGATAACATTGAGACAGGACGGATGGCACAAGGTAAAGAACGGAATTACAACGATTTCTGAAGTGCTTAGGGTAACGCTGGAAAACTGAAAAACATAAAAATAACTCAAGTTGCGACCTGTTGAGAAAATAGCATCGTCGGCTCGGTGGAAGATTGACAAATCCGAACCCCTGCCGGATTTGTCAATCGTTCGACTGAGCGTTCGACTGAGCGTTCGACTGAGCGTTCGACTGAGCTCACGCCGAAGTCTCACGCCGAAGTCTCACGCCGAAGTCCGGCAGGAGCATAGGTGGCAACTTGGGTTAAAAATAAGCTAATTACCTGACCTCATTGATTATGACCGGTAAAATTCCATGAGATTCTGCGGGGGTTTTAAAAACCCCGCAGGTCTGACCCACTAAAACGCACAGAATTGTCTTAGGGATATAATTGTTGAAAGAAAACTGGTTTTTATTTACATTTTTAGCACTGATATGCTGGGGAGTATGGGGTTTTTTGCCCAAACTTACCATAAGATACATAAGCCCCTCAGATGCGGTAATTTTTCAGGGTATAGGCAATCTGTTTTTTTTAATTATAGTACTTTTTTATAAAGGTTTCAGCGTTGAAATAAATGCCAAAGGTATAACTTTTGCCTTTTTTACAGGCTTTCTGGGTATATTAGGATCTTTTTTCTATCTTATGGCTATTGAGAGAGGCAAAATATCAGTTGTTGTAACATTGACAGCATTATATCCTGTTTTAACTGTAATATTAGCCCATTTCTTTTTAAATGAACCTATTACATTTAAAGAAATTATGGGAATTTTTTTTGCCTGTATCTCTATATTATTCTTTACAATCTGATGTATTTTCAATCATTTCCTCGCTTATAAAAGTTAAAGGGTTGAAAAGGGATAATTACAAACAGCCCATGTGACTTTTAATACCAAAAAATTTATGTCTGGAATAACCCATGACAAATAATAAAATAAAAGTTATAGTTGTTGATGATTCACCTGTGATGAGAAAGGCTGTTACCCGGATTCTGGAGCATGATCCCGGAATAAAAGTACTTGATTCTGCTGAAAATGGTCTTGACGCTCTGAACAAAGTAAAAAGAGTGCAACCTGATGTTATTACATTGGATATTGATATGCCGGTAATGAACGGAATCTCAACAATCAGACATCTTATGATTGAATCGCCCGTTCCGATTGTGGTATTAAGCTCTTTAATCACAGACGGCGCGGTTACATTTGATGCGCTCCGCCTCGGGGTAGCTGATTTTATTCCCAAACCATCAGGGGATAGCGAACTGAACAACGGCAAAACAGGACGCCAACTTATTGATCGGGTTAAAATAGCCCACTCCATGCAGCTCGAAAATGTCCGCAGGGTAAGACTTCCGAAAAAGTGGAATGTAAAAGATCGGTTAGAAAAACTTTACCGGTTTTATCCGTTAGAGTATATTATTGTTATCGGCACAACCCTTAGCGGACCCAATACAGTGATTCGGCTGCTTTCAATGCTTTCACCCACGATTCCCGCGGCAGTGGTTGTTCTTCAGGAGATCTCTCCTAAGATAATTTCATCATTTGTGCAGAAATTTGATGAGCATGTTCCATGGAAAGTTGAAGTTGCCGCAGATAAAAAAATTGTTGAGCAGGGAACCTGTTATATCGGATCAAATGAAACATCACTGCACCTTGAAATGAATGAAAAAGGGGAGATAACCTTGATTTGCGGTGACAGGAGAGATTATCCCCTGAACCTGCTATTTTCATCGGCCGCAAAAATCTTTCATCAGAACACAATCGGAATCTTATTAAGCGGACTTGGAGATGACGGAGCAGAGGGATTTGCCGGAATCAAAAAAGAATCCGGTATAACTATGGTCAAAGATGTTCAATGCTGTGTATTTCCGAACCTGACAGATCATGCTGTCCGGGCGGGAGTTGTTGATATTATATTAGATGATAATAAGTTAGCTGATGCCATAGAATCGTTTATCGCCTGATATGTAGGGGCGAATAATTATTCGCCCCTACATATCGCCCTTACATATTCGACCCTGTATTTCTTATTCCCCTTCCCTTCAGGGAAGCGGGGCAGGGGGTCAGGTTTGTTACAAGGAACTATATGAATAAAAAAAGAATCATTCCGATTGCAAGCGGAAAAGGCGGGGTAGGAAAGACAATCTTTGCGGCAAATCTCTCCATTGCTTTGGCGCAGATGGGACATTCTACAGTGGTGGCAGATTTGGATTTAGGCGGATCAAATCTTTATACTTGTCTGGGAATACCGAACAAATATCCGGGTATCGGTGATTTTTTTAATACAAAGAATATCATATTCAAAGATATTATTTTACAGACTGATATTCCTAATCTGAAATTTCTTCCCGGAGACGGCAGAACCCCTTTTCTTGCAAATATCTCTTATGATCAGAGGCTTATTCTGATAAAAGAACTGAAAAATATCTCCGCAGAATATATTATCTTAGACCTTGGCGCGGGAACTTCATTTAATATTCTGAATTTTTTCGGACTTACTCATAAAGGAATTATTATTACCACATTTGAGACCGCTTCTGTTATGAATTCAGTTATGTTTTTAAGAAATTTCATATTCCGGGTTATCTCAAGCGTAGTGCGGCATGATAAAAAGGTACTTCATCTGCTGATAAAATCGTTTCAGCAGCCGGTTCAGTCAGAACCATTGACTGTAAAATCACTTTCAGAGAATATCTCCGCTGTCAGTCCTCAACTGGCTTCCAAAATTCAGAAATCATGCAGTAATTATCATCCCCGTATCATCTTTAATATGGGAGATCATCCGAATGAATTAACTATCATGAAAAAATTGGACAAAACATTTAAAGAAGGACTCTCCCTTGAAGCAGATTTTTTCGGTTTTATATTTTTTGATGAAACAGTCCGTATGGCGGCAAAAAAAAGAGAAGTTCTTATAACTCAATATCCTGAATCGCCTGCATCCCGATGTATCAGAGATATTGCACAGCGTCTGATCCGGTCATGGGATATTCCCCTTGAAAACAGCGGGATTCAGCTTATGGAAACTGCCCGGAAAATGCAAAGAAGTGAGAAGTGAGAAATTTTTTTTCACTTTACTCACTTCTCATTTTATATGGAGGTTTTTTGTGAACGATCCGATCAATCTCTTAATTGTTGATGATTCCAAACTGATGCGTCAGGTTCTCCGTAAAATTTTTGAATCAGGCGACCGTGTGAAGGTCATCGGAGAGGCTGGAGACGGCAAAGAGGCATTGAATATGATCTCTGCTCTGAATCCTGATGTTATCACATTGGATATAAATATGCCGGTAATGGACGGACTGACAACATTAAAACATATTATGATAAAACATCCCAAGCCTACTGTCATGTGCAGCACTCTTACAGAGGAAGGGGCTACGGTTACTTTTGATGCTTTAAAGTATGGAGCTGTGGATTTTATCTATAAACCATCCAATCAGCAGCCTGAAAGTCTGGAAGAACAGCGGGAAAATATACTCAAAAAAGTGATTCTTGCTTCAGGGGTTGAAATCGGAGCTGCAAAATATCTCAGAGGCAATCCGAAATCTGACGGAAAAGATAAGAAAAAATCAGGGGATAACACCATCAAATATTTATGTGCTATGGGCGCATCTGAAGGTGGATATGCTGCATTGTTGAAGATTATTCCGCATCTGGATCCTTTTCTTCCGGCAGCATACATAATTATACTTAATGAAGCTCCGAATCATGTGGAGAATTTTGCAAATTATTTAGATAAAAACAGCGCCGTAACTGTTAAGCGGGCAAAAGACGGTGCTGCCATTGATCCGGGTGTATGCTTTCTGGCATCCGGTAAAGATTATGTGAATCTATATCTTTTTTACGGTGAATATTCTTTATCTGTAAATTCTTCCCCTTTTTCAAACCGCACAGGAGCAACTGACACGCTTATGCTCTCTCTTGCTGATCTGATGAAAACAAACGGCGTGGGTGTCATTTTATCCGGTGCAGGTGATGACGGAGCAGAAGGGCTTGGAGAAATTATAAAAAACGGCGGAAGTGCTATTATTCAGGCTCCCAGGAGTTGTCTTTATAAAGAGACTCCTTTAGCTGCTATAGAAAAATGCAGGACAAATCTGATTCTGCCTGACAATAATATCGCCGAAGAATTGAATAAAAAATTTATGGTTTAAGTAGGAGTTACGCAGCCTTCTTTTAACATAGAATCAGGGATTTTTTATATTCTTTTCTTTCCGTTACAGGGATTACGTATAAGAAAAGGTGAAAAACAGGCATAACAAGGCTTTTTCAGCGGGGCGTGTAAAAAGCCGCGCCCGCTTAAAAGCGGTGTTATGCACGAAAGGAGACACTATGACAGATAAAGATTTGACAACTCATTGCGGTATTTATTGCGGAGATTGTCCGCGCTATAAAGCGGAATTTTCAGATATGTGTGCTGATCTGCTGTATGAACTTGAAAAAAGTCATTTTTCCGAACTTGCAAAGATAATCGCAACAAAGAATGATAAATTTGAAAAATATGATGAAATGCTTTCTTTATTGAAAACAATCAATGCCCTGAAATGTGAACTACCTTGCAGATCAGGAGGCGGGAGAGGTGCATCGTGTGAAGTTATTGTATGTAACACCGGCAGAAGCATTGAAGGATGTTGGGATTGCGATGATTTCGAACAATGTAAAAAACTTGATTTCCTCAAGCCGTTTTGCGGAAATGCTCCGATAAAAAATCTTAAGATAATAAAAGAACATGGTGTGGAAAATTGGGCGGAGCACAGAGAAAAGCAATATACATGGCTATAACATACTGATTTATTCAGCCATTAACCTAACCCCCCTGCCCCCTTCCCAATGGGAAGGAGGGAATAAAGCGGAATGAGGTCTCCCCTTCCCTTTGGGAAGGGGTCGGGGGTCAGGTCAGGTCTTAACTTAACGGCATTGACGCGCTTTGCGTGGGAACGCAGCAAAGTTCGTAGTACCGCCTTCAGGCGGTTATTCACAGAAAAGTTTGTAGTACCGCCTTCAGGCGGTTATTCACAGAAAAGTTTGTAGTACCGCCTTCAGGCGGTGGGTGTGAATAACCGCCTAAAGGCGGTACTACGAATTTTTTTTCCCTCATGTCCCACGCAAAGCATGGGAATGAGATAAAAAACTCTCCGCCTATTCAATCAAGTTACAAATTTTTGCCACACAGTTTCAACCTGCGATTTTGTCTCTGCAAGCGATCCATCATTTATGATAATAAAATCAGCATATTTCAGCTTTTCATCAATCGGAATCTGAGATTTGAGAATCGTCTCCGCTGCTTCTCTGCTTATTCCGTCTCTCTTTATCAGCCGCTCAATCTGTTTTTCCCTCGGAATATAAACTACTAATATCTTATCAACCATATCCATGAGATTCTTTTCAATCAGAAGCGGGATAACCGCCTGAATCATTGCATCAGGATTTTTTTCTGAAGTCTCACGAAGCTGCTTCAGATATTCTTCATGAATCGTAGGATGAATAAAACTCTCTAATTGTTTTAATTTTTCAATATCATTAAATACAATTCCTGAAAGTCTTTTCCGATTAAGGGTTCCGTCATTCTGAAGGATTTGCCTGCCAAAGTAATCAACGATTTTTTTGAAAGCCGGTTTTCCCGGCTCAACCACCTGTCGCGCTATAATATCAAAATCAATAGTTTCAAATCCGCGTGCTTTCAGCATATTCGCAACAGTAGTTTTTCCGCTGGCAATACCGCCGGTTATGCCGATGGGTTTAGGATTTCGGATTTCAGTAGTTTTCAGGATCATAGTAAATAGCAGGGTGGACAAAGCACAGCGTGTTTATCAATTATGGTAATGTCGGGTTACGCTCAATGCCGTTAAGTTAAGACCTGACCTGACCCCCGACCCCTTCCCTTTGGGAAAGGGGCAGGCTTCGACATGAGACTTCGGCGTGAGCTCAGTCGAACGCTCAGCCGAATGGGGTCAGGCTGGTTTATACCTTAACTTAACGGCATTGCGGGTTACGCTCCGCTAACCCGACCTACATGGCTTATTTTTCCTTAACTTCCAATATTTTAGTTCTTTTTTTCAAAAATCTGACAATTGTATATATTATCAAACCCGTTATTAATATTAACAGCCACATCCTGTCTATTTCCAATCTTTGTTCCACAAAAATATCACCAATAATTTCAAGAACTGTAAAGGAAACAATTACTGCAAAAAAGCTTTTATATTCATTTTTTACAGCTTTTCTGAATGAAAATATCATATCGGAAGAACGCCATTTCCGTATATCAGGTATAAAGGCAGGGGTTTTTTCAGCCCATTCTGAATAGGAATTACCGAATGTTTCCCGTAAAAATTCTTCTTCGGCAAACATTATTCTCTCATAATATAACCAGAATATAAGTATGACGATAAGGCTGAACCACCACAGATGAAAAAACGCGGATAAACCGAACCAGATTATAAAATTGCCTAAATATAAGGGATGTCTCACTGTCGAATACATTCCCGCAGTATTCAAAGTATCTGCTATCTGCTTCCGTGTGTTTGTCCCTGATGTTCCCTCCGGTGTATAACCGACGGTGAAAAAACGGATTCCGACACCTGAAAATGATATGAACAGGCAGATTATTTCCCATATATCATCCAATTTCTCACTATGACCGGGATATTCAAAATAACTCATCCCAAAAAGAACGATTACAATCATAATCAGAGGGAGATAGCTGCGCCACCTGAAAAGCCAGTTGCCCTGTTTTCTTAATTCTTCTCTTAATGCCATTGTTAATTTTCTTTTAATCGCCTTTTCAAGAACGCATTAATTATATGCCGTTTACTCCTGATTTCTGAAATAAATCATAAGGGTTTGTGAAACTATTAATCATAGGAGTTAAGCAGTTGGAGTTTCTGCATCGTAAAAATGAACCGCAAAAGGGCGAAAGTTCCCGCAAAGAGCGCAAAGTTTTAAAATATATCTTTGCGTAACTTTGCGGTTTACTTTGCGTTCTCTGCGGTTAAATAAAAAAGCGTATTTCAACTGCGTAACTCCTTAAAATCAGTTAATTTAATTCTGACAGACCTGCGGGGTTTTGAAAACCCCGCAGGTCTTCGTATTTTATTATTCAGAATTAAATTAACCGAGTACTATTTTGTAATATTGCTCATCTCATCTTTAATGAGCTTTCCGATAAAAACCTCCGGCGATATAAGCGCCTCTCTGGTAATAAAAAAACGGTTTCTGCCGGTCTTTTCACGCACCAGCTTCAGACCAAACTCAAAATCCATTGTCAGTTGTTTATAAATATCCTCAACATTCAGAGATGTATCAATAAAACGGTTAATAATAAAGTCAACCGCATCATCCTCCATTACAATGTTAATATCATGTTTTTTATAAAAATAGAGTTCTATTTTTTTGACTTCCTCTGAATAGGATTTGATTCTTCTGATAACATTTTCAATATCCATAATATGACTTGAATAATATGCCGCAATTGTTTCAATATGAGACGGCGTAATGGTCATATTATATTTTTCAGAGAGTATCCCTTTTTTTGATGTCGCATATTCTCTGATATATTCTTTTTCTTCATCTGCTAATCTTTCAAATATTTCAGATATATAAATATCATCCGGCGATTCTTTCAACTTCTCAATTATTTTTTCCGGTTTTTCAATAACTTCTGTTGTTACAGGGAATTTTCCGACATTCATTGAAGGCAGCTTTTTCTCATATAAGAGCAATGCTTTTTCAATAGCATTCACCAACCCTCTTGCTCCTGTATTCTCTGCAAATGCGTTTTTCGCCAGCATACGGAGGACAGGAGCTTCAAATTTCACATCAATTCCATAAGCGGCAAAATCAAGTTTTTTCCCAAGAATAACAGGATTATTCGGATTCCTCAGAATCTCAAAAAGATCATCTTCAGTTAATCTGTCAAGCACTGCATGAACCGGAAGACGACCTACAAACTCTGATTCAAAACCGAATTCTACCAAATCTTCTGATTTTACATGCCTAAGAATATCAGTCTGTTGACCTGGTTTTGCAATTTGCGCTCCGAATCCGATTCGCTGTTTTGACAACCGCTTTTCAATAATCTCGGTAATACCGTCAAATGCTCCGGTAACAATAAAGAGGATATTTCTGGTATTAATTGTGCGTTTATCCCGTTTGCCGGTTTTACGGAAACGCTCAATCTCCTGAATCATGGAGATAGGATCATGCGGAACCTTTAATTCAACATCTGTCTCTTCCATAGGCTTGAGCAATGCACGCTGAACGCCTGTCCGGGAGACATCCGCGCCGATAAAATTACGGCTTGATGCAATCTTATCCACTTCATCAATATAAATAATACCATGCTGCGCAAGTTCAATATCGCCGTCTGCCTCTCTGACAAGATCGCGGACAAGATCCTCGACATCCCCTCCTACATAGCCTGTTTCACTGAATTTGGTGGCATCCCCTTTGACAAAAGGAACTCCTATTTTTTTTGCAATCAGTTTGACCATATAGGTTTTTCCCACGCCTGTAGGTCCGATCATCAGCACATTGTTTTTAATACGTCCGACCATTTCATTGGCAATGTCATCGGAAGACTCGGATCTCTTTATTCTGTTAAAATGGGTACATATTTTTGTTGCCAATACGGTTTTTGCATCATCCTGTCTGACAATATACTGATCAAGAAAACTGACAAGCTCTTCAGGCTTTAAATTAAAATTGATTTTTTTTTCTTTACGGGAGGATCCTTTGATCTTCTCAGGCATGATCTCCTGCGGCAAATCCATAGGAGATATAATCTTTACTTCACCGCCGAATTTCTTTGCCAGAAATTCGCTTATCTCTTTTTCAATTTCTTTTGGACTGGGTATTTTTTCGTTATGTGCTTTCATAATAAAAAAATTATAGTTATATCTGATAAAAAAATCAAGACTTAAATAGAAAAAAATTTCAGGAAAATAATCCTCTGTTCTTAACCTGATGACTGACAAGAAACTAAGTTTTTAAAAAAAATTTAGTTTCTGTTTTCTGTCTATTTTATCCGACTACCCATACAGTACAGTTGTTCGCGTGGGTAACTATTTTGCTTGATATGCTGCCAAAGAGAAACTCCTCTTTCCGTGAAAGCCCCTGCCTTCCGACAACAAGCGTGCTGTATTCAAGCTGATCTTTCTCCGCCAGAATACACTCTGCCATAGACGGACAGTAACGGATTGTTGATCTGACTGATACATCATCAGGGGAGAAGCCGTGTCGGATTAAAATCTGACGATATTCCTCCAGCATCAATTCAACTTTGTTTTCATGCTCATGTATCCATTTCCCTTTTTCATCAGGATGGGGAAAATAATCTTCTTCAGGCTCGCGAATCACATGCAGAATAGTTACTTTAAACCCTTTTAATCCTCCGAGCATCTCTCCCACATATAAAACAGCCCGTTTTGCGTTTTCCGATTCATCCGCAGCAATCAGGATGTTTTTATTCTTTTCTTTCATCTATATAACCTTTTAATTTTCCTACAATACAGACCCAATGCTGATCTGTCTGTATCTCCAATATATCAAACCCGAAATCTTTCATTTTCTGAGCCACAGTATCTTTATTCTCTTCTATAATCCCTGAACAGATAAATATCCCCTCTTTTTTCAGGACTTTTCTGATATGATCCAGTAAAAGAAGAATAACATTGGATAAAATATTTGCAACGACCATATCAAATTTTTTTTCAATATTATCAAGCAGGTTCCCTGTAATAACTTGGAATTTATCATCTTCTATACCGTTAAGCAGTAAATTTTTACGTGCAATATCAACAGCAATCTCATCAGTATCCACGCCAAGCATCTTTGCTGCGCCAAGTTTTGCTGCTGCAATCATGAGGATACCTGAGCCTGTTCCCACATCTAACAGCGTATAACCCGGTTTTAAGTACGCCTCAATCATATTGACGCATAAAATCGTTGTAGGATGCGTTCCTGTGCCGAATGCCATGCCCGGATCTATCTCAAGAATAATTTCATTTGGAGAGGGAGAATACTCTCTCCATGTAGGTTTTACAACGATCCTCTTACTTATCTTTTCAGGAAAAAAATAAGATTTCCATGATTCTGCCCAGTCTTCTTCATCAATCTCCTGATAAAGAATCTGCGTTATAATCCCATTCTCATTATTCAGACGGATCAGCTCTTTTTCCAGAATCTTATATTTTTCTTCACTCTCTCTGTTTTTCGGAAAATAAACGATAACCGCATCTTTTTCAGGCATTTTCTGAACCCCGTCTGCCCAGTCATTATCTGCTGCGGGATCTGCTTCGGGGCTTTCAACAACAACTCCTTTTACATCAAGATCATAGAAAATATCTGAAATCAGAATCCGCGGCAAGAGATTTGTCATAATAATCAAAAATAACTTTCGTTTCTGTCCATTTCATGGTTTTAAGTTTTAGGTGTTAAGTGTTAAGTTTCAGGTTATCTTGCGTGGAAACATAAAGTTATAACCTAACCCCCTGCCCCCTTCCCTGAAGGGAAGGGAAGCCCCGATCACTCTTTTCCCCCTTCCCTTCAGGGAAGGGGGGCAGGGGGGTTAGGTTTATAGACTCTTATGGTAAAAATTCAACCACAAATTTCAATGCTTCTCCTGCGGCAATTTCAGGAAAAACTGACGGAGCATCCTGTAATCTGATATGCCCTTCAATAAGCATTTCTGCTTCATTCTGATAAACTGCCAATATTTCCAATCCTCTCTTCTGCTGTAAACGGGTGCATCCATAAGCGCCTGTAACTCTGAGCTGCCGGTAATGAATTTCATTAATTGCAGAGACCGGAACAGGATAATCTGCATTGCTTAATCCGCTGAACAGGCAAAAACAGCCGCCGGGGACAAGATGGGATATGCCATTAAAAAAAGTATCTGCTGAAGGTGCGGCATTGATAACCGCATCAAAAAAAACTTCCGAAGTATTCAAGATTTCAAAACTCTGAATTCCGATGCTCTGCTGAAATTTTTCACTCCGCATCAGCTTTGCCGGATTTATCTCTCTGATAAAAGGGAATGCTTTGTATGCTTTGACAGCCATTCCCATCAGAAGCCCCACAGCACCTGCTCCGTAAATCAGAACTCTGTCACCTTTTTTTATCTGAGCCTGTTCAACTGCATTGATACAGCATCCCAGAGGCTCACTCAGACTTGCTACTTCTCCGGGTATATTATCAGGAATCGGAATTAAACTTGTCTTTGGAACAGCCACATAATCAGCCAATCCGCCATCTTTGTGAAATCCGGTAATCCGCATTTTTTTACAAAGATTTTCAAATCCGCTTTGGCAATAGCGGCAGTTGCCGCAGGCTTCCCCGGGCCACACAGTAAAACGCTTTTTTTCTTCTGAAAAACCGCAGATTTCATGCCCTGGTACCCGCGGCAAAACCATATCCCGCTGACCTTTTTCCCACATCTTTGCATCTGTTCTGCACAGGGCGCAATGGGTAACTTTCAGAAGTATTTCATCATTGCGGACTTCCGGGATAGGCATCTGTCTAATCTTTAAAGAACCGATTGCTTCTAATTGCAGTGCATTCATTTTGTTTTCGATATTACTCAAAATTTTTAAATTCCAAAACCCTAAGGGTCTTTAAGACCATTAGGGTTTTAATTTATAATGAACTCTTTCTGAATTCATGAGAAAAATGTCTGTCATAAAGTTTTGACTTATAAATTATATCATCTGTAAATTCAAGAACTTTTCCCACAATAATAACAGCCTGTTTTCTTATATTTTCTTTTTTAATCATAGCCGGTAATTCAGCTACCGTAGTCCGCAGTATCTTTTCCTCCGGCTGGCTGACACAATAGGCAACAATTACCGGCGCATTTTTTCCATAGGATTTTTCAAGTATTTCTGTTACTTTATCTATAAGAGAGATACTCAGATAAATGACAAGGGATGACTGATGATTTGCAAGAGACTCCAATGATTCAGACTCGGGAACCGGTGTTCTGCCTTCCATTCGCGTTAAAATCAGAGTCTGGGATATTTGAGGCAAAGTATATTCCAATCCTGCTGCGGCTGCTGCGGCAAATGCCGCAGTTACTCCGGGAATAATCTTAAATGGAATCCCTCTTTTTTTAAGTTCTGTGATTTGTTCAAATATTGCACCATACAGACTCGGATCTCCTGTATGAAGCCTGACTGCCTGTTTGCCATGATTATAAGCATCTGTCATGGCGTCAATTATTTCATCAAGGTGCATGGATGCGCTGTTCATAAATTGTGTGCCGGGTCTTGCCCATTTTAATACTGCTTCCGGCACAAGAGAACCAGCGTAAATCACAATATCTGCCTGCTCCAGTGCAATTTTCCCTTTGACAGTTATCAGTTCAGGGTCTCCTGGACCCGCTCCTGTAAATATGATTGGATATTTCATTTTTTGGCTCAAAACTTTCAGGGCGGACACGCTCCGCTTTGCATTCTGAGAGAAAGACTATAGGGCGAATAATTATTCGCCCCTACATTCTGCATTCCTTCAGGGAAGGGGGGTTAGGTCATCGTTCAGGATTCTGCTTCAATTTTTATTTTATTGATGACAGATATGAGTTCCTCTTTGGAGATTTTTGAAAAGTCTATAATCATATTGACCCCTTTCTCTTCATTATAGACAAATGCCAGACTGGTTTTACTCTCTTCTTTTAAATACAGAACTTTATGTGCTAATATCTCATAGTGAAATCCTTTTAAGTGCAATCCTACGGGAGCCTCACAGACAATATGATCTTTGACAAAACTCCATGTTTCATGGCTGATAAATATTTCATCTATATCTGCTGCGCTCTCCAGTCTTGAGGCAAGGTTCACAGGGGTTCCGATAATGGTATAATCCATTCTTTCTGATGATCCGAAGTTTCCGACTGTACAGTATCCGGTAGCAATTCCCATTCTACAGTGCAGAGGCTCCTGATACCCCAGATCATACCATTTTTTCCGCAGGTCTTTCATTTTTTCACGCATCTCTATTGCCATACTGACACAACGCTTTGCATGGTCTTCATCAGAAGTAAATTCAGGGTCTCCGAAAAAAACCATCATTCCGTCTCCCATATATTTATCAAGAGTCCCTCCCCATTTTATGATGATCTGCGTCATAATTTCAAGATAAGAATTTAAAAATACTGATAAAGATTCTCCTTCCATGTGGGATGATGTGTATGAAAAATCTTTCAGGTCTGAGAAAAAAACCGTCAGTTTTTTTCTCTGGGTCTTTATTTCAACCTTTTCACCGCGTGTGATTTTTTTGAATAACTGAAAAGATACATACCGGCTCAGACTTTCCAGAATCCTGTTTAATTTTCGCTGCTGATTATCACTGGTCCGGGTCAGGGTCTCTGTCTGACGGAGAAGTTTTTTGTAGCTTTTGATAAGGCTTTCATACTCTTCTGAAAGAGTCTCCTTTTGAACCCCTTCCTGTTTTAAAAGCGATTCAGCACTCTTTAATATCTCATGCTCTTTGGAAAAGATGGAATTTTTGTCTTTTGACGTGCCGGTTCCTGAATTCTGGCTGCCGGCTTCTGGTTCCTTGCTTATTATTTCCTGATTATGATTCATGACCTGTGGTCCTAATTTCCGATCTGTTGACGCTTAAATCCCGCTTTGATTATCTGAATTAAGAATTAAAATTAATATCTTGAAAATCAAATTTTTATTTCCCGATTCCTGATTCTCAATTCCTAATTTGGATTTAATTATGAGGTTTTTTCAATCAGATTAAAATCTAATGACTCAAAATCCTCCTTAAACTCTTCGCCGAATTCCAGAGCATCTTCATCATCTTCTTCATAAAACCAGTTTACTGCTATCTCTTTTCCGTCGTTTGCGGCTGTCTCCAGCGTGTCAAAAAAATCTAACAAAACTTTTGAGGAGCTGCTGTTGAAATAAACCAGTTCTATGTTAACAACAATTTTTTTTGTCTCTTCCCTTTGAAGATATTTTTCAACCCACGCAAATATAGGAGAATAAAATACAGATGTATCCTCCGGATAAGATTTGCCCCTTATTTCAAGGACATTATTTTCGCAGTCAAAGGATATTTCAGGACTGTATTTTGTGGCTTCTATCTTTAAATTATCCATATAAATTGTTCCTCTTATTTAAATAATCGTTTTCATAGAAAAAAAAGAGACATTTTCATCTACCTTTTTAAAATCAAACTCAATAGGTTTGCTCGCTTTTTTTGCCATATCAATAAACCCTAATCCCGCTCCCTTACTCCCTTTGTCCGGCGGCTGTTTACGCTGCTTTTTATAATATTCCCTGAGTTCATCTTTGTCCATCTGCCGCAGGCTTGTCAGCTTTTCACGGAGTCTTTCAACTTCTTTGTTGCCGATCATATTTCCGCTTAACACATAATAGTGTTCATTTTCATAGCCGACTGCAATAATTCCGAGACTCAGCTCGTCATCATTTCCGTTAGTATTGTTCTCTGTAAATTTTTCAGCAGAATAATGGATAATATTCTGTGCCTTTTCCACCACCATGGAAAATACCCTGAGAACCGTTGATTTCGCAGCTTTTTCCAGATTCATTTTCTGTTCCAGTATGGATCCGATTTCCGTTACAAGATTCTGGGAGATGGGACCGCTGAAACAAAAAAATATACCCTGCCTGCTGAGAATCTTCCTTGAATTCATAAAGATCTTTTAGCATATCAATATCCTCTCATTATTAATGATTTGAATACCTGTAACTCTTGCTCAATTTTGTTGAAAAACCAAGTTTCTTTAATTCTGAACAAAGAGTATATTATAAAAAAATAAAAAGAAAAGTCAATAATCAGCAGAACGAAAAAGTTTTTTTCACTCAGTCTGAAAACTAATCATCTCTGAAACCGAAGCCGACAACTGTAACATCATCCTGCATTTCATTATCACCTCTGTAATCATTGAATACCCTGACAAATATCTCCTTCTGTTCTGAAAAAGAGAGATGTGCATTCTCTTTTAACATATCCTTAAATCTTCTGCTCCCGAAATGAAGCCCTTTTTCACCCCCAAGCTGATCTGTAAAACCATCGCTTGCCAAATAAAATACCATCCCTTTTTCAACAGGAATTGTATGATTTGTAAATTCAAAGTCCAAATCAGAGCTTTTATAGCCGACACTCTCTTTATCCCCTTTTATAACAGTCAATTCATCATTGCAGATATAAAAGAGCGGCAGCTTTGCTCCGGCAAAAGTCAGGAGACAGTTATCAGCGGACAGTGAAGAGTCGTCAGTTATCATATTCTCCATTTTCTGCTCACTGTTCACTGACAACTGAACTTTGACAATTGCGGCATCCATCCCGTCATCTGAAAGAGCATATTCTGTATCCTGCTGAAGCGTTGTTTTTATTGAGTAATTAAGACGCTTCAGAATTTCAGCAGGATCATTGCATTTTTCTGTCCGGGTGATTCTTCTTAAATTGGAAAACGCAAGCATGGTCATAAACGCCCCCGGAACTCCGTGTCCTGTGCAGTCAATCACAGCAATAATAAACCCGTTATCATAAACATCTGTATAAAAAATATCTCCGCTGACAATATCGCATGGCATCCAGATAAAGAAAGAATCAAGATTCACGGGGAGAGTTCCGAAGTTTTTAAAACCCCGGAACTCTCCGTTATGCAGTACAGATCGCTGAATAACTTTGGCATATTGAATACTTTCGGTAATTGCTCTGTTTGCTTCCTCAACCGCTTCAAGAGATTCATTCAGGGCAGTATTCTTCTGATCAAGCTCTGAATTTGCTTTTTCAAGTTCAGCAGTCCGTTCTGTCACAAGCTCTTCAAGATGCTCTCTGTATCTTGCCAGCTCTTTTTCTGTATGCTCCCGATAAATAATCTCCTTTATTGCCAGAAAATATGTCAGCGGCATTGTTATCAGAATACCGATCAACGCCACAAGAAAAAGGGATTGAATCATCTGACGCTGTGCTTTCCGCGTCTCTTCCTGGGAAAGAAGCACACTGAACGCTCCTGAATAAAGCTGCGCCCCTGTAGTCTGATTCTTTGAAATAATAGGTACTATTCCTTCAAAAAATGCGGTCTTATCTATATGAATCTCTTTGAATAAAGGATTCTCTTTAAGAAGTGAGAAATGGAAAGTGGGAAATGGGAAGTGAGAAGCTGGCAGTGAGAAGCGGGCAGTCTCTTTTTCATTCAGAAGATTATAATTCCTGAGATTCCCGACACTGAAACGGTTTCCCGCAAAAAGATTAATCATGGTATCTGTAAGGCTACTGACACGCTGAATAAATGAATCATCAAGATACCGACAAACCTGAATAAACCCTTTTTGAACAGACTCTTCCTTTAATGTCTGAGGATTAAGAAGGCGTGCCTGTAGCGGTGCAGTTGCTGTCAATCCTATTCTGTTTCCGTCAATGGTTATCTCTGTACCGGACTTTGAAGGAGCGTCAAAATGTAATTTTTGCGTTCCCTTTGACCAATATTCACTCTCAAGCGTTTTTCCGATTGGGATAACTGCCTGCTGAATTGTTTCCGACGGATGATTTACACTTAAATATGCCTCTGAATTATTCAGAGATACATTGCATATCCATTCACCGATGTCATCAAACAGCGTTATTGATGCGATACTGCCGGTAAGAGCTGCATCATACAACATGCCGGACAATTCTCTTCTTTCTCCTTCCAGCATATCTTGCAGAAATTTATTCTCCTTATTCTCCTGAATGAAATTTATCTTGCTGGCATATTCCTGCTGATTGCCGATTTTTATTGCAATCTCCTTCAGTTCTGAAGCCATCTCGTTAAATTGAAGATCAATTACTCTGATTGCATGATTAATGTGATCTCTTGCTCTTTTTTCGCTCTGTTTCCATAATAAAAAAGAGAGAATAGCTATTACTAAAAGTATTGAAATAACAACAGATAAGATGCCGTTCAGCAATATTCTTGTTTTTATATTAAGGAAGGGGAGCATGGTCATAATTTTTTCTCATCTACAAATATTCAGTAGATCGAAAAATTTTTAAGATTCTGATTTTATGTCTTTTTACACGGCAATAAATTGCCGTGCTATTCTCAGGGCATCCCTGCGGGCAATGCCATTAAGTTAAGACCTGACCTGACCTGACCCCCGACCCCTTCCCGAAGGGAAGGGGAGACCTCATTCCGCTTTATTCCCCCTTCCCTTAGGGAAGGGGGCAGGCTTCGGCATGAGACTTCGGCGTGAGCTCAGTCGAACGTTCAGCCGAATGGGGGTCAGGCTGGTTTATACCTTAACTTAATGGCATTGATCCCTGCGGGATGCCCGAATTTATGTCCCGGAGGGACATCCGGGAATAGTTTTCGATCTACAAATATTACGCTCCTACGGAGCTATTCTCAATTCCTAATTCCTAGTTCTTCATTTCTGATTTTCATAATCTCCTCTTCACTCCGCCATGATTCAGGTTCCTTTATTTCAATCAGGTCTTTGTAAATCGGGAAAGGATAATCCATCACATCAGCAACTACGCCCATATAAGAAGAGCAGCTAAGTTGGTTATCAATCTCACGGAAAAAGAGCCTGCCGCGTGTTGTATCAACAGTCATTCCTCTCAGCGTATCTTTGACTTTTTCAGAATCAACGGTTCCGGCTTTTTCTATCCCCTGCTTTAAAATATAAACCGAATCATATTCCATCACAGCCCAGTCGCTTGGATAACGCTGATATGCTTCCCGGAAATTTTTAACAAAATCTTTCATCATTGAAATATCAAGATGTGCAAAAAACGGAGCGCGGCTCAGTCCGATCATATCTCTCTGAATGGTATCTTTCTGGCTGATCAGTTCTGATACGCTGATTAATGATCCCGGATAAGGAATTTTTTTAAAAAAATCATATTTTTCAGCGGTTTTCATCCATACCATGTTATCTCTGGATGCAAGAGAACCGTAAACAAAATCAGGTTTCAGGGAGATGATTGTTGCAATATAAGGAGAGAAGCGGGTTTCACCCAGCGGCGTCCATATCTCTTTTTTCAGTTTTAATTCAGGAGCGGCTATGGCAAGCTGCTGAACAAAATTCTGCTGAGTAGATTTTCCCCATTCATAATCAGATGCAATAGTAACATATTCTTTCCATTTTTTTTCTTTTGCCAACCGGGCAATTCCAAGAGCAACTGCTTTTGCCTGCATATAAGTATTAGGAACAACTGAAAAAGTATAAGGACTGAAATCATTCATGGTAAGATTTTCCGAATTACTGATTGCCGCAATATGAAGCACTCTGTTCTTTCTTGCCTCGGGTTTGACAGCAATAGCGCAGTGCATGGAATATGTTCCCATAATGCACCTGACATGATCCCGCAGAATCATTCCGGTTGCTTCAGGAGCGGCAATCTCCGGTTTGGTCTGAGTATCCCGGATAAACAACTGAATCGGATATTTTCCTAAAAATCCGCCTTTTGCATTGATCTCTTTTACTGCCAGTTTTATCGCATCAATCCCGTCTTTGCTGTAAAACGCTCCTGCACCTGTCAGGGGAAGGGCAATTCCCATGTTATAAATGGGAGATACTGTATGAGAATCTGTCTCTGCGTAGGTTGGGTTAGCGGTAGCGTAACCCAACTGGAAAATAATAGTTCCCACACAAAGCATGGGAATAAAAAAATGCGTTACGAGGCAGAGCCTCGTAAAGAGATAAATTTTTTTTTTCATTCAATCATCCTCCTTTTTAACAAGATTAAATGTAAGCATTTCCAATTCTTCTTTAAACTCTTCACCGTATTCCAGATTATCTTCATCTTCTTCATCATAAATCCAATTTACACAGATATTCTTTCCATGATTGACATATTCCTCCAGCATCTCAAAAAAATCTGACAACATCCTTGCAGAGCTGCTGTTAAAATAAGCCAGTTCAATATTTACTGTAAATAACTGCTCATTCAACTGTTCATCAAGATACTTTCTAAGGTTTGAGAAAAAAGGATCATAAAAATCTTTGATGCTTGGCGGGTAAGATTTTCCTTTTATCTCAAGATAGTGTTTTTCATAATCAAGCAATATGTCAGGTGTATATTTGGTTGCTTCGATTTTCAGTCTGTTCATACCGTTAAAATCCTAATTTTATTTTTATTCTGTATAAAGATTTTTTGGAATAATTGAGGAATCAGGGTATTTTTCTGTTGTCTGAACTGTGATTTCCGTATGATTATTATGACCGGCATGATTTTTTTATCACGGAAATCATATAAATCATACGGAAATCACAGTTCAGACAATGAAACATAAAAAAACTCCATGACTCTTTTAATTATATCCTACCCTTTTCCAAATGGCAAGATTTGAAGAATGATTTATAAAACTCCAATGTTTTAAGAAATTCCCGGTGTTTTGTTTTGTTGCATATTAAATCCTTATATGGAACTGGTCCAGACTTTTTATAACCAATTGATATTATAAATCTTAAAAAAAACAGGTGATGTAATTTAGCTATTAATAATTTTAATATGTTATCCTTATATCTGCTCAAAAGTCCAGCCCAGTTCTATGATACAAGACGGATGATTATGATACCCCTTCTGATTATAAGCTTTTATCCCGGGCGCAGGCATTAATGGCTTTTGCAAACGGAAGAACCCGTCTGATGTGGGCTAAAATAGCCACTATCGTTATTATGTTTCTTGTGGGAGATTTTATAAAAGATTTGACAGCAAAGCCGTTGAATGCCCTGACGGCACGGATATTTAATCTGATAAAAAAAGCAAGAATTCATGATAATTATACTATAGACTTATTTAAAAACAGGTATAATATCAAGATAAATGAAAAGATCAAAGCAAAAATGAAATCTGCCGAAATCAACCGGCATATTGACGCTTATGCTGTAGAAGTATTTAAACATCTGGAAAATCTACATAATCAGGTTATGCAGGATGTAGATATTCTTATAGATATTTTTCAGAATAATCTTACTAAAATGTACAAAAAACGCAAAGCTGAAACAGACTTTAAACTGCATGAGCTTCATCAGGCAAAAGCAGAGACCCAAAGAGTTACAGAGCGTGTTCAGAAAATTGCCGAAAGTCTGAAAACTGATGATGTTATATCCAACACCGGCATAAATTGATTTTCATAAGAATAAAATGAAAGAAGTTGCATCATTACACTATGGCGTTATTTTTAAGAAAGCGTTCAGCGTTCCTGAGATATTCAAGGCGTTTGTTTATGATTTTCTGAATGTGGAACTGAAAATTGATTATGTTGAAACTGAAAAATCATTCAGCCCGCCCATAGGAAGAATTGACACAAAATTTGATTAATTTGCAGAAGACAAGGAAAACCTCTGAACTTCTGATTCTTCAGAAAACGCAATCAGACTTCTGAGCATCATTGAATCTTTAGACAGAGATATGACAATAGGAATATGCTGATAAAAAGAAAGCCAATCATTTAATTTTATCTGAAAGGGGAGAGATGCCGCGATTATATCGAACTCACATTTATAACAAATTCAGATTAACAACTCAGTCTCTCTACACCTTGAACCTGTTTGATTTTTTTTATCCCCGACAAAATTTTCTCCAACTGCTCCGTATTCTCCACAGCAATGGTAAAAAGACTGTCAACCATTTTATTTTCAAGGGTTTTAGAATTAACATCCAGAATATTGGCACCGTTTTTACTGATATTATCTGCCATATCAGCCAGAAGTCTTACCCGGTCATAAGATATTACCCGGATCCTTACCGGATATGTATCTTTGGCGGTGCTGTTCCATTCCACATCAATCTGCCTTTCAGGATTAATATCTGTGACATTGACGCAGCCTGTTTTATGGACAGTAACTCCATGCCCGCGTGTAATATACCCGATAATAGCATCACCAGGAACCGGAGTACAGCATTTACCGAACTTGACCAGTATGTCATCCATTCCTGTAACAATCACACCGTCTTTCTGTTTTTTCTTTTTTTGTACCTTTTTTATCAGCTTATTTAAAAGAGACTCATGATCCTCCTCCGGTTCAGATTTCGGGATAAACCTGTTTACTATCTGCAAGGGGGTAATCTTGCCGTAACCGACACTTGCAACAAGATCATCCATGCTTCTGAATCCGAGAATCCGTAATCACTTTTTCCATCTCTTCGGATTTGATCAGATTATTATAACTGAGGCGATGTTTATGAAATTCTTTTTCACACATCTCCCTGCCCAGGCTGATGCTCCGCTCTTTATCCTGAGTTCTTATCCACTGTTTTATCTTGGCTCTGGCTTTTACAGTTTTGACAAATTTAAGCCAGTCCCGGCTCGGCTTATGCCCTTTGGTCGTAATAACCTCTACCACATCGCCGGTCTGCAGCTCATATTTTAGCGGAACCATAACACCGTTGACTTTGGCACCTGTACACTGATCCCCTACTTCTGTATGGATCATATATGCAAAATCCACAAGAGTTGACCCTTTGGTCAGACTTTTTATATCACCTACAGGAGTAAAAACATATACTTCATCAGGGAAAAGGTCTATGCGCACATTCTCAAGAAATTCATCAGGGTCTTTTGTACTCTCCTGATTTTCAATCAGGTTCTGAATCCATTCAAACTGCTTGCAGACATTCTCATCTGTCAGCTTCCCTTCTTTATAACTCCAGTGTGCGGCAATACCTGATTTGGCAACCTTATCCATTTCATTGGTTCTGATTTGAATCTCTATCCGCTCTCCGTTAGGACCGATTACTGTGGTATGAAGGGACTGATACATATTCGGCTTGGGACGGGCAACATAATCTTTGAATTTTATATCAATCGGTTTCCATAAATTATGGACAACTCCGAGAGCCTCATAGCACTGGGACTTGGTATCCAGAATAATTCTGAACGCAATAATATCATATATATCCTGAAATGCGAGGTTCTGGTTTTTCATTTTCTGATAAATGCTGTAAAAATGTTTGTATCTTCCAAGCACCTCGCAGCATCCCAGCCCTGCGTTCTCCATCTCTTTTTTTATAATACTGATGACATCCTGAATATACCCTTCCCGCTCGGTTTTATCTTTGCTGACTAAATGCTTTATATTTTCATACTCTTCAGGACTCAGATACATGAATGATGTATCTTCCAGTTCATTTTTTATCCAGTAAATACCGAGACGTGAAGCAATCGGCGCGTAAATGTCAAGGGTCTCCTGAGCTATCTCTTTTTTTTTGCTCTCTTTTTTGTGAAACTGCAATGTTCTCATGTTATGGATACGATCTGTCAGTTTTATCAGGATAACCCGTATATCATCCGCCATTGCAAGGAGCATTTTACGGACGCTCTCTGCATGACGCACCTGGGAACTGTCAAAGGAGAGTTTGCTCAGTTTGGTAACTCCTGAAACAATATGAAGGACTTCAGGTCCGAACATCTCTTTGATCTCTTCTTCAGTGGTGTGGGTATCTTCAATAACATCATGCAGAAGACCGGCAGCGATACTGACCATATCAAGATTCATATTTGCCAGAATTCCGGCAACTTCAAGAGGATGAGTCAGATAAGGTTCACCGGAGAGGCGAATCTGTCCGCTGTGAACCTTTGCAGAATATATATAAGATCGTTCTACAATATCCAGTTCTGCTTCAGGATTATTTTCAAGTATTTTGTCAATTATATCATTGATGCGGATCATTTTTACAAGTCTATTAAGAAGCTAAGTACACTAAACAGTAAATACGCATCGGCTTGCACTTAGTGTCTTAGTGTCCCGGTGTCAGTAAAACACAAAGACACTAAGGCACAAAGACACAAAAAAACGAAGCGTATTTACTGTTTCATGTACTAAGTTTCTTTTATTCAGAAAGAGACAGAAATATTAAAAAGCAGATAACCCTCTTTGTATGTGGGTCCGCCGACTGTAATGCTACCATTATTGAGAAGCTGAACCACTGTCTGAAAAATCTGGCTGTTTTCTTTAAAAATCTCAAGCCTGAGTTCTGCTCTGTTTCCGGTTATTCGGAACGGGGTAATTTTCATCAAGCGGTTTTCAGGAAGTGATGCGGTTCCGGTTTCATTCATACCGAGATTCATCCGGTTTTGACTGAGCAGGCGGTAAGAAGAGTATCTGAATACAGATTGCAGTTCCCGGATCAGATCAGACAAGCCCGGGTCGGCAAATGCGGGTACCTGAGATGCCAGAACTGTCTTTACAACAATGCCGGTCCCGGCAAAAACCTGTACCGGCATCATCAGGATTATCAGGAAAAGCAAAGGAATATTTATTCTCTTTTTCATAAAATCTTAGACAAGGAAACCGCTGTCCCTTTAGGGTAGCGGAGGAATTGCCTTCTCCTTTCTTTAAAGATAGACAGTTTTTACGGCAGCTATACCCGGTAATTATCCGGGAACTGCCGAACCCGTGATTATCCATCGTCAAAGTTATTCCGCAGTTTTATATGCCGGCAGCACCGTTCCTGTCCGTCAGAACTGTTTAACCGCCTGCCGCAGAGTCCGGGACTTGGATAAATATCCCGGAGTGCCTATGTTTTTGCGGGTAACATAGTTCTTAAAAAGAACTCAGACTAATCAACAAGGCTTTTACAAGCCGCTACCCTTTCAGAGTAGCCGGATTATTGACCAAACCAGATAACAGTCTGATGCGATTCAGGGGTCTCAATAATAATAACAGATGAAATATTTCCTGTCAAAGAAGTTATAATGGCACTTGGACCCGCGGATGGTGCCGGAAAAAATTTTATGAAAGTAAAGAAAAGAATCATAACAGCCGCAAGAGAGGCTGCCGGAATAAAAAAATTTCTGGATACAAAAAAATCTCTGAGTTTTATCTGTAGCGGATATTTCTTTTTCCGAATCTTTTCAAGAATATCTGCCTCAAAACAGACAGATTCGGCTTTTGCGGCTCTTCTGTCAAATGCTGTTTTAAAGAGAGAAGAGAGCATCTGATTTTTATGAATCTCCTTCTGACAGAATGAACATTCACTGATATGACGGCTGACACTTTCATATTCCTCTGTTCCGAGTTCCTGATCGGAAAAATGATTCAGCATCATCGGATTACATATAATGTTCTCTTTTTTCATGGTATTTCCTCCCCGTCAGCATACTCTTTCAGAGATTCTTTTAATTTTTGCCGGGCATAAAAGAGACGTGAACTGACTGTTCCCCGTTTTATATTCAACGCATCAGCGATTTCATCATACGAAAGTCCTTCAGCTTCTCTGAGAATAAATACAGTTCTTGCATCCTCGGGCAATGCTTTAAGATTCTTCCATAACAGGTTTTCAAGCTCTTTTTTCTGATAAAGTCTCCCCGGATGATATTCATCGGTTCCCAGTTCAGGATAATCCCCTTTTTCATCATCTTCAAGAGGCTGATGCTGCCATCTGAATCTTCTTTTCCATCTTCTTTTCCAGTTCAGAGAAAGATTGACAGTGATACGGCGCAGCCAGACTGAAAGTTTTGATTCTTCTCTGAATTTATGGATATTTTCATATACTTTTAAGAAAACATCCTGAACGATCTCAAGAGCTTCTTCCCGGTCAAGAGTTATTCCGTAAGCAACACGGAAGAGTCTCTCCTGATATTGCCGGACAAGTATTCTGAATGCCTCTTCATCCCCTTTTTTGAGAAGCGGAATCAGTCTGGCATCATCCCATATATCTGTATTTATTTTATCAGACACCGGTTAAAGAAAAAAACTCAAAATGCAAATTAAAAATTCCTAAGTCTTTTGTCTATTTTTGAGGATTACTCACCGGTTTAACCTTCAGATACTTTACCTGAATATTTGCTTTGATAAGCCATTCTCCCTGTTCTTTCCGAGGTACAGATTTTTTCATCTCAGCCGCGATATGTTCAATATCATCAGAAGCAGCACACAGTTCTTTTGCTTTTTTATCAAAGATAATCAGATACTCCTTCATATCTGCCACATCTTTTTTACCGGATATGGGTCCGTGTCCGGGAATAATTTTATCCGCATCAAGTGACATGATATAATCAAGAGTCTTTATCCAGCCGTCAATATCGCTCTCTCCCATATATGGATGAAAATTTGTAAAAAGCGTATCTCCTGCAAACAGAACTTTATCTGCCGGAAGATAAATCAGAATACTTCCGCCTGAATGCGAAGGAGCGATATAAATGAGTTCAACCTTCAGGTTTTTCAAATCTATCTGCATTCTGTCATTAAAAGAGAGTGTCGGGGCAACAATTTCCGTTCCCTCCATATCCTCATCTGTAAGACCATACTGCTTTGTCAGTTCTTTTATATCATACTTAGCTGTTTTCTCTATATTTGTCTTACAGTTCTCATGGGAAATGATGACTGCGCCGAGTTTTGCAAATTCTGAATTGCCAAAAGAATGATCCAGATGATAATGGGTGTTTATAACGTATTTTACAGGCTTATCTGTTACATTTCTGATTGCTTTTA
This sequence comes from uncultured delta proteobacterium, assembly GCA_963806835.1. Lineage (GTDB taxonomy): Bacteria > Desulfobacterota > Desulfobacteria > Desulfobacterales > CAWEAR01 > CAWEAR01. Next base: position 294,708 of record CAWEAR010000034.1, read on the forward strand.
TCAGTTGTTTCGCCTCTTTTGCAGAGATCAGAGTATCAATCACCGCAACGCTCTCTTTTCCGATAACTATTCCTGCATTAGCTCCGAAGCTGTTTTGCGGAGAGGCATTTTTTATATCCGCATAAGAGTAAACATTTTCTGTTACTTTGAGCAGTTCTGTTTCTGCTTTAACCGGGGTATCCTTTGCCCATGCAATACCGGATACAGTCAGAATACAAATAATAACCAGAGACCATTTGAAAAATTGTTTCATTATTTTAACATCCTCCTATTTCTTAATTCTCAATATGCCCGCAGCAGCCTGCCGGAAACCATGTTGGCAATCCCCCATATAGCATCTGCTTCAAAGTAATCTTCTATGGATCGATCAAACAGAATAGACATCCGGGGTTTAAATTCTTCATCACCTTTCCATAGCAGAAAATATACAGGAATTCTTGGAAAAGGCAGCAGCATATAAGCAATATCCGCCATATCCTTTGACTTGCCTCCAAGTCTTTCTGCCGCGATCTTAAAACTCTCAGAGTCATTTCCATAGCGATCCAAAAGCGGATCCGTTTTCAATTCATGAACTCCCCTGAAGAAATGCCCCTCTCTCAGATCCTGAACGCAGACAATATCTTTTCCCATGGGATGGAGCGAATTTGCATTATTCAGATAAACAAGTGTAACTAATTCAAAAAGCATATCATTTATCTTTTCCCACTGATTATTGCAAAAACGCATCAGCCTTTTATTCTCAATATCTGTCCATACCTTCTCCTGAAATGAGGCAAAAATCAGCCCGCCTGAAGGATGCGGTTCACCAAGAATCAGATTACAGAGCATATTGACATCTCTCTCTTTCAGTTTATACCAGTATTCCGGGGGAATCTGAATCGGGACAGAATTAGAAGTCAAAGCCAATGCCGGCTCATTTCTGCGTCTCTCCTGCATATTTAAAAATTCCTGACTGAACGGATAAGTACCCTGACGAAAATTTTCACATGGAAAGATATTACAGTCTCTCATGCAGTATTCAAGATTATTCAGAGAGGCGCATTCAAGAATAGAACATTTTCCCAGCGATTTGAGTCAATGCCGTTAAGAATCGGAGATTAAATAACTTCCGCATTCTGAGAGAAAGACTTCCGAAATTTCAGAAACTTCGGAAGTCTTTGCGGTCTGTTTATTTTCTCCTCAATCCTAAGTTAATACATAATCTTCCGCTCTTCGAAATCTGATCAAATTTGATCATCATCCGATTCCTGTTTCACAGAGGCTGCCCCAACTTACCGATCAGGTCTTACATCCTCTCAGCAGGCTTTACATTCCGGCAAGCTGCCGGCAGATTATGTTAACGCCGCAGGAGCTTTGAGATTCAGAGCGGCGTTCAGATCACGGTCAATTAGGACAGCTATTTTAACAAATCTGTTCATTTGTTCAGATATGTCAATATATGTTCAGATTTTTGTCAACTGTTACTTACCCCCTTTCCTGAAAGGAAAGAGGGTGAACGATAAATTCTGTAGATTTTTGATTTACAATATTCGTATAAGATGTGACTTCATCTCGGCAAGTCCTATACCTGTTATCGTTGAAATCCTTAAAATATCACCCTTTATCCGCTTTTTTGCCGCAGCCTGAAACGCATCTGCCAATTCCTCCGCTCTTTCTGTATCCATCTTGTTTAAAACCACAACCTGTAGTTTTTTAACAAGATTTTCATTATACATGAACAGCTCTCTGTTGATGGTTTCATAGCACGCAAGGGGATGATTCGGATCAATGGAAGATACATCAATAAGATGAATCAGGATACGGGTTCTTTCTATATGACGCAGAAACTGAATCCCCAGTCCCACACCTTTATGCGCACCTTCAATCAATCCGGGTATGTCTGCTATGACAAACGGTTCAGCCCCATCTGAATAGACCACTCCGAGGCTGGGAGCAAGTGTGGTAAAAGGATAATCTCCGACAGCAGGATGTGCAGATGATATGGAACGGGTAAGGCTTGATTTACCGGCATTGGGAAGTCCGATAATACCTACATCCGCAAGAAGTTTCAGTTCCAGTTTAAGCGAAAAGGTCTCCCCGGCTCCCCGGGTTGAGCAAACCGGGGAGTCCGATGGGTTGACGTGGCAAACTTTTTATTCCCCTGACCGCCTCTGCCGCCCTTGGCAACAACAAAAGATTCATCAGGATCAACAAAATCTTTTATTAACTCTCCGGTTTCAGCATTGATGACAAGGGTTCCCGGAGGGATTTCAATCACAAGCTCCTGCCCTTTTTTCCCTGCCCTTTGGTTTCCCTCTCCGCCTCTTCCGCCCGGAGCTTTGAAATTCCTTTTAAACTGAAAATGCTGCAGGGTACGCTTACGGGATGTTGTTTTTAAAATAACATCCCCTCCCTTACCCCCGTCTCCGCCGTCAGGTCCACCGCGGGGTATATATTTTTCACGCCTGAAACTGACGCACCCCCTGCCGCCGTCGCCGGATTGAACTGTTATAATGGCTTCATCAATGAATTTCACGCATAAACACTCACTTTTTTACGTGAACGTCCAAGCCGTTCGTATTTAACAACACCGTCAATCAGGGAAAACAAGGTGTAATCTCTTCCCATACCGACATTTTCACCCGGATGAATCCTGGTTCCCAATTGCCGTATCAGAACATTTCCGGCTCTTACCTTTTCTCCGCCGTATCTTTTTACACCGCGCCTTTGACCATTACTGTCGCGTCCGTTTCTCGAACTGCCTGCCGCTTTTTTATGTGCCATATCTCTTTTTCACCTCCTCATTCTTAATTCCTGATTGTCATTAAGAGATTTTCTGTTCCAAATCAGAGCCTCCGCCTATTCCTATATTATCTATTCTTACTGCTGTAAAAGATTGACGATGCCCCTGTTTTCTTCTGTATCTTTTCCGGCGTTTATACTTAAAAACGATAATTTTTTTTGCTCTGTCCTGTTCAACGATATGTCCCTGAACAGTTATCCCTTCAAGAAGCGGCGTGCCGATTTTAACCTCTTTGCCGTCTGAAAACATCAGGATTTTGTCAAAAGAGAGCTTTTCACCGACATTTCCGGGCAGTTTCTCAAATCTGAAGGTATCGCCTTCCTGAACTTTATATTGTTTTCCGCCTGTATTAACTACAGCATACATTTTTTTATCTGTTCCCCCTTTTAAAATATTGGGCTGAATTCAACTGCTGTTGATTATAAACTCTAAATAATAACTGATTCAGAAATTTTGTCAAGAAAATAAAACAAAGGTTATACAGACTTCCTAAGTCTTTTTATCAGGAAACCAGGTTTTTTATAAAAATTTGGTTTCTTATCGTTTCTTCTTATCGGTGTGCCTTAATACCAAGCTGAATCAGTCTGTCAAGAAGCTGACTGAAACTTATTCCCGCTGTTTTAGCCGCAAGAGGAAGGAGACTTGTACGGGTCATACCGGGAATGGTATTAGTTTCAAGAATATATAGCTCTTCTCCGCTGAAAATCATATCAGTCCGGCTGTATCCTTTGCAGAAAAGAGCCTTATGAGCTGTTTTGGCATAATTCTGAGCTTTTTTTGTCAAAGCATCATCAATACGTGCAGGACAGATTTCACTGGTTGCGCCCGGGGTATATTTTGCATGATAGTCAAAAAATTCATAAGATTCCCCCGGAACAATCTCAATAACCGGAAGAGCCTCTAAATCATCATTTCCGATAACCCCGCCGGTAAGCTCAATTCCTTTGATATATTTTTCAATCAGAATCGTATCATCATAGAGAAAAGCTTTGTCAACAGCATCTTTCAGAGAATTCTCTGATTTGACAATTGACATTCCTATACTTGAACCGCCGCTGACCGGCTTGATTACCAAGGGTAATCCCAATTTTTCCGGATATTTCTGTATATCAATTGCAACGCCCTGTTCTCACAGAGATATAAGGCGGAACAGAAAGCCCGGCTTTTTCGTAAAGCTGTTTTGAAGCAAGCTTGTTCATGGCAACAGCACTTCCAAGAACACCTGCTCCCTGATATGGAATCCCAAGAAGATCAAGCAGTCCCTGAACTGTTCCGTCTTCTCCGTATTTGCCGTGAAGAATTATCAGCGCGGCGTCAATCTGAGATGCATCTGCTGTCAATTTTCCAAGGTCTGTTTTAGGATCATATTGAATCACATGATATTTTTCTTTATCTAATGCCTCAAAAACCTGTCTGCCGCTATTTAAAGAGACCTCACGCTCAGAGGATATGCCGCCTGCCAGAAGTGCTATTGTAAGTTTCTTCATATTATTAAATAAAAACTGCAGCGCAGCGTAACCCGACCTACGCAACTAAGTTTGTAGTACCGCCTTTAGGCGGTCCGGCTAATTGGAATGAAAAATCTGCTCTTTTGTCTGATTATATTCTTCACGGGTAATCAGGTCTTTTTCAAGCAGATAAGCAAGCTCTGTCAGCCTTCGGATACGCATTGCCGCAGGATCCTCAAGCTGAAGAGGCTGCCCAAAATGATTCTTCTCCATAGTCAGTACATTATTATTTACCGGAGCGCCTACTCTGAAAGATGCTAGTCCTCCAAGAATACTGACTTCAACGGTTCTCCCTTTGAATGCGGGGGAGTTCAAAGTTTGCCCCAGACCTCTGCTCTGATCTTTCATCCGCTTGAGAAAATAACCTCCTGATGCAATAACCGCACAGGAGCAGCCTATAATTATCCAGAAGATATTTGAGACAACCTCTTTGAATAAAAAAATTAAACATCCGACTCCGCCGATAAGCAGAACATGAAGGATAAGAATAAAATATGCAACAAAAATCCCTTTAAAAAGTCCGGTGTTTCCTTCTTCTTTATTTTTCTGTTTTTTTGACATTTTTACTTCTCCTTTTCAGATGAAGATTTTTTTGATCCGAAGCGTTCCGCCAGATCAGCCATATATCTTTCAGGCATTTCAAAATTTACCGCTCTGTTTCGGATCGTATTCAGCTTCATAATAAGAAAATTCAGTTTTTTCATGATGTGATACTTTTCAGCCGTATCCTTCATACCAATCAGAAGCTCTTCTATCTGATTTATCTCTCTTTTTAATTCAATCTCCGGCGGAAGACAGTCTGCATTTTTTAATATTTTGAAAGCAAGGCGTATATCTTCCGGGATACAAATATCATCATTTAAGACAAGGGGCTTGCCGTAACCGGGCAGATCATCAAAATCCCCCTCCCGCAAAGATTTCTGAATACGTTCTTCTACAATTTTATCAAAACCAGGAATCATAATTTCTAAGCAGGTCGGGTTAACGGAGCGTAAACCCTACTAATTAAGACAAAAAAAAGCCTCTCTGTTTATTACCAGAGGGGCTTTTTTATATTCAGAATGGTGGCGATGCAGGGATTTGAACCCCGGACACTGCGGATATGAGCCGCATGCTCTACCACCTGAGCTACATCGCCATTCACACAACACTTTTCCTTTACGTTTAGCAATCTTATACATCAAGCCTGCCAAATGATATTCTTCTTTTAGCATTTCAGATTAGCTTAGTCAAGCTGAAAATTAAATTTCTGTTATTTTATCTCTGTACAGGAGAAGAACCGGCAATTTCAACAACATACTCCTCCAGTGCTGCACCTGCTGGCAGATCGGAAAATACAATCATAAAAGGAACTTTTTGTCCGGGCTGAACATTTTCATTTGATTTGTCACTGCCGGAACGATTTGTCAGCCGATCTTTTATTGCATTCTTTTCTGACACGGAAATATCTGTATCAGATAGAATATTACCGCAAAAAACAGTCTCCTCAGCGACAACAGCTCCTTTTACATCATAAAGTTTTCCTTTGACCTGAATAAAATTTCTTGCCGAGGCATATTCATTTTTTACTTCACCTGTTATCACAAAAATATAGCCGATTTTGGAATTTGTAACATATCTGCCTTTTATTTCATCTTCATTGGCAGTTATTGCTCCGGCATCTGATATTACTTTGCTGTCACCCCCGCCGAACAGATTTTTAATGCTGTCAAGCTGTGTATAAATTCCATATCCGCACACAATAAAGAGCAGTGCGGCTATTGAATATATAATAACAGGTGAGCGGAACTGTTTCTTTTTTTCAGGTTTAGGGGCAGATATTTCATTGTCCGGCTCTTCTTCTTTTATATCTGCTTTTTTCTCAATATCTATATCAGCGGCAAATTCTTTATTGGATTCTTCTTCATTGGCTTTCTCTTTTTTTTCAGGCATCTTCTTCTGATCTTTAGGTATTCCCTCTGTCCATACCTGTGTAGCATCTCCGTCTTCAAGATCATCTTCTGATAATTTATCCGTATCTACTATATCAAAATCAAATTCAAAATCTTTTGCCCCTTTTTCAGTGTTTTTTCCGGATTTTTCAATATCCGGATCAAAATCATCTTCCTTGGATTGCAGGGTTTCGCTGTTTTTGGGTTGTAAGTTATCTTTGTGGGAGACCGCATCCATATCAAGATCAAAAAGTGCTGTCTCTTCGTCAGAGCTTTCGCCTTTTGGTTCATCTCCTAACTCAAGATCAAATTCAAAATCATCTTCTTTGGATGCGGATGCGGTTTTTGGTTTAAGATCGGTTTCATTTCCCAAATCAAGATCAAATTCAAAATCATCTTCTTTGGATGCGGATGCGGTTTTTGGTTTAAGATCGGTTTCATTTCCCAAATCAAGGTCAAATTCAAAATCATCTTCTTTGGATGCGGATGCGGTTTTTGGTTTAAGATCGGTTTCATTTCCCAAATCAAGATCAAATTCAAAATCATCTTCTTTGGATGAGTCCGCTGGTTTTGATTTTAGTTCAGAATCAGTGTCAAGATCAAACTCGAAATCACTGTTGTCAGATGCAGCGGCGGATTTTGGTTTAAGTTCAGATTCCCCTCCCATGTCAAGCTCAAGCTCCATATCTCCGCCCTGAGATTCGGCTGCGGATTCTGCGGCAATATCAGATTCTCCGCCCATGTCAAAATCAAGCTCCATATCTCCGCCGTCAGATTTGGCTGCGGATTCTGCGGCAATATCAGATTCTCCGCCCATGTCAAGCTCAAGTTCCATATCTCCGCCGTCAGATTCTACAGATGGTTCTGCGGCAATATCAGATTCTCCGCCTATGTCAAAATCAAGCTCCATATCTCCGCCGTCAGATTTGGCTGCGGATTCTGCGGCAAGATCGGATTCTCCGCCCATGTCAAGCTCAAGCTCCATATCTCCGCCGTCAGATTCTACAGATGGTTCTGCGGCAATATCAGATTCTCCGCCCATGTCAAAATCAAGCTCCATATCTCCGCCGTCAGATTTGGCTGCGGATTCTGCGGCAAGATCGGATTCTCCGCCCATGTCAAGCTCAAGCTCCATATCTCCGCCGTCAGATTTGGCTGCGGATTCTGCGGCAATATCAGATTCTCCGCCCATGTCAAAATCAAGCTCCATATCTCCGCCGTCAGATTTGGCTGCGGATTCTGCGGCAAGATCGGATTCTCCGCCCATGTCAAAATCAAGCTCCATATCTCCGCCGTCAGATTTAGCTGCGGGTTCTGCGGCAATATCAGATTCTCCGCCTATGTCAAAATCAAGCTCCATATCTCCGCCGTCAGATTTGGCTGCGGATTCTGCGGCAATATCAGATTCTCCGCCCATGTCAAGCTCAAGTTCCATATCTCCGCTCTGAGATTCTGCTGCGGGTTCTGCGGCAATATCAGATTCTCCGCCCATGTCAAAATCAAGCTCCATATCTCCGCCGTCAGATTTGGCTGCGGATTCTGCGGCAAGATCGGATTCTCCGCCCATGTCAAGCTCAAGCTCCATATCTCCGCCGTCAGATTTGGCTGCGGGTTCTGCGGCAATATCAGATTCTCCGCCCATGTCAAGCTCAAGTTCCATATCTCCACTCTGAGATTCGGCGGGTTCTGCGGCAATATCAGATTCTCCGCCCATGTCAAGCTCAAGTTCCAGATCTCCACTCTGAGATTCGGCGGATTCTGCGGCAAGATCAGATTCTCCGCCCATGTCAAAATCAAGCTCCATATCTCCGCCGTCAGATTTGGCTGCGGATTCTGCGGCAAGATCAGATTCTCCGCCCATGTCAAAATCAAGCTCAAGCTCGCCGCTCTGAGATTCGGCAGACTCTGCGGCAATATCAGATTCTCCGCCCATGTCAAGCTCAAGTTCCAGATCTCCACTCTGAGATTCGGCGGATTCTGCGGCAAGATCAGATTCTCCGCCCATGTCAAAATCAAGCTCAAGCTCGCCGCTCTGAGATTCGGCAGACTCTGCGGCAATATCAGATTCCCCGCCCATGTCAAAATCAAGCTCCATATCTCCGCCGTCAGATTCTACAGATGGTTCTGCGGCAAGATCAGATTCTCCGCCCATGTCAAAATCAAGTTCCAGATCGCCGCCGTCAGATTCTGCTGCGGGTTCTGCGGCAATATCAGATTTTCCGCCCATGTCAAAATCAAGCTCCATATCTCCGCCGTCAGATTTGGCTGCGGGTTCTGCGGCAAGATCGGATTCCCCGCCCATGTCAAAATCAAGCTCAAGCTCGCCGCTCTGAGATTCGGCAGACTCTGCGGCAATATCAGATTCTCCGCCCATGTCAAGCTCAAGTTCCAGATCTCCACTCTGAGATTCGGCGGATTCTGCGGCAATATCAGATTTTCCGCCCATGTCAAAATCAAGCTCCATATCTCCGCCGTCAGATTTGGCTGCGGGTTCTGCGGCAAGATCGGATTCTCCGCCCATGTCAAAATCAAGTTCCAGATCGCCGCCGTCAGATTCTGCTGCGGGTTCTGCGGCAAGATCGGATTCTCCGCCCATGTCAAAATCAAGCTCCATATCTCCGCCGTCAGATTTGGCTGCGGGTTCTGCGGCAAGATCGGATTCCCCGCCCATGTCAAAATCAAGCTCAAGCTCGCCGCTCTGAGATTCTGCTGCGGATTCTGAGGCAAGATCGGATTCCCCGCCCATGTCAAAATCAAGCTCCATATCTCCGCCGTCAGATTCTACAGATGGTTCTGCGGCAAGATCAGATTCTCCGCCCATGTCAAAATCAAGTTTCAGATCGCCGCCGTCAGATTCTGCTGCGGGTTCTGCGGCAAGATCGGATTCTCCGCCCATGTCAAAATCAAGTTCCAGATCGCCGCCGTCAGATTCTGCTGCGGGTTCTGCGGCAAGATCAGATTCTCCGCTTAGGTCCATGTCAAATCCGAAATCTTCCTCTGTGCCTTTGTCAATTTCAGATACTAAATCAAGCTCAATATCTTCATCATGGGAAACAGCCCGTTTTTCCGGCTTTTCTTCTCTGATTTTTCTGTTAGGCAATATATCTTCTTCATCTGCTCCAAGCATTTCATCAATAGCTGACAAATCAAGCTCACTTTCGGACTCATTTACCTTGATTTCTGATTGGGCTTCTGCTTCTTCCAAAATTTTATCACCGGCAAGCGCTCTGTACATATTAGGAGCATTAAACTCGACTGTTTTAAACTCATCATCAAATTCTGGATTTAGAGCAGACGATAGATTTTCTGATCTTTTATTAATTTTTTCTGCTTCAAAAACTTCATCTAAACCAGATAAATCAAGTTCTTCAATTTCATCAGACCTATCCTCGGATCCACTTCCTTTTGAATTTTTACTTTCGGACAATGTCCCATCATCTAAACTCAAATCAAAATCCATAGATAAATCTTTTAACGCTTTTTCATTTTCTTTTTTACCTATATCATCAAGAGATGACAAATCAAGATCATCTGCTTCATCGGCAGTCTCCTTTGACACAGATGTCTCTGCTTTATTCTCCCCGCCTGCCTCCATATCCAAATCAAAAGAAAGGTGGTAGTCCGCTTCTTTTTCAGGTACTTCGGACAGATCGGGGATGGCAGTCTCTTCTGATGCAGATGTCTCTGCTTTATTCTCCCCGCCTGCCTCCATATCCAAATCAAAAGAAAGGTCATCCGCTTCTTTTTCAGGCACTTCGGACAGATCGGGGCGGCAGTCTCTTCTGATGCAGATGTCTCTGCTTTATTCTCCCCGCCTGTCTCCATATTCAAGTCAAAAGAAAGGTCATCCGTTTCTCTTTCAAATCCTTCGGACAGATCGGGTGTGGCAGTCTCTTCCGGCACAGATGTCTCTGCTTTATTCTCCCCGCCTGCCTCCATATCCAAATCAAAAGAAAGGTCATCCGCTTCTTTTTCAGGCACTTCGGACAGATCGGGGGCGGCAGTCTCTTCTGATGCAGATGTCTCTGCTTTATTCTCCCCGCCTGTCTCCATATTCAAGTCAAAAGAAAGGTCATCCGTTTCTCTTTCAAATCCTTCGGACAGATCGGGTGTGGCAGTCTCTTCCGGCACAGATGTCTCTGCTTTATTCTCCCCGCCTGCCTCCATATCCAAATCAAAAGAAAGATGGTAGTCCGCTTCTTTTTCAGGCACTTCGGACTCCTGCGATTCTGACTCGGATATATCCCCCATCTCTGACAGGTCAATCAGAGATGCTTCTAATTTTTCTTCCCCTGTTTCTGATATATCCGAATCAAAAGAGAAAAATTCTGAGTCTTTTCTGCCAGATTCATCAATAAAGCCCTCTGATACTGACGATTCTTCGCCTTCAATCATTTCATCAAATCCTGACAAATCAACAGTACCCGATATTCCAGGCACAATTCCTGTTTCAGACTCTTCCAGACTCTTTTTTTCTTCCCTGAAGTCAGATACTATAAAGCTCTCTGCATCAAAAGATATATCCTCTGATATTTTTCCGGCAGATTCTATGTCTGCTCCCGGCTCTTCTTTTACTTCAAAAAGATCTTCTATCCCTGACAGATCAAATCCGATAAGCCCTGTATCTCCGTCAACTCTGCTTTCTCTGATTTTTACAAGTCTCTCTTCTTCTTTATTGATTCTTAACGCCTGAGCTTTTTTTATTTCACGGTCATGTTCTGTTTTTATTCTAAGACCCTGATTTTTCTGCATGATTATAGGGGGAGTTTTGACAGGCTTGTCAGATTCATCCGGCTGGGCATCTGCAAAAGGATAAACTTTAAAAATATCTCCGCATTTTGCACAACGGACTTTTGAACCTGTCTTTTTCAGACGCGTTTCATCTAAAGTAAAATGCGTGTCACATTTTTTACAGACAATAATCATAATGCAACCTCATTTGCTATGAGTTCAGGTTTTTATCTCCCCCCTCCTGATAAGGACGAAGATTCAGTTGATTACCCTTGGATTTTCGTGCTGTTTCAGCGATATATCGAATACAAAGAAGATAATCCCGACATTTCTTATCTTTGACACCCGGAACAAAAGATTCAGGAATGTAACCGTATTTATGATAAAGTTTGTTTGAAGAACAAAACTTATATATTTCAAAACTTACCAGTTATAATTATCTGGCAAGTTTAGTACTATCTTTTTGAAAAGTCAAGATGTCCGGAAAATAATGAGAAGACCGGAAAATAGCGTAAAAATCCGAATATCAGTAATAATTTAAAGATATTTCAACCGTTATATCCTGAAACACAAAGTATCAGAGACGCAAAATTTTGCGTCTCCGAGGTCTCCTCTATATGCCTGTTTCAGCAAGGCTTTCAAACAGTTCTTTCTGTTTTTCTGTAAGATGGGACGGAACATTGACAAGAAGAGAAACATAAATATCCCCTCTTTCATTCCCCTGCATATCCTGCATATATGGAAGCCCGTGACCGGAAAGTCGCATTTTCGTTTTATGTTTTGTTCCCGGAGGAATTTTCAGACTTAACTCTTTGCCGTCAGGAGTGGGAATTTTAACAGTTGTTCCTAAAATTGACTCGGTCAGTTTTATCTCCTTCTCAATATGAATATTATACTCTTCTGTTGTATAAACCGGATGATTAAGTACTTTAGACTGAATATAAAGATCCCCGGCGGTCCTCCGTATGCACTCGGCTCACCTTTTCCGGCAACTCGCAGTTTTTTTCCTGTAATCATTCCCTTTGGAATCTTTACGGTCAGATTTTCGGATCGTCCTTTATGCTTGAACTGAACCGATTTGGTTGCTCCTGTTAAAACTTCCTGCAGTGTCAATGGAATTTCATACGTCAGATCAGTTCCCCTGATCTGGTGAGCCTGATGTCCCGCATGAGAACCACCGCTGAAGTCATTGAAATTACCGAATGAAAACCGTGTTCCTCCTCCTTTGCCTGTACCGAAAAGGTTTCCGCCCAATCCCAAATCTCTGAAAATCGTTGAAAAATCAAATCCTTTAAAAATATCATCCTGAGAATAACGCTGATGAAATCCTGTTGTGCCGAATGTATCATATTGTTTCCGCTTTTCCTTATCACTCAGAACAGCATATGCCTCACTGATTTTCTTAAATTTTTCTTCAGCAGATTTATCATCTTTTGCATGATCAGGATGATATTTCATTGCAAGCTTCCTGTATGCTTTTTTTATTTCTTCATCAGAAGCATTTTTATTAACACCGAGTATTTTATAATAATCTGTTTCTGACATATTCAAATCTCTCCGTTTCTGGCAGTCTTAAAAAAATATTTATACCATAACAAAATAAAAATTTTCATAATTTAAAATAAGTTGAAAAACAGTATATGTCAAGATACAGGAATTAGGAATTTAAAATTAGGAATTAGGAATTTAAAATTAACAGTATCTTAACCCAAGTTGCTACCTATAAATTTATAAATATTATATAAACAGGATGTTATAAAAAATGATGATATTTTTGCAAAAAATCTGATGTCTGATATTATTGAACTTTTCCATAGGTGGCAACTTGGGTTATCTTATAAATCTGCTTGGGATTGTTAAGCAGATTTATAAAATAGCAACTTTCAATTCTTAATTCTTTGTCCTGTTTTTCAGCCGATCAAGCCGGAGTCTCTGCCGCTCATCAAAGAGGCGTCTTGAACCCATCCATACAGCAATCATAGTTCCGAATCCTGTACCTCCGGCAATCAGAAACATAATCAGAATCTGATATTTTACAGCCTCCATAGGATTATTACCGGCAAGTATCTGTCCCGTCATCATGCCGGGAAGGCTGACAACTCCGGCGGCTGTCATGGAATTTATAATAGGAATCAAGCCGCTGCGAATACTATCTCTTGTTATATTTTCAACAGACTCTTGCCATTCCTGTCCAAGCATAAGACGGGCTTCGATAATTGTCTGCTGATCATACGCTGTCTGAGTAAGACGGTCAAGAGCAATGGCAATACCGCTCATTGTATTCCCCAGTCAGCATACCAAGCAGAGGTATAGAATACTGTGGTTCATACCATGGCTTGATTTTTATGATCACAGTTAATGCAAGAATTGTTATTGAAAAAGATGAAACAGACATGGAGAGAGTTCCGACACTGAATTTCCACCACCCTGTAAATTCTCTTTTTTGTCGGCTCATTATCTCATGACCTGCAACCATCAGCATAAAAAATGCAATAAAAGCAATCCAGCCTATGTGAACATTGGCAAATAATGATTTTAAAACAATACCGATAAGCAGCAGTTGAACAGTTGTCCGCAGCGCCGCTATGATAATCTGACGGGATAAATTCAGTTTCATGCTGAATGAAAGGAGAGATAGGGCTATCACAAGCAGAGCGGCTACAGATAAATCAAACGGAGAAAGAGAAATAATTGTCATATTGTTTTGTCTCTTTAATTATTCAGATTTCCGAAGTTTCCGAAACTTAGGAAGTCTTTATTTATTCCGGGTAAAACCGAATCTGATATACTATACAACATTTTGAATTATAAAACCATAAAAAATATTATGAATAAAAAAAATTTTATTCTGATAATTTTGCAGGAAAGATCAGCTTTTTAAAGGCTAAATATTTTAACCGCAAAATACGCAATAAAAACCGGCATATACTATTTCGATCTTTGCGGTAACTATACAGAAAAATATATTTAACAGCCAAATTACTGATTTTTTCTCTATGATGAAAAGATATATTTTAGCTTGCCTGATACATAATTTTCAATTATAATTCTGTCTTTATCACTACCGGAGTGCCAAACTTACAGTTTGGCAAATGCAGAATATTGTATAATCCTGTAGCAGAGTAAATATATGAGAATTGCTGTTTTTTCAGATATACATAGTAATTATGAAGCCCTTGAAGCATTTGTGGAGCATTCTTCAAGAATGAAAACAGATATGTACGTCTGTCTCGGCGATATTGTAGGCTATGGCGCGAACCCGAATGAATGTATTACACGCCTTCTGAGACTGCCCAATATCCGTTTTCTTCTTGGAAATCATGATGCAGCAGCCGGCGGAAGAGATTCACCTTATGATATGAACAGGGATGCAAGCCGTGCAATATTATGGACTATGGAAAATCTCTCCCCCGATCATACAGAATTTTTAAAAAATCTTGATGTTACCATAAAAAAAGACGGTATCCTTTTCTCCCATGCCAATCCGTACAGACCCCTTGCATGGTATTATGTTGATGAAGTGGAATATGCCGCCCGTTCTTTTGCCCGTACAAAAGAGAAGATGCTCTTTATAGGTCATACCCATGTATCTTCAGTTATTACAAGGAAAAATATCTTCAGCATAATTTTTGAAATGCCTGAAGAGAATGAAGTTGTAGCCGTGAATAAAGATAAAAGACAGATTATCAACTGCGGCAGTATCGGACAGCCGAGAGACGGAGATCCCGGTCATCTTATCTGATTTATGACGTGGAAAAACGCGTCATAGAATTTTACCGCATTCCCTATGATTATGAAAGAGCGGCTGAAAAGATAAGAGCCGGCGGGCTGCCTGAATCCCTTGCCCTGCGCCTGTACAAAGGGTTGTGAAATTCAGTATATCTAAAAAGTTCGTAGTACCGCCTTCAGGCGGTGCGGGACAGACAGTTCGTAGTACCGCCTTCAGGCTGCCGGACGTGAAGAACCGCCTAAAGGCGGTACTACAAACTTTGCCTTCAGGCTGCCGGACGTGAAGAACCGCCTAAAGGCGGTACTACAAACTTTGTTTCTTACTGACCGATTTTTTTCAGGACAACATCCGCTATCTGCTGACAATACTGCTGCGTCTTTTCATGAGTAGTAGCCTCAACCATGATTCTGCAAAGGGGCTGGGTGCCGGAATACCTTACCAGCACTCTCCCTTTTTCTCCCATCTCTTTCTCTACAGCTTCAATCTCTTTCTGAATCTCAGGAACCGTTTTAACATCCGGTTTGCTTTTTACCTCCACATTCATCAGCATTTGAGGATATACAGTCATGATTTTGGCAAGCTCAGACAATGGCTTGGACTCGTAATTCATTGCTTCAATCAGCTTCAGAGCCGTAAGAATCCCGTCACCTGTGGTATGATGTGCTAAAAAGATAACATGCCCCGAGTCCTCTCCGCCAAGCACTGCCCCTGAGCCGAGCATCTCTTTCATCACATACCTGTCTCCCACATCTGCCTCAATATGATGAATTCCCATTGCTTTTAAAGCAAGTCTGAACCCAAGATTACTCATCACCGTGCTGACCACCAGATTGTTCTCAAGGATTCCCTTTTGTTTCATCATTTTTGCACAGATGATAAGAATCTGATCCCCGGTAATCACATTCCCTTTTTCATCTACCGCAATAAGGCGGTCTCCGTCTCCGTCAAAAGCAAGACCGATCTGCGCTCCTTTTTCTGATACTTTTTCAGCGAGATGTTCAGGATGCTGAGACCCGCAGTCTTCATTGATATTTTTTCCGTCAGGAGAGATAAAAAAAGATTCAGCATCCGCACCGAGATCGGCAAATAATTCAGGCGCAGCCTGATATGTCGCCCCGTTTGAACAATCCAGCAGAATCTTCATCCCTCTGAATCCGGCTTTATCATTTACAGAGAGTTTAAGAAAGTCTGTATAAAGTCTCTGAGCCTCTTTTATTTTACAGACTCTGCCTGTATCCTGAACAGAATTGCAGACAGATACAAAGTCGTTATCATATAAAAACTGCTCAATTGCTGCCTCTTTTTCATCTGAAATTTTATATCCGCTGCTGTTAAAAATTTTTATCCCGTTGTCATAAAAGGGATTATGAGATGCAGATATGACAATTCCGGCATCTGCTCCGCCTGAAGCAGTTACAGCCGCAATTCCCGGGGTAGGGAGTATTCCTGTAAGATAAACATCCCCTCCGGTTGAGCATATCCCTGAAGCAATGGCATATTCGAGCATATCCCCGGATATGCGTGTATCTTTGCCGATAATGATCCTGGATTTGCCCGCATTTTTTTTAAAGATTGTTGCAACTCCCTTTCCGATATTCAATGCCGTCTCAGCAGTCATCGGGTATCTGTTTGCCTTGCCCCGTATGCCGTCTGTTCCAAAGAGTCTTTTCATGATTTATCTCTCCGATATTATGTACGCTTTACGCCAATCAGGAATTAAGAATTAAGAATTAACTTATTGCTTTTTACATTTTTTTTATTTCAATGCAAGAGAAGAAATCATAAATTTATTAAATCAATTTTTTATTTCCCCTTCTTTTTATGAGTTACGCAGTTGAGATTCACTTTTTTATTTAACCGCAAAGAGCGCAAAGTTCCGCAAAGATATATTTTAAAACTTTGCGATCTTTGCGGAGAACTTTGCGATCTTTGCGGTTCATTTTTCCGATGCAAAAATTCCAACTGCGTAACTCCTACTTTTTTAAAGAATAAGGAAAATTTCCTACCGTAAAGACTTATAGAAAAAATAAACCCGACTGCTAATCTTCATAGACTTTATCAATTTGACATATCTTCTTATTTTAATATAAAAATGCTTCTCAGAAGGTCGGTAAAAAGACTTCGGAAGCCGTACTATTTTTTTATCAAGGAGGAGCATTTTTTAATGTTCAAAAATTTTTTTGCAACCCGCTGGGGCATAATCTCCGTTGGCGCAGTAATTGGTATCCTTGCCCCGGTTCTCCAGAAACTGGGGAATCCCGGTAATATGGGAATCTGCGTCGCCTGTTTTGATCGGGATATTTCAGGCGCTGTCGGACTGCACCGGGCGGCGGTAGTTCAGTATATGCGACCTGAAGTTATCGGATTTGTTATCGGTTCTCTGATTGCCGCATATCTCTTCAAGGAATTCAGACCAAGAGGCGGATCCGCACCTATTGTAAGATTTGTTCTCGGCATATTTGCCATGATCGGAGCGCTGGTCTTTCTGGGATGTCCGTGGCGGGCAATGCTGCGTCTGGCAGGCGGAGATATGAATGCTGTTTCAGGTTTACTCGGTCTTGTATGCGGTATCTGGATCGGCACGCTCTTTTTTAAAAGCGGTTACAATTTAGGAAGAAGTCAGGCAACTTATACATCAGCAGGGTGGTTGATGCCGATAATTATGGTCGGATTTTTGGCACTGCTCTTTATCTTTCCTCAGGTAAAAGAACAGCCCCAGAGTGGTATTCTTTTTTACAGCGTCAAAGGACCCGGCTCTATGCACGCTCCGCTTCTTATTTCTCTGGTTGTGGGAATCGGAATCGGTTTTATTGCTCAGAGGAGCCGTTTCTGCACAATGGGTGCGTTCAGAGACCTGATTCTTTTTAAGCATATTCATTTGCTCTCCGGCGTGATTGCCCTGATTGCGGCGGCTCTGATTACAAACCTGATTTTAGGACAATTCAAGTTGGGGCTTGAGGGGCAGCCGGTTGCTCATACACAGATGATATGGAATTTTGCAGGCATGGCAGTGGCTGGGCTTGCCTTTGCATTGGCAGGCGGATGTCCCGGACGTCAGTTGTTTATGGCAGGTGAAGGGGACGGAGATGCTGCGATCTTTGTCATGGGGATGATTACGGGAGCCGTGTTTGCCCATAATTTCAGTCTTGCCAGTTCACCTGACGGCGTAGGAAAATACGGAATTGCCGCTGTTATTATCGGGCTTGCGGTGTGCCTCTTTATCGGTTTTACAATGAGAAAAAAGTAATAAGGGGAATAAAAAATGACGGAAACCATTGATGCACGGGGGCTTTCATGTCCTCAGCCGGTGCTGATGCTTATCAATGCTCTGAAAAAGATAGATAAAGGTGAGATTCAAATATTGGTTGATACAGAGGCATCAAAAGAGAATGTAAGCAGGGCGGCTGAAAGTAAAGGATGGAAAGTTAAAGATATTCAGAATGAGAATCTGGAATATCGGATTATTCTGACAAAAAATTAAAGATACAAGAAACCAAGTTTTTTCAAAAAACTTGGTTTCTAAAAAAAACCTTCAAGGTCTTCAAAGGAATTTACTTTGTCTTTTTCATCTCTTTTTAAACGGAAACAGCATAAAATCAAATCAGATAATAATACGTCAACCGCATCTGTCAAAAACAGTGATCGGGGAATGCTGGTATTTGAAAATACCAGCGAAGTGATTAAGGCGGAGAATCTTCTGAAAAAAGAAGGGTGGCATGTTCAGGTCAAAGGTCCGCCCCCTGAAATCAGAAACGGCTGTGATCTTGTTATTGAGATTCCGCTGATTGAAAAACTGAATATTTTAAGGATACTCCAAAAAGCAGGAAATCCGCCTCTGATGACGGTTCCGGTAAGCAGTCCTTTGTTACAGCCTGTGGATATTTTTCAGATAAAAGATTTTGGCAAATACCTGATGATCCGTGCCGCCAATATGAAACTGACCATTGACAAAGATACTCGGATAATTGTGAATATTTCAGGCGGAGGATGTCCTGATGTTCCGTATCTTGCATGGCAGATGGTCGGGAAATCTCTTTCCGAAGCTCCGGCACCGAGAGAGATCGGACATACGCTTTGCGGTTATGCGCTTCAGCTTGCTTATGAGGAGATGAAACGCCGATGTTCGCCATAGTCGGAACAGTTCCTGATGAAAATTTTCCGTTGGTAAGCGGTGAAGTCTCCCTTCAGGAGGATCAGATATGTATTGGAAATCTTACTGCTCCGGTGAACCGCGGGACTCCTGCGTTGATAGCAGCAGCAATAAAAACAGGTGAAGTATTGGGGCTTCCGCATCCTGTGGGATTTTTAGTCGGGGATATTGGCACGGGAAAAGGGAGCCGGCGTCTTTATGAATATTTGGAGAGGTATTTTCCTGCTCCTGCAAATCTTCAGACAATTGCTTTTCATTATCTTCAGCCTGATACAGACTGGCATAACAGGGTTTTATCTGCTATTCAGAAAATAACACCTCAGCCGGTTCTGATTGCTGATGCAGGATTCATGTACGCGGCAAAAATGAGCGGAATGGCGGAATCTTATGATCTCTTTACCCCTGATGTCGGAGAACTTGCTTTTCTGGCAGATGAAGAAGCTCCGCATCCGTTTTATACACGGGGGTTTATTCTGCATGAAGAGAACCGTGTCCCGGAACTGATTGCCCGTGCTTATGAGCATAATAATGCCGCAAAGCATCTTCTGGTAAAAGGAGAGAAAGATTATATTGTATGTCGAAAAAATATTCTGGAAGTCATTGATTCCCCCTCCATAGAAGCATTGGAGGCTATCGGCGGCACAGGAGACACGCTTACCGGAATTGTTACGGCTCTGATTGCATCCGGTATTGATATTGCTAAAGCCGCCGCACTTACCGCCCGTGTGAACCGCCTTGCCGGATATTACGCCAACCCCACCCCCGCCACTCAGGTTATGGAGATTATCTTACAGATTCCAAGAGCTTTGAAAGAAGTTATATAACATTGATTAAAAAAGGAGTTCAGTATTTCCGGCAGCCTGATCCCTGATATTCAGCAGAGCAGGCAAAACCCTCTCATTGTTGCCTATCTTCCGCAAAGATATATTAAGACTTTGTGATCTTTCGGTTAATTTTTTCAGTGTAAAAGTTCCGACCGCGTAATTCCTAATACAAAATGATAAAAAACCATAGTATATAATTTCATAGGTGGCAACTTGGCTTATATAACTGTTTATAATTTTCTTGATTTATTCAATAGCCGGGTATAAAATTATATATAAATTTTTAATATCTAATCTAACTGTCTGCTAAAATTATGAAACTTACACTTCACGAATTATCGCAATCCCTTGAATTGCCATCCGGTACAATAGAGCGGTGGATACGACAGGGAAGAATCCCTATTCAGAAAAGCGGGGATAACTTTATATTTAAAGAGGCTGCTCTGAAGAAATGGGCTGAAACACATCATCTCCCTTTTACTTTGAAGAGTTCGGAAGTTTCTTCCCCGGAAGACTCCGGGAAAGCAGAACGACTTTTCTCTGCTATGAAGCGGGGCGGAGTATTATATAACATCAAAGGTGATGATCCGGAGAGTGCTATTAAGTCTGCTTTGGATTCAATGGCATTTTTATCAGCGGAGACAAAGAAAGTCCTGTATGAAAAGCTGATTGAAAGAGAGCGTCTGACATCTACAGGCATTGGCAAGGGGATTGCCATTCCACATCCCCGTAATCCTCAGGCAGCCCTTCAGGGGTTTCAGGAGATGAATGGTCGTACCGCGATTTGTACCTGCTTTCTTGAAAAACCTGTTCCTTTCAATGCTGTGGACGATAAACCTGTCTTTGTCATGTTTATAATCCTCAGTCCCTCTGTGAAAATACATCTTTATCTGCTTTCACGGCTTTCATTTTGTATGCGGGATAATGAATTTGTCAAATTTTTGCAAACAAATCCTGATTCAGATGAGCTTTTTTCAAAAATAGCTGAATTTGAATCAGCAATGGGGGATTAACGCAATGCGCAACTTTTAATTTTTTAACCGCAAAGGACACAAAGGCTTCGGCGTGAGCTCAGTCGAACGTTCAGCCGAACGGTTTCACAAAGTTCTGTGTCCTTTGTGGTTTAAGAAAAGTTGCACATGGCGTGAGATTAGAATAAAAAAACCCTTATGGTTTATCTTACTTATCAATGCAAAAAATTCATATTTCAAAACTATGGAAAACTCCGGCAAGCTGGACTCTTTTCCGTCTTGATGACAGACTTCTGCTTATTTTTATCGGGATTATTGTCGGTATATGCAGCGGACTTGCCGCGGTTGCACTTAACAGATTCTCTGATATTCATACTTGATTGGCTTCATCCGTACCGGCATTTCCGGTGGGCATTTATTCTTCCGGCAATCGGGGCAATGTTCTCTTCTCTGTTTCTGAATAAAATCTTAAATGAAGGAGCAGGACACGGTGTTCCTGAAGTGATACACAGCGTTTCACGTTACGGCGGTTTGCTGAAGTTCAGTTCCAGTTATTCAAGGCTTATATCAAGTTGCCTGACCATCGGATTTGGCGGGTCAGCAGGTCCTGAAGCTCCGGTTGTTATCAGCGGCTCTGCTATCGGTTCCAACATTGCCGGATTCTTTTCCCTGAATGAACGTCAGCGCGTAACACTTGTAGGATGCGGCGCAGCAGGGGCAATATCTTCAATATTCAATGCTCCGATTGCCGGAATGGTCTTTTCGTTGAAGTGATTCTCGGCGAATGGACTTCATTAAATATTGTACCTATTGCAATTGCGGCAGTCGCGGGAACAGAAGTAAGCCGTATTCTTCAGGGGAATCAGATTGCTTTTACTCATGATCAGTTTCATCTTGGGCTGGCTGATATTTTTGCAAGTATCGGTCTGGCAGTAATAACAGCCGCGGCTTCAATCATGCTTACTTATCTGCTCAGGTTTATGCACAAAGTATCAGGTAAAGTTCAGCTTGCCACATGGAACCGGGCGGCTGTCGGAGGGTGTGCTGTAGGTATTATCGGGCTTTTTCTTCCTATGGTATTGGGGGAAGGGTATCATTTTATCAGAGAGATAATTAACGGCACATTTGAAGCCGGTATAGTGATTGCAGCAACAGCAACTCTTGCAAAAATACTTGCCACTGCTTTGACGTTAGGATGGGGAGGATCAGGCGGGATATTTGCACCGTGTCTTGTTATAGGCAGTTTTGCAGGACTCACTTATTACCGCATAATTGCATCCTTATTACCCGGAAAATGGCTTAATGAAGGGGCATTTGCATTGCTCGGCATGGCTGGACTGATTAGCGGAATGCTTCAGGCACCTTTGACAGGAATCTTTCTGATTGTTGAAATTACAGGAGGATACAGCGTGATTCTTCCTCTGATTATTGTCTCTGCACTGTCAGCAACCCTTTGTCAGTATATTGAACCGGCTTCATTTTATTTAAAAGATCTGGTGGAGCAGGGGCATCTGCTGAGACCCGGCACAGATGCCCGTGTTCTGTCGGATTCTGAGCATCCCTGAGATTCTTGAAACAGACTGTATTGTGGTGCATCAGAATATGCTGCTCCGTGATTTTATTAATATTATAAAAAAATCGCACAGGAATTATTTTCCGGTTGAATATGAGCATACCGGCAAATTTATGGGAATGATTCATTTGGATGATATCCGCCCTTATCTGTTTGATCCGGGAATGTATGATATGGTGATTCTGGAGCAGATAACAGATACAGATGTGGAAAGAGTTCATCCGAATGATCATCTTCCTGAAGTACTGATAAGAATGGATGCAAAACATCTCTTCAGTATGCCGGTGGTGGCAAATGACAAATTTCTCGGTATGATTTCAAAGGGAACCCTGCTGGATCAGTACCGTAAAGAACTGATTGTACAGACAAGTTAATTAGGAATTGGTGGTGGATCAAATACGTTGACAGGCTTCGGCAGAGACGGGTCGGCGATCCGTCTCTACCGATTTTTCAACTGATTTGATCCGCTGCCAAAAATTTGTAGGTCGGGTTACGTGCTATCGCTAACCCGACCTACGGCTTAACTTCAACGTTAGCCACCATATAAAACCTCAAAAATTAAACATCAGATTTTGGGATTTGATATTACGGTTGTTTTGACTATTGATGGGCTATTGCCCGCCACTGAATTTTATGTTATGCGTAAGATAAATTGCAGATTGCAAAAGGAGAGAGTAACCTCTTGAGGACTAACCATAAAATAATAAACGGAGACAGCCGGCAGATGAATCTGTTGCCTGATGAGTCCGTTCATCTGGTTATTACTTCTCCGCCGTATTGGCAGCTTAAAGACTACGGAACCGAAAATCAGATCGGTTATCACGAAAGCTATGAAGAGTATATTAATAACCTGAATCTTGTCTGGAACGAATGTTACAGAATTTTACATCAGGGTTGCAGGCTCTGTATCAACATCGGCGACCAGTTTGCACGGGCTGTTTATTACGGACGTTATAAAGTGATTCCGATCAGAACAGAAATCATCAAATTTTGTGAAACAGTCGGATTTGACTATATGGGAGCCGTAATCTGGCAAAAAAAAACAACAACCAACACGACAGGCGGAGCTGTTATTATGGGCAGTTTCCCCTATCCGCGTAACGGTATTTTAAAAATTGACTATGAGTTCATACTGATTTTCAAAAAATTGGGAAATCCCCCAAAAGCGGGCAAAGAGCAGAAAGAGTCTTCTGTTATAACGAAAGAAGAATGGAACAGATATTTTTCAGGTCACTGGAATTTTTCAGGTGTTAAGCAGGACGGGCATCTTGCCATGTTTCCCGAAGAACTGCCTGCCAGACTGATAAAAATGTTTACTTTTACAGGGGAAACTGTATTAGACCCCTTCCTCGGCAGCGGGACTACTTCGCTTGCCGCAAAAAATCTGCAACGGAATTCTGCAGGTTATGAAATTAATTCTGAATTTACAGAAATTATAAAACAGAAATTAAATATATATCAGGCTGATATTGCCGAAACTGAATATGAATTTCTAAAAGACAGTTTAAACTCTGACCTGAACAAAGAGATTGCCAATCTGCCTTATATATTCAAAGACCCGCATAAGTTAGAAAGGAAGGCTGATCCTAAAAAACTTCCTTTTGGTTCAAAAATTGACAAAAACAGCGGAGAACGGGAAGAATATTACTCTGTAAAAGAAGTTGTCAGTTCAGAATTGATAAGGCTTAATAATGATCTGATTATCCGACTGCTTGGAATAAAGGAAAAGAATTCAGCCAACGGACAGGCAATCAGATTTCTGGCAGAAAAAACCAGAGGTCAGAAAGTCTTTATGAAATTCGACAGCCGGAAATATGATGATGATAACAATCTGCTCTGCTATTTATACCTGAAAAATAAAACTTTCATCAATGCTCACCTTATCAAAGAAGGTTTGGCAGATGTTGATACTGATACTGACTTTAAATATAAAAATAAATTTATTAAAATTATGGAAGAAACAATCAGTTGTCAAGACTGAACAAAGTCGGTACACGGCGGTTTGCCAATAGCTCTTTTTTATCTACAAGGATTGCATTTAAGAAAAGGATTTGAATCAAGGATTAAACAGAGTTATCCCCTTAATCCTCTACCCCTTCTTATTCTTCCATCCCATCCGCCCCTCCGAATGGCTTCCAATACCATTTTTTCACCTTTGCAACAAAAGAATTCAGCCATTCTGAAGAAGTGACAAACAGGGCATACAGAGCGGGAACAACAACCAGTGTAAGAAATGTGGCAATCATCAGCCCGAATATCACGACAATCGCCATGGAACGCCACCACTGAGTAGATTCGCTTACCCAGCACATTTCCATTGTGTGAAAATCATAAGAAACACCTGTTACCATAGGGATCAGTCCAAGAACAGTAGTAATTGCAGTCAGCATAACAGGACGGAGCCGCGTGGCTCCGGCAGAAACAACAGCCTCTTTTAATTCCATTCCCCGCTCTCTCAGCTTGTTGGTATAGTCAATCAGTACGATTGCATTATTCACCACCACGCCAGCCAACGAAATCACGCCCACACCGGACATGATAATCCCGAAAGGTGCATTGAATACCGCCAACCCTAAAAAGACGCCGCCGAGGGAAAGAATCACCGAGGTCATAATAATCATAGGCTGTGAAACCGAGTTAAATAGCGATACAAGAATCAGGAATATCAGGAATATTGCAATAATAAATGCTTTTGACAGAAATTCTTCTGATTCTTTCTGATTCTCCTCTTCTCCGGTAAATTTTATATTATACCCTGCGGGAAGAGGGAATTTTTTCAGCAATTCCTCAGCCTGTCCCCTTGCCACAGCACCGGGAACTTTGGTTTCATCTACATTTGCTTTGACTGTTACCACACGCTCATGATTGATTCTCACAATATCGCCGATACTCCCTGAATATCCGATAGATGCCAAAGTGGTCAGAGGAACTAATTGTCCTGAAGGGCTTGGAATCATCAACTTATGAAGAACATCTGTTACCAGCAGCTCTTTTTCAGGAAGTTTCACAGTAATATCATAATCTTCATCCCCTTCACGGTAAGTAGATATTTCCAATCCGTTATAAGCGGTTTTTAAAGCAAATCCGATGGCATTTGTTGAAAGTCCGAATAATGCGGCTTTCTGGCGGTCAATATTTACCACAACCGAAGGGATTCCTTCAACATAATCATCCTGAACATCTTCAACAAACGGTACATTCCCGACAATCTCACGAACCTGCTTGGCAATATCGCCTAATATCCGGAAATCATCTCCTGAAATTTCAATGTTGATAGGAGCGCCGGTTGGTGGCACTCTTTCTGCTCGTCAACCGTTATTCTTGCTCCGGGAATCTCTTTGACCCGCACCCTTATCTTCTCAATATCCAATGCCGAAGGATGCTTACGATCCGCAAGATCAATAAACTGGATTCCTATATGATTCGGCAGATTCTGATCAAAAGAGAGACCTCCGGCTGTTTCAATCACTTTTGCGTAAATATCTTCAATATTCTCCATATTCCCGGTCCGGGAAATTTTTCTCCTCCGGCTTTATGATGCTCCTTTGGCTTATATGATTCTTCATATTTCTCAA
Organism: uncultured delta proteobacterium; assembly: GCA_963806835.1. Classification (GTDB taxonomy): domain Bacteria; phylum Desulfobacterota; class Desulfobacteria; order Desulfobacterales; family CAWEAR01; genus CAWEAR01. The sequence continues at coordinate 320,483 of CAWEAR010000034.1, forward strand.
GAGGGATAAAATCGGTCTTCCCATTTTCATTTGTGGTTCCGTTGATTGCCATCTCTATTGTTTTGACAATCCGATCTATATAATCCAAGTCAGCACCTTCAGGAGGATCAATATTTACATATACATTCTTGGGATCAATAGAGGGAAAAAATTCAACAGGTTTTTCCAGCCCCACTCTCAGCACCCATATCTGAAACATGAGAATTAAAGAGGCAAAAGATATAAAAAGCACAGCTATAGAGTGTTTAAGCGTTCCTTTCAGTAAGACTGCATAGCTTTTAAGTATAAAGCCTTTTATTTCAATCGGCTTTTCGCCGGAAGACTCCAATTCATCAGCGTTTATTAAGACTTGGGAAGTCTCAGTTTTTTTTACCTTTATAAAGATCGCTGTCAACGCGGGATTAATCACCAGTGCCACAAAAAGACTGGCTGAAAGTGTAATAATAACCGTGATCGGCAGATATTTCATAAACTCACCCATGATCCCGGGCAAGAAGATCATAGGAAGAAAGGCGGCTACGGTAGTCAATGTTGAGCCGATAACCGGATATGCCACTTCGGAAGTTGCCTTCATTGCCGCCGGAATCCGGGGAACACCCTGCTGCATATAGCGGTAGATATTCTCTATAATAACAATTGCATTATCCACAAGCATTCCAAGCGACAGAGTAAGTGAAAAAAGCACAACCATGTTCAGAGTAATCTCTAATATATACAATACCATAAAAGAGAGCCACATAGAGAATGGAATCGCAATTCCGACCAGTATAGCGTTTCTCATCCCCATTGCAAAGAAAAGAACGATTACGACAAGAATAAGCCCTGAAATAATGTTATTTTCAAGGTCTGCAACCATATTTCGTATCTCTTTTGCCTGATCCATGAGCTTGGTAATCTGGGTTCCCGGGGCCAGGTCGGCTCTATACTGAAAATCAGTTCATCAATCTGATCTGTTATAGCAATAATATTTTCACCCGCACGTTTTTTTACAGAAATATTGACAGCTTCACGTCCGTCCAACCGGGAGCGGCTGGTCTCTTCTTTAAAGCCGTCAATAACCCTTGCTACATCTTTGAGATAAACAGGTCTTCCATCATAAGAACTTATAACAAGCCCGTAAATATCATCAGGTGTTTTGAATTCTCCGGGAACCCTCAACTGATAGCGACCATCCCCAAGTGTGATTGAACCGCCTGATGTATTCTGATTCTCACTGCTGACAACACTCTGAAAAGAAGTGATCGGAATCCGATAATACGCCAGCTTATCCGGATCCACTTCAATACGGATTTCCCGCTCCATTCCTCCGGTAACCTCTGCTTCTAAAATACCCGGAATCGCTTCAATATCATCTTTCAGATCATCGGCAATCTCTTTTAAATTGCTGATTCCGCAGGTTCCGCTAAGAGAAAAGACCACAATCGGCATTTCAGAAAAATTAACTTCAAAGATTGAGGGATCATTCTCCAAATCTGTTGGAAGGTCTCCTTTTGCCTCATCCACCTTGTCTTTGACTTTCTGAAGCACTTCGTCAATATCTGTTTTAGGAATAAATTCAATATTGATCTGAGAAATTCCTTCGGAACTGATAGACTTGATCTTTTTGACATTTTCAAGTCCTTTCAGCTTTTTTTCAATCGGGATGGTGATAGAGGTTTCTATATCTGATGAAGAGACGCCTTTGTAACTTGTAGATACAAAGACATTCGGGATAGTAATATCCGGCACGCTTTCTCTTGGGAGTGCGTTGTAGCAGTATGTTCCCATGACAAAAATAATCACTGACAGGACAACTACGCTGATCCGGTTTTTGATGGCGCTGTCTGAAATAATCATTATTTTAATCCTTTAAGACCTGCGGGGTTTAAAAAACCCCGCAGGTCTCATTGTTTGTAGTACCGCCTCTGTCTGAAATAATCATTATTTTAATCCTTTAAGACCTGCGGGGTTTAAAAAACCCCGCAGGTCTCATTGTTTGTAGTACCGCCTCTGTCTGAAATAATCATTATTTTAATCCTTTAAGACCTGCGGGGTTTAAAAAACCCCGCAGGTCTCATTGTTTGTAGTACCGCCTTTAGGCGGCGGGGTGAAAAACCGCATAAAGGCGGTACTACGAACTCATATTTTAAAACTTGACAGATAAGAGCTTGAAGGTTTTGAAAACCTTCAAGCTCTTATGGGTAAACCGTCCGTTAAAAATTTGTAGCGGAGCGTAACCCGACCTACATGCTGCTAAACCCTAATGGTTTCAGAAACCCTTAGGATTTTATTCCTAATTCTTAATTCTCAATTCCTGATTAGATTGGCGTTATATATTCCCGACAAGCAGAATAATTACCATCCCTATAATTCCGACCATAGATAGGATAACCATAATCTCCGGGAAACTTGAGAGCAATACTTCATTCTTTTCAATCATTTTTCTGATATGGAGAAATCGCCAGCCGGAAACAAGAATAATAACTCCCGCCATAATAAAACAGAAAAGACCTATGAGTCTCAAATCTGTGAGCATACGAATCTCTTCTTCTTTTATGCTGCCGGTGTTCTCTCTTCCCAACACAATAAGAGATTCAAACCGCCCTACAACAAAGCCGAAAACAACTAATGAAATGCTTGTTCTGCACCATGATAAAAAAGTGCGCTCATTTGCCAGATGAGTCCTAAGATCATCTTTGTTACAGGATCGTTTTGCTTCGAGTGCCTTCCTGCTACATTCAAAATTATCTTTTTTTTTGTCATAAAAACTTTTTTCTTGTAGGAGTTACGCAGTTGAATTTTACTTTTTTATTTAACCGCAAAGATCGCAAAGTAAACCGCAGAGAACGCAAAGATATATTAAAAACTTTGCGATCTTTGCGGAAAACTTTGCGTCCTTTGCGGTTCATTTTTCAGATGCGTAAAATCCAACTGCGTAACTCCTACCTTGTTACGAGGCTTTGGCTCGTAAAACACCAGGGGGTTTTTGAAACCCTTAGAATTTTAATTTTATCTTTTCCGTGAACGCTTACGGACAGAAAATCCGAAATGATCAAGCTGTTTGCCTAAAGTATAATAATGTCCGTGAGCATAAGCAATCAGTCCTGCTTTTTCCAAAGCAAGCCTTCCGTCTTTGGTTATGAGATGTGAAGATATTTGCACCCCGGTAATCTCTGAAATGAACATAACATGAGACCCTAATTCAATTGTTTTTCTCACCTGACATTCGATATTAACAGGACATTCCATAATAATCGGCGGTTTTACTGATTTTGCCGGAGAAGGAGTAAGTCCTGTAAGCTCGAATTTATTCACATCTCTGCCTGAAACAACTCCGCACTTATCAGTTGCATCCGCCTCTGATATTGAAGGGATATTTACCACAAACTCCCCTGTTTTCTTAATCAGTCCGTAAGAATAACGTGAAGGCATCAGAGAAATAGAGAGCATAGGCGGATGAGAGCATACAGTCCCTGTCCATGCAACAGTGATAATGTTCGGCGGAGTCTCTTCTGTCTGACAGGTCACCATCACAACAGGAACAGGAGAGAGCATTGTCGCGGGTTTCCAAATGACTTTTTTTATATCAGGTTTATTTTTATTACCGCTCTTTGTGCGGGAATGGGAATCAAATGCTTGATGTTTCATATTTTTTTATAAGTTTGTAGTACCGCCTTTAGGCGGTGGGGGCGTGAAGAACCGCCTAAAGGCGGTACTACAAACCTTTTCGATATGCCGACTGTTAATATTTTTCAAATTCATCAGCATGATCATGCTCTGTATCTTCCTGCATTGATATTATATCTGTATCTCTTTTTTCAGCCGGATAATTTACTTTTCTGACTGTCTGTCTATGTCCGGATGTTCCTGTCCGGTGATTCTGATTTGCTGATTTTTTCCGTATCTCTTTCCGTGTGCGGACATCAGATTTAAAGAACTGTATTGTATTAAGAAGCTGCTCCGCCTGACCTGATAATTCTTCGGCTGTTGAAGCTGTCTCTTCAGCAGATGATGCGTTCTGCTGAATCACCTGATCCAACTGCTGGATAGCCTTGTTAATCTGCTGAGAGCCTCTCTCCTGTTCACTGCTTGAGGCGCTGATCTCCTGCACAAGTTCGGCAGTCTTCTGAATATCCGGCACAATTTTAGAAAGCATCTCACCGGCTTTTTCGGCAATACCGACGCTTGTTGCTGAAACCCGTGTTATCTCTCCTGCGGCAGACCGGCTTTTTTGGGCAAGCTCCCTGACTTCCGAAGCAACAGCGGCAAAACCTTTTCCGATCTCTCCTGCTCTGGCTGCCTCAATTGCCGCATTCAGAGCAAGCATATTTGTCTGACGGGCTATCTCTTCTATAACAGAAATTCTTCCTGCAATTGTCTTCATGGCGGATACAGTTTCAGCAACAACTTTCCCGCAGGCTTTTCCGTCTTCCGCACATCTTGCGGCAATTTTATCAGTCTGGAGAGCATTCTCGGCATTCAGTCTGATACTTGAAGACATTTGCTCCATTGAAGAAGATACCTGCTCAACAGAAACCGACTGCTCATTTGACCCCTGAGACATCTGTTCAGAGCTTCTGCTCATCTCCTGACTTGCTTCCGCCACATTACCTGCTGAATTCATGATCTCTTCAACAATTTCAGAGAGTTTTTTCACCATTGCTGACATAGCGCGCATAAGTTCATCCTGAGCAGAACGTTCACGCACTTCAATTTTAAGATTACCCCGCGACATCTCTTTTGCCAGTTGCGTAATAGCATTTAAAGCGTCAATCAGCGTATTGAGATTATTTTTGATTTCATTGAATTCCCCGTTATAGGCTGAAGTGATTTTCTGAGGAATATCCCCTTTGGATATACGGTCAACATATTCCGCCGCCATTTTCAGGGGATTTATTACAGCATCAAGCGTATCATTTACGCCCTGAATAATCTTTCTGAAATCCCCCTTATGTTTATCCGCATTGGCACGGGTTGAAAGTTTCCCTTCAACTGCTGCCTTTGACAGCATATTTGCATCTGCTATCATGGAATTTATTGCATCAATACACAGATTCAGATTATTTTTGATTTTATTGAAATCCCCGTTATAAGAATCTGTAATTCTTTGAGGAATATCCCCTCTGCTTATCTTTTCAATATTTTCCGCCGCCATGTTTAAAGGATTGACAACCGCATCAAGCGTATTGTTGACGCCCTGAATAATCTTTCTGTAATCTCCCTGGTGCTTTGACAGATCAGCACGGATTGAGAGCTTTCCCTCAAGACACGCCCCTGAGAGCATATTTATGTCGCTGATAGCCGCGTTGATTGCATCAATACACTGATTCAGGTTACTTATGACTGTATTAAATTCCCCTTTATAGATTCCGGTAATTTTAGGAGGAATATCACCCTTTGCAATACGATCCATATAATTAGCCGCGACATTCATAGGATTTATTACTGCATTAAGCGTGTTGTTTATCCCTTCAACGATTTCACGGTACCCGCCTCTGAATTTTTCAGGATTTCCCCGTACATTCAGCCTGCCCTCAACTGCCTCTTTTGTCAGCACTTTCACTTCTGAAATAATCTCTTTTACGCTCTTTATCACCTCTGCGAATGATCTTTCCAGATCGCCGATTTCATCTTTTGTTTCAGGATTTATGCTGACATCAATCTCTCCGTTTGCGATTTTAGCGGCAATCAGGGTGAGCTGCTTAATCGGTGAGCCGATAATATGTGATATTACAAGTGAAATCAGGATTCCCAGAATAATACCGCCTGTAAGCAGTCCGATTATCCATTGACGTGATGAAATATAGAGTGTTTTGGCATCTTTTACTTCACGACCAGCTTCTTTCAGATTTAATTCAATAGATTCAAGAAGAGCAGCAGATAAATCATCAAAGTACTTCTGAGAATTTCCTCTTATCAGAGCTTTTGCCTCATCATTTTTGTTATCCCGTGAAAGCTGAATAATCTTTTTATTTTCAGAAAGATAATTTTCCCATTCTTTTCTGAATTTCTGATACAGCTTTTCTTCACCGTCAATGAACTTCCATTTTTTCATAACTCTCCTGATTTTTTATGATTTTATTTAACTGTATCTCCATCTGCTCTTCATACCCGTCCATCTCCTCTTTGGTAAGAGAATGAATATGCTGAAGCTCCGCGATTCGGAAGTCAGATGTATTGGTGTTCATGTCAGAGAGATAAAAAATATTCGGCATTCTTACTTCTGCTATATTGTTTCCGACATTAAAGACTTTTTCAAGATTTCTTATAGAAAAGAATCCTATAAACAGGGTTATCAGAAGAACCATAAGGAAACTTACCATCAGCTTTGTTCTGATTTTCATATTATAAAACAGGTTCATAATCGCCTCCTTTTTATCAGTCGGGCAAAACTAATCCCCTTCCCTTCAGGGAAGGGGTCGGGGGTTAGGTTTTCAAACACGCTTCCTAAGAAACTCAACTTCTTTCCGTTAAAAAACAGATTACAGTAAAGAAAAATATTGTTATATATACATCATTGGATTATAATTATGCAAATGGTTTTATAACTCCAAAGAAAGAAAGCCATAAGAATTCAAAAATTTTTAGCTTTGTTTTCTTAGTGTCTTTGTGTCTTTGTGTCTTTGTGTTTTCCTGACACTAAGACACTAAGACACCAAGAAAACAAAGCGTATTTACTGTTTCACGTACTTATATAAATTAAGGAGGCGGCTTTGTTAGCAAAGATTTTAAGCAGCGCTGTTATCGGTATAGATGCCTATCTGGTAGAAGTTGAAGTGGATATTTCACCCGGACTCCCCAATTTTACTACAGTGGGACTTCCTGAAGCTGCGGTAAAAGAGAGCAGAGAGCGTGTAAAAGCCGCTATTCATAATTCAGGCTATATGTTTCCTGATGACAGGATTACAGTCAATTTAGCTCCTGCCAGCATCAAAAAAGAGGGAACGGGCTTTGATCTGCCGATGGCGCTGGGAATTTTGACTGCCATGAGAATTATTTCTCAGGATATTATTTCCAAATATCTGATTATGGGTGAATTATCTTTAGACGGCAGAATAAAGCCGGTAAACGGCTCTCTTCCTATGGCAATTGCAGCAAAAGATGCCGGATATTCAAGCATTATTGTTCCTCATGATAACGGGCGTGAAGCATCTGTTGTTGAGGGAATAAAGGTTCTGCCTGTAAAGAAGTCTTAATCAGATTATAGATTTTTTCCGGGGATTTTCAGAGATTGAACCGATAAAAACAGATGTTTCCGCTATTTTTGAGCATGACAGCAGATATGAGGCTGATTTTTCAGAAGTCATGGGGCAGGAGCATGTTAAACGGGCTTTGGAGGTTGCTGCTGCCGGAGGGCATAATCTGATTATGATCGGTCCTCCGGGGTCAGGTAAAACAATGCTTGCAAAACGTATTCCTTCAATTCTTCCTCCCCTGACATTTGATGAAGCAATTGAAACTACAAAAATATTCAGTGTTATCGGGATGATTGAAAAAGATCAGGCATTGATCACCAGACGCCCGTTCAGATCTCCTCATCACACAATATCAGATGCAGGCTTAATCGGGGGCGGACATATTCCCAAGCCCGGAGAGGTGAGTCTGGCTCATAACGGAGTTCTTTTTTTAGATGAGCTTTCCGAATTTAAAAAGCATGTTCTGGAAGTGCTTCGTCAGCCGGTTGAAGATATGAAAGTAACAATCTCACGTGCAACTTCAACAATTACCTATCCGGCAAGTTTTATGCTGATTGCGGCAATGAATCCATGTCCCTGCGGCTATTATTCTGATCCTAAGCATGAATGCAGTTGCTCACATCAGAATATCAAACGGTACCGCTCAAAAATTTCAGGTCCTCTGCTTGACAGAATAGATATTCATGTTGAAGTTCCTGCTGTTCCTTATAAAGATTTGGTGGGAAAAAATTTACCGGAGTCTTCAGAGAATATCCGAAAACGGGTTTCAGCCGCCCGGAAAATTCAGTCTCAGCGCCTGACAGGAGCAAAGATATATAGCAATGCACAGATGAGCAGCCGCCATATCAGAAAATACTGTCAGATTGATCAGGTCTGTGATGCCCTGCTTGAAACAGCAATAGAGAAGCTCGGTCTCTCCGCCCGTGCTTATAACCGCATAATAAAGATTGCCAGAACCATAGCCGATCTTGAAGGAGAATCTGATATACGGGTGAATCATATTTCCGAAGCTGTTCAGTACAGAAGTCTTGATCGGGGGAAGGGATTTTTATAATCATAGACCATAATTCAAAACCGGAAGATGCCTGCATAAAACTCAGACGCCTGTATCCGCAAGATTCAAAGTTGACAGGGTATTAAGTTTCTTATGTTAAGCACTCTTCCGTATTCCTTTTTTACCAAATAAAAAAAGGATTGGAATTTCGCATTCCAATCCTTTTATAATTTTTTTATTGGCGTCCCCAAGGGGATTTGAACCCCTGTCGCCGCCGTGAAAGGGCGGTGTCCTGGGCCGGGCTAGACGATGGGGACATAGTGCCTGCTATCTATCTTTGATGATGGGCCGTGCTGGACTCGAACCAGCGGCTCTCTGCTTAAAAGGCAGATACTCTACCTCCTGAGTTAACGGCACCCTTTACTCGTTCAAAAAAATAATTTTATACCCTTAGATTTGGTTTTTGTCAAGCAAAATTTTTATACCCATAAAAAATATTTATATAAAAAAATATTTTTTATATAAAAACGAAGTATTATAGCCATATATCATGTATAAAAATCAGACTTGAATCAAAAATTCTTTAAAAAAGTAGGCTAATGGTACAGCAAATAATAAAGCATCAATCCGATCCAGCATACCGCCATGCCCCGGCAGGATAACACCGGAATCTTTTATCTGAGCTGACCGTTTAAGTTCAGATTCAAATAAATCTCCCGCCTGTCCTGCAATTCCAAGCAGAAGAAAAAATAAAATACTTATACCCCATGATGAGACTGGTAAAAAAAACAACTTAAACAGAATGCCGGTTACCACATTTGCTGCAAGCCCCCCGAGTGAACCCTCGATAGTCTTACCCGGACTTACTCCGGGGCATAGTTTATGCTTTCCCAAATATGAACCTACATAATACGCACCTGTATCACCGGCAAAAATAACAGATATAAGAAAGAATATCCATACCGACCCATCCGAACTGTTTCGGATCAGAAGAATCAGACAGAGTGAAAGGGGAATATAAATAATTCCCTGAATCTGTTTGGTTATATTTTCCAAAATAACCGGATCAGATCGAAACTGCGTCAGAGAAAAAGAGCCTGAAAGAATAAGATTAAACGTTATAATCACTAAAATAAGCTCAATGGAATTTTTATATGCCGCCCATAGAATCAACTCACCTGAAAGCAATGCAAATAACAGTATAATACCGGAGAGTGTACTCCCCTCAGTATTAAAGACGATACGAAAGTATTCACAAAGGGCAATCAGACATACTATGCTGATAAATATGAAAAAAGGAATTCCTCCGTTGTAAATCAGAAAAATAAGAAAAGGAAGAATGATAATACTTGTCAGCCAACGTTTTAAGTGCATAATTTTACCTGTTATATTTTATCAGCAATCCATATTGCAGCCAAATATTCTTTAATATTTTGATTCAGTCATTGACATCAGATATATACTGACAAGTTTAGCGAATATCAAGTCTTTTTTCAAAAAAATTAGGAGTTACGCATTTGGAATTTTTGTATCTGAAAAATGAACCGCAAAGGGCGCAAAGTTTTCCGCAAAGGGCGCAAAGTTTTAAAATAACCCAAGTTGCTACCTATTGAAAAATAGCCTCCCACGGCTCGGTGGAAGATTGACAAATCCGAACCGCCGCCTGATTTGCCAATCCGGCGCGAGCATTATGTGGCAACTTGGGTTAAAATATATCTTTGCGTAACTTTGCGGTTAAATAAAAAAGTGAATCTCAACTGCGTAACTCATATAAAAAATGTTTTTTTGCGTAAGTCCTGATAACACTCTTTTGCCAATTCTTTTTTCCAATCAGGCAGGAGTAATTCATGGGGTACAGCATCCGGTACAGTTTCAAATAATCCTGCAATATGGGCATCCCGGACTGTAAGGGAAAGCATTTTATCAGTCTTATTATCGGTTATGCCGCCGCGTGCGATAATCTCCGCAGTACCCGCGGGAATCAGAGAATCATCTTCTGTTTCTGTCATGACTGCCAGCATACCGGAAAGATAGCCATCTGCCCGGACTTGTGCAACAAGATTCGCGGCGTTATTGTCGCCAATATTTCGTAAAGCATTTACAACACCCCGCTGCATTGCCGGAAGATATTCCGCCTGAAAATAACCGCCGAGACAGATAAGACCGCGGGCAAGAGAGATCGTAAGAAACGTGGTAAAGAGTGAAGGGATAATCTGATTTTCCTTTAATTTCTGAATGATTATCTCAGGTATAAAAGGAAATTCCAATATCTTTCCATGATCATCAATGCCCCTGAGCATTTCGCCCTTCAAACCGTCGCATTCAAGATAAAAAGGTATCCTTCTTATATCATTGTCAATACCCCAGAAAAAAAGAGTTCCGCAGCCTGAGCATAAAAGATTTCTTTTCAGACGCTGTTCAAGTCCTTTCCTTTCCCAGCACCCGTTCACGCTCTCCAAATCTTCAATGACCTTTTCCCTGAGTGCAGAATCAAACATAACACGCCATACAAGGCTTTCAGGATTTGACAGATCATTTTCCAGAAGAGATGATGCTATCTTCTCAATTTCAAGGTAGATCAGTTCAGGTATTGTATCAGATTCTGAAAAAAGACGTTTCCAGATTCGCCGGTTCAGAATTGCGGACTGCTGAGAATAATCTGCCAGTTTTATTACAGAATCATCGCAATAATCATTCTGAAATATTCTGTGCATGGTATCTGCAAGCGTTTGAGAAATCTGTTTATCTTCAAGCATCTTATACAGGCGTGATTCGGCTCTCTGAATCATACCTTCGGTCAAATCCGGGAATAATGCCGGCTATCCCCCTTTTTAACCGCTCAGGAAAGACCGGAAGTCTGGCAGGCATATTATTTAATTTATCAGGGCTGAGATTATAAAGCAGCGCTCCCCTTGGATATGTAAGATTATTCAGGGGAATATTGCCGAACGAGAATACCGGCACTGTTTTTGCGGTTCTGCAAAGAGCAAAAAGGATGCTGCTCTGAAGAGACTGTGAAAAATATTCCACGCCAAGATGATTGCTTGTCAGAATCACTGGATATTCTTCAAGATCATGAACCGCCTGATATGCAAGCGATTCTCCCAAAAGCGATGCAGTATAATGATAAACTGCTTTGAAAAAATCATCACGGGGCTGATATGAAGGCAAGGGCTTTAAAATGAAATTCTTCAGATAATCGGACAGAGGAAGCTCTCCGTATTTCTGAATTATCCTGTTTATAACCGGGATATTTTTACATGCAATATTAAGATATTCTTCTGCTATTTTCATTAAGATGATGTCAAACCCTAATGGTTTCAAAAATCCTTAGGGTTTGGATTCAATGACAAGAGGCTTATTCAGTTCAGTATTTTTAAGTTCAATATGCTCCAGTTTTACATCAAAATCCCAATTATCACTGAAATCATATAAATATCTCATACATGAGCCGGGTTTTATCGGTAAATCTCCGATAAGAACTTCGTCAACCCAGGCGGTCCCACATTCATATCTGTATGACGGACATCAACAGAAATATCATTCTTGTCTTTATATGTAAAAACGTAAATATGATCGTTATCAAAATCAAACGCATCTGAGATAACCATGCTGAACTGCTCCAAAGTCGTTTTAGCCGGAACAGCAATACGCCGCCAGATATTTCCCAGAGATATTTTAAAAATATAAATCCCATCCTGAAATTCTGAATTAAAAAGAACCGGATTCTTACGCCATTCAGGGGAATATCCTGAGTTTACGGATTTAATCACGCCCGGACACAGTTGCTCTGCCAGATTTTTAGCGTCAAATGCTTTGTAATGTCTTGTCGCGGCATCCATACGCTCTTCAAGAGAATATTCTGTTTTATAACCGAAAAATTCCATGAGATTACCAAAATAATACTCAAGCAGACGCGCCTCATCCTCAGTAATCCGTTCAAGCCATCGCCCTACATGAAGGGCGGATGGTTTTTCAAATTTGATACCGCTGTAATTATTTCCTTTCCATAGTTTGCCGCATACAGTCGGTACAAGCAGAGTGTCGGAAAATTTAATCTTTAAGAAATCGCAGACTTCATTTAAGACATCTTTCGGATTTTCTGTCAGGTCTTCAAATTTTATAATTTTATATATCTCAGAGCCAAATCGCTCCGGATTATTCCTTGCAAATTCCATTCCCAGTTTGCCGCGTTCAATCATCTGATGCATCAGCCTGTCAGGAGAATCATTAAATTTATAATACAGTTTTGACCACCCTGATTTAAGAGAAGCCCAGTTGTCACGGGGATCACGGATCACGTGAATAAATTTGGCATTCGGAAACCATTTTATTATATCTGAAGCATAAATTTCAGAACTGGTTGTTTTTTCAACCCAACGGAATGCCTGCGGTGATCCTTTGAAATGCTTCCGGTATGCCTTCATAAGTGAGATCAGCATATTCCTCGGCGTCTTTTCAGTTTCATCTGCATAAACTCTGAAATCATGGCGCATGACATTCAGAGGAAAATTCAGTTCTTTCCGGTCATTCTCAGAAAGATTGTAAAGTTCTATTTCCAGTTTGTTTAAAACAAAGACAGCCATGCGTTCAATCTTCTGATGATCTGTATAGGCAGGACTGTTAAATGCCGGATAATATCCGTAAAAAAAAGCACTGTCCACAGGATAGACAAGCAGTTCAGGATGATTGTCCAGCAAAGATAAAAGCAGGGTAGTTCCGCTTTTTTCTGTGTCCGCATATAAATGTTGCATTTTCAGTATTTATTTCCATCAGTTATTCTCCTTACGAGCTAAAAGAAAAAAGAGAAAGCTGGCTGTCAGATAGGCAAATCCGAAAAAAGCAATCCCGCTGTTTGTTCCCATTGAAATGATCAGCCAGCTAAATACAATGGGACCCGCTACCTGACCGATACGGCTTGCAGAACGGAAAACAGCTATTGCCTTCCCTCCGCCGAGTTCCTGAGCAACTTTAAATTTCAGCATATAAGTATTCTGAGAAACAAACACAAAACTTAGAGAAATTCCAAGCATCAGAACAGCGGTAAAACTGGCAGGAAGACCGTCAAGCAGATAAAAAATAATACACCCGGCACTCCCTATAATACCGTTTATAAAAATATACATTTTTTTATTCCCTGATACATCAATATATTTACTGATAAATGGTCCGATATAAACAATGCAGAAACTGTAAAGCATAAACGTACGTCCTATATTTGACTGGGATACGCCGATTCTGTTCAGATAAACAGGATTAAAGTATTCGATAAAACCTGTCATTGTCATATTGACAAAAAGACTGCTGAATAAAAAAAGAGTTATGATATTTCTGTCAAATAAAAAAAGAAAAATCTGTCTGATATTTATATCTTTATGTGAAGGCTCATCAGGATGATATTCAGGTTTTCGCATAGCATCCCGCATAAAGAGAAATGTATAAATTATGACTGAAAAGAGGATAACTGCACTGATAAAAAATACATAATTGTATCCGACTGTTTCTGCAAGAATAGCCCCCGCAGCGCTGCCGCAGAGCATTCCCGCATATACACCTGAAAAAAGCTGGGCAAATCCCTGAGCTTTGCTTTTTTCATCTGTATATGATATGATAAACCCCTGAGATGCCATAAGATAAAGACCATATCCGAACCCGACAACGCCGCAGGCAATGATAAAATGCAGTGCATTCGGAGCCAGCCAGCAGTAAAAAAAACCTGTGACTGAGAGAAATAATCCGATGAAAAACGGCTCATGCCATCCTCTATGGTCAAGCCATACGCCCGCTATAAAAAAAGATATTCCTACAAAAAATGTTCTGACAGAAATCGGAAGCCCCATAACCATATCTTTGGAAAGCCCTAAGAACGGTTTATAAAGTTTTTCCATGTAAAGGGGTAAAAATGATATACAGAGAGCAAAGCTGAAAAAAAAAAGAAATGTTGCAGGTCTGATAACTCCGTAATGGACTTTTACCGGCTTGGAGAATTCCTGTTCAATAAAATGAAAAAGTATAATCAGCATCTCCGCAAAAAAGAATGTGGAAATTACAAGAACCGTGAGCGAATCAGGAATCATTTCATTAAACCGGGCTGTACTCTCTATGTCAGAGAGATTGTTTAATACATGAAGAAGATCATATATGTTCAAACCGGAAAAAATTATCTGTGCCAAAAGAATAACAGAGAATATGGCAACCGAAATCTTTTTTTTGGGGATTTTTTGCAGATGATCTGCTTTAAGAATCATCAGATTGATGATAATCAGAAGGAATGAACCGCAGGTGATAATTATTCCGAGTCTTTTGAAATTTCGGTTAAGCATCTTTTCATTAAGTGCTTTGAGATTATGTCCGCCGGAATCTGTGACAGATTTCCCTGATTCTTCAACCTGAAAGATAACAGCATTTTTATACAGCTTTTTCAGATGATTCAGACTAAGTGAAGCGTTAAAACAAAGCGTCAGAATCAGAATGATAATAGCGCCTGCAATCAGTTTAAATTTAATTAAAGGTATTATCTGAATTTTTTCAGCATGTTCAGAAGAATATTTATTTTCAGTGATTTTTGTATCAGGGGTAACAGTTTCTTTATTCTGTAGATTCTCTTCCGGTATCCGGCGGCAAACAGGAATTTGTACAACATAATCCCCATATAAAAGATAATTCCTGTCAGATTCTTCAAAGGGCTGTTCTACAGATTTTATTTCAGAAACAGGTGATTTATCTTTTCTGTTTCTGATTGAAGATATTCCCTGAAATAAAAAAAAGGGTTTACCGGATAAAATATAATTCTCTCCGCTCTCTTTTACATAAAGCCGGGAATCAGGATCACGCATACGGCTTAGATAAGGCAATATTGTAATCTGCTCTGAATCAATCATCTGTAGCCGCTTGGCGACAAATGCCGCTGCAACTGCTCCTGTTCCTGACGCCCATATTTCACGGTTAATTCCCCGTTCAAAGCACCTGTATTCTATTTTATTATCCTTAACCCTTACAAAATCTATATTCACCCCTATGGGAAAATATTCTGAATAGCTCTTGTTTAAGGCAGTACCGATTTCATGAATAATCCATGAGCTGTAATCAGTTTTGCTTGCAGTACTTTTATTCAGCTTCTGATGAAGCGGTTTTAAAATCTGATCTGCCAGTTCTTTTGATGAAAAACCTGATTCGGGAAATATTACAAAATGCGGTTCGCCTGTGAATATAAGATAACCGGAAATGTCAAGTGCAATATTCTCTTTTTTACCGATAATACGGCTATTTGCAATATCAATTCTTATATTTCCGACTGTTTCAATTTTATCATCATAAGGAGCGGTAACAGATGGATTTATCATTCCCATAGGAAGCTGAGAGGGTATTCCCATATCAGACCATGCCATTTCTGTTTTAAAATCCATGCCCGCAGAGAGAACTTCAGGATGCAGCTTTGGTATCTGAGTCATAATCAGGGCTGATTTAATTCCGTATTTCCGATACAGATGATCTGCAACGCATAACATGCCGTTTCCGCCTGTAAATGCTTCTTTTCCGTCAGGCTCGAAGATTCTGAATATATAATCAGCATCCGCTGCTTCCGGCAGTCTCTTCCAGTATTTACAGCTTTTGTTGATCTCCTGTAAAATATCAGTATTGCAAGGCTGAATAACAATAAAATTATCAGATCCGATTCCGTAATACATATCTGTTGCCTGATATGCAAAATCTCTTTTTTCTGATTCCTTGAGTACAGGCTTGACAGTTTCATCAGCAATAACAAACTTGTTGCCGCACAATGTATATTTTACAAATGGAATCTCTTTCACAACCCTTTTCAGCCCCCTCTCTTTCACAGGATTAATTAATCCGGCATAAAGTTTTAAGTTCAAACTCACAAGTTTTTTTAGCATCGGAACCCTTATTCTCTTTATTCAGAAAAAAGTTTCCTTCAAATAATAACAACGGCTTTCCGTATAAAAAGTAGTCATCTCCTTCTACTTTTACATTCAGAAAAGCATCTTTATCAGCATGACGGGTGCAGTACGGCAATATTTTTACCTGATTTGACTTTATCATATTCAGATGAATTGCAATAAATGATGAAGCAACAGCGCCTGTTCCGCATGCCCATGTCTCCCGGTTGATTCCTCTTTCAAAACAACGATATTCTATCACTCCTGAATTGTCAAGAATGTGTACAAAATTAATGTTCAACCCTTTTGGAAAAGAGGCTTTGTAATCATTATTTACAGATGTACCGATCTGATGAATCAGTCTTGAAGAGAAATTTATCTTTTTCTCATTACAGGGCTGAAAAATATATTCTGCCATTTCAGGTGAAGAGAATCCGTGTTCAGTAAATACCACAAAATGCGGTTCCCCTGTAAAGACAAGATACCCCGAAAGATTCAGCAACATATCTTTTTTAAAACCGAATATTCCGTTGTTAATGAAATTGATCTTCATATTATTTACTGCATCGGCTTTATCGTCATACGGAACTGTAACCGGAGGTAGTGCCAGTTTTTGAGAAATTCTTCTTGGATTCCCCATATTTGACCAGTTCATATCCTCCTGTAAATCTGTACCGATGGTGATGATTTTCTGTGTGGAAGTCGGTATTTCAGTCATAATCCGCGCTGATGTGATACCATATCTGATATACAGATAATTTGAAATACAGAGCAGCCCGTTTCCGCAACAGAAAGCCTCTTCTCCGTCAGGTTCAAACATTCTGAAGATATAATCCGCCTCTGCTGAAAATGGGATTTCTCCTTCATCCCAGTAGTGATGAGCATTATTTATCTCTTTCAGAATTTCTGATTTAAAGGGTTGTATCACAAGGAGATTATCTGAAGCAACCCCGTAATATATATTTGTTGCCTGATATGCAAAATTTGATTTTTCAGATTCTGTCAATATAGGCTCTGATGTTTCATCAATAATAACAAATTTATTTCCATGCATGGTATATTTTACAAAAGGTATTTTTTTCATATTTCACACTCGCTTATGGTTGATTCAATAAAATTCTGACTTCCGAATTTTCTGAAACCTCAGAAGTCTTCTCACCGAAAAACTTTTCATTTACATATATATTACACAGAATCTTATCTGTTTCTAACAAATAAAATATCAGGGGATTGAAAAAACAAAAGTTCGTAGTACCGCCTTCAGGCGGTTCAAAAGTTCGTAGTACCGCCTTTAGGCGGTCAGTGTAAAATCAGACGGTTATCGCAGCACGCCAAACCGCCTAAAGGCGGTACTACAAGCTTTTGCAGCACGCCAAACCGCCTAAAGGCGGTACTACAAGCTTTTGCAGCACGCCAAACCGCCTAAAGGCGGTACTACAAGCTTTTGCACGCCAAACCGCCTAAAGGCGGTACTACAAGCTTTTACAAATTTTCGATCTGCTGAATTTGATTTAACAAATAAAACAGTGTTATCCAAAATTTCATAATGACCTGTATAATCAGATGACTGTTGTTTCGGTTGATGAACGGTATCAGCAGAAAGGAAAGCATTCCGCAGTCTGACAGGCTGCTCAACTGCGTCCGTGAACAGATCGGAGGATGTTTTGACATAAAAAATATGCTGGCTAAAACCCCTGTTTTACGCTCAACAGAGTGTATTCAGGGGTTTTACCCGCACACATTCTTCACAGAGAGAATTGATGCTATGATGCTCTCAAACGGTTGATCCGTCTGGATTTCCGAGCCATTTTTCTGCGAACTTTACGTTTATCCCATTCTTTTCTGGACATCTTTCTTCCCGGCATATTCCTACCTCCTTATTATATTTATTGTACAGTACTTATAAATATTTTGTCTGTAATTGTCAACTTTATCCTGCTTAACTATTGCTGAGAAACTTAGTTTCTTTAAAAAGTTCGTAGTACCCGCCTTCAGGCGGTTAAAGGTTTGTAGTACCGCCTTCAGGCGGTTAAAGGTTTGTAGTACCGCCTTCAGGCGGTTAAAGGTTTGTAGTACCGCCTTCAGGCGGTTAAAGGTTTGTAGTACCGCCTTTAGGCGGTTAAAGGTTTGTAGTACCGCCTTTAGGCGGTGAGTGTGAAATCAGACGGTTATCGCAGCACGCCTTACCGCCTAAAGGCGGTACTGCAAACTTTTTCGGCAGCACGCCGGACCGCCTAAAGGCGGTACTACGAACTACGGGTTAAAAAATTACGTGGTTTTAACTAATTTTATTTCCGGTTTGTAACTCTGATATTTAGAGATTCCTTTGGATTTACTTATCAAAGTCAGAGACGTTTCCGAATTTTCACCTTTTTTGACACCCCTGATAAGAACAGACAACGCATCAACCATCCGTTTCATCTCCTCTGCCCTCTCTTTCATTCCGATTGAAGATGACGCTCCTTCTTCGGCAGTAGCTGCGTTCTGCTGAGTTATCTGATCCATTTCACTGATACCGACATTGATCTGCTCTGTTCCTTTTGCCTGATTATCAGACGCCGCGGCAATTTCAGTCATCAGTTCTTTCATGCTGGCTGCATCTTTTGCCACTGCTTTGAATGCCTCAATTGTATCTGAAGTAATATTGCTTCCTTCTTTGATCTTCTCCACAGTCTCTGCAATAAGAGCCGATGTATTTTTGGCGGCACCTGCGGATCGTAATGCCAGGTTTCTTACCTCATCTGCTACTACAGCAAATCCCACACCTGCGGAACCCGCACGTGCAGCTTCAACAGCGGCGTTTAATGCAAGAAGATTTGTCTGAAAAGCAATTTCATCAATTGTTTTGACAATCTTATAAGTTTCCTGACTTGCCTTTGAAATATCACCCATAGATGTCATTAAATCCGCCATAAATTTATCAGTTCTTTTTATCAGACCGATCAGTTTTTCTACAATCTCTTTTGCCTGAACCGCATTATGTGCATTCAGGCGGGTCATAGATGACATCTCTTCAAGAGATGAGGATATTTCTTCAACAGTAGATGCCTGCTGAGATGATCTTTCAGCCAAAGACTGGCTTCTGGATGAAACCTGAAGCGATGAAGAGAGAATATCATCCGCACAGACTGAAAGATGCTTTATTGTCCTGCTTAACGGTCTGGTGATGTAGCGGCGGATAATCAGCCAGATGGTGAATCCTGTAAAACCCGCTAATCCGAAGAATATCCACATATTTACATATCGGTAATTATGGATGCCGCTGCTTACATAAGCCAATTCTGCATGTAATTTATCTGAAAACTTTTGTGAGATAGATGTCAGTTTTTCATGAAGCTGATTCATCTCCTGACCCTCTTAAGTATCTCTATCTTCCAGATTATCTGGATCTTCATTTTTGTTTTCAAACAGATATTCCGGATTCTGAGTCTGATTTTTGCATATAATGTCTGAGCTGAATCTGTAAACTGTTTTAATCTTAAAAGTGTCTGACTAATATCATTTAACTGCTGACTATCCTGTTCTCCGATAAGCTGCATAATGGATTGCAGAGCATTCTGAGCTTCATCTGCTTTATACTGAGCCGCTTCAAGAAGATTCCCGATATTTCCCATCATGACAATATCATTGTAGATTTTTATCTGATCGCCGAATTCTGACAAAGCCCGTTTGCTTTGGATTGAAGCTGTAAATAATTCATTTGATATATTATGAATACGATCCTCTGTCTGTCTGCCGAGGATAAATCCGATCCCCATGGAGATAAAATATCCCATGATCAGAATCCCCATACTTATCCATAATTTCTGTGCAATACTGAATGATTTCCACATGATTTATCCTATTATCGGTAAAGACCTGCGGGGTTTTAGCAAATTCAGCAAGTCTTCAGCGGTTTCTTGTCAGTCATTTAAAAACTGAATGTCATTTTTGCAGCAAAAAGAAGCCAGTACTGCTCCAACGTATCAGAATTTTCCGCCAGATTAATGCCCCCGAATCCGTCATTATAGCTGGCTTCCAGTTTTAATATCCAATAATCATTTATATCAAAGCGAGTTGAGAGCGTGGTTGTCTTTAGCCATGAATTAAAATTGTTATCCTTCTTATTGCCATGCTTATTATCTGCATCAGGATAATATTCTGAATATTGTCCCCCCAGTTCAAGCCAGTCTGTAAAACGATACGCCGCAGAAACATACCAACCTTCACTGGTGATCTTGGGCGGCGATACCTGCGGAGCGTTATTCTGGTCAGACGGAGTAGGAATATTACTCTCTTCACTCATTTTTACCTGATAATTATCTTCAGAATACTCTCCGGCAATAACAAGATTATTCCATGTATATTCAAGGGATAATATATATCCGTCCTTTTCAGTGAATTCATAGGTTATCTGGCTGTTTACAGTGGTATTATCCTGTAAAGTTATATTTACATCACCGTTCTCTGTCAGATTTTTTATTTCATAGTATGAGCCTTTTGTTTTTAATCCTTTAAGCGGAGTATTCCAGCGGAGACTCGCGAACCACGCATAATCAGCATCCATATCTGTAATATTCAGGGTCTCATGCTGTCTTGGTCCCTGTGAACGTACAAATCCTTCATCTGATTTGAAATCCATTTCACCGATCTGAAAATCATAAGACAAATCCCCCATAAATGACAACGGAGTATAACCGTATAATGCAAACCCTTTGATTCGTGCAAAACTGTCCCGCCATAATTCAGGATATACACTCTGAGGAAGCATAATCCCTGTCCTCAGCATATCCATTTCTCTGGTTTCATTATACATACCATAATCAATCTTTAACATTCCCGCCCTGAGTCCGAGCCAGTTCTTCCATCGGTAATCTCCGAAAGCCCAGTCAAGAACAACTTCATTATTACCGACACTTCCAAGATCACGGGCAAAGAACTGCATACCGATATGCAGGGTATCTGTAACATCTGTTGAAAAATTAATCCCCATCTCATTGAATTCAAAGGTTCCGTCTTCTGTATCCACCAGGTAATTGTTTTTATCTGTCAGAAGATAACCCTGAGAGATAAATCCGTGAATCTCAATATTCTCTGCTTCAAACGCATAAATTGTATTAACAGATAAGATACTTATAAACAGCAATATAAAACTTATTCTTTTTTTCATTTATTTGTCTCCTATTTTACTGAAATTTTTTTCACTTTCTCCTGATATGCTTCAGAAGGGATATAGCCGATTGCTCCGCCGGTATCAGAAACATAGGCGATAAGCTCTTCCGGGGTATTAAAAGATTTGGGGGATTTGGATTTGCCGGTAAAGACCATTTTTCTCCAGTAATTCCGATATTGCGAAGCTGTATTTCCTACATATTCTTTGAGAAAAGCATCATGCAGATCGGTTTTTAATATCACAAAAATAATTGCCTGATCGTTGCTCCATTTGACTTTTTCACCAAGAAATATGCTCCGTATTTCATTTATGCTTAATTCACTGACAGGCACATCTTTGTTGCCGATAATCATAATATCACCGGCAGAGGAGAGATTTGCAAAGATACCGTTCGTCAACAAAAAATTCATCCCTATAAATATGCTGATTATTCCGGTTTTTATTTTATTTTTCATCATCTTTTTATTTTTTCCTTTTTTTGTCTGTGTGAAATTTTTTTTCTGAGCATAACGTAAAAATGTGAAGGAAGTGTGAAGAAATTATGTTAATATTGTGAAATAGACATTATCGGAAATAAAATAAAAGCATATTTGCTGCTTTGCGTTCTTTGCGTGGGATACTCTACAATCCGCTTTTCACGCAAAGGGCGCAGAGAACGCAGAGAAAACCTTATTTCCGGTAAAATTAATGGATAGGGTCAGTCTTAATAACGTCTGAAGCAATCGTTGAATCGCCAAAAATAGTTGTAAAGTGTGTCTGACGGAAAAGAACATCATCCTGATTTTTGTCTATTCTGATGCCAAAACCACCTATGCTGATGCCTCGTTGAATATCGGATGTCGGATTAGCAGATGTCCACTTCACTTCAAATTCAGGCGATTCTTCAGTAAAGACAAGTTTACCTTCCCACCCTGCAGGTGAGATTATCTCAACAGATTTTATTCTGAGTTCAGGTACACCGTGAAAATAATCAAAACCGACAGTGATGCCGGTAATCACCGCTGTGTCAGATTTGTTAACGACTCTGTACAGATAATCACGGTATTCTCCATTAATCTCTTCGTGTACATAAACTATAGCCAGCTCTCCTTGAGAATTAGCATATACTCCTACAGAAAAGAAACAAAAAATTGACAGTGCAAAAAAAATGTTTATATCGCATAATATTACTCCTTTACTCTGACAGACAATCAGGTCGGGTTAGCGTAGCATAACCCGACCTACTAGTAGGATAAAGACCTGCGGGGTTTCGTAAACCCCGCAGGTCTTCACAGAGCAATGTCGGGTTACGCTACGCTAACCCGACCTAAGTGCTACGTGGTTATTTATTCATTTCCTTTTTGCCACGCTTATTCTGTTGTCCCCGGAGGAGTTCGCTTTCATCAAGATACCCGTCTTTATTGCTATCCAGACGGTCAAAATGTTCAGCAGGTCCCGGAAATTCTTCTTTTGAAACCTTTCCGTCACTGTTTTTGTCAAAATTCTTAATCATGCCGCCGCCTTTGCCTGGCGAGGCTGCGGGCTTTTCATTCTGATCAATGAAGCCGTCATTATTCTTATCCATACTGGTAAAGACTTCAGCAGGTCCTGCAAACTCTTCTTTTGAAACCTTTCCATCGCCGTTTTTGTCAGGATTCTGAATCATGCTGCCGGCTTTGCCCATAGGGGCTGCGGGCTTTTCATTTTGATCAATGAAGCCGTCATTATTCTTGTCAAGAGCGGTAAAGACTTCGGCAGGTCCGGCAAACTCTTCTTTTGAGATTTTCCCGTCCCCGTTTTTGTCATGATTCTGAATCATGTTGCCGCCTTTGCTCATTGGAGCTGCGGGCTTTTTTTTGTCAGGATTCTGAATCATGCTGCCGGCTTTGCCCATAGGGGCTGCGGGCTTTTCATTCTGATCAATGAAGCCGTCATTATTCTTGTCAAGAGCGGTAAAGACTTCGGCAGGTCCGGCAAACTCTTCTTTTGAGATTTTCCCGTCCCCGTTTTTGTCACGATTCTGAATCATGTTGCCGCCTTTGCTCATTGGAGCTGCGGGCTTTTCATTTTGATCAATGAAGCCGTCATTATTCTTGTCCAGACTGGTAAAATGATCTTCAGTTCCTGTGAACTCCTGTTTTGAGACCTTTCCATCACCGTCTTTGTCAAAATGTTGGATAAAATCGGGAAAATTACCCTTATTTCCCTGTTGTGCAAAGCCTGCCGGTACCCAGCAACTCGCAAACAAAGAGACCATAACACACATCACTTTAAAATTTGTTTTGATACTCAATCCCGTACTCCTTTCCTTTATATAGAATTTCTGTAATATGTATCCGGATATAAAATAAATATTTCTGAATCCGGTTATTAATTTCTTGGAGTATATCATTCCTTTTTTTTATGGTCAAATTTTTTATCATTAATATAATTTTCTGTTGTCCGTCAATATGAAATATGATAATTATCAATAAAAAATTTACAAAATAAATAATTAACTCATATTAGGCACATAAAAAGAAATGATTGGAATATCAAAACTTTATTGCGGAACTGCGGAACCGTCAGACGCACTGCGTTACGGACGGATGTCATCTCAACTCCCTTCTCACCTGCTTCAGTTCTCACAGGATAAAAAGCCGGTAGTGGTCTGGAATATGACCCGGAGATGTAATCTGAAATGTGTTCACTGTTATGCCCATGCTAAAGATATATCTTTTGAAAATGAACTCTCCACCGAAGAGGGAAAAAGACTGATTGATGATCTTGCCTCATTTGGTGCGCCGGTTCTGCTGCTGTCAGGCGGAGAACCCTTAGTCCGTAAAGATATGCCTGAGCTGGCGGCTTATGCTGTGGAAAAAGGGATGCGGGCAGTTATCTCGACAAACGGCACGCTTATTACCCGGAAAAAAGCAGAAACGCTGAAAGAGATTGGACTTTCTTATGTGGGAATCAGTCTTGACGGTATGGAAGGGATCAATGATCAGTTCAGAGGCGTCAAAGGGGCGTTTAAATCCGCTGTTGAAGGGATTGAAAACTGCAAAGCCGCAGGTATAAAAGTCGGACTCAGGTTTACCATTAACAAATTCAATGTGGGAGAAATACCGAAAATATTTGATCTCCTTGAAAAAATGGATATTCCCAGAGTCTGTTTTTATCATCTGGTCTATGCGGGACGAGGTTCAGAGCTTGTGGATCAGGATTTATCCCTTGAAGAGAGCCGTGCGGCGGTTGATCTTATCATTGATCGCACAAAAATCCTGCATGATAACGGAAAACCGAAAGAGGTTCTTACTGTGGATAATCATGCAGATGGTCCTTATCTTTATTTAAGGCTGTTAAAAGAAGAGCCTGATCGTGCGGCAGAGGTTATGGAACTTCTCAAAATGAACGAGGGGAACAACTCCGGCAGAGGAATCGGGTGTGTCAGTTGGGACGGGGCAGTTCATGCAGATCAGTTCTGGCGGCATCACAGTTTCGGCAATGTAAGAGAACGCCCGTTTTCCCAAATATGGACGGATCCGTCTGATCAGCTTCTGATGCAGTTGAAAGAGAAGAAAAAGCACGTAAAAGGAAGATGTTCAAACTGCCGATGGCTTGATATCTGCGCAGGAAATTTCAGGGTACGCGCTGAAGCTGTGAGCGGTGATATTTGGGCACCTGATCCCGCGTGTTATCTGACCGATGAAGAGATTGCTTAAAAGCTTTGTGTCTTAGTGCCTTCGTGTCTTTGTGTTTTCTTACCACAAAGACTCAAAGACACAAAGGCTCAAAAAAGCGTATTTACTGTTTTATGTACTTAGTCTAAACAGAAGCTAAGTTTTTTCAAGAAACTTACTTGTATAACGAAAGGTAAAAAAATATGCTATTTCCAGATTACAGACCCAGACGTTTGCGCCAAAATGAAGCGTTTCGCAGAATGGTTCGTGAAACAGTTCTTTCAAAAGATGATCTTATTCTTCCTCTTTTTGTTATCGGCGGCAAAAATATTGAAAATCCTATCCCGTCAATGCCGGGGCATTTTCAGTTATCTACAGATAATCTTGTTAAAAAAGCAAAAGAGACTTATGAACTCGGGATTCCTGCAATTATGCTCTTCGGGATTCCTGATAAAAAAGACCCGCTTGCTACCCGTGCTTATGCCAAAGACGGAATTGTCCAGAAGGCAACCCGCGAATTGAAAAATAAAGTACCTGATCTTATGGTTATTACAGATGTCTGTTTATGCCAATATACGGATCACGGGCATTGCGGAATTGTAGAGAAGAATATTATAGATAATGATGCCAGCCTTGATTTGATTGCACGCACTGCCCTTTCCCATGCTCAGGCAGGCGCTGATACGGTGGCACCATCAGATATGATGGACGGCAGGGTTACTGAGATTCGCGGAGTTCTTGATGAAAATGATCTCAGCCATATCCCGATTATGTCTTATGCGGCAAAATACTGTTCAGGTTTTTACGGACCTTTCCGGCAGGCAGCGGATTCTGCTCCTAAATTCGGAGACCGCAGAACCTATCAGATGGATCCGGCAAATGCTCAGGAGGCGATTCGGGAGGTTACAATGGATGTTGAAGAGGGAGCAGATATTATTATGGTAAAACCGGCACTTTCATATCTTGATATTATCTACAGAGTACGACAGGAGGTGCTTCTCCCGGTTGCCGCTTATAATGTCAGCGGAGAATATGCCATGATTAAGGCGGCTGAAGAAAAAGGATGGATTGACGGCAAAAGGGTAATGATGGAAACCCTGACTTCAATCAAACGGGCAGGCGCGGATATGATTCTGACCTATTTTGCAACTGAAGCAGCAGAATTGCTTCAGAAGTAGGAATTAAAGACCTGTGGGGACTTCCGAAACCCCCGCAGGTCTTTTCTTTTTAACATATTGATTTTCTCTTGTAAGTACTTTGACTGTGATAAGGTGCCAAAAGAATTTCATATCTGTCTTTACTGTAACTGAGACTGGCGCATCTTTCACAATCAAGAGATTTATTGAGCAGAGCAGCTTGAT
The DNA here is from genome assembly GCA_963806835.1 of uncultured delta proteobacterium. GTDB lineage: Bacteria > Desulfobacterota > Desulfobacteria > Desulfobacterales > CAWEAR01 > CAWEAR01. The sequence goes on from CAWEAR010000034.1 coordinate 346,701, forward strand.
TAAGACAAGTTTCATATCTCTCACAAAGAAAATTTCTTACCGGAAATTTATTTGTAGCATCTATGAATTTGTCCAAATCTTCAGATTTTACCAAATAAGACCTGCCAATTTTTGATGCTCCAAGTGTACCTTTGTGAATATGGTCCCTCAGTGCTTTGATGCTTATATCAAAATCCGCGCTGATTTCCTTTAACGTGTAGTATTTTTTTATCATAATCGGCTCTCCTTGCTTTGCCTGTATGTAATATTTCCTATATACAAAGCAGGACAGGGGTTTTCCTCGTTCTCAAAAAGTAAGTTTGTGAACAGGAGAAGAGTTTGATTAAAATCCGACCTTGCCCGGCTTTCTGTATGTACGCTAAAAGAGAAGGTGAGCCACCCCCTCTCTCTGTACAGTTTGCGCTTTCGAGCCGGCTTTGTTTGCTGCGATGGGTCGGGGCACCGCCTAAGAGGAGGGCGCAAACTTGATTTGTATATGAACATTGATTTTTTAGTTCTCTTTATAAATTAAAACACGGGGAGAAATCAATGGGGTGATAGATGTATTTAGATATGGGGAATATCCTACTTTTTCTCAATTGTAGATTGGAGTGAGCAGTAGCGAACTCCGACATTCAGCAGATCGGAAATTGTAAAGGTTTGTAGTACCGCCTTTAGGCGGTTAAAGGTTTGTAGTACCGCCTTCAGGCGGTTAAAGGTTTGTAGTACCGCCTTCAGGCGGTTAAAAGTTTGTAGTACCGCCTTCAGGCGGTTAAAAGTTTGTAGTACCGCCTTCAGGCGGTTAAAGGTTTGTAGTACCGCCTTCAGGCGGTTAAAAGTTTGTAGTACCGCCTTCAGGCGGTTAAAAGTTTGTAGTACCGCCTTTAGGCGGTCAGTGTGAAATCAGACGGTTATCGCAGCACGCCGGACCGCCTAAAGGCGGTACTACAAACTTTTTCAGCACGCCGGACCGCCTAAAGGCGGTACTGCAAACTTTTTAGGCAGCACGCCTGACCGCCTAAAGGCGGTACTGCAAACTTTTTCAGCACGCCGGACCGCCTAAAGGCGGTACTACAAACTTTTTCAGCACGCCGGACCGCCTAAAGGCGGTACTGCAGACTTTTTCGATCTGCTGACATTATAATCGGCGGCGTATTTTTTCTCAATTGTAGGTCGGGTTAGCAAAGCGTAATCCGACATTATAATCTAAGTTTTCTAAAAAAAGTTCGGATGTTCATCAATATTTAAAATTTTATCCGCATCAATCAATATCTTGACGCTGTTATCTGTTTTTGCCATACCGAGTATATAATCTGTTTCAAGCCTGATACCGAAATCAGGGGAGTCATCAATCTGATCTCCTCTGATATGAAGCACTTCTGATACTGTATCAACAATAATTCCGGCAGTCAGGGTATTTTTTTCTCCGGTTATATCCAAAACAATAATACAGGTACGTTCAGAATTCTCTATCTCCGGCAAACCGAAGCGCAGTCTCAGATTTATAACAGGAATCACCCTTCCTCTGAGATTTATAACCCCTTTTATAAAATCTGCAATTCCCGGAACATGGGTTATCGGCATCATTCCGATAATCTCTTTGACTTTGAGGAGGCTTATGCCATATTTTTCATCTGCCAGAGAAAAAGTAAGATATTTTCCCTCTCTCTCTTTAACACGCTGTTCAAGTCTCTCTTTGAGGTCGCGGATTTCTTCCTCTGCAATCTTGCGGTCTGTTATATCATAGAGAACCGTCAGCAGACAGGGTGCATCATTGAAAGATAACGCCTGAATAAACAATGCCACCCAGAACCTTTTGCCATCCGCCCGTCTCCCCTGCAATTCATAATTTTTTACATATCCTTTTGCAGAAATCGCTTCTGCAAGAGCATCCCGATCATTTACATCATAAAAGTCTGTGGCTCTGCATCCCATTAATTTCTCAACAGAGTTACCCAGCAGAGAACCAGCAGGATTATTGGCATAAACAATAAGCTTCCGGGTATCTGACTGATAATTATCGGAACAGGAATTGTTTCAGTAATCACCCGGAATCGTTTTTCACTCTCCCGCAGGGTTGACTCTATCTTATTCAGAAGGTCATCCTCAACATGATCCGAATGTTCGCTGTGCATGTCCAGCATCATTTCCAGATCAGCATTCTCTCTTTTTAACTCGGCATTTTCCAGATTCAGCCTTGCAATTTCTGCAAGTATTTCTTCTTTTGACGTTTCCATTTTTTAATTTTAATATAAGATAACAGATTTAAAGAGTAAAATAAAATGTCGCACCGCTCTCCTGAACCCCTTCAGCCCATACACGCCCGCCGTGACGCTGAATAATACGATGAACAGTAGCCAGCCCGATTCCGGTTCCTTTAAATTCATCATCACTGTGAAGCCGCTGGAATACACTGAAGAGTTTATCAGCATGAGCCATATCAAACCCTGCTCCGTTATCACGTACAAAATATACGGGTTTTTTATCTTTCTGATTATTATCCGGTGCTGTTACCCCGAATTCTATTATTCCCTTTTCACGTTTGCCTGTGAATTTCCAGGCATTGCCAAGCAGATTCTCCAATACTACTCTGAGAAGACGGGCATCTCCTTCTGCAACAATATCAGGGGTTATTCTTATATCCACATCACGATTCTGATACATTTTCTGAAGATTCCCGGCTATATCAAGGGCAATTGCGCTCAGATTTACTTTTTCAGGATGCAGATCACCGCCTGTCGAACGTGATAATTTTAAAATATCTTCAATCAGTTGAGCCATACGCCGGCTTGCTTCGCGTAATCTCATGATATAGTGCTTTCCCTTATCCCCCAGTTCCGCTTTATATTTTTCTTCTAATAACTGAAGGTATCCGTTTATTGCAAATAAAGGGGTCCGTAAATCATGGGAAACAGAATATGCAAAAGATTCAAGCTCTTTATTTGCAGATTCAAGCTGCGCGGTACGCTCTGCAACCCGTTCTTCAAGCTCTTCATTAAGCCTGTGAATCTCTTCTTCTGCCAATCTTCGCTCTGTTATATCATACAGAACACTCAGCAGGCATGGTGAATCGTTATATGTAATCGGCTGAATAAACAGAACCACCCAGAATTCCGTGCCGTCTGATCTTGTTCCCTGCAGTTCGTAATTACTGACATATCCTCTGGCAGATAAAACAGATGACAGCCGTTTACGGTTGCTCTCATCATAAAAATCTGTGGCTTTCCGGTTAAACAATTTTTTAAGAGGTAATCTGAATAGAGAGCTTGCAGGCTTATTGGCATAAAGAACAGTGCTTCCGGGTCGCTGAGTTATAATAATCGGAACAGGAATTGTTTCAGTAATAAGCCGGAAACGTTTCTCTCCTTCACGGATACTTGATTCAATTTTATTGAGCAGATCATCTTCAAGACCGTCTGAATGTTCAGTGATTGTCTTTATCACAAGTTCCAAATCAGATTTCTCACGTCTCAGCCCGGCATTTTCAAAATGCAGTCTTGATAATTCCGCGATTATATCTTTTTTTGTCAAATGTTCATCTGACATTATAAAAACTCCAGTTTCAGGCTCGGCATCAGTCTTTGCAGATTTTTCAATGATTTTCCCTGCCATGGATACTGTTCTGTGCCATGAACAATAAGCCTGCTTATATTCTGGTTTCTTACTTTGATAACAAATTTTGAAAGCATATTGATTCCTGAACTGTTTAAAAATTGTAATCCTTTTAAATTCAAGGTAATTGTTTCCGGCTTTTGTTCTAATATTTTATCGAACAATTCCAAAATATCAGCATATCCTTCTGAACCATACAGCCTGAGCGTACCCTCACAATTGATTGTCGCTGTTGATGAATCATAGATAACACTGTAATTTTCACATTTTATTTCCATGATACGGCTCCTCTTCCAATCTGATTTCTTTTATGCAGCTAAACTCTTGCATTCCCAATTCCTTTAAATTTTAATCCTCCTATTTTTTTAATTTTTCAATTTTAATAAGAATGAGACCTGACCACTCCCAATTTTACCATTGTTGTTACAATGACAAGTTCCGGCTGAACAGTTTCAAATTTCCATGCTATATTTGTATTATAATCATTAACAATTGTCAGAAAACCGAGATGTGATTCATCGCTGTTATTCTCATCAGCATTTTTTTCAAGTTGCCGGAGATACAGATCATTCGGATCCTCTGTAAGAATCTCCCGGATAAAATCCTGAAATTTGCCGATAGATTGGGGATTAATACTGTTGCTGACATAAAATCTTAATTCATCCTCAGAAAGATACAGAGCTATTTTAATTGTAAATTCAGGTCTGTAACTAAATTTTACAGCATTCTCCAGAAGTTCATTGGCAATAAAACTGACAGCATCCCGGACTGCGCTCCGTTCATGTCTTGGAGAATCACTCTGTGCCGGAAAGAATGTTCCCCAGTAATCGGCTAAAAAATCAGCAGAGAGACTGTTATTTCGCCAGCGTTCCTGAATCGGCAGCGCGGAAGATGAAAAACTGAGAATCATGTATTCCTGAGTCTCACCCATTTCAACAAAATCTCCAAATATTTCATACATTTTTTATCAAATCCTTTTTTCTGTACAATCTTAAAATCATATTTTTTTACCGCTGATCGGAAGTCTTTACAGTCAGATTATGTTATAACCAATCATTAACAATTTTTTATTAAAAGTGCAATCATCAAATTAATTTATGACTCATAACGTGATGTGCAACTTTTTCCAAGTCATTGAAAACGAAAACAGGACTTTCCTGTCTGCTCTTTTACCACAAAGACACAAAGAACACAAAGGTTTCACAAAGCTCTCATGAGTTTGTGTTCTTTGTGTCCTTTGTGGTAAAAAGTCGCACATGACGTGAATATAAGTTAATTTTTTAAAACTGATACAAATAAATTGACGAAACGGTTTATATTCTGTATAAGAATAAACAGAAAATACCAATTAGGAATTGGGAATTATTAAGAAGCCAAGTTTCTTAAAGAAACTTAGCTTCTTTTAAAATCAGCAAATTATAAAAATGATACCGATACGAGATATAAATCCTTCCAGAAATTATCCGGTTGTCAATAATTCTCTGATTGTCATCAATGTGATATTTTTTCTGGTTCAAATGGCGCAGGGGGATGAGATAAACCGTTTTATCTATATTTACGGACTGGTTCCCGCGCGTTACACGGTTCCTGATATTTCATCACATTTTCCGGCAGCCCACCAGATATTATCTTTTTTCTCTTTTATGTTCCTGCATGGTGGATTCCTGCACCTGCTCGGCAATATGTGGACGCTTTATATATTCGGCGATAATATAGAAGATCGCCTTGGTCCCTTCAGGTATCTTATCTTTTATCTGCTCTGCGGAATATGCTCAGGGCTTTCTCATATAGCTCTGAATATACATTCCAATGTTCCGACAATCGGAGCAAGCGGGGCAATTGCAGGGGTTATGGGAGCTTATTTTATTCTTTTCCCGAATGCCAAAATTTTAACCCTGATTCCGATTATTATTATACCTTATTTTATTGAGATTCGCGCTTTTTTCTTTATTGGAATATGGTTTATATTTCAGTTTATCAGCGCAATAGTAAGTCATGAAGGAAGCAGCATTGCATGGTGGTGCATATCGGCGGCTTTATATTCGGAATAATCTTTCTGAAATTCTTTGATAAACTGCCTGATACAGGATTTACAGATAAAGTACGTCAGATAACTGCCAGAAAAAGAACACACAGCCTTCAGGTGATTCATCCGTCAGGTACAGCAGATGATTCAAATATATACGGAAGCATTGAGATTACTCCTCATGAATCAATGACAGGGACACAGAAACTTGTCAATATTCCATGGGGTTTTCATTCAAGAATGTTCAAAGTGAATGTTCCGCCGGGGACAACAGAGGGAAATATGCTTCGTTTACAGAGACTTGGAAAGATAAAGTCTGACGGAGAAAGAGGAGACCTCTTTTTAAAAGTGGCGGTTCAGGGGAACTACGGTATTGGATATTGAAATCAAGTATCTGCATCTGCAAAATATTTTAAAAGAGCTTGGGAGCTTAATTGTTGCTTTTTCAGGAGGGGTTGACAGCACACTTCTTCTTAAAGCGGCAAAAGATATACTCGGCGATAAACTTCTGGCAGTTACCGCTTTGTCTGAGATCATGCCTTATCATGAATATAAAGAGGCTGTCCGATTAGCTGAAATAATAGGAGTAAATCATCTGGTAACAGAGACCCGTGAACTTGATATTCCCGAATTTGTTAAAAATCATTCAGAGAGATGTTATATTTGCAAAAAAAAGCGATATGAGCTTATAATAAAGATGGCGAATGAGAAAGGATTTGCTTACGTGGCAGACGGAGAAAACGCAGATGATGCAGATGATTACCGTCCGGGAAGTCTCGCTGCCCGTGAATCAGGGGTCATAAGCCCGCTTTTGGAGGCAAATTTTACTAAATCAGATATTCGCCTGATTTCAAAGCAGTTCGGATTGCCGACATGGAATAAACCGGCTTATGCGTGTCTTGCGTCCCGTATTCCTTATAACAGTCTTATAACAGCAGAAAAACTGCATCAGGTTGATAAAGGTGAAAAGTTTCTCAGGGGGTTAGGACTATTCCCCCAGTTAAGAGTGAGGCATAACGGAGATACAGCCCGGATTGAACTTGATATTCAGGATATTAAAAAGATTACAGAAGATTCTGTGAGAAATCAGGTTGTGAGTTATTTTAAAAAGATCGGATTTAAATTTGTCAGTATTGATCTGGAAGGGTACCGTATGGGTAGCCTGAACTGAAAGAATCCAAGTTTATTTAAGAAATACCTAACCCCCAACCCCTTCCCTGAAGGGAATGTAGGGGCAAATAATTATTCGCCCCTACTAGTTTATTAATCAGAAAAACAGGAGGTGTATTATGCAGAAATTGCCTAAGATTATTCTGTCAGGTATTATTATTGCCATTATTATCAGCCAGATTTTACCTCATCAATCTGCAAACGCCGGAGAAGATGATTCTTATTATGATTTCGGTGTATTTGATTATGAAGAGGGTGATTATGAAAAAGCTGAAAATAATTTTCAGAAAGCATTGAATATTTCACCTGATAATCCGTTTTACAATCATTATATGGGAAAAACATGCTTAAAACTGGCTCAGAAAGATAAGGAAAAATATCAGGATGCGGCAAAATATCTTAACAAGGCATGGGATAAAGACCCTGAAATACCCGGCTTAAAATATGATATTGCTTTTCTGAATTATAAACTGTCCGATTATGCCAAAGCCGCTTCTCTCTTCAAAGAAGTGGCAAAAGAAGAGCCTTTGAATGTGCTTGCCCAGTATTATGCAGGAATCAATCTTTACAAACTGGATACAGCGGAATCTTACAAAGAGGCAGCAGATTATTTTATCCGTTCAGGAGAAAAAAGCCCTACTATCCGTCCTAACGGTTATTATTATGCAGGAATATGTTTTTATAAGATCGGGCATAATGAAAAAGCAGTTGAAATGTTTGAGTATGTTAAAGATAATTCCGATTCTGTTTCTCTTGCTTTGAATGCACAGAAATGGCTTGAGGCTATTAAGAATCTGACCGGGGATTTAAAGCCGTATCGCCTGTTTCTGAAGATAAGCCGGCGATATGATGACAATGTAATACTGCTGGAAGATGATGATCCCCTGAACACAGAGGGTTGGGTTACTGTGGGATATTTTTCAGGGAGATACAATTTTATCAATCAGGACCGTTTTAAAATCAGTGCGGGATATACACATTATCAGACATGGTATGATGATCTTGATGAATACAATATGGCGGTGAGTCTTTTAAATTTCAGCATAAAAGCTTATGCCGAGTCATTTATATTCGGATTCAGCTATCTTCCGGCATATTACTGGATAGATTCTGAAAGTTATATGAGACGCCATCAGTTAAGACCTGAAGTAACATGGAAAATCACCGAAGATTTTGCCACCCGTCTTTCATACAGATTTTATGATGATGAATATCTGGATAATGATCAAAGCATTGAGACCGATGAGATTATTTTTGATATATATCAGACTATTCTTGACAAAAGAGGACTTTTATCAGGGGAGATCGGTTATAAAGAGAAATCCGCCTCTTATCTGATTGAATCTTATGAAGAGTGGAGTACAAAACTTGGCATTTCTCTTAATCTTCCGTTGGAACTTAAATTCAGTCTGAGCGGAAAATATGAAAGCAGAGAATATGATACGGAGCGGAGCGATGATAAATATTCCTGTACAGTTTCTCTTTCCCGTAAACTCTTTTATGAATGGCTCGGTATTGTCGGAGAATTTGATTACACGAAAAACGATTCAAATATCAAAGCAAGGGAATATGACAGACAAATGACTACAATTTCAATAACAGCGGGCTATTAAGAGAGGGGTAAGAGGGCAGAATTCCATGACAGATAATAGCGGCATAAGGAGGGTGAAAACAATGTGCATTTTCAACAGAAAAAGATTGTATTGTATATTATATGCCCTATTGGTTATAGGGCTTATAAAAGGCGGATTTGACACAGATTTGTATGCCGGTGTTCTGATTCCTGAAAATCTTGAGATTCAGAAAGATTTTCAGCCTGGAATCGGTGCGCCGGTGGGAAAGATTCAACTGATTCAGGGGGAGACCGTTATTATTCATGCAGAAGATTTACTTCGCGGTTATATGGCGCAGCAGGGGCATCCGCTCTTTAAGGGAGATATTATCATCACTAAGGAAAAAGGGCGTATAAGACTTGAATTAAATGACGGAAGTGAAATGACTATGGCATCCGAGACCAGATTGGAGATAAATCAGAGTATTTATGATCCGGAAAAAGAGACACGCTCTTCTTTTCTGAGCATGAGCATAGGAAAAGCACGTTTTCTGATAAAGAAACTGGCTGATTTCAAGCGTTCTGATGTCAAAGTAAAAACAAATACAGCTATTGTAGGTGTAAGAGGCTCTGATTTTATTATTGTTGCAACAGATACCAGTACAGAGGTAACAGCCCTTGAAAAAACCGATTTGGAAGTTGTGAGTCTGGTATCACCGGAAACAGCTCCAGTGATGCTTAAAGATTTTGAACGGACTGAGATTGAAGCAGATAAATTACCTTCCGAACCGGTGGATATTCCGGTTGAAGATATTGAGATAATGAAAAAAGACCTGACAATTACACAGGAGATTGCAGTTCCTGAAGCAGAAACTTTTGAAATAAAAGAGCATGTTATAGTGGAACCTGTTGCTCCTTTTGAAGATGGGATTCTGGTATCTGATGATGAGCTTGTCAAACCTGAAGAGATCGGAGAGCCTGAAAAGCCGGAAAAGATCATTACTCCGTATATTGCAGTAGAAAAAGAGAAGCCGAATAAGCAGGATGATGTGGAGAAAATTTCTGATGATCAGCGTGAAGAAGAATGGAGATCGTTGCCAGATTTTCCGAATCCGCCAAAAGATTGATTACGGAAAATGGATAAAAAAGATGTCATAAAAAAAATATGCTGCTGTCCTTATTGTCATTCCTCATTATCATGGAACAGTCAGGGATGCTCATGTAATGAATGTCAGAGGGATTTTTTGTATCTGAACGGAAAAATCTGTTTTAAGAGTGATAAAACAGAATTAACCTCTGATATGAAATTTAATCTTTCTTTACTGGAGAATAAAACCCTGACAGCAAAATCGGTCAGGATAGCAAGAAAGCTGATAAGCAGCGAATATGAGCCGCGTAAACAACTGGCTGAATTTCTGAATCAAATCAGAGATAAGGGGATTATTGTCGAATGCGGTTCAGGAGATCGCCGTCTTTCTGAAAATGTTATAAATCTTGATTTGCAGCCGTTTGAGCATGTTGATATAGTAACAGACATCAGAGAGCTTCCCTTTTGTTCCGAAAGTGTTGACGCGGTGATCTTTGATACGGTATTAGAGCATGTTGAAGAGCCGCAGCAGTGTATAAATGAAGCTTACCGGATACTTAAACCCGGGGGACGCGTGGCGTCTGTTACCCCTTTTATCTTTCCGTATCATTCTTATCCGAAACATTACTGGAATTTTTCTGAAGACGGGTTAAGATATTTGTTCCGTAATTTTTCAGATTGCAGGGTTGAAATGAACATGGGACCCACAAGCGCATTGATCAATCTGCTTTCAGAATATATTGCCCTTGCATTTTCCGGCAGAAATGCTCTTTTTTATCTGATATTCAAGGGCATAGCTCTGATGCCGATTTTTTTTCTGAAATATCTTGATTATATCTGGTATAAATCTGAAAAAGCAAAGCAGATTGCCATGTGCCATTTTACCCTTGCAAAAAAATAAGTGAATACACGAAAAGATATAATAACGTGAGTTCGATATAAGCGGTTAAAATCCCCCTTTTTTAAAGGGGGATTTTCATGATTTGTTGAAGATGGTACGGAGGATGCAAATTTTTTTCTTAAAAATAAAGATTACAGTTACAGTTTTATTTATACTGATGCTCTTCAGTGCCTGTCTTATAAAGCCTGAACCCTTGAGCATTAAGGATTTTGAACAACGTGAAAAAAATGATCTTGAAAATATTTTTGCGGATCAGGAACCGGTTACAGAAGCAATTACACTTTTTGAAGCAATGGCACGGGGAATCAAATATAATCTTGACCACAGACTTAAAATAATGGAGAGCCTGTTGGCAGATAAACAACTGAACCTTTCCCGATATGCACTTCTTCCGGCGATTGTAGGTGCAACCGGTTATAATTACCGGAGCGAATACAGCGGAGCGTACAGCCAATCTCTTATAACCGGAAGAGAGTCTTTGGAGGCATCCACATCACAGGAAAAGGATATTGTAAAGGCAGATATAACACTGATGTGGAATATTCTGGATTTCGGAATAAATTATATGAATGCCCGTCAGCAGGCAGAAAATACGCTCATTGCGGAACAGAGACGGCGCAAAGTGATGCAGAATATTATTCAGGATATTATCTATGCGTATTGGCGTGCAGCAGTATCAGAGCCGTTGTTAAAAGAGATGACTCTTATTCTGAATGAGACAGGTTCAGCACTTGACAGATCCAGAGAGATTGCCAAATCAAGATTACAGTCTCCGCGTGAAAATCTTGAATATCAGCGACAGATATTGGAGAGTATCAGGCTGGTTAGGGAGCTTATCCAGCGGCTGGCTCCTGCAAAAACAGAATTGGCGGCACTGATGAATCTATCTCCGGGCTGTCAGATTTGAATTGCCTGAATTTATTATTCCGGTAACGGAGTATAAAAAAACAGAAAATCTCTTTTTATCCGAAGATTCAACAGATAAGCTGGAGCATACTGCTCTGACCCTGCGTCCTGAACTGAGAGAAGAGGATTACAGAGAACGTATCAGCGCACTGGATGTCCGCAAGGCTATGCTGAAGATGCTGCCCGGAATTGATCTGGAGCTTGGCTATCATACAGAGAGCAATGAATTTCTGTATAATAAAAACTGGTGGGATGCCGGAGCGCGCGTCTCTATGAATATGTTCAATCTGGTCTCCGGTCCCGTGGCTTATGAGAATGCCAAGGCGCAAATAGAGACAGATAAAGCCCGCCGTATGGCATTGAGCATGGCAATACTGACGCAGGTTCATCTTGCATATCAGCGGTATAATCTTGTAAAAGAAGAGTATCTTACAGCAAAAGAGCTTGATCAGGTAAATGAAGGGTTAAAAAATCAGATTGAATTGGAAAAAACCGGCGGAAAAGCTGACGATCTTGCATTGATACATAGCAGAATCAATGCTCTGGTTGCCCGTATGCGTCATTATCTGATGTATGCTGAAATGCAAAACGCAATCGGAAGAGTATATAATTCTATCGGGACTGATTTTATCCCTGAAACATCTGATTCATTTGAAAAAAGAGATATTCCTTCTCTGGCAAAATCTTTGGAAGAGGGGATGAATAAATTAACCGGAAACTGAATAAAGACCTGCGGGGTTTCAAAAACTCCGCAGGTCTTTTCAGAAGCCAAGTTTTTTTAAGAAACTTAGCTTCTAATTTAACGATAATCTTCCCTTACCGGATAAAATACATCAAGAATCCGGCTGTTCGTGACTGCTCTTCCTGAGTGAACAGCATTTGACGGGATAACGGCAACATCACCCGGTTTCAGAATCTTTGTTTTATTGTCAATTGTCAGTTCAAATTCCCCTTCTATAATGTTTGCAACCTGCTCATGAGGATGTGAATGTCCGGGAAGAGAAGCTCCCGCACTGACATTCCAGTATGAAAATGTCATATTTTCTGTATGAACAGCCCGGAGCCTGAACCCCGGAGCAATCTTTCTTTCATCAATATCATCTAATCTGATAAACGGCATTTTTTTCTCCTTGTTTTAATCTCTTTTTTCAAGCCCGAAAATCTCTTTTTTCAAATCTTTCTCTGATTTTACAGTTCTTTTTTCAATCCGGTCAATAATCCATTGGGAAAGTTTTTTTTCATCATCATAATCAAGTACTTTTCCAAGCTCCTCAACCGGAATTTCAGCACGCGCTATGCTTTTATGACCTCCGGCTGATCCGATATTGCCGAAACCTGATTTTGCAACTTTTCCCGCGTCTTTGCGCAACCCGTCATTTCTGAATATAATAATAAGTTTATTGTCGTACAATCCTGAAACAATGCTCCACTGAACCGAGCAGATACGCATGAAAAAATCGGCTATCAGAACACAGACATCAGGATTTACAACTGCTCCGAGATGAAGAAATACTTTGCCTCTCCGCATCCGCATATCTTTAAGAGCTGTCTGAAAATATTTTAAAAAATCAAGTCGCAAATCTGCCTGCTCAATCTTTCTCGCCAACTGGACATTTGCATGGCGGAAAAGAAACTGAAACGCTTTAAGGTCTTCTGCTATTGTTTTTCTTTCAAAATTATCTGTATCTGTTTTTACGGCATAAAATAAACCGGCAGCAAGTTTGGCAGATGGTCTGATCTTTGCGGCAATCAGATATTCTGTCATGATACTTGCAGTCGCTCCATATTCAGGACGAATATCTTTAAAAAGGGGCTTCTGCTCCGGTTTCAGGATGATGATCTATAATCACATCATATTTGAATTTTGCAAAGATTTCATGGTGATTCGGCTGAGAATCCACAATCACAAAGCGGTTAAAACGGGTTTCATCTATTTCATCAGCATGGATCAGTTTTACCCCCAGCAGACGAATCATGGCAATATTATCAGGGCGTTTTATCACATTGATATTTGAAATGGTTACACCTGATACTTTACGCCATAGAAGCCGTTTGATTGCCATTGCGCTGGCAATTGCATCAGGATCAGCATTGATAAGTACCAGCACCTGATCATTTCCTGAAAACCGGCTGTAAAATTTGCGTATTTTTGATTTCATAAAAACAAATCCTTTATATCATAAATCAATCTCTGATACAGTTTTGCGGAAGCGTGGGACAGGTTTAAAAATGCCATAGAAATATATTGAAAGCAAGTTAAAAATACGCTAAAAAGAGAGAGTCGGTTAAAAATTTGCAGGTCGGGTTAGCGGAGCGTAACCCGCAATGCCATTAAGTTAAGAAAAAATTCCGAACCTAACCCCCCTGCCCCTTCCCTTCAGGGAAGGGGCGGGGTTAGGTTATTCCTTAACTTAACGGCATTGAGCGTAACCCGACCTGCAGTTTAAGATGAAATGAAGCAGCAGCAGAGTTGACATGCTTTGCTCAGTACATGAAAAAACAAATACACTTTGTGCCTTAGTGTCTTTGTGTTAAGAAAACACAAAGACACTAAACAAAGACACAAAAAAGAAGCGTATTTACTGTTTCGTGTACTTAGTCCACTCTACTACAAAATCGCAGCAGTATAGGCAGGTTTGAATATGACAAATTCAGATTTATCTCAGGAGAATTTTCATAAAATGGCTTCTGCGTGGGTACCCAATCTTGACGCCAACCATCAGTTTCAGGTTCATACAGATACCACAGACTTTTTTCAACTGGAATATAATGATATTCTTATTCTGGAAAATAAGCCTTATCTTATCCGTCATAATGCCAAAGAGGTGCGTTGGGGGTATGAAGATGAAAAATACTGGGTGAAAAGGGCAATTGATCTGACAGACGGCAGCCTGAATATCATAAAATTAGTTTTTTATGAGACATTTATGATTAATATCAGTGATATTTCATTTGAATGTTTCCGCAGCCCCGGAAAAGAGGCGCGTATCCTTAAATTAGTTGAAGGGCATAAGAATTTCATGCACGGTACTTCAATAGAGGATGAAAAAGGGAATATTATCAGAGTTATCAGTTTTATAAACGGAAAAACCCTGCCTGAATATATTGAAAGTCTGAAGATGGATCATGAGGCTTATTTTTATGAGCAGTTCCCGGTTATCTTAAATAATTTTACGGAATCTGTTCAGGCAATCCGGTTTCTGCATGATCATGGTGAAAAGCACGGGGATATAGAACGGAGCCATATTCTGATAGATCGGGCAACCGGAATATACCGCTGGATTGATTTTGATTACAATTACAGGCACCGGGAGAGCCTTGCCAGTTATGATATGTTCGGGCTTGGTAATATTCTGATTTTTCTTGCAGGAAAAGGGGACCTTATTTTGCCGGATATGAAAAAAGAAGGGCATCCTGTAATTGATATTCTGAGAGATGAAGATATGAATATTGTCTTTAACAACAGGGTGGCAAATTTGAGAAAAATTTATCCTTATATATCTGAATCTTTTAATAATATACTTATGCACTATTCAAAAAGCAGTAACCTGTTTTATGAAAATACTTCTCAGTTGCTTGATGATCTGAAAGAATTTGTTAAAAGAAAATAAAAAGGCGGACACGCTGCGCTTAGTCCGCCCTACAATGAACGCCACCGGATGATTTAAGCAATAAGTAACCATTCATATATTTTTGATGAAACATTCAGGGGTGTTGAATACCTTAAATGTCTAATGGAATTTCACCCTTCAAAATCAATGTGATCAGGTAGAAGTACTACTCAGTTAATTTAATTCTGACAGGTGACAAATGCGGAGGAGTGCAAAAATTTTATTTTTGCACTCCGGCTTTATATATCAGAATTAAATTAACTGAGTAGTACTAATCTGTGAGAAAAAAGAATGCAGACAATTTTAATTGATGATAAATGGATTGAAACAATTCAGCTTTTCGGTGATACAGAAAGTGTCATCAGAGAAGCATTAAAACTGTATTCAGTTGAACAATGCAGGCAGCGTATTCGGAAAGCAGATTTCCAACTTTCTGCTTATAATAAGAAATATAATTGTAATTATGATTATTTTAAACACGCTGTCCAAACTGATAAAAAGTTTTTGTCAAAAATTGAGGCTCAAAATCCTTTATGGGAAGAAGATGCTATGGAATGGGAATACTGGAGTGAAGAATATCAGGAATGGAAGAAGCGGCTCGAAAATATTTTGAAACACTGAATAAACTTGTTGAAGCTGATTTAGACAGAATCACACTGAAACGAACTGATTTTAATCCGAAACGTTCAATTTATGAAATTCATGGCAGTTTAGGCAGTCTTCAAATTCGGATAAAAGAAATCTATATGCAGTCCGGCAGAATGTATTCATACTATGTTCTCCTTGAAAATATAATTCTGGTCGGATTTGATAATTATCCTGATATTAAAATGTTACAGATGAGGTACGGAAAGGATTTCAGGAAGCATATTTCAGAACTGATCCCTCATAAACACGGACAAAACAAAGAAATCTGTGAATTAAGCAACGAAATGTTTATTGAGACTTTTCTTGATTATGTGAAGAAAGAATTCATTTATAACCAATAAGTTTAATCAGGAATTTTTGGAATATGAAAAACGCAGATTACTGGATTCATCATCTTGGATTAAAAGCACATCCTGAAGGAGGCTATTTCCGTGAGACTTACCGCTCTGATGAATACATTTCACGAAATTCTCTTCCTGAAAGATTTGGCGGCAATCATCGTGCTTTTTCCACGTCTATTTATTTTCTTCTCAGAGGGGAGCAGGTCTCCCATCTGCACAGGATTCAGTCAGATGAAATATGGCATTTTTATCACGGCAGTCCGTTGAGCCTGCATATTATTGATGAATACGGAAAATATTCCGCAATACATTTGGGAAGTAACCCGGATAACGGAGAGTCTTTTCAGACAACCGTAAAAAACAGATGCTGGTTCGGAGCAACCGTTGACATACCTGATTCTTATTCTCTTGTAGGGTGTACAGTTGCACCCGGGTTTGATTTTCAGGATTTTGAAATGGGAAAACAGGATATATTAATTGCCAAATATCCGGCGTATAAGGAGATTATTGAACGATTAACAAGGATCTAAACCATAAGGGTTTTTAAAACCCTTATGGTTTACCAAAAAAGGAAAGGAATAATGGAAGAATTTGAAAGCAGACTGATCCCTGTTCTACGGGATGGTGTTGATATTATCAGGATGATATTTTTCAGAAAACTGACAACACATCTCTCATGGAAATATCCTGACAAGGATATTTCCTATATAAACAGACTCTCCGGCGCTATTATCAATGATCTTTTCGGTATTAAAAATATAGAAGAGCCGTTTGCAAGTTTTGTTAAAGAGAACAAGAATAAGATAAAAACAGAAATGAAAGGGATTGGTACAGAAATGGAAGAGATGCGGATTCCTCTGACAGATGCGCTCCGTGTTCAGTTTCTCTGCGACAGTCAGGAAGGAACAGTGAATTCATCCATTCTTACACATGCCAATGATTTGAATATTCTGATTTCTGAAAGAGAGATTCCTCTGCCTAACAATTTTATGACACTGGTGCGCAGTCTGGGAATGAAATTCAATATTCTGAATCCTATCGGAAACGGATAATTACCGGAAATAAACCATTAGGGTTTTCTTTAGTTTTAAAGGAGAAAAAATTTATGCCGATAACAAACTATTGGGCAGATAATTATGTTGAAAAACAGCGCACTGCTGAAGAGGCGATAAAACTGATCAAGCCGGGGCAGCGTGTATTTATCGGATCATCATGCGGAGAGCCGCAGCATCTTGTCAGAACAATCTCTGAAAAATCAAGCTATTTTACAGACCTTGAGATTGTCCGCCTTCTTTCTCTGGAAAGCACCCCTCTGACTTTGATTGCAAATAAAACAGACAGTCAGAATCTCACAATCCGCTCATTTTATCTTGGTTCGGCAAGAACCAAAACTCTTGCGGAGAACATGCGGTTTATAACTCCTATGAATCTTTCCGAGATACCGCGGCTCTTTAAAAGCAGGCGGTTACCGATTCATGTTGCTCTGATTCAGGTCTCTCCGCCTGATGATTTCGGATGGATGAGTCTGGGGGTTTCTGTTGATATTACAAAGTCTGCGGCTATCTCTGCTGATCTGGTTATTGCCCAGGTAAATTCAAGAATGCCGAGAGTACTTGGGCAGAGCTTTATTCATGTTAATGATGTTAATGTAATTGTTGAATATGATGAAGATATTCTGACCGTTGACAAATTCCCTGAAATAGAAGGGGCTGATATTATCGGAAAGCAGATTGCAAGGCTGATTGATGACGGATCAACCATACAGATCGGACTTGCGCAACCTCCCGCGCTACTCTGATGGCTCTCTCCAATAAGAATGATCTTGGAATTCATACCCGGTATCTGACCGATGACATAATGCATCTGGTATCAACAGGCGTTATAACAAACAGGAAAAAAGGGTTTAATGACGGAAAATTAGTTGCAAGCGGAGCAATCGGAACCAAAAGGCTTTATGAATATTTAGATGATAATCCGTCTATTGAATTTCATCCGTCAGATTATGTAAATGATCCCGGGATTATCTCAAGGCATAACAGGATGACGGCAATGAATGTTGCAATGATTATGGATTTGACAGGTCAGGTTGCTGCGGATGCCCTGCCGCATAACCATTTTTCCGGCGTTACCGGCATGTTTGACTTTATGAGAGGTGCTGCGCGTTCGGAATGGGGAAAATCTATTCTGATGCTCACGTCAAGATTTCAGGACGGTGAAAGCCGTATTGTTCCTATGCTTGATACAGCGGTTGTTGTCCCAAGAGGAGATGTTCAGTATGTGGTAACAGAATACGGAGCAGTAAATCTTTTCGGAAAAAGCCTTCAGGAGAGGGCTATGGCAATGATCAGCATTGCTCATCCTGATTACCGTGATAAACTCTTTTTTGAAGCAAAAAAGATGGGACTGCTCAGTAAGGAGCGAACTCTTACGGAATCTATTCACGGGATTTATCCTGTTAAGCTGGAGGAAACCAGAGAGATTAACGGAGAGCTGGTAACTATCCGACCTGTTAAGCCGGTTGATCAGAGACGGATTCAGGAGCATTTTTATAATCTGGACAGAGAGGATGTGGTATCACGGTTTTTTCATGAAAAGAAAAGTTTTGTCCGTAAAGATGTGGAGGGAATGTTCCAGATTGACTATGTAAAAGACCTTGCTATTGTTGCACTGGTCGGAGAATTCGGTTTCGGAAGGGTTGTAGGGGTCGGAGAATATCTTCTTGATTCACAAAAAAATATGGCGGAAGTTGCATTCTCTATCAGCAAAGAGTTTCAGGGAAAAGGACTTGGCGGGATTTTAATCAGAAAGCTTGCCGAGGCTGCTCAGGATAACGGCATTTCAGGACTCTTTGCCATTACATTTCCCCATAACAAGGGTATGATCAGAGTATTTAAGAGTCTTCCTTATAATGTAAAGACATCTTTTGAGGATGATATGATTTTTCTGAGCTGCAAATTTGATGATATGGCTTAATATACTTTCAAAAGTCATAATCTGGGATTTTGGCAGGGTAAGCCCCTGTGCTTATCCCTGTAAACAGGGCATGCCCCTACGTTTGAAATCACAAATTATGCCCTTCATAAGAGACGGGTCGCGGACCCGTCTCTACGGAAGATTGTCAACGGATTTGATCCACCATCCTTTACCCGCTATGGTCAAAGAAGCCGGAGGATTGCCGGGGCATGTTGTTTCAGCTATTGTTGTATATTCAAAAGTAGTTAAACCATTTATTGAATAAATATGCTGATTGCAATATAAAAAAGAATTTAAAAATTCTGCGATACAGAATCGGAATATATCATCTGTTCATGGGCGGACAGATTACGTCCGGGTCAGGCTTACTGAAAAAGACGGAGAGTTGTGGGCGGAACCGATTCTCGGCAAATCAGGGCTTATAAATACAATGATAAAAGCTGACGGTCTGATTGAAATCGGAATAAACACCGAGGGATTGGAAAAGGGAGCAGAAGTTTCAGTTACAATTTTTTAAAGTAACAAAAAGGAGCATCATTAATGCAAAGAGAGCAAAGTGAAAGAAGGCAGTTTAAGCGGATATTTTTTTCTATGAAAGACGGACCATCCGCGGTTTTTAATTTTTCAGGAAAATACAGAAAAACGATTACAGCAACTATAATGGATCTGAGCATAGGCGGATTGGGATTAAGCATTAAAAAAGATGAATCTTTGATAAAGGAGGGGGAGCATCTGCGGCTTACCGGAATTAAAGGAGTCAGATATTTAGAATCTGTTGCTGATATTGAAATGGAGATCAAGTGGCTCAGAAATTATGAATCTTTTCAGCATATTTTATTTGGCTGTGAATTTGTGGATATTTCAGATATATGCAGAGAGGATATTCAGCAGTTTATTAATTTATGGGCTGCCCATGTTTAAAATATAAATCAGCAGTATATGTTTTCATTCAACGGCATGTATGATATAAAAGCATCCGGAGCGGGTTAAGCAGCAGCATAACCCGCTGTTCTCCGCTACAGGATTTTTTTTATCTTAAAAGATTAGGCATGGAGAATCTTTATATAAAATGAAAAAAGGTCCGATTGATATTCTGATTGTTGAAGACAGCCAGACTCAGGCACTGCGGCTGCAATTGATCCTTGAGCAGAAAGGATACCGTACCGCAACGGCGAATAACGGACGGGAAGGTTTGGAAATGATTCAGAACTATTTTTTCCCGATCGTTATAACAGACTGGATTATGCCTGAAATGGACGGATTTGAATTTTGTAAGACAATCCGTGCCAAGGAGTTTCCCGGATATGTTTATATTATTCTTTTAACTGCAAAAGACTCAAAAAAAGATACAATTGCCGGATTAGAAGGGGGGGCAGATGATTATATTGTCAAACCTGTTGATGAAGCAGAACTGGTTGCCCGCCTGAATACAGCAAAACGGATCATATCCCTTGAATATTCCCTGAAAAAACAGAATGAAGAGATTGCACGCTTATCTATTACAGATCCCCTGACAAAAACTTATAACCGGGGATATTTGAATGAGCATCTCCCCAGAGCAGTCAAACAGGCTTTCAGATATAATCATCCCTTATCTATTGTAATCTGTGATATTGATTTTTTCAAAGATGTCAATGACAGCTACGGACATCAGGTCGGAGATCAGGTATTAATAAAATTTGCCCAAATTCTTCAGCAGACTATCCGTGAAGGTGTGGACTGGGTGGCGCGGTACGGAGGTGAAGAATTTGTTATTGTTCTTCCTGAAACAGATATGTGCGGTGCAATGAAAGCCGCGGAGCGGTATCGTCTTATGATTTTAGGAACTCCTTTTCCGTATAATGATCTTTCCAAACTTGGAATCGGAAACAAAGGAATAAAGATAACCGCAAGTTTCGGAGCTGCATCTGTTATTCCTCCGAATAAGGGGCGGGAAGTGAGTATGGAAGAGATGATCGCAGCCGCGGATCAGTCTCTTTATCAGGCAAAAAGAGAAGGAAGAAACAGATGTGTCGGGACCATGATAGGCGAGGGAGACTAAAAAGAATTAGAAACCGGAAATTAACTCTCCTTATTTCAGAGTCCCGTTAGTGACTGTATCTTCCTATTATTTAAGAGGAGTGCAAAAATTAGGACGGCGTATTTTTGCAAGATACTGATAATACATAAGCAACAACATTTGAGGATGAACAAAAATGACAGAGATTACAGACAAAGAAAAAGAGAGCCTTGAAAAAGAGATAAATGACGCAAGGAACAGTCTGAGTACTGACAGACTTGATATGACGTTCGGTGAAATTATCAGCATGTATGAAAGAGATGAAATTATTATCAATCCTGATTTTCAACGTCTGTTCCGATGGAATAATGACAGACAGACAAAATTTATAGAATCTTTGCTTTTAGGCATTCCTATCCCTCCTATTTTTGTTGCAGAGATTCCCGGCACAGGACAATGGGAACTTATAGACGGTTTACAGAGAGTTTCAACTGTAATCTCTTTTTTCGGAAAACTCGAATATATGCCTGAAAAGAATGACTGGATTTTATCTGAAGGCGGATTGATAAAAGGATTTTCAGGATATTCCTGTATAGATTTACCTCTTAAATATCAACTGAATATCAGGAGATCGGTTTGCAGAATCGAAATTATCAAATGGAACAGTAAGGTAGATATGAGATATGAAATTTTTAACAGACTTAATACGCTAGGGGAGCAGTTATCCGAACAGGAGTTAAGAAATTGTATATTCAGACCTAATTCCGATAAATTTAACAGTTTTCTGAAAAAATTGGCAGATATACAAGATTTTACGGAGTTGACAGACCCTACCGAAGATCAAATAGAAAAACTTTATCTTCAGGAGCTTATACTAAGATTCTTTTCTTTGTATGATGCGGCAAAAAGTGTTACAGACAGCGCGGAAAGAATTAAGGAAAATATTTCTCAGTATATGACAAATTATATGAAAGAAGTTGTTCAAAATAATAATTTTGATTATATGTTGGAGAATTTGTTCAACAGAGTGATAAAAATACTTATGCCTATAGGGAGAAGTGTATTCCGGGGAAACAAGGGACCTTTTTCTCCGAATATCTATGATATTGTAATGGTTGGGATTGCTCTGAATATAGATTACTATGAAAAAATGCCGATTGAAGAATTAAAAAGAAAAATAGAACAAGCCAAAAAAGATGAAGATATCAGAAAAGTTATTGGTTCAGGTGCAAGCAGTAAAGCAAGAGTTGCAAAAAGAGTTGAATTTGCAAAAGAATTTTTTAATCCTGATTAAGTAAGTATCTGTCCATAAATTTTTAACATAAGACTTCCGAAATTTTTGAAACTTCAGAGGTCATCATACCAAATTTTTGAACGGGTTCTTAAATGACACTTCTTCAGGAAAAGATACAGGAGATAACAGAATGGCGGATAAAAGAAATATCAATTCTTAAAAGCGTTCCCTTACATTCCGGTTTATCAGATGAACAAAGGCAAGTACTTCAAAAATATACAATCCCTGCTATGTATTCTTTATGGGAAGGATTTGTTAAAGATGCCTTTGATATTTATGTTGATCATCTCAATTCTCTTAAATTGGGAATAGATCAGATTTCTCCGAAAATATTGACGCATGGTTTTGATGTGAAATTAAAATTCAGAAATGTTATTCCGGCAGATTTTGATAAACGTATAAAATTTATATATGAAATAGGAAATTACATAAAAGATCAATATGATAAAGGTCAGATTTTTATCGGGAAAGGTTTGCCGACTGAATCAAATATAAATCATGAGATTATAAACAAAATTCTGTATCGTTTCAACTTGCAGCAGTTGCCTGAAAAACCTTTTGAAGAGGCTTTAAACAAATTTCTGCTCTTCAGAAACAGGATTTCTCACGGTGATTTCAGGATTCCGGTTGAGCAGTTCCATATTGATGAGTTCAGTAAACTTGTCATAGATTTGATGGATGAAATATTTATCAGAATTGATGAAGGTTATAATAAAAAAACATATCTCAGATGATGCCGTTTGATATTAAACCGACCCATAAAACAGTAAAAAATTATTACAGTGAAATCGAGGCATTAAAACAGCAGAGCCTCTTTCATGAGGGAGCGGTTGCTCCTCATTTTGCAAATCTGCTGCGTCATTGCGCCAATAAGCTGAACTGGAATTTTGCAGAGCAGACGCGGATTAAAACCGGAAACCATTATATAAGACCTGACGGAATCTTTACAGATATGTTCAGCTTCCGGCGGGATATGGGAGGCAAAAGATACCCGCGATGATCTTGAAAAAGAAATAAAAGCCAAGTTTGCTGCGGGTTATCCAAAAGAAAATATTCTTTTTCAGTCCCCGGAACAGATGATTATCTGGCAGGATAACCGACAGGTATTTAATGAAAATATTTCTGACGCGAATAATCTGACAGAAGGCTTGGCAATATTTTTTTCTCATGAGCCGGAGGCTTATAAAGAATGGGAAGAGGCTGTTGTCGCCTTCAGAGATGAAATTCCCAAAATTGCTGAAAAAATTCTGAAACTTGTTGATGAAGAATCCCGGATAAACAAGCCTTTTGCAAGAGCATTTGAAAATTTTGCAAATATATGCCGTGAATCTGTCAATCCTAATCTGTCAGGAGATGCAATCCGTGAAATGCTGATTCAGCACCTGCTCACAGAGCGGATTTTCCGCACTGTTTTTAATCATCCTGATTTTATAAGCAAAAATATCATTGCCCGTGAAATTGAAAAAGTGATTGCGGAGCTGACATCGCGGCATTTCAGCCGGGGCGAATTTCTGAAGCCTTTGGACAGGTTTTATAAAGCTCTTGAATCAGCAGCCGCAACTATTAATGAATATTCTGAAAAGCAGTCGTTTCTTAATACCGTGTATGAAAAATTTTTTCAGGGCTTTTCAGTCAAGGTTGCTGATACACACGGAATTGTTTATACGCCTCAGCCGGTTGTGGCGTTTATGGTGAAATCTGTTGAACATATTTTAAAAAAAGAGTTTGGAAAATCATTGTCAGATAAGGATGTTCATATTCTTGATCCGTTTGTCGGTACCGGGAATTTTATTATCAGGGTGATGCGGGAAATAAAAAAGACTGCTCTGGAATACAAGTATCTGAACGAACTCCACTGTAACGAGGTTCTTCTGCTGCCGTATTATATTGCTTCAATGAATATTGAGCATGAATATGTTGAACTTACTGGAGAATATAAGCCGTTTGACGGAATCTGTCTGGCAGATACTTTTGAACTGGCGGAGAAAAAACAGTCTCCGGTCTTTATTCCTGCAAATGTTGAGCGCGTAACAAGACAGAATGAGACGCAGATATTTGTGATTATCGGAAATCCGCCTTATAATGCGGGGCAGGTGAATGAGAATGACAATAATAAAAACCGGAAATATGGAGAGATAGATAAGCAGATTAGGGGAACTTATGCAAAGGATTCAAAGGCAACTCTGAAAACAGCTTTGTCTGATCCTTATGTAAAAGCAATCAGATGGGCTTCGGACAGAATCGGCAATGAAGGGATTGTAGCTTTTATAACGAATAACAGTTTTATTGACGGTATAGCGTTTGACGGAATGAAAAAGCATCTGGCACAGGATTTTGATAAAATTTATATTCTTGATCTGGGCGGAAATGTACGAAAAAATCCGAAATTGTCAGGGACAACGCATAATGTTTTCGGGATTCAGGTCGGTGTAAGCATTAATATTTTTGTGAAAAAAAGAGAGAAAGGGGTTTAAATATGAGAGGGCTGACAAATTTACAGTTGGAGTTTTTAAAACTCTTTTCAAGAGGAATTTCAGATGAAGAATTATTAGAAATAAAAAGGATTTTAGCCGGTTATTTTGCAGATAAACTGGTCACAGAAGCGGAAAAAGTCTGGGATGAAAAAGGAATTACCAATGAAGATATGGACAAATGGCTGAAAGAACTGTCATGAGATTCGTTATCAACACAAATGTTATTCTTGTATCCGTCAGTCCGAAATCTAAATATCATTGGATTTTCAGAAAGTTAAAATCCGAATCTTTTGATTTACTGGTTTCCAATGATATTTTATTTGAATATCAGGAGATTGTATCAAGAAAATATAACGGAAAAATTGCAAGAATATTGCTTGAAACACTCGACTCATTGCCGAATGTTTATTGTATAACTCCTTATTTCAAATGGAATTTAATTGAAAATGATCCGGATGATAATAAATTTGCGGATTGCGCTGTTGCCGGTAATGCGGATTATCTTATAACAGAAGATTCTGATTTTAATGTGCTGAAAACAATTGACTTTCCAAAAATTTCGATTCTGAATATATCAGAATTCAAGAGCCTTACAGGAGAAGATTAGTTCAGACGGGAATTTTGATAAGTAACCGTTCATATATTTTCAACTATTATAAACCCTAATGGTCTTGAACTACCCTTAGGGTTTCAGAATTTAACTTGTGAACGGCTACTTATGCCTGTATTCATGAATTCTTTGAAAAAAGAGGATAAAGATGATAATTGATATAGAACAGGAAGATGACGGACGTTGGATAGCAGAAGTTCCGGAGCTTTACGGCGTGCTTGTTTACGGCAGTACACGGGAGCAGGCTGTTTTACAGGTTCAGGCTTTGGCACTGCGTGTATTGGCAGATCGTCTGGAGCATGGTGAAAACATATCGGAAGTAAATGATCTTTTTTCAGTGGCGGCATGACTATGTGGAAAACTGCCAAAGCAAAACGTGTGTTGTCGGTATTGATTCGTATCGGATGGAAAATCAAAAGAGAAAGCGGTTCTCACAAGGTTCTTGTGCGTCCCGGATGGCAGAATGTAATTTTTGCATTTCATGATAACGAGGAGATAGGACCTCGAATGTTATCAAGAATTGCCAAAAATACAGGACTGACCCCCGAAGATTTATGAAAATTTTTTAATCGGAGCTGTTATGGCAGAAATTTATTACGCCCGTGTTGATGAATTCTGGAAAAAAGAAGAAAAATACAGGTTTCTTGAAGAAAAAAAAGATATTTCCAATATTGACTGGAAAACTATTTCGCCTGATAAGAAATACAACTGGCTGATTGAAGGACTGAGTGAGGACTTTGAAACATTTTTACCGTTGGGAAGCAAACAGGGAAAATCAGCCGGAGATGGTGAAGCAGAAACAGTTTTTAAAACATACAGCAGAGGCGTCTGCTCAAACGGAGATGCTTATGTTTATAATTATGACAAGGCACTGTGGCTGACTGAGATTGCCAAAGGCAATGGTTGAAAATTACTGCTCCGAGCAGGAGAGATGGAAAAGAAAAGGAGAGCCGGAAGAGCTTGAGAAATTTCTGAATGTCAATGAAAATGTTTTAAAATGGATTCGGCGAACCAAAAGGAGCTTGTTACGGGGTGAAAAAGCTGAATTTGATGATACAAAAATTCGTAGATCTCTTTACCGTATGTTTTGCAAGCAGTGTCATTATTTTGAAAAAATTTTCAACGAAGATATTTACCGTTTTCCTCATATATTTCCGATACCTGAAAATGAAGCTGAAAATTTTATAATTTGTGTTAATCAGACTTCCGAAAAACCATTTTGCTGTTTAATTACAAATAAAATTCCGAATCTTGTTGTGTGCGGCGGCTTTGGAAAATCTACACAATGTTTCCCTTTCTACACCTACGACAAAGACGGTGTAAATCGCCGGGAAAATATCACGGATTGGTCATTACAGCAGTTCAGATCACATTACAGCAATGACAAAATCACAAAATTGGATATTTTTCATTATATTTACGGATTATTACATCATCCAAAATACAGAAAAAAATACGCGGCAAATCTGAAACGGGAACTCCCCGGAATTCCGTTTGCTCCTGATTTTCAGCCGTTTGCACAGGCAGGAAAAAAACTTGCCGACCTGCATCTGAATTATGAAGATCAGCCTGAATATCCTCTTGAGTTCATAGAAAAAGAAGATATGCCTTTAAACCTGAAGGTTGAAAAGATGAAACTTTCAAAAGATAAAAAATTTCTGATTTACAATGATTTTCTGACAATCTCCGGCATTCCGCCTGAAACTTTTGAATACCGGCTCGGCAACCGTTCCGCGCTTGAATGGATTATTGACCAGTATCAGATTAAAACAGACAAACGCAGCGGCATTGTCAATGACCCGAATCAGCCGGAGAATCCCAAATATATTCTTCAGCTTATCAGTAAAATCATTTTCATCAGTCTGGAAACTGTTAAAATTGTAAGGAATTTATCTGAATCAGCTTACATTTTATGGCCATGTACAGATTTAAAAGGAGATAACCCCGCTAGTGTTATATTTGCAGCCTCTATGTTTTTGAAAAAGAAAGGAAATTTATCAAGATGGAACATATTTTAGCGAAGATTTGCCACATTTCGGAATTAAAAAGATTTGACTGGATTATTAAAAAACACCGGAAAAAATGTTATTGCAATCTTCAAGCGTAATAAACCTGCCGCATAATAGTTCCTGCTGATATATATGAATCTCTGTTAGAAAAATTAGATGATTATGAACTGGAACGTATTATTCGGGATAGAGAAGTTGAAAAAACTCAGGCAATAGAGGTTTTTTTGGATAATTTATAAATTGAAATTTTTGCCAAGTGCATTGAAAGAATGGGAAAAACTGGATTTATGGGTAGCCACGCAGGGGCGATATATTATTGCAACAAAATCATATCGCTCAAACGTAGCAATTTTTGACAAAAAACAGGTGGCAAATCTGCCAATAAAGTAAAATGACAAACAGCAAAAAAATAAAAGTCCTGATTGTTGATGATTCTCCGACAATCCGGGAATATTTAAAATATATTATCAGCACAGATAATAATATAACAGTGGTAGGAACAGCCAGAGACGGTAAAGAGGCTGTTGATCTGGTGCAGCAGACACATCCTGATGTGGTAACAATGGATATTCACATGCCCCGTATGGACGGCTATGAGGCAACCCGGAAAATCATGGAGATTCATCCTGTTCCGATTGTGATTATCAGTTCAAAGATTCCTGAAGATGTTGAAAATACATTCCGTGCCATTAAAGCAGGCGCGGTGGCTGTATTGGAAAAACCCGGAGGTCCGGGTCATCCTGAATCCGAGTTTATGGTTGCAAAGATTATTCAGACTATAAAACTGATGTCTGAAATCAGAGTTGTAAGGCGTCTGATAAATAGCCGTAAAAGCAGAATATCCTCTGTACAGCAGGTTGGTTCAAGTCTCAGACTTGAACCAACGCAGAGACTTGAACCAACTTCTCATGAGGAGAAAACCCCTTTATTTCAAAATTCCGCATATCTTATCCAAACTGTTGCAATCGGAGCATCAACCGGAGGACCGCCGGTTATTCGGACAATTCTTTCTAATCTTACAAAAGGGTTTCCTTTCACTATTCTTTTTGTTCAGCATATTGCATCCGGTTTTCTGAGGGGGATGGTAGAATGGCTTAAAAAAGAGATCGGAGAAGGATTGCCTATTCATATCGCTTCTCATGGAGATCGTGCTTTACCGGGGCATGTTTATTTTGCTCCTGATGATTTTCACATGGGAATTATGAGCAGCGGTGAAATTGTTTTAAGTAAAAGTTCCCATGAAAATGGTCTCCGCCCTTCAGTCTCTTATCTGTTCCGCTCTGCGGCAAATGCTTACGGAAACAAATCCGCAGGTATTCTGCTTACCGGAATGGGAAGAGACGGAGCAGCGGAACTCAAAACTATGAAAGAAAAAGGGGCTGTTACTATTGCTCAGAACAGAGAGAGTTCAGTAATTTACGGTATGCCCGGAGAAGCTGTAAAAATAGATGCGGCAACTCATATTCTCTCTCCTGAAAGAATTGCCGAATTTTTAAATATTATCACCGGCAGATAAGAAGCTGAGTTTTTAAAAAAATTTTTACAGCAAAACCCTAAGTTTTAAAAAGGCGGACACGCTGCGCTTAGTCCGCCCTACAGTTTTTTTAACTATTACTCTGTCAATTTAATTCTGACTGGTAAAGACCTGCGGGGTTTTTGAAACCCCGCAGGTCTCCGCTGTATTTTATCCTTCAGAATTAAATTGATAGAGTACTATTTTATAAAGAAAAATGATTACAGAAAGCGTTTTATTAGTATATCTCACCCCTGAAGAGAGTAATTATATACAGGGACTCCTCTCTTCTTTTGAGATTGAAATCAAATACCGTGATTTATGCCAGATAGAGGATGCAGAACTCCCGCATGATGAATCTGTATGTCTTGCGGTTATCCATCTTGATGAATCACGTAAAAAACCGGAACTGGAAATCCGCCAGATCAGAAAAATGCTGGATCAGCAGATTCCGATTCTGATCCTGATCTCGCAGGAGCAGATTCCGAATATCAGAGATTATCTCAGGGCAGGAGCTGATGATTACTGGGTACTCCCTTTTGATGAAACTGCTTTTATCCGTTTCTATATTCTGCTGGAATGGGGACAGGCTGTTGTTCAGTATAACAAAGGACACGGGGTACAAAGTGATGCTTTATATCAAAGCACCCTGTGGGAACGTATTCTCAGCCGTCTTCAGGAGGGATTACGCTTTTTTTCTCCGAATTATTTGAGTCAGAACCGGAATCCGCCTAAAGGCGGAACTACAAACTATCCGCCTAAAGGCGGAACTACAAGCTATCCGCCTAAAGGCGGAACTACAAACTTATTCAAAACAGGGATTGCACGTAAATGGGAACGGATACGCCTGCTCGGTTCAGGAGGGTTCGGAGAAGTCTGGCTAATCCGTGAGAGCGGAGCAGAAGGTCAAACCAAAAAAGAGAATCTTGCTGTTGCAAAAATACCCCATTCTTCTGAAATGAATATTGCTTCGTTAAAATCTGCGGCTATCCTTAAACGACTGAGCCTTCATCCGAATGTTGTGAATCTGATAGAAGTAATTAAAGAAGACGGGAAAATTATTCTTATTCAGGAATATATTGAAGGGAAGACTATGCAGGAGCTTCTGGAAGCTGATATGAATCAGAAGAATGAGAGTTCACATAACATATCATGGATTCGGGAAGATGCTTTTTTACAACTCCTTGATGTAATGGGATATACACATCAGCATAAGATTATGCACAGGGATATTAAACCTGAGAATATAATGATTACTCCTTATGGAAAACTGAAGCTCCTTGATTTCGGAATAGCCAGAGAGCTTTCCGGGCAAATTTTAAACGGTGCTGTGGTCGGATCCCGTCCGTTTATGGCACCCGAACAGTTTATGGGTAAAAGCTGTATTGCAAGTGATGTATGGGCATTAGGAGTCTTATTTTATCTGCTGGCAACCGGTTATCTCCCTTTTTATCATGGGGATGAAGTATATATTTCTGATATTATTACTGAATTACATCTGAAATCTCCGCGGGAGATGAATCCTGATCTGCCGGAAAAACTGGAAGCAATTATTTTAAAAGCATTGGAAAAAGATATAAAAAAGCGTTATGCTGATGCCGGGGAATTCCGAACATCTTTATTGCAGGAGTTTCCCGATTTCGGAAATGGAAAAATAATTTCATAAAGAAACGTGATGTGCAACTTTTTCCAAATCTTTGAAAACAGAGATTTCTGCTTTATTTTTACCACAAAGACACAAAGACACTGAGAACACCGGATACTGAGAGTTTTCAGAATTCTTAGTGTCTTAGTATCTTTGTGTCTTTGTGGTAAAAGTTGCACATGGCGTAAAGAAGCCAAGTTTTTTTAAAAAGCATGGGAGTCAGATCAAAGGATAAAATAAAATGCAACTTCCTGGATTGACAGATGTTCATGTACATATACGGGAGCCGGGTGCAACCCATAAGGAAGACTGGGATACCGGCACAGCAGCCGCTCTTGCAGGCGGATTTACAGCAGTACTGGCAATGCCAAACACCCAGCCGCCTGTTACAGATGCTACAACATTTGAATATGCGGTTGAGGCAGCAAAAAGAAAAGCAAGGTGTGATTACGGGCTGTATGTCGGTGCGGGACCGGATAATATCTCTTTATTGCCTGATCTGGCTCCGAAAACCGCAGGATTGAAGATGTATCTGGATCAGACTTACGGTCCTCTGCGATTAGATGATATGACACTCTGGATGGAGCATATTGCAGGTTTTCCACGTGAATATCCGATTGCTGTTCATGCTGAAGGTCGTACCCTTGCCACCTCCATACTTATAGCCTCATTATATAACCGCCCTGTTCATCTTTGCCATGTTTCCAGAAGAGAAGAGATTCTTCTGATTCGTGCTGCAAAAGAAAAAGGGATTCCAATTACCTGTGAGGTTACGCCGCATCATCTGTTTTTAACAGAAGAGGATATATCCTGTATCAGCGCGGGGCGGAGTGAAGTCCGTCCCCGGCTGGCAACGCGCAGGGACAGAGATTCGCTATGGGAAAATCTTGATGTAATTGATATATTTTCCACAGATCATGCGCCGCATACCCTGTCTGAAAAAGAGAGTCCAAGCCCGCCTCCGGGATTTCCAGGATTGGAAACTGCTTTGCCTCTGCTTCTGACGGCTGTTCATGAAGGGCGTCTGAGCTTTGAAGATATAATCACCCGGATGAAGACAAATCCGCAGAAGATATTTCATCTTCCTGACCAGCAGGATACTTATATTGAAATTGATCCTGATACTTCATGGGAGATTCAGGCAAAATATCTCTTTACCCGTTGTGCATGGACGCCGTTTGAAGGGTGGAAAGTAAAAGGAAAAGTAAAACGGGTGTGCTTGCGTGGTAAAGATGCGTTTAAAGACGGAAAAGTGACAGCTCTTCCGGGTTCCGGCAAAAATATCAGAGATTAAAAAACTTGGCTTCTTATTTTAACTGGCATTTTCAGGAGATTTTAATGGAAAATTTTTCATATACAAAAAAACAGAACAGTCCTCATCTGCCATTCGGGGACCAGCGCAATGCTCCGTTTTACGGGAAAGATATATTATCTGTGAACCAGTTTTCACGGGCAGATTTTGAATATATTTTCGGGGTTGCCCATGAGATGCGTGAAATGGTTACCCGTGTCGGTACATTTGATCTGCTCAAAGGCAAAATTCTGGCAAATCTTTTTTATGAGCCTTCTACCCGGACATCCTCTTCATTTACGGCAGCAATGCAGCGTCTCGGCGGCAGTGTTATACCCATCAGTGAAGTGAGGTATTCATCTGTTTCCAAAGGTGAATCATTGCCGGACACAGTGCGGACACTTGAATGTTACGCAGATGTGATTGTGCTGCGTCATCCTGAAGTCGGAGCTTCAGCTTTGGCGGCTCAATATGCCCAAAAGCCGGTTATCAATGCAGGAGACGGGGTAGGAGAGCATCCTACTCAGGCTCTGCTTGATTTATACACGATTCTTGAAGAATTGGGGAGAGTTGACGGACTGACCATTACCATGCTCGGCGACCTGAAATACGGAAGAACCGTTCATTCCCTTTCCCGGCTGCTCTCTATGTTTGATGTGCATCTCAATTATGTCTCCCCTGAAATTTTGCGTATGCCTGCTGAAATTATTTCAGAAATTGACAGAAAAGGGATTCATCAGAAAGAATATACAAATCTTGATTCTGTCCTGTCTGAAAGCGATGTCCTTTATGTTACAAGGGTTCAGCAGGAGCGGTTTAAAAATGAACAGGAGTATGAAGGCGTTAAAAATGCGTATATTATTACGCCTGAAATTTTATCTCAGGCAAAAGAGTTTATGATTGTCATGCACCCATTGCCGAGGCTGGGAGAGATAAGCATGAAAGTGGATAAAGACCCCAGAGCCGCTTATTTCCGGCAGATGGAATATGGGCTGTATGTGCGGATGGCTTTGCTGTCAATGGTTTTAGGGAAGGCGTGATAAGAAGGGGTAAAGGATTAAGAGGATTAGCGAGTAGGTTGGGGTGAAGAATGAACCCCAATATACTTGAATTATAATATTTTTTCATTAATTATTTTTGTTGGGGTTCGCTCCGCTCACCCCAACCTACTGAAAAAAAATCCGTGCAATCTGGTAAATCCGCGATTCAGAACCGCTGATAATCCTGATGAATATGATAACGCTGATATATCACGGTCATCAGTTTTATCATGATTATCAGCGGTTCAGACAATGGGCGTTTTCAGTCCCGAAGTGACGATATATTTGAATATCAATAATATAAAATCGCTGCAAATATAAGGAGGATTTATGGATATAAATGAAATCATTCAGGCGGCGCGTGGAGAAAAGCAGGCTGATCTTCTGCTTGCCAATGCGCACATCATAAATGTATTTTCAGGTGAAATCGTATCAGGTAATATTGCCGTAGCTGACGGTTATATTATCGGATTCGGAGATTATTCTGCTAAAAAAATTATTGATCTCAAAGGCAAATTTGTTGCACCCGGGTTTATTGACAGTCATGTTCATATTGAAAGCTCAATGGTCTGTATCACAGAATTTGCCCGCGCAATCCTTCCGCGAGGAACCACCACTGTTGTTGCTGATCCCCATGAAATTGCCAATGTCCTCGGCGCTGAAGGAATCAGATATATGCTGAAATCAGCCGAGAATCAGCCGATGAATATTCTCTTTGCCCTTCCTTCATGTGTTCCGGCAACAAATATGGAGACTTCCGGCGCAACTCTGCTCAAAGATGACCTTGCCCCGTTTATGAAAGAAGAGAGAATCATGGCATTGGCGGAGATGATGAATTATCCCGGAGTAATATACAGAAGCCCTGATGTTTTGGCAAAGATCGCTCTTGCAAAAGCAAATAGAAAGCCGGTTGACGGACACGCGCCTATGCTCACCGGACATGATCTTTATGCTTATATTGCTGCCGGGGTTTCAAGCGATCATGAATGTACCAATATTCAGGAAGCAAAAGAAAAATTGATGGCAGGGATGTATATTATGATCCGTGAGGGAACAGGAGCAAAGAATCTGAAAACATTGCTTCCGCTGGTGAATGAAAAGAATTTTCATCGGATGATGTGGTGTACTGATGACAGGCATCCGCATGATCTTATTGAACAGGGGCATATTGATTCAATTATCCGTGATGCAATCCATTACGGGCTTGATCCTATAATTGCGATTCAGATGGCAACCCTGAATCCTGCCAGATATTTCGGAATTCATGATGAAGGAGCAATTGCACCGGGCAAGCGGGCGGATTTAGTAATTCTCTCAGATATTAAGGAATTATCCATAGAGCAGGTCTATTCTAAAGGTGTTCTAACAGCGGAAAACGGAAAAATTTTACCTGAAATTGAAAAACCTGATTCTGTGGTTGTTCCGCCTTGTATGAATATACAAAAGATTGAAGATGTTGATTATTCAATTCCGGCAGAGGGTAAACTCGCAAGAGTTATTGAGATTGTTCCGAATCAGATTATCACCCGTCAGAGCCTTATGGATGTAAAGATTGAACAGAATATGGCGGTCTCTGATATTTCAAGGGATATGCTCAAGATTGCCGTAGTGGAGCGATATTCAGGAGCGGCTAAAACAGGGAAAGGCTTTGTCAAAGGATTCGGATTAAAACGGGGTGCTTTGGCGTCCAGCGTGGCGCATGATTCTCACAATATTATTATTGTCGGAACAAATGACAGCGATATGAAAGCGGCTTTAAAATCTGTTGCTGAAATGGGTGGCGGATTGGCGGCAGTATGCAATGGCAGGATTCATGCAAAACTCCCTCTTCCGATTGCGGGGCTGATGTCATATCAATCAGTTGATAAAGTACGTGATGAATTGGATAAACTTCTTAAAGCAGTTCGTGAATTCGGTTCGGTATTAAATGATCCTTTTATGACTATGGCGTTTTTGGCTCTTCCTGTTATTCCTGAACTGAAAATCACAGATAAAGGGCTTGTAGATGTCGTGCAGTTCAAACCGGTTGGATTGTTTATTTAAAAATCCTAAGGGTCTTGAAGTGACCATTAGGGTTTTAAAAAGGAGTTAAAAAATATGGATACAAAATTAGACCCTTCCCAACTCCGGGAGCTTATCTCCACGGCAGAGATTCAACGCCGTGTTAAAGAGATAGCTGATGAAATTTCAAGGGATTATGCCCAGCATGAATTGCATCTGATTGGGATTCTTAAAGGTGCATTTATTTTTCTGGCTGATCTGTCCCGTGCATTGACAATTCCCTGTCATATTAATTTTGTTCATGCTTCCAGCTATGGCAGCCGGGAAACATCTTCAGGGCAGGTTTATGTTTCACATAATTTAAAACTTCATGACAAGCATGTTATTCTGGTAGAAGATATTGTTGATACAGGCTTGACTCTGGATCGGATCCGGCAGGATATTCAAGCTCAAAATCCTGCTTCACTAAAGATTTGTGTTTTATTGGATAAATCAGAGGCTCGGCAGGTATCAGTTCCTGTTCATTATACCGGTTTTACGATTCCGAATCATTTCGTTGTAGGATACGGACTTGATTTTAACGAGCATTATCGTGAACTTCCTTATATTGCTTATAAGGAAAGTCAGTGAACAGTTATCAGTAATCAGTGAACAGTTACTGTTCACTGATTATGAAGATAACCCGCAAATCCGCGTATGCTGTTATATAAAAATCCCCGTTCCCGTTTCTGAACATCAGGTTCAAGATATTTCCATCCTGCAAGGAGCGGATCTTTTTCCAGTAAAAGATTCAGACAAGGCTCTAAAAGCTCTGCTCCTGAATAAACCTGTATCTGCTCCTGAATAATATCTTTCCACTGGAAAAGCTGATTCTTATGCGCTTCCAGAAGAGCGGGAGTATTTTTTGCTGCGCCGAAATGACCGTAGCATAGAAGATCATGAGGAATTTTTATAAGTGTTTCAATGCTTAGAATGCTGGTCTCCATAAAGAATTTCGGAGGAGTGGCGGGTCTCAGATACCAGTTCTCTTTTGAATTTTTATCTGAAAAATCAATAAATACTCCGCCTGCCTCACCTGCAAAAAGATAATTGCCCAACTTATAACTGACATGATGCGGAGCATGTCCCGGCGTTAAATATGGAATCATTTCAGGTTTGCCGAGATCAAAAGGTTTGGAAACATCATGAAGTAAATCAGATGTAACCGGCTGAATCTGACCATAAACAAGGGCAGTATCACCCAGCGTTTTTACACTCCCTTCCCACAGGCGGGATGGATCGATCAGATGAGGGATACCGGAACCATGACACACAACCCGCGTATCAGGAAACCGGGAAACAAGATTCCCGATTCCTCCGGCATGATCAATATGAATATGAGTCAAAAATATGGCATCAAGCTGTTTTACATTCAATTCTTCAAGAGCATTTAACAGAACAGGGACAGTTGATGCGGGTCCCACATCTATCAGAAAATTCTTTTCCCCTTTATAAAGCCATGCACTGATAAAAGATGTAAATCCCGGTAATTTCTGATCCAGAGGAATTAGATAAAGGTCAGATGTGATTTTTATGACATTCATAATTAACCCTTTGTCTTTTTAAATATCTCCTTATAAGTCCTGTAAAATCCTTCATATTCATTAAAAGCATGATGAAAGTATTTTTCAAACTCATTTATATCTTTTACATTGATCACAGCATTGACACTTTTATTATACGCCCGCATTTTATCCATTGTGGAAAAACGGTTACTGATAAGAACAACAAACATATTCCGCCGGATATTCATTTTAAGGGATGACAAATATTTAAGCACATGATTTGCCTCAGGGTCCCTTGTGCCGAAGAGTTCATTCAGTATTACCACCTGAAATTCATGAGCCCGGGTCTGTTTAAGCGCTTTCCCGCGGAGACGGGGGTTCTGAAATATGATAGTTCTTATTTTTCAGCACATCATGAATTTTCGCCCGGATACCGGCATCCGGCTCACATAACATGGCGGTCTGGGCACCCTCCTCCAGAAAACCGAAAGGACTGTCAGATTTGGCGTCATCGCCGCCGTCAGCACCCCCTCCGTCAGGTGCCGGAGCTGCCTGCTGAGGCGGAGGTGGTGCCTCAGGTTTGGCAGCAGGTGCAGCTGGAGCTTTTGATGGCGAAGGTGTATCCTGTTTATTTTCTACAGATATTTTATTTTTACATTTAGGACAGTTAATTGAAAAGACCTGTCCTTTGGGAACTTTTTCAAGATTTTTGTCAGGAATTTTAATCTTGGTATTACAATTACTGCATACAACATCCATATATACTCCATAGTAAAAATTGAATAATGTTAAAACTCTAAGGGTTTCCGAAATTCTTATTAACCTAACCCCCGGACACTTCCCTGAAGGGAAGTGGGGCAGGCTTCGGCGTAAGCTCAGCCGAACGGGGGTCAGGTTTCTGCAACCCGACACTATCTGCTATTCATGGGCAAGCGTCAGATTTTCAATATCCGTGGTCGCTTCGCCGCGCTTACTTTTTATTATATCAATTCCTCTGCTCACAATCCCTTTTCTTGAGCAGTAACCATAAGCTGTCTCTTCATTAATAAGCCCTTTTTCATATAATTCAAGGATTGAATCATCAAACGTACACATACCGAACGGTCTGCTTGCCTGCTGAATCTCGTAAAATGTTTTTCCTTCAGATTCTCCGTTCAGTATTGATTCTTTAGATCGCATGTTATTTCCCAGAATATCAAATGCCGCTACACGCCCTCCGCCTACTTTGGGAAGGAGTCTCTGACATACAATCCATCTGACAACGCCTGCAAGACGTACCCGTAACTGTTTTTCTTCTTCTATACTGAACATACCGAGCATACGGTCAATCGCCTGTCCTGCATCTACTGTGTGAATTGTACTGACTACCAGATGTCCGGTTTCAGCCGCGCTGAGACCGATCTCTACAGTTTCTCTGTCCCGCATCTCTCCGACCAGAATGACCTTGGGACCCTGCCTAAGTGCAGCCCGGAGTCCGCCGACAAATGTATCAAAATCATTCCCCATCTCACGCTGATTAAATGTCGCTTTTTTGTGAGGATGTGAAAATTCAACGGGGTCTTCAAGGGTAACAATATGAACCTGTTTGGTTTCATTCATTTCATTAAGAACCCCTGCCAGAGATGTTGATTTTCCGCTTCCTGTGGAACCTGTAACCAGAATGATGCCGTTCTTCTCCTTAGCCATTTTGTAAAATGCTTCAGGAAGATTCAGATCCTTGCATGTGGGAATTTTGGTTGCAAGCTGTCGGAGAACAATAGAATACATAAGCCGCTGAGAAAAAATATTTACCCTGAACCTTGATTTACCGGGGAGTTCATAAGCACTATCGCATGAGCCTTGTTTTATAAGATTTTCTGTAAGACGGCGATCTCCGTCAATCAGATTCAATGCAAATATCTCGGTTTGAAACGGAGTGAGTTCTTCAACCGGCGGATCAAGGTCAACCCCGACCATTACGCCTGCACTCTCCACCTGAAAAGGTTTGCCTACGGTAATATTTAAATCCGAAACACTGCTGTATGCATCCAGCATTCTGGTAAGAATAAAATCAACTTCTTTTTTTATTCTCATAAATAATTCTCCTTTAGGTGTTAGGTCTTAACTCATAACAGATTCTTATCTTTTAATATTGGAATCTTATCTTTTTTGAAAAATACAACAGTAAATATCTCAGCATCTCTATTTTCAATGAACTCAGGCTCAGGTATATCTGCTTTTCTGCATTCGCCAATCATCCGCCTTACGCCTGAACCGATTCCTCTGTAAGGAATTTTTACTTTATTTGCAAAAGATAATAAAATCGGATTCCTGACAATCTGTATTCCGTATTTCATTGACTCAACAGTAACATTATTCGGCAGTCTGCCCGGACTGATAATTTCAACACGGCTGTCAAATACAAAGAGACGGATGCCTGAATTTATAAAATAATCTCTGTGAATCAGAGCATTGACATAAGCCTCTTCCAACGCGGTTTCAGGGATTTCTGAAATTCCCAAAGTATTGAAGGGCTGATTTTTCTGTATCTTTCTCAAATTTCTCTTTAAAAAAGCCATTCCGTTTTTAAAAGCGGAAAAGAGCGGATAATTTATATCTTCACTGTCCAGATATTCACTGACGCCTGAATCATCTCCTGCAAAGGCGACAGCTTTGATAATGTACTGAGGCTTTATTATTTCAGAATATTTTCCGAAAATAAGAAGTCCTGAAAGAGTGAGTTTTCCGTCTTTTGCAAGTTTCAGGTTTGCAAGAATATTCTCAATCGGGATTCCTGTCTCCTCAATGCTCATTCCGTAAGTCTCTTCATAAAATTGGCGGAAAAGATACATATCCAGATTTTCAATATTTGTATCTGAAACAGGAGTTTCATCAGCATACAAGGCATGTGAAGACTGCATAAGCCTTCTCAGTTCTTCACGGGATGCCCGGCGTTTGTCTGCGCCGACTTTTATCCAGAAATCGCTTTTATTCACCGCATAAGGTTTGTCTGAACCCTGTGGAACATTGATAATCACAATGATTTTATCTTCATAAATAAGGTTTTCTGTTATAACGGAAAGCGGAGGCTCTGTTTTCTGTGAGCAGGCATTTGAAATCATCTGATTCAGTCTTTGAAGATTATCAACGCCGGTAATCTCTCCGTTATCAGATACGCCGACAAGAATCATGCCGCCCTGAGTATTTGCCATTGCAGAGATCTCCGCTGCAAGTGAATCAACGCTGTTAAACTGCTTTTTGAACTGAGTTCTGGAATCTTCCCCTTTTTTTATTATCTGTATCAGATTTGTCATGGCTTTTTGAACTGAAACCCTAATGGTTTTAAATATACCATTAGGGTTTATTGTTGTTAATCAAGACTTTCAATCAGCCCTGCATCATACATTGCAATCATAAGGGCATCATTTATATCAACATCGCCGTTTTTGTCAAAATCGGCAAATACAAAGCCTTTAAGTTCATCTTCGGTTTTCAGCCCTGAATCGTATTCGGCAATAATCAGCGCATCAAAAATATCTGTTTCACCGCTTCCGTCTGCATCGCCTCTGATTTTCAAAGTTACAACTGCTCCCATATCTTCCCCGTTTTTGCCTGTCCCGATTGCGGGAGAATCGGGTTTCAGGGTGAAATCTCCGTTTTCAGCATCTACGAATAACGGATCTTTATCAAGATTCCCTTCGCCTTCCCACCCGCCCTGAACAATGCTGTAGGTAACATCTGCGCTGCTGGCAGGAGTGTTATAAATCTGATCGCCTCCATTCTCTGCTGTATTTCCCCAAAGAATGCAGTTGATTATTGTGGGATTGCTTTCGACTTCATTATATATTCCGCCGCCGTTATTGGCTGCACGGTTGCCGAAAAAGGTAACATGGTTTAATTCAGGACTGCTCCCTTCATTTGACATTCCGCCGCCGCCGTATATTTTATCATCAGCAGAATTATTGATGAATACAACATAATTTAATTTGGGGTTGCTGTGATAATATTTGAGGTTGCTGTGATAATTATACATTCCGCCTCCCTGATATTCAGCGTAATTATCTCGGAAAATAACATTAGTCAGAATCGGGCTGCTTCGTTTATTATACATTCCACCGCCGTATTCCGCAGAGTTCTCCGTAAAGATAAGATTGCAAAGAGTTGGAGAGCTTTCATAATTATACATTCCGCCCCCCTCTGTATCACGATGGTTGCCGGCAGTTCCTCCGGTAATTGTGAAACCGTCCAATATGGCGGTGCTGTCAACATCAGAAGCATAAAGAACTTGATACGTGTTATCTGTTGCATCACCCAAAACTCCGATGTCGCCGCTGAGAACTGCGATATTCATATTCCAATCCCGTTCATCAAGCCCGCTCTCTGTTCCGGCAAAACCCCCGTAAATGGCGACTCCATTTTTTAACTCAAAAGATGTATCTTTCTTTCCAGTATGAACTGCATTTGTCAAATCATAATCCGGCTTATAAACTCCCGCGGCTACCCATATTTTATCGCCTTCTACGGCTATATTCAAAGCACTTTGCAGTTCTGTAAAAGCATTCTGCCATGAAGTTCCGTTATTTTCTCCGGTTGCATCATCATTTACAAAGATAAACGGATTATGCGTAATTGCAAAAACAGCTTCAGTTTTGACGCCTTCAAAACCATCCGCGTAAACTGCTGTTATTGCGTAGCTATATCCGTAACCAGGCTGAATATCCATATCTGTGTAAGTTGTATCTTTAACAGGCTCTGTATTCTTTTTTTCTTCATCACGGTAAATATTATAACCGAGTAATCCATCTGTAATTATAGGCGGTTGCCATATCAGTTTTATCTCTTTGGCTGAATATTCGGAAACTTTCAAATTTCCAGGTGTCTTGCCCATTTCATCTGTCAGTATTCCTTTAACCCATGTTACGCCGTGAACAGTTCCTTTATTTCCGTTGTCAGATAAGTCTGTTATTATTTTATC
This sequence comes from uncultured delta proteobacterium, assembly GCA_963806835.1. Classification (GTDB taxonomy): domain Bacteria; phylum Desulfobacterota; class Desulfobacteria; order Desulfobacterales; family CAWEAR01; genus CAWEAR01. The sequence continues at coordinate 387,881 of CAWEAR010000034.1, forward strand.
AGCCTGGCTCATTGGAAAATAACAGACAAGACCCGATTCTTTGCCTGTAAGGCTTTTATACATGGATGTCTGAATTTCATCAGCATTTCTTGCAATATTCCATATTCGGAGTTCATCAATCATTCCTTCAAACGCCCGATCCTGTTTAGCGGATTCTCCTATAAGAAGGGGATATTCTCTGTTATCTGCAATCAGTCCTGATGGCATATCATCAGGATAGATAAGCTCCTGTTCAATTCCGTTGATATATATTTTTACCTCTTTTAAGCCGTCATAAGTTACTGCAACATGCTGCCATGTATCAAGATATATGGAATTTTCAGGCGTATTGACGCTGACAAAAGAACCATCAGCCCTGTCCATAGTAAATACCAAACTATTATCATTGTAATTCTCATTGTAATAACCGTTTAAAAAGAAAAGAAACTTCTCTTTATCAGCGATTCTGCCGAAGCCGTAATCCCCTTCCCCCCATCCTGAAGGATTTATCCATGCTTCAATTGTCAGAGAACCTGTAAGATTAAGAGATTGACCATTTCCGGCATCAACATAATCATCATATCCGTCAAACTGCATTGCGTAATCAGGCAATTCTTCAGCACGGACTTCAATATCCTGCTGTATGACGCCGAGGTCATTAACCGTTACATTTATTGTTACCGGCGGATAAGGTTCTCTTGTTGCAGTAAGCGTATGCGTGCCGGTAGGAAGAAAAAGCATATAAAATCCATCTTCCAGATTAGGATCATCAGGGGTGGCAACTGTATAAACAACATTTCCGTTTTCATCTTCAATTACCGCGTCATTGACAAATTCCTGATTTGTCGAGTCAAAAAGATTGCCGACAACCAATCCTCCTGAAGTCGGTGCTTTGCAGGAGAGAATCTTTATATCATCCACTCCCCAAAAATACCAGTAAGATGGATTGTAATAACGAAATCTGATGATTACATTTGATTTACCCGCGGCATATTCAGAAATATCCAAAGAAGCTGTCCCATAATTATAACTCTCTGACCATACATTATGCCATGTAACTCCACCGTCATTACTTATATCTACATCTGCTGAAATATAAGTTTTTCCGAAACCTATAAAATAATACCAGAATGTCAGAGAAACAGATTCAAGAGCGGAGCAGTCAATTACTGAAACCCGCAATTCTGTATCTATATTTGCTGCACCCTCTGCAACAGCAGAGCAACCCTCTTCATATAAGCCGGAATCAATTTGCCAGACCTCTTTGGTCTCTGTATTATCAATAACAGTAAATCCTTCAGGAAGCTCACAGGAATTAAAATTCTCAGAAAATATTGAAGTTGAATATCCGGGCGTATCACAATTTTCAGAAGTCAGATTAAAGTCTTTAGATGCTTCAGAAGTATTGAAGAATTCAGAAGTCTTTATCTCTTTATAGCCGTCTGCAACTGCATTGACTGTAAAAGTGTATTCTGTATTCTGAAATAACTCCGTGCTGTAAAATCCGGTAACAGGGTCTGTAAATACCTTGATTTCAGATAATTCCTGAACAGTGATGCTTATAGATGCGTATAATGCCCAGCCTGCGCCTAAACCGTCTTTTACTTTTCCGCTTAATTTTGTCTTCGGCAAAGAATCAAGAGCAATATTCTGTTCTGCTGTAACCCCTTCTGTTATCAGAACATTTGGAATGCTCTTTTTTTCATATCCGTAAGCGGTTGCTGTTAATTCATAATTTCCTGAAGATAATATAAAAAATCGGTAAGTTCCATCTGCATCGGTAAATACATGATTATCTCCGGCAGTTGACTTTGCATCCACGCGGGCGTTTACAACAGGCTTGCCTGAAACTGCGTCTGTTATTACACCCTTCAACACCGGCGGGACTATCACTGTTCTGCTCATTATCCATTCAGTATAATTGGATACACGGGTATAAACTCCAGGATATTCAGGTCTTGCACATCCTTCACCCCAACTTACAATCCCTGCTAAAAGATAGCCGCTATTTTCAGGATTCCGTATCATCAGAGGACCGCCGCTGTCTCCCATGCAACTGTCTTTTCCGCCTTCTTCAAGACCGGCACAAAGCATATTATCTGTTATGCTATCTTCAATCTCATCATAATAATTCTGACACTGCTCATTAGTAATAATTGGCACGGAAACCTTCATTAATACATCTGAAATATCACCTTTTTCACGAGTGTTTCCCCATCCTGCAACTGTTGCGGTTGTTTTGTCAAGAGTTCCTGTATCCTGTTTAACAAGTGAAATAGGCTGAACCTTATCCCCCAGTACAACCGGCTGCGCCAGCTTTATCAGAGCAATATCATTGTCATCATCGCCGCCTGAAGACTGGATATAATTTTCATGAATAATAAATTCACTTGCCCCTATCTCCTGAAATCCCGGTTCCGGGTTTTTGAGATTATGAATTCCGGCAACAATTTTTATATCTGAAACTGACATGGGCTGCTCTGTCCATTCATCAGTAACACAATGTCCTGCTGTTACTACCCATTCTTCATTAAGAAGGGATCCGCTACAGAATAAGGCTCCGTAATAATTTTCTGAATCACTGTAAACAATTGCCACCTGCCATGGAAATTCTCCGGGTTCTGCTTCTGCTCCGCCGACAATACGCGGCGAACCGGCAGCACAGATGTCTGTCATAATAAAACAGAATAGCGCCGCCATACCAATAACCAGAATCTTTTGATGAAACTTCATTGCTTTTCCTCCTTTATTTATAAAAATGTAAGGGATTCTGAAACTCAGAATAGATACATATATCACTATGATTTTTGAATTTCAAGCAATTTCCTTATGATTATAAATTTTTGTTTTATCAATATAAAAATATACAAGAGAAACAAAATCATGATTTTCAGGTTGCATCAGATGTCTTTTTAGAGTAAATATAAATCTGAGCAGAAATCCTAAGGGTTTTAAAATGGAGGATAATTTGGATATTTTTAACTGCAAAAAATGCGGGGAATGTTGTAAAGGTTACGGCGGAACTTTTGTAACAGATAAAGATATAAAAGCAATCGCCGCCTATATAAATAGCAATCCGGCAACCTTTGTGAAAGATTACTGTGTTTTATCCGGGAATAAGCCGGTTATTGCTCAGGGAAAAAACGGTTACTGTATATTCTGGGACAAGATATGTACAATTCATCCTGTAAAGCCGAGAATGTGCAGAGCATGGCCCTTTATAGAAAGCGTGCTTACTGATGTAACAAACTGGCGAATCATGGCGGCGTCCTGTCCGGGAATCTGTAGCGATGTATCTGACGAAATTATCAAGGCGTCAGTTAAAAAAGAGCTTTCAAAAGATTTTCCCGCCAATCTTAATAGTTTGCATCACCGCAGTTTGTAGTACCGCCTTTAGGCGGATGCGGTAATTTTCTTTCCGAAAGAATAAATTTTCTTGATTGCTTTCTGTTTTCCTGATAATATAAAATTTTATAGGCTCTTCAATCTTTTTTGTGAATTTGCGCAGGGGCAAATAATTATTCGCCCCTGCGGTCTTAATTTCTTATTATACAGAGCAGATAAATTTATCGGAGAATATAATATTATGGGGGTGTTATCCTCTTCAGTATCTGTTGCACGATACAACGTCAAAGGCAATATCAGCGAGCCGATCATTGAAACAGTCAGACAGGGTTTGAAAAAAAATGTTATTCCTGAAATAACAGATGATACATCTGAAAAAACAGCGGGATGGACATCCTTTGAAAATCCGTTCAGACCTGATTTTGAAGATTCATCTTCTTTTGTTATGGGAAACTATCTGATCTTTTCATTAAGAATTGATACAAAAACAGTACCTTCCAAAGCTGTAAAAAAGGATTATACGCTGGAAGTTGCAAAACGGCTTGCGGAATCCGGCAGAGAACGCCTGTCAAGAAATGAAAAAAGACTGATAAAAGAAGATATTATCAATGCAATGCTCATGCGTGTTCCGGCTATTCCGAATATCTATGAACTGATATGGAACATAGAAGAATCATGGCTCTGGTTCTTTTCAACCCGGAAATCGGCAAATGAGGAATTGGAAACGCTCTTTTCAAAATCATTCAGCCTTTCTCTGACACGGCTTTTTCCTTATACGATTGCGTATCTGTTATCAGGGCTTTCCGAATCTGATATTCAGATATTGTCTGAAACTTCTCCCACAACATTCACGGAGTAATTTATGCTTGATATTTCTCTCTGTTATGACCGTTATAAATTTTTAGGCTATGAATTTCTTACATGGCTATGGTTTGTTATTGAAAATGATCAGGAGCATCTCAGAAATCTGGAAAAAAATCTGACATCTTTTGATGTCGGAAACCGTATTGTGCTTGAGAATCAGCAGTCAAATGATATGGTTGAGAGTATTACAATCAAAGGAGATGATGCTGATTTTGAAGAGGGGATTATTGCTCTGAAAAAAGGAGCTATGGTAACAGAGATAAACCTTATTTACAAATCAGGGGGGCAGGAGTGGCATTTTACTCTGAAAGGTGAGAGCTTTAATATAGGAAATCTCAAGCCCCCTGAAACAGGTAAAATTGAATCCAAAGAAGATATTGAAGGGGCAATTCTTGAAAAGATATATCTTTATGAAAAAGCTGTTTTACTGATTGATACTCTGTTTAAATATTTTATACAGTTAAGGATTTCCAAAGAATGGGATCAGGAGGCTGTTCCTCGTTTGAGAACTTGGATATATTCTGATAAATAAAATACAATGTGCAACTTTCTAACCACAAAGAAGGCACAAAGGACACAAAAAAAACTCCTTGTGAAACCTTTGGGCTGAGCGTTTCGGCTGATCGCTCACGCCGAAGCCTTTGTGTACTTTGTGGTTAAAAGTTGCACATTGCATAAATAAAACATAAGGGTATTCAAAACCTTATGGTTTAAATAAAATTGAGGTGATATTCGTATATGAAGTTTACAATAAACAAAAGTGACATTCGTAATGTGCTGTCAAAGGTTCAGGGATTAACCGGCAGAAGAACCAATCTTGCCATATCTGAAACCGTGTTAATCAAAACCGCAGAGGCAGGGATAACTCTTACAGCAACAGATTTGGAGACCGGATTTGAAGGATTTTATCCTGCATCGGTTGAGACTGAAGGTACGATTGCTATCAATGCAAAAAAGCTGTATGAGATAGTCAGAGATTTTCCGACTGATGAAATTGTTATCAATGAAGTAGATAACAGGTGGATTAAAATCGGAAACCTTAGTATTGAATATAATATTGTGGGGATGAATCCTGATGATTTTCCTGATACGCCGCATATAGAGGATATTGAATTTTTTGAAATCGCCTCATCAGCTTTAAAAGGGATGATTGAAAAGAGTCTGGTTATCGGCGGACCCACTGATGATAAGCGGGCGCATATCAACGGAATCTGTTTTGAAAGAATTGTCAGTGAAGAGCAGAAACTTGTCAGAATGGTATCCACAGACGGCAGCCGTCTTTCAACTGCTGACTGCATTTATGATAAAGATGCCGCACTTCTTGAAGGACCCGTCATTATTATTCCGAAAAAAGGGCTTCATGAAGTCAGCAAATTTATAGGCGGTGAAGGAACAGTTCAGATCGGTGCCAAGGATAATCATTTTGTTCTTAAAAAAGATTCTGAAACCATTATTATCCGGCTTTTGGAGGGTGAATTCCCAAAATATAATGATATTATCAGCAAAAAAGACGGACGCGCTGTAAAATTGGACAGGCGTTTATTTCTGATGATGCTGAAAAGAATGTCCATATTGTCTTCTGACAGTTACAAAGGGGTTGTATTTATTTTTGACAATAACAGCCTGAAAATAACAGCAACAAATCCTGATATCGGTGAATCAAAAGAAGAGATGGAGATAGAATTTGAAGGGGAACATCTTGAAGTTGCATTTAATCCCAAATATTTTACTGAAACCCTTAGTGTAATTGATGAGGATACAGTATCGCTCAATATCGTTGATGAAAGAAGACCCTGTTTGGTCGAGGGAGAGAATGACAAGAGCTATCTTACTGTGATTATGCCGATGCGAATCTGATTCACCGATAAGGAAAAGAGCAGATGGCAAAGGAAATTATTCCATCCGGGGGGATCAGTCCCCCTGCAATAAGTGATTATCTGCCGGAAGCAATTCAAAAAGCAGTTATTGACGCGGGTATAAAACACCCGGCAACTATCTATCCTGTTGCTGTCGGAGCAGGAACAGGATTTGTAGGCTGGCTTTTCGGATTTCCCTTTCTCTACGCGGTTGCCCTTGCCGGATTCCTTTTCGGACCCGGATGGGCAATCTTTCAGATATTCTTCTCTTATGAAAAAATCGGAAACCGATATATCCGTGAACTGAATCTCAGACAAAAAGAATACGAATTTTATCTTAGGGGAATGCTGGGAAAAGAGCTTCAGGAATCTTATCAGATCAAAGGGCTTGAAGAATATGCAGGGCAGGGGATCAGGCAGTTCATGAGTATTCAGGAGAATCTTGCCAATATTCAGGAGCTTCTTGAGTTAAAACTTAACAGAAATGAAATGACATTCAGCAGATTTCTCGGTTCTGCTGAACAGGTGAGTCTGAGCGTGCTGGATAATCTGAAAGATATTGTCAGCTTATTAAAGAGTGCGTCGTCAATTCAGCCGGATTATATTTCTGAGCGTCTAAGTGCTTTATCTAAACGTAACCGGCGAGCTGAAGAGGATATAAAGCAGGAAGAAGCATTAAAAGAACGTCTGCAACTGAGAGAATCGCAATTGCAGAAAGTAAACAGCCTTTTAACTCAGAATGAAGAGGCAATGACAGAGATGGGGAAAATTTCCGCCGCAGTGGCTGAGTGGCAGACAGAGAGAGATTTTGCAGATATGGACTTTGAATCTGCAATTACCCGTCTTCATGAACTGGCGCAGCAGGCGCATGAATATCAGTAGATCGAAAAAGTTCGTAGTACCGCCTTTAGGCGGTCTGCCGTTCCGAAAAAGTTCGTAGTAAAGCCTTCAGGCGGTTCGGCGATAATGGTCTGATTTCATAAGAACCGCCTGAAGGCGGTACTACAAACATTTCAGGCATCCCGGAGGGATGCCCGAAAATAGCACGGCAATTGGGAATTAAAAAATCCGGCGGCTGGTCCGGATTTGTCAATCGTTCGACTGAGCGTTTCGGCTGAACGCTCACGCCGAAGCCTCACGCCAAAGTCCCTCAGGGTTTTAAAAAGGCAGGTCTGAAATCAGTTAAAGAATACAACATTATCCAATTTATCGACATTGGAAAAGGCTTTGGAAAGGGATGCTTTAACAGGAATAAGTACAGGTTGCTGAAGCTCCCCTTTTTTTCCGAATATATTATCAAGGAATCTTTTATCTTCACGGACAGAACCTGATTTTTTCTCTGATCTCTTATTCTGCAAATCTTTTACCTGTATGTTTTTCAACTGATTCCTGAATACAAACAGAGAAGAAATCACACGGGAAAGCTCCTGAGAAGTTATATCCTGATATTGAAGCGATACAATAACTCCTCTTATCTCTTTTGCAATAGTCTGATAATTCAGTGTTACAACTGCAATTGCCTCTGAAATATTGTCTATCCCTTTTTTTAATGCGCCGAAAGTTTCGGTCATCTCCCCTTCTATGCTTTTCATTTTTGTAAATCCTTCTGTAATCTGTGAACACATGGTTTTATGAAACGCTTCGACTGCATTTTTAGATGACTCGACAATATTAGTGATATTGGACGCCATGCGATCAGACTGATCAGAGAGATTTTTTATCTGTTCTGCTATAACAGAGAGTCCGTTTGCCTTTTCTCCGGATCTCGCGGCTTCAATCGCTGTATTTAACGCCAGAACTTTGGTCTGAATCGCAATCTTGTTTATCTCTGCTGCAAACTGATGAATCCCGCCCATCTCTTTTACCACTTTTCTACAATTTTCCAGCAGCTTAACGTGCATATTTCCAATATCGTGAAAAATGGAACTTGCACGGCTTAGAACCTCTTCATTCTGGTTGAGCATCTGAGTAATATAACTTGAGCCAAAAGGATTTTTTTCATCACAAGATGCTCCGATAAAATAATCCACAACCGCCATTGCCTCTTCAGAGCTGTCATTGGTTTTCTGCATCACATCCCCCAGAATATCAACCAGTTCAATGGTGGCTTTTTCCGTCTGATCCTGAACAATCTTCAAAGCCTCTCCCATTTCAGGAATGTTCCTTTCAGCATAAGTCATTATATATTCAATGTAACAGGAATATATTCTTTTAACCATAAGCATACACAGAGTTAAAACAAGTGTTCCCATAATTGCGTGTATAATATTGGCTATCAGAAAAAAAAACAGCGAGGTGGGAACAATGCCGATAATCAACGGATATAAACAGATTATTCGTTTTTTCATGGTCAATTCTCCTTATATGCATAAAATTCAGAATTCAGAAGTTTTGGAAATTATGGAAGTCTTTTTAAAGAAAAATTTTGCAAGAATAATGCCAATGACTGTCTCAAAAAGGATATTAAAATATAATTCTGTTGTTTTAATGAGTTAAAAATAAAAAGCGGTGTGGAAAGATGAAAATAAAGAATTAAAAAGTGTGTCATGATACAGAAGTGTATCATACAGAAGTGTATCAAATGTTCGTAGTACCGCCTTTTAGGCGGTCTCTGTGTGAAGAACCGCCTAAAGGCGGTACTACGAACTTTCTATACCAAATTCAAGAATTTTACGGTAAAGTGTGCTTCTGCTGACGCCGAGCAGACGGGCGGCTTTTGCTTTATTCCAATCAGTTCTTTCCAATATTTCAAGTATATCATCACGATTCAAAGAATGAGGCTCTGTTTGCTCCTGTTCCCATGCCGGAGACTGAAAAAAAGGAATTGTCGTAAGATTGGAACAGGAAGCGGCTTTTACATTAGCAGTCAGTTCAGGCGGAAGATATTCAGGAGTGATAATCCCTCCGGGGCAGAGAATACATGCCCGTTCCATAACATATTTCATTTCCCGGACATTTCCATGCCAGGGATACTGCATGAAAATATCAAGCATATCATCTGAAATCCTTTTAAAATCTTTGTCGAATAATTCTGAAAACATACTACAGAAATGATCAGCAAGAACCGGAATATCATCTTTATGCTCACGTAACGGCGGAATATAAATTGTCATCACGCCGAGACGATAATAAAAATCCTCTCTGAACTTCCCCTGACGCACTTTTTCAGCCAGATTCACATGCGTTGCCGCTATAATTCTTACATCTGTCTTACAGGTTTTGCTGTCACCGACCTTTTCAAATTCTTTTCTTTCTAAAACCCGGAGCAGTTTTAACTGAATATGCGGAGATAAATCACCGATTTCATCAAGAAAAATTGTACCGTGATCAGCCGCCTGAAAACGCCCTATTCTGTCGCTCACCGCTCCGCTGAACGCACCTTTGACATGACCGAAGAGTTCACTCTCCAAAAGGGTTTCAGGAAGCGCAGAGCAGTTGATCCTTACCAAAGGACCTGATGAACGGATTCCCTGAGCATGAATCGCCTCCATAACCAGTTCTTTGCCTGTGCCGCTCTCTCCGGTAATCAGAATTGTGGTATCAAGGTTTGCCACCTGCCGGATAAGAGTATAAACCCGCTGCATTTTCTGACTGGCACCGATAATATTCTCAAAAGAGATTCTGGGCAGTATCTGACTTTCAAGCTCTGTCAGCCGGGTAATATCTCTGATAACCAGTATCGCACCTTCAAATTTGCTGTTTGACGGATTCAATAAAGGCGAACTGGTAATAATCAGATTTCTGGCAGATTCTTTGTTAAAATTACAGTCCAGATGATACTCTTTCAAAGGCTGCCGGGTATTCAGTGTATGACGCAGAATATTGAGACATTCTCCGTGGCAGTTTTCCGAAGGTTTTTTAACAATGCTTCCGATCTCTGTTTCACGGAATAAAGAACACATATTATCCAGAGGTTTATTTTTCTGAATAATTTTCATATCCGGGTCTAATGTAACAATCCCTTCGGGAATGCTCTGAAAAATCGTTTCCAATTTTAACTGAGAGGCTTCAAGAGCATCTTTTGCCTGTTTCTGTTCAGTTATATCTCTGGCATAAACAGCTATACTCTTCAATTCACCATGAATATTCATTACCGGATAAAAATTTGCGTCAAAGAATCTGCCATCCCGTTCATCTGTAAAATGAAGCGGCTTGGCTGTCAGGATAACTTTTTCCAATATTTTTCTTCTTCTCTCTGCCACTTCAGAGGAGAAGAGATCAAAACAGCATTCGCCTAAAAGTTCGTCTGTTGTTTTATTCAAATATTGGGCTGCTACTTTGTTAACAGTCAGAAAATGCCCATCTTTATCCAGCAAGAATACAGAATCTGTTGTGGCATTTAAAAGCGAGCGTGCCATCTCTTCACTCTCTCTTAATTTTTCTTCGGTCTTTTTATGTTCGTTAATCTCATAAAAAAGCTCTGTATTCTTTTGATTGCAGCATATTCATTTGCCAGCCTGAGATCACGGCGCAGACGCCATTTGTCTGCTGCTGATTCAATTGCCTTATGCATAATATCGATATTTACAGGCTTTTGCAGAAAATCAATTGCCCCGTATTTCATGATTTCAACTGCTGTATCAATATCGCTGTATCCTGTTATGGCAATCACTGCAACATCAGGGTAAAGATGCAAAGTCTCTTTTGCCAGTTCCACGCCGTCCATATTCGGCATTCGGATGTCTGTTATCAGAATATCCGGCGGATTCTCCTGCATGAGCGATAACGCATCGGCGCCTGAGTTTGCCGTGTGGACTTCATAAGGAGACTTTTTCAGAGAACGGCTTAAAAAAGTGGTTATAGATTCTTCATCATCAACGATCAGCAGCTTCATTATTCAAAACCCTTCTGATAATCACAGCGATTTCATTCCGTGTAACCGGCTTCATAATATATTCTCTTATTCCTGTTCTCTTTGCCGTATCTTCAGTAACCAGTTCACTGAATCCGGTGCAGAGAATAACCGGAATATCAGGTCTGATCTTTATTATCTCCTGAGCCAGTTGAACACCTGTCATATTCGGCATGGTCTGGTCTGTTATAACAAGATCAAAATCTTCAGGCTTTTTTCGGAAAATCTCAAGTATTTCCGGACTGCTGTTTCCCGCTGTAACATGATAGCCAAGCTCTTTAAGCATCTGCTTTAACATATTGACATTCTGATCCTCATCATCAACCAGCAGAATCCGTTCACTCCCAGTCGGAACTCTTTTATTTAATATGATCTTTATATCGCCGGTATCTGCTTCGCTTAACCGGGGCAGATAAATATCAAATGTTGTCCCATGCCCGGATCTGCTCTTAACTGTTATACATCCGCCGTGACTCTTGACAATCCCGTGAACAATGGCAAGCCCCATGCCTGTTCCTTCTCCCTGTGTTTTTGTTGTGAAATACGGATCAAAAATCCTGTCCATAACAGATTTTTCCATTCCATGACCTGTATCTTTTACAGTGAGTTTCACATAATCACCCTGTCTTATATCTGATTCAGCGGAAAAATCATCCTTTGCAACCGTTGTATTTTTCAGAGTAACCTCCAATACCCCGCCTTTTTCACGCATTGCATGATAGGCATTGGTGCAGAGATTGATCATGACCTGATGAATCTGAATCGGATCCGCAATCACAAGGTCGCATTTTTTATCTATATTTTGACGGATTTCAATGGTTGCGGGGATGGAGGCTCTGATAAGCTGAAGTGTCTCTTTGATAATCGGATAAATATGAATGGCTCTCCATTCCTGTTTTTGGGCGGGTCTGACAAAAGAGAGAATCTGATTAACCAGTCCTTTGGCACGTTCAACTGCTTTGAGAATCTCCTGCATGTTTCTCTGAATAATAGTATCATCAGGCTTTTCAGCTATGGTGATTTCTGCATACCCCATAATCGGATAGAGAATATTATTGAAATCATGTGCAATGCCTCCGGCAAGTGTACCGATAGCCTCCATTTTATGAGACTGCCTGAGCTGTTCTCTCAGTTTTTTTTCAGAACTTATATCTACAACAAAGCCGAGTGTTGCCGGTTCATTTTCATAAGTAATCAGAGCCATCCAGACTGCGGCATCAAACGATTTGCCATCTTTACTTTTTGCTTTTACCTCATGCGAAGAGATATGCTCTTTATCTTTGAGACTTTGCAGAATCATCTGACGGATAAATCCGACATCATCTGATGTGAAAAAATTCTCTGCAGAGAATCCTGTTATATCCATGCGGCTTTTATATCCGAACATTCTGACAAACACGGGGTTGGCATAGATACATCTGTTATCTTTTGTTATCCAGATACCGACAGGGGATGACTCAATAATAAGCCTCATATTCCTTTCGGAAGTTTTCACTTCTTTTTCCGCCTGATACCGTTTTTCTCTGTCCCGCAGCATGGTTAAGGCAAAAGATATATCGCCTGTAACTTCTTGCAGTAATTTCAATTCTTCACCGTGAAAAAGATTTTTCTCTCCGGCGCAGATATTTATGATTCCTATAATAAGGTTATCAGTCTGAATCGGCAGAGAACAGACCGACTGACATCCTTTCTGCTCTGTAAAAAGATGGCAATGTCTGAACGGCGGATTTTTCTGTACATCATCGGAAATATGTATCTTTCCGGTTTGAATAACATGCTGAGTAATATCCTGTACCTGTATCAGATTATTCCAGAGATCCTTTAATAAAGTAATATCAGCCGCAACCCCTGCACATGATACAGGTCTGACTGTTCTATCTTCAATTAATCCGATCCATGCAAATTTGTAGCCAATATCTTCAACCAGTATTTTACATGCACCGTCTGTCAATTCCTGTTCGGTTTTCACTCTGGTGATTAACTGATTGACATTCCTGATCCCCTTGAGTACCCGGTTCAGTCTTAATATCTCTTTTTCAAAGAGAATCTGTTCAGTCAAATCTTTGATGATAATAATGGCACCGGAAGATTCATCATCATCATCTGCAAAGGGATATATTTTAACATCCTGGCACATTCGGATAGGCTCGCTGTTTTTGATAATATTAAGCGGAATAAGGTAATGATGAATAAACGGAGATAAAATAAAGGATTTTTTTTCTTTAATACAAGCTGTTATATAATGTGCCTTATTTCGCTCCTCGATTTCAGGATATTTTTTTAAAATATTCTTTCCGGTTATATCAGATTTTTTAATTCCGGTATGTTTCTCCATCCATTGATTCCATTGGATAATATTGAAATTCTGATCTAAAATGATGATTCCGAGAGAGAGTCCGTAGGTAAGTATTTTATCAAAAAGTGAGTCGTTTATATGGTTCATTATTTTTTTCCTGTGATTTCTGTTGATCCCTCGTTCCCGCGATTAGAATTAAATTAGGTTCTGTTGACATTTGGGAATATAATAAATAATTACAGGATGATGGGTTTCGGCTCCGCTCAACCCGCTTAGCCGGGAATGCGGGTTGAGCGGTTGAGCGGTTGAGCGGGTTGAGCGGTTGAGCGAGCCGAAACCCGAAATGTCAACAGAACCTAATCAGTTAACTTAATGCCATTCGCAACTTTTACCACAAAGACACAAAGGCACTAAGACACTAAGAATTCGGAAAACTCTCAGCATCCGGTTTTCTTAGTGTCTTTGTGTCTTTGTGGCAGAAATAAAGCAGAAATATTACTGAGTATTACATGGCTTTTTTCATTGCCGGGTAATAAGGCGCAGGAAGATCAGCCAAATCAATTATATCTTTTTCAGCCATGATTACCAGACGCCATATCAGATTTTTTAATTCCCGGACATTCCCTGACCATGAATAAGCCTGAAGAGCCTCTATTGCCCGGGGAGTCATATTCTTTCTTTTGCTGCGGTTCTGTTTGGCGCATTCATCAAAAAATATTTCCACAAGAACCGGAATATCCTCTTTCCGTTCTCTTAAAGGCGGAACCTCAATCGGAACCACATTAAGACGATAAAAAAGCTCTTCTCTGAAATTTCCTTTTTTTATCTCTGCTTCAAGCTCTTTGTTAGTAGCGGCAATAACCCTGACATCTGTGCATAATATCCTTCCGCCTCCGATTCTCTGGAATTTCTGCTCCTGAAGCACCCGTAAAATTTTTGCCTGAGTCTTCAGACTCATATCGCTGATTTCATCCAAAAAAAGCGTCCCTTTGTTTGCCAGTTCGAATTTGCCGCTTTTTCTCGCGGATGCTCCGGCAAATAACGCCTTTCTCCTGTCCGAACAGATTCACTTTCAATAAGCTCTTCAGAAATTGATGCACAACTGACATCTATCATCGGATGATCAGCGCGGGGGCTTAACTGATGGATGGTTCTGGCAACAAGTTCTTTGCCGGTTCCGTTTTCTCCTTTTATCAAAATCCATGAATCTGTAGGAGCAACAGCGGCAATCTGTTTTTTCAGTTCTCTGACCGCAGGGCTGTTTCCGCTGATAGAATTTTTTTCTATTGTCTTTTTGCGCAGATATTTGTTCTCCTCCTCAAGTCGCCTGAAATTAAGAGCATTGTTGATCGTAACAATCACCTTGTCAATTGAAAGAGGTTTTTCAATAAAATCAAATGCTCCCAGCTTTGTGGATTTTACTGCGGTTTCAATGGTTCCGTGTCCTGTGATAATAATCACCTGAATAAGCGGATTCTCTTTCTTGATCTCTTTTAAAGTTTCAATGCCGTCAATCCCGGGCATCCATATATCAAGCAGAACAAGTTCAGGCGATTCTGCATCAATTATCTTCAATGCCCCGTATCCGTTTGAGGCGGTCATTACTTCAAATCCTTCATCAGAGAGCAGTCCGCTTAATGACTGAAGAATAGATGGTTCATCATCAACAATTAAAATAGAGGGAAACATATTCAATAGCCTTTTGGTATCAGATTTTTGGTGGTGGGTCAAATCGGTTGAAAATTTTTTGCAGGGGCAAATAATTATTTGCCCCTACGATTTTTTTCAACGGATTTGACCCACTACCAGATTTTTGTCAGGTATTTCAGATTAAAGATTCAGTTATGTAGGGAGGATAAGCAACAGCGAATGTATCATAAAAAATGGTGGGTTATGCTTTGATCCGCCCACGCTGTACAGGTAAAAAGATATAGCTTAATCATAATATTATGTCAATTCAAAACTAAAAACCGAGTTTCTTTGAAGAAACCTAACCCCCCTGCCCCCTTCCCTTCAGGGAAGGGGGCAGGGGGTTAGGTTGAAAAATTTCAGACTATTTCCCAATGCAAAACCTGCTGAATATCTGATCCAGCAGATCATCTCTTGCTGTAACTCCTATAATCTCTCCAAGAGCGTCTATTGAATCCTGAATATCCATACTGATCAATTCAAAAGGTATTCCGGTTTTTATCCCCTCAATCATGGTGAATGAAGCTCTGAGGCTTTTTTCAAGTGCGGTTTTATGTCTTAAATTGGGAATAATTCCGCTTTCTTCGTCAATCCCAAATGATGTATCTGCGGAAACTTTTACAATAAAAGATTTTAATTCATCAATCCCTGTTTTATAAAGTGCGGAGGTTTTAACACGCCAAAGATTATTCCAGTTATCAGGAATCTTTAATTCAGATTCATCTTTGATTAAATCAGACTTATTCATTACCAGAATATGTTTTTTATCTGCAATCGCATTATAAACAGCATAATCCTCATCAGTTAAAGAGCGGCTTACATCAATGATAAAAAGAATCATATCTGCATTGGCAAGAGTTTCACGGGTTTTATTCATACCGACAGTTTCAACCGGATCATCTGATTCATGAAGACCTGCTGTATCGCTGATAATAAGCGGAATCCCTTCTATATTCAAAGATTCTTCAATAACATCCCGAGTTGTTCCCGGAACAGAGGTAACAATAGCACGATCTTTTTTCAGCAGACAATTCATAATACTTGATTTTCCGACATTAGGCTTTCCGACAATTACAACATTCAGCCCATCCCTTAAAAAATGGGCATCCTGATATTGACGGATAAGATAATTCAGTCTTTCAATCACCTGCTTTTGAATTGTCTCTGTCAGAGATTCAATCTGAACAGTATTTTCCACATCATCAGGGAAATCTATGGCAGCTTCTATCTCAGCCAGAATATGAAGCATGGTATCTCTTATGGATTCAATACAGTTTTTTAATTCTCCTCTGATCTGGGAAGATGCGATTTGAAGTGCCTTATCGCTTCGGGCATTGATAAGATCAATAACAGCTTCTGCCTGTGTCAGATCAATCCTGCCGTTTAAATAAGCCCGTTTGGTGAATTCTCCGGGTTCAGCAAGTCTTGCTCCATGACTTAATACAAGTTCCAGAATAGCCCTCAATGCCACCGGACCTGAATGCGCCTGAATTTCAGCAACATCTTCGCCGGTATAAGAATGAGGAGCATACATAACCGTCAGAAGCACTTCATCAATAATATTTTCAGTTTCAGGATTTTTGATATGTCCGTAATAAAGATGATGAGAGGAAAAAGCCGGGACTTCCGAAGTTTTAAAAACTTCGGAAGTCTTTCTCCGCTCCGGCTTGGGAACAAATATTGTTTCAGCAACAGATACTGCATCTTTACCGGAGATTTTGATAATACCGATTCCCCCGGATCCTCGCGGTGTTGCTATGGCTGCAATGGTAGGCATTTTTTTCCCTCATTTACCTGTTCCCAAACTGAGTTTGGAAATAAAAACAAAAAAACTAAGTTTCTTAAAGAAACTTAGTTTTTATCCGGGATAAGACTTCCGAAGTTTCTGAAACTTCCGAAGTCTTTATGGTCGAGGAGTGAATGATAAATGACAAATTGGTTCAAGTCTGTGAGACTTGAACCAAATTTTTGTCTGCATCTTTTTTTAAAAGGGTTCTCTTTTTTGCGGGAAACTCTTCTTAGGAAATATAACCAGCTTTCTGTAAAACCCTTCTCCCATGCTTTGAGTCCTGACATCTGTATCATCCCTTAAAGAGATGTGAACAATTCTTCTGTCATGTGCATTCAACTGACCCACAGTAACAGGTCTTCCCGTGCGTTTTGCTTTTTCTGAAAGACGTGAGGCAAGACTTTTCAGTTTTGCCTTACGGGAATCAAGGTATCCTTCTATATCTACCTGTACTCTGACTCTCTGCTTTGTATTTTTATTGACAATCTTCTCAACAAGATATTGAATTGCCTCAAGTGTCTGACCCCGTTTGCCGATCAGAACGCCTGAGTTACCGCCTTTGACACAAAACATAATCCGCTCTGATGTCTCTTCAACCGATATATCCGCACCTGTGGTGATAAAATCAATGATACGCTGCAATCCGTTTTTTCCGATTTCCAGATAATCACCATTAACTTCGGGTCTGTTATTCTCCTCATCCGAATCTGATTCAACGTCATCTGTCGGTTCAAGTCTCAGACTTGAACCGGCAACGGTTTCAGAAATCTTTCCTTCTGGTTTTTCATCTTTTACGGCCCGCTTCGTCTGAAACATTTTCTGAGTGTACTTTGCTTATTTTTTCAGAAGCAGATTTTGCCTCGTAACGGGCTTCTGCGGTTCGACTGAGCTCACCGGAATCCACGTAACGCAAGGGTTTTCTTAACTCAGCTTCAGGTCTGTCATCAGGTAATGTAACGCGGATTCGCGCTTTTTTAACCCCCACCAGTCCGAATATTCCGGTTGAACCATAAGAAATTACATCATATTTTATCTTATCTTTTGAACAGTTCAGTTCTACGCAAGCTTGTTCAACTGCTTTTTCGACATTTTTCGCTTCAAATTCCAAACAAATCGGCATTTATAACCTCCATTTTTTGTCACTTGTCATTTATCATTCATTAAGTTGCCAATGACCAATGTGACCCTGAACAATAACCGATATAATGCCAATTAGAAATTAGGAATTGAGAATTAGGAATTGTCAGTTATAATTTTGTCTTTCAGGAAGCTGAATCATGAGGTACTGTTAAATTCCTGATTCTTAATTCCCAATTCCTAATTAGCATTTCATCACGGATTCTTTTTTAAAATATAATACTGCTGTGCAATAGAAATGATATTACTGATAAGCCAGTATAACACCAGCCCGGATGAAAAATTGATAAAAATCACCGTAAAAATAATCGGCATAAACATCATCATCTTTGCCTGGGCAGGATCACCCGGAGGCGGCGACATCTTCTGCTGCAAAAACATGGTTGCGCCCATAACAATGGTCAACACAGGAATACCATACGGAGGCTGCATAAAGGGGACGGTAAAATTAAAATGAAAAAGACGATCCGGGGCTGACAAATCATCTACCCACCCGATAAAAGGGGCATGGCGGAGTTCTATCGCTTCATATAACATTCTGTAAAATGCAAAGAATACAGGAATCTGGAGAATCATGGGAAGACATCCGCCCATGGGATTCACCTTGTAAGTTCTGTATAACCCCATGACCTCTTCATTCATCCGCCGTTTATCATCTTTGTACTTCTCTCTGATCTCCGTCATCAGAGGCTGAAGTTTTTTCATCTCATTCATAGACTGATAACCCTTATTCCCCAGGGGCCACAGAATGAGCTTGATCAGTATTGTTAAGATAATAATTGCAAAGCCGTAGTTCGGAATAAAGCCGTGAATAAAATTCAGCATCCACAGACAAGGTTTTCCAATAAAATCAAACCAGCCGAAATCAATTGCTTTATCCAGCTTATTATTCAGACTGCTCAGTATTTTCAGACTCTTGGGACCTGAAAAGAGTTCAAACTCAAAACGCTGCTCTTTTCCGGGCTGAATTGTTGTAACCGGATGAATATACTGATTCATCAGAATTTTATCCGACACCAGCAGCGGACGCATACCTGATTCAACAGGCTCTTTAATGACAAGCCCGGATATAAAATATCGGCTCTCAACAGCAATCCATTTCAGATTTCCGGGATAGGTATTCTGATCTTTTATTTTTTTAAATTTTATCTGTTCCAGCCGGTTATTGATATAGCCGCTCGGTCCTTCAAAAGAATAACTGTCAGCAGTTACCGGAATCTGATTTGTCAATGAGACTACCAGACTGTCCTGAATAACGCGGGAAGAGCCGTTCTTTACAGTAATGCTCAAACCTATAAGATAGGTTGATGAAGAAAAATGAAATTTCTTTTCAAATATAATTCCGTCAGGTGATTCCCATGTAAATGCAATATCTCCGGGCTGATGACTGACATCAAGGGTATCTGAATCAATATCTGCCGAAAAAACAGCATCTTTCAGTCCGGGAAGAGTATTTGCAGCAAATTCGGTGCAGATACTCCCCATGGAAATATTTTCCGGTATCATCTGTTTCAAGGGTGAATCTGCATTTGCTTTTTCTCTGTAATCTTTTAAAACAAAACTTTTAAATACCGCCCCTTTTTCTGAAATCTTTACAGAATAAAGATGCGAATTAACTGTAATTGTTCTGAATACTCCGGTGAACGGAGATATATCTTTTTCCGGCAAAGAACCATTTTCTGAAGATAAAGGGGCTTTATCAGCAGCAGCCATCTGAGGTTCAGTTTTTTTTACGGACTCTTCTTTGTTTAATGCTGAAGACTCTGATTTTTTTACCGGCTCCTTCACAATTTCATTGTCAGTAAAGAAAAAATTCCACACAAGTAAAACAAGAAAAGAAAGTGCTATTGCCAGAAATAATCGGGCTTGTTCCATCATCTCTCCTTAAAAACATAAAAATTATCTGCTCGCCTGATTTTTTTCATTCAGGATATTCTCCGGAAAAATTTTATCCCGGTTTGGTAAAAAGAATATAATCATAACAGGGGCAATAAAAAAAAAAGGGGGGCTTTTGCGGATATGATCTTAAAATGTTAAACAACAGGATCAATTCCTCCGGGATGAAAAGGATGACATCGCAGAATCCGCTTCAAAGAGAGGAATGATCCTTTGAGCAGACCGTAACGTTCAACCGCCTGATAAGCATATTCAGAACAGCTTGGGTAAAAACGGCATCCGGGACCCAGCATAGGAGATATGATATACTGATAGGCTCTGATAAGTATCAAAGCAAGTCTTACCGTAAATTTTTTTATCATCCTGGTATTTTTCCGAAAATATCCTGCAGAGATAAAAACGGCTGGTTCCCGGAGAGATTTACCGCCTCTCTTTTGGCAATGATATTTATATCCCAACTCCCCGGAATATTCTGTTTGTTTAAACGGAAATATTCACGGCAAAGCCGTTTGATTCTGTTCCGTGTAACTGCATTCCCGATCTTTTTCGTTACAGTAATCCCCAAACGTGACTGCTCAGATTTTCCCGGACAGAATAAAGCGATGAAATATCTGTTCCGAATCTTTTTTCCTGATTTTGACAGATGAAGAAATTCATACCGCTTTAAAATTTTATCTGCCTTTGTAAAAGAAAAATCTTTAGTCATTAAATTACGTGAATAAGAGTTAAAATCAGCAGGTTTGTAAAAAAGCACTCTCTGGCAATTCCTGATTCCCAATTTGTATTAAGTGGTGGGTTATCGCTCTCTGAATGAACCCGCCCTTATCTGATTTTAAACAACGGTTAAACGCTTTCTTCCTTTTGCTCTGCGTCTGTTAATAATTTTTCTGCCTTGTTTTGTTGACATTCTCTCTAAGAACCCATGGGTTCTGGCACGTTTAAGCCTGTTTGGCTGATATGTTCTTTTCATAGTATAAGACCAATCCTTTTTCTGTTATCAAATTGTGTGCCGACCTTTTTTCAAATCTTATTATTTAGGCATAAAATATTTACTCTGTCAAGCTATATTTAATGCCAATTAAGAATTTTATGTTGAACTCATGTTATTTACCAGCCTCAAAGAGATTTCAGATATGAAACCTTTTCCATGGAAAATTCCTGAGAGCATGGAAGTATCGAATTATTCGTAAATATCGGATCCGATTCCATATCGTAACGGGAAGATGCAACTGCTTTTTTCCATAATGATGTATGAGGAATAGGAGAATAAAAGGCAAGGAAAGGGGTTATATTGTTCTGCCGTAAAATCCTGACAGACGCCTCAACAGAATCAAAACTCTGCTCAGGAAGCCCAACCAGAAGATATGCTCCCAACTGATCTTTTGTAAATCCTGCTTCTTTCAGATAGGAAGCCGCCTGCCTGAATTCAGTCTCTGTTACCTTTATGTCTAATTCGTTCCGCTTTTCAAATACGGCTGTTTCAAGCCCCAGCCGCAGGGTTTTAAATCCTGCTCTGAACATCAGATGTGCTGTCTGCTGTGAAATCCCCCGTATATGAACCGCATTCGGAGTATGAAACCGAATATCAAGCCCCGTTTTTATTATCCCTTCAAACAGAGGAACTGCATGATTCTCCACGTCTGTTAAAAGTGCGTCATCATAAAAGATAAAATCCTTTATACCGTATTTATTATGCCAGTATCTGATCTCCTCTGTCACCAGATCAGTATCCCGCCGCATCAGCTTCGGTTCAAGAAAATGTGAAGCGCAGTAGGCGCAGGAGAAAGGGCATCCTCTTGATGTAAGAATCGGAATATAATTAATCTTTTTTTGCAGATGAAATGCTGGATACGGATATGTATTCAGATTATCAGGATCAAATTTAAGAGAAACTGAACAGCCCGTGTATTTTTTAACAAGATCAAGGATAATCTTCTCTCCGGCTTGATTAATAACCTCATCAGCTCCTGAATATTTTACCGCATGTTCATAACAGAGTCTTGCATATATTCCGCCGAGGATAAGCGGAACATTCGGAAATATCTTTTTTATGATATGAATACTCTCCTGAACTCCCGGATACCAGTAGGTCATCAGAGAAGTAACCAGAATCAGATCGGGCTTGGGTATTGCCTGTAATTCATCTCTGAACAATTCCGGCTGAATACCGTATCTTGAAAAATACCGGGGAATGTCCTCCAATCCTTCGGGTTTCGGAATCCGGGTTTTCAGATAACGCCCCTTGTTGTAAGCGGATAATCCTTTTTCAGCGTAGGTCGGATTAGCGGAGCATAACCCTGTAGTATGAAACCGGTCAAGGGAGTCTATGTATGAGACATAATAACCGTGCTGTTCAAGGATTGATGCAAGTATCAGCAACCCCATCGGTTTTGCCCAGAAATCATACGCAGCAAAATCATGGATCCATGGATTTATCAAAAGAATGTGAGGAATATCTTGTTTCATAAAAATTAAGACTTCATAAGTTTCCGAAACTTCGGAGGTCTGATTCCACTCTATATATTTACAGAATATCAGATTTTATGTCATGTGCAAGAAAAAAATTAAAATATGATCCCGCGACCTTCTAAAAAATTTCGATAATATAATACTCATTCTTGCAATTATCTTCTTATTCATGATAAATTAAAATTATATATTACACTCAAATATCCGAATTGAAGATGATGCAGGATACTGTTTGAAAAAAATTTTCTTTGTATATTCAGGAATCTGAAAAAAATGAAAACAAATATTATTCAGAACATAATGACGCCGGAAGAATGTATTCTGACTGCTTCAGCCAGAACAGAACCGGATAATGAAGCAGCCGAATTGATAGAAATTACTCTTGAAAGGAATCCGGACTGGAACAGAATCATAAAATTATCAGAGCATCTTGGAGTACAGCCTCTGCTTTATAAGCATCTTTCTGAAAAGTATTCTTCCCAAGTTCCTGATGATATAATGAAACAGCTTAGGGAAAATTTTCATCGGCAAGGGATGAGATCTCTTCGCCATTATGCTCTGATACAACAGATAGCAGATGCCATGAATCAGGCAGATATTCCGGTTGTATTGCTGAAAGGGGCGTTTCTGGCAAAATGGATATACAGAGATATTGCACTGCGTCCTATGAATGATATTGATATTCTGTGCAGAAGAGAAGATAGCCGGAAAATTCATGAGAGGATGAATAAACTTGGCTATTATCAGCAGAAAATTGCCGCTCAAAGTCCGCTTCATGAAAAGCTCATTACCAGCCGGTTAATGGCAGATCGGTTTCCTCCTTTTATCAATGATAAAGGGAATAAAGTTGATATACATTTTGATATATTTCAGGAGTCAGGAATCAGCAGCCGACAGCCGACAGCATCTGTTTGGAACAGAATCATCCCCTGTTTCCTGAATGGATCCCCTGTATATTCTCTTTCACCTGAAGATTTGCTTCTCCATTTGTCACTGCATCTGCATAAGCATCTTTCACCGTATTTCGGTGTTACCATGCTTTACTGGTTCTGCGATATTCATGAAGTCATAAGATATTACAACGAAAAAATCAACTGGGAGCAATTCCTCGAAAATGCAGAGAAATTAGAAAGCGGATCAAAGATTGCTTCTGTCCTGCATCTGCTTAAAGAAAACTGGCGCACTCCTGTCCCTGATTATGTTTTGCAGCAGATAGGAAGAGAATCCCGGAATTTTTCTCTGCTCCGAATTCTCCGTAAAGAAGAGGATTATCACTATCATTACAGAGAGATATTTAAAACTGTATCTGAGATAACCGGATGGAAAGAGCGTCTCTCTTTTCTGTTAAGATTTGTTTTTCCGACAAAAGAGTATCTTATCAGCAGGTATCAGCCGAAAAATCTCTCTTTTGTGTATTTTCTTTATATACTTCATCCTTTCAGATTATTTATAAGAGCCTTTCAAAGATTTTTTCCCCTGTTAAAAAAAGGAGGCAGTCATGACCGTGTTACAGGCAAAGACTTATGAAAAAGGAGATTTCTGTCCCGGCAGAAAAATACCTCCGCTGAAAACCGGAGACCGTCTCAGCCGGGATGAATTTGATCGCCGGTATGAGGAAATGCCGCATGTTAAATCAGCTGAATTAATTGAAGGAGTGGTATATATGGGATCGCCGGTAAGTGCTGATCACGGAAGTTCTCACGGAGAAACTATGGGGTGGCTTGCAATATACTGCTTTGCAACGCCTGGCGTTAAACTGTATGACAATACAACACTTTGTCTTGACGATAAAAATGAATTTCAGCCTGACGCCATGATCAGAACAGAATCAGACAGACGTTTACGGATAAACAAAAGCGGTTATCTTGAAGGCGCTCCTGAACTTGTTACGGAAATATCTGTCAGCAGCGGATCACAAGACATTGGTAAGAAAAAGAGAGTTTATCAGCGAATCGGAGTTCAGGAATACATTGTCTGGCAGGTACATAAAAAACGTCTGGACTGGTTTGAACTCAGAGAAGGGGAGTATCAGCCGCTGGTGCCGGATGAAAGCGGTGTGATACACAGCCGGGTTTTCCCGGGACTGAGGCTCAAAGTTGATGCTCTGCTGAACGGTGATTTGACAGGTGTATCAACAGAGGCTCAGAAAGGATTACAGAGTGAGGAACATTCAGAATTTATCAGGAAGTTGACGACATGAAACCGTTTTATATTCTTTTCCTTAAAAGTTCGTAGTACCGCCTTCAGGCGGTGGGTGTGAATAACCGCCTAAAGTTCGTAGTACCGCCTTCAGGCGGTGGGTGTGAATAACCGCCTAAAGTTCGTAGTACCGCCTTCAGGCGGTGGGTGTGAATAACCGCCTAAAGTTCGTAGTACCGCCTTCAGGCGGTGGGTGTGAATAACCGCAAAAGTTCGTAGTACCGCCTTCAGGCGGTGGGTGTGAATAACCGCAAAAGTTCGTAGTACCGCCTTCAGGCGGTGGGTGTGAATAACCGCAAAAGTTCGTAGTACCGCCTTCAGGCGGTGGGTGTGAATAACCGCCTAAAGGCAGTACTACAAACTTTCCCCTTGTTCCGGCGCAAAGCGTGGAATCTAAATAAAAATAAAATAAGAAACCAAATTTTTCCAAAAAACTTAGTTTCTTATAAAATGAGGTAATTGCAAAACTGTAAAAAGCAGACCGTTTTTGTCAACTGCTCAGATTTAAATTGAAAATTGTATTAAAATATACTATATATACTCCTGTAGTAATTAACATAATATCATTTAAAAACAGGATGTTGTACATGAATATTTGGTAGTCGTTCAATATTGACTGATTTTTTAAATTATTAAAACAATAATTTATTTAAAATCATGCTGATTATTGTAAAGATGTATCTTTTAAATATCTGTATTTATTTGATATATAAAATTTTACTCATTATAAATAATATTTAATAATTTAAGATGGTTAATTTGATAAAGTTTTTATAACACCACTACCGGCAATTGATTTTAATTACGAAGACAAAAAAGAGATCATCAAAATAAAACCTTGCGATCTTTGCGGAACCTTTCGCCCTTTGCGTTAAATGATTCAGACGCAAAGTACGCAAGAAGAGATATGGACAGGCAATTATATCTTTGAAAACGAATGGCAGAGTTTCCGGACAAAGAAAAATCCGGCTCTGGAATTTACATCTGTCTCCCATGAATACAATTGTCTCCGTGTCCTTTGCGAACCAAAGCCATATCTTATTGTTTTTACTGCTGATAAAAGACCATATTTCATCACACTCCACGGTAAGCCGTCCTCTTTTTTTTCCGTCACGGAAATTTCCCGGGGAACATCGGCATATTTTCTGTTTACATAATCCTGAAGCCATTTTTCAGAGACGCCTGTGACCCTTGCAATTCCCGCAAGGGAAATTTTTTCACGGAGAAGTCTGTCAACAAAATTTTTTGTCTCATCGGAAACAGTTCTGTTTTCAGGATGTTCAACAAACTGTCTTCCGCAGTCTTTACAGGAAAATTTCTGTTTTCCGTTATGAATATGACCGTTTTTTACAATATTTTCAGACTGACACGCAGGACATTCCATTATTTTTTCCTCCTCATAAAAATTTCCGTCAGCATATCACGGATGTCCGATCACAGCAATATAAAAAATGAGCATGATTTATCACTACCTCTATACCACTACCACTTTTGATGAGGTGCTTAAGTCCGATAAAGGGAAATCTATCGGATATTATTGAGAGAAAGAATTTGAATATATATTTCCTTGATACCAATGCGATTGTAAAACGCTATCATCGGGAAGAGGGAACGGATTTGATTGACAGACTCTTTTCAGAGCCTGATGTGAGCTTTATTATTTCGGACATGAGCATTATTGAATTTTATTCAGCAATTGCTTTGAAAGTAAGAACAGGTGAGATTGACGAAAGTAATTTTATTTCATTGAGAAAGCTGTTTTCACAGGATATTAAAAACAGAATCTACGAGATTGCCGAATTTACAAAGTCTGAAAAGAGAGAGTCGCTGAATCTTTTATTGAAACACGGCAAAGACAACAGTCTTAAGACCCTTGATGCAATACAGCTTTCAATTATGAAGTCAGTAAGGAACAAAAAGATCAAGGTCGTCTGCACTGATGAAAAGTTCTGTAAGGTTATATTGCTTGAAGGATTTGAAGTAATCAATCCTATGAAATAACAGAAAAAACAGCATGTAGGGGGGAAGCGATAGTATAATCCACCGTTTTGGCAGGTTATTACCCACCCTGCAAATTGAGATATTTTTCTGGTTAAAAATTGAAGGTTTCCAAAACCTTCAGGCTCTCAGCGGAAAAGATTGAAATAACAAATACATGCCATGTGCAATTTTAACCGCAAAGGACACAAAGAAGGCACAAAGAACACAGAGAAAACTTTTTGTCCTTTGTGAAAAATTCTGTGTTCTTAGCGGTTTAAAAAGGTTGCGTACGGTATAAGGTAATTTATTACTGTTTCAAGTACTCTGGGGGAAATAGTGAATGTAAAACTGAAATTAAGGCGGACTTGTCATTCCTGCGCACGCGGAAACCCGTAAATATCAAAAAACATCTGAATTCCCGTATGCGATGGAATGACAATGTATAAGGTAAGTTATTAAAAAATCCGAAAATCGTAATCTCATCTGCCGCTCTCTGTGAGTTCGGCTTCTTTTGAATTCACCAGCGAACAGATAAAATCTGCTGACACAGCATCCCTTACCAAACTGGAATTGATAACAAGATGATAGAGATGTGCATCTTCAGGATTGCCTGCATCAAATCCTGTCAGAAAATTAAGCCTCTTTTTTTCTTCCTTATATGCTACACTTTCAGCCCTTTCACGGTCGTATCCGTAAAAGTTCATAAGATACCTGATTCTGTCTTCATCTTTAGCTACAAGATAAATACGGATAGCTTTCGGATGATCTTTTAAAACCATCTGACCACCGCGACCTATAATCACCGCGTTACCGCGCACCGCAATTTCGCTGATCGTTCTCTTTAAAAAGAGACGATATTTTTTTTCATCAAATTCATCTTTAATACCGGGTACATGCCTCACTACTGACATGCTTGCTGCTAATTCGGAGAATAAAGAGAGAAGAAAATTTCCTGCGCTTTTTTCGATTTCCTGAACGCTTTTGACAGAAACTTTGGCATCCCGGGCTACTTTGTCGAGCATGCTATGATCAATTAACTCATAACCGAGAGTATCTGCCACTATCTGCCCCACTGCCCATCCGCCTGCACCATATTGCCGGGAAATTGCTATTACAGCCATATTTAAAATCCTGTTTGATAATAAACCCTGATGATTTTAAAAATCATCAGGGTTTAGTTGAGGAGTCAGGAGAAATTTTATCTTTTTAATTCATAACTCTGTGTGAGTTTTACAGTATTTAACGCAGAGTTTCGCAGAGTTCTTATTTTTCTATGCGTAACTCAGCTTTAAATATCAGTAATCACACGACCTTTCAGAAAAACTCCCCGACTCCCCGTTTAGTTGATTATAATCCGCCTGCCATAACAATACCGGCAACCAGAGCAAAGATTGCAAAGCTTTCAACTATACCTACGGCTGCAAAGCATTTACCGAATATTTCCTGTTTTTTGGACGAAGCCAAAATTGTTGTTGCAGCGACCATACCCTGATAAACTGCTGACATAGCAATTGCAATACCGCAGAAAAGTCCGATAAAGAGTACAGCCACGCCTGCGGTTTTAACTTTGCCAAGCAGAACAAACATCAGAATCAGACCGTAAATGGTCTGGCTTGAAGGTGCGGCAGATACGCCGATAAATTTACCATGTCCTTCGTCAACTTTTGCCATAACTCCGTGTGAAACTTCACCTGCGATTCTTACGCCAATGGCACTGCCGATAGAGGGAATTCCTATGGCAATTGCACACCCCAAATATCCCAGCATGGTATGAAAATCCATCATTTTATTTTATTTATTCCTCCTGATTTTATCTTAAAATTTTTCCAAAGTAACAAGTTTGAACGGTTTGAAGGTAAGTCCATCCCCCTCAAAACACCAACGGTACCATTCAAGGAAATTCAGCCGGAGTCCGTGAACTACTCCGCCCATAATTCCGAGAGTTATATTGATTCCATGTCCTAAAACCAGAACTATCACTGCCGGTATATATCCCACATAGGGCGGACATATATCATATGCCATCTGTGCCAGCATGTTAAAGGTCTGGCACATATACATTGTTGCAAGTCCCAATGCAAACAACCGCATGTAGGAAAGAATATCTGCAAACAACTGGATAAAGCCGAGACTTGCATTAAGTCCGATAAGCACCCGGATAATCACATTCTTATGATTTGAAGAAAAGAGAATGATTATCGCAAAACCTGCAATCAGAGACCATTTGGCTATGGGATTGGCAAACTGGATCACTCCGAAACCTGACCACATGACAATAATCCAGCCCAGCGATGGTAAATCTTTGGTTCGGAAAAATTTGATTCCCAATGCCAGAGAAATATGCACCATGCCCATAACAATAGATACCAGCATTACAAAATTCTGTCCCTTAATACTGCCGAAATCCAGAAGAAGCATTTTCATAAGAGGATTATCAGGAGCAAGAGCCATTCCGAAATAACCGGCTCCGATAATTCCGAAAAAAATTACTGATAATCCGAGAAAATAGTTCATCCTGCGGAAACGTATCCACAACGGAGACTTGCTTTTTATCTTTATATGCAGGAAAAGATTCAATCCGAGAAGTATCAGACCATAACCTGCATCTCCGATAATCATGCCGTAGAAAATCACAAACCACCACAGCACAATCCCGCTTGGGTCAAAATCCGAATAATTGGGTTGAGAATAGATTTTGACAAGGTCTTCGCCTGAATCAAACGGCGATGGATTCTTAAGCAGAACAGGCACTTTATCTCCTGGTTCAGGATCGCTCGACACATAGGTGAATGTGAATCCGGTACCGATACGCGTGATAAGTTCCTCTTCTGAAACCGGAGACCAGCATGTAAGCACAAATGCCCGGTCATCAAGTTCAGATACCACATTCATCAGTACCTTCCGGTATTCAAATTCATCTGTGAGTTTTGCCTCTGCATTGGTCAGCACAGGCAACTGTGAACTCATTGCTTTATATTCTTCGGCAATTGACTTAAATTCCGCTTCTCTTTCTCCGATCTCCTGATCAATTGCTGACAGACTTTTTACAGGTACTTTCTCTTCCCGTATTCCGGGTAATTCTGTCGGCTGGGCAGAAAAGGTTATAAAACAAATTTCGCCTTCCGTCTCCCGCGTAACATGATAAAACAGAGTTTCAACAGGCAGTTGGAGAAACGTCCGGCGAGGAATCCGGTAAAACCGGACATCCAGTCCCTTAGACTTCAGCAGGGCTATATCCTCCGGGTTAAAATCACTCCACGGCTCTGTATTTGCCCGCTCTTTTTTCAAAGAAGAAATCTCTGTCTGTAAACGGATTTCTTTCTGGCTTAGTTCTTCACGCTTCGCACATATCTGAGCATAATCAGCTTTCTCCTGCTCTGCTTTTGCCTGTTTTTCCGCCAATCTTGTCAGAAACTTGCGAACTTCCGTAACTTTCTGCAGCTCACGGGCTATTTCACCGGATGTAACAGCATCCCCAGGCAAATCCACGTGCGTTACGCCGACTTCCTGAAGTCTTTTTATAAAACTCTCTTTTTCTTCCTTAATACCAAGGAAGATTATTTTTTTCATCTGGGAAATCACGGTTTATGCTGCCTCCTTTTGGAGTTTGCCTTTGGCAAGTTTGGCGCGTCCGACAGCGGAAGTCTCATCATCACCCAGAAATATCTTAATCCTACGGATATTTTCCTTGAGTTCCGGAATCAGCTTCTTTTCAAAGAGATTGACCCGCTGCGTAGTCGTGCGAAGTTCTTCACGCAATAAGGCTTCCTTTTCCGACAATACCCGCAATTCTTCCCTTGCCGCCACCAGCCTGCCCAGATATTCCAGAGCCTTGTCAAGCCATGCCGGAGTTGTAAATAAAGAATAAGCGGCTTGCCTGAAAGTAACCCTGTCAAATTCAGGAACTTCCACACCGGCAATATTATCTTTTCTTACCTGTACTTCCTGAATCTGAAGATAATCCTCAATATCCACTGCTTCATCTGTCAGAAGCCCTGCCCACGGCGAAACACTTGCTACCATATCAGCTATCTCTTTGCGTTTTGCCGCAATCACAGGCTCCATCTGACGGACAACAAGCTGAAGCTGCATTTTTTTAAGAAGAAGAATCGGCAGAAATTTCTGATACTTTGCCAGACCATCCCGCTGCTGTTTCAGAGCCGTCTTATTGAACTTGGGTTTATCAGCCATACATCCTCCTGCAAACCCCCGGGGTTTTTAAAACCCCCGGAGTTTAGCCTTTATTTTTAGGCCAGAATTCATTAGTCAGTTCATTTTTAAGACCGGTCTGCATCGGTTCAAAATATCTGGCAAGTATTTCCCAACACTTGTCAAGTGCTGCCTCAATCGGCAGGTTGACATTAAGATCCATCATCTCCTTCTGGAAATCATCGCCATATGCCAACAGCATCTCATCCCATTTGGATACTTTAAAACCCATTGCAATTTTATTTCTTGATTCTCTACAGTCTGAATACAGACGGATCATGGTATTCATGATGTCGTTATGATCTTTGCGTGTAACTTTGGATACCACATTCTGTTTCAGACGGGACAATGACCCGAAAGGATCGATCATTCCATGACGCAGATAAAACTGTCCCTCGGTGATATATCCGGTATTGTCAGGAATCGGATGTGTAACATCATCACCGGGCATAGTTGTTACCGCCAAAATGGTTATTGATCCCATCCCCTCAATATCAACTGCCTTTTCATACCGGGCAGCTAACTGGGAATAGAGATCACCCGGATAACCGCGGTTGGAAGGAATCTGCTCCATCGAGATAGAAATCTCTTTAAGAGAGTCAGCAAAGTTGGTCATATCAGTCAGCAGAACCAGCACTCTCCGACCCGCCTCTGCAAAGCGTTCCGCTGCTGCCAAAGCCATATCAGGAACGAGCAGACATTCAACAACCGGGTCTGATGCCTGATGAACAAAGACAATAACCCGGTTCATTACTCCGCTCTCTTCAAATGTGCGGCGGAAAAAGGTATAATCATCAAATTTAAGCCCCATGCCGCCAAGAATAATAACGTCTGCCTCTGCCTGCATTCCTACGCGCGCAAGAAGCTGGTTATACGGCTCGCCGGGAACAGAGAAAATCGGCAGCTTCTGGCTTACTACCAATGAATTGAACAGATCAATCATCGGGATATTTGTGCGAATCATCTGTCTGGGAATAATACGGTTTGCCGGATTAAAAGAAGGTCCGCCAATCTGAATCTCCTCTTCAACCGGCTCAGGACCTCCGTCAATCGGAACACCTGAACCGTTAAAGATACGCCCCAGAAGAGATTCACCGTATTTTACAAGCATGGGATGACCAAGAAACCGGACCCGGTCATTGGTGGCGATCCCTTTGGTACCTCCGAAAACCTGAATTGTAACATTTTCACCGCTGATACGGATAACCTGCCCTAATGTGCTTCGTCCAGGAGATTCGACAATTCCCAGCTCTCCGAGTCCGATGCCTTTTGCTTTCAGGGTGGCAATGTTACCTGTGATTTCATCAATCTTGGTGATAATCTCTCTCATTATTTAAGTCCTTATTTCAACTGACGATAAACTCATTAATCTCTGATTCAAATTTTTTGAACTGCTCACTCTGCCATACAGACGAGTTCCAGTTTCTAAACAGCGATGTCAGTCTGAAGAAAAGCTGCCTTGCATCATCTTTATCTTTTGCCTTAATATCTTTTTTCAGAATACTGTGAACCTTGTCAAAGGCATGCGCCTGTCTTTCCATCGGGGTATAAGCATCCACTTTGTCAAACGCATTCTGCTGTAGATAGACCGCGTCCATAAACTCTGCTTTCATCATCAGCATAAAATCTGCAAGAGATGTACCTTCCTCACCAACAACGTCCATACGCTTTTTGACTTCATTACCTTCGACAATCTGCTTCTGCACCGAATTAATACGCTCAATCCAGTTCGGAGCAATTTTATTAAGGCTCTCTGACATCTGTTCCAGATATTTTGACCAGGAGATCAGAGGGTCAATAGCAGGGAACCGCCGGGCATTGGATCTCGCCCATGTCAGACCGTGAAACGCGCCGACAACTGCGAGTGTTCCCTGTGTAACAGGCTCTTCAAAGTTACCGCCCGCAGGAGAGACCGTACCGATAACTGAAACCGAACCTGTCTTTCCTCCTTTTAATCTGACACAGCACGCACGTTCATAAAATTCAGCAATACGGGATTGCAGATATGCAGGGAATGCCTCTTCACCCGGAATTTCCTCAAGACGACCGCTCATTTCACGCAAAGCCTGTGCCCATCTGGATGTCGAATCTGCAAGCAGAAGAACATGCAGCCCCATCTGGCGATAATACTCGCCGATAGTGATAGCAGTATAAATAGACGCTTCACGTGCAGCAACAGGCATGGATGATGTATTACAGATGATAACTGTACGCTCCATCAGGGTTCTGCCGGTATAAGGGTCTTCAAGATGCGGAAATTCACGAAGAGTTTCAACAACTTCTCCAGCACGTTCACCGCAGGCTGCGACCATGATAATATCAACATCAGCATATCTTGAAATAAGCTGCTGAAGAACAGTTTTCCCCGAGCCGAAAGGTCCGGGAATACACGCTGTTCCTCCTTTTGCCACCGGATAAAACGAATCAACGATCCGGCATCCTGTAACCAGAGGTTCAACCGGCAGAAGCCGCTCTTCATAAGCACGCAATGGAATTTTAATGGGCCATCGCTGGATCATATTGAAACTGGTCTGTTTGCCGTTTTCATCTTTTGCCTCTGCAATGGTCTCGTCAACAGAATACTCACCCGCACCGGTTATTTTTGTAATCTTAGCCTTGCCGATGAAATTAAACGGAACAAAGATCAGATGCTCAAATTTGCCTTCAGGTACAGAGCCTAAAACATCGCCTGCCTGCACCGTCTCTCCTGTTTTTGCCTTTGGAGTGAAAGCCCATTTTTTTATACGATCCAATGCCTCAATATATATCCCGCTTGAGGAAAAGCCCTGTTGCAGCGGACAGTTTGGGCAGCGGA
Source organism: uncultured delta proteobacterium (assembly GCA_963806835.1). GTDB lineage: Bacteria > Desulfobacterota > Desulfobacteria > Desulfobacterales > CAWEAR01 > CAWEAR01. The sequence goes on from CAWEAR010000034.1 coordinate 421,256, forward strand.
TTCTGCAGTCCGTCATAAATCTGTTCCAGCAATCCGGGACCTAATTCGACAACCAGCAAATCTCCTGTAAATTCAACCGTATCCCCTACACGGATACCTTTGGTATCTTCAAAGACCTGCACATAGCACTGGTTTCCGCGTATACGGATCACCTCGCTTTTCAGCTTGCTGCCGTCTGAAGCAAGAATATAGGCAACCTCATTTTGTCTTACAGCTTCCTCAAATGAGGCGGTAACCATGTTGCCGTAAGCAGCAACGACCTTTCCTTGAACAGGCATAATCAATCTACCTCCAATCGCCTGACTTTTGCCATCCCTTGTTCTTCGCTCAATGCCAGTTTCTTTTCAAGCATCTGGAGTTTGAGCATATAAGAGAGAATGGAATTGAAATGAAACGGGTCATTTCCCGCATTTTCGTCAAGATAATCCCAGAGAATCTGCTCAATAAGCTCCTGACGCTGCGGCGGATAATCCGTACTCATCAGACTTTCTAACCAGGGATAATCCTTTCCCAGACCGAAATCCTCTGCATTTGAACGTCCCAGTGCTTCAACCAGTTCACTTTCGCCTACCAGACAGTCAGCAATATCAAGCCCTTTCTGACGGGCTCTTATTGCAGCCACCACATTGTGCAGATCCCTTTCAAATGTAAAATAAACTCGCAGAAGTCTGTTTTTTGTCTGCACCAGCACATAATCATAATAGGCAGAATAAAGACGGTCTGATTCACGTGGACCGAATGTTTTTACTTCCGAAGTTTCTTTCAGAAAATCTGTAATAAACCCCGGAGCTTCTCTGGGAGCTTCCTCGTCATACGCAGAACCCGGTTCGATGTTGCCCTTGATTCCCCGGATTTCTTTGACAAAATCCGCAACAGACTCACGACCGTCCCGTATATACCTGATATAATCACGCCAAAATTCAGGTTCATAAAGGGAATATCGGATGCTGACCGTTTTACCGGAAAGAATCTTTTCAATAATAAAAATATCTCTGCCGAGTAAAACAAGGTCAATCTCTTTCCGGTCTTTGGGAGCTATGTTATAATCTTTGCTCAGCAATTCTGTGAGTCCGAATCTGATTTTCCGGTCATCTCTTTGTAATTCAGGCAGATAGCCAACCAGAAAATAATATTTCATCTGCGGCTAGCCTCCCCTAGCTTAATGCCGGAGAAAAGTTCACGGAATTTCGGCGTAAGAAATTCTTTGAATAAAGAAAGAAAAGCCTCATCTGTAAAATCAAATCTGACATTACCGCTTTTTCTATCAACCTGAAATCCGAACTTAATACCCTGAGATTCCAGAACAAGTGGTGATTTGTCTCCGTTACCTTTATAATAATTGCTCATCAGCTCAATAGCAAAATCTTTCAAATCTTCCTGTGCGTTGGCAGGCAGCAGAAGTTTAATCGCACTGTGCTGAGTATCTGCCGCATATGATTTGACAAATTCAGTCATAAGCTCTTTAAGGTAATCTGGATTGCTCAGGTCTTCAGTCAGTTTGGCTTTCAAGGGGATAGAGAGAAAATTCTCCTCGACAACCCTTTTGAGATTGCCTACAAACTGGGATGCAGCCATTTCCATTGAGGATTTAAGCCGTTTAAGAATCTGGTCAGATTCCATATTGGCATAACTCACAATGGCTTTGGCTTCGGATTCAGCTTTTCTGATAATCTCATCAGCCTGTTTACGGGCTGATACAACAATCTGAGATGCTGTCTCCTCTCCCTTCTGAACCCCTTGTTGTTTAAGGGTTTCAAGCAACTCCTGTAATTTTTCACTCGCCATGTTTTAAAAACCCCCTCTTTATAGTCCGAAAAAAATATTGATTAATTTGATTAATCATATTTTTACAGATAAATGCCGCTCAGATAACCGGAGTACGCATTATGTCTGTCAGCAACTTTAACCTTTCGGTCAGATCAGCCCGGAGGCTGTCGCCCCTGATTTAATCAGGGATGAATACGGGACTGACACAGAGCCGGAAACTGAGAATTTCGTCCCCTGGCGATACCTGCATCAGTGTGTATTTAATGACCTGACTCAATAGTACAGAACTGATAAATAATCAAGAAAAAAATTTTTTAAATAATATTTTTTCGGCATATTGATTTAATTAAGAAATACGCCGACAAATGTGCTTTAGACAGCCGACAATCTGTAATAGTAAACAGTTATCAGTAAAAATTTTAACCTGATTTAAAATGCCAATCAGAAGTTAATAATACAATCGGAGACTTATATAGTTTTTCTCTTTTCAGCATTAATGTTTAATTCACATTTTAATGACCCGACTCAATAGTACAGAACTGATAAATAATCAAGAAAAAAAATTTTTTTTATAATATTTTTTTGGCATAATTTTTGCGTATAATTTTAATCACGAAATACGCCGACAAATGTGCTTTCAGGAGTATGATTAACGTGAGTTCTACATAAAAAATTAAGGCATGAAATCAGGGTATTTTTTTCTCCTATTTTGTAAAGGGAGAAACACGGCGATTATACCGAACTCACGTTATTTCATCCTCGTTCCTACGCAAATCGTCAATGCCATTAAGTTAGGTAAAATCTTCTGACAATCCTCCGTAAGACGGGTTGCCGACCCGTCTCTACAATTTTTTCCTGCTTGACATCAGAATATCCGTTGCATGAGTCTCCCGCTTGAGATGATGTCCAACAAATGCGTACATGCGGCGGGAAATCTGCGCCGCTTAGTGTTTCCCGCCTACTTTAAGAAATATAGAGAACAAAAAAAACCAAATGCGATAACCCGTCATTGCAGTGGACGGGCTATCGCCCAATGCCGTTAAGTTAAGACCTGACCTGACCCCCGACCCCTTCCCGAAGGGAAGGGGAGACCTCATTCCGCTTTATTCCCCCTTCCCTTTGGGAAAGGGGCAGGCTTCGACATGAGCTCAGCCGAATGGGGGTCAGGCTGGTTTATACCTTAACTTAATGGCATCGGGGCTATCGCCCTCCGATGAATTTATTGTCAGATGATTAACAGAGTCAACTTTCCTGACTGACCGTAATTGAGTCAGTTTTTTCCATTGCTAATCAGTAGCGTATATGTTACTTTTCAGTATGAACCGGATAGACAAGATGTCCTTTTTTTGTAATATTTCAGCGGTAAGGATTTCAGAAGTTTCAGAAACTCAGAAGGTCTTAAAAAACTATTTTGAAAAAGATAAGAAACTAAGTTTCTTGCAGGCAGTTTTTGTCCATGTCAGATATTTTTTTTATACAACCCCCAATCAGAGACTTTTACCTCACGTCAAAAAGAACAATCCCTTACGGACTTGCCTGTATTGCTGCAAATCTTATTGCTCATGGGTTTTCCGTAGAAATCTTTGATGCCCTTGCCACATCCAAATCAAAAATTATCCTTTTACCGTCTGAAATGACATATCTTCGGGAATACTACGGGAAATCTGATATTTCCCCCTTTGGACTGTTTCATTCTTTTAAGCATTTCGGATACAGCTTTGAATATATCGGAAAAAAAGCTAAAGAATCAGGGGCTTTTCTCGTAGGAATATCTTCACTTTTTACTGCATACAGTGATGAAGCAGTAAAGACAGCTCAGGCGGTTAAAAAATTTCATCCGAATTGCAAAATCGTGATGGGCGGACATCATCCTACAGCCATGCCGGAAAAAGTGATGGAATGTGAAGCAGTTGATTTTGTGATAAGAGGCGAAGGAGAAGTTGCCATGCCCCTTCTTGCAAAAGCAGTCAAAGAAGCCTTTACTTCTCACTCCGTACTTCCCACTTCCATTCCCGGTATTGTATTTCGGAAAGAAGATGGAACGCTCCACATAAATGAACCGGCGACAATGGATAATCCTGATGATTACCCGCTACCGGCAATCCATCTGATAAATAATTCATTTTATCAGAGAAAAAAACGGGGAAGTGCGGTAATTGTAGCCAGCAGAGGATGTCCCATGAAATGCTCATACTGCTGCGTAGGTTCATCCGGTCTGAAATACCGCCGAAAGTCTGTGGAATCTGTAATGAATGAAATTGAGAGAGCCGTTATACAGTATGATGCCCGGTTCATAGATTTTGAAGATGAGAATCTCTCTCTGAACAGAGAATGGTTTTTGAATTTACTGCATAAGATCATAGAATTATCAGAATCACTTCCGCCATCTGATGCAGAAATAGAACTCAGAGCAATGAACGGGCTTTTTCCGCCCTCTTTGGACGAAGAAATCATTTCTCTGATGAAAGCTGCCGGATTTAAAACCCTTAACCTCTCTGTCGGTTCAATATCCAAAGCTCAGTTGAAAAGATTTAAAAGACCGGATATAAGAATATCTCTTGAAAATTCTGTCAAGATTGCTGAAAAATATGATCTTGAAGCAGTCTGTTATATAATTATCGGTGCGCCTTTTCAGAATGCAGAGGTATCAATTGATGATCTGCTTTATCTTTTTAAGAAAAATCTGCTCGCCGGTGTATCAGTATTTTACCCCGCACCCGGCAGCCGGGATTATGAATTGTGTGAAGAACTTGGGATTCTTCCCGAAAAATTTTCCCTGATGCGTTCAGCCTGTATTCCTATTTCCCATACCACAACGCGGGTTGAGGCAATCACGCTTATGCGGCTGGGAAGAATCCTGAATTTTATGAAATCTCTTGCAGAAGAAGAGCTTCATGGTTTATCATCCGAAGAATCAGATATTCGGACTCTTCATGACCGGAGGGATATAGGCAAAAAACTCCTTGAATCATTCCTTTATGACGGTAAAATCAGAGGGATAACCCATGAAGGAGATGTTTACAGGCATAAGGTCTCAGCAGAACTCATACAAAAAATATTCCAGGAGTTCCGAAGTCTTCAAAACCTAAAACCTAAAATTTTTTTATATGACTTCCAATAAAACCGCATTTACAGTTGGTCTCTTTGTGATTATCGGACTTGCCCTTGCCATTGTTGCAATTATATGGCTTGGCATGTCCAATTATTTTGACAAGGGGAGATATTACGTTGCTTTTTTTGATGAATCTGTTCAGGGACTTGACAAAGATTCCCCTGTAAAATACAGAGGCGTCTCTATCGGACGGGTTCACAGCGTCAGAGTTGCACCGGATGCCACGCTGATTGAAGTTGTTCTCAGCATTGAACAAAAGATGAATCTTGAATCTGATATGGTTGCACAGCTCAAATCTGTGGGGATAACCGGCATTATGTTTATTGAGATTGACCGGAAAAAAGAAGGAGAGCCGGATTATCTGAATCCTATCACATTTAAACCTGAATATCCGATAATTAAAACCAGATCATCAGGAATGAAAATGTTTATGGAAGGTATGGATGATATTCTTGAGATTATCAATCAGTTGGATACAAAAGGAATATCAGAGAACCTGAAATCAAGCGTGGATATTATCACCCAAATGATTGAAGATGCTCAGTTAAAAGATTTAGCCTCAGATATAAAGCGGTTGCTTACCAAAACAGATGCTATTCTTGATGTTGACAAATGGCACGGGATGATGGATTCTTTTGAGAAAACAAGTATTTCTTTAAATACATTAATAGTGAGCGCCAATCAGCCTGTTGCCAACATTAATAAAGCGATTAATACCCTTTCTGCAAATCTGACACAGACCGTTGACAATATTAATAAAGCAGTGAACATCCTTTCTGCAAACGCCAATAAAACAGTTACAGATTTCAATGATATTGTTGCTGATATGGATAAAATCATTGCCGGAAATGAAAAAGATGTTACTCAGGTGATTACAGGTCTTAAAGATTCTGTTAAAAATGCGGATGTTTTATTAGAAGATAGTTCAAAGCTGATAAGAGGCTTGGATGCAAAGCTCTCTGATCTTCAGCGTCATCTTATTGTTACGCTTCAGCAGCTTGAGAAAACGGGTGAAAATCTGAACAGATTTTCAGATAATATTGCAGCACAGCCATCTCAACTGATCTTTGGTGAACCTGTTCCTTCAAAAGAGGCTGATTATAAAAAATAATATAGGGAATTAAGAATTTAACAGTGCTTTTTTTATAAATCTGACTGATACTCTCTCAATTCCCAATTCCTAATTCTTATTAAATTTGTTTGACGAATTATTTAATTTTGATAGAATATATTTTATAAAAAAGATTAGGAGAAAGAACAAATCATGAGCTTATCCTATAATGATCTGGAAGACCTGAAATATGCAAAAGAACTCCTGGAGAATCCGGGGATTGCTGCAAAATTAATTAATATATTCGGAGTTCCTTTTGAAAAAGGATTTAAGTACCTGCCTGATTCTGTATCCCGTCAGATACATAATATCAGCAAAGGCGCATTGATTGCGGCATTGAATTTTGCGATATATACAATAGGTAATAAACCGGAAAAAAAATCCGCTGATACCATTCATAAACTCGCTGTTGCCGCATCAGGATGCGCCGGCGGTTTTTTCGGATTAACCGCTCTTGGGATTGAATTGCCTATAGCCACAACAATTATGCTCCGCTCCGTTGCAGATATTGCAAGAAGTGAAGAAGAGGATATTCAGACTGTTGAAAGCAAACTAGCCTGTTTAGAAGTCTTTGCTTTCGGAAGCAAATCCCACAGCGATGACAGTGTTGATGCCGGCTATTACGCAATCAGAGCCGCACTCTCCAAAGCTGTGTCAGATGCGGCTTCATATCTTGCCGAACAGGGGCTTGCAGAGACCGGATCGCCGATTTTGGTCCGGCTGATTACCCAGATCAGCTCCAGATTCGGAATCGTTGTTTCAGAAAAGGTTGCCGCCTCAGCAGTTCCGATTATCGGCGCGGCAGGCAGTGCAGCAATCAATACTATATTTATGGAGCATTTTCAGGAGATGGCGCGGGGCATTTTATTATCAGAAGGCTGGAAAGATTTCACGGAAAAGAGATAATTAAAAATGAATACAATAAAATGTAGGGGCAACCCCATGTGTTTGCCCTGTTTGTGGGGTAAGCACAGGGGCTTACCCCTACATAATATATAATACCAATTCACCATTGACTTTATACAATATAATCATTTTTTTCTGTTTGATTACAGAATGTTATTTTTTTCAGAAGCATGTTTTTAACAGCGATTTGGTATAAGGTATATTAAAAAATGGAGCCCTGTTTGTGGGGTAAGCACAGGGGCTTACCCCTACATAATATATAAGGTATATTAAAAAATGGAGTATCTTTTGGAAAAAAAATTAAATGAGAGCGGCGAATCTTTGAAAAGGCTGAGACGTGATATTCCCCGTGTTATCAATACGCTTCAACTCGGCACCAGCGTGGATATAACATCATGGACAAATATTATTGACGGAAAACTCCTCCCCAGATTTTCCCCTGATTTTCCGATTATGGCAGCGATCTGCGGCGGCGGATCATCAGGAAAATCAGCATTATTCAATTCTCTGGTAGGAGACCGGCTTTCACCTTCAGGCGGCAAAGCAGGAATTAATCGCCGTATTCTTGTTTCAGCACCCGGAGAACTCTTCAGACAGTCAAATTTTCTTTCCACCCTGTTTGAGCCGTTCGGAGCGGTCTCAAAGCCTTTGCAGGATAAAAATGAACTCACGGTTCCCGGATGCCCTCTTTATATTTTAAACAGCAATGTTCCCAGAAACATGGTTCTGGTGGATACTCCTGATTTTGACACCGGAGCCAGAGGGGATTATACGAACCGTGATATTGTTCAGCAGGCATTGGAAACATCCGATATTCTGATTTATATATTTACAAATTCCAATTATAATAACAGAGATAATACTGATTTTATTTCAAAAATGCTTACCGGCATCGGTATAAGAAAATGCTTTCTTATCTATAGAGTATATTCAAGTTTTGAAACTCATGAAGTTATTTCACATGCTATGGTGGTTGCCCGGAATCTGTATGGTGATAATGCGGATAAATATCTGCTTGGAATTTACCGTGCGGATGAAGATAATGAAGTTGCCGCAGGTCGCAAATTTATGGATGTCAGACCTGTACGTGAAAATGATCCCCCTTTTACTGAGGCTCTGAAAAAGCTGGATCCGCGGACTCTGAGACCTGAGCTGCTTGTTTCAATTTCAGACAGTGTATTAAAAAAAGCAGAAGAGATTATAGTTCATGCAAAAATTTCACTTGAGGAACTGCGATTATATCTTAATGCCCTGCAATCAGTTCAAAGTATCTGTGTCAAAGATGCTCTGCTCCATTTTCCCATAGATATTGCAATGAAGCGGTTTGCTGAAATCTGGTTATCAAAAGACCCGCCGTATATTAAAACCATGCGGAAAACAGGGGATATTGTAGGAATGCCCGTCAAAGCTCTTTCTGACGCTTTAAAATGGGTAAAAAATAAAGTTACCGGCAATAAAACAAAAGGAAATTCAGAATTTAAAGATAAAGTTGAAGATGATCTGCTGAATGCTGTCAACAATATAAGACAGAAAACTGTAAGTTCGGAAATCTCTGTATCTTTGGCAGTCGAGGACCCGGTTGCAATAGAGATGCTGAAAACAGTTGAACGCATGAAAGTATATAATTTGGATTTTTCATCTCAGTCATCTGCACGGGCGGAGCTTTCAGATGAAAAAGGAACATTTACCTTCTGGGTGAATGTTCATCCTGTTGTTTTGCCGGAGCAGGAGAAGCTGAGGAATAAAGACTGGCGTTCTGCACTGGAAGCGATTCTTTCACATAAAGATATGATTATCAGGCTGTCAGACAATATTGAAAAAGAGATGGATGATCTTGCCGAGCATTTCCGCAGTAAAATAGGATTTTCTGACAGAATCCGGCAAACATTTTCAGCTTTTTTAAATGTCCTGCCTGCAACTGCCGCTATAACTTATGTTCTCTCCACAGGCGACCCGGTTGGTGCTGTGGGAATCAAAATTAAATTGGCAAGTCTCTTTGGATTGCATGATCTGTATGCTCTGATTGCAATACCAGCCACATCCGGCATAAAAAAAGCAGACCAGCAGCAGATAGAGGCGATGCTCGCTCCGATTGCCCAGTCATGGCTGAATGATAAATTAAAAGTGGTTCAGGAGCTTTTTGAGCAGGAGGTTACAGGGAAAATCATCTGTCTTTCAGGAGATACGATTAAGGAATCAGAGGAGTTAATCAAGGCGATTGAAGAGAATATTGAACGGTGCAGAAAAGCTAATGGAATTAGGAAGTGAGAAGTGATTTGATTTTTAAAACAATATCTCTGCGTTCTTTGCGGGTTCTTTGCGTTCTCTGCGTGAAATATTCACGCAGAGAACGCAGAGTTTTACGCAAAGAACGCAAATCAAAAGGAAAAAACAACAAATTGGAAACATTAAACACGACAAATATGATCATTCTGGTTATTCTCGGCGTTGGCGTGGGAATTGGAGCATCATTTTCAGGACTGGGCGGCGGTTTTCTCATGGTTCCTATACTGCTCTTTATGGGATACACTGCACAAAAGGCTGTCGGCACGTCTTTTCTTGGAATTCTGGTTATTGCTGTGTCGGCTGTGATTGCCCATAACAAATTTGCCAATGTTGACTATAAAGCAGGGATGCTTCTCGGCATCGGCGGTATTGTCGGCGCTCAAATCGGCGCATATCTGGTTCAGAATGTGTCAACCGCTCATTTCAGGAAAATATTTGCCGGTATTCTTCTGGGACTGGCAGCGTATTTATTTTGGTAGTGGTATAGAGGTAGTGATAAATCATGCTCATTTTTTATATTGCTGTGATCGGACATCCGTGAAATGACGGAATTTTTCTTTTTTCCGCCGTCAGATATACGATAAGAATAAAATTATATGAAAATAACAGTTGTTCAGACATTGAATAAAATTCATCACTACTTTTATACCACTACCAAAGATTTGATGTTTCAATCCTTGTTTTAATGGATATCGAGCTTAGACGATAAACAGAAAGCGTTAATTTTACCAGCTTCCGCTGTTTCAATCCTTGTTTTAATGGATATCGAGCTTAGACAATCCAGATAACCCTATTGATAATACTGAAAAAAAATGTTTCAATCCTTGTTTTAATGGATATCGAGCTTAGACTTTTCCTCAAATCTTATGGCGAGCAAAATAAAATCCGGTTTCAATCCTTGTTTTAATGGATATCGAGCTTAGACAAGTTATAGACGCCGAAGAGCAGACTTCCGGAAAAGGGTTTCAATCCTTGTTTTAATGGATATCGAGCTTAGACGGTTACGAACCCGGATGCGTTATGAATCATGGGAGTTTCAATCCTTGTTTTAATGGATATCGAGCTTAGACTATACTTCCGGCGGAAGTATAAGCTCACCCGGAGTGTTTCAATCCTTGTTTTAATGGATATCGAGCTTAGACCTCTGCTGGATTGCGAACAGCCGAGCAGATAATCTTCGTTTCAATCCTTGTTTTAATGGATATCGAGCTTAGACAGTAAAAAAGAGAGTGCAAGAGAATCAAGAAAAAAGTTTCAATCCTTGTTTTAATGGATATCGAGCTTAGACTTCATTGGAATTATCCTTTTTATGGGGTTTATTAAAAGTTTCAATCCTTGTTTTAATGGATATCGAGCTTAGACTTTTCCATTTGCAAAAATTTCCGATTCGGAAGTATAGTTTCAATCCTTGTTTTAATGGATATCGAGCTTAGACAAGAAAAACAAGATTGATCTTGGTTTGTCAAAAACAGAGTTTCAATCCTTGTTTTAATGGATATCGAGCTTAGACGATGCACAGGACGCCGCCGCTGCAGCTACTTAATGCCGTTTCAATCCTTGTTTTAATGGATATCGAGCTTAGACGGTTAGTTATCCCTTTTCACCAGCCTCTTGAGAGTGTTTCAATCCTTGTTTTAATGGATATCGAGCTTAGACATATTTGATTTGGCATGTGGGTCGGATATAATGCTGGAGTTTCAATCCTTGTTTTAATGGATATCGAGCTTAGACCATTTATGGCAGCTTGAGATACTGCCATAGGCATAATGTTTCAATCCTTGTTTTAATGGATATCGAGCTTAGACTATTCCATTATTCACTGCGGAAGTAAGGCGGATAACGTTTCAATCCTTGTTTTAATGGATATCGAGCTTAGACAATTTATCGGATTTATGCCCCGATAACCTGAAATTGAGTTTCAATCCTTGTTTTAATGGATATCGAGCTTAGACTTAATTCTCTTTGCATATCTTGTAACCCTATTCTCGTTTCAATCCTTGTTTTAATGGATATCGAGCTTAGACAAGCAAAGAGATGCCTGTTTCGCTAACGGAGATAATTTGTTTCAATCCTTGTTTTAATGGATATCGAGCTTAGACAATTGAGTTTCGAGACTCAATCCTCTCTCATTTTTTAGGTTTCAATCCTTGTTTTAATGGATATCGAGCTTAGACATACGTGGTCGTTTCTACCAGCTAACTGCAAAACATTGTTTCAATCCTTGTTTTAATGGATATCGAGCTTAGACAATCCTGAGCAAGCAGGGCAGCGTTTGGAATATCTTAGTTTTAATCCTTGTTTTAATGGATATCGAGCTTAGACCGCACTTATGACATGAGTTTATACTTCCGTAGTTATATGGTTTCAATCCTTGTTTTAATGGATATCGAGCTTAGACATTCAGCAGAATCCGCGATAGCCTCTTTCATTTCTTGTTTCAATCCTTGTTTTAATGGATATCGAGCTTAGACCTAAGCCGTCTGAAATAGGCAGAATGATAACTTTGGTTTCAATCCTTGTTTTAATGGATATCGAGCTTAGACGAGACACTTGGCGGGGGGCGGATTGTTCAGGAGTTCAGTTTCAATCCTTGTTTTAATGGATATCGAGCTTAGACTGTTGTCATTTTTTTCACTCTCCTGTTTCACTCCCGTTTCAATCCTTGTTTTAATGGATATCGAGCTTAGACAAGGATTGTTTTCTGCTCTCCGTTTATGAAAATGGGTTTCAATCCTTGTTTTAATGGATATCGAGCTTAGACAACAGCCTGAATCAGTCTATGTTTTTACAATAATCAGGTTTCAATCCTTGTTTTAATGGATATCGAGCTTAGACAATTTTTCATATTGTTCTCCTTTTCCCTATATGCGTTTCAATCCTTGTTTTAATGGATATCGAGCTTAGACAACAGCCTTTAAATCGTTTGGAATAATTTGATTTTGTTTCAATCCTTGTTTTAATGGATATCGAGCTTAGACCCAACGCATTAAGCGAAGAGGAAAAAGAACTGATTTTGTTTCAATCCTTGTTTTAATGGATATCGAGCTTAGACAATATGTCTGTACGCTGCCATCAATATATACCCAGTTTCAATCCTTGTTTTAATGGATATCGAGCTTAGACGTTCTGTTGTTGTCATTTGTTATATCCCTTATATTATGTTTCAATCCTTGTTTTAATGGATATCGAGCTTAGACATATTTTTTTTCATGACCGCCTCCTTGTTAAGTTTGTTTCAATCCTTGTTTTAATGGATATCGAGCTTAGACAGGGATAACGGCGGTGACAGCTATAAAGAGATGTGGTTTCAATCCTTGTTTTAATGGATATCGAGCTTAGACAATGTGTCTGCGGAATCAGCTATAAGCTTTCACAGATGTTTCAATCCTTGTTTTAATGGATATCGAGCTTAGACCAGATTCAAGGCGGCTGTGGGGTAAAGTCATGACTATGTTTCAATCCTTGTTTTAATGGATATCGAGCTTAGACAATCTGCCGGTTAATAAATCGGTATTATAAAGAAAGTTTCAATCCTTGTTTTAATGGATATCGAGCTTAGACGAAATCAGAAAAGCAGCAGCAGAGAAGTTCTGCTGGTTTCAATCCTTGTTTTAATGGATATCGAGCTTAGACGAAGACGACAGCTTTGATTATGTTTATGGCAGCATAAGTTTCAATCCTTGTTTTAATGGATATCGAGCTTAGACAGGACTGGCGGTCTGGTAAAAAACGCTGTATTGCCTGTTTCAATCCTTGTTTTAATGGATATCGAGCTTAGACGGCAATACTGAGTATAAACAGATAATTGACATTCTGTTTCAATCCTTGTTTTAATGGATATTGAGCTTAGACTATTTCAATACTCGCTGCACTAACGGAGATAATCTGTTTCAATCCTTGTTTTAATGGATATCGAGCTTAGACGAAACGGAATATCAGTCATTGTGCGGAATGTTTTTTGTTTCAATCCTTGTTTTAATGGATATCGAGCTTAGACCTAACTTTTTAACTATAGGAGAGAAAAGAAAATGAGTTTCAATCCTTGTTTTAATGGATATCGAGCTTAGACTACTATCATTACTTTTATCTTATCGTGTCTTAAAACGGTTTCAATCCTTGTTTTAATGGATATCGAGCTTAGACAAATCAGAAAGAACGCAGCAGAGAAGTTCTGCTGGTTTCAATCCTTGTTTTAATGGATATCGAGCTTAGACTACAGAGTTTTTGTCAAGCCGCTGTGACTGTATTGTTAGTTTCAATCCTTGTTTTAATGGATATCGAGCTTAGACGATCATCAAGATACCGCTTGCCTCTCATTTTTGCGTTTCAATCCTTGTTTTAATGGATATCGAGCTTAGACATATTAAGAAATCCTGCTATAGTCTATTTCTTTTAAAGTTTCAATCCTTGTTTTAATGGATATCGAGCTTAGACAAATCAGGGATAAGAACCGCTCCGATCTCGTCTGCGTTTCAATCCTTGTTTTAATGGATATCGAGCTTAGACAATCAATAATATCACTTGCTTTGCACACACCAGATTGCGTTTCAATCCTTGTTTTAATGGATATCGAGCTTAGACAGCTAAAAGCCACGCCGCTGAGCGTGCAGTATATTGTTTCAATCCTTGTTTTAATGGATATCGAGCTTAGACAGCACGGGGTCGGGGTCAGGTAAGATATTCCATAACCGTTTCAATCCTTGTTTTAATGGATATCGAGCTTAGACGTTCGTTAATAAAACTCACGGCAAACGGGTCAACATAAAGTTTCAATCCTTGTTTTAATGGATATCGAGCTTAGACAACACACTCTTAAACGGGCAGTCAAGAGTTTGGCGTGTTTCAATCCTTGTTTTAATGGATATCGAGCTTAGACATTAAAATAATGTTTATATAATGTTCAATTTTATATGGTTTCAATCCTTGTTTTAATGGATATCGAGCTTAGACCAAGACTTATTGAAAGCGGAAAAGATTCTCTAATTAGTTTCAATCCTTGTTTTAATGGATATCGAGCTTAGACAATATCTTGACGCACTTTGTAAATATTTGAATTTAGTTTCAATCCTTGTTTTAATGGATATCGAGCTTAGACGACGGTTCAGTGGGTGTCGGTTCAGGTTCTGCTATCTGTTTCAATCCTTGTTTTAATGGATATCGAGCTTAGACTCCGGTTCTTATTATCATGCAATCTGTACTGCAATAAGTTTCAATCCTTGTTTTAATGGATATCGAGCTTAGACTTTGCGGGTTCTTGCGTCCATAACAGCGTTGTACCGTTTCAATCCTTGTTTTAATGGATATCGAGCTTAGACATCTGCCTTTCTCACCTTAACAGTGTCAACATCATACGTTTCAATCCTTGTTTTAATGGATATCGAGCTTAGACTTCTTATTATCATGCAATCTGTACTGCTATAACGTGTTTCAATCCTTGTTTTAATGGATATCGAGCTTAGACAAATTGGGGTTGCCTGTTAAGACGGCTGTTGTCTATCGTTTCAATCCTTGTTTTAATGGATATCGAGCTTAGACTCATTGAGATTGCGCAGGAGAGATGTTTACCAACAATGTTTCAATCCTTGTTTTAATGGATATCGAGCTTAGACTGGCTCTGTCAATATACCAGCGGGGCAGTCATATAATGTTTCAATCCTTGTTTTAATGGATATCGAGCTTAGACGATAAAGAATACGGGTTCCTCTGTAAAGCAAGACCTGAGTTTCAATCCTTGTTTTAATGGATATCGAGCTTAGACATGAACTTTACGCCATGCTAAAATGAGAGCAGCTAAAGGTTTCAATCCTTGTTTTAATGGATATCGAGCTTAGACCCGAGGCACTTATTACAAAAGACATAGAAAATAACTCTGTTTCAATCCTTGTTTTAATGGATATCGAGCTTAGACGCGAGAGATTCAAAGACATGAACGGTTAAAAATGAAAGTTTCAATCCTTGTTTTAATGGATATCGAGCTTAGACGCTTATGAAGAATCACTAAATATTTGCATTTATAATGTTTCAATCCTTGTTTTAATGGATATCGAGCTTAGACTACAGTAGATGCTGAAAGAATATTCTGAAGAGAATCTGGTTTCAATCCTTGTTTTAATGGATATCGAGCTTAGACAACCGCCTTACTAACTAACCCACAGCAGCCTTGATGTTTCAATCCTTGTTTTAATGGATATCGAGCTTAGACTACTGCCCATGCGGCGTATCTGTATGCTGATGTACCCGGTTTCAATCCTTGTTTTAATGGATATCGAGCTTAGACGTTCGTTAATAAAACTCACGGCAGACGGGTCAACATAAAGTTTCAATCCTTGTTTTAATGGATATCGAGCTTAGACAACACACTCTTAAACGGGCAGTCAAGAGTTTGGCGTGTTTCAATCCTTGTTTTAATGGATATCGAGCTTAGACATTGATTTATTCAGTGATATCATTAAAAATGTGTTTATGTTTCAATCCTTGTTTTAATGGATATCGAGCTTAGACTGCTTGTCCTTTTTTTCTGTATTCTGAATAAATATAGTTTCAATCCTTGTTTTAATGGATATCGAGCTTAGACGCGACTCCGTTCAGTGCATATATTTTTCCTGATTCGTTTCAATCCTTGTTTTAATGGATATCGAGCTTAGACAGACCGTGTAACCTGTACGTTTCCATGCCCACACGTAGTTTCAATCCTTGTTTTAATGGATATCGAGCTTAGACAGCGCATCACGGCAACGGAGATAAAAATGGAAATTATGTTTCAATCCTTGTTGTAATGGATATCGAGCTTAGACGGTTTGGGCGTCTGATTTTTCTCATAAGTCTCCTAGTTTCAATCCTTGTTGTAATGGATATCGAGCTTAGACAAATGCCGTTGAAACAAGAAACATAAGAAAAATAGTGTTTCAATCCTTGTTGTAATGGATATCGAGCTTAAACATGCCAAAGTGTGCAAAATGCTGGAGCTTTGCTATCAATGTTTCAATCCTTGTTGTAATGGATATCGAGCTTAAACCTGTTACCGAGAATAAAAGAGTATCATATAGGAACGTATGAGTTTCAATCCTTGTTGTAATGGATATTGAGCTTAAACACTTTGCGGATTTTTCCGGTTAAACCGTTTTTCTTTTGGGTTTCAATCCTTGTTGTAATGGATATCGAGCTTAAACATATCAAGCTGGAAAAAATATCAGAAAGAAATATGCACGTTTCAATCCTTGTTGTAATGGATATCGAGCTTAAACGAAATAATCTAATTTATAAAAAATATCCTAACGGAGAGTTTCAATCCTTGTTGTAATGGATATTGAGCTTAAACTTTTCCATTCTATGCCTTTGAATGTTCTTGTTTTTGGTTTCAATCCTTGTTGTAATGGATATCGAGCTTAAACAATATACTGGGTAATGATTTTCATTATGGCAACGGGTTTCAATCCTTGTTGTAATGGATATCGAGCTTAAACAATGCAAGTAGCAGTTGAGACCCCTGCGGGTGAGCGGAAGTTTCAATCCTTGTTGTAATGGATATCGAGCTTAAACAAAAGAAAATGGAAGATAAAACAGATTGATGAAATGATGTTTCAATCCTTGTTGTAATGGATATCGAGCTTAGACTATATTAAGGACGCATCAGAAAATGAAGAATGATAAAGTACGGTTTCAATCCTTGTTGTAATGGATATCGAGCTTAGACCGCAATTTTCAGCAAAAATAAATCTTTTCAATGAGTTGACTCAAATTTACTAAGACCTTTTTTTGCATTTTTTCACCCCCTTCAGCTCCTGAGAAGCCCATTTTTTTACCCTCTTTACATGGTCTTTTTGCGAAAAATATTCTATGATTCAAATATGATACTCACTGCCACATTTTCTGTCATAATAAATTATACACATGCAAAAGGGACCGAATCCGATTCATTCTGAATAATATACCGATCATATTAGAAAAAAACCGAATCCAGATTTTTCTGATTTTTCATGATCGTTGAAAGACATATCTCAAAAGAAGATAAAATTTCAGTTATTTTTAAACAGTCTTAATAAACGCTTTTCATCACCCTGTCAAGCATTTTTTCATTTTTGTTTCAATCCTTAGTTCCGCCTGATTTTCTATTTTTTGGACAATCCAGATCTCTTGCCGGTTCAGCCCCTTTTACATCTTCTGCCAGTTTCAGTTGCTTTTTTCTGAGTCTCCCTCTCATCGTTCTGTATTCCGATTTCAAAACGTTCTCCCTTATAAAACAGCCATAAGTATTTAATACAAGATGCATTTATCCCCCCTTTATATTAGATTTCTCTGTGAATGAAAAATATTTCAAATCCCTGATTTTAAATGAACTACAGGGATTTGGGATAAAAAAAGGTACGTTGATCTTCTACAACCGGCTGATTTTTTCAATCAGAATGCTGTTAATCTTTTCAAAAGGACTTTCTTGAATCTCAGCATCAGATTTTTCCAGAACCGCTTTTACCACGCTTTTTAAATCTTCAAGAATATCTCCCTCATATTTCTGTCTGATTTTTTCCGAAACCCCTTCAAAACCATGCCCGATAATGCTTTTATTTCTAATTTTGATGAGCAAGGCAAATTTTTTATTTGAATTAAAAATGTTGTGAACTATTTGAAGATGCTTCTCATTTCTTTCAACAACCGCAAAATTGAGCATTGCATTCAGCAGGGGCAGTGCAACTATTTCAGGATCAATTTTTCCTCCATCCGGTGTCTTCTGTGTTTTGATAAATACTTTCAATCCCGCAGTATTTTCAATACACGCGGATAATTCGGGATATGTGTTTGTTTTCCGATCCAATTCCGTAGAAATGTTAAACTCCCTTTCCACCAGATAACGCAGTACAGCCTCTTCAAATCGGTAAATACGCCCCAGAAAATCAACAAATTCCTGACGATGATATTTTATCTGCATATTGTAGAACAGTTCAAGGATAAGACTTTCGTGATTTTTATTTTCAAGCCCCTGCAAACCTGAAATCAGTTCCTCAAAAATATGCCTTTTTTCACAAAACTCGCCCATAGCATCATTGGCAATAATCCTTGCTTTGTCAACGTCAAAATATAGCATGTGCCGGGCATACTGACACAACCTCAGCAGGAATTTTTCATCCTCTTTTTTTTCATCCAGATGAGCAGATAAAGAAGCATAATCATAGTTCTTTGCCAAATGAGGCAGCAGAGATTTTCTTTTTTCATCCAAGATAATATTGGAAATTTCCAAAGAGAAAGCAACATTACTTGTTTCTGTAACATAAAGAATTTTGCATTTGTCTTTAAATCTGTTAATGGACTGGTAAAGCAGCGCCATGTTGGCGGCAGGAATTCCTCCGGTCTGCTCCACATAGCATATATCCAGATTATCTATTTTAAACGCATTGTTACAGGCACCGCTGCCAAAAAAATTTTCTTCAAAAAATTTGAACATACTGTCTAAGTAAGCCGGGTCTTTGGAAATATTACAGGTTTTTATCTCCTTTATATTATGTCCGTACTGATCTTTAATAAGACTGCTTATGATCCGGGCAAATTCAACAGTGTCATGCTCCAGATATTTTTGTGATGTAACTGCCGGGTCCTGATTTGTGGCGACAAAAACAAGACGGTCAATTCTTTCATGGCGTTCAAAAATATGATTCAACGCTTTTTTCACAATGGGATACGTGAGTTGGGATTTCAAATTCTCATAATCTCTGAAAATTTTTTCCCCTTCTGTCCGAGCGGGTTTAACCATTTTGTCTGAGAGCAGTAAATCCCTGCTTCCCAGTGTACAAATCAGCATGATTGACATAATTGCCTCCTTATTTTTTTCCTGCAAATGTTTCCAGTTTTTTGTAATTTTCAAGTTTTTCGATGCTCCATTTTTTTCCTTTCTGAATAACTTCAAGCATTTTTACAGCCAGAACTTTTCTGACTTCCTCTGAAATTTCTGCTTCGGAAAGCGGCTTTACAAAACCGATATTGATGTGTTCCTTTATCCTGACAAATGACAACTGTTCCAGCTCTGCCATATTTTCCGGTTTGATGGTTTCAATAAATTTTCTGAAATTTTCCGGTGCCGGACGCAGGCGGAAGTCTTCAAAATGTTGCATAAACTCACTCTGCTGTGGAATTGTTGCAGCAAAAACGCTTACAGCAGATTCAGCTTCTTTTTTATCCGCTGTAATTCTTTCAATTTTCACCCATCCTAAAGGTTCATGTGGATTTTCGTTGACAAATGTGATTTTGCGGGTTTTGGGAAAAACCGGAAACAATGCCTCATCACTCATGGGAAAACTTTTTTTACATTCAAAGCAGAAATAATAACCGATTTTTTTTCCGTCAACCTTAGCTTCTTTATTACATTTCGTGCAATAAATTTTGCCAAGTCCAAAACGTTTTCTTATTTCTTTTAAAACATCTTCTTCAACAAAATTCCCGGTCATGCCCCGCCAGCCTGTCCCCCAGCCCAAATGCAATAAAAATGAGTGGTTATCTTCAGGAATCTCTTTTTGAAGATTATGATAAAATTCCGCCATCTCTTTCATCCCGCAGGTTTCAAAAAATGTAATCTCTTCGGCAATAAATTTTCCGGCAAATTCATTGCATTTTTGAGGCAAATCCATCAGCAATGATTTTTTACCGGAAAAATTCAATGCTTTTTTTGCCAGATCATTATCAAAGAGAAAATCTTCAATCTTAATTGTCCCGACTCCGACTGCACCTGATTTCAGACCTTCGCAATACAAAGATGTCGCCTGCTGCGGATTTGAAGCATTAAATCCGTCTCTCCCCATTCTTTTCCATCCGAATCCGTTATCTGTGAGACTCAGCACTTTGGATTCAATCAGTTTCATATCTGACAATTCAAACGCCGCATCTCCTGTCTGTAATCCCCGCATGAAATCGTGATTGGGATCAGCCCCGAACAGTTCTTTATCAAGTCTGTCATCTGCCCGTTGCTCTTTTACATCCGAGTTCAGAATTTCTTTTAATACATGGCTTATATCCTCCGTTTGTGTCAAATGCCATAGAATGACCGTTCTGATTGCCCCTTTGATCGAAGACCCCGGCAGATACGGTTTTCCCATGCCGGTTTTTATCATCTCCTGAATTTCAAATCTGAAACCGAACCGGATGTTGTCTGTATTGGCAATCCGGTATTTCTGAACCGTTCCCGCATTAATGCGATGGGTCTTCAAAAGATTGGAAAGATTAAACTCCTCAGTGTCAAAGGCGTTTAAAGCAGAGAGGTTATCTTTCAATTTCAGAAAAAGACTCTCCATATCAACGACAATACACTGATTTCCTTCAACCTTAATATCTGTATTGCCGCCTAATTTCTCACCGCTCCCCACATGAACCGGCGTTATAATTGTAAAGCGATAGGTTTCTTGTCCTTTGCTGTTCATTTTACTGCTCCTTTATGATTGGCAGAACAAATGCAAATCCGTAGCGGTAAATATTGTGCATGAGTCCGAGGCTTTCATTTTTTTGCAGAACACACGGAGTTTTTCCGTAAAATAATTTAGCGGCAGACCTGAATACAGAACCTTCTGTAAACATTCTGACTTCCTGACGGCGTAATCTCATGGCATTGAACGCATGAAGCCATCCCCGGCGTAATATCAGGTTGTAACCGGCATTTTCCAAGATACCGGGAAATTCATCTTCATCAGGATAATACAGAGAGAGGCTCAAAAAATGAGTTGCATTTTCAGGAACAGAAAGGCTTAATACTGCTTTTTCCATAGTAAAAAGCCCCTTTCCAACTCTTTTGTCTCCGCCGATCCCTTCATCACCCAGTAATCTGAGAATTGTTTCAAATTTCGCCTGTATTGCTTTTTCTATGAATCTGACAAGAAAGAAAAGCCCTGAATTTTCTTCAAAAAACACTTCGGAAAAATAAAAAATATCAGATGAAGAGGTCTGTCTGTCAATTCTGATTCTCGGTATTTCTCTTATGCTGAAAACCCGGCTCTCCTCTGAAATTTCCGAATCTGTCCAGAATATGCCTTTCTGAAAAGTCTTTTCTTCTTTAAACTCCGGTGGTTTTCCTTTCAATATATTTTCCAGAATGGATTTGGATATATATTTCACTTTCTTGATCTTTTTTCCGAACTTGGGATCATCTTCATCCTTTTTCCCGATTTTCACCATAGGACGGGGAAAAAAATAACTATCCGCTTTAAAAGGAAATGCAGAGGAGATAAGAAACGGCGGAGTATGGCACATGGTTTCAATATCATCATCATAAAACTGATTCCATATACTCATGATTGCGCTGAAAATGGTGTCAGAACGGATTATCTCTTCAGTCTCTTCATAGCCGACTCCGTGAGCATTGACATGAAGCGGGGTATGGAATTTCAGTTTATAGGCTGTCATGTTTTCCATTTATCACCTTTATCTGTCCGGTTATTTTAATTCCGCAGGGATTTCAACGCCTTTTAAATCTTTTGGCGATTCATTTTTTTCATAACAATTCTGATCCTTGAATGTTAAGGAATCAATCCTGAATTTCACCCTGCCGTAGCCTCTGGTTCCGCTGCCGCCCAGATAATCATCCTGAACAAGATGCAGACCTTCAAATATTTTTCCGATGATGTCTTGTTCAACATCGCCGTCATAAATATTGCAGACCAGATTCAGCTTAAATTCTGCCCCTGCCGGAACTCGTTCAAAGTTTCTCGGAGTTGCCGCAGACGTAAGGCGGTCAATCACCACCTCTGTTTTGACTTCTGTATATGGCATGTCCGTGGTTTTGCTGTTTTTGAGTATGTCAACAGTTGAAGGCTTCATTTCAGAATCCCTTACAATCAGTCTGGCGGGTATTCCATTTTCTTCAGCAGCAGACACGCCAAAAACTTTGCAGATCATGCACTGGGCGCATTGACACGGCATTGCTTCTATCTTTCCGTCCTTATCTTTTTTTATGGTCAGTTTTCCGTCCAGTTTTTCCAGCAGACTTCTCATCTTACCTTTGAGTGAAGAGCCGGGAATATACGGCTGAGTAGTGATCGGGTTACGCACTACAATCTTGTCTGCTCCTCCGATTTCAAGCCCCACGCTGCTTCCGCCGATGGATAACCCTGTTCTGGCTTCAATAACGCCTTTCAGAAACACTTTTTTCATCAGTTTAATCGCCATTGTTTTATCCTCCTCTTTTTATTTCCCGCCTGCTGCCCGGTGATAGGCAAGAATGGCTTCAAAAAAATTACAGAAATTTTCAAAGTTTTCCGGCTTTCCTTCAACACAGTTGATAGCGGTCGTTAATATCTCTTTCAAATCCTTTGTACCCGGTTTGGCGCCGGGTCTGTTGGCTGCATAAGCAAGTTTGGGCTTCAGGAGAAGCAGTTCATTTTCGTTAAAACCCTTCATTTCCATTTTTTTTACCGAACCGAAAACATTTCTGATTTGGGAAGTTGTCAGATTTTTCTTTTTCAGTTCAGGTCCCAGCTTTTCAGCTTCATCAACCAGTTTTTTCGTATTCCCGCGAATAATCTCCCGGATTGTCTGAATATCCGGCAAACTTCTGTTTTCATTCGTCTCTCTCATTGTTACCCTCCCTTTCCATGTATTTTTCATCCCTTGTCAAAAACTCTGTCCACCGGACAGGAATATCAAGAAACTCGATTATCGGCTGTTCGGATATTTCACCCTTAAACTGATTTCCTGTCAATGCACTCAGCAAGATATGAATTTCTTTGCTGAAAACATTTTCTTTTTTGGCGGCTCTGCTTAAAGTATAAAATGCCTGCCATAACCATTTATTATACCGTATTTTATTTTCCAGTTCAGAAGAAGAAATCTGATTTTTCTTTTGAATCCAGAATTTTCTGTTTTCATCAAACAGAAGATAAATTCGTCTTAACCTGTCCAATATCCCTTTTGAAAGTTTCTTATCATCTTTTCCCTGAATAATTCCCTGTTCAAGAATCTCCTTCATTTTGCGGGATATTTCAAGATCATGCCAGCTTATCGGTTTGTCGAGAAAAGTAACAGCATTTTTTTCATGATTTTCCATGCCGATTGTCCGTTTGAACTGTTTTGCATCTTCTTCAGCATCTCCGGCATGTTCAGCCCCTCGGTAAATGGGATATTTTCCTCCGGTCATGGCAATTCCGCCGGACAAGGTGAACGAAGGATTATGACAGGTAAATTCTCTGAATTCACGGTTTATTTCTTCAGCCAGTTCAATGACTTTATCCCATGCACCCACCACAAAAAGATCATCTCCGCCGGAATAGACAATTAAAATTTTCTCTCTGTATTTATCCTGCTGACATAAAGTATTCAGATACCCGCTGAAAAACAGCGTAAGATAACGGCTTAACGCTGTAACTCTTGAAACAGATCCCCCTTTTCCAAGTCCTTTGGTAAAAATAAGTCCAAGATTATCCACGTCCATTCTCAGAATACCCATCCGCTTTAATCCTTTGGAATCATTCGCCAGATCGCTGAAATTCAGCGGAGTATCCTGAGTATCTTTCACATATCCTGCTCCGCCTGAAAATTTGAATCCAAACGAACAGTTATTGTAATTTTCATGCAGAAATTCAGTTGAATTTAATTTATAAACAGCCACATGTACTGCGTTTATCTCCTTGATTCTGCTGAGGTCTGACAGAAGATAATATTTCATGTTCAATACAGGAAAATCAATGCTCTGCTCCGACAGCCCTGATATTCCCCGCTTTTCATCATAAACTTCAATCAGATATTCTGCTTTGGAAAGCCATTTCCCCAGATTTTCAGTTTTTTTACAGTCATCACACAACTCCTTTTCTTCGGAACTATTCAAATTTCCTTCTTTTTTGCAAATATCGCAGGTCTTTTCTTCCCCTCCTTTTCCGCGAATTTTAAACAAATCATGATAAGCCAAATCAGAAAACTTCTGCCTTTTCTTTTCATTGGTATTGGTCGCCGCTTCTTTCCATTTGGACGGAAAATTTTCCACCTGAAAATCTTTCCCGCTGAGTACACAACATCCCAATGCCAGATAAATATCGCCGTTATATTTTTCAAGCAGATCAGCATTAATCTCTTTTGCAATGCGATTTAATTCATCTTCATACTGGTTTGCTATCAGCAGATAAAACCTGCCGCCGCCTGAATACAGCAGATTGGTAATCGGATAATCAAACCGCCGTAAAACAGAGACAGCCACAGCCTCTGAAAACAACTGGACAAAGAATGATCTACCTTTTAATCCTTTTGCCGCGCCTTTGGATGTAATGTTGTAAATGAATTTCTGAATCCCGCTGAAGTCGCCGCACACAAGCATATATTTTTTCTCTTCTCTGTTTTTGATATGATCCTCATCCATTGTCTGATGAAAATCATGATAGTCATAAAGAGATGCGGCAATGGCGGCGGTTGTTTTGCTGTGATCAAAAAGAGAAATATCAGGCAAATCCATTGTTGATGAGGGAATGCACCATGTGTATTTTTCTGAAAGATAAAATAAACTCTCTGTAAATACAGAAAGATTTCCTTTCGGCAAACGCAGAAATTCTTCTGTAAATTCATTCCATAGGGTTTTGTATCTCTCTGTAAGTAATTCTCCTTCTTTAGGATCAAGATGCTCTTTCATTTTGGGAAATATTACATCCTTCTCCAACACCAGCGGATTTAATTCAATGCGGTAATCAGTCTCTCTTTTTGCTGTATTTTTAATGTCAGCTTCCGCTAATATCGGATAAAGTCTTACCCGTTTAAAATTATCTTTGGACTTTGTTTTATCTTTGCCATCACCCGGCAATCTGTCCGTACCCGCGGACAGCCTGTCAGCCTCTGCCACAATCCACTGAAGCGGGGTATGCGGATTGTGATGTTTGGCGGCAAAATTTGCCAAATTATCATCTGCATTGTCAAATTGAAGCGATACAGAAGGAAAATGCAATTCATGAGCCTCAAAAAATTCACTAGTCCACAAGGTATGTTTATGTGAAAAATAATTTTTTTCTTTTTGATACTTGCACACCACCTGCATCATATTCTCATCACGCTCATACCGGCATGGAACTTCAGCCCGCTGCATGAATTTGCCAATGTCATGTAAAAGCGCGCCTGTAACTACGGCATATTTTTTTATGTTCATAGATTTTATCCTTCAGAGTTTTTGGAGTGATCTTATCTGACCTGAGAAAATGCTGCTCAGTAAACTGGAAGAGTATCTGCTGAATTTATAACTGTCAGCAGATCGAAAATGCCGAAAAATTTGTAGTGCCGCCTTCAGGCGGTTACTGTGAAACCAGATATTTATTAATGGGTACCAATCTTACCTTCGCCCTGCAACCTGCTACACGCAAATATTCCGATACGCACAGTCATCACATTTTGCTTTGGATGCCGTCTTTTTAGGATACCAGCCTTTTTGGGTAGTGGTTCTTTTTTGACTGATAAAATTTATAAGTCACGCTGGTATCATAGATGTTACAAAAATACTATCAGTCAAAAAAGAACCACTACCCTTTTTGAATAATCAAAAGCATCTCTTCAATAATTTTATGAAAAATATCAATATCCTTTGGTGTAAATTCAATTTCAACCAGTTTATTTTTGGAGCGGGTATAAACAACAAATCCTTTTTTAACAGGCTTGCTGTAATTTTCAGAAATCAGCATCCCGTAAGCAATGGATTGGATTTTACAGGTTTTATATTCTCTCTCTTTATATTCGGCAAACTTGTAATCAAGCGGCACCATTGTTCCGTCATTCAGCGTCAGAACCTCGTCAACAATTCCTCTGATATGCAGTCTCTCCGAAGAAAGATAAACCTCAATCTCCTTATCTGTTACGCCGATGCGCTTCCGCAGATAATCTTTGTTTATCTGAGTCTTGTCTTTATGGACTTCACGCCCCATCATGACTTTGAAGCGTTTCTCTTCATACTCGCTGATATTCATGGCTATCATAAAATAGGTAAAGCGAGGACAATACAGATGTGCAATAATTTCAGACGGTGTAAGAAGAATAGTCATTTTAAAAACCCCAGATTTTTTTCAATCCTTGTTTGTGTGAAATCTGATTTAGAATATCAGAGTTTCCGATTCAACCTCTTTTCTGCAAAATCATGTGCTGTAATCATGAACCTATCTGAAAATTCATTAACTTATTGAATTTATATCAAAAGTAAAAAACAGCTTATTTTTTTGCAAAATACTGATACCATTTAGTTTCTCTTCATGCTCCTCGCTGATATTGCATTTTTCAATTACATATACTAAAAATACCGTGGCTCTTATTTTTGGGATTCTTTATCATACAATTTCATCATTCTTTCACACTCTCCGAACAGATAATCCAACGCCCCCAAAACAGCTCCTGCTTTCCGAATTGAAAAAGAGAACAAATCTGTGGTGAACAGAGTTCCCTGTAACTTTCCAAATTCCCACACCAGACCGCTTGATACAATTCCATATATAACTATTTCATTCATATTATTAAGTTTCTGGCAGGCAATCATTGCTGCAAGGCATTGCCCCCAGCCAGCGATAAAGTCTTCCTGTTTAGCCTCTGCAACTGCGAGCAGTGGCTTTCCCACGGGATCGCTGACGGCGCCTGAGGGCGGAGCTGAGATAAAATAATCAGGTTCGCCGGTCAGTTCATCATTGTATGCCATTTTCCGGTTCACCCATATTTTAAGCGGGATGCCGTTTCCATGTCTCACGCATAAACGGGGCAATAAAATATTCCCGGAAAAACATCTCGCTTTCAACATTCGCCTGCCTGCTCAAAGAAAAACGCAGGTCTTCCAGAAACCACTGAGGCGGCGTTACCTCGACATCAGGAATAAACTCTTCCTTCCGGCTTTCAATCGGATAGATTTTCTGCACGTCTTCAACACTCTTAAAATCACTGAATTTCATATTATCCTTTTGATACAGCAGATTAAAAAAATAATTCAACGCCGTAGGGGCAAATAATTATTTGCCCTTACGATTTTTTCAACGGATTTGACTCACTACCCTTTTTTGTCAGAAATTCATAAATTTCTTTTATAGAAACAGGAGACTGATAAAGGTTATCCTCCGATTGGCAAACCTCATTAAAAGAATCAATTGCCTCTTTCAGTTTTTGAACTGTTTTCTCTTTTGTAATCCCCCTGTCCGACCAATCCGTTTTCCAAACATAAAGCGACATGGTAATCGCTGCTTTTTCGCAAAACAATGGTATAAAAATCCAAAACTTGATGTGTATGCCCCTGCTACACGCAAATATTCCTGTACGCACAATCATCGCATTTTGCTTTGGATGCCGTTCTTTTAGGATACCACCCTTTCTGAATAATCAAAAGCATCTCTTCAATAATTTTATGAAAAATATCAATATCCTTTGGTGTAAATTCAATTTCAACCAGTTTGTTTTTGGAGCGGGTATAAACAACAAATCCTTTTTTAACGGGCTTGCTGTAATTTTCAGAAATCAGCATCCCGTAAGCAATGGATTGGATTTTACAGGTTTTATATTCTCTCTCTTTATATTCGGCAAATTTGTAATCAAGAGGCGCCATTGTTCCGTCATTCAGCGTCAGAACCTCGTCAACAATCCCCCTGATATGCAGTTTTTCCGAAGATAGATAAACCTCAATCTCTTTATCTGTTACACATATACGCTTCCGCAGATAATCCTTGTTGATTTGTGTCTTGTCTTCATGGATTTCACGCCCAGTTAAGACTTTGAAGCGTTTCTTTTCCTGATGTTCAGGAATATCAAATAAAACACGAAATACGTGAATCGGGGACAATAAAGATGTTCAATAATTTCAGTGGGTGTAAGAAGTATTATCATAAAAATTAAAGTATTAAAGTAAAACCGTCTGAATTGCAGATTTCCTTGTCCAACATGATACCTCTGTCAAAACTGTAATAACCGCTTTTTAATATCCAAAGTCCGGCAAATTTTTCTGCAATATCTTTGGGGCAAAATCCTGATCGGGCATATATTTCAACCGAAATACGTGCAATTCTTCCGGCAAGTTTTCGCCATGCTTCCCGGCGTTCCCATCGGTCATCAATACAGACTGTATCAGCCATTGCATCTTTGAGTTCCGGATCATGCTCAATGACAAGAAAAGAATATTTCCGGCGTTGTTTACCTCTCAGCAGTTCCTTCACGCTGATATCATCCTGCCATCTCACAAATCGTGAAAGATGCACTTTACCTGTATCCTTGCGGTTATCGAGTTCTTTGAAATAATTTTCCGATATGGCTAATACATTTTCCTCTTTTATCATTGAAAAAGATTCAATCAGAGTTCTGGTTACCTGTAAAGCCACATCATCATAAATCATTTCAGAATAGCGGCGCCCTTTTTCATTCACCAAATCGCAGACTTCAACACCAAGCCATTTACCGCTCATCCCCTCACGATTACAACGCCCGGCAATTTGAACGATACTGTCCCATG
Organism: uncultured delta proteobacterium; assembly: GCA_963806835.1. Taxonomy (GTDB): domain Bacteria; phylum Desulfobacterota; class Desulfobacteria; order Desulfobacterales; family CAWEAR01; genus CAWEAR01. Next base: position 449,840 of record CAWEAR010000034.1, read on the forward strand.
GCGCGAAATCCCGAATCACAAGGGTCATATCAATATCCACCCCGGCTTCGATACACTGAGTTGAAACAACAATACACGGACAGCCTTCTTTTATAAGCTCTATCTTCTTTAAACGATCCTTGGGGGTTACATCTGCACTGATAAAAAAGAAAGGAATGTCAGCTTCAGGGAAATTATCGCTGATATAATCATATACCATCCTCGCACTTTTCCGTGTATTCAGCGTAATCAAAACTCTTTTTTTATTTTTTAACCATTCCGGCATCCGTCTCCCAATATCTTCACAAAAATCCTCAACAGGCATTTTCTCCTGTGTCCGCAACTGTAGCTCATACCTTGAAAATTCTTTGAAATATTCACTATAATTTTCAAGAAGCGGAATTGTATCTGTAACAAAAGACGGAAGGGTTGCAGACATCAAAAGTATCTGACTGTTTCCCATTCTGACCAATCCCTGAAGTGCTGCATTTACCAACTGCCATAATTTGCAGGGCAGAGATTGCACTTCATCCATGATAATCAGGGCATCGCACAGATTGTGAAAACGCATCTGATATTTTGTGCGTTGTTCAAAAAGGCTCATTAAAAACTGGTCGTATGTGGTTATTACCAATTCAGTCCGCCACGTATCAATAAAAAAATACTCTGCTTTTTCTTCCATCCAATCAGCATAAGTCCTGTCCGCCAGCGAATGGGTCGTTAAAAACCATGAACCGTCTGCATCTTCTCCGCCGATTTCAAGAAGTTTTCTGTATTCTTTGGCAGTCTGATCAATGATTGATAAAAATGGCAGAACCACGATAATTTTCGGCGCAACGCCTGTTTTTTTCTGTATCTCTTCCCTTTTGACAAACGCCCAGCTCGCAGCCAGAAGAGTTTTTCCGATTCCTGTCGGTGCAGTCATGCTGTAAACAGCGTTTTTATGATTTTCAGGAATTTTCTTCAGAACCTCATTTCTGGCGAGTTTTCTTAAACGATTAACCGCACCCTCTCCGCTCTTTCCGATTTTCTGCTGAATCCATTCAGATTTCCATTGGCGTTGTCTGCGTTCAAGATGAAGTTTGGGATCAGGCACAGCCAGAAAAGCCTTATCCGCCTCCAGCAGAAAAGAAAAAATCAGTTGTGCTTTAAGCCTGAAATCCAAACTTTTATCTGCTGCATCATCAATCATTGCATAAAATTCAGGCATAATTTTGTTTTGCAGATATTTTTCCGATTCACGGATACATTTCGGAGATAACATCAGGGAACCGAATTGAAAGCCTGTTGCTTTTTCGAGCAATGATATATCAAGCGAGGCTATCTGTTTTTTCAATGCTTTTGCAACAGATCCGCTGGCAAAACTGTTCAGAGCATCAAGGCTTTCCTGATCTGCAAAACTTTTTGCCGGAAGACATGGCAACCCGGAATGATGACCATAGGCAGAAGCCGCAATGAGAAGCGTATCCAATTGTTTCCATTCGTTTTTCTGTGATAAGAGGAGAATAAAAACAAGGGAGAGAGGAGAATGCGCTTTTTCCAGACGGTCGCCTTTATATGCAGGCGGATCTTTGATATATTCCTGAAACGCCGCTGATCCTTTGCCTGCATCATGAAGATTTGTCAGCATTCCGGTCAGTCTTTTTATATCTTCGGAAATAAGCTTTTCCGAATGCCATTGCCATATCCCTTCAACAGCCAGTTGAACCTGAGAAATGTGTTCTTTCAGCAGGAGATGAGGATGTGATTTTAATTCGTTCATAAAAACATTAATACCTCATTTTCATAAGAAAACGCTTTATCAGTTTTCACATGGACAGGTTTGGAATTCCGTTCCAGATAATAAGGCGAATGTGAAAAAACTCTGTCATGAGTTACATTTTTCGGCATTCTCAAGGCATGAATCGCCAGATTATGTTCAAAAACCTTATCCATGTCCAACACCGCGTCATTAGGTGAAAAAACAGTATTGATCGGATAGACGCCTTCCGGCAATGCCAAAGCCTCTCCCGATGTTAAAAACTTCAAATCCGCCATCATCTCGGACAGTCCGAGGGAAGGTTGAAAATGCCATCTTCTTTCCGCCAGTCTTTTTTCCAAATCCGAAAAATAGGGTTCAGGCACTGAAGCCCATACCGTATAATCCGGTTTGAACAGCCATTCCTGTAAGATAAGCGTAGCTTTTTCAGGAGCGGATTTTACTTTTTCTTTTTGAGTCTTTTTAACAGTTAAAGGTAAAGACGCCGGCGGGTCTTTTCTCAATTTTGCTTTATGCCAATGTGTCTGCGGAATTTTACCCCGAATAGCAATATGGGCAGGTTCAAGAACCTGCTGAGGCTGATCTTTTTCCAAACCGAGAACAGCCCCGATAATTCCTAGTATAACTGTTCTCGGCGGGACAGGGTATGACAGAGCACTGACTGCCCCTTCAGCCTTCAAAAAATGACCGTATCGCCCGCTTGACCTGAAAAGATATAAGTTTCATTGCCGTTCTCACTTTCAGGTATTTTCCTGTCTGAGGTTTTCAACGTTCAGAGGTTTCCAGTCTGCGGGTATAGATTGTTTTAAAAAAATGTCGGGTGATTTGTCATACCGAATAGTTTCAATCCGGGCTTTTTGTCCGTCAATACGTTCCAAAAGCCTGCCGAGATCAACCTGATAATCTGCCGGTGAATCCCATGCTTTTTCAGATTTCCCATTGGCTGGTTCCAATTTGACATAATCGTGAAGCCTGCCCGAACTGAAATTCTTCACCTTCCTTATATTCTACGCTGATCAGGAGATGGGGAATCTGTCCTTTTTTGCTTCGTGTATTCCCGCAGGAACGGACGCCGTGCCACACGGCTTTAAGAAGCATGTCATAGTCATTATCAGAACATCTTGAAATTTTTGCTGAATGCTGATTGGCTATTCCTGAAAAACCGATTAAAGCATATCTCAAACCGAAATAAGTGGTGAAAGTCCCCTGAGTTTTTTCTTCACCGCTGCCAAAAGTAGTTGTTCCGTGAATATCCACCTCTTCTGCATCATGAAGCACCTCTCCCATATTAAGCTGAACAGGTCCGGTTAAAGTTTTGGGTTCTGCTTTGGGTTCCCATCCTTTTGCCTTTTTCTTTTTTGATTTTTTCTCTTCATCTTGACTCTCTTCCACCTCTGCAACCTGATCTGCTTCTTTAGTATCTTCTGCCTTGAAAGCAAAGGAACTGCCGAAAAGCCGGGCGTCAATAAAAGCATCAAGCAGAATATTCACCAGTTCGGCACCGACTGCTTTGGGTTTATTATGAGTTTCCAGATAATGAACCACACGCCCTGTAAGATTGGTTGTCCGCCCTTCAATATTGTCAACCAGAATATCATACCCCCGTGTTTTAAGAAAATCCCGTGCAAACCTTTTGAGCCTTACATCGGTTACATAGTGTGTGCCATCCGGCAAAACTCTGGGGCGGTTTTCATCCGGGTCTCCGTTGGGATTTCCCATTTTTATATCGTACAGAAATAAAAATTCACGTCTGCCTGAAAGAGTTTTATTCTCTGTTGTCATATCTGTTTCTCCTTATTTGGATTCTTCTTTTTTGAGGATTGTTCTTGTCATAGACTGCCCTAATAACAAATAATAATTTGTCTGAGTTTCATTCAGATCAATTGAATCTCCCAATTTTACGCCCAGTTTCCCGATTTCAAAAATCAGTTCTCTTATCTTCTGACTTTTTTCAGATTCATAAGCCAGCAGTTTTTCTCTGATTTTCACATAAAGCTCTGGAATATCCTTGCCTTTGAGCGTCAGGCGTTTCAGCCATGTAAGTGCATTCGATCCTACATTAACGCCTCTTGCGCCCTGAACTTCAAGCAGTTTGCCGTAAAGAACCCCGATCAGAAATGCGTATGCTTTTTCCGGCGAATTTATGCCGCTCTCATTCCCGAAATATGGTTTCAAGACTTCCATTTCCGGTTGAAAAAAATGTTCTTCCATCTCCAACACCTCCAGTTTTCTGAAATAATAAAGCCACCATGCCAAATGCCGAATCCATCCCGCGGCGGTTAAAAAACCACCTTTTTTTCCTGTTCCTTCATAAAGAAGCCCGTTTGCTTTTCCGCTTTTGATTGCCTCAAGCCACCACCACTGAGCAGTAGTTAAGATTTCATTCCGGAACAGTTTTTCCGGTATGCGGGTTTTATGATAAACCGCAGCCGCAACCAGTCTTTTCATCTGAAACAGTTTTCTGCTCGCGTTGATATTTTTTGCTCTTTTGCCGCCCGGACGGTAAAAAAGCGGATTTAATGCTTTCAGAGAAAGGTCTGCCTGCATATTGAACTTTCCGCTCAGTCTGACTTCGGGAAACAAAGGATGTTTCCATTCTTTTGCTTTTTCATTGAAATGAGAAAGTTCTTTAAGTCTTGACGGCAGAACATCCGTTAATACGCCGGTTACATTTTCAAGATTTTGACCAAGTTCAGCCCATAAAAACATAAGGTTAAGCAACGCTTTTTCATCCTTCAGAATATCCAGTAACTTTTCTTCATTTTCTTCAACATCATCTGGAATGTTTTTGATAAATTGATTTACATCTTTCAATAAATTTTGACGATCTTTTGCATTGAATGTGCAAAACGGGATAATGAGAGCAGTCTCACCGGCTATTTTTGCGGTAAACGGAATTCGGTTTTTCTTTGAACCTATTTTTTTCAGAACATGATTTTTATAAACATAAAGAAGATCAGCGCAGGATGTGCAAAGTGAAAATCCTTTCCATGCCTGCGATTTATCAATACTTGGAAATACACCGATCCGATCCATATTGAGTATATTAAAACCCGCTCCTTTCAAGGCATTGGGAAAGACATCAATATCGGTCGTGCTGCATAACGGACACTCGCTTTTAACAGCCTGTAAATCGCTTGTCAGATAACGATCTCCCGCAAGTTTCTCGTTCATAAGATACTGAAGATACTCAGGACGCTGCCCCGGGAGATTCTTTTGGGCATCTTCCACCGTAACAATGACGGTATCCTTAATTTCCCCGATTTCCCGTGCAACACATTCCAAAACCGATTCATAATTTTTAGTTTTGTAATCAATCATTGTACCGTCAGGCATCTTTATTCTTTCAGTCTCAAGAACAGCAACGATCTCTTTGAAATATAACGCCCACGGTTTATCAGAATCAGCGAGTTCTCTGAAATCCTTCATAGTTGTGTTCAGTATCTTTGCAGACGGACTCACCCCTTTTTGTTTACTGAAGTTTCTTTTAATAACAGGACCTATCTGCCCGCCCTGCGAACCGGTTGGTTTGAAAAAGGGCAGATACTTTGAAATATCAGATGTCATATCCCGAATATAAACCTCAGCGCATCCGCTGTTTTCATCTTTTCGGATAACATAAACCTTTCCGACTTTTTCTGTGTCCTCTACCAGATATGGGAACAGCCTTTCCAGAGAATCTTTCCGTAAGGTCTGATACCAATATTCAAGATTCTCCGGTGGTTCTCGGTTTTCCAATTTTACGAACAGATAATCCAGTGCTAACGTACGAATTGCATCAAACATTTATATTCATCCTCTTTGAACTTTAATAAGAAATTTCTCTTATTTCATCTATCCAAAAATGTCAAATAAATTTTTTATATTATCTGTTTTACCGTTCCAAACCCTCTTGACACAGACTTCCCCAACCCCAGATAATCCGGTATCATAAAATTGGTTTTAAAAACACCGGTAAATCCTATCATAGACTTACCTTTCAGGTTGACCATCTCCTCTCTCACCCGAACATCCGCTGTGATCTCTTTATCAATCCAGTAATTCAAAGATTTTGACATGGAAAGCAGATTCCCGATCAATGCCCGCTTCAGCATATAATCCCTATCAGCTTTATCTGCTGTTTTCATATATATCTGATAATTATTCTGATTCAGCCCGATCCACGGAGAGAGGAATTTGTACATAAATATTTCATTTGTATAGCCAAATTCAGCATCCTCAATTTTTAAATCTTTTTCATACACAGGGATTTCAATATCGTCAATTTTAATCCTGTCCAATATCATGAAAAGAGAGGCAAAAGATTTTACCGCCTCATCTGTTACAGCAATAATCGCGGGGGTTCTGTCAATCAGCTTAAACTGTATCAGCGGATAGCGATATATCACCTTTCCTGTTTCAACATCATGATTATGAATCAGATCATCATCTCTGAAAAGATTTCCGACAAATCCCCGGAATTTATGAATCTGTGACGGATTTAACCGTATATGATTTAAAAGCAGAGTTGATTTTTTCATTTGACCATTCTTATCATCCCGAATCCCCTTGAAACTGATTTCCCCAGCCCGATAAAATCCGGCAGGCTGATGTTTGCTGTAAAATCAAGATTAAATCCGACCATCTGGAATTTTTTGAATGAAAAGATATGTAACTTAGGCAGGTTCGGAATGGTGATCTGTATCTGTCCGTCAACAGTCCATCCTATCCCTTTGGCAAAAGAGATAATATTTCCTATCATAATTTTTTCAAGAAATTCAGTTTTTTCTTTCTCATTTTCCAATACGGAGAATCTGATGAAATTGGATTCGTTCAGAGCAAACCAGTTGTATATCCTGTAATTCAGGGGAACCGGAGAAAGTTCACAGATAAAATCATCATATCCGATACTTCTGATTTCTGTCTGTATTCTTTGTCCGTGAATCATCATATCCCAGTCTGTCTGCTGAAAAAATTTGAGTATCTCTTCGGTTCCCTGGTTCACACATACCATTGCCGGATATTTTCCTATGATTTTATACTGAATCAGGGGATATCCGTAAAGGAAATTCTGCTCCAGATGGTTGTGAAACAGAATATTCTCTCTTCCGACTTTTTCAACAACAGCACCTCGGAATGCCGGGATTTTTTCTTTCTTTAATTCAAAGTCAAAAACCACCATAAAGAGCTTTATCTTCATAGTTCTTTTAAATCCTTATTTTTATGGAATCTAAATTAAAAGACCTGCGGGTTTTTTAAAACCCCGCAGGTCTTATGTATCATAATAGATGTTTTTTTCAATCCTTGTTTTTTTCAATCCTTGTTTTAATGGATATCGAGCTTAAACAACTGCTATCACCATTGGTAAATCAGGATTGTTGAAGTTTCAATTCTTGAACCTATCCGAAAATTAAAAAAACTTTATATTGTAAAAACAATGTGCTAATCTTCTGTGCATGGAGGATGAAAATGCAGGGAAGATTTGAGGGACTGACAGAATCACAAACCGCTCTGATTGAACCGCTTCTTCCCCGGCCCCGCACAGGTCCATGCAGACCCGAAGCCACGTTCCGCAAAGTGCTGAACACCGTTTTATGGGTGCTGATAAACGGGGCGGAATGGTGTTCCGTGCCGATTGGAGAGCAGTGGAGTCCGGGATGCGCGGCTCATGACCGGCCCGGGAAATGGGAAGAAGACGGGACATGGGCGGAAATTCTTTCATGTCTGTGCGGCATTGCCGGGCTTTCAGACATGATCGGATGGGATCGTGCATCGGCCGACGGTTCATTCGCAGCCGGAAAAGGCGGCGGATATAAAGGAAAAGGGCTGACAGTTCACGCCCTTGCCGACTCAGACGGCATGCCGCTGTCCGTAATATCAGCCGGAGCTTCAGTAAGTGAAAGGGATCAGTTTGAGGTATTATCGGATGCTGCTGATATTCAGACCGGTAAGCCGGGAAGTCCGAAAAAACGGCCCGGGTCTTTGCAGACCGATAAAGGCTATGACTCACGGGAACTGCGGAATAAACTCCGCAGGCGGGGTATCTCACCCATGATTCCCCGCAGGGCATGTCCGAAACGGAAAAAGCCTGTCGGCAGACCGCCGTCAAAGCCGGTTGACCGATGGAAGACGGAGCGTACATTCGCATGGCTTCAGCAGAAGTTCCGGAGACTGACCGTGCGGCGGGAGCGCAGAAATAAATATCGGCATGGTTTTTTATGCCCCGGACTGTGTATGCTTCGGATTGAAAGAATTCTTTCATCTTTATGAATTTTCCTAAAATAATTTTCGGATAGGTTCATATTTGGCATTTTCATAATCCGTTTGCTATCATATTACCGATTATTTTATTGAATCTGGAAGGATTCTCCAGTTTCCCTCCTTCGCTGATTATTGCCATATCAAGAAGAAGCTCGCTGTAATCATTTAACACAGGATTATCCTTATCTTTTTCAAAGAGGCTCTTTATCTTTGCAATAAGCGGATGCTCTGTATTCAGTTCCAGAACCCGCTTTGCTTCAGGAGTTTTCTGTCCCGCTGCTTTGAGAAGTTTTTCCATATACGCGCTCATGTCATAATCATCACTGGAAAGACACGCAGCAGACTCTTTTAACCGTGAAGAGGGCTTGACCTCTTTTATCTTTGATTCCAGACTCTTTTTGATATAATCAAATAATGCGGAGTATTCCTTTGTTTTTGTTTCATCCGGCTTATCCAGATCAAGATCACCCTTTTCAGCACTCTTTAAAGATTTTCCATCATATTCATGTAATCCCTGAACCACCCATTCATCCACAGGATCTGTCATCAGCAGAACCTCATATTCTTTTTCTTTCAGTTTTTCAAGATGAGGGCTGTTGATCAGTGTTGAGAGATTATCGCCGGTAATATAATATATCTCTTTCTGATCAGCTTTCATACCGGTGATATAATCTTTCAGAGAGACAAGTTTATCATCGGATTTGGTAGTCTTATACCTGAGCAGATCGGCAATCTTATCTTTGTTTTCCCAGTCCGTATAAATCCCTTCTTTTATGACGCTGCCGAATTCATTATAAAATGTTTCATACTTCTCTTTCTCCGTACCGGCAAGCAGTTCAAGAATCTTTTTAACCAGATTTTTACGGATATTCTTTACCAGCCTGTCCTGCTGCAAAATTTCACGGCTTACATTCAGATTCAGATCAGGAGCATCTGCAACCCCTTTGACAAAACGGAGATATTCCGGCATCAGTTCTTTGCAGTTATCCATAATAAAGACCCGCTTGCAATACAACTGAATCCCGTGCTTTCTTTCCGGCTGAAACAGATCAAACGGCTTTTTGGACGGAATATAAAGCAGAGCGCTGTATTCAGTTACCCCCTCCAGTTTTATATGAAGATGTGTCAGCGGATCATTCCAGTCATGGCTGATATGTTTGTAAAATTCTTTATATTCTTCTTCGGAAACATCTTTTTTGTTTTTTGCCCAGATAGCCTTCATGGAATTCAGAGTCTCTTCTCTGATTACTTTACGGTGGTTGCGAGCCAATCGGCTTATTATCTTTATCCCTGATCTGTTCATTTTCAGGAATCGGCTCTTCTTTCTCCACATCCATAAGAATCGGATAACGTACAAAATCAGAATGTTTTTTGATAATGCTTCGGATAGTCCATTCATCCGTAAAATCCTGTTCACCTTCTTCTTTTTTTCTTAATTTCAGAAGAATAGTTGTACCGCGACTCTCTTTTTCAGTCTCTTCAATTGAATAAGAGCCATCCCCTGCGGATTCCCATTTTACACCTTTATCTGAACCCGCAGCACGGGTCAATATTGTGATATGCTCTGAAACCATGAATGCGCTGTAAAATCCGACTCCGAACTGACCGATCAGTTCAGGTGTGATAGAATCCTGTTTTTTTGACTGCTCCATTGCCTTTAAAAATGCGGCTGTACCGCTTTTGGCAATTGTTCCGATATTCTCCAGTCACCTCATCATTTGTCATGCCTATTCCGTTATCTGAGATTTCAAGGGTGTTATTCTCTTTATTCCGGGTGATTCTGATTCTGAATTCTGTATCATCTCCGAGAATATTCGGCTCAGTTTCAGATTTGAATCTGAGCCTGTCAATAGCATCCGAGGCATTGGAGATAAGCTCGCGCAGAAAAATTTCCTTATTTGAATATAATGAATTGATTATAAGATTCAGCACCTGCTGAATTTCAGCTTTGAACTGAAAAGTCTCTTTTTTATCCGGCATAATATTCCTCCTGATTTTTTATCTTTATAAAACCCTTAGAGTTTTATTATAAATAATGAGTGCTGATTTGAATTTGTCAAGTCTATAAAATTATATCCTGATATTTTTCATTCATAACTCCATCCTTTCATTCAAACTTTCAGACCTGCGAGAGTTACATCATATATCTTCAAAATATTCAAATCTTACGCATGATATTCAGGTTGTCGGTCTCAGCAGATCGGAAATTTGTAAAAGTTTGTAGTACCGCCTTTAGGCTGTCCGTGTGAAATCAGACGGTTACCGCAGCACGCCGAACCGCCTGAAGGCGGTACTACAAACAAAGATCACCCGCATCAATATCATTTCTGATACCGATCCGTGTTAATACAAAATCATATCGCACAGGGTCTTCAGGGATAATCTTTTTAAACCCTGATGTGATTTCAAGAGCGGTTTTTATTCCTGTCTGTTTTCGGGATGTAAGACCTGCTTTAAGAGCAATATGGTGCATATGCGTATCAATAGGAATAATCAGTTTTGAAGCGGAAATATTTTTCCAGTCTCCGGGATCAACATCATCTTCCCGGATCATCCATCTTAAAAAAAGATTCATTCTCTTACATGCGCTTTCCCTTTTCAGGCAAAGGGATAAGATGACCCGGCTCAAGGTTTCCGTTATCGGTTATTCTCCGCACAAAAAAAGAGAGAGCCGGAAGAATTGTTTCATCATCTTCTTTAAAACCGGCAAAAAAACACGCATAAAGGGATCCGTATTTTTCAGTCACCTGTTTTGTTCCGATAAGCAGAGCCGATATATGATTTCCTCTTGCAAACCTGTGTTTAAAGCCTGTAAACATATTCTTAAGATCGTTAGATGAAGCATCTTTTAAAAAAAGGGAAGGCGATGGCGTCAGGAGATTCAGGATATATGAGACGCTTTTTAAAATCTGTGCGACTCTGCCATAAGCAAGGGAAGAGGCAATCAAACCCACGATCTCCTGATCCTGCGGATCAGAATAATTATAAAGAAATTCAAGCGGATCAGGGTGAACATATTCACGTTTGTTATATTGCTTATAAAGCCGTTCCAGATTATTTCTGTCAAATTTGGGATTCATTTTTTTTATTTTCTCTTTATTCATTGGTGTCGGTAAGTCTGAAAGATATTTCATAGTTTTTGATAAACCCGGTTTCTTCCTGCGTTAATCCGTAAAGTGGACAAATGAGATCATCAAGTTTATCAATTAATGATTTTGACTTTCCTATCTTATATTCCTTAAAAGCAGTTATGTTTGCATAGTTTTCAGTTTTTCTGGTAATGGCATTTCTTTCAATATCTGCAAGATAATCTGTGTAAGCATTTTCTATCTTTTCATTTATTTTTTTATTCAGATATTCCACCGGAATCGGAAAGGATTCGATTTCATAAAATTTTAAATCAAGATTATTAGAATATAGCTGATAAAACCAGAAAAACAGATTACTGCTCATTATTGCACCGATATTGGCATCTTTGTCATCAAAGTAAATATGCTTTTCTTTTGTTGATCCGGTCGGATAATTTGTTATTACTTTAAAATATCGCCCGCCGGTTGTGCGGTAATAAATTGGTGAACCATGCTGTTTAACCAGTATTCCGATATTTGTTTTATGAGAAAATATCTTTTTTAAGATATTCCTCTCAATTTTTTCGCTTATTTTCGGATACCTTCCGATAAGTTTCAAATCTTTGACATCAATAAAACTTAAATTATCAAGAATCTTATCGGGATTGAATTCTTTACTTTTTCTGTAAAGTTTTGTCAGCAGAATTTTTTCACATATTCTGTCTGATTTTTCAAAGAAAATGATGGAAGTATTTACCGTAGCATTATCAAATACAGGCTGCGGTCTTACAGCAAATGATGATATTTTAATTATTTTACACTTTGATTCAAGTAGTTTGTGCAAACCCGTCATTGAATCACTTGAAGTTACGGAAATCGGCACGATATTATGCAGATTACCATTATTTTTCAAAAGATTATAACCTAATTCAATAAAAAGGGAAAAAGTATCTGACGAGCCTTTCTGTATATTTTTTATTGTTTTGGCGCTTAAATAATTTTCAATAAAATATTTTTTAACTGCTTCGCTTAACTTTACACCATACGGCGGATTGCCTATAACCGCATCAAAGCCGACAAAATCGCCGTCATCATTCAGCACTTCAGGAAACTCAAACCGCCATTCAAACGCATTCTCATAAATCCTGCCGATCTGAATCTCCTTTTCCGGTTTTTTCTGTTTCTGCTCTTCTGCTTTTTTATCTTTGGCACTCTCCTCAAAAAGTTTCTGTTGATTCAGCCTGAAATCTTTTTTTGTATCAGCAATCAGTTTTTCCATTTCCCGCTTCTCTTCCCTGTTTTTGGCATTACGGTAAGTATGAACGGCAATTCTGTATGAGTCAATATTCCGTCTGCTTTTTCTTAACGCCTGCTTAATATCCGCATCCAATGCAAATCTGCTTATCAGGGAATTGCCGCATTTGATGTTGATGTCAATGTTCGGAAGGGTTTCCAGTTTGTTATTCTCTTTATAATAAGCATGTTTCAGCAGTTCAATCCAAAGACGCAGACAGCAGATTTTCACGGAATTCGGATTGATGTCAACTCCGAAGAGGCAGTTTTCAATAATCGTCTGTTTTTCATGAAAAAGCGTCTCCTGAACCCGCTGACTTTCTCTGCTGCCGGGATAGTACTCGAATAATTCTCCGTCTTCATCCGTAACTGCAAGCTCATCATTCACGACCTCAGCATGATATTCTTTCAGTCGCCGCCCGTCTCTGTCAAGCAGTATCTTCAAATCACTTTTGACCGCGATAATTTCATTCAATGCGGAGACAAGAAAATGCCCTGAACCGGCTGCGGGATCACAGATTTTCAGGCTGTTTATTATTTCGTTTGCCTCTTTGCGGTCTTCAATTTTATTATACAGATCATCAAGGTCTTTGCAGTTCCATCCTTTCCGCTCACTGAATTTCTGAAGAACCGCCCGGCGGATTGTCTCCCGGCACATATACATGGTGATAAACCCCGGTGTAAAAAAAGAGCCGTCTTTATAGCCGTTGATCTTTTCAAAGATCAGACCGAGTACGGATGCGTTTATCAGGGATTTTTTCTCCTCCTGAATCTCTCCGGATCCTTCTCCTGAAAAATCATAAGCGTCTAAAAAATCGAAGATATATTCAAGAGTGTTCAGATCACCTGTCCGCTTTTTTCCTCTGTTGTCTTTCAGCACAGTTGAAGGAAAAAACGGCAGTCTTTTTCCGCTGTCAAGACTGCTTATAAACAGCGTTTCATGCTCAAGCTCTGTGGGTTCAAAAAGGGAACTGTTCAGATACGGAATTTTTTCAAAAGCCTGCTTTAAATCTTCATTTCTCTCATCCGGTCTGCGTGCAAGTACCTGAAAGAAAAGGCTGCCGAGATCGTGAAAGTTTTTAATCTTTGCGGAATTCAGGAATGAAAAGGATTTGTCCCCTCTGTGATACGTGATCAGTTGAGCCTCAAGCAGTTTGAGAAACAGAAGACGGTTTATCCATATGATGACAAGTTCAAGTCCTGTATTGAACAGCATTTCAGACCTGCGGGGTTTCGGAAACCCCGCAGGTCTTTCATCCGGGTCTTCAAGCCGGTTTAGTTTATCTGAAGCGTCAAGTTCTGTAATTGCGTTTTCAAGCAGAGAACCCGGACTCCGCTCCCCTTCTTTTTTCCGTTCAATCAGCTTTTTACTCCCCTGTTTTGTCTCTGCCAGTCCGATAATATGAAGCAGTTCCGAATAAAATGCCCTGTCAAGTGTATTGCTGTCATTGGCAAACGGAAGTTTCAGGAGATGTTCAGGTGAAAACAGCTTGAACAGCGGGATCAGTCTGCTGTCATCCTGCAATCCTTTATATTCACGGAGATCAAAATAAGTAAATTCAATCTCTGACTGTATTCTCTCAATTGCCGGGGCGGCAATCTCTTTATAAAAAAAATCTGTGGTTTTCCCTGACAGACGCCCTGCTTCAAACTCATTGAACAATGAGACAAGATTTTTATTCTGTGCAAATGCCTTTTCAAAAGTATTTGCATCAAAGATAAACCATTCATATATATCTGTTGCAATCAGATGTTTTATCTGAAGATTCTTCTGATTTATCCGTTCACGGAGATAATAAAGCATAAGCTCATGAAATGCTTTTGTTTCTAAAACCCTTAGGGTCTTAAAGACCCTAAGGATTTTATCCGGCTTTTTTGTTTCAATGATAACGCCGACAGAGGTTTTTGCATTTTTTCCGTTATGAATGACCAGATCATTCCGCCCTTTTGTGTTGATGAAATGATCCGGCTCATAATAAGTTCTCTTCAGAAAATCCGACAGAAGATTTTTATGAAATTCTTCGGATTCCGATTCATTTACACGATCAAAAAGCCGGTTCAACTCAGATTTGAATTTTTCAATTTCAGCTCTGACCGGCTTTATCTTTAAAAACGCTTTGTTCAGTGATTGTTTCGGATTAAGGATATTAATGTTCATTAGCTTTTTGATACATTACACAAGCAAAAATATTTTTTATAGGACATCTTCTCTTAACAAATATCCTGTTATTGAACCTCTTTCTACTAAAAAATTTAGGATAACAATAACTTGATTTTTAATCTGCAATGTTATTTTAATTTTTTGACGGTTTATTAAAATATATCGTTTCATAATATTTTCTATATAATAAATAGTGTTAGTCTCCAACTCTGTTGAAATATATTGGTTATTCTTTTGATTTGTTTTCAAAAACTAAGTTTATTTAAAATAGTAGCAAAATTTGATATTTCTCTACAAGGAGTAAATAACAACAATAGCAATAACCCTTTGATTTCTTCTTTATCCTTTGGAAAATACTTTATAAGATCAGGCAAAATAATAATAGATGGTTCTGTTCCATCAGAAATTTGATAAAGATAATGTTCATATCTAAGAGGAATGGAACGCGAAACCAAGGATCACTTTTTTACAAAGTAACTTATCTTCTTCATTTAATTTATCAAAAGAATCACGAATTAAAACAGAGCAAGTATAAGCAGGAATTGAATCGTTATAGAGGGAAAAAATATCGCCGGTTTTCTTTTTCATTCTCTCAATAATTTCTTTTGTCTCTGTAATTACCAATTGAGGATTGTTTTCATATTGTTGATATTTCAGGTATTGCTCTTCTTCTTTGGTAAATTTGTAATTTGACCATAATTTCAATGAAGTATATTTCATTTTATCAGAAGATTCTTTTGAAAAATCTTCACTATACTTTTTTAATTCTGAATCAATTTCAGGATTAAATTTCATTAATATTTTCTTATCTTTTTGTTCAATTTCTATATTCATTTCTCTTCTATCCATTCTTGCCAAATACAATCTCCATGTCTTATCTGTATCGGTTTCTATGGATTTTTCCCGAATCTTTTCATAATATTTATCAAATATTTCCCATATAGTTCTTTGTCTTTCGGCAGCTTCTTCTTCATTTTCATCTTCTGATCTGAAAAGTTGGTAATTTAATGCCAGATTCTCTATCGTAAGGTTTCTATGAGGCTCATCACAAGTTTCAAATCTTTCATCTTGAAATAATCTTTTCTGAAAATTGAAGCTATGACCTATTGAATAAAGACTCTTAGCAGATTGATCGAATACATATCTGTGTGTATCATAAATAAAAAGCTCTTTTGTCTGAAAAAGAATTTTTGCGATACCGAACAACTTGGAAGGTTGAGAAAGAACCACGCTTGTAACTACGGCAGTTATTGAAGCGGATTTTGAATTTTTAATAAGATATAAACACCATTTTTCAATATTTTCTTTAGATGTTGATTTTGCATTTTCAAGTAACCATTTTTCAAGTGCCATGTGCATAGACTCAAGAAGGTTTGTAGATGCCTGTGTTCCTCTATACATACACCAAAGTCTGTTGCTTATATACTGTTTTATCGGTTTTATTTCATCAATAAAAACATCTACTTCTTCTATTTCATTATTGAATTTAGATTTTGTATAACACTCAACTGTTTTATTCGTAAACGATAAAATAAAATCAATTGTTTCATTAGTGGCAACTTTTAACAGTTGAAATATCGGGGACTGCAATGCACTTGGCGGAAAATAACTAAATTCACATTCCTTTGACAAACAAAAATTTTTTTCAACACCAATTGAATCTGATTCATATTTTCCTTTATTTTTAGGAAGTTGATACCAAAAAATATCCGCCAATTTGATTACATAGTCTGGAAGGCTTTTTACAACTTCAAAACCATCTGTAACTGATGTTAAAATTGTTTTAATAACTTCATAATATTTATCTCTATATTTTATCGTATTTTTAGAGATAATTTCATCAAAAATGGCTTTAAGTTCATTAGTAATTTCTGAAGCACCCTGTAAAATTACTCTGATTAACTGTTTTTTTTCATGACGATGATTATGCCCAAAACTACCATCTTTCTTGAATTCATTATAATAAAACAAGGCTATTTGACTTGACTTTTTTGTTGTCTCTCCAGTAGTGTTTTTATTATTCCAGTCATTAAGTAATGGGAGAATTATATTAATATGTTGTAATCCAAAATCATTTTTGTGTTTATGTATAAAATCTATTACGCAATTCCAGCCATACCCCTTTGGTTTTGTAAAAATAGTATTCAATATAATATTTTTTTTTAATCCAAATTGTTTTAGTAAGTCTTCGTCAATTTCCTTGCAGGCTGTTCTAAGCAGAAAAACAATTCTCATCAGGAGTTTTTGATTATCTTCTAAGAGCTTATTTTCAAATAGTTGAAAAAATACTTCGGCGTAGTCGGATAGAAGCACTGATATTAAAATTTCATCTTTCCAATGGCTTTCAATTTTATCATCTAATATTACATTTTCTATTAAGGCTATTACCTCATTTTTGTTGTTCAGTAATTTTTCTGAAAGCCAATTTCTGAAAGCCCTGCGAATTGACAAAGAGCTTCCAATATCCTGAAAGAATCTTTTATAGTCTCCTGAATTATTAAAACTTCTTTCTATTATTTTATCTAACGCCCATTCTTCATAAATATCATGTGTTATAAAAAATCCACCTGCATTTGAGTCGTATTTGATAATTTCATAATCTTGAAGTTTTTGAAGAATATCATCATTACATTCATCAGCTTTTACAAAAAAATTACCATGATTAGCCCTTTTTTGAGCAATTTTTAAAAAACAGTCTTCTCTTCTGTGTAAGCTATTTTTTTGATACGATGAATTTAATAGTTTATTCCATACTATATTTTTGAAAACGGAAAAACTTGTATCATTAGTTATATCTTTGTAATTATGGAGATATTCATTAAGATAAAAAGAATTTTGTAAAAGATTAAGTAATCTTTCATTGATCGGAAGATTGAATTTATATTTTTTTGAAAATTCAGTAATCCCTTCAATTGTAAGGTTATTAATATTTAATGACCGAAATTTAACCCGATAAACTTCGACAAATTGAAATCTGAGATCATCTAAATAATTATGTCTTGTTGTAAATATGATCTTCCAATTATTTTTAAGCAAAGCAGACAGAAATTCTTGAAAAATTTCCTTATATTCAATATCAGACAATTTTTCAGCAGAATCAATAACTATATATTTTTCAACAATATCTTGATGCTCTCTAATAAAATCGAAGAATGTGAAATGTCCATAGTTAGCAAAAAGTTGATTGATGTTAAGAATATTAAATTCAGTAGCTTTGAAAACAAAAAACGGGGCTTTTTCTTTAACCAGAGTATAAAAATCTTTTATTACAGCGGTTTTTCCAACGCCGGCTTCTCCGCTTAAAATTATCAGAGAAGATTCATTTAAAATGATATTGAGGTCGCTTATAGCTTGCGATCTATCAATTTTGATTTCATGCTCTTTAAATTTTATTTCTGAATGGATAGCTGCAAGAATTGACTCAGTATGATGAGTTAATTCAGCAATAAAATCAATTACACTTTTGTCGAGACTAAAAAAGTGCTGTGCAAAAGTCCTATTTTTATCAAGAGAGAGCTGTTTTTCAAGATGACTAGGAACTCTCCATACTATTTCTATATTTTGAGATTTAGCATAAGATTCGATTTCGGTTTTATATTTTGGCTCTTTTTGCCCCTTTTTACTGCTTTCTGAAAACTCTTGATTTATATAAAACAGAATCTTATTAAGATTTGGGTTCTTTTCTTTTGCTTTTCTGATTGCATCTTTTATCTCTTTCTTTTTCTCACTAAGTCTTGTTTCATAAAACTTCGCTTGAAAGCCTATTAACTTGCCATCATATTCAATGGGTTCTGTTTCAATCCCTGCTTGGTTTTTATACCTAAATATTCCATTACTTATATTAAATTCATTACAAAACAAAAGATAACAGAGCCATTCAAAAGACTTTTGTTCTTTCCCGTTAAATTTTGCTTTAAAGTTACCCCAGTTTATTTCTTGCATTCGTATCACCTTATTGCCTCGCTCTTTGTTATAAGATAAACAATTTTTATCTTATTTTAAATGCTGAATTCCATACCTTATTATTTTTTACAATAATAATATCTTATAATGATTGAATAATATGTTTATATAATTTGGGATTTATCCAAAATCCTTTATGAATTGCAGTATCCAGCAAAGTTTTTATATCCGGTATAAGACCTTGTTTTTTTGCTTTTATCAGTAATCCGATAAAACCTGTCTTTTTTAAATCATATAATTCGGCGATTTTTCTGGCGTCTTTCTCATCTATAATGATTAAATCCGCTTTTAATTCCAAAGCCAAAGCAATTACTTCAGATTCACCGATGTCTAAATCTTTATGCAATGCTTTTACAATATTTCTGTCCGAAACTTCCCTGATACAGATAACATTTTTGTCAACCAGTTTTTTTATTGCATAACTTCCAGTTTTTATTGTATCTTTCAAGAAGAGTTCATAACAAAAATCAGCAGGAAACCGCTATCCCTTCAGGGTAGCGGAGGAATGCGTCCTACTCCTGCAATCTCCTTTCCCATAATAAGTTTTTACTTGTTTCTAACAATTTCAATTTTTTATAACTTGCGCTTGCATGTATCTTTGTTCTGTCTAATTTCCTTAAATCAAAATAACCGCTGCTTCTTCTTCCAAAAACAAAACACTCTTCTCTTTCAAATTCTACTTTGTCAAATAGTCTGAAGTTTTTTACCAAATATGGTGCTTGATTTAATTTCTTTTTGCCACCTTTTAAAATATTCGCTTTATGAATCTGCCTGTTGTGGCATCTTACTTTTTTGATGTAATACCAATCATTAAGTCTTTTTACTGTAGGATTTTCACTTATACATAGTGCGTCTGTTCTATGCCCTTTGGGCAGATTGTTTTGTATTCTTGTGTTTTTTGTTATATATCCATAAGTTAGATTTACATATGGATACATTGCTCTTAGTTTGTTATAGAAAGCCCATCTCATAATCCCCATAAAAGCAGTATCCCGAAGAGATTTTTTTCGTTTCAAATCAAGTTTCAATTTTCCTTCATGGTAATCTCTATGACAAGTTTTACATAAAGTTATTAAGTTATCAGGTGCATTCCCTCCTGTTTTGCGACTTTCTATATGATGCACATTAAATATCTTATTTTTACATTTTTTTCTTCCTTGGCATTTATGCCCATCCCTATATAATACATATTCCCTTACATTCAAAAATCCCAATTGCTCTCCCTGCTGATATTCTTCACCCTGAATGTCGGGATTTTTAATTCTCTGAAAGTCAAAACCTGCTATCTCGGCTATTATCTTTCTTACAGGCAATAACTCATGTGTTTTATTTATAATATTCAAGTGAGTTTGTATCCTGTTTTCTATAGATGGTGCTAACCATCCTTTATTTTTACTTTTTACCCTGTTTAAAAATCTGGCTTTTCTATATCTTAATCTGTTTCTTCTGGTACGCCTGTTTTGTCTGCGTACAGATAATAAATCAGTTATATCATTTCGTAATTCTACTTCCGCTGAAAACAGTTCCTCTTTTTCTGTTGTTGCTGATAATCCTATTGATTTACTTCCGGCATCTATACCTAGTGTTATTTCCTGTATAGTTTCCCCGGTAGGATATAGCAGCCGGATTGTAAACGGAGTTCTTTTTTCCACTTCAGCTTTACCTTGTTTTAATAATTTTCTGGCTTTACAAGGCGAAGCAGGCATTAATGGTTCTTTTCTCTGATTTAATACGAATACTCTCAAGTTTCGTTATCTCCTTTCGGAGTTAATAGCCATAGACAATGTTATAAAGGCTTGTCGTGCATATCTCACTTTTCCTGCCCTCAGAAATGTTTAAAAATATGCGATAGAGCTACAGACTTGGCTAAACATCCATAGGTATCGTGACCTAAATAACGTAGCTTTCGCTTAGTCTAATCAATCAGGCTTTTTAAAGCCACGACCCTTTAGGGTCGGGGGTTATTGACTATACACTGCTGACGGAACAATAATCTGACCGTACAATTGACGGATTAAATCAAGCTGACTGATTTTCGACAGATTGATAAGCGGTGAAGAATTGCTTATGATTTTATGAGATTCCATAATTCAAATCCTCATTAAAACTTTCCAGATCATAATGTCTTTCAATATGCCTTTTACCTAATAATTCATGAAAATCCCATTTGTTCATCTGAGCAAGTTCGCGGGCTTTTCCGAATGAGAGTATATTTCTTTCATAAAGTACGATTGCAAGCTCGCTTAATAAAACAGATTCTTTTTCAGAATCAGGAAGTCTTAAAGCCAAATAAATATGATCCGGTATTTTCAGACTGAATCCCATCTTTTTTATCTCCTTATTATTTTTCATCAAATTTAATCTCTTCTTCTGTATTTCTACGGCTTATTCTTCATTATCTGTCCTGAATTCTATATCATAATTGATGATGAAATTGATCTCTTCATCCGTCAATCCGTAAGGTTCCTGAATTGCCATATCAATCTTGTCAATCAGATGCTTTGAATAGCGTGCATAATATTCCCTGTAACTCTCTATTGTCGCATAATCAGCTTTTTTTACTTTTGAATTTTTATTCAAATCCGCTAAATACTCTTTATATAGATTATCAAGATATTTAACCTGTTTTGGTTTAAATCTCTTTATGGGAATTGGGAAAATTTCCAGTTCATAAGATTTTAAATCCAAATTATTTGAATATATATGATAAAACCAGTAATACAGATTACTGCTTAAAATTGCTCCTACTGTATCGCGGTATTCACTCCTGACATAAATGCAGTTTTCTTTGGTTGATCCGGTTTTAAAGTTTGTGATAATATTATAATATCTTCCTCCTGAAGTACGGTAGTAAACAGGCAGACCGTTTTTATCAAACAGATCAGAAAGCGTATTTTCCGAAGAGAACAGCTTTTGCAGAATTCCGATTTCAGTTTCAGAACCGATTTTCGGCAGTCTTCCGTATTTTACATAAGGATAACTGTTTACATATTTTAAATTTTTTATTACATCATGGGCAGGGGTATCTTTGTAACGCTTGTTGACTTTTGTTGAATAAAGATATTTTGCCGGTCTGTTATTCTTATGACAGATGAGAATCGCGGTTCTCTGATCCGCATTTTCAAATATTTTCATGGGTCTGTTTGAATATGTTGACACATAAACCGTTTCACACATCCTGAAGATCATTTTATGCAGAGCGCTCATTGCTTCGCTTGAAACAAAAGACATGGGGATAATATAAGATAATACCGAGTTATTACTGCATAAATTAAGCCCATTATCTATGAAAAGACTGAATGAATCCAGAGAACCTTTCTGTTCACCTTTTGCGGATTTGGCGCTTTCATATTTTTCTTTGAAGAAATTCTTCTGCTCCGCACTGAAAGCTATTCCATAAGGCGGATTACCGATAACTGCATCAAAGCCGGTAAAATCACCGTCATCATTCAGCACTTCAGGAAACTCAAACCGCCATTCCAGCGAATTGTCATAAATCCTTCCGCTCTGAATCTCTTCAATTTCTGCGCCGAGTCCGGCAATCTCCTTTTCCAGTTTTTTAAGATTCTGCTCTTTTGCCTTTTTATCTTTGGCGGATTCTTCAACCAGTGTCTGCCGTGTAACCAGATCGTACAAATCGCCTTTCAGTTTGTTCAGCTTCTTTAATTTCGGATTGTTGCCGCCAAGCTCTGTTCGGAAATCTTTTTTTATATCCGCGATAAATTTTTCTATGCTCCGCTTTTCTTCCCTGTTTTTTGCGTTGCGGTAAGTCTGAACTGCAATTCTGTATGAGTCAATATTCCATTTGCTTTTTCTCAATGCCTGTTTAATATCAGCATCCAATGCAAACCGGCTTATCAGAGAATTGCCGCATTTTATATTGATGTCAATATTCGGAAGGGTTTCAAGTTCATTATTCTCTTTATAATAAGCATGTTTCAGAAGCTCAATCCAGAGACGGAGGCAGCAGATTTTCACGGAATTCGGATTTATGTCAACTCCGAAGAGACAGTTTTCAATAATCGTCTGTTTTTCATGAAAAAGCGTCTCCTGAACCCGCTGACTTTCTCTGCTGCCTGAATAGTACTCGAATAATTCTCCGTCTTCATCCGTAACTGCAAGCTCATCATTCACGACCTCAGCATGATATTCTTTCAGTCGCCGTCCGTCTCTGTCAAGCATTATCTTCAAATCACTTTTGACCGCAATTATCTCATTCAGGGCGGAGACAAGAAAATGTCCTGAACCGGCTGCGGGATCGCATATTTTAAGACTGTTGATGATCTCATTCGCTTCATTACGATCTCTGATTTTATCATAAAGATCGTTAAAATTCTTACATTCCCAACCCTTTGTTTTATTGAATTTCTGCAAAACAGCACTGCGCACTGTCTCCCGGCACATATACATGGTTACAAATCCGGGTGTGAAAAATGATCCGTCTTTATAGCCGTTGATTTTTTCAAAGATCAGACCGAGTACGGATGCGTTTATCAGTGACTTTTTCTCTTCAAGTATCTCTCCCGCGCCTTCTCCTGAAAAATCGTAAGCATCCAGAAAATCAAAGATATATTCAAGGGTGTTCAGATTGCCTGTCCGCTTTTTTCCTTTTCCGTCTTTCAGAACTGTTGAAGGAAAAAGGGGCAGTCTTTTTCCGCTGTCAAGGCTGCTGATAAAGAGCGTTTCATGCTCAAGCTCTGTAGGTTCAAAAAGAGAACTGTTCAGATACGGAACTTTTTCAAAAGCCTGTTTCAGTTCTTCATCGCGATCATCATGTCTGCGTGCAAGTACCTGAAAGAAAAGAGTTCCGAGATCGTGAAAATTCTTTATCTTTGCGGAATTCAGGAATGAAAAGGCTTTATCCCCTTTATGATAAGTGATCAGTTGAGCCTCAAGCAGTTTGAGAAACAGAAGACGGTTTATCCATGTTATGACAAGTTCAAGCCCGGTATTGAACAGCATTTCAGACCTGCGGGGTTTCGGAAACCCCGCAGGTCTTTCATCCGGGTCTTCAAGCCGGTTTAGTTTATCAGAGGCGTCAAGCTCGGTTATTGCATTTTCCAGCAGAGAACCCGGATTCTGCTCACCCTCTTTTTTCCGTTCAATCAGCTTTTTACTTCCCTGTTTTGTCTCTGCCAGTCCGATAATATGAAGCAGTTCCGAATAAAATGCTTTGTCAAGGGTATTGCTGTCGTTGGCAAACGGAAGTTTCAGCAGATGCTCAGGTGAAAACAGCTTGAACAGCGGGATCAGTCTGCTGTCATCCTGCAATCCTTTATATTCACGGATGTCAAAATAAGTGAATTCAATCTCTGAATGTATTCCGGCAATAGCGGGAGCGGCAATCTCTCTGTAAAAGAAATCGGTGGTTTTTCCTGAGAGTCTTCCGGCTTCAAAGTCGCTGAATAATGAGATAAGATTTCTGTTCTGTGCAAAAAATTTTTCAAAGACATTTGCATCAAAAATAAACCATTCATATATATCTGTTGCAATCAGATGTTTTATCTGAAGATTTTTTTGATTTATCCGTTCCCGGAGATAATAAAGCACAAGCTCCTGAAATGCTTTAACATTGAGATTATTCTGTTCCGGCATTTCAGCTTTATTACCCGGCTTTTTTGTTTCAATGATAACGCCGACTGTGCTTTTTGCATCTTTTCCGTTATGAATGACCAGATCATTCCGCCCTTTTGTATTGATGAAATGATCCGGCTCATAATAAGTTTTCTTGAGAAAATCCGCGAGAAGATTTTTATGAAACTCTTCGGATTCTGCTTCATTTATCCGGTCAAGAAGCCGGTTTAACTCAGATTTGAATTTTTCAATTTCGGCTCTGACCGGCTTTATTTTTAAAAACGCTTTGTTCAGTGATTGTTTAGGATTCAGGATTTTAAGATGCATTGGTTTTGATATTAAGAAAAGTTTGAAGTACCGCCTTCAGGCGGTACTTCACGATCTACCGCCTGAAGGCGGTACTACGAACTTTTAATTGATTTTGGCTGATAACTGCACAACGGTTCTTCAGCCAGAAAATCGCCGGTCGCTTCAAAAGCTCTTGCTCTGCACCCTCCGCAGACTCCTTTGTATTCACATGCCCCGCATTTCCCTTTTAAGTTGTCATAATTACGCAAAGAGAGAAATATATCGGATTTATTCCAGACATCTTTAAAAGAGGTTTCTGTTATATCACCGCAGTTCAGATTGAGAAATCCGCAGGGCTGAACAATCCCCTTATGTGAAATAAAACAGAAGCCTGTACCGCCAAGGCACCCTCTGGTAACAGCATCAAGTCCGTGAGTCTGAAATGTAATTGATTTTCCCTCTTTTTTTGCCCGCTGTCTGATAATACGGTAATAATGGGGAGCGCAGGTTGCTTTCAACTGCAAAGGAGTGCTTTCTCTCTGATCATAAAACCAGTTAAGAGTCTCTTCATATTCAGCCGCAGTAATAGCCTGATCTAAAATATATTTTCCTCTTCCTGTGGGAACAAGCAGAAAGATATGATGGGCAGCCGCGCCCAGTTTTACTGCAAGCTCCTGAATTTTAGGAATCTGCTCAAGATTTGCTTTTGTAATCGTGGTATTGATCTGAAATTCAATTCCCGTCTCTTTTGCAAAATGAATTCCCTTTAATGCGCCGTCAAATGCGCCGTCAACTCCTCTGAATTTATCATGAATCTCTTTTTCAGAGCCGTCCAGACTGATGCTGATTCTTTTTATACCCGCGTCTGCCATCTTTTTTGCAGAAGTCTCTGTTATCAATGTTCCGTTGGGTGCCATGACCATACGGAGTCCTTTATCTGTTCCATACCCTGCAATTTCAAATATATCCGGTTTAAGCAGAGGCTCCCCGCCGGTAAGAATTACAATAGGTGTTCCGGTTTCTGCAATCTGATCCAATAGTTGCAGACATGATTCTGTATCTAATTCTCCGGTATAAGGTCCTTTGGTTGCAGACGCCCGGCAATGAATACAGGAGAGGTTGCAGTTACGGGTTATTTCCCATGCCACAAGCCTGAGCGTGGCTTCTTTATTCTCTTTATGCTGATGATTATGTGAATGATCCGGTTTCATGTTTTATCACTTGAATCCGTTCCCATGCAAAGCATGAGAACGAGAGTAAAAAATTGTAAATCTTTTCAGAGATATATCTGTGGTAACAGATTATAATTAAGAGATTTATCACGTTGGAAAAGATGAGTCAACTTTTATGTGGGGGAGAGAAACTTAAAACCCCAAGGGTTTTAAAAACCATTGGGGTTTCAGCATAAAATCTATATTTGTCAGCAACTGCATGAAGATTTCTGTTCTGTGCTGCAACTGCATCCGGATCCGAAATCAACACTTGAAGTAACTTTAAATCCCATTGTCATATAATCTATCTTTACCGGTTGTACTTTCTCCATAAAATTTTTATCTATAACATATTTAAAACCTTCAACATCATATACATTGTCCGTATCTTTTGGTTCATCCAGAGCCAATGAAAGGGATGGTCCCCTCATCCGCCTTCATTCAGAAATACACGGATCGGCTCAACCTTTTTGCCTTTAAAATACATAGCAATCTGTTCGCTTGCTGATTTTGTTACCTCAAGCATTTTATCCTCCTTAATAATCCGCCTGTTTAAAGGCAGATATGTTGACATTACTGAAAAAAATCAAGTTTATTGAAGAAATTTAGTTTTTTATAACTACTTATATTTTTGTACTTTATAAATTAGTCATGATAATTGATTTTGTCAATGTAAAAATAAGACAAAAACAGATTTATTCTATCTTATCAGACCAGAACTCAAGCATGTTGCCTTCAGGATCATAGATGTACAGAACTTCTGCGCCCCATTTATGCTTCTTTATTTCTGTAGGATTCAGTCCCGCATCTTTTAATTCTGAGTAAATTATTTTAATATCAGGTACTTTCATTGTAATTGTATGACCGTTGCCGTTGCTGCTGCTTATTGATGTCCGTTCTGCATTTGCAATACTCAGGCGGGAACCTTCATTGAGTCTGAATTCGACAAACCATTCAAAAGAGACTGTTACCGGCAGTTTCAGCTTTGTTTTATAAAAAGCGACAGTTTCATTCCATTTGTTACAGTACAATATTGTATTTACAGTTTTAATATCCATGAATTTTATCCTTTGAAAAATAACCATTAGAAATTACAGAAAAAATAAAAATATCGCAAAGTCCGAAATATATCTTTGCGGAGATTTGCGATAAAATAAAAAAAGGATTTCAAAGGCATAAAAGCTAATCAGATTGGCGGAGCGATTGTAACCAGGACTCTCATATTTGTTTTTGCTCTGATGCCATGAGGTTCACGAATATCTGAAATCAGGACATCACCAGGATTTGCCGGAAACACAGAATTATCTTTACCAAGAAATTCTCCGCTGCCTTCCATAACCACAATAGATAACTGCCCGTCAATATCGTGAGAATGAACAGGTAATTCCTGCCCTACAGTAAAATTGAAATTCAGAATTTTGAAATACGGAGAATCCTGCACCAGAAATTTCTTGAAACTTTTTTCGCTGAAATTGTTTTCTTTAAATACTTCAATACGTTTAATCATAATTTTTTATCAATCCCTTTTGTTGAATATGAATTTTTTTTTAAATGATCATAAAACCTTCAAGGCTTTCAAAACCTTGAAGGTCTTTTTTTTACTGCCAAATTATTCTTTACTGCTTTTTACCTCTTCAACAATCTTCTGGGCTATCTGGGCAGGTACTTCGTCATAATGTGAAAATTCCAAAGTGAATACGCCTCGCCCGCCGGTCATGGAATTCAAATCAGGAGCATAGGTCAGAAACTCTGACATCGGCACATTTGCTGTGATAACCTGATGTTTTCCTTTGCTCTCCATCCCAAGCACTCTGCCGCGCTTTCCGTTCAGATCACCCATAATATCACCCATATATTCATCAGGGGTGGTAATGGTAATCTTCATAATCGGCTCAAGTAATATAGGCTGCGCCTGCTCTGCGGCTTTTTTAAAAGCAAGAGAACCGGCAATCTTGAACGCCATTTCAGAAGAATCCACATCATGATAAGAGCCGTCATCAACTGTTGCCCTGAAATCAATACAGGGGTACCCTGCCAGCACACCTCTCTGAGCTGCTTCAATAATCCCTTTTTCAACTGCCGGGATATATTGTCTTGGAATTGAACCGCCGACAATGGCATCAACAAATTCAAATCCTGATCCTTTAGGCAGCGGCTCCATCTGAATCCAGCAATCTCCGTACTGTCCATGACCGCCGCTTTGTTTTTTATGCTTTCCCTGAACTCTTACCTTCTTTTTAATCGTCTCTTTATACGGAACTTTAGGGGTATCCAACTGAACTTCAACATTATATTTTCTTCTGAGTTTGTCAACAGTTGCTTCAATATGTACCTGCCCCATGCCGGAGAGAAGAATCTCTTTGGTTTCAGTATTTCGGGTAAGTCTTAATGCCGGGTCTTCTTCAAGAATCTTGGACAAAGATGTAAAAATCTTATCTTCATCCCCTTTTTCTTTTGCCCGCATAGCAAAAGAGATTGCACCGGGGAGTGCTTCGATACAGTTGAATTTTATCTTGTTACCTTCATCACAGATAGTATCACCTGTGGCAGTCTCTTTCAGTTTTGCCACTGCAACAATCGAACCTGGTCCCGCCTCTGTAACAGGTTTCTGCTCTTTTCCGGCAAGTCTTAACAACTGATTATAACGCTCGCGTGCCTTTTTGTTGACATTATAGAAATTCCCGTCTTTGCCAAGGGTTCCTGAAACAACTTTAAATATGGTCAGTCTTCCTGCATACGGATCAGCCACTGTTTTAAATACAAAAGCTGAAAAAGGAGCATTCGGATCAGGCGAGCGTTCAATCTCATTTCCGATGTCAGGGTCAGTACCTTTTGTAACACCCCGATCAATTGGTGAAGGCATGACATTTACAATAAAATCCATCAGCAGATCAATGCCGGTATTCTTTATCACAGATCCGCAAAGTACCGGAATAAAGGTTCTTGATATTGTTCCTTTTCTCAATGCCATGTATAATTCTTCATCAGACAAAGTTTCCCCTTCAAGATATTTTTCAACAAGGACGTCATCAGCCTCTGCGATATTTTCAACAAGAGCTTCTCTTTCTGTCTCTGCTTCATCCTTCATATCTGAAGGAATATTCCCTGCAACAGCTTTGCCATCCGCATCATATATATATGTTTTTGCACTTATCAGATCAACAACCCCTTTGAAATTCAATTCTGATCCTGCGGGAAGCTGCAATTTAATTGCTTTCGGCTCAGAAAA
This sequence comes from uncultured delta proteobacterium, assembly GCA_963806835.1. Classification (GTDB taxonomy): domain Bacteria; phylum Desulfobacterota; class Desulfobacteria; order Desulfobacterales; family CAWEAR01; genus CAWEAR01. The sequence goes on from CAWEAR010000034.1 coordinate 478,605, forward strand.
ACAGGCAGTTATATCCTGAAATGTCCGTGAAAAATCAGAACGTTCCCTGTCGAGTTTATTAACAAAGATGACACACGGCAGATTAAATTCTTTTGCAAAATCCCATGCCTGCTCTGTCTGCACTTTTATGCCGTCCACCGCATCTATCATTATAATCACACCGTCAGCCGCCTGCATACAGGTTCTGGTATCTGAAAAGAAATTCTGGTCACCCGGAGTGTCAATAATACTTATGGTATGTTTTTTCCAGTTGTACTGATGAAACGCGCTGCTTATGGTAATGCCCCGTTTCAGTTCTTCAGGTTCAAAATCCATTGCTGTATTGCCGTCTTCAACTCTTCCTATCCGATTGATAACTCCTGCTTTAAACAGCATAATCTCAGCCAATGAAGTCTTTCCGGTATTTCCATGTCCGACCAGAGCAATATTTCTTAATTTTTCAATTATTTCAGCCATAAATAACTCCTCTCTGCGATTGGATTCAAAATCTGTAAAATTTTGTGAATATAATTCACAAATAAAAAATTCTATATGTTTAATAATAAAAAATCAAGTTCAAAATAATAATGTCAATTAGGAATTAGGAATGGAGAATTAGGAATTATCTCGTTCCCATGCTTTGCGTGGGAACGGAGAAAGCTCCGTAGGTGCGGTATATTTGTAGCATATAATATGTCGCCTTTACAGGACTTTTCAGTTATTTTTTCCCAATTACTATAAATATTAAGCCCCTACGGGGCTTAATAAATAGTACGCTGAATCCGTGCAAATCCGGTAAATCAATTCAAATTTTACCTTATTTTATTTTTGTTGACAAAATCATGATAATATGAAACAGAAAAAATGAATAAAAATCTCAGATTGCAAAATTCCTGTCAGGTATTTTAACATATTTTCACGGGAAAAAGTAATAATTTTTATCATTTTAAGGAGATAATAAAAATGAAACAGATTACAATCCCTATGTAACCTGAAAAGAATGTTAAACCGCAAAAATTGGAGCAGTTCACTTTTAACGGACAGACCCATAAGGGCGTCAGATGAGCTTATCTGTCTGACTGATTTGTGGAGAGCTGTTGATGGCACTCGTTATAATAAACCACAAAAATGGCTGGAACAGTCAGATACAATAGAATTTGTTTTGGAAGTGGTTTATAAAGAAAAAGGCTCTTGGGCAGAGCCTTTTATGGAACGTCCTGATAAAAAAAGAAAAAATAAAGACCTTCCATCGCGGTGTTCTCAGGGAAAACAATATGCCGTAGATAACGGTATGCTGAAGATTACAAAAGGTCGCGACGGGGCAACCTTTACACATTGGCAAATCGCTCTGGCTTATGCAAAATATCTTTCTCCTGAACTGCATATGCACGTAAACGAAATTTACATGAGATATCGTTCGGGTGATGTTACTCTTGCAGATGAGATCGCGGATAAAGCAACACCTGAAGAGCAGGAATGGCTCGCAAAGCTGGTTTAAGCTGATTTGTTGACCTGAAGACTTCTGAAGTTTCTGAAACTTCGGAAGTCTTTACAAGCACTGTTCAATCAGAATATCCTTCTGAATATCCTGTAAAACCATCTCCACATCATCCTCACACCCCGGAGGAATATGGAGTATTACAAGACCCGATGCAGAATTAATAGTTTCTAATATCGCAATCCCGTCATACGCTTCTAAAATAAATCTTAAAAAGCTGATTCCATGCCGTTCCATCCGGTAATATTTTTTTATGGTATTCAAACTTTCTCCTGTGATCTGTTGCAAAGAAACTAAGTTTTAAAAAGTTTGCAGTACCGCCTTTAGGCGGTCTGCCATGATTTACCGCCTAAAAGCGGTACTACAACAGAATCGTTGATTTACCGCCTAAAGGCGGTACTACAAATTTTAATATTCTAAATTTTGCTGTTGTCCAAATAGCAATTATAGTATATATTCGTTTTTATGAAAAAACAATGGAAAATTCTGCGCCCGGATATTCAGGCGGTTGAAAAAATCCGAAAGACTCTTGACTGCGATCCGGTTACTGCAAGGGTTATGGTGAATCGGAACATTCTTTCTGAAAAAGATGCGTATCTTTTTCTTAATGCCTCTCTGGGTGATCTGCGCCCCCTTTTTCCATGAAAGATATGGATATTGCTGTCAACCGTATCTGTTCGGCTATAATGAAAAATGAAAAAATCATGATCTTCGGAGATTATGATGCAGACGGAATCACGGCTACCACCATTCTTTTTGAATTCCTGCAATATGCCAAAGCAGATGTCTCATTTTATATTCCTCACCGGGTAAAAGAAGGTTACAGCCTTCAGATCAGTCATATCTCAGATTACGCCATTCCTGCTGAAATAAAACTTATAATTACAGTTGATTGCGGCTCAAGCAGTCATGATGCTGTTAATCTTGCACAAAAATCAGGGATTGATGTTATTGTTACAGATCATCATGCCATATCTCATAATCCGCCTCCTGCTTTGGCTGTAGTGAATCCTAAAAGAACGGACTGCACTGCGGGTTTTGATAATCTTGCCGGTGTCGGAGTGGCGTTTTATCTGATGGTCTGTCTGCGGAAACATCTGAGAGAAATCGGATTTTGGAAAGAGAATCTTCCTGAGCCGAATCTGAAAAATTTCTGCGATCTTGTTGCAATCGGAACGGTAGCAGATATAGTTCCCCTGACCCATGAAAACCGTATATTCTCAAAAACAGGACTTGATATAATCAATACTCATTCACGGATAGGTGTCAGCGCTCTGATGGAAGCATCCGGTATCGGCGATAATAACGCAGATACAGAGGCGATTGCATTCAGGCTCGCTCCCCGCTTAAACGCGGCAGGGAGACTGGATCACGCCCGTATTGCGGTTGAGCTTTTAACCACCCGCGACCCTGAAACTGCAAAAGAGATTGCCCGGAACCTGCATAATCTTAATGCTGTACGTCAGGAGCAGGAGCAGAAGATATTTGAACAGATTCTTGTGCATCTGAATAATCATCCGCATCTCCTTAACCGCACTACTCTTGTTCTTGCAGGAAAAGGCTGGCATGAAGGGGTTATCGGAATTGTCGCATCAAGGGTTGTTGAACGTTTTTTCCGTCCGGTGATACTGATTGCCACAAATAACGGCATGGGAAAAGGTTCAGGAAGGAGTATTCCGGGGATTGATCTTCATGCCGGAATTCTGTCTTGTGAAAAGGATCTGGAGTATTTCGGAGGACATGCTATGGCAGCAGGTCTTACGATAAAGGCAAATAATATCGGCGTATTTCAGCAGCATTTTGAAGATTTTGTTAAAAAAATGAGCAGACCTGAGCATTTTGTTCCGACTCTTTCTGTTGATACTGAACTTGAATTTGATGATATATCAGATCAACTGACTGATGAACTTGAATCATTGCAGCCGTTTGGCGAAGGAAATCCTGAGCCGCTCTTTATGGCAGGAAATGTAAAAGTCTCTTCATCAAAGATTGTCGGGAAAAATCATCGGCGAATGATTTTAAGGCAAAATTCAGGAACAAAAAGCGGCAAAGTCTTTAATGCCATGCACTTTAATATTGATCCGCAGATTCCTCTGAAAGAGAGTTATGATCAGATAATCTTCCGGCTCAAGTGGAACCGCTGGAACGGAAAGAAAATTGCACAACTTATTATTGAAGATATGTAGCAGGGCAGGATTTCCGAAGTTTTGTTTTTTAAAAACCTAACCCCTCTGCCCTCCTCAATGCTATTAAGTTAAGAAAACCATTAATTAAAAATCAATGACTTAGCTGAATATCCGAAGTCTCTGTTTACTTCCAATTCGGCTACTTATATTTTTGCCATTTTCTTAACTTAACGGCATTGACGCTTTGCGTGGGAACAAGAGTTAGGACGCTTCGTGTCCTGCTCATCCCCCTCCGCACTTACAGGACGCAAAGCGTGGGAACGGGATAAAAACCGTCATTGCAGTGAACGGGATATCGCCCCGCCACTGAACTTGTTGTTAGCCCTTTTCAGAAAAGATAAGAGGAAATATGTTGAGTTTACAGTTGCATATTCAGCTGCAAACAGAGAAAAGACTGAGAAAAATCCTGACATATACGCAGGATGAAGAAATGTTTGCTCAAAATATCAGATTTGATTTATCAACAGGTTTGATCCGCCGCCAAAATTCCTAATTCCCCATTCCCATCGCTCTCTGCCTCAGCAGATGATCCGTCAGAACAAGGCTGACCATTGCTTCGCAGACCACATTGATACGCGGAATTGCTGAAATATCATGACGCCCCTTTGTGGAGATAATTGCAGGATTCCCTGATTTATCAATAGTCTGCTGCTCAATAAGAATTGAAGGAATCGGTTTCACTGCCACCCGTGCAATAATATTATCGCCGTTGGATATACCTGCAAGAATACCCCCTGAATTATTTGATAAAAATCCATCGGGAGTTATCGGATCATTATTTTCAGACCCTGACATCCGTGCCGCCTCAAATCCCGCACCGATTTCAACCCCTTTGACAGCGCCGATGCTCATCAGCCCTTTTGCCAAATCAGCATCCAATTTGTCAAATACCGGCTCTCCCAGACCGCGCGGAACACCTGTTGCCAGAATCTCAACAATTCCCCCCAGAGAATCCCCCTTTTTTTTCACCTCTGTAACCCGATCTTCCATCATCTTTGCCGCTTCTGTATCAGGGCAGCAGAAAGGATTCAGGCTGATCTGATTCATATCAAGATTCTGAGCTTTTATTCCGCCGAGTTCAATCGTATATGAAATAACCCTGATATTCTCTTTTTCTAAAACCGCTTTTGCCACAGCACCGGCGGCAACTCTTGCCGCGGTTCTCTGGCAGAGGCTCTTCCCCCGCCGCGCCAGTCCCGTATGCCGTATTTTGCCTGATATGTTATATCCCCATGCCCCGGACGGAAAAGATCGGCGTACGGTTTATAAGCATCGGATTTGGCGTCTTTGTTATACATCATAATCATGATCGGCGTGCCGGTTGTCATCCCCTCAAAGACCCCGGACATAATGACCGCTGTGTCCGGTTCTTTTCTGCCGGTGCTTGCAACAGAGTTTCCCGGTTTTCTGCGATCCGTCATTGCCTGAACAATCTCTTCATTAAGCGGAATCAGCGGAGGGCATCCGTCAATCACTACGCCGACCCCTTTTCCGTGGGATTCTCCCCACGTTGTAATTCTGAATAATGTTCCGAATGTGCTGCCTGACATATTAAATTATCCGATAAATTAAAATAATTAACGATAAAGATGTTTCCATCCTGTTCTTTCCGTAAACAAATGTGTAAACATGAATTAAAATAAAATTTTTTATATCAATCTCAGATTTTTTACAAGGATGTTTTTCAAGACAGGGTTGAAAAAGAGATAGGAAATGGTTAATATTGAAACATCAATAACAATTAGGAATTTGAGAAATTGGGAATTGTTAAAAGAAGCCAAGATTCTTTAAGAAACTTGGCTTCTTAACATAGCGTATCAGTCTGAAAATTTTAGGAGATAAAAAATAATGCCGAAATTAAGCATTGAAGAAGCAGTAAAAGAAATCAGAAACGGTCGTATGGTTATTCTGGTGGATGATGAAGATCGGGAGAATGAAGGGGATTTGTGCATGGCGGCTGAGAAAGTTACGCCTGAAGCAATTAATTTTATGGCAAAATACGGGAGAGGGCTTGTTTGTCTCTCCATGACCGCTGAAAAGGTTGATTCCCTTGACCTTCCGCCGATGGTAAATCATAATACTTCGCCGTTTCAAACAGGATTTACCATATCCATTGAAGCGCGCGCGGCGTTACCACAGGAATTTCTGCCGCAGATCGTGCAAAAACAATTTTAACGGCTGTTGCTGATGATGCAAAACCAAGCGATCTGGTGAGACCCGGGCATATATTCCCGCTGCGTGCAAGAAGAGGCGGTGTAATGGTCAGAGCAGGTCAGACCGAAGGATCCGTAGATTTGGCACGCCTTGCCGGGTTAAAACCTTCAGGGGTGATTTGCGAGGTCATGGATGAAGACGGCACTATGGCAAGAATGCCCTCTCTGGAAAAATTCAGCGAAGCACATGGCATTGGAATCTGTACTATTGCTGATCTGATTGAATACAGAATGCGGACAGAAATCTTTGTAAGCAGAGCAACGGAGACAACGCTTCCGACTTCATTCGCAGGAGAATTCAAAATTATCGTATTTGAAAATGATGTGGATGATCTGCTCCACATTGCCCTGATAAAAGGAGAGATTGATCCGGAAAAGCCGGTTCTGGTAAGGGTTCATTCAGAATGTCTGACCGGCGATATATTCGGTTCCCTCCGCTGTGACTGCGGAGATCAGTTGCGCAAAGCAATGGAGATGATGGATAAAGAAGGCGCAGGGTGTGCTGCTGTATATTCGTCAGGAGGGTAGAGGAATCGGGCTGGTCAATAAATTAAAAGCGTATGCCTTGCAGGATCAGGGGTTTGATACGGTTGAAGCAAATGAACAACTCGGATTTAAAGCAGATTTGAGAAATTACGGTATCGGTGCCAGATTCTGGTTGATCTGGGAGTCAGAAAAATGAAGCTGATTACCAATAATCCTAAAAAAATGGTGGGGCTTCAGGGATACGGACTCAGGATTGTAGAACAGGTTCCGGTTGAAATTCAGCCAAATAAGTTCAACAAAGGTTATCTGGAATGTAAAAAGCTGAAAATGGGGCATTTACTGAATATTGATGCAAATCCCTGAGAAGTGAGAAGTAGCACATGGTATGCCCAATGTTTATGAGTCCCGTAGTGACGGTATATCTGTAGCAATGCAGGGGTTGAATATTATTTATTATACCGTCCCTTCGGGAAAGTTCGTAGTACCGCCTTCAGGCGGTGCGCGTGAATAACCGCCTAAAGGCGGTACTACGAACCTTTTCAATAAGACTTAGTTGATATTTCAGATACTTTGGAAGTCTGTTTTCATTTTGTCAGAGGAGGGTAAAAGGAACTGACTGAATAGTTCTCCGGTACGGCGAATAGAAGTTATAGATGATGCTGTATCATCCTCATTATATTCATTATCTCCGAGCCTTGCAACACATATTTTTTCAGCAGAATCTTTGGCAGTCTTTTTCTTTCCGGCTATCAGAGTGCTGATCTCTTCAGTGGAATATATCCGGTCGCGGGGTGCAGGTATCTCCAGAATCACGGAACTGACTGTCAGAAGCGGAAAGACTGTTTTTTTCCCCTGCCGATCTTTTGCAACAATATATCCTTTTTCAATTGCTTCCGCATCATAAAAGCTTTCAGCATCATTTTGAAACTGTTTTGCAATCTGCATAATATCAGGATAAATCTTCTCCGCAGATATTCCTTTAACCCCCATAAAAAAATCATCCCCGCCGATATGTCCTGTAAACCGTTCAGGGGATTGATTCCGTGCCTTTAACAGTTCTGAAAAAAGAAGAATCACCCGATCCCCGTTACGAAAGCCGTATTTGTCATTGTAGGGCTTGAAATTATCCAGATCAAAATAGACAAAAACATAAGGAGTTTCTGTCTCCTGCAATGACTCGGAAAGATATTTATGAATCAGGGTATTACCAGGCAGTCTGGTGAGCGGATTCTGATCTCTGGCTATAGCGATATTTTTTTCATTCAGTACTTTAAGAAGAGAATAAGCACTTAAAAATCCTTTATATTTCATACCGTCAACAATAATAATCCCTTCCAGATTTTCATTATGGGAATAGATTTCCAGAATTTTTTCAACGGGTGTCCGAATATCGGCAATCGGATATTTGGTGATGAATCTGTTCAGATTCTTCCCGAAAGCCGGATTCTGCACCAGAGCGCTTCCGTAAAGGGAATAAGCATAATCTTTCAGACTCTTTTCGCTGATAATTCCAAGCGGTTCATAATTATTATTAATCACAGGGAAAAAAGTCTGATTCTTTTTTGCTTTAAATTTTTCAAAGAGATCAGATACACTGTTATAATTAAAAATCGGTTCAATATATTCCATCTCCACATCAATCAGTTTTTTATCTCCGGAGTTGTCTTTACGCCGGTTCTTTTCATTCAATGCTTTGATATGGTCATAATATCTCTGAATTTTTCCGAGCTCCTGTTCAGGATACTGAACCAGATAACCCTGAATCAGATCACATCCTATGTCCTGACAACTGTAATATTCCTGTATAGTTTCAACACCTTCTGCAATAACAATACTTCCCATGAGATGGGCAATATTCACAATACTTGAAACAAACAACCTTTTATTCGGGTCGTTTGTGATTTCCTGAATAAAGAATCGGTCAATTTTTATAAAATCCGGTTTTGTGTAATAAAGGAGTTTCAGCCCTGAAAAACCTGTTCCGCAGTCATCCACAGCGACTTTAAAGCCCTGTCTCCGGTAAAGATCCAGAATTTCAGTTGCTTCTTTGGCATTACGCAGTTCATGCTTTTCTGAAATTTCAAAACAGACCGCATCAAGAGATAAACCATAGTATTTCAGAATATTAATAGTATTCCCGGAAGTATAACCTTCCGAATCAAGAACCCGGTTATCTATATTGATAAAGAGTTTTGTCTGACGTTTCCATTCCAATTGTGAAAATTTCTGAATCGCTTTTTCACGCAATGCCAGTTCTATCGGATACAGAACCTTGTCATTGTACGCCTGATCAAAAAAATCATCAATAGATTCAAATCCTGCTGTTTTGTAATTCCGCAGCAGCGCCTCACATCCGTAGCAGACGCCGGTATGAATATTCACAATCGGCTGAAATGCAAAATCAATCTGAGAAATCGCTGTGAGCCAGCATTTCTCTTTCAAGGGGATATTATGAAGCAGCAACATCAGATTTGTTTCCTTTTGGCAATGTAAATTTAAAATCACTCCCTTTGCCGATAATACTCTCTACCCATATCTTACCTTTATTCTTTTCAACCAAATCTTTGCAAAGCAGCAACCCCAGTCCTGTGCCGTATTCTCCTTCTGTTCCATGCCGCTTATTGAGGCTATCGGGTGCAAAGAGCTTTGTCATATCATCCTCTTTTATGCCGGTACCTGTGTCAGAAACCGTAATTTCAATATAATCATTCACATCCTTTGATGATACGCTTATTTTTCCCCCTCCTGAAGTGAATTTGACAGCATTGGAGACCAGATTTCTTATAATAATTTTAACTGTTTTACTGTCTGCAAATACATAAGTATCCTTTTCTACTGTTGAGTTAAAGGTAATACCTTTTCTTCGGGCGTCTTCTAGAAAAAATTCAATCTTATTGGAAAGAATATCATATATATCTATATTTTCAGGTGATAAATGAAGATTTCCGTCTCTGGAAAGAGACCATTGCAAGAGATTTTCCAGTAATTTCTGAGATGAATTGGATGCAATAAAGATCAGCCGGATAAATTCCTTTACCTCTTTTAAAGGCAGATTCTCAAAATCATTAAATAAAAATTCGGTTAATGTTTTAATCGCACTGATTGGATTCCGCAGGTCATGGGAAATAATAGAAAAGAACTGATCTTTTGAAATGGATTCTTCTCTGTTTTCTCCTCCCTTTGATATATCTCTGTTCATATTTTTTCATCCCCCTTCTCTGTCTCTTTTGCAGAGGAATTTGTAGGGGCAACCCCCCTGTGGTTGCCCTGCTGTGCCGTAAAGGGTAAGGCACAGGGGCTTATCCCCTGCATTCTTTTTAATTGTCAGAATTTTCCATGGCGGACAATATCCCCGTCTGTCATATAAATGACTTCTTCGGCAATATTTGTGGCATGGTCTCCGATTCGTTCAAGATGGCGTGAGATTAAGAAGTAATTGATCAGAGATCCCAGAGAATCAGGATTTTTACGCATATTCTCTTTTATCATGTCATAAGCAATTTTATGTATCTTATCTACCTCTTCATCCATCAGGCAGACTTTGTATGCCAGATCCGTATCAAGTCTTACCAGAGCATCCATGCTTTTTTTAAGCATAAATGAAATCTTTTCCACCATCGGAGAATAGTCAAAAGCAAACTCGGAATTTTTATTCTTTGCAATAATCTCAACACGCTGTGCAATATTTACAGATTCATCCGCAATTCTCTCCAAATCATTATTGATTTTTATAACTGCAACAATAAACCGGAGATCAGCGGCAACAGGCTGATAAAGTGCTAAAAGTTTTAAACACTCTTCTTCTATTTCAATCTCCATTTCATCAACTTCATAATCCTCTTTGATGATTGCGGCTGCATCAAAAATATCTCTCGACCGGATAATTTTAGCAGCTCTGTGAACTCGGTTTTCCACCATTGCCCCCAGTGAAAGAATAGTCTTTTTTATCTTTTCCAACTCTCTTTGCAAATGGACTGCCATAATAATTTTACCTTTTTTATTAATAAATCCCGAAGTTTTTTCGTTATGAGGCAGAGCCTACATTCTATACATTATGAGGCAGAAGCCCCGTAACAAGTACAATTCCCCTTATTATCCGAAACGACCTGTAATATAATCCTCTGTCTGCCTGAATTTCGGTCTTGTAAAAATAGCATCGGTCTCTCCTGTTTCAATCAGCTTTCCCATATAAAAAAAAGCAGTAACATCAGAGACTCTTGCGGCCTGCTGCATACTGTGGGTAACAATAATAATCGTATATTCCTTTTTTAATTCATGAATCAGGTCTTCAATCTTCTGAGTGGCAATCGGATCAAGCGCTGAACACGGCTCATCCATCAGCAGAACTTCAGGCTCGACAGCCAATGCACGGGCAATGCAAAGCCGCTGCTGCTGCCCCCCGGATAATCCGAGAGCCGATTCATGAAGTCTGTCTCTGACTTCATCCCATAAAGCCGCATGTTGCAGACTGTTTTTTACCCGTTCTTCAATAAATGCCTTATTTCTGATCCCGTTTACTCTCATTCCATAAGCAATATTTTCAAAGATTGTCTTGGGAAAAGGGTTCGGTTTCTGAAAAACCATTCCCACACGCCGCCGGAGCAGTACTACATCTAAAGAAGATGCGTAAATATCCTGATCATCTATAAGAATCTTTCCGTCTATACGGCTGATCGGGATTAAATCATTCATCCGGTTCAGACATCTCAGATAAGTACTTTTTCCGCATCCTGATGGACCTATCAGAGATGTTACCTGACATTTATTGAATTCCAGTGAAATATTATGCAGAGCCTGAAAATCACCGTAATAGAAATTCAGATTTTTTGAGATAATTTTAACATTGTCTGTAGTCATTTTTCTATTTCATATCCTTTTTTCTCAGCCTTGATCGCCATATAACTGCCGCAAGGTTCATCCCCAGAACAATTGCAATCAGTACAATCGCTGTTCCGTACTGAAGAGGACGGGTTTTATCAATCTCTGTGCCTGCGGTTGCCAGAACATAGATATGATAAGGGAGTGCCATTACCGAATCAAAAATTGATGATGGAAACTTGCCCTGTGTATAGAAAACCGCTCCTGTAAACATAATCGGCGCAGTTTCACCGGCAGCACGGCTGAGTCCTGAAAATTGCGCCGGTAAGAATTCCGGGTAAGAGCAGCAGGGAGAACAACTCGGTAAATGGTCTGCCATTTGGTGGCACCAAGTGCCAGAGACGCCTCTCTGTATGTATTCGGAACAGATTTTAATGCCTCTTCTGTGGATCCGATAATCACCGGCAATGTCATTGCCGCCAAAGTAAGCGAACCGGCAATGATACTCACCCCCATCTTCAGGATAATACAGAAGAACGCCAGTCCGAAGAGTCCGAAGACAACTGATGGAACTCCGGCAAGATTATTGATTCCCAGCCGGATGATTCTGAGTATCTTACCCTGACGGGCATATTCATTAATATAAATAGCAGAAGCCACGCCGACAGGTAATGCAGCAGTGATAGCACCTATACTCAGCATCATTGTACCGACAATACAGGGAAAGATGCCTCCTCGGGTCATTGAATCTATCGGCACCTCAGTCAGAAATGTCCAACTGATAGCCCCTATTCCGTTTTTCAAAAGAAAGAAAATAATGACAAATAAAGCAAGTCCATTAATAGCCGCTGCCATTCGGAAAATCGTAAAGAAAAATCCCTGCATGAATTTCCGGCTCTTCTGTTTTCGGGCAGCGGTTTTTTCAATGATATTTTCCGTATTCTCTCTTAAAAGAAGAGCCGTTCTCTGTCTTTCTCCTGCTCCTGACTGTTATATTCCAATGTTGTTATATCCATATATTCATATTCCTTTGATCTTACTAATGTCAGCAGATCGGAAATTTGTAAAAGTTTGTAGTACCGCCTTAGGCGGTCAGTGTGAAATCAGATGGTTATCGCAGCACGCGGGACCGCCTGAAGGCGGTACTACAAACTTTTCCGATCTACTGAATATAGAGACGGGTCGCCGATCCGTCTCTATATTGTTGATATATTTTTAAAGAGATGCTTCCCCGACCTGTCTGTATTTATTTGCAATATAATCCGCAATAATATTAAAAATAAGTGTAAAAAGAAACAACACAATCCCTGTTGCAAAGAGTGCATAATAATGTTCACTCCCTAACGGAGCTTCTCCCATTTCTGCGGCAATACTTGCGGGCATGGGTCTGACCGGATCAAAAATAGACTCAGGAACCATTGCCGCGCCTCCGGCAACCATAAGAACAACCATGGTTTCTCCGATAGCTCTTGACATTCCAAGAATAACAGCAGTACAGATCCCTGAAACAGAGGCAGGGACTATCACTCTGATGATCGTTTCAAAATGGGTTGCTCCCAAAGCCAGTGATGCCTCCTTCAAAGCTGTCGGAACGCTGTGAATTGCATCTTCGGAAATACTGCAAATAGTCGGAACCGCCATAAACGCAAGCATTAATGAGGCGTTAAAAAGATTCAACCCTGTAGAAACGCCAAAAATCTTCTGCAAAAAAGGTGCTACAAGAACCATACCGAAAAATCCGATAACAACTGAAGGAAGGGCTGCCAGAAGCTCCACCGCAGGTTTGACAATCTCACTCACTCTGGACGAAGCTATCTCTGCAAGATATATCGCTGTCATTATGCCCAGCGGAATAGATATAACCGCTGAAGATAAGGTAACTGCCAAAGATGCTATAATAAGAGAAAAAATTCCGAAATCAGCCGGATCAGATGTGGGATACCAGTATTTTCCAAAGATAAACTCCTGAACAGAAACGGTTTTAAATATCGGAAGCCCCTCTTTAAAAAGAAAGATCATAATAAGAAGAAGGATGGATATGGATGCGGATGCAATACAAAAAAATAAGGTGTGCATTATTTTTTCTGTTATCTGACGTTTTTCTGCCATTTATTTTACCTCTGCCTTGTTCCCAAATGGATTTTGGGAACAAGTGATCAGGTTATATTTTTTTGTAGGGGTAAGCCCCTGTGCTTACCCTTTTGCGGGTCAACCACAGGGGTTGCCCCAATCGTAGGGGTAAGCCCCTGTGCTTACCCTTTTGCGGGTCAACCACAGGGGTTGCCCCAATCGTAGGGTAAGCCCCCTGTGCTTACCCTTTTGCGGGTCAACCACAGGGGTTGCCCCAATCGTAGGGGTAAGCCCCTGTGCTTACCCTTTTGCGGGTCAACCACAGGGGTTGCCCCAATCGTAGGGGTAAGCCCCTGTGCTTACCCTTTTGCGGGTCAACCACAGGGGTTGCCCCAATCGTAGGGGTAAGCCCCTGTGCTTACCCTTTTGCGGGTCAACCACAGGGGTTGCCCCTACAATTTTAATACAGTTGCCCCTACAATTTTAATACAGCTTTACATATCCGCTTTCACTGACCGCTTTTTGTCCTTTTACCGGATTCAAAACAAAGTTGATATACTTCAGAGTATCCCCTGTGGGGTAGCCCTTGGTAAACATAAAAAGAGGTCTGCTTATCGGGAACAGTCCGTTCAGAGTTGTCTCTTCTGTTCCTTCAATACCACCGACTTTCAACGCCTTGACAGAACTGTTCACATAACCGATTCCGATATAGCCGATTGCATTTTTGTTGCTTGAAACTGCCTGAACTACTGCGCCGTTAGATGCCATAAGAGAGGCTCTTGGGGTTACTCTCTCTTTATTCATGACTTTTTCTTCCCATGTTTCATAGGTGCCGGATGAAGTATCACGTGATATAACAACTATTTCCAAATCAGATCCCCCGATTTCTTTAAAATTTCTGGTCTTTCCCATATAAATATCTTTAAGCTGTTCAAGAGTAATATCGCTCAAGGTATTATCAGGATGTACCACCGGAATGATGCTGTCATAAGCACATGCAAAAGGAACCGGGAAAACTCCTTTTTCCATTGCCGCTTTTATCTCTTTATCTTTGATAAAACGTGAAGTATTTGCAACATCAGTGGTTCCGTCAATCAGTGCTTTGATGCCTTCGCTTGATCCGCCGCCGGAAAGAGATATTTTTATATCCGGGTTCTCTGCCATAAATGCTTCCACAGTCTTCTGGGCAATCGGCAAAACCGTTGTTGAGCCTTTGATGGTCAACTGACCTGCCCATACAGTTCCCGCCGTGAAGATTAATGCTGCTGCCATTGCCGATACAACAATTCTTCTGCTCTCTTTTTTCATTCATTCTCCTTTTTTAATCTGATTCTCTGTTTTTAAACTGTAACACTTTTCTTCTTTCATCATTTCTATCTTACTCATGAATTGTTAGAAAATTGTTAGGATAATATTAAATTTTTGTAAAATATACTATTTCAGAAATAACCGCTCTTTTTTATTGATGTATGAGTTAGTTAAGTCAGTTGAAATTTTTGTATTGAAAAATTCGGACCGCCGCCTGTATCAAACTGCCTGAAATAACAGGGAGTACATTTTTCCCTGTTATTTTTTTAAAAAATCATTGACAAAAAAAATATATTAATATAAAAATTTTTTTACAATTTATATAAAGACTAGTATTGATTTACGCAGTTATATAAGCAAATAGAGTGAAAAATTCTTAAAAATCAAGCGTTAATTATCAACAATTTTCCCTCGTGTAATTTTTCTTCAAAAATCATTGACAAAAAGAACTTATTAATATAGGAAACATCTCTTTAGTTTATATAAAGACTGCCCACAAAATTGCTCTCATAACTATATAAACAAAAAGACTAATATCTGAAAAAGAATCTTTTCACAGATAAATCCTAAAGATATATAATTTTTTTATCCAAAGGCAAAAATTTAAAAACAGACCTGATTATCTTCTGTAATCAGGATGATAAGCACTGATAAGATAATAAGCGTCTGTTTATAAGCATAAAGAAAATCGGTAAAGGTGCGCGGAGAGTCTTTCTCCGTGCTTTTAAGAGAAAGAGCCTTACTTAACAATTAAGTTTGATTTGTTGGCAATTGATAATAATTGCCAATATGCGGAGGTAACAATTGGCATTCAAATTTTTTAAAGAATCTTATACTGGCAGTATAAGAAAGATTACTCTTGGAAAAGGTGCAAAAGCAGTAACGGTTGGCGGTGAAACAAGCTATCCGTTTTATCAGTTTGAAGGTACACTGCCCAACAAACCCAGAATTGCAATGGAAATATGGGATATGCAGCCCGAAGACTGGGCAGAGGCAGCATTAGCTCCTTTCAAAGATGTAGTTTCTGATCCGGCAAAATGGGCAAAAAAATGTATAGATGAATATGGAGCAGAGATTATTGTTCTCCAGCTCAAAAGCATTGATCCCAACGGCAAAAATGCTTCTCCTGAATCTGCATCAGCAACCGTAAAAAAAGTACTCGGAGCTGTCGGAGACGTGCCTCTGGTTGTATGGGGAGTTGCAAACGTTCAGAAAGATGAAGCTGTCTTAAAAAAAGTTGCTGAAGATTGTCAGGGAAAAAACCTGATACTCGGACCTGTGGAAGATAAAAACCATAAAGGAATTGCTGCAAGCGCTATGGGATACGGACACATGATTATTTCATCCTCTCCTATTGACGTAAACCTTGCCAAGCAGATCAATATCCTTCTTGAAAACCTTGGTATGCCTATGGATCGTGTGCTGATTGATTCAACAACAGGCGGTCTCGGATATGGTATGGAATATGCTTTTTCTGTTATGGAACGTATCCGTCAGGCAGCATTGACTCAGGGTGATGATAAACTCCAGTTGCCGATTATCAACAATCTTGGAAATGAAGTATGGAAATGTAAGGAAGCAAAACAGAATGCACAGGACGCTCCTACTCTCGGCGATCCGGAAAAACGCGGAATTATGATGGAAGCTGTCGGCGCTGTTACTTATCTTACAGCAGGATCAAGTATCCTTATCATGAGACATCCTGAATCTATCAAAATGGTGAAGGCATTCATTAAGCTGTTGGCAGACGGCGGTTCCGCAAAAGATGTTGCTCCTATCAAAAAACGTCTGGCTGAATCAAAGATTGATTATGCTGCACTCATTGCTCCGTCTCCGGATCTGACAATTAAAGAAGAGAAGAAAGCTGCTCCTAAAGCCGCACCGAAAGCCGCTGCCCCTGCTGCTCCTAAAGCCGCTCCGGCTGCTGCTCCCAAACCCGCTGCTCCGGCTGCTGCACCTGCTGCTCCCAAAGCTGAAGCAAAACCTGTTGAAGATGCTGCTGCAAAAGCAAAAGCTGAGGCTGACGCAAAGGCAAAAGCTGAATCTTCTGCAAAAGCAAAGGCTGAGGCTGACGCAAAGGCAAAAGCTGAGGCTGCTGCAAAAGCAAAGGCTGACGCAGAGGCTGCTGCAAAAGCTGACGCTGACGCAAAGAAGAAAGAAGAAGCTGATGCAAGAGCAAAAAGAGATGCTGAAGAAGATGCACTCAGACAGCAGAGAGCAAAAGAGCGTGATGAGACGATGGCAAAACGGAGAACAGCCGCTGTTGAAGGTAAAGTCAGTATAACACCCGCTGCTGTTCAGAAATCTGCTATAGATAAGATGATAGACAATCTGAATCGGTCACATAAAAGAAGTGCTTAGAAAAACATCGGAATCAGAAACCGGAAAATTTTTTGATAATCAAAGTTTCTATCCCGAATTTCAAACATTCAAATAATATGAGGAGGAACCTCTAAATGGCGGAAGATAAAGTAAAGAAGATAAAAGAAGAAAAAGAAGAAAAAGAAGAGAAGGGCATAAAACTTGCTGATCCTGTTGCTGCTTCTATTGATAAAGCAACCCAGATAATGATTAAGCGCGCTCAGGAACTGGGTATTGACACAGTATTTGACCGTGCAGAAAACATGAAGCCCTGTGCAATCGGAATTCAGGGTATATGCTGCAAAAACTGTGCTATGGGTCCCTGTCGTCTTCCCCTTCCCAAATCAGGAATCAAGGGTGAAGATACCCGTAAAGGTCTTTGCGGTGCCACAGCAAATACCATTTCAGCCCGTAACTTTATCCGAATGATCGCAGGCGGCGCTGCTGCTCATTCAGATCACGGACGCTGTGTTGCAGAAGTCTTTTTGTCTGTTGCAAGAAAAGAATCTCATGATTATAAGATAAAAGATGTACAGAAACTCCTTGCTATCGCACCGCACCTCGAAGTTGCCACAACTGTTGAAGTAAATGGCGAAGTCAAAGACAGAGATATAGATGAAATTGCTGTTGAAGTTGCTGAAAAAGCAATTGGCGAATGGGGTAAATCTGAAGGTGAACTGTATTATCTGAAACGTGCGCCCGCACCTTTGTATGAAAAATGGAGAAAAGCAGGTGTTCTTCCCAGAAATATTGACAGAGAAATCGTTGAAATCATGCACCGCACCCATATGGGCGTGGATCAGGATTACAAAAACCTGATTAAACAGGGAACACGTGCATCTCTGGCAGACGGATGGGGCGGATCAATGCTGGCAACAGATTTGCAGGATGTTCTTTTCGGAACACCTTATCCTTTACAGTCTGAAGCAAACCTCGGTATCATGAAAGAAGATCATGTCAATATTATTGTTCATGGTCATGAGCCTGTTCTCTCTGAAATGATTGTTGCAGCATCTCAGTCCAAAGAGATGATTGAATACGCCAAATCAAAAGGCGCAAAAGGGATTCAGCTCGGCGGTATCTGCTGTACAGCAAATGAAATTCTTCAGCGTCACGGCGTTCCCCCGGCAGGCACCTATTTACAGCAGGAGCTTGCAATTATCACCGGCGCATGCGATGCAATGGTCGTTGATATTCAGTGTGTTTTCCAGAATCTTGCCAATGTTGCAAAATGCTTCCATACAAAACTGATCACCACCCATCCGATTGCAAAGATGGAACAGAGCAATGTTATCCACATTGAGTTTGACGAACACCATGCAATAGAAGATGCCAATAAGATTGTCAGAATGGCAATTGACAACTTCAAGAACCGTAAAGCAGAAGTACTCATTCCTCCGTACAAAAGCACCCAGATTGCCGGATTCGGCGTTGAATCTATTGAATATCATCTCGGCGGAACATTCCGGGGAACCTATTATACCCTGAATGACAACATTATCAACGGTCGTATCCGCGGTATTGCCGGTGTTGTAGGATGCAACAATGCGAGAACCCGTCATAACGAAGCGCATATTGCTGTTGTAAAAGAATTGATTAAGAATGACGTTATTGTTCTGACAACAGGATGTAACGGAATCGCCTGTGCAATGGAAGGGCTGCTTACTCCTGAAGCTGCCGGCGTCTATTGCGGTCCCGGTCTTGCGGAAGTCTGCGAAACTGTCGGTATTCCGCCGGTTCTGCATCTTGGTTCATGCGTTGATAACAGCCGTATTCTTCTGGCTGCAACAGAAGTTGTCAAAGCAGGCGGACTTGGAAAAGACCTTTGCGATCTTCCGGCAGCAGGAAGCGCCCCTGAATGGATGAGTGAAAAAGCAATCAGTATCGGACATTATTTTGTAAGCTCCGGTGTTTATACAGTATTCGGATATATGATGCCGACATCCGGTGCCCGGTATTCCATGATTATCTGTGCAAAGATTTGGAAAAGATTTACGGCGGTATGTGGGATCTTGAGCCGGATCCGATCAAACATGCACAAAAGATGATTGCCCATATTGACAAGAAACGGAAAGCACTCGGTATTGACAAGGGAAGAGAGAGAGTTTTGATGGATATGGCAGACCGTCAGAAGCTTGCTGTATAAGACAAGTCAGAAGTCAGAGAGAGATTTTATTCTGACTCCTGACTCCTGAATACAAAATACTAAAAAAATACTTCATGAAGAAGGAGATATATATATGTCAAGATTAGTTGCATTTGCCGCTATTCAGGGCGGTTACAATATAGTTTCCAAGGTCGAAGGGAAATATCAGAAGGCTTTGGAAACATACAATGCAAGTACAAAAGTCGGATTTCCGAATACCGCCTATTATCTGCCGGTAATTTATTCACTTCTGGGACTCAAGGTTGAAACTCTGGAAGATATGAAGAAACCCCTTGAAGTCGCACGGAAACTTCTTCCGCCGCATGTGAAAGGACAACACCATCTGCCTTATCTGGGTCCATTACTGGACGCAGGTATGGCTGCTCTCTTTGCATTTGAAATTGAAGAAGCGCTCCGTTATCTTGAACAGCCTAATTTTTATCTTCATTCCGAAGATATAGATGAAGAAGCCGGAAAAATCTGGCTCGGTGCAGCAGATGATACAGTATTCCGTAAAAGAGGCGTTGAATTTGTTGACGGAACAGCACCCGGCTTTGCCGCAATGGTCGGAGCAGCTCCGACTCCTGAAATTGCAAAAACGATTGTTGAAGATTATCAGAAACGGAGCCTTTATATTTTCTGTGCTGCCAATCAGAACGGAACAACCATTTCTCAGCAGCTTCTTAAGGCAGGGGTTCAGATCGGGTGGAATACCCGTATTGTTCCTTTTGGACCTGATATTTCTTCTGCTATCTTTGCTCTGGGCTTTGCAAACCGTGCTGCAATGGCATTCGGCGGTGTTCAGCCCGGCGACTACAAAAAAATGCTGAAATACAATAAAGACCGTATTTTTGCATTTGTCAATGCACTTGGTGATGTCAATGCTGAGTGGGCAGCAGCAGCAGCAGGATGCGTGAACTGGGGCTTCCCGACTCTGGCAGATACTGATATTCCTGAAATTCTGCCGACAGGTATCTGTACTTATGAGCATGTTGTTGCAAATGTTTCTCATGAAAATATGGTACAGAAATCTGTTGAAATCAGAGGTCTTAAAGTTACAGTTTCCCAAATCAAGATTCCGTGTGCATTCGGTCCCGCTTATGAAGGTGAACGTGTACGCGGTGCTGATCTTCATTCTCAGATGGGCGGCGGCAAGACTCAGGCAACCGAGCTTGTCAAGATGGCTGAAATGACTGAAATCGAAGACGGAAAGATCACGATTGTCGGTCCCGATATTCCTGATCTGCAAATAAACGGGACGCTTCCGTTGGGTATTTATGTTCAGGTGGCAGGGCGTGAAATGCAGCCGGATTTTGAACCGATTCTGGAACGTCAGATGCACCATCTGATCAACTATATTCAGGGTATCATGCACATGGGGCAGAGAGATCAGTCATGGGTCCGTATCAGCAAAGGGGCTGTTGAAAAAGGATTTACCCTGAAAGATATCGGCGTGGTGCTTCATGCCAAATATCATCAGGATTTCGGCAAGATTCTGGACAAAGTACAGGTTACTCTCTTTACAAAGAAAGAGGATGTTGATGCACTGACCAAACGTGCAAGAGCAGAATACAAAAAGAGAGATGAGCGTGTTGAAAAAATGACAGACGAAGATGTTGAGATTTATTACTCATGTACTTTGTGTCAGTCTTTTGCTCCGAGCCATGTATGTACAATCAGCCCTGAAAGAACAGGTCTTTGCGGCGCGTACAACTGGATGGACTGCAAAGCATCTAATGAGATTAACCCTACAGGTCCTAACCAGCCGGTTGAAAAAGGCGAATGTCTTGATCCGGTTCTTGGACAGTGGAAAGGTGTCAATGACTTTATTTACAAAGCCTCCAGAGGGGCTATCGCAAGATACAACTTCTACTCTCTGGTTCAGGCGCCCATGACCACCTGCGGATGCTGCGAATGTATTGCTGCACTCCTTCCTGCATGTAACGGTATTATGACAGTCAACCGGGATTACACAGGCGAGACTCCATGCGGTATGAAGTTCACATCCTTAGCAGGTACTATGGGCGGCGGCGCATCTTCTCCGGGCTTTGTAGGACATTCCAAGTTTAACATTACCCAGAGAAAATTTGTAAAAGGTGACGGCGGACTCGCACGTATAGTATGGCTGCCGAAAATACTTAAAGAAGAGCTGAAAGATCGTCTTATAAAACGCGGTCAGGAGATGGGGATTCCCAACTTTTATGATATGATAGCAGATGAGACTGTCGGAGTTACTGAAGAAGCGATTCTTCCTTTCCTTCAGGAAAAAGGACATCCGGCACTTTCAATGCCTTCTCTTGTAGGCTAAATATAATAAACCCTAATGGTTTCTGAAACCCTTAGGGTTTTAGCGCATGAATCAGTATAAACAAAAAGGGGCGGAAGGAGACACCGTCCCTTATTTAAAAAATATAAAAGTTAAAAAATTACAGATTATATTCTGTAAAAACCCTAATGGTCAACCATTAGGGTTTTAGATAAGTAATTTGTAATTCAATATAAAGGAGACAAAAATGGCATTAACCGGTATTCAGATTTTTAAACTCCTGCCGAAAACCAACTGTAAAGAATGCGGTGTTCCGACCTGTCTTGCATTTGCTATGAATCTGGCATCTGGAAAGGCTGAACTTGATACTTGTCCGTATGTATCTGCTGAAGCAAGAGAACAACTGGCAGAAGCTTCTGCGCCCCTATCCGTCCGGTTGCTATCGGAAAAGGTGTCCGGGCATTTATTACAGGCGGAGAGCTTGTACAGTTCAGACATGAAAAGACATTTCTTAATCCAACAGCATTTGGCGCTCTTGTCGGCTCTGATATATCAGAATCTGATCTTAAAAATAAATTAAAGGGATGGAATGCACTTCAGTATGAACGTGTAGGCTTGAACCTTCGTCCCCAGTTAGTTGCTCTGAAAGATGTCAACGGCAATGCAGATGCTTTTGCAAAAGCCGCCAAACTGATTGCAGAAACATCAGAATTCAACCTTGTTCTGATGAGCGAAAAAGAGAATGTTATGAAAGCCGGTGTTGCTGCCTGCGGATTCAAAAAACCGCTTATTTATGCAGCCACAGCCGCCAACGTAGATGCTTTCGGCGCAATTGCCAAAGAGAGCGGATTGCCCCTTGCAATCAAGGCAGCTTCTGTTGAGGCTCTGATTCCCCTGTCAGAAAAACTTACCAAAATGGGATTAAAAGACCTTGTGCTGGATCCGGTTCCAGAGAGCTTAAGCAGTCTTTTAATGATATGATTGCTATCAGACGATCTGCACTCAAAGACGCAAACCGGACTCTCGGTTTTCCGACCATTACATTCCCGTGTGAAATGGCGTCCAATCTGGATATGGAGACACTGATCGCGGCAACGTATGTTCCGAAATACGGCGGTATTGTTATTCTTTCCAATTTCACAGGTGAAAATCTCTTCCCGCTGCTTCTGGAAAGACTGAATGTTTACACGGACCCGCAGCGTCCGATGACTGTAACCCAGGGCATTTATGAAATCAACAGCCCGAATGAAAAGTCACCTGTTCTGGTTACAAGCAACTTTGCACTTACCTACTTTATTGTATCCGGTGAAACTGAATCAAGCAGAGTGCCTTCATGGCTGCTTATCAAGGATACTGAGGGACTTTCTGTTATGACAGCATGGGCTGCCGGTAAATTTGCCGGTGATGAAGTCGGCTCATTTGTGAAAAAATGCGGTATAGGTGATAAGATCAAACATAAAGAGATTATCATTCCGGGTTATGCGGCATCTATTGCCGGTGATATGGAAGAAGAACTGCCAGGATGGAAAATTACAGTCGGACCAAGAGAAGCCTCTCTTATTCCGGCATTCCTTAAAGCAAGATAACATTAAATTAGGAATTAGAGAATTAGGAATTAGGAATCAGGGAATTAGGGATTAAGAGAATCCTAATTTCTCAATTCCTAATTCCTAATTCTCAATTCTCAATTTTATATGGGAGGATTTTTATGCTGTGTATTGGTGAAAGTTTAAATGTTATATCAACAAAAATCGGAAGAGCATACAAAGAGCGGATCCGAAGCCGATTCAGGAAGAAGCACTTTTTCAGAGATCACAGGGGATGGATTATATTGATATCAACCTGGGTCCGGCAAAAAAAGACGGACATGAACTGATGCCCTGGGTGGTTAAGACTATTCAGGAAGTTGTTTCTGATGTTCCGCTGGCTCTTGATACATCCAATATTGATGCAATAGCGGCGGCGCTCAAAGTGATCAAGCCGGTTCCGGGTAAATCACATCTGGTCAACTCAATTATGTGCCGACCGGCGCGTTATGAAAAGATGGTTCCGATAGTCGCAGAGCATGGTGTTGATTTTATTGCTCTTATGTGGGGACCTGAGGGATTGCCCCGTGATGAGAACGAACGTGCTGCACTCTGTGTTGAACTTATTTATTTTGCAAATGAAGCAGGCATTCCGAATGAGAAAATCTGGGTTGACGGAATTGTTACCCCGGTAAATATTCAGCAGCCTCAGCTTATCTGCCTGATGGAGTTCATGAAAATGCTGCCGGATATTGCACCAGGAGCAAAAAGCACCTGCGGACTTTCCAATATCTCCAATGGTCCTCCTGTTCATCTTCGCGGCATTCTCAATCAAACCTACATGGTTATGCTTGAAAGATACGGGATGGTCTCTGTTATCTCTGATCCTTTGGATGAAAAACTGACTGAAATTGCAAAGGGAAAACGTCCTGACATTGTTGATGTTATTCATAAAACAATGGACGGTGAAATCGGCGATATCAAAGCTCTTTCAAAAGAGATGCAGACTTATGCAAAAACAGTTAATATTATTCTTGGCAGAACCCTTTATTCTGATTCATGGCTTGATATATAATTTATCAGCAACCCCTGAGTATATAAAAACCCTAAGGATTTCCAAAACCCCTTAGGGTTTGTTTTGTTTTTATACTCAAAAATTTATCCCGCGAATTAAAAAATGAAATTTAAATTAATCTATCCCCGATGGTCTAAACTGAGAAGACAGACAGAATTCCACCTTCCTCCTCACGGACCGGTTGTATTTGCCGCTGCCCTGCCTGATGATATTGAAATCGTTTTTACTGATGAGAATCTGGAAGAGATTGATTTTGACGACCCGGCTGATTTTGTCGGCATATCAATGATGCTGACGATTCAGGTAAAAAGAGGGTGGGAAATTGCAGATATATATCGGAAAAAAGGGATTAAAGTTATTTTCGGCGGGATTGCAACCATGCTGCACGCAGAAGAGACTATGAATCATGCGGATTCAGTCTTTCTTGGCGAGGCAGAGGGGCGAATGGAAAAGGTTTTTTCAGATTTCCGTCATAATAATTTACAGAAAGTATATAATTATTTGGATGAGCATCCGCCTGTTGAGATTGTCGGTCCTGCAAGAAGAGATATTTTAAAAAAAGAGTTTTACAATTACAAAGGAATACAGATGTTTGATCTGGTTCACGCCTCAAGAGGGTGCCGGTTTCACTGTTATCCGTGTGCTGTGGCATATCTCGGAGGAAAAAAATTCAGACCGCGACCGATTGACAAATTTATTGAAGAGATAGAGAATCTGGAGAATAACCGCTTATTTATTACAGATAATTCTCTTGCACAGGATACTCAGTGGGAAAAAGATTTATTCAAAGCAATGATTCCGATAAAGAAAAAATGGTGCAGCCATACGATTGAAGATAAACCGGAAGTGCTGGAGCTTGCGGCTCAGGCAGGCGCATGGTATGTGTATCAGGCGGTTTTTGATACTTCGGATTATATCAGAGAGCGGATTCAGCGGTACCATGATCATGGAATTGCAGTAGAAGGGACAATTCTTTTAGGGCTGGATGATCATACTGAGGATTATATTAAAAAACTGATTGATTTTCTTCTGGAAATTGAGCTTGATCTGGCGGAGTTTACAGTGCTTGCGCCGTTTCCGCATACAAAAGCCTTTGATCAGCTTCACAAAGAAAAGCGGATATTTTCATATAACTGGGATGATTATTCTGCGGATAAAGTGGTTTATTATCCAAAGCATATCTCACCGGAACGATTACAGGAATTGTATAATTTCGCATGGGAGAGCTTTTATAAGGATGAGTCTCAGCAGTTTAAGATGTTTAAATTATATAAGAGAGTTATTGAAAAAGAAAAGGCGGATAATACCTATCGCCCCAGAAATAAAGAACTGAGTTCACAGGTTTTCGGAAAGAAAATATAATATCAGTCAGGAATTTTTAATAAACTAAGTTTCTTGAAGAAACTTAGTTTATTTCTAAATATAATTCTCAATTCCTATCATCGTCATCATCCGGGTAGTCAAAATCATCATCATCAAAATCATCATCAGGCTCAAACACTTCAAAAGAAGAGATGGTGATATGTTTTACTCCGTCTTCATTTTTTGTAACAATGCCGGTTACTTCAACA
The DNA here is from genome assembly GCA_963806835.1 of uncultured delta proteobacterium. Taxonomy (GTDB): domain Bacteria; phylum Desulfobacterota; class Desulfobacteria; order Desulfobacterales; family CAWEAR01; genus CAWEAR01. The sequence goes on from CAWEAR010000034.1 coordinate 504,108, forward strand.
TCTTTATCTATTTCATCCAACAGTTCTTTTCCTTTTTTATCCAACTCGACAATATAGTCTTCTTCATCTGTTGCAAGGATTAATCCTATGGAATCATCATCATTTTCAATCTCTTCCAAAATTCCGAAGATGGTAACTTCTTTTCCCGATTTTTTAGCTTTTTTCATATTACTTCCTTATCTTATATATAATTTTATTTATCATGTAAAAGAATATTTCCTGATATATGCAAATATCATACCATCTATTATAATCAGTAGATCGGAAAAGTTTGTAGTACCGCCTTTAGGCGGTTCGGCGTGCTGCCGAAAAAGTTTGTAGTACCGCCTTTAGGCGGTTCGGCGTGCTGCAATAACCGTCTGATTTCACACTGACCGCCTAAAGGCGGTACTGCAAAATTTTACAAATTTCCGATCTACTGATAATAGATTGATATTCAAAATATTATAAAAATATTTCATGTATAAACAAGAACTCATGATTCCGAATTTTATACAAAAATATTCAGACTTATACTTTCATATAAAGTTTTAATATTTTGAAATAATAGATTAATTCAGAAAAAGAACTCTGAGTTCCGTTTTATCTTATACCGGAACTCTGATTTCTTTTTTTAATTTCAGAAGCCGAGTTTCTTGAAAAAACTTGGCTTTTCAGCATAAATATCAGAAATTTTTTTTTGATCCGCTGACACTTGGAATTTTACTAGAAAAATTAAGTATAATAATCTGAATAAGTTTCAAAATCCGTTAGTAATTTTAACCGAAAATTTAAAAAATGGTTGAAAACGATCTGAAACATGATATAAATAACCTGAGTTCGATGAGTTGTTTAACAATTTTATCTTTTTATGGTATATATGCTCCTGGTTTTTTTTTAACGCAATTCCTGAAAGGATCAAACCATGAAAACCATCAGTAATGATCAGGACAATGTAACACTTCTGACAGAATTATTTGTTGAAGTCTGCGAATTTATGAAAACTTCCGAACCGGCTTTCAGACGGTATCTGATTGGAGAAAGACGGCAGCGTCCCTTCTGCAGGCTTGATATTTGCGAAATTATGACAATTCTGATAGCCTGTCGGATGATCGGCGGTCAGAATTTCAGACAATATTATAAAGATATTATTTTACAGTTTCATCGTAAAGAATTTCCGGATTGGGTCAGTTATCAGAGATTTGCCGAAATTGCTCCTATAGCTGCAGTTCCTCTGTCCGTGTTTTTAAAATTCGGAACAGAAATGAGTGAAAAAACCGGACTTTATGCGGTTGATTCTACTCCTTTGTGTGTGTGTAAAAATATCCGTATTCCGCAGACATAAAGTTTTCAGAGAACCTGCCCGTCGCGGAAAAACTTCAACCGGATGGTTTTACGGATTCAGATTGCATCCGGTTATAAACCACCCGGGAGAACTTACGGCGTACATATTACCGCCGGAAATATTGACGATCGCAGGACTGTCAGCAAAATGGTGAAAAGGCTTACAGGAAAACTTCCGGACGATAAGGGATATATCAGAAAAGCACCTGTAAAAGAACTGTCTGAACAAGGACCTGAATTTATAACAGCAATTAAAAAGAATATGAAGCAGAATCTTTCTGTTTCAGATCGTATTCTTTTAAGGAAAAGAGCGATTATCGGGACTGTGAATGATTTGCCGAAAAATTATTTTCATGCTGAACATTCACGGCACCGTTCAGCCGCAGATTTTATGAATAATGTATTAAGTGCCCTGATTGCATATACTTTTTATCCGACCAAGCCGGAAATGAGAGGACTTGCTGTACAACATGCTATTATCACAACATAACTCATCGAACTCAGGTTATAAATATAAAAATTGCGTCATAACGCAATGTGCAACTTTTAATTTTTTAACCACAAAGGACACACAAAGGTTCACAAAGTTTTGTGTCCTTTGTGGTAAAAAATTGCACATGTCGTCATTATAGTGCATTGTTTTAGCCGAAATATCGGATTACGCTGACGCTAACCCGACCTACAATTTCAGATGAAATGAAGCAATATTGCGTTTTTCAATACTGTGTGCTAAATAAAATTTTATTGTAACACTGACTTTAAAATCAGGAGGTGACCCGGTGCCGCCCCGTATTCAGTTGATTTAAGAAAAAGAATTATTGACGCTTATAATAATGAGGGTACACTGTGCAAAACCGCAGACAGATTCAAAGTCTCTGTGAAATTTGTATGGAACCCTGTTGACAGATTCCGTAAAGAAAATACGGTTGAACCGCGGCGGAAAACGGGAGGAAAACCCCGCGATGTCAATCCGGATGATGAAATAATTCTGAAAGAACTCCTGAAACAGGAATCCGATCCGACTTTTTATGTCTGAAATTCAGGGAAAAAACAGGTAAAACTGTCAGTGTCCCGACTATGCACCGTTCACTGGAACGCATGGGAATCACCCGTAAAAAAAAACATTCTACGATCCCGGGAAAAACACTGACAACGGGGCAGGATAGTAAGTTATCTGATATATTTGAACTTTAAATCCCACAATTGGAAGCTAAAACTCTGAACCTGTTGCTGTTGAGGAGGCGGATGATGTTTTCTTTAAATCCCACAATTGGAAGCTAAAACTACGGCGGGGTCAGCAGTAAAACAGCGAATCATGTCTTTAAATCCCACAATTGGAAGCTAAAACTTCATTATTGCCGCCATTTTTAAAGTTACGGTTCTCACTTTAAATCCCACAATTGGAAGCTAAAACATTCCATCATTTCGAGCTGCGAGTCAGCCCATGATCTTTAAATCCCACAATTGGAAGCTAAAACAAAAATCAAGAATGAAAATCTTCTTGATTTGTTTCACTTTAAATCCCACAATTGGAAGCTAAAACCCACCAATCATCAATTCCATCATACCCATACTGCCACTTTAAATCCCACAATTGGAAGCTAAAACTATGCAGGAGCATGGCTATGAAATCAATGATATAGCCCTTTAAATCCCACAATTGGAAGCTAAAACGGAAAGCCAAAATTGTGATTTTCGGCAAAGCAGGAATCTTTAAATCCCACAATTGGAAGCTAAAACAAACCCGCGATTTCATTCATGCGCCAACTTGTGCAACTTTAAATCCCACAATTGGAAGCTAAAACATAACTGCGCAGCCGGTAATATCAGCCAGTTGTAATCTTTAAATCCCACAATTGGAAGCTAAAACTTTGCTGTCCGGGAAGCTCCAAAATCCATTTCCGCCTTTAAATCCCACAATTGGAAGCTAAAACGCTCCAAAACACACTGACAAAATTCAGCAACGACAGCTTTAAATCCCACAATTGGAAGCTAAAACCGGTTATATAGATGAATCAGATGCTTTATCATCACCTTTAAATCCCACAATTGGAAGCTAAAACGTTGTTGTTACTTTTATAATATCGCCGCTTTGTATCCCTTTAAATCCCACAATTGGAAGCTAAAACAAATATAACAGCGCCATTTAGCCCGTCTTTAAACACTCTTTAAATCCCACAATTGGAAGCTAAAACCCCCGTACAGCGTAATTTGTTGTGATTAATGTTTTCTTTAAATCCCACAATTGGAAGCTAAAACGTTTTTTTGGAGAATTTTTATGATCATATAGAAAAACTTTAAATCCCACAATTGGAAGCTAAAACTGCCTGTTCTACACACACAGTATTCAGACGCAAAATCACTTTAAATCCCACAATTGGAAGCTAAAACATTTCTGATATAAAATTGGACAACCAATGAGCTTTCTCCTTTAAATCCCACAATTGGAAGCTAAAACCATGAATTTCTGGAATCAAAACAGCATTATTCAGACCTTTAAATCCCACAATTGGAAGCTAAAACTACCGGGAACGGTAGGGATTTTTTCCCTGTGTCGTCTTTAAATCCCACAATTGGAAGCTAAAACAGCCGATCCTGCTCTAAATCTATGTAAATCAGGGATCTTTAAATCCCACAATTGGAAGCTAAAACGGACTGTGATACCTGTTTAGTCTCCTTGCCGTGCGCTTTAAATCCCACAATTGGAAGCTAAAACTTCCCTCTGCACTTGCCATGCCAAGTCATCATTAACTTTAAATCCCACAATTGGAAGCTAAAACGAAAACTGGTTACAGGATGCCCTAAAACCTCAAAACTTTAAATCCCACAATTGGAAGCTAAAACTAAATGGGATAAGGAAACAACAAAGTTTTTCTACACTCTTTAAATCCCACAATTGGAAGCTAAAACTTGGCTACACGCCTCAGCGTCAAAGGCTCACAGCTTTTCTTTAAATCCCACAATTGGAAGCTAAAACCTTATATCAGAGAATTGCAAAGAAACACTAAAAGAGCTTTAAATCCCACAATTGGAAGCTAAAACACCGGAGCAGCCGTTTCAACTGACAATGCAATCGCACTTTAAATCCCACAATTGGAAGCTAAAACCCGCTCCTATGATAACCCCGCCGGTATTCTTTATTCTTTAAATCCCACAATTGGAAGCTAAAACGTAGCGTTTTACGGTGATGATGACCAGAGCCTTTACTTTAAATCCCACAATTGGAAGCTAAAACGAGTTATCAAGGCTGCTGTTTAGTTATGTTCTAGTACTTTAAATCCCACAATTGGAAGCTAAAACGCAACTTTTGCTTTGCATTCAGTGGGTGTAAAAACCTTTAAATCCCACAATTGGAAGCTAAAACTTACAACAGGTGATGGCGATTTGGCAGAATTATATCTTTAAATCCCACAATTGGAAGCTAAAACGGTCGGGCATCAGAAAGCCTGTATTTCTGAAATCAGCTTTAAATCCCACAATTGGAAGCTAAAACTGCCCAAAAGACAAAGAGCAGCAATTTTGCGTGTCGCCTTTAAATCCCACAATTGGAAGCTAAAACGAATCGCTTCTTGTGTTTGAAGATCGAAGTATC